>NZ_SNVY01000006.1:0-195470 GCF_004361975.1 Buttiauxella sp. JUb87
GCGAACGACACAACCGTTAACAGCGGTGGGCTTCTGGATATTGCCGCAGGCGCAACAGCTGCCGGTGTCATTCAAAGCAGTGGTGCTGCACTTGTCACGAATACCGATGCGACCGTCAGTGGCACGAATGCACTGGGCGCGTTCTCCATCGATGCGACAATGGGCACCGCCAGTAATGTCCTGCTTGATAACGGTGGTATTTTCACCGTCAACACCGGTGACACAGCGAACAGCACAACAGTGAACACAGGGGGAACAGTAAACGTTAATGGCACAACCAGTGGTACTAATGTTAACGGTGGCCGGGAACAGGTACTTGCCGGCGGCATAACCAATGGCACCATCGTGAATAATACTGGTCTGCAGTCTGTTGAAAGTGGTGGTGTGGCTAATGACACTATCGTTAACAGTGGAGGAAAAGTTGACGTTAATACTGGTGGTATAACCAGCGGTACTGATGTTAGCGGTGGCTGGGAGCAGGTGTTTGCCGGCGGCATAACCAATGGCACTATAGTTAATAACACAGGCCTGCAAACTATTGAAAGCGGCGGTGTGGCTAATGGCACAACAGTTAACAATACTGGCCTGCAAACTATTGAAAGTGACGGTGTGGCTAATGGCACCATAGCTAACAGCGGGGGCAGGGTTGACGTTAACACCGGCGGCACAGCCACAGACCTGACGGTGAATGGTGGAGCTGGCTACATTTATACTGGTGCCACCCTGGGTGGCGATGTGTCCGTCACGTCTGGTGGTCAGTTAACGGTGACTGCGGGCGCAGTGACTGACAGTGCAAATATGACCCTGTCGGATTCCGGTGCACTGTATCTGGACAACACCTCAGCAGTCAGTGGCAGCAATACGCAGTACAGCATGGGTGCCATGACCATGGATGGCGGCAGTGTTTACTATGAACAAAGTGGCTATGCCGACCTGACCATGACGAGTCTGGAGGGGACGGGAACATTTTATATGAACACCGAAGTCGCGACGCTGCAGAGCGACACCCTGACAGTGACCGGTGAAGCAAACGGCGACTTTGATGTGTTTATCGCCGATACCGGGGTGAGTCCGACGTCAGGTGACGGTATGGAGGTGATACAGACCGGTGGTGGGAATGCAGAGTTTACGCTGGCGAATAATGGTGGGGTCGTGGATGTGGGAACCTACCAGTATTATCTGGTTGACCAGGGCAATAATACCTGGTCACTCAATTCGACACCGGATGCACCAGTCCACCCCATTGAACCCAATGTCCCTACGCACCCGATTGTCCCATTAGAGCCTACGCACCCAATTGAGATCGTGCCGCCGACAGAGCCTGTGGACCCGACGACACCGATAGACCCGACGACACCGATAGATCCGACGACACCGATAGATCCGACGACACCGATAGATCCGACGACACCGATAGATCCGACGACACCGATAGATCCGACGACACCGGTAGATCCGACAGAGCCTGTAGCACCGGTAGAACCTGCGCCGCCGTCAGAAATGACGATATCGCCAAGTACGGCAGCGGTGCTTTCCATGGCCACAGCTGACCCTCTGATATTCAAGGCTGAACTGGACACAGTACGTGGACGTCTGGACCAGGTGCGCTCCTTTGAGCACGAAACCAGTGTCTGGGCACAGTACAACTTCAATAACTTTGGCGTGAGCTCTTCAGCCGGTGCCGGTTATGACATGGGTATCAACGGTCTCACCCTCGGGGTGGACAAGTCCGTTGAAGCCGGTGATGGTGTGTTCACCTTCGGTGGTTTTACCTCCTACAGTAATTCTGACATGGAATTTGACCGTGGCGGGGATGGTGAGGTGGATTCTTACTCTGTCGGGGGTTACGGCAGCTACATGCATAACTCCGGTTTCTATGTGGACGGTGTGCTGAAAGCCAACCGCTTTGCTCATGATGTGAATGCGCAGATGAACAGCGGCAGCCGGGCTTATGGTAACTATGATGCCAACGGTATTGGTGCACACCTGCAGACCGGGAAGTATTTCTGGTTTGATGAGACCTATGTGGCACCTTATGTGGGCATGAGTGCCTTTGTCAGTGACAGCAGCAATTACACGCTGTCGAACGGCATGAAAGCGCAGGTGGATAATCAGCGTTCCATGGTGGGCGAAGTGGGTGTGCAGGTGGGGCATAACTTCGAGGTGAATGGTTCGAAAATCCAGCCTTACTTCCGTGCGGCGCTGGCCCAGGAATTCATTGACAGCAATGATGTGAAAGTCAATGAAGACCACTTCACCAACGACCTGAGTGGCTCACGCGGTATTTATCAGGTGGGTGTGAATGCGAAGGTGACAGACACCATCAATGTGAATGTGAACGCCAGTTACTCACATGGTAAGCAGGTTGACGAGCCACTGACGGCGCACCTGGGGGTCTCCTGGTCATTCTGATGTCCTGAATGCTGACAGGCTGAAGGAAAACACAGGGCTGGATGCCCTGTGTTTTCCACTCCCTATGTAACTGAAGTCAAGATCAGAAAACAGGTCATATCTCTCTGTTTAATATAAATATCGTGTTGACAAAAATACACAGTATTTTAGACAACAAAACGTTTTAGAAATATTTAGAACAGCAGTTAAATTAAAAAAAAGGAAGATTAATTACATGATCAGCATTGAAATTTTTCATATGAACAATTTCTGGAAGCAGGGGATGGATTTTTTACTTCGTGATATAAATGATATCTATATCAAAAAAGTAAGCGGGATAAATAAATTGCCATCTGTAAATGTTATTCTTGCCGATCAACATATACCTACAGATTTTAGCCGTGATGACAGGCTTGTTATTCCTGTATACAGTTCATTGCAAAAATCAATGGAAGTTTCAACGTCAAGATACCCTGTAATTTATTCCAGTGATACCCCTGATGATTTCATAAAAAAATTTATCTTAATCATAAGATGCAGTGTTCGTAGCTGTGGTAGTTATCATTACCCCCAGGTTAAGAGAAGTGTGATGTTAAATGAAATTGAATTGTTAGTTCTCAACAATCTGCTGGATGGTTTAAGTCATGAAACTGTTGCACTGAATAATGATATCAATATTAAAAGTGTCAGTTATTATAAGCGAAGCGCGATGAGGAAATTAAATGTCAGTACGACAAAGTCACTTCTGGATATGCTTTACCAGACAGGACATCGCACGCGGAGCATTTAAAATGATATTGAATCATTAAGTATAGCGTGATGTTATTCATAATAGCTATCACGAAACTATTTCTGTGAATTTAAATATTCATATCGCTGCCTGAGTTGACTTGCTGTAATTATCACCTCAGCACAGGCCGCAGATATGAGTGGTAGAATTGCTATGATATGATTCCAATTCTGGCATTTCCCTGGTTATATACACCTCAAATGCAATTAAATATGCAGGGTGCGGAAAAATTCTTTTTCTGTTAAAACCACACCGTCAATAGATCTCTCACCTTCACTGCATATAATCCATCCTTCATGCTCCCGCTGTGGAACCTCCATAAAAATCGTGAAACATTTCGGATGTGCCCCCCCACATAGAAAACTGATAGCGCCTTTCGCCCCGCCGGCTAGAAAAATATATTTTGGTAATAGCGTTATCTCTCTCCCGGCATATTCAAAATTAATAGTGGATAAGGGATATTTATGTACAAATGGCAGGTTAATTTTGATGTAAACATCAGAAGCAGTAATACAGACGCCAGTATCGTGTAACCAACACTCCACCAACCGGGTCAACTCATGCATTTTTTGCTGAAATTCTGCCAGTGTGGACTCCATCATGACTTCAAACTCCCTTCGTCTTGCTTTGCTCTGGTCAATTGTGCTCAACGTACTGGATGCTTCTGACATAGTGAATTTCTCCATAACTTCAGTCAGGGTGATAACGGATAAATAGCTTTTAACCCTATCAATAGATTAAAGGATATTGTTGCTCCAAAGTTATTCGTCATACTCTTTTTATATTTATAAATGAATTTTATATTTATTGACTGGTACGTGTCGCATGCAGCTTACAGCATCCCGACAGATCCTAAAAAAAGGGGAGCAGATTAAATGCGGAAAAACCATGTTTACCCGATACCGGGACAGCAATAAAATGACATTGCGTCAATACAGAGTGTACTTCGCTCCACTTTCCGGTAATGCACAGTTCCGGAGGTTTAATCCGTTCTCCCTTAATGTTGAAGGCGGTGTGTAATTCATCCCAGGGTGTATATATGGCTCTTTTTTCGCCACTCGGCCTTATCCACTCATACCAGTCCTTCGCGACAATAAGATAATCCTGCCAGCTTATCATTCTGAGTGACTCAATGAAGTAAGTAAAACCGGAAAAGCATCTTCTGTTTTTCCAGTTCCGCCATGTTTGAGCGATAGATATATTTCACATTTTTGTAAAATCCAGTTCTGACACACAACCGGATTCCCTCGTCTGTCAGCCGTAAACGGCCTGAGCGACTGATTTGGGGAATACATGAAAATGGTCAAAAAAAAGAAACTAATGACTAAGAAAAACAACGTTTATTTTTAAACAAATAAACTGACCTTAAATGCGTCCTCTAAGATTTTATCTGTTTAAATCAATCGTTAATCGATGCTAATTTATCTGAAATTTATTCCCTGCTTTAACGTTTGGGTCACTGAGCGCAATTTTTTTTGCCTGAGATCCGTCACGCACGTCATAAAAGGAGTTAGTTGTGTCCAGTTCTTTTCAGAATGAAATACCCAAAGCCCGTGTCAATATTAAATTAGCCCTGCATACCGGTGGCACACAGAAGAAAATGGAATTGCCGCTGAAGTTAGTGGTCATGGGTGACTACAGTAATGGGAAGGAAGCGAGCCCGTTATCCGAACGTGAAAAAGTGAATATCAATAAAAATAACTTCGACAGTGTACTGGCGGGCTTTAATCCCACTCTCAGCCTGACGGTGGAAAATACCCTTGCCAGTGATGGCTCGGAAGAAAATGTCAGCCTCGCGTTCAGTGAAATGAAAGATTTCGAACCTGAGCAGGTTGCTCGTCAAATTCCACAACTGCGCGCGATGTTGTCGATGCGCAATCTGCTGCGTGACCTCAAATCTAACCTGCTGGATAACGTCACCTTCCGTAAAGAGCTCGAAAGCATTCTCAGGGATCCGGCGCTCAGTGATGAGTTGCGTGACGAACTGAATGCCCTGGCGCCTAAGGCGTAGACCCTCCACTTAACGGATTAATGCGAGATAATGCTCATGTCAGTACAAAATACCCCGTTGTCCACCGGCGAAACGCTTGTCCGGGAACGTGACAGTGAGGGAAGCGTATACGCTTCCCTGTTTGAAAAAATTAACCTGAGCCCGGTTTCCGGTCTGTCTGATATTAACGTCTGGCAGGACAGCCAGGCACTGGCCGATGCCACCGCCGATGAGCGCGTCACGGCTGCCGTTCAGGTACTGTTGCAGCGTCTGAAAAACTCCGGTCAGCGTGTTGAGAAGCTGGATAAAACCCTGCTGGACCATCACATTGCCGAACTCGACTATCAAATTAGCCGCCAGCTGGACGTCGTGATGCACCACGCGGAATTCCAGAAAGTGGAATCCGCATGGCGGGGCCTGAAATCCCTGGTGGATGGCACCGATTTTCGCCAGAACGTGAAAATTGAAGTGCTCGACGTGTCCAAAGATGATCTGCGTCAGGACTTTGAAGATGCACCGGAAGTCATCCAGTGCGGCTTATACGCACACACCTACATTGCTGAGTATGATACTCCGGGTGGCGAGCCTATTGGCTCCGTGATTTCCAACTACGAATTCGATGCCAGCCCGCAGGACGTGGCGTTGCTGCGTAATATCTCCAAAGTGTCTGCAGCGGCGCATATGCCATTTATCGGCTCGGTCGGCCCGGCATTCTTCCTTAAAAATTCAATGGAAGAAGTGGCGGCGATCAAAGACATCGGCAACTATTTTGACCGCGCGGAATACATTAAGTGGAAGTCTTTCCGGGATTCCGACGATTCCCGCTATATCGGTCTGACGATGCCACGCGTGTTGGGTCGTCTGCCCTATGGACCGGACACCGTGCCGGTACGCAGCTTCAACTATGTCGAAGAAGTGAAAGGACCCGACCACGAAAAATATCTGTGGACCAACGCTTCTTTCGCGTTTGCGACCAACATGGTGAAAAGCTTCATCAAAAACGGCTGGTGTGTGCAAATTCGTGGGCCACAAGCGGGTGGTGCCGTCACTGATTTGCCAATCCACCTGTATGATCTCGGTACCGGCAACCAGGTGAAAATCCCGAGTGAGGTGATGATCCCGGAAACCCGTGAATTTGAATTCGCAAACCTCGGCTTTATCCCGCTGTCGTACTACAAAAACCGCGATTACTCCTGCTTCTTCTCCGCAAACTCAGCGCAGAAACCGGCATTGTATGACACGGCTGATGCGACGGCTAACAGCCGAATCAACTCCCGCCTGCCGTATATCTTCCTGCTGTCGCGTATCGCGCACTATCTGAAGCTGATTCAGCGCGAAAACATCGGTACCACCAAAGACCGTCGTCTGCTGGAGCTGGAGCTGAATACCTGGATCCGCGGTCTGGTGACGGAAATGACCGATCCGGGCGACGATCTGCAGGCTTCCCACCCGCTGCGTGATGCCAAAGTCGTGGTTGAGGATATTGAGGATAACCCGGGCTTCTTCCGCGTGAAGCTGTTCGCGGTACCGCATTTCCAGGTGGAAGGCATGGACGTCAATTTGTCTCTTGTCTCGCAGATGCCAAAAGCCAAAGCCTAAGGTGGTTGCAGGGATGAAAATCTATCGTCCACTGTGGAATGAGGGGGCATTGCTGTCCCCTCAGCAATTCCAGCAGCAGGCAGCATGGGGATCTTTTCGCAGTGCCGGTGTTTCGGCACTGGCTTCTCCCTTTCCGTGGGGGGTGGAAAAGGTTGAATTTGATGACAACTTGCTCTCATCCGGGCTGGTCCAGATCTCACAACTGCGTCTGTGGCTGGAAGAGGGTTCACTTATTGACACCCAAAACAGTGACCTTCCACCGCTGCCTCGTGAGCTTGCATCTTCGCAGCTTGCTGGCCTCGATGTGGTCACGGTAGTCATCGCACTGCCGCTGATGCAGCCTGGGATGAGCAATGTTCAGCAGGAAAACGTCGTTTCTGACAGACCGCTGCGCTATCGCGAAGAATGGGTGACCGTGCAGGATGCCTTCGGTGCTGGAGAAGAGTCGATGGCCGTTGCCCGTTTCAATTTTACTGTGCGGTTTGCGCATGAAAGTAACGAGTCATGGAAAACCTGCCCGGTGGCACGTCTTATCCGGGACGGGCAGGGCGGATGGCGTCAGGACGCGACTTTTATTCCTCCACTGGCGTTATTTTCCGCCAGCCCGTCGCTGCATGAGCGCCTGGTCTTGCTGAATCGCCAGCTTCGCTCACGTCGCCAGCGCCTGATGTCGATGCGCCGTGAGAGTAACGAACGCCTGGCTGATTTTGCGGTTGCTGATGTTTCGCTGTTCTGGCTGCTGAATGCCCTCAATTCCCATGCGCGAGTACTGACGGAATATGAGCGCTTCCCGGCTCGTCACCCTGAACAGGTATGGGCTGAACTGGCTCGCCTGGCGGGCAGTATGCTGACTTTCTCCCTGGATCATGATCTGGATGCCATTCCCGGTTATGACCATGCGGAGCCAGCCAGTGCCTTCCCGCCTTTGTTTGAGCTGCTCACCGGTTTGCTGGAAGCCAGTCTGCCATCCAGGGTCATCGTGCTTGAAATGTCCCGTCCGGATGAGCAAACCTGGAAAGCCAGCCTGCACGATATCCGTCTGCGCGAAGAAGCCGACCTGTATCTCTCTGTGCGTTCTGACATTCCGGCGTGGCAGATAGCCGACCGCTTCCCGGCACTGTGCCAGGCCGGTTCACCGGATGATGTGAATGAAATCTACAGCGCGGCACTGAAAGGCATTCCACTTATTCCTGTCAGCCGCGTACCGGCGGCGTTACCGGTGCGGATGGAAAACCAGTATTTTGCGCTCGACATGGAAAGCGCGGCTGCCCGTGAGATGCAGGAACAGGGTGTGTGCATGTTCTATGTGCCTGCCTTACTGGGCCAGCTTGAGCTTGAACTCTTTGCGGTGCTGCGCTCATGAAAAATGACATGGATATCGATGCGTTGATGGCCGAAACCTGGCTGATTGTCACCATGCTGAAGAAAGGGGCGACGACACCCGATGGCTCAGCACTTTACGACAAATGCGTTAAGCAGGTCGAAAGCGTGCGAGAAGCGCTCGAACGCGCCGGATATGACGCCGCCAGCATCGACCATATTTCCTATGCCCAGTGCGCTCTGCTGGATGAAGCGGTGATGAGTCGTAAGCCGGAGAAACCAGAAGAGGGTGACGCGCCACGGATTGATGAAGGCCAACTCGCCTGGCGTAAAGCCCCCCTTCAGGCACGTTTTTTCGGCTCCCTGCATGCCGGTGAAGCGTTGTGGGACCGCATTGCTGAAGTGCTGCGCCAGTCGGCACCCGATAAGGCGGTTTTGACCTGCTATCACCGCGTGATTGCCCTTGGCTTCCAGGGACTGTACAGCAAAGCGGTGAGTCAGACACAGCGAGAGGACGTAATTAAAGCGCTGTCAGAACGCGTTTCCCAACCCGATGCCGGTCTGTCTCTGGTTGTTCACCGGACGGGTAAACATCGCTGGAGCCTGATGCGTTCGGTCTGGTTCTGGGTCGTGCTGGCGGTGGTGCTGACGGGCGTGGTCTGGTGGGGAGGGCATCTGTGGCTCCAGGCGCTGCTATCGGCGCAAATACCGGAGTTGCCACGTTAATGCGTAAATCAGTCATCCTCTCGGTTGTTTTACATACCCTGGCCGGGTTTGCGGCGTTGCTGTGGCTGCTGTGGTATTTCATGCCGGTCAGTAATGCATTCAAAAGCCTGGCCACGTTGATGCTCGCCATGCTTGCCGGCTGGCTGGTGTGGAAAAACTGCCGCTACCGCACACAGCAAGCCAAAGGTTCGGATGCTTTTATCGACCTGCCGTTACTGGATACCCAGGGGCCGGTTGTGCTGGTCTGTGGCGACGGCCTTGATGCAATCTTTCAGGGGCAACCGCTGCGCAAAACCGCTCAGGGTTGGTGGTTGCACGCCGGAGATGTGGACCAGTTAACGGGCATGGTACGCAGTATTCAGGAACAACAACCCCGCCAGGTGGGGCAGCTTTCCGTGATGTACGTGTGTCTGCCCGACCAGCATCAGGATGAGGCCGTACTGCGCTCAGCACTGAAAACACTCCGCCAGCAAATCAAACAGTTGAGTGCCTTGACCGGTTTTACGCCACCGGTGGTGGTGAGTTGTGAATTTTCTGGTCCGCAAACGCCCTGGATGATGGTACGTGGCAATAAACCCGTGGTGTGCCCGGCCAATGAATCGCCGCAGGCGCTGATTGACTGGCAGCAGTCGGAAGACAATCTTGCCATGCTTGCGGTACTCAGCCAGGCATTTGGCTTTATTCGCGAAACGCTGCTCGATGAACTGGATAAAGCGGACAGATTAACCCCGCCGGTGCGTACTTTTGCCGTGGTGTTGCGGCTCGGAGCCACAAATGCCGACCCTGCGGCCCAGTCTGTCTGGTCAGACTGGCTGTTTCGACGTACCTGTTTACAACTCCCTTGTGTGACGGCGGTCAGTGACCCCGGCAACCGTTTTCCTGACGCCGTTCTACCATTACTGGCGCCGTTCGCCGCCCCGGTCCAGGGTGGGCAACGTACCCGTTACGTCGTGTTTCTGATGTGGTTGTGTGCACTGGTGGCTCTGGGGTTTTCTGCGCTCAACAACCGGGATCTGATCCGCGAGATCGGTGCTGACCTCCAGCGCTGGTCCGCTATTCCAATGGATCATTACACGCCTAAAGCGCAGTCACTTGAGGCGCTGAAGCGGCATGTACTCAAGGTTGAACGCTGGCATCGCCAGGGAGAGCCGATGCGTTACAGCCTGGGTTATTACCCGGGGTATAGGCTGTGGCTGACGCTGCAACAGGCCATTGATACCTATATTCCTCCCCCAGCTCTGCCACAGGCCATCAATACCTATGTCCCACCTTCACCTCCGGAGCATAAGCCAGTATCGCAAATCGTGCGTCTGGACAGCCTCTCACTGTTTGACACCGGTCGCTGGCAGCTCAAAGCGAGCTCCATCGGTGTGCTGGTGAAGGCGCTGGCCGGGATTAACGCGAAGCCGGGCTGGCTGATTGTGGTGGCCGGGCATACCGATGATGTGGGGGATGACAAATCCAATCAGAGACTTTCCCGGCAACGAGCGGAGTCGGTACGCGACTGGATGCGCGACACCGGCGAGGTGCAGGAAAGCTGCTTTGCGGTTCAGGGGTATGGTGAAAGCAGGCCACTGAAACTGAATGATTCAGATGCACATCGCGCGGCAAACCGCCGCGTTGAAATCAGTCTTGTGCCTCAGGCCGACGCCTGCCAGGTACCGGGCAAAACAACATCACCGGCAAAGGGTGATGTCATAACAAGTGAAATGGAGAAGTAAACATGGCAATTCCAGTCTATCTGTGGCTCAAAGACGACGGCGGTGCGGACATCAAAGGTTCCGTTGACGTAAAGGATCGTGAAGGCAGCATCGAAATCGTGTCACAGGACCACAAGCTGTATATCCCGACCGACAACAACACCGGCAAACTGACGGGGACCCGTATTCACACCCCGTTCCTGTTTACCAAGGAAATCGACTCTTCAAGCCCTTATCTGTACAAAGCCGTCACCACCGGTCAGACCCTGAAGTCTGCCGAATTCAAATGGTACAAAATCAACGACGCAGGCCAGGAAGTTGAATATTTCAACACCAAACTGGAAAACGTCAAACTGGTGAAAGTTGCGCCAAAAATGCACGACATCAAAGATCCGGGCTACGAGAAGCACAACCACCTGGAAATGATTGAACTGCGCTACGAAAAAATCACCTGGACTTACAAAGACGGCAACATCATTCATTCCGATTCCTGGAACGAACGTACCACCGCGTAAGACAGACTTCACAGCAGACGGGAAACCGTCTGCTGTTTTTGTTTCCTGAGCCGCCATCCGGCGGTTGAGTAAACAAAAACAGCATAAAGCAACCGACCTGATGGGCCTGGGTTTCCTGCAAAGGAGAAGGCTAAGGGCGGTAGCGTACTTCAAAAAGGAACACATCATGGAACCGCAGTCAGCCGTATTACTTCGTCGTTTAAACCCGTACTGTGCACGGGCTCTGGAAGCGGCCGCCACGCTGTGTCAGACCCGGGCGCATGCCGAAATCACCATTGAGCACTGGCTGCTTAAACTGCTGGAACTGGGGGAAGGGGACATCACCGTGCTGGCGCGCCGCTACGAGTGGGATATGGATGGCCTGTGGCAGAGCCTGCTGGCGTGCCTGGATGCACAGCCTCGTTCCGTGCAGACGCGCCCGCAACTCTCGGCAGACCTGCAGGCGCTGATGAAGTTCGCCTGGCTCAGTGCTTCCCTGCAGGACGACAATCCGGTCATCCGCAGTGTCCATCTGCTTGAGGCCCTGATTTCAAAGCCGACGCTTCTGCGCTGTGAAGGTCTGTGGCCATTGTTCAGCCTGAGCGAAACGCAGATTAATCGCCTGAGGCCACTGCTGGATGTGCAGTCCGATGAACGTCCGGATGTGCAGCAGCAGGAGAGACTCGCGCAGTCGCCATCCACGCTGGGTGACGTGCCGCGCGAGGCCAGTGCCACCGGCAAGACCTTATGTGAAGCGCTGCAGGCTGCACTGGATAAATTCACTCTCGATGTCACCGCGAAAGCCAGAGAAGGGAAAATCGACCCGGTGTTTGGCCGCGACAATGAAATCCGTCAGATGGTGGATATTCTCTCGCGCCGCCGCAAGAACAACCCGATTCTGGTGGGTGAACCGGGCGTGGGGAAAACCGCGCTGGTCGAGGGACTGGCTTTACGCATTGCCGAAGGTAATGTGCCGGAAAGTCTGAAGACCGTCAGCTTGCGAACCCTGGATTTAGGACTACTGCAGGCAGGGGCGGGTGTGAAAGGCGAGTTTGAACAGCGCCTGAAAAACGTCATCGATGCGGTACAGAACTCCCCGACGCCGGTTCTGCTGTTTATCGACGAAGCGCACACCATTATTGGTGCCGGTAACCAGGCGGGTGGCGCGGATGCGGCTAACCTGCTGAAACCGGCGCTGGCGCGTGGCGAACTGCGCACCATCGCCGCCACCACCTGGAGCGAATACAAACAATATTTTGAACGCGATGCTGCCCTTGAACGCCGCTTCCAGATGGTCAAAGTAGACGAGCCGGATGACGAGATGGCCTGCCTGATGCTCAGGGGGCTGAAGTCCCGCTACGCCCAGCACCACGGTGTGCATATCACTGATGATGCGGTCAAAGCCGCGGTCAGCCTGTCGCGCCGTTACATTACCGGCCGCCAGTTACCGGACAAGGCGGTCGACCTGCTGGACACTGCATCGGCCCGTGTGCGCATGAGTCTCGATACCCTGCCGGAGGCACTGACCCGCCTGAATGCGCAAATCAGCGCACTGGATATGGAAGCACAGGCTCTGCTGGAAGATATCGCGCTGGGGAATACCACCCACGGCGAGCGTCTGGCGCAGATTGAAATCCGCACCTCAGAGCTGACTGTACAACTGGCCCGGCTTGATAAACAGTACGACCTTGAAAAAACGCTGACTCAGGAATTGCTCAACTGTCGCGCTGACATCAGCCGTCAGGCCGAAGCCACTGACCTGCAGGCGCGGCTGGCACTTGTTCAGCAGGATACCCCGCTGCTGAACCTGGACGTGGATGTGCGCACGGTCGCCACCGTGATTGCTGACTGGACCGGCGTGCCGCTTTCCAGCCTGCTGAAAGATGAGCAGACTGACCTGTTGATGCTGGAGCACTATCTGGCTAACCGCGTGGTCGGCCAGGACGCCGCCCTGGTGGATATGGCGCAGCGACTGCGGGCCGCAAAAACCGGGCTGACACCGGAAAACGGTCCGCTGGGCGTGTTCCTGCTGGTTGGCCCGAGTGGCACAGGAAAAACTGAAACCGCGATGGCGCTGGCCGACAGCCTGTTCGGCGGTGAAAAATCGCTGATTACCATCAATCTCAGCGAATATCAGGAAGCACACACCGTTTCCCAGCTCAAAGGTTCCCCTCCGGGCTACGTCGGTTACGGCCAGGGCGGCATTCTGACCGAAGCGGTGCGCAAGCGCCCGTACAGCGTGGTGTTGCTCGATGAGGTGGAAAAAGCGCACCGTGATGTCATTAACCTGTTCTATCAGGTGTTTGACCGCGGTGTGATGCGTGACGGCGAAGGGCGGGAAATTGACTTCCGTAATACCGTTATTCTGATGACCGCCAACCTCGGCAGTGACCACATAATGCAGTTGCTGGAGGAGCAACCGCAAGCCTCCGACCGCGACTTACAGGAGCTGTTGCGCCCGATATTACGTGACCACTTCCAGCCTGCGCTGCTGGCGCGCTTCCAGACGCTGATTTACCGCCCGCTAAATGCAACCGCTTTGCGCACCATCGTGGAAATGAAACTCGCCCAGGTGGCTAAACGCCTGAAAAACCATTACGGCCTGCAAACCACTATCGACGACAGCCTGTACGACACGCTGGTTGCCGCCTGCCTGCTGCCGGACACCGGTGCGCGCAACATCGACAGCCTGCTGAATCAGCAAATTCTGCCGGTACTCAGCCAACAATTACTGCAACGTAAAGCCGCGCAGCAACGTACCATCTCACTGGTTTTAGGCTGGGATGAGGAAGAGGGGATTGTGCTGGAGTTTGACGGGCAAGAGTAATAAGCATTTTTTACTAAATAAAAATAGGGAGTAGTAAATATGTATAAGAGTTTAGTGGCGGTTTCAATTATTTCGATGTTTTCTTTTAGCGCCAATGCGGGCTTGTTTGATTCGAATGATTTTAAATGTGGCAGGGATGATGCAAATAATGCCATCAAAAAATATATAAAGGATGAAGCATCTGGTGTTTTGCAGAGTAACTATCTGGCAGCTGGGCAGGATAAATTTAGCAAACCATTAAGTGCTTATCAGAAGGAGTTGGATTTAATCAGCGTCAGTACTTCGAATGTTTCCACCATGCGTAACGATGATGACGGCCTGGGATGCAGTGCCACTATTTCAGTTAAGGTTTCACCAGAAACACTGGCGGTCATTGGTGATGATCCATCAAGGCTTTACCGTATTACCCAAGGAAGCGGGAAGTTTAATAGTGGAAGCGTGATCTGGAAGAGTGTGGGCTACAATCTGAAATTAGCGGATAATGGCAAGGATATTCAGGTAGATAACTTTAGTAATTATAATGATATTACTGTTTCCCTTTACCAGTCATCCTTGATGGGCGTTGATAAAGAAACCATTATTCAGGGGAATGGTGAAAGCAGGCTGCAAAGCGCTAAAAGAAGTTATGATGAAACCGATGCCACATTAAACCAGGTGTGGAAATACCTTCCTGAATCCGCCAAAAATTCAATGCGTAAAGCTCAGAATACATGGGTGAATGATAAAGTGGTTAAATGTGGGAAATTATCTGATGCAGAGCTTTCAACCACGGCGATTGAAAAGAGAATTAAAATATATCAGTGTCAAACTAAACTGACGCAAGAACGCATTGCTTATTTGGGGGGGGGTGATCAGGGCTAATTATCACGTTATACAATATTGACTCTGATCTTGTGTGCTGTCGGTTATTTATGACTTTCTGATTGAACGTGAGTTAATAAATAACCGATCTCATTACTAATAAATGCTGGAGTGGTTCATCCGCTCCAATGGATATGAATATCTAAAGGAGTTTCAGGGTGAACAGCTCTCTGACAAGTAATGGAGCCAGCCTGGTCCAGCAACTGCTGGGCCAGTCACGTTACCGGATGGATGTCCATGGCAGTACTGATTTTCTGGATGTGCTGAGTTTCAGCTCGGTGGAATCATTCAGCCAGCCCTGGCGTTACGATGTGTCTCTCACCTGCATCACTCCGGATATTGCCTGCGATACCTTACTGCTGAAGCCCGCGTGTTTTACCTGGCAGACGCCGATGTTTACAGGGGTGCCTGCGGTGCCGGTGCGTAGCGTTTTTGGTGTGGTTGAATCATTCCGTCGTGTATCGACCTCGAAAGATGAAACACGCTATGCACTGACGCTGGTGCCGCGTATTGCGTTGTTAGCCCACACCAAAGGTAGCGAGGTTTTCCTCAATCAGTCGGTTATCGAAGTCGTCGAGCAAGTGCTGCGTAAGCACGGCATGGAAGGGCCGGACTTTGAGTTTCGCCTGTCGCGCGAATATCCTGCTCGTGAACTTATTACCCAGTGGCGCGAAACGGATTTGCAGTTCGTGCAGCGTCTTCTGGCCGAAGTGGGGGTTTTCTGGCGCTTTGAGATGGACAGCCGTCTGGAACAGGATGTGGTTATTTTCCAGGACACTCAGCAACAATATCAGTTTGACGTCAACCTGCCGCTGCGTAACCCGGCGGGAATGAGCGACAACGGCCAGGAAAGTATCTGGGATATTCACACCGCATACCACGTTGTCAGCGGCAGTGTGGCGACCCGTGATTACAACTACCGGGATGCACTGACACCGCAGGACAGCTCTGAAAGCATCAGTGGCAAAGAAGGGATTACTTCCGGGGAAACGTACCACTACGCGGAGCCATTCCTGTCAGAAGGCGATACCGAAAGCACTGAAACCGGCGCGTATTTTGCCCGCCTGCGCCATGAACGCATGATGAACGCGCAGTACACCGTCAGTGGGCATTCCTCCAGCCCGTTGCTGGCACCAGGCCAGGTACTGGAAACAGACGGAACGCTGCCCGAAACCGTGAAAGACGGGATTGTTATCACCACGGTGCGCAGCAGTGGTTCGCGTAAAAGCAGCTTCACGCTTGAATTCGACGGTATCCCCTACAGTGAATCTGTCTGCTACCGTCCGGCACTGCTTAATCGCCCGGTCATATCCGGCTCCCTGCCAGCTCGCGTGGAAAGCACCCAGAAGGGCGACACCTATGCCTGGCTGGATGAGCAGGGGCGCTATCGCGTGAAGCTGGACTTCGACCGCAACAGCAGCGAACCGGGTTATGCCTACTTGTGGTTGCGTATGGCGAAACCGTATGCCGGTGACACCTATGGCTGGCACGCGCCGTTACTCGATGGCACGGAAGTCTCGGTGGTGTTTGACAGTGGTGACCCCGACAGACCGTACATCGCTTATGCCCAGCATGACTCTGAACACCCGGACCACGTCACCAGTGACAACCATACGCGCAACATCTGGCGAACGCCGGCGAACAACAAGCTGCGGATGGAAGACCAGCGCGGCGAGGAGCACATCAAACTCGCCACGGAATACGGCAAAACGCAGCTGAATATGGGGCACCTGGTCGATGTCCAGCGCAAACAGCGCGGCAGCGGATTCGAGCTGCGCACTGATGAATTTGGCGCGGTCCGTGCGGCGAAAGGTATTTTCCTGACGGCGAATGAACAGTCCAAAGCGCAGGGCCCGGTGCTGGAAATGACGCCTGCGGTTAACCAGATTAACCAGGCCAACAGCCAGATGCAGTCGCTGAACAGTGCCGCTGAAGCGGCTGGCGCATTAGTCTGCGATATCAGTACCCAGATAAACCTGGTGAACGACCGACTCAAAAACCTTCAGTCTGCCGTCCTGCTGGCGAGTGCCCCGCAAGGTGTTGCCCTGACTTCCGGTGAACACTTTCAGCTCACCAGCACCCGCAACACCATGATTAACGCAGGCCAGCACCTCGATATGGGCGCAATGAAAAACCTGTCAGTGACGGTCGAAAAGGCGCTGGGGCTGTTTGTGCATAAGGCCGGTGCGAAGCTTGTCGCCAACCAGGGGGATATCGAAATCCATGCCCAGCACAACACCATGGCGCTGTTCTCGCAAAAGCAGCTCACGGTGACCTGTAGCGACGACGAAATCATTATCACCACCCCGAAAACGCTGACGCTTAACGGCGGTGGCTCGTACCTGAAACTGAGTGCGAACGGGATAGAGCATGGGTCGGATGGTGATTTTATTATGAAGACGGCGAACTATCTGGTACCGGGTACGGGGGCGAATATGCCTATGGATACACCCGATTTTAAAAAGACGGATATCACTCTCACCACCAAAAACTCTGCCAAATGGGCCTGTGATTAACAGGGAGGACAATCTATGCCAGCAAAACTATTAAAGATCAGCTACCCCGTACCGTCGAACAAAAAGGGTGATACGTTTACTTCCGTTGAAAGTCTTCTTTCCTTACTGGGGGATGAAACATCCGGGCAATTCCTGGTGGGAAGCCAGGGAATGTGGCACGGGGGCATTCATATCAGTGACGCAAAAGTACCTTGGTGTGCCCTGAGCGCTAACACAGCTGCAGAGACGCAATATCGTCCCGAGGCCTATAAAGGTGAACAGTTTATTCGCTGCATGGCTGATGGCGAGATAGTGGCTTACAGGGTATGCAAGGACTACGAAAGTACAGCTATCGATTGGCGGGATGACAAAGTCAACTTTTCCACCTCGTTTGTGCTTGTGAAGCACTATACCCAGCCTGGTGATAACCCTGATAGTGGTCTGACTTTCCACACCCTCTATATGAACATGGCCCCGTTTAGTGCCTATGGACAGCAGGGGGACGCACGTGAAAGAACAACTACGGATGGTTTGTCGTATTACACCAGCGCTGAAGAAGTCCGGGCAGGTCATCGAAGTGGTTCATTACCTGTGGGTACTCGAGTGAAGCTGGGCGATAAAACGATAAGTCATAAAGTCAACAGCGTTAACCGACAGTTTAGTGAGGTCAATGTCATTGATGCAACGGCGGGGCTGAGTGCCGGGACTGTTATCTGGATATTGTCGGACAAGGGTAATCTTAAGTCTGGGCCATCAGTATTAACTCCGTCGTGGTGGGGGAGATGTGCTCCGGCTTACGGTACCCAGCATGCTGGCATGGTGAGCTGCACGGCCACTAAGAACTGGGGATATTACCTGAGCAGTGAAGATGTATTGCTGTGGAAAAGAGCGGGTGCATTGACCCCTGGATTCCCGTTGTCTTATGAACAGGGGAATACTGCTCAACAGGTTATTCGCCCAGGAAAAGAGCCGACTGATTCGCCAAACACCTTTAGCCTTGTGACGCTGGGGCAGGATCTTGGAGGTAACAGCAAGCTGAATAAAGGTGACCGTGTCTGGGTGGTGTCAGACGGAGACAGCCTGACAGCAGTAACCACTACGGGTGGTGAGCCGAAATTTGGCGAGGTGGTTCAGGCTTCGATACAGATTAATGCCGGAGACGGTATTGGGCACATGGGTTTTTATGAACTGCCGAATGAAAACGGAAAACGCTCTCGCTATCAGGTGCATATCGAGTGCCTAGCTATGGGTAACGTAGAAAAGTTCATCACTAATCCAGGCAGGGTGGACATAGAGGACAAAGCGGCGTTCCTGATGTATCCGGGAGGTGTACCTCTGTTCACCAAAAATGCGCAGGGACAACTGGCTGAAAGCAGTCTTAAAACGAAGAACCAGGGGATAGCCACACGGTCAAAAGTGGCGATGCTGGGTGCTGAAGGGCAGGCAGTGGCTGCGGGTGCAGAGCCTGCGTATTACCAGATAAATCAGGAGCAGGGGTGGCTGGCAGCCGCAAATGTCGAGAAAGTGTCGCGATATGACTTAGGGAAACTGGGATTTGTGACGCTGAATAAGGTCCCGGAAAGTTTTGATTTGCTGGACGGCGTAAAGCATCCGGATAATGTGGTGAAAGGTATTCTTGAGCAGATGTATAAAGCTGCGCAGGTTGAAACGCGGACCAGTCATGCCTTGAATGAATATAATTACAAGCGATTACTGGAGCAGATAGACAGCAACCACGATGGGTATTACTCGGAACAGGAATATTTGCAGGCCGTCCATAACGGCTCCTATCGTGATCACCTGTATCGAATTATCGCGAAACATGGCAGTGAATGGTATTACGGCATAGATGACCCTTTATGGAAGACATATCTGGATAAGCTGGCCACGGATGCTCCGTCGTGGAAGACCTACACAGAAGAGTTTATTAAGAAGATAGCGTGGATGAAACAGGTCCCCGGTATGGGGCCAGATCCGTGGCATTTACATCCTGTGGTATTTATGGATGCCTTGAGCAACAATAATGCAGTGATTATTTTCCCACTTCAGGTCAAACCAGAAAATGATCCGGGAAAAAAATGGGGAAATACTCATAGCTGGCGTGCGGAGAGAATGGTAAATGCAGCAACTATGGATTATCCCCGTGAACGAGGGCGCAAACATGCTGCAAGGGATCTTTATACTAACCCTTATACACCTGTTGTTGCTATTTGCCCTGGAACCGTTTTAGAAGTCAGGAATTTTTATAATCGCACACACCAGATAACGGTACATCATAAAGCTACTGATGGACGAGAGTTTATTGCGCGTTATGGAGAAGTTAATCCCACAACCATAAAAGTTAATAGTGGCGATGAGGTTGTTCAGGGACAACAATTGGGTGAAACAGGTGCGTTAATTAGCACAGATGATAATGGTTTAACACGTCCAACATTCAAGTTGAATGGCACTATTGTTTTTATGCTGCATTTTGAACTCTTTTCGGGTGCGGAAGGCTTTACTCTGGCTAAATCCTTAACAGATGTAAATGAATCACACTATAAACGTAGAGGGGATCTTCTGGATCCGGTTCAATTATTAGTTGAGGGATATAATAATACATTTAGTAATCAAACGAGCCAGAACCAAGAACCTAGACAGGATGTTAATACTTTAGTTACTTCCGAAAAAGGTCGGTTGTTTATTAAAGATTGGGAACAACTGGAATTGACTGCTTATAATGATGCGCATAATTATTGCACAATTGGTTATGGTCATTTAATTGATAAATTGAAATGTGAAGACATTATATTACCTGATGAATTTAAAAGCAGCATAACGATTGAGAAAGCCAATGAAGTTTTTAATATTGATATTTTGAAATTCGAAAATGCTGTAAAGAATGCGGTTGCAGTAAAATTGTATCAGTATGAGTTTGATGCGTTGGTTAGTTTGCTTTTTAATTGTGGTGAGAATTTCTTTTTTCTTAGAAAAGCACCAAATCTAATTGATAATGTTAATCGTGAAAAATATGATATGGCTGCTAATGAGCTTCTAGATATTACTAACAATGGAGATAATGGTTTGGTTAAGAGAAGAAGTGCAGAAAACAATATGTTTTTGAACAATGTTTATAACTCAGTTCACTAATGATAAGGAAATGAATATGTATAGGAGTCGATTTTTCATTGCAGTAATTTTATTTTTTAGTCCATTCTTTAATCATGGTTGGGCTGCTAACGATCAATCTTGGAAATTTGCGATGGTTTCTGAGGATATTACAAAAAAATCAGCTGACAAGGATTCTATAGATAATGTAAAGAAATATTTCGCTGAGAAGGAGATCATTTTAAAAGAGAATATGCTGTATGTTAAAGGACTTTTTTCCTGCAGGGTTGTGGACGAAAAAGAGACACCAGTAAGTTATTGGCAAAGTGTCAAAACAGTTTCCTTTTATCGTGATTTTTTGAAGCAATATGGCATTCAACTAGATGAAAATATTGATGTGATTACACCTGTAGATCCTAATTCTCAATGCCAGTTACCTTTTTCAGAGTTTATTATAACTGATAATACGTTAATGCTGATCTATAAAAATCGAGCAGTATGGTATTACCCTGATGGGGATGTGCGATTAAAGCAGGTAAAAAATCAGGAAAAGGTTCAAGAATCAATAAGTACTACTGATAGTGTCTCCTGTATAGAAGGTAGTAATGAAATGGATGTAGTTTATACCGAAGGAAACATTGTAACTTGTGTTTATCCTAATACTGATTTGCTCTCTGCTTATCTTAAGTTTAGGGAGAAACATAAAACTGATGAAGTACTTAATCAATTAAAAAAATCAATAACACCAGGGAAGAATGAGATAATTACAATATTATCTGATTTGATTTTCAAATATAACTGGAAATCAAACAATGAGTTGGATGTAGACATATTGCAATCAGGTGGTGAAACTAGATTGAACTTCCGACAGACAAACGAAGGTACTACAGTGAAAAACATCTCATTACCAGATTAAAAATAATATTGAAAAATTATGTTAAGTAATTAAACTATATTTATGGCTTGCGACCATATACTGATACTAAAAATGCTGAAATCTATAATGAAGAAGTTAATAGTCGTAAGTTTATTTGTGTGGGTATTGCATTTGACTGTAATGTAGTATGTGTGCATAAGCAGGTCGGTTATTTAAATATTAAAAATAAATATCGGTAATTCGATTTAAAATTAAAGACTATTGGATTTGAACTGCGCATTAGTCTGCGATATCAGTACCCAGATAAACCTGGTGACCGACCGACCGACTCAAAAACCTTCAGTCTGCCGTCCTGCTGGCGAGTGCCCCGCAAGGTGTTGCCCTGACTTCCGGTGAACACTTTCAGCTCACCAGCACCCGCAACACCATGATTAACGCAGGCCAGCACCTAGATACACCTATTTGAAAATGATCGAATTGATATTGAGAATGGGGTGAAACGAGCTATTGAAGTAGATTTGTATCAGTATGAGTTTGATGCTCTTGTGAGTTTGCTATTCAACTGTGGAGCATTTTTCCTTTCTTCAGGTCAAGCTCCGAATCTACTGGCATTACTTAATTCTAACGAATATGAGAATGCTGCTCATGAGTTTCTGGATATAACGAATGGTGGGGACTCAGGCCTTATATTAAGACGCAGAGCAGAATACAATATGTTTTTAAATAATGTTTATGATTCCACTCATTAAAAGAGGTCTTTATATGTATGTTCTCGTTGTATTTTATTTATTACTGATTTCATCTTTTATGGCTAATGCCGGAGTTGAAAAGACGATTGGAACATCAGTTGAAGAAAAGTCACTGACGTGGAATCATTATGTGGTTTCTGATTTGATAACTCCTAAAGGAGAATTTGTAGCAAAAGAAAATGTCAGTAATGTATTTAATGGGAAGGTGATAAACATTGATAATAAAAATATAAGTATACCTGGGTTATGTAAGTTTGAATACAAAATGAAAGCCACAACTCCATTAAATTACTGGCATAGCCAGAAAACAGTTGATTTATATTCTCAGCTGCTATCAGAATATAACATAATGCTGGAAGATAATGTCAGTTTGTTTACGCCAGTAAAACAATCTAATAACTGTGATTATCCTTTTAATTATTTTATTAAAGTAAATGGATCTTTAATTTTTGTTTTAAATAATCGTATGATTATTTATTCTCAAGATGGGAATGAGGAACGTATTGACAACGCGTCTTCTTATACTAACGTTACTTCCACTCTGAACAATGAGTATGGGAGTGTTGATGAGGTGTTTTATCGTGGGGGCAGCCTTTTAGATGCTTATCATAAGTATAGAGACGGTTTGACTGAAAATAATAAAAAACATCTCATGAAAAATATATCACCCACAAAAGATTTTACTATGAAGTGCAATGAAGGATGTATTGAGGTTAATTATAAGTGGAATGGTCCGGATAATCTGAAAGTTAAACAAGGGTTTAATGGTGGTGAAACAGAAATCTTCTTCAGCAAAGAGACTCAAGGTACGAAGGTTATTACTAAATCATCACCAGATTGATAAGCAAAGCAAGATCAGATTTCCCACTCACGTCGCTTTATCTGAATCTACCTAGTGAAGTAAAGCAAACGACTGCATTTTGTTCAAATAAGAACGATAATACAATTAAATTCTTATTTCAGAAGGCCGATAGCACTGAGCTTGAAGTTGATTTTAATCCAATGAATAGATTGAAAAGATGGTTGAATTCAGGAACCAATACAACCTATTTAGGGTTTAATAAAGGTGCCTACTCTTATGTACTCCTTATTCCAGAAGAAAAGCAAGGCGCTGTAGCACTTCTTGATATAAAGAAGAATGGAGAGGTTATCAGTTCAAAAAGATGTAATTCTAATTCATTTGGTGAGAAAGGTATTCAAAGTAGAAGTATTGAAGATATAGTCGATGACACAGTCAGAAATAATGAATTTAAATTTCCTTGAATAATGGTGCATTTCTCTCTTCATCGTGAAGCATGGGGGTGAATAGTATTACGGGAAGACGACCTGTTGTGGGAGTCGTATCTTGGTGCACTAACTAACGATGCGTCAATCTGAGAGGTTTATTTGAAAAATTATATCTCCATTAAACTCTTCAGTTTTTTATGGATACTTCACCGGAATGAATGTTGTAAATTTAATATCCTGAAGGAGAGAGGTTAATGCTTATGAAATGATCTCCCGTAAAGTCTATGTGTATATATCAATATGGAAGGGGAATATCACAGGCTGACTATGTAAGTAATGATGGAAATTTATCATGGTGTGGTGGAAGTGGTAAAGGTTCAGCTATACAAATACGGCAGTGATAAAATCACATCTCAATAAAACGTATGGTATCAACCATTAATGTTGAAATGAAAATCGCGGAATTCCTACGGCAGGTTCAACTATTCCGATATGAGGCCAAATTTGGTCGGGAAAAATCGTAATAAATGATCGATTTGGCTACGAATGAGAATCGTGTTTTATTTTCCACAAAAAATTCTTGGAGGCACAAATGTTGCAGATTATTCGCAAAGGCGATAAAACAACCCACGGTGGTTCTGTATTAACCGGATCAGAAAAAATGAAATTCGGTGGTATTGGTGTTGCCCGTAAAGGCGATAAAGTATCTTGCCCAATTCAGGGGCATGGACCCACTTCCATTATTGAAGGTAATCCTGATTACCTGGATAACGGTATCCCTGTGGCATTTCATGGCCATAAATGTGCCTGCGGTTGTACGTTAATTAGCTCCTTTACAAAGGCGAAGGTAGCGTAGCGATGGCGGTTTACCTGGATGCTATCCCTGAATCTGCTCCCAGAATACCCCGGCCGAATACACGTCGCTGGTTATATTTTCTGGGTATTATCTTAGCCTCTGGAATTGCCCTGACATTCTGGTTGTGGACAGAAGAACGGACGGGGTATGTATTCTGGTGCATGGCACTGGGTTTGCCCGTTTGTTTGTGGGGGTTGTTTTTTAGTCTTCGCCGGTTTGGTTACAAATGCGATCAGGTATGGGCGTCCTCGTGGAATAGAGAGCGAGAACAATTGCTTGAGCGGGAAATCACTCGGGGGCAACGGGCTGTCAGTGTACTGAAGGTTGGCGTGGTCATCCAGCTCGGTAGTGGCCCGGAAAAATTACTCAACGCCGTTCTGGCTTCAACTTCTCAGTTAACTATGCAGCCACCTCGAGTCGGAGGCGCACCTGTTCGTCATACCCGTTTAGCAGATTTTCAGAATAAGCAGCAGGTGGATGATCTGGATATCGCGGTGAAAACTCTTGCCAGTCAAATTAGACCGGTGCTGGATAAAATCCCTGCCGATGTTCTCTGCTGGTTAATGGTCGATTGCGAGATAGCTGGAGTTCCGGATGCGGAGGCGAAAATCTCACATCTGCTGGCTTTGCAGACTGGCCGTAAGTTTCAGTTATTTCATGTTAAGGGGTTAGCCGCTCTAGACAACTGGCTGGATGAAATGTGGAAGACACCTGCTGCTCTTATTACCGTCAGCGCGGCCATTCGGGAAACCCCGCTTGAAGGTCAAGGGGAAGCGATAGCCTGGCTTGTGTTACTGAACCGCAGGCATGCTGATTTTCCGAATGCCGTCAGGCTACATCGCCCTGAAAAAGGTTGTTCTCGTTCACTTTCAAAAACACTCAGCAGAGCATTGTTATGGTGCCAGTTGCCACCGGAAGGGGTGAGGAGGGCATGGATGACAGGGAGTTCGGTGTCACAGGGTGGGGACTGGAATACGGCCTGTGAAAATAATGAACTGACTTTAAGTATGACTGAGGACAATAAGGATATTGATCAGACCACAGGCTATACCGGCAAGGCCGCACCTTGGCTTGCTGTCGCGATTGCTACGACTGCCGCCCAACAGGGTGACCCACAGATTGTGGTCGCAGAAACAGATGTAAATGATATCTGGATTGTCGGTATTACACCCGGCGATATCACAGGGATAAATCAGGACTTATCGTGAAAATAAAAACACTCATTGGGGCCATTGTCGCTGTTGCCATTTTTTGTACAGTAATTTTCGCTTTTTTATTTTTATCCCTGCCAGAAAAAATGGCTGACTTGACGGGGATTGGCCCCCTTGATAATGCCAGGCTGATGACATCCTGCTTGTCCTTTATCGTGGTGATTGTCCTTCTGGGATGGCTTATCGAAAAAGGATTTGAGAGGGCGGGTAAGTCTGGTGTGCAGCTGTCGTTCAAAAAAAACCAGCAGGATCTCACCCGTGACGATTCTTCTCTGACGATTCATTCAGAAGGAGCGGTTGAAAAATTTACTGCAACTTCAGTTATTGAGCATCTTAGCCTGCGCTATGGCCGCCACTGGAAAACCAAAGTTCGGATTTTACTGCTTCAGGGTGAAGATGCAGACATCGAAAAAGCCGTTCCTGGCCTTAGCCGCGATATGTGGCAGGAAGGTGACGGGAGCGTACTTATTCACGCAGGTAGTGCCTCGTTGCAACCCGATGAAGCGTTTCTGTCAGAGCTGAAGCAAGTTCGCCTACGCCACCCCATCGATGGCATCGTGCAGGTAATAAATACCTCCGCGTTACCGACAGACATCGAACGTGACGCCTTTTTACGCAGCCGACAGAAAGCCGATAAACTGCTGGGCTGGCAGGCACCTGTCTGGGTGTGGCTGACCGATAAAGAGATAGGCTCTCAGGGTGAGAGCCAGCCAGCGGCTGTCGGCGCGATGTTTGGCCCGGTCGCCATACCGGATGACGCCAGTTCAACGCTGGATACGCTGATACCCCGCCTGCGCCAGGTGGGGATGTCTCAGATCCTGCACAACCCGCAACATGACGGGCTGCTGCAACTCTCTTCCCGTTTGCAGGGCGAACTGAAAGCGAGCCTGAATGTTTTGTTTACCGGCATGATGCAGGGTTCCGTGGCTTATCGCCTGCGGGGTGCGATGTTTAACCCTGAGCTGGCGGTTGCCGGTTCGCTACCCAATACTCGTCTCGACACCCCGGCATGGAAAGCCATCATTGACGACAGCGATGCTGTCCGTCCAAAGAAAATCACCTTCGACTGGCTGCAAGGGCTGCGTTTGCTCATTCTTGCGCTGGTGGTTCTGTGGGGCGCGGGTACGCTGCTGTCTCTCACCGTAAACCGTGCGCAAATTTACCAGGCACAAAACACCGCCCGTATCGCAGCTGACAGCAAACTGCCACTGGCTGAACGCTTGCGGAATCAGCTCGTTCTACAACAGGCCATTGCCCGTCTGCAAAACCGTGAAGCGAAGGGCGCGCCATGGTACACCCGCTTTGGGCTGAATCAGGACCGCGACACGCTGGCTGCACTCTGGCCGTTGTATGCGCGCAACAATACCTTGCTGATGCGTGATGCCACAGCAGCCCACCTGAAGCAGCAACAGAACGCATTTGTGCAACTGCCCCCTGCCAGCGATGCCCGTACCCAGAGCACTCAGCGGGCATACGATGTGCTCAAAGGCTATCTGATGCTGGCCCGTCCGGATAAAGCAGACGCGCAGTGGCTGGCGAAAAATGTACTGGCTTCCTGGCCGAAACGTCAGGGGGTACCAGACGGCACCTGGCAGGAGCTGGCCCCAAAACTGCTGGGCTTTTATGCACAAAACCTCCCGGCACATCCGGAATGGGCAATTAAGCCCGACGCTGAACTCATCAGCACGGTGCGCCAGATTTTGCTCAAGCAGATCGGGCAGCGTAATGCTGAATCAGGGTTGTATCAGGACATGCTTAAACGCATTGCCAGCAACTGGCCTGATCTTACGCTGGCAGACATGACCGGTGACACTGACTCCTCAACGGTATTCAACACCGAAGAAGTGGTGCCGGGGATGTTCACCCGCCAGGCGTGGGAAGAGCAGGTGCAGGAGGCGATTGACGAAGTGGTCAAAACTCGCCGCGATGAAATTGACTGGGTGCTGACGGATAAAACCCGTCAGCCGGGCGGTGATATTGCCCCCGAAGCCCTGAAAGAGCGTCTGACAGAACGCTACTTCACCGATTTTGGTAACGCCTGGCTCAATATGGTCAACAGCATTCACTGGGAGGAAGCGGCTTCGCTTTCTGAGGCCATTGCCCAGCTCAACTTGATTGGCGATGTCCGCCAGTCTCCGCTGGTGGCGCTGATGAACACGCTCGCCTGGCAGGGGAAAACCGGGCAGAAGGGTGAAGCATTGGCGGATTCGATTGTGGACTCTGCGAAACAGCTGATCGGCAAGAAGAAAAATGCCAAGCAGTTTATCGAGCAGGCGCAGGGGCCGAAAGGCCCGCTTGATGGGGTATTTGGTCCGCTGATGGGGCTGATGGATGGCAAAGAGGGCACCGGCAATGACGGTAATCTCAGCTTCCAGTCCTGGCTTGCCCGTGTCACGCAGGTGCGACTCAAACTCCAGCAGGTCACCAGTGCACCCGATCCCCAGGCGATGTCCCAGATGCTGGCGCAAACCGTGTTCCAGGGGAAAGCCATTGATCTGACCGACACTCGTGATTACGGCAGCCTGGTCGCTGCCAGCCTGGGGCAGGAGTGGAGTGGCTTCGGCCAGTCTGTGTTTGTGCTCCCGCTGGATTTGGCCTGGCGACAGGTGCTGGCCCCGGCGGCGGGAAGCCTTAACACCCGCTGGCAGACCACCATTGTTGACCAATGGAACAAAGCCTTTGCCGGTCGCTATCCGTTTAATGCGACCGGTAGCGATGCCTCATTACCGCTGCTGGCCCAGTTCCTGCGCAGTGACTCGGGGCGAATCACCACATTCCTCAAAACTAACCTCGGTGGCATCCTCCATCAGGAAGGTAACCGATGGGTGGTTGATCCTGCGGCAAGCCAGGGGATGGTGGTGAGTGCCGATTTCCTCAGAGCGATTAACCAACTGGCCGAGCTGTCGGACATTGTTTTTGCCCAGGGTGACGCTGGCGTGAATTTTGAACTGATGGCGCGCCCAACGCGGGATGTTGCCCGTATCCAGCTGACAATAGATGAGCAGAACCTTGACTACTTCAACCAGATGGAAAGCTGGCAAAGCTTTACCTGGCCGGGGAAAACGTACTATCCCGGCGTCAGTCTCAGCTGGCGTAGCGTGAATAGCGGTATGCAGCTGTATACCCACAACCAGGGCAACTGGGGATTCATCCGCTTACTGGATAAAGCGCAGGTCACCCCCCTTGATGGAAGCCGCACTCAACTGGTATGGAAAGCTGCGGACGGCAATCCGCTGACGTTCGTGATGCGCAGTGAACTGGGTGACGGCCCGCTGGCGCTGCTGAAACTCCAGGGGTTCAGGTTGCCGGAGTCTATCTTCAGCGTTGATGCGGGTAGGGAGGAATAAAAATGAGTTCACCAGAAGCGCTGTTATCCGTATGCAGCACTAATAATGAGGAGCAGCAACGCCTGCTCTCGCGGGCGACGGACGCCCTGCCACTCTGGGATAACTGGCTACGCCCAATCACTCCCGCACAGGAAACCGGCGACGATCCGGCGTATGACGATAATTTTCTGCTGATGCGTGAGGAGATCAATAAGCTCTCCGGGACCGATGCAGAATTATTGTGTGGGCTGGCGGAAAAGTGTCTTTGCGAGAGTGCCAAAGATATTCGGGTCGCGACCTGGTACAGCCAGGCCCGTCTAAGCCGCGACGGCGAAAAAGGGCTGGCGGAAGGCTTATTGCTGTTATCGGCGATGCTCTCCCGCTACGGTCAGCTTTGCCATCCACAGCGCCCCAATGCCCGCAAGGCCGCGCTGGAATGGCTGAACAGCGCCAAAGTGCTCGACACACTCTCGCAGTGGCCGGAGGTCGACCGCGATGACGCGAGTCTGACCGTTGGGGCTGTGAACTTGCTGGCGGCAACGGTTGCTGACTGGCCTGACAATGAAAAACCCTCTTTTGCCGGCCTTTGTACGGCGCTTGAAAATCGCCTGGCACGCTCTGGCGGGATGGATGCGTTAGTCCCCCAGAACAGCAGTATGCAGGATGCCGGGCGCGAATCCGTTCTTACTGATTCCCCGAAGCTGTCAGTGGTGAAATCTGGACGCGATTTACTCGACCAGACAAAGTTACTTTCCCGCTGGCTGGGTGAACAGCCGCAGGGCTGGCTGGCCTCTCACCGCATGATGAAAACCGTGCGCTGGGATACAGTCGAGCAGATCCCGCCGCTGGACAGCAGCGGACGTTCGCGCCTGGTCCCGCCGAAACCGGAATACCGGGCGCAATTAAAGCGCCTGTATCTGCAAAAAAACTGGGCTGAGCTGGTCGAACAGGCCAGCCAGATGTACTGCGAAGGGGTGAACCATTTCTGGCTCGATCTCCAGTGGTACCTCTGGCAGGGGCTTAGCCATGCCGGTCAGCCGTGGGAAGCCTGGTCCGACTCCATTCTTTTTGATCTGCGCTTTTTCCTCAAACGTTTACCCGGTCTGGAAGGGCTGGCCTGGAACGACGGCACCCCGTTTGCTGATGAAGTCACCACCGCGTGGATTGCCGAAAAGGTCAACGAGGAAGCGCTTATCTTCCGCGACGAACCGGCAACGGTGACCAACGGCCAGCCGGACGATGTGTTGTTACTGGAATCGGAAGCGATGGCAAAGGGCGATATTGAAGGTCCGGAAGCTGCGCTTGCCTGGCTCCAGTCCCGCCCTGGAATGGACTCTCCGCGTCATCGCTGGCTGGTGCGTCTGCTGATGGCACGCGTTGCCGAGCAGTACGGGCGTAACGATATGGCGCTGCATCTGCTGGGAGAACTGACGTCCAGCGCCCCGCAACTCACCCTTGGCGACTGGGAACCCGCCCTGTTATTTGAAGTGCAGGCCCGCCGCCTGAAACTGCTGCGCATGAAAGCCGGTCGCAATGAGAGCGATAAAGCCCGACTGATGCCCGAAATGGATGCTCTGCTGGCCGGATTGATTGCCATCGATCCTGCTCGTGCCATGGTGCTCTGTGGCTAAATTTTTGTTTGATAACCTTCAGGAATTCCGTGCATGGATGACTTAACCCTGCGCTATTACGAAGCCGAAATGCGCTATCTGCGCGAAGCCGGTAAAGAATTTGCCCGCGCCCATCCGGACAGAGCTGCGATGCTCAACCTGGATAAACCCGGTGCGCGCGACCCCTACGTAGAACGCCTGTTTGAAGGCTTTGCTTTCCTGATGGGGCGCCTGCGTGAAAAACTCGATGACGACCTGCCGGAACTGACCGAAGGGCTGGTGAGCCTGCTGTGGCCGCACTACATGCGCACTATCCCGTCACTGGCGATCGTGGAATTTTCGCCGGACTGGCGTAGTCTGCGTCAGTCTGAACGGCTGCAGGAAGGTTTCTCTGTATTATCGCGACCGGTCGGGCCGAACAGAACACCCTGCCAGTACCGCACCACGCGTGATGTACCGCTCCAGCCGCTGAGCCTTACCGATGCCCGGATGCACACCGAAACGGACGGGCGCTCTGCTATTCGCCTGCGTTTTGAATGCCCGGAAAAAATCGACTGGAGCAAGGCTGGCATCGACAAAGTCGCCATCTTTCTCAACGCCGAAAGCCCGGTCAGCTCGGCACTGCATCTGGCGATGACCCGCCGGGTACACGCGATGTATGCGCGTCATGCCGGTACCCGCACCGAGCGCCATAAGTTTGCTGGCTGGTGCAAACCGATGGGCTTTGATGACAATGACGGTCTGTGGAAGAAGGCCGATTCCGCTTTCAGTGGTTATCAGCTGCTGCTGGAATATTTCAGCTTCCGTCCGAAGTTCATGTTTATCGAACTGCGTGGACTTGAAACTATTGGTCTTAACCCTGCCAGCAACTGGTTTGAAATTGACATTGTGCTCAGCGAAGCCTGGTCGTCTGACTTACCGTTTGAGACTGAAAACTTCCGCCTGCACTGTGCGCCGGTCATCAACCTCTTCACCCTCGAAGCTGACCCACTAACGCTTGACCCGCTGGACAATGAATACCTGCTGCGCCCGCTGCGTCTTCAGGACGGCCACACTGAGATCTACAGTGTTGACAACATCCATGGCGCGGTGAAACACGGCAAGCACCCGTATGTGCCGTTCACCAGCTTCCGCCATCGCGGTGGCATGATGCGCCACGATGCACCGGAGCGTTATTTCCACACTCGGGTGAAACGCGGGGCCTCTGGCCTGTATGACACCTGGCTGATCCTCGGTGGACGTTCTTTCGAGCTGGATCAACTGTCTGAGAAACCCGAATCGCTCTCGATGCGCATCACCGGCACCAACGGCCAGCTCCCGCGCAAAGCACTGGAAAGCACCCTGCTGGACCGGGTGGTCAAGGCGGGCAAAGTCCCGGTCAGGGTACTGAATGTCTCCGCGCCGACCATGCCGCTATATCCGCCCGCCAGCGACCGTTTCCACTGGCGAGTGATGAGCCATCTGGGTTCGAACTTCCTCAGCATGATGGACAATCCTGAAGTGTTGCGCGGAACGCTGGCGCTGTATGACTGGACGGACGATGAGATGAATCGCCGTCGCCTTGAGGCGATTGTTGCAGTGAAACACACGCTGATCCGCCGTTTTGAGAAAGGATTTATGCTGCGCGGCGTGGACATCGAGGTCACGCTGAATATGGACAATTTTGCCGGCGAAGGCGATGTAAATCTCTTCGGCGAGATGCTGCACCGCTTCTTCGCACTGTATGCGGATATTCACCTCTTTAACCAGCTCACACTGGTACTGCAACCGACAGGGAAAAGACTGAGATGGCAAGAGAGTCACAGCCAGCACGTACCGGGCTGACGCTAGCCCTCAACAAGGACATCTGGCGGGCCAACTTTTATCGCTTCTGCCAGTTGCTGGAGCAGGAAAGTCCGGACGCACCAAAGCTCGGGGCGACCAGCCATCCGGCAAACGATCCGGTGCGCTTCCGCCCCTGGCCGGGGATGGGATTTCCGGTCAGCACACTGAAAGCCGTCGAGACTGACGAAGATCACCCGGAGCGGCCCCCGACCGTGCGCACCACCTTTCTGGGCATGTACGGCGTGGATTCACCGCTCCCAGGCATGTATCTGGATGACATTGCGCAGCGGCGGGAAGGGCATGAGGCGCTCACTTCGTTTCTGGACATCTTCAGCCACCGCATCACCACACAGTATTACCGGATCTGGCGTAAATACGCTTATCCGGCCACCTTCGAGGCGGGTGGGCGTGATGCTACGTCACAATGCCTGCTGGGGCTGGTGGGCCTGGGCATTCCGGGTACCGCTGAACAGGTAGCGACACCGGTTTCGCGCTTTCTGGCACTGCTGGGAACCATGCGCTTGCCGACCAGAAATGCGGAAGGTATTCGCGCCCTGGTCAGCCTGCTTGCCCCGCATACGCGGGCCATGATCACTGAACCTGATCCCGTTAAAGTGCATATCGACAACCGCAGCGGCCTGGGAGGCGCTAACCGCATACAGCTTTCACAACGGGCGACGCTGGGTAAAACCGCCAAAGAAGCCTGCAGCCGGGTGCTGGTGACGCTCATCACCGAAGACCCTGATGAAGCCGAAGGCTGGTTACCTGGCGGACATATCCATACCGACTTGCTGGTACTGATGCGTGTTTATCTGGGCTACCGCAGCGATGCACGGTTGCGCCTGACCGTTCCGGTTCGTCTGCTGCCAGAACCGCGCCTGGGCAAAAGTCGCCGTATTCAACTCGGGCGCACTGGCCTGCTTGGTCTGAAAAACGGCAAGCTCTGCGATAACCGGGAAACCCTGACGGTCAGCCTGGGGTGTTATGAAGGGCTGCACTGCCAGATGTTACCGTTGGCTGAAAACGGCCACTACCGCTTCGACTAACCACGCTTTCTCCCTCTCTTAAAAGGAACTTATGTATGGCAACAGTTACCCGCTGGCGGGCGCTGACGCTTATCGGCTGCTGCCTGCTTGCAGGCTGCGGTCTGACCCAGACCGTTACGGACGGCACGGTCAATATGACGAAATCCATCTTTTATAAAAAGATCAAAACACTTCATCTGGATTTTGCCCCGCGTACCGCAATTAACGCCGATGGCGCTCAGACACCGCTGGCAACCATGGTGCGGGTCTATCAGCTCAAAGACCGCAGAGCGGTGGAAGCCGCCGATTACCAGACGCTGTTGCGTAACGCCGATACTGTGCTCAAAGAGGATGTGCTGGCTTCAAAAGAGTTGCTGGTGATGCCCAACGGCAACGTCACACTCGACACGCCGATGGATGAAAACGCCCAGTTTGTGGCGATAGTTGCCCTGTTTAACCGCCCGGATTTAAAAGACAACCAATGGCGTCTGGTGCTGAGCCGCGACGATCTTGACCCGGATGAGCCGCGCACCATTGAACCGGGCGATGGCTGGCTCAGCCTGGTACCGGTAAAGGAGTGAAGTGATGGATAACTGGTTAGCGCTATTTGACGGGCAGACCCGCTATTTGCTGGCGATTAATGACAGCACCGTCCAGCCTGAAGTGCTGAAGTTTCGCGGGCGGGAAGCATTAAGCGAGCCGTTCACATGGGACATTGAATTCACCACCCCGCAGGCAAATATTGCCCCGGAACAGGTGCTGATGAAGTACGCCACCTTCCGGATGCGCAGTGGCAAAACGGTGCATGGCATCATGACCCGTCTGGAATGGCTGTCGACCTCCGCTGACCAGTCGCACTATAAAGCTACGCTCAGCTCGCGCCTGGCGCTGTTGTCCTGCAGTCGCCAGTGTGCGGTTTTCCAGAACCAGTCGGTACCGGAAGTGGTGGAGCAGGTGTTGCGTAAACACGGGCTGGAAGGGGCTGATTTCGAATTTCGTCTGGAACGCACCTATCCGCCGCGTGAAGTCATCACCCAGTGGCGGGAAACGGACCTGGCGTTTGTTCAGCGCATTCTGTCTGAAGTGGGGATTTACTGGCGCACGGAGATGGACAACACCCGTGAACTGGACGTGTTTATCTTTGCCGACAGCCAGCTGAATTATCAGTTTGATGTGCGCCTGCCGTACAGCGAACCTTCCGGCCTGTTCGACGGGGCGGAGGGAGCGGTGTGGGGTGTACGCACCTGGCATAATGTGGTTACCGGCAGCGTCGCCACCCGCGACTACAACTACCGTACAGCCAGCACACCGCTGGACAGCGCGGTCAGCGTGCGTCATGAGGCGGTGACCACGGGCGAACATTACCGCTACGCCGCACCGTACCGCGAAGCCGGTGATGATACCGACCCGGAGCCGGCCACCGAAAGCGGGGCGTTTTACGCCTGTCTGCACCATGAACGTGAACTGAACCGGTCTGCGCGTATTCACCTGTTCAGCAATGCGTCAAACCTGACGCCGGGACAGGTGCTGGAGCCGCAGGGCAGTGTGATTGCTGCGTTGCAGGAAGGTGTCATTCTCACGCTGGTCACTTTTGCTGCTTCACGGGATTCGCGTCTGCATGTCTCCGTGTGGGGCATGCCTTACAGCGAACGCTACAGCTTTCGCCCGGTTGAAATCCCGCGCCCGGAAATCCACGGCACGTTGCCTGCGCGAATTGAAAGCCGCGAGAAGAACGATATTTACGCCCACCTGGATGAACTGGGCCGCTACCGCGTAAAGCTGGACTTTGACCGGGAAGGAACAGAGCAGGGTTACGGTTACCTGTGGCTGCGCCAGGCAAAACCGTATTCCGGTGACACCCTCGGCTGGCATACGCCGCTCACCGACGGTACGGAAGTGGCGATAGCCTACAGCAACGGCGACATCGACCTGCCGTACATCGCCCATGCACTGCACGACTCAGAACACCCGGACCACGTTAACCGCGACAACCACACCCGCAATATTCTGCGCACGCCGGCGAACAACAAGCTGCGGATGGAAGACCAGCGCGGCGAAGAACATATCAAGCTCGCCACGGAATACGGCAAAACCCAGCTCAGCAGTGGCTATCTGGTGGATGCGCAGGGAAAACCCCGAGGTAAAGGCACCGAGCTGCGCACCGATGAACGCGGCACTATCCGCGCCGGAAAAGGGCTGTTTGTCAGTGCGGACAAGCAGGCCAAAGCCCGGGGTGAGGTGCTGGATATGGGCGCGGCACTTAAGGAAATCGACCAGTTAAACCAGCACCTGCAACAGCTTGAAATGGCGGCAGAGCAGGCCGAAGCCCTGAAAGCTGATATTGACAGCCAGATACGGATGTTTGAGCAACGGCTGAAACCGCTCAACGAAATCATTCACTTCTCCGCCCCTGCCGGGATGGCATTCACCAGCGGTGAACACCTGCAAATGACCGCCACGAAAAACGTGGCGATTAATGCCGGTGGCGACATCAGTACTGGCGTGATGGGCAATATGACAGCGCTGGCCGGAGAGAAACTGGGACTGTTTGCCCGCACCGGACAGTTAAGCCTGAAAGCCAGTGAAGGCCCGGTGGATGTGCAGGCACAAAACGCCAGCCTGAGGCTGTTTGCGGAAAAGAAACTCACCCTGACCTCAGAAAGTGACATCGCGTTTGCCGGGAAAAAACGTATCACGCTGAATGGTGGTGGCAGTTACCTGAAGCTGGAGGCAGGGAAGGTGGAGTACGGCACCACCGCGAGCTATATGCGTAAGGTGAAAAAGACCATGGCGGCGGGAAGCTGCTCTCTGGAGGAAAACCTGACACAACTGGCCGCACCATTACCGGAGCTGTTATGTGTCCCGGTCGCAACTTGTGTCCATGTGACAGGCTCCGGTGCAGGGAGTGATGAGGATATTCCACTCGCTGTAGATGTAGATGTAGATGTAGATGTAGATGTAGATGTAGATGTAGATGTAGATGTAGATGTAGATGTAGATGTAGATGTAGATGTAGATGCAGATGCAGAGGTAATCAGACCGGACTCCCCTGAATTATCACAAAAGAGATATATCTATTCACCTTTTGTTAATAATCCTGATGTGTTGCTTTACGATTCACTGGCTAAATTTATTGATGGTAAACATCATCCAGAGATAGTTTTTGTTAACAAGAGCCAAAGAGATAAATTTTTTCACCAGCTTGCTGATGAGAAAATGATTATTATTGAGATAATTAAGCTACGTAATAAACATTCTGATGATGATATTAGTGAAGCCGTGTACGGAAAGTTTATTGATTTTCATCGTTCAACAGAAAAATACCATTTTGGTGAAGAGCCGAAGCCGGTTATTTATGTTGTCGGGCATGGTTCCCCCGGTGATGATATGTTGTCCCCGACACCGGTTGAAAATCTTTCAAAAGGGAAGTACAGCTTTGAAATAGTTGAACAACTGATTAAAATGGGCTTACCTGCAGATGCCATTATCAAGCTGGATTTTTGCTGGAGTGGGGCTGGTCAGTCCCCTGAAAATATCACCAGGGAAGAATTAATAAAAGCATTCCATGCAGGGAAAATGAAAGATGTCACTGATAGTGAAGAGGATAGTTTTTGTGCTTCATTTACGGAAGAGTTAAAAAAGGTGATGTCGAATTTTGTTGGGGAGATACATTCTTACCTTGGGGTTGTCCATTCCACTCGAAGTCGCGATATCATTGAAAAAACACCCTCTTCTAAGGCGCATTATATCGTGTCACTTCCAGTGGGCGATGACGGTGAGGAGGTTATGTTCCGGAAATCGGATATGCGTATTAAAAATAAGATGCAGGAATGAATTTCCTCTGTAAAACACCATGCCACATGGAACCGAACAATAAATCTGTATTTTGACATTTGGAGGTCTAATGGGTAGCCATTCCCCTTCGCTATATGAAATCCTTACGGGCTGCTTTATCGGTGATTTACCCCTTGAGGTGATTAAAGAAGAAGATCAAGTCATATTATCCGTACTGGATAATATTCAACGTATATTAAATTCGCGTGCTGGTACTCTGTCCCATATTCCTGATTATGGTCTGCCCGATATGACCAAAATACTTCAGGGTATGCCAGGAACTGCGCATGAGTTGATAGAAACTCTATCCGGCATATTACTGCAATATGAACCACGACTGCAGTCACTCAACGTCATATTACTTGAACAGGAAGTACCTGGCGAGTTGCGATACGCGATTGATGCCGAATTAAAAGAGATTGGACTAGTTCGGTTCGGCACAGAGTTTGTGCCTGATGGAAAGGTGATGCTCAGACATCTGAAGCAACAGCACTATCTGGAAAAGAATCAGTGTATTTAATACTCGTTTCATCCATACACACTCGACATGGATTTCATAATGCCCCCAGTATACGAACGACACCTGAAGACGGGGAGTGACCCCCGCACGATGCCTGAACATTCAGCATTACGTGCAGAGCTCGCAAAGCTGTCTCATCCTGCCCGGCCAGACGTGAACTGGCAGTATATTGAAACGCTGTGCCTGAATCTGTTTGAGCGCAACGGTGTTGAGATGCAGACTGCCGCCTGGTACACCGAGGCACGTACCCGCCTCGCCGGGGTGCACGGTCTGAATGAAGGGCTGGCGATTATCACTGCGCTGATGACCTATCAATGGGGAGCGCTGTGGCCTCAGGCTACCCATGCGCGGATGGATATTCTCTGCGGGTTGAGTCACCGACTACAGCAACTGTTGCGGACCTTAACATTAGATTATGCAGACCTGAATGCACTCTATCAGGTAGAAAAACATCTTTCAGAATTGGGCGAACTACTGCAACGGCTCGAGCTTAAATATGTCAGCCAGATAGACGCGCTACGTAATCAGTTACATGCCGCAGCAGTACGGCTGGAAAACAGCAACGCGACAACAGGCAATAACGATATGACCACATCAGGTATCGGTCTGCCAACTACCGTATCCATACAGGCTAATCCGCGCACCACCTGGGTCTATGTAGCACAGGAGGAGCCAGTGGTGAGAGTGGAAACCATCACGGTCCCTGTCCAGACAAAACCGTGGAAACCCTTTATTGCCGGAATTACCACGATGCTGGTAGTGGGTAGTATCTCACTGTACAGCTGGAATTATTTACATCGATCCGATCCGGTACAGGTGCAATTACGTGCATCTGTAGCGCCGTTACCGATGGTGCTCTCAGCAGAGCAAATACAAAGCCTGCAACGACAAACACCAGAATGGCTTAAAGAAGATGCATACCCTCTGGAAGTTCAGCAGCGATTGACACAGCTTGCAGCATTACCACCTGGTTGGGCGCTGGAATATGGTAATCAGCTTGTTGGGCAGGTGCAGGCTCTGTGGCCGCAAACTCCTCTGGGGGGGCAAATGGCTACGCGTTGGCAACAGCACCTCAAAGACACTGCCATGTCGCCTGAAAATCTGAAGGGCTGGCACCAGGGGATGGGACAGCTGCAGCAACTCATTGACCGTCTGAATGGGCTGGATGAGAAACGCGGTAAATATATGACAGTGAGCGAACTGAAGACCGTGGTGTTTGGCATCCAGCAGTCATTTAACAAAACCGTGCCTGCGGAAGAGCAACTGCGGCGGCTGGATAACAGTCCTTCACCTGCGCAGGCGTACCAGGCAGAGGCGCATCTGAAACAGTTAATCAGTCGTTATGCACTGTTAAAGCAAGGCGATCCTGACTATAACCCAGACCTTAACACTGAAGAAAGCCTTGAGTCGAATGGAAAAAGTGGCTGACATGAGAACTGGTTGACCGACAGGATGGTGTGGTAGTCAGTACACTGTATAAATGGGGAACACCGTACCCGTGCTACTTATTTCAGGGGTAGCACAGGTACCGGTGTATGATCCGTGTGGAGAACACATACTGCTGCAGAGACCTCCTCTGTGCGTGGAACATTGACCTCACCGTTATATATCCGTTAATACGGCGAGATAAATCGAGTGCGATATACAATATGGCATTAACATCATTGTTTCGGCCATTAGGTGAATATATCCACTACTGAGGTCTCGAAGTATACCTGTCATGTTTAATTCTTCTGGTAATGTTTTCTCATTACTTGCTTTCTCTATTCAGTTCAGTAATGCAATGGTCATTATTCTGGCTGGAATAAAATTCATCTTTGCCTGTGCGTATGAAAGCAACCTCTTGTTCGAGAAATGGCGCACTTCATCTTGATTTATAAAGTCGGTGATGAGTTCTTATGAAAGTACTGTAAATAATATTTTATTAATCAGTCTTGTTTTCTTGCCAAATAACTCGCCATTGTGGTTGACTCGATTGCAGATTTATGTCGGCGTTAATAAGTCAGATATATTGTTAAAGTCGCAACAATATACGTATGTCTAGCTGATGCTGACGCCATTGATCCCGATAGCTGCCATTGCAGTATCATGCGAAAAAATGCAAGGGTTGCCAATATTATGAATAACTGATCAAGTCATTTTTTACTATTAAACAGATGATAAATATAAATCGGTTCGTTACCAGAAGAAACAACACAGTTATCCTCCTTTGTGATGGGAGGAACAACAGCCGGACCAAACATAATACAGCCAGGCTGATTCCATCGTTGAATCCACAACCCCTGCGAGGCTGTCACATCTGCAATGCCAGAGTTGATCTCCAGCGAACTGCAGGCAACTGAATTGAGCAGAATTAAATGCTCATTTCAGTACCGACATTCATTTAACGATACGATTTTCACTCGTTCTGATTATTTTAATATCCGTTCAAGTACAGAAATTCATGATACCGTCTGAATTGTTGTTATTTCGCTTTTTCAGGGGGGGTGTCCGCATCACTGGTAGTTGTTTTTAAAGTTATCAGCGGCAGTTCATTGAATGCCACTTTCTTGTCTTTTAACTGTGCAACGAGCTCAGCAGTGACATCGTCTTCAAGGGCCACTGCCAGTGCGGCCTGCACAGGCATAATGGCAGTCACGCCTTTGTCCTTCATCCAGTTTTTTGCGCCTTCTTTTACCACCATCAGGACTTGCTGGTTCGCAGTCTGCTGTTCAATCTGCCACTGCATGTTCAGCGTCTGCTCATCGGCGGCAGTTGCCTGTTGAAGCTTCTCTTCTGAAAGCGTGCTGTAACTGCCTCTGGCTTTTTCAGCACCCGACAGCAGGTTTTCATGTACCGCTTTCAGATGGCTGGCTTTCTGATCGGCAAGACCGGACTCTTTCAGCACACGCTCCATATCCACAAAGCGTATTTCGGATTTAGCAGCAGAGAAATCATTGCAGCCACCAATAAGCAGGGTGCTGCACAGGAAAGCCATCAATGGTAGTGCTCTATGTTTGTTCATTTTTTCACTCATCAAAACTGGAGGAAGGCTAGCCGCCCGCAAGGGAGCAGTAAGCCGCTTGTTACCTGACGATTATAGTCTTCAATCCAGAGTTCGGTAATCGCAGGTATTACAGAGAATGTTATACCGCCACGGTAATCATCCAGCTCACCCCGAACTTATCGGTCAGCATACCAAAGGCAGGGCTAAAGAAACTTGGAGCTAATGGAACAATGGTAACTCCTTCAGTGACCAGATTATTAAAGCAGTTTTTTGCTTCTTCAACAGTTTGGACACCCAGTGACACCGAAAAACCTGAGTGAAGTGCGTCTTCCACTCCGTCAGACATCTGCAAGATAATTTTTCCGTCAATACTGACATCGGTATGCTGAACGGCATCAGGATTTTTAGCCGCGGTGACACATGCGCCAAAATGATGGATAACACCGACTTCCCCACCAAGTGCGTCAGCATAAAAATGTGCTGCTTCTTTGCAGCGACCATTATAAAACACGTATGGTTTTACGTTCATTTATCAGTTTCTATATTAATAGTACAGGCGCTGAATAGTACAGGTAGGAAATTATGCACCTTAGCCAAATTGTGCGGAGTTAAGGTAGTTATAGGCTGAACACGTATTGTGATATGACGGACGTTGATTCCTGAACTACCAGTGCCATATTTGTAGCCATGGCACTTCTTGGTTATTCAAAGCGTTGCAGAGGGCAATACCCAGATTTTCTCATATCGCAATTCATCGAGGCTGGAAGTCTGGCGTCAATCACCTAGCCCAGGAATTTAGTGATAAATTCAAACTGTGATGGTGTCAGAACCACCACATCTCCCGAGGGGCGTTTAAGTATCAACCCGGTTCGGGAATTTATGGTTTCGGTCTGCAGGGTTTTAATGTATTCCCCAAGTTTAAGCAATGACCGTATAGCCACTTTTAGTTCTTCATCATTATTGTTTGTCGGGTACTGTATTGTCAGATGCCCTTTTGTGTTTCCCCTGTCAATGGCTTCCACTAAACTGACAGGATCTGCTTTGGTCAGTTTTTCCTGTAAAAAACGAAGTTCCTGGTACCGACTTTCGACCATCTCAAGGCGTGTTCTTAAATGCGAGATGTACATTTTCACTCGCGAAGACAAATTCTCTTCTGGCCAGGAAGCAGGTTCATTTGATTTCGACAACGATTGTTGGCGGGGGCTGTCTTTACCCCTGTAATACTCGGTGATCCTCGCCGCTATATAGCGTTTAAGGTTTGCATTATTTTGAATACTTTGCTTTTTGGGGCCGCCGAACTGACTTTCAGTCACATCCCCTACCCTGGAGTAATTCATCATTCCCCTCGCAGAAGCAATAAAGTCACATGCCATCCTTACATTATTTAACCCGCGCATTCCCTTAGCATTAATCGTTGACTTCAGTTCTTCAAAAATAGCAGCAGACGATTCAGCTGAGTACATTTTTACCTCCATCCTGAGCCGTGAGAGCCAGGAATTCAGGAAGAAGGGTTTCTATGGAAAATGAAGCCCCCTGGTTTATGGCTTTGTTGAATACTTCGTTCAGGAAATCTTCCAGGCGAACATAATCTGACTCATTTAACATCCCGGCTCTTAACCCCGTCCGGTTATCAATCGCATTCTGAATACTCTCTGTACCGACGCATGAAACCATGGCCTCTGCCATCAGAAGTGCAACTTTGTCCCGGGCAGCATCATCGGGAATGGTAAACAGTAACTGTTGAGGATTATCGTGCGCCATAATGTTATTCAGGAAGTCTCTCATTTGATAACGGGTCAGTTCACTGCATTGGTAAACTCCCCCTGAAAAATGTGCTCCCAGCATTGACTGACGAACGAGCTCAAATTCACCAGCCTTCTGAAAATGAAACTCAATTCTGGATTCAAGATCATCTTTTGTCCCCGGAGAAATGAGCAGCATCGATTTACCGGCTGATGCCTGTGGGTGTTTCTTCAGATACTCCACAAAAGGTTCAAGCATTTCAGCTGATCTCGTTGCCATTTCTCTACGATTCATCCATTCCCTGACCAGAGGTTCAGTTTCACTTTCCAGTGACTCAAGTTGAGCCATCAATTCCTGCAACCGGGACTGGTTTTCAAATGAGGCATCTTGTGAAAAGTGAAGTGCTTTGATCTCATTGGCTATGAACGACTGTTTTTTCCCCAGACTACGAATTTGTATAAATAAATCATTGATAACTTGTTGATGTTGAAACAGATGTGCAGGTGTGGTGCAGAAAAAACGACAGTTTCCACATCGTCCCTCTGTACTGGTGTACTGAATGCTGTCGTTAATAATGGAAACTTGTCCTTGCTGGCATTCGAGACCGCCAACTGGGCATATGCCCCCGGGGCGGGAAACAAATCCTCTGTACTCTTCTTCCTGGTCAGAGCCAGAAACAGAATTTGATTGTTTGTTGCGGGTGATAAATTGCGTATTGTTTTTGAGTATATCTTCAGCAATTTCGTTGAAATTACTGAAGTAATCACTTTTCCGCACCTGTGAGGACATAATTTTATGGACAAAATCTGATGTCATTTTATTGTAGTACAATGTCATGACGGGAGTTGTGTGGCCTACAATCATCTGAACGATAGGCCAGGGAACACCGATCTCCATCAGATAAGAAACGCCGTAGACACGGAAACTATGGATATCGTAAAGACAGACTCTGTTGTGAAAGGATGAACCCGCATGTTCGCCGATATGACTGCGCGTAAGACTGACATCCATGCCATATTCTTCTTTTAGTTGCTTTTCAGTATGGACCGCAATGGCGTTAAGCAGATAACTAAGTTTCATTTTCGTGGGAGGCACAAAATAGGGCGTTCCATTTTCTCTATAGTAGGGGGTGGAAAGGTCTCTGAATATAGGTGTAAAAAATGGCAGCTCCTTGTCATTTTCCATTCTTTTATTCAACCGTTCACTTGACCAGTCAATGAACGTTATTGGTTCAGGGTTTGGGTCGTATTGTTGTATCCATTTTATTTGCGCCTCAATAATTTCATACGGTCTGTTCAAATATTGCTTCTGTTGAGTTAGATCAGCAATATCAATATCTGGGTTTAGTAAATCTCCAGTTGGCCACCATAATTCATAGCCTCTTTTATTATCCGGATCCCACATCTGAGTCTTATTTGTATTAACATAAATGCAATATGTGTTATCTGAGAACCAGTCATTGACAATGGGTTGAAGAACACCGGTTGGTCTGCCATTAAAAGAAAGGTGAGTTGTCCCTGAAGGATATTTTCGATCTTTTAGCTTATGAGAGTTACTGACGTATTTTTTTTCGTCAATATCCCAGATGTAAGGATCGAGCAATCCTTGATCCAACCATGATGCCTGTTTTTTCCGAAGAGGAAGAATGAGCAATAAGGCGAGCAGGTTGGTTCGTGAAGGAGAGAATATCCATTCATTCATTTTTGTCTCTGGATTGAATTGCACAATCCAGTCATTTTTCAAAATTTCTTTTGCCAGGGAATAGGTGGGTATACCATTTTCATCCGGAGAAAGTAGAGTATGGAGCATTGCTGCATGAATATTATTAGGAATACGAGTGCGCGTTGTTGTATAGCCTGATCTCTTCTTGCTGTTTTTGAAAGGATTATTTATCGTCCGGAAGGGATCTTCTTGTATTATACCGGATTCGGGGCTACAGAGGGTCACTACCCTGAATGATGATTCCACCTGATTCCAGAGACCCCAGTGTGAGGATGTTTTACTTCTGATAAATGCATACAAGGTATCCGTGCGGCCGGGATTTCCAGAGTCACGTAAATCGGTGGCAATAATGTCAGAAGGTGAAGGGAAACGTCTTTCCATCCAGGCCCATTCGAGTGTCGTGCGTAAAAGGTTTATCTCACCATCAACGGTGTGAGTACGATTATCTTTGAGTGTTTTAGCGAAGATAAGCCAGGCTTCTGGCAGATCTGATTCCTGTTTACACCATTCATAACTCCATTTTACCGGCTTTTTATTTCTTCGGGCTTTCAATCCATTCAGTAAAGTCAGTGGAAATGACGGTAATTCTTCTTCTGTCTGGAATTCCTTCAGTCTTTTCGTTAAAAGCGGATCCGTGTATTTGTAGTATGGACCATAAGCGGCAGTAATTAATTCCCGAATATTTTGTGGTATATCATGCAGCGTTCTGAGTGTGGATGCACTTATAAGCCGGTAAGCCAACGTCTCATGGTCGGTTCTGCCCCATTTCCAGTTCTCAGGCCACATCTGGTATACTCTGGAGCGAATGATGTCGTTGGCATGCCAGCATTCTTTACTGACATAAACAGGTGGAAACATCAAATAACCCCGGGCAAAAAGAATGCCAAGCAGCATTTGCATGCTCAGGCGGAATTTATACCAAACCCTGGCATGTTTATTATCCGGAGTATACGTTTCAGGGATAGCGATCCTGCCTTCAGTCAGTTGTTCGACTTTTTTAAAGAAATCAGGTGAACAGGGGCCTTCTCTTCGCGATATTTGCAATTCCTGATTAAGATCAAGATTTGCAATAAGACAGATAATATCGTCAATTGTTAATTTTTGTTCCACCCAACGCGCGATATTAAATTTCAGCCATGGGTGAAGTAACAACCGTAACCCTGTAACATACGCAAAATCGGAGGATTCACAGTTGGTGTAGGTCTCAATAATGAGCTCGCAAAAATAATTTTTCTGCTCTACTGGTGTTTTTTTTTGTTTTTTAAGCCATAAGTAAAAATCATCCCATGAGGTTCTTAAAGAGGGAGGATGTGGTAGCACTTCCTTTATACTCCTGCGAATATGCTGGAAAGAGTAATGAGCTCGGACGGTATGATTGACTGAAAAAATAGATGGGAATGGATATCTATCGCTGTCGATGATGCTAAGTATTTCCTTTTCGAATCGTGTAATGCCATTATTTTCATCTTTTTCATGAAGATAATTGATAATCATGTCATTTATGTTTTCCGGGGAAATATCACAATTAGTTATAACAAACTGATGAGTTTCAATATTGAAATATATTGAATCACCCGACCAAAACCCGGTTGCTTCAAAGAGTCCAGATGTATCCCGGGTTACAGAAAAGCTCTTTTTTTCCATAAACCAGCCCTCTTATTTTTGGTTAAAGTTGATTCCAGCTTTCAGGAACGTTTAATCGTGGTGCTGAGGGCATAATCAGATATTTAAATTCTTCTGTTTGTAATCGGTTTAAAATTGCTTCAGTGATGGCATTTCGCACATCTGCAGAGCGTAAATGGTAATAGACCTGTGTAGAGCTCACGGATGCGTGGTGCATCAGTGTTCTTGTCATCTCCAGAGGAAGTTGGAGTACTGATGCGCAATAGGCACCATACATGTGTCTAAGCGCATGGGGTGAAAGGCCACTATTGCCGAGGCCGATACGCGTAAGGGCTGTCTTCCAGGCACTTCTGATGGCTTGCAGCGTAAGTGGAGTGCCATACAATGTTTTTACCTGAGTGATAAACAACCACGGATGCCACGGCCACCCGCCCGGTTTATTAAAAAAATTGTCAGACACGTATTCCTGATAAGCTTTCTGGAATCGGTATCCAAATGCGGGTTCAATCCAGAACAATTCGTTCCAAGTTGTATAACGGCCGTCAATGATGCAGGATTCCCCGCTGTCGGAAAATGTCATACCTTTAAACCCTGCATGGTCCCGTCCACGTTTCCCCATCGTTCGTGGCATAATCTGAAAAAGATCCGGACGTGTTTTTTTAAAGATCTCATTGCGAAAACAGTCTTCCATATACTGGAGCCGATTTCCGGTTACCTGACGTCCATCTTTATACCAACTGATAATACCTGTTTCGGGATCTGCAAGCCTGATCCGAGGGACACCATCCTTATTTATACCAAGAACATCTTCATAGAATAAATGCAATGTTTCGCTTTGTCTTAATGATCCTCCTGCCATTAATAGCCATAGCATCTGATCTCTTGGATTTCTGGTCGCTTCAATTAATGGGACAAACATTTCGACAGGAAATGCTTTTGGTATAATATGGCTATCAACACAAAATCGTTGATGATCAATTTTCACATTATACTTATACACCTTTTGTTTGTGAATTTTTGCCGGGTGTAGATGAATGAGTAGGTCGAATTTTTTGCGTTGTCTGAACTTAAGATTTACCTGATATCTCGTCATGAAACATTCTTCATTGGGATTAAGATGCAGCGCCTTGTTGAATGTTGTATTCCATTTATCAAAGAGGTTGATGGAGTGGAGATATTTTTTCAGTGTGGATGAACGTCTGTTTGGCTTCCATCCTAAAAGTTGCGAGCCTTTTCGTTTCGCTTCCAGAAAATCAGAAATAAGATTGAGAGATTGTGTTTCATTCAGAGATTCATTGCCATATTTACGATAGCAAAATTCATAAAGCTGCATAACTGAACGGATGTGTTGTTCCAGTGTGGAAGGTGTTACTCCTTCTTCCAGTAGCCAGTATACCCATTGATTGATGACATATCCGGGTTTCCCGTCCTGAAGAATGACCAGCGGTACAGGTCGCCCTGGAAACTCAATGGTGTAAATCCACTCAATCTGCCATGCAGTGTTCTCAATATGCATCATAAAACCCCTCAAGAGAGTATAAAGAGTATAGCTACATATCTTGTATAGAAAACCTGGGAGCACAAAAAATGAAATGGCAGAAAGCATCAAAATAAACGATGTTTTGCCCTCTTATGAGTGCAATCAGTATAGTTCAACATCTACACATAAGGTTTTTATGCAGATATTGCTGGTGGTCGTCCTCGGCATAGTAGAACGGACCGGCGTTGGCAATTTCAGTTGTGACGCGGCGCTCATCACCAGCCAATGCCATAGCGTCCTGGAAACGCTCAAAACTGGCGCGGGCGGCAGCATCTTGCTCAGGTGTGAGGGGGTAAATCGCCGAGCGATATTGGGTGCCGACATCACCGCCCTGGCGCATGCCCTGAGCCGGATCGTGATTTTCCCAGAACAGTTGCAGCAATTGCTCATAGCTGATGACTTGTGGGTCGTACACCACGCGCACCGCTTCGGTGTGGCCCGTCATCCCGCTACATACTTCACGGTAAGTTGGATTGGGCGTAAAGCCGCCAGCGTAACCTGCGGCGGTGCTATAAACCCCCGGCAGTTGCCAGAACAAACGTTCAACGCCCCAGAAACAACCCATCGCAAAATAAGCTATTTCCATCCCATCTGGTACATTTGTCATGGAATGCTCGTTAACTGCATGTAAAGCGGCGATCGGCATCGGGGTGTTGCGGCCTGGCAACGCTTCAGACTGGGTCACGGGATGGTTTTTCTCAAATAATTTCATCAGTCATGCTCTCCCGATATCGGTAAAATTTAGTAACAACCGTCAAGCGGTTGTAACGCGGCGAGTTATTTCAGACAATAACCCAGCATTATGAGACTACAGTACATATAAGAATTATTTGGGTTATTGTGCAGTTTTCAACCCTAATTGTTGTAATTTTGTTAAGCCTAAGGCGGCGATAACGTTTCCTTCCAGGGGTGGGAACAAGGATATTCAGGAGAAAACGTGCCACAAATCCGTATATTTTGCTCGGCCTGTTTGTGCCTGGTAAGCACGTGGGCGGGAGCTGCCAACGTACGTTTACAGGTTGATGGGTTAAGCGGCGAGCTACAAAAAAACGTTCGTGCGCAACTTTCTACCATCCAAAGTGATGAAGTGACGCCGGACCGGCGTTTTCGCGCGCGTGTGGATGACGCCATCCGTAATGGTTTGAAAGCGCTCGGATATTACGAACCAACCATTGAATTTGACCTGCGGCCACCACCGGCTAAAGGGCGACAGGTATTGATTGCCAAAGTCGATCCCGGCCCGCCAGTGTTGATTGGCGGCACTGACGTGATTCTGCGCGGCGGTGCGCGTACCGATAAAGATTACATTGCATTATTGGCCGACCGCCCGAAAATTGGCACCGTTCTCAATCACCACGATTACGACAGCTTCAAAAAAGATCTTTCCAATATTGCGGTACGGAAAGGCTACTTCGACAGTGAATTCCTCAAAAGCCAACTCGGGGTTTCCCTTGAGCGCCGCCGGGCGTACTGGGACATCGATTACAACAGCGGTGAGCGCTACCGTTTTGGTGACGTGACTTTCCAGGGCTCACAAATTCGCGAAGATTACCTGCAAAATCTGGTGCCTTTTAAAGAGGGCGATTACTACACCTCAAGTGATTTGGCAGAGCTAAACCGCCGCTTATCGGCGACAGGCTGGTTTAATTCGGTGGTGGTGGCGCCGGAATTCGACAAAGCTCGCAAAACCAAAGTATTGCCATTGCAGGGCGTCGTTTCCCCAAGAACTGAAAACACCATTGAAACCGGTGTGGGTTATTCCACTGACGTTGGGCCGCGCGTCAAAGCGTCGTGGAAAAAACCGTGGATGAACTCTTACGGCCACAGCCTGACCAGCAGCATCAGCCTTTCTGCGCCTGAGCAAATCATTGATTTCAGCTACAAAATGCCATTGCTCAAAAACCCGCTGGAACAATATTATCTGGTGCAGGGTGGCTTTAAAGCGACAGATTTAAACGATACCAAGTCCGATTCCAGCACCCTTGCGGTTTCACGATTCTGGGATTTATCCAGCGGGTGGCAGCACGCCATCAACCTGCGCTGGAGCCTCGACCACTTTACTCAGGCAGACGTGACTAACACCACGATGCTGCTTTATCCGGGTTTAAGCCTCAGCCGTACTCGCTCGCGTGGTGGCCTGATGCCCACCTGGGGTGATTCACAGCGTTATTCGCTAGACGTTTCCGACACCATGTGGGGTTCGGATGTCGACTTCGCGGTGATTCAGGCACAACAAGTCTGGATTCGAACCTTGCAGGAAAAACACCGCTTTGTGGTGCGTGGCAACGTCGGTTGGATTGAAACCAATGACTTCGACAAAGTCCCACCTGACTTGCGCTTCTTTGCCGGTGGTGACCGCAGTATTCGCGGTTATTCCTACAAATCCATCTCCCCTGAGAACGACAAAGGTGAACTGACGGGTGCCTCAAAATTAGTCACCGGTTCACTGGAATATCAATACAACGTGACCGGGAAATGGTGGGGTGCGGTGTTTGTCGACTCCGGCGAAGCGGTCGATGACATTAAAAAGAGCAACTTTAAAACTGGCGCAGGGTTCGGTGTGCGCTGGCAGTCACCGGTTGGGCCAATCAAGCTCGATTTAGCCGTTCCGGTGGGCGATAAAGATGAACACGGTTTACAGTTTTACATCGGTTTGGGGCCTGAACTATGAGTCGTTGGAAGAAGATAAGCCTCGCGGTGTTATTTTTTGTGGTGCTGCTGATTGGGGCGGTGGGCTTCCTGGTGGGAACTACCACTGGGCTACACGTCTTATTTAACGCCGCCAACCGTTGGGTACCTGGGCTGGATATTGCCAGCGTCACAGGCGGCTGGCGCAATCTGACTATCAAAGGCCTGCGCTACCAACAGCCGGGCGTCAACGTCACGGCGGGTGAAATTAACCTGGCGGTTAAACTTGGCTGCCTGCGCGACAGCAGTTTGTGCGTGAATAATCTCTCACTCAAAGATATCGACGTGGTGGTCGATAGCAAAAAAATGCCGCCGTCAGCACCTGTTCAGGAAGAGGACACTGGCCCACTCAATCTCACCACGCCGTATCCCATCACCCTGAGTCGTTTTGCGCTTAATAACGTCAATCTCAAAATTGATAACACCACCGTTTCGGTGATGGAGTTTACCTCTGGCCTGAACTGGCAGGAACGTAATGTCACGCTGACGCCGACCAACCTTGAAGGCTTGCTGATTGCGCTGCCGAAAGTCGCCAAAGTGGCGCAAGAAGAGGTAGTTGAGCCGAAGATCCAGAACCCGCAGCCGGAAGAATTACCGCTGGGTGAAACGCTCAGGCAGCTGTTTGAAAAGCCTGTTTTACCTGAAATGACCGATGTGCATTTGCCGCTGAATCTGAATATTCAGGAGTTTCGTGGCTCGCAGCTGCGCCTGACTGGCGACACCGATTTGTTGGTCAGCAGCCTGTTGTTAAAAGTCAGCAGTATCGACGGTTCTTTGAAGCTCGATGCGCTGGATGTCGACTCTTCGCAAGGCCAGGTCAATGCCACCGGTAGCGCGGAATTGCGCGATAAATGGCCGGTAGATTTAACCCTGAACACCACGCTGAACATCGATCCGATAAAAGGCGAAAAGGTGAAAATGAAGATCGGCGGCGAGCTGCGGGATGTGCTGAAAGTTGGCGTCAATCTTTCAGGACCGGTCGATATGGAACTTACCGCGCATACCCAGCTTGCCGTGGCCGGTTTGCCACTCAATCTGGAAGTGGTCAGCAAGCAGCTTTACTGGCCGTTTACCGGTAAAAAAGAGTACCAGGCAGACAATCTCAAACTGAAATTCAGCGGCAAAATGACCGATTACGCGCTGTCATTCCGTAGCGATGTGAAAGGCGAACAAATCCCGCCCGCCACTATCACGCTCGACAGCAAAGGCAACGAACAACAGCTTAAGCTCGACAAATTGCGCATTGCGGCGCTGCAAGGCAATACCGACCTGAAAGCGGTGCTTGACTGGAGCAAAGCGATTAGCTGGCGCGGTGAGCTAAAACTCGATGGTATCAATACCGCGAAGCAATTCCCTGACTGGCCCGCAAAGCTTGACGGCCTGGTGAAAACCAGCGGCAGTTTGTATGGCGGCAGCTGGCAGGTGGATGTGTCAGAACTGAAGCTCGCCGGTAACGTCAAAAATAACAAAGTGAATGTGGCCGGGAAGCTTAAAGGCAACAGCTACATGCAGTGGAAAATCCCTGGCTTGCATGTTGAGCTTGGGCGAAACAGTGCTGATGTTAAAGGGGAATTAGGGCCGAAAGAGCTGGCGCTGGATGCCAATATTGATGCGCCGAATCTCGACAATGCTTTGCCAGGCCTGGGCGGCACCGCGAAAGGGACGATTAAAGTCCGTGGTGATGTCAAAGCCCCGCAATTGCTGGCGGATGTAACAGCGAATAATCTGCGCTGGCAGGAGCTGTCCATTGCGCGGGTTCTATTGAAAGGTGACGTCAAATCCACCGATCAAATCGCCGGTAACCTGGATCTGCGTGTCGAGCGTGTTTCCCAGCCAGGCGTCGACATCAACCTCGCCACGCTGGTAGCAAAAGGTTCTGAAAAACAGCATCAGTTGCAATTGCGGATTCAGGGCGAGCCGGTTTCCGGACAACTCGACTTAAGCGGCAGTTTCTCTCGTGCAGAAGAACGCTGGCGCGGCAACCTGACCAACACGCGCTTTGAAACGCCGGTTGGCCCGTGGTCGCTCAACCGCGCTCTGGCACTCGATTACCGCAATAAAGAACAGAAGATCAATATTGGTGCGCATTGCTGGACTAACCCGAATGCCGAGCTTTGCGTGCCGCAACCGATTGATGCGGGCGCGAAAGGGCGAGCTGTCGTCAACCTGAATCGCTTTGATCTGGCGATGCTCAAACCGTTTATGCCGGAAGATACCCAGGCCGTGGGCACCTTTAGTGGCCGCGCGGATGTGAGCTGGGACAGTGAATCTAAGGGGTTGCCGCAAGGCAACGTCACGCTGCAAGGCAACGGCGTGAAAGTCACACAAGTGGTCAACGACAGCCCACTGTTGGTGGCGTTTGATACGCTGAATCTGAATGCGGAACTGAAAAATAACCAGGCGCAGCTTGGCTGGATGATCCGCGTCGCGCAAAACGGCCAGTTTGATGGCCAGGTGCAAATTACCGATCCACAAGGCCGCCGTAATCTGGGCGGTAACGTGAATATGCGTAACTTTGATTTGGCGATCGCCAACTCGATTTTCTCACGCGGGGAAAAAGCTGCCGGGAAGCTGAATGCGAATTTACGCCTGGCGGGTAACGTCGAGCGTCCGCAACTGTTCGGGCAATTGCAGCTGAACGGCATCGATGTCGACGGTAACTTTATGCCGTTTGATATGCAGCCAAGCCAGGTGGCGATGAACTTTAACGGCACCAATTCCACGCTGGTGGGGACGGTGCGCACCAAAAAGGGTGATATCGCGCTTAATGGTGACGCGGACTGGACGCAAATCGACAACTGGCGGGCGCGTGTGGCGGCGAAAGGCAATAAGGTGCGCATTACGGTGCCACCGATGGTGCGCCTCGATGTCTCGCCTGATGTTGAGTTTGTGGCGACGCCAAGCCTGTTCACACTCGATGGTCGCGTCGATATTCCCTGGGCGCGTATCGTGGTGCATGACGTGCCTGAAAGCTCGGTCGGCGTTTCCAGTGACGAGGTGATGCTGGATCAAAACCTCAAGCCAATTAAACCGCAAACCGCGGGTATTCCGATCAACAGTAATCTGGTTATCCACGTTGGTGATAACGTGCGCCTGGATGCGTTTGGTTTGAAAGCGCGTTTGAACGGCGATTTGAAAATGGTTCAGGATAAGCAAGGGCTCGGTCTTAACGGGCAGATCAATATTCCCGAAGGGCGCTTCCACGCTTACGGACAGGATCTGATCGTGCGCAAAGGCATCCTGCTGTTCTCGGGGCCACCGGATCAACCATTGCTGAATATCGAGGCGATTCGTAACCCTGAATCTACCGAAAACGACGTTATTGCCGGTGTTCGTGTCACAGGAACGGCTGATGAACCGAAAGCTGAAATATTTTCGGACCCAGCCATGTCACAGCAAGAAGCCTTGTCCTACCTGCTTCGCGGCCAGGGTTTAGACAATTCTGGTGACGATGGCAACGCCATGACATCCATGCTTGTCGGTTTGGGGGTTGCACAAAGTGGTCAGGTTGTGGGTAAAATCGGCGAGACGTTTGGCGTAAGCAATCTGGCGCTGGACACCGCAGGGGTGGGGGATTCCTCACAAGTGGTGGTCAGTGGCTACGTACTGCCAGGTCTCCAGGTAAAATATGGCGTGGGTATTTTTGACTCGTTGGCGACACTAACACTGCGCTATCGCCTGATGCCTAAGTTGTATCTGGAAGCTGTGTCTGGTATCGATCAGGCACTTGATCTGCTTTATCAGTTTGAGTTTTAGCAATGCGAATATTTGTTTACGGCAGTTTACGACGCAAGCAAGGTAACAGCCACTGGATGACCAACGCCCAGTGGCTTGGGGATCATCATGTCGAAAATTACGCCTTATACAATCTTGGCCATTATCCGGGAGTTGTGCCGGGTGAAGGTTCAGTTGTGGGCGAAGTGTATCGCATAGATGCTTCAACACTTTCCGAGCTCGATGCCTTGCGCACCAAGGGTGGTGAGTATAAACGTCAGCTAATTCAGACACCTTACGGGAGTGCATGGATGTATGTTTACCAACGGCAGGTGGATGGATTAACCCGCATTGAAAGCGGAGACTGGGTAGACCGGTAACCGTCCTGCGATCGCTCTCACCCTCTGTCAGCGGGCATGATTTCTGCTGACAAGAGGGTGAACTTTCACCTTAGCGCATGATGCGTTTTAATATTCTGTTCACCTGCTGTTCAAATTCCGTCGCGGCTTGATCGACGGTTTTCTTACCGTAATCAATCGCTTCTCTGGCGTTGTCGAACAGGGTGACAAACTGCCCATCTTCCAGTTGTGGCAATGTAGCCGAAGCATTAGGGAGTTTTGCCGATTGTGCGAGCCCCTGAATAACAGGATCGTTATCCTGCCAGATCCCGGCGTCACGCAGTGCTTTTTCCCCGGTTTGACTCAATGGTGCCCCACGTTCAAGGCCAACAGGCACCACGCCTTCCTTTTCATTGAGCAGGAAATTGAGCAGCAATGCGGCTTCTTTTGGATGCTTTGTGTGACGACTTATCGAATACATCAGCGCGGTTTTACGAAACTGTCCGGCATCTTTCGCGCCAGGGAGCATCGGGTAGGGGCCCATGACCAATTTGTCAGGAAGAATCAGGTTCCCGGCTTCAGCGGTATACAACGCATTCCAGTTATAAACACCACCCCATTCGCCATTGATCCAGGGCTTCATTTCATAGTTGATACCTTTGCCGAAAGAAGCAATTTGCTTCATGTTCGGGGCGACATGCGCGTCCATCAGGCTTTTGTAAAAGGTTAACCCTTCAACCAGCTCCTCATGACTCCAGGCAAATGTTTTACTCTCAACGTCTATCATCTCTTTCTGGTACTTCTGGTACATGTAAGAACGCACCAGCATCAGCGCATCTTGTTCTGATAAGACGAGGGGGAAATAGTTATCGCCGAGTTTCTCTTTAAACTGTTGACCCGCAGCACGTAATTCATCCCAGGTAGTAGGGAACGGAACGCCTGCTTTTTCCCAGGTATGTGCGTTGTAATAGAACAACATGACATTGCTGGAAATGGGCATCGCATTCACTTTGCCGTTAACCGTGGTGGTGGTGAGTGACTCAGGGGAATAGTGCTCTAACCCGACCTCTTTACTGACTTTGTTGAGATCGTAGAAACCATCTCCGGTGCGGGAAAGCAGCGTCAGCCAGTTCCAGTTAGTCTGGATAACATCTGCTTCCGTGCCGCTGTTGAGCTGCGTGGTGACACGAGAGGAATAGCCGTCCCAACCGGTATATTCTGCTTTAACTTTGATGCTGGGGTAGCGTACTTCGAATGCCTTCAGGGCTTCCAGGGTGGCGACGTTACGGGATTTTCCGCCCCACCAGGAGAAGCGCAGTTCCACTTGCTCGCTGCTGAAAGCCAGCGATGCATTGCCAAGCGTGCAACAGACCAGTAAAAAAAGAAGTGCTGTCTTCATGGTTCCATCCTCAATGTGATTAACCGCGAGCTCTCTTATGTCGGCAAGCCGTTAAGAGGCTAACCAGGCGCATTTCTTCTTCGTTCCACGGATTTCCCCGATCGTTTAGAACATCGTGAAACCATAACGATTGCGGATCGGGATGTGTTTTGTTGACACCGGTCCAGGGGATCCAGGTTTGGGTTTTACCCTGTACCAATCCCCACTGGTAGCAACCCGCGTCATAAGCGGCGAACAACGGCAGTTGCTCGCTGAAGGTGCAGTCCATATGCCGCGCCAGCCACTCGGTACAAAGCACAGGACGATTGAGTTGTGACAGGTGGTGCAATGCCGTGAGCTGATAGTTTGCGGGAACATAGGCGTGATAGCTGATGATGTCTGAAAGCTGAAGCGCTGCGGTATCGATCGGATGCCCAAACAACGTGTTGCTTTCAATGTCGAGATGCCACGCGGCAACCGTCAGCGGTTGAGAAGGGCCGACCTCACGGGCCCAGCGAAAGGCGTTAATCATCAGTTGTAGCGCGAACTCCTCAATCCTGATGTCGGCCTCCCCGGATTCGGTGGCGCTCACGTTGATGCCACGATTGCCCGGTTCGTTGTACAGATCCCAGATGGCGACCCGTTCATCGTGTTTAAAGCGTTCAATGACGTCACGGATATAGGCTTCCACCGCTGGCCAGCGACTGGGATCCATCACAATTCCACGCCCAGGGCTTGCCGCAGCCTGACTGTTATGCACGCCTGGGCGAGGGGGTTTTTGCGGGCCGAGGAACGGCTCATCGCCGGAAAAGGCGCAATCGTCCATCAGCGTCAGCATCACCTGAATCTGGTGTTTCGCCGCCAGTTCGAGGAAAGTGTCGATGCGATTTAGTAGCCCGTCTCGATCGTGTTCCCAGACGATAAACGGCAGGTTGGTGCGCAGGGCGTTATAGCCATGACGCCGCGCCCAGCCCAGTTCCTGATCGATAGTTTGCGGATCGAAGGTGTCGGCTTGCCACATTTCCGTCCAGTTCACGCTGGTTCGCGGCAGATAGTTGAATCCACACGTCCAGCCGTGCTGCTCCTGCCAGGCCTGCGCCTGTGATGGTGTCCATTGAAAATGCATACGATGCTCCTGTTAGTCAGAATACTGCGTACGGCTCTATCCCCGAAAAAATGCGATATTGCCCTGTATTACAAAGAGATATTCTTTTCACTTTCGGCGTCAAAGAGATGGCATTCTTCCATGTTGAAGCGGAACCAAACCGGACAGTTTAACCCGCCCTCGATGATCGTCTTTGCCTCTTCGGCGGTGACGCGGGCGGTGAGTTCGACGTCTGCGACGGCGAGGTAGAGAAAGAATTCGTGCCCCATATTTTCAGTACGGATAAGCGTTCCCTCCGCGCCTTCGCTGGCAAACGGCTGCGCTGACACCATCACCGCTTCAGGGCGAATACCGAAAAAAACGTTTTTATCGACAAAGGGGGCGACTTTCTTCTGCTGGCTGGCATTCAGCGCCAGCGTGTTTTGGCCAACCGTGATGTGAAGCAAACCCTCTTTACGAATGATTTTGGTGGGTTTGATGTTCATTTCCGGCGAGCCGATAAAGCCCGCCACAAAGATATTCAGCGGGGCGTGATAGAGGTTATCCGGGGTATCAACCTGCATGATATGGCCTTGTTTCATCACGCAGATCCTGTCGCCCATGGTCATCGCTTCCGTCTGATCGTGAGTCACATAAACGGTGGTGGCCGGGCTGCCAGACAGCTTCAGTTGCTTGTGGAGATCGGAAATTCGGATGCGCATGGAGGCGCGCAACTTCGCATCAAGATTGGAAAGCGGTTCATCGAACAGAAACACATCCGGCTTTTTGACGATGGCGCGCCCTACGGCGACACGCTGGGCCTGACCACCGGAGAGCTGGCGCGGCAGGCTATCGAGCAGCTCTTCCAGTTCGAGTATTTTCGCCGCTTCATTCACCTGCTGAGCGATTCTTTCTTTGGGCAGCTTTGCGAGCTTAAGGCCGAAGGCCAGATTCTCGCGCACCGTCATATGCGGGTAGAGCGCATAGTTCTGGAATACCATCGCGATACCCCGCGCTTTAGGTGCAAGGTTATTGACGATTTTTTCACCAATATAAATTTCACCTCCGCTGACGGTTTCTAACCCGGCCAGCATTCGCAGAGTCGTGGATTTAGCGCAGCCGGATGGCCCGACAATCACCATAAATTCGCCGTCGGCGATATGCAGGTCGATGCCGTTGACGGCTCTGAACCCGTTGGAATAGATTTTTTCCACGTTCTTGAAAGTGACTGAAGCCACAATATTTTCCCCTTAACCTTTAATACCGCTACTGGACACGCCCTGGATGAAGTAACGCTGTGCCAGGAAGAAGACGATGATGGAGGGTATAAGCGCGATACACGACATCGCGAGTATTTCGTTCCACGGAGCCCCTTCGCTGACGTCTATCGACATTTTCAGCGCCAGGGAGATGGGGTATTTGTCAACGCTATAGACGTAGATCAATGGCCCCAGGAAGTCGTTCATCGACCACATAAACTGAAATAGCGCGACGGAGATAATGGCGGGTTTAAGAATGGGAACGACCACATACCACAGCACCTGTGCTGAGTTGCAGCCATCGATTTGCGCCGCCTCTTCCATATCACGCGGCACGCCACGCAAAAACTGGATGAGCAGGAACACAAAAAAGCCTTGTGTGGCGAAGGCGGTAGGCAGATACAGCGGCAAATAGCTGTTAAGCATCCCCATTTCACGAAACATCAGGTACTGCGGGATGAGCAACACCGTGCCTGGCAGTAACATGGTGGCGATAAGGGCAGAGAACCAGAATGTCTTCCACGGGATCTCGAATCGGGCGAAGCCGTAGGCCACCACCGTGGAAGAGATAATGGTGAGGATCACTTTTGGGATCACGAACTTAAAGGTGTTAAGCATGTAATGACCAAAGTTATATTCGGTGCCGGTTTTCCAGCCGTTGATAAAACCGTCCCAGGTCAGGTTTGAGGGCCACAGGCTCAGGTTGGTGAATATTTCATTGTTGGGTTTGAGCGAGGCAGAAAACATCCACGCCAGCGGGTAGAGCATCAGCAGCCCGATAAACAGCAAGATAAAATAGCGAACGCTACGGTTAACCATTTTTGCCTCCCTTATCGGCGGAATAAAACACCCAGTATTTCGACGACTTGAATAAACAGCAGGCAAAGAGCGCGACCAATATAAACAGCGCCCAGGCCAGCGCCGCAGCGTAACCAATATCAAAGTATTTAAATGCGGTGTCGTAGATATAGAGCGAGAACAGATAGGTGTAATACGTTGGCCCGCCGTCTGTAATGACGTATGGCGCGGTAAACTCCTGGAAGGTATTAGTGGTCTGCATAATAAAGTTAAAGAAAATCACCGGGGTAATTAGAGGGATCGTTACTTTGGTGAACATCTGCCAGCGGGTTGCGCCGTCAATCATGGCCGCTTCATATTGCGATTGTGGAACGTTCTGAAGCGCTGCGAGGAAGATAACCATTGAAGAGCCGAACTGCCACACCTGTAATAGTGTCACAGAGAGTAAGGCCAGAGGCGGCTCGCCAAACCAGTTGATCGGTGTTGTGCCAAACAGGCTGAGAAAACTGTTCAACAGGCCATCGATGGAAAAAAGCGCCCGCCACAGCACCGCGATGGCAATGGAGCTGCCAAGAATCGAAGGGATGTAAAAAGCCGTGCGGAAAAAGCCAATACCGCGAAGTTTAAAATTCAGGACAAACGCGACGCCTAGTGCAAATGCTAGCTTTAAGGGAACGGTTAAAAATACATAGGTGATGGTGACCGCGACAGATTTCCAGAACAGCGTATCGTCGGTCAGCATATAACGGTAATTTTCTATCCCGTTAAATGTGGGGGGAGTCATTAAGTCATATTCGGTGAAGCTAAGCAGGAATGAAGAGACAAACGGGAAAAGGGTGAAGACAAACAATCCGATTATATAAGGTGATATCCAGGCAAGACCTAATAATTTATTTTCATTCATAAGAATCTCAAATTAATAATTATTTTATATGGTTCATTTTCCGGGTCGCTGTGATGAATGCGTCATCAAATGACAGGGTGGTAGGCATAGATAACGGTATTGAAGCTTTTGAGCTGTGAATCTCGCAGCGGGTGAATAAGGCATGTCGCGAGCTAATATCGATTAGCTCACATTGCTATTTCAGAGTAAACAATATCAGTGTCTATTTTGTGAACGGGCACGCACTGTGGATTAATAAAATGGAGAAATATAAATTATTTGTATTGTTATATATTACCAATAACGTGAAGGTATAATAGATAAAAATAATTAATTAATCTTGTCGGTTATTTATTACATCAATTATTCGCAAAAAAAACAGCACCCGGTTTGGGTGCTGTTGAGTTGCTGGCGGAAATTCCGCTACAAGAATGATTACTTCTTAGCGCGCTCGAAGGAAGCAATGATTTCTGCTTTAGCCGCTGCTGCGTTGTCCCAGCCTTCAACTTTAACCCATTTGCCTTTCTCGAGAGCTTTGTACTGCTCGAAGAAATGGGAGATCTGCGCTTTCAGCAGTTCTGGCAGGTCGTTCACATCTTTAATGTGATCGTATTCTTTGCTCAGTTTGGTGTGCGGAACCGCAACCAGCTTGGCATCTTCGCCCGCTTCGTCGGTCATTTTCAACACGCCAACTGGACGGCAGCGAATCACAGAACCTGGTTGCAGTGGGTACGGAGTTGGAACCAGAACGTCAACCGGGTCACCATCTAAAGACAGAGTGTGGTTGATGTAGCCGTAGTTGCACGGATAGAACATTGCAGTGGACATGAAACGGTCAACAAACAGCGCGCCGGTGTCTTTATCAATTTCATATTTGATAGGGTCAGCGTTCGCTGGGATTTCGATAACAACGTAGATGTCTTCCGGCATATCTTTGCCCGCAGGGACGTTGAGTAAGCTCATGTCTTTTTCCTTTAAACTGATGTCATTCAAGTGCCGCGTATTATAGCTAACTCGATTTAAATGTCTTCGCCTCTTTTTGCCTTCACTTCTCACCCGCACCCGTTTCCAGAACCTTCCGACACCGGAAAAATCCATAAACATAGCCGTATTATTAATAAAATTGTGTAAGCGGTTACAAGCTTGCAGGTGACTTGTTTGAATTGTGATGTAACTCATTCTGTTACGCCGCACGTCGACTATAGTTTTTTTCGAAGTCCACAATTTAACCAACAATAACCCTACGAGGATGTACCTATGTGGAAGCGCTTACTTTTGGTCTCAGCTGTCTCCGCAGCCATGTCGTCTATGGCGATAGCGGCTCCGTTAACGGTCGGATTTTCGCAGGTAGGTTCTGAATCCGGCTGGCGCGCAGCAGAAACGTCCGTTGCAAAGAGCGAAGCTCAAAAACGTGGAATCACGCTGAAAATCGCCGATGGCCAACAAAAACAAGAAAACCAGATTAAAGCTGTACGTTCATTTATCGCCCAGGGCGTAGACGCCATCTTCATTGCGCCAATCGTCGCCACGGGTTGGGAGCCGGTATTACAAGAAGCAAAAGAGGCAAAAATCCCGGTATTCCTGCTCGACCGTAATATCGATGTTAAAGATAAATCGCTGTATATGACCGTCGTCACTGCCAACAACGTGCTGGAAGGCCAGCTCATTGGCGAATGGTTGCTCAAAGAGTTGAACGGCAAAGCGTGTAACGTGGTTGAGCTGCAAGGCACCGTGGGTGCGAGCGTAGCAATCGACCGTAAAAAAGGTTTTGCGGACGCCATTTCGAAAGCATCTAACGTGAAAATCATCCGTTCTCAGTCTGGTGACTTTACCCGCAGCAAAGGTAAAGAAGTTATGGAGAGCTTCATCAAAGCTGAGGACAACGGCAAAAACATCTGCATGGTTTACGCGCATAACGATGACATGGTGATCGGGGCGATTCAGGCGATTAAAGAAGCGGGTCTGAAACCAGGCAAAGATATTCTGACTGGTTCAATCGATGGCGTGCCGGACATCTACAAAGCGATGATGGATGGCGAAGCTAACGCCAGTGTTGAGCTGACGCCAAACATGGCAGGCCCGGCGTTTGACGCACTCGAGAAATTCAAGAAAGACGGCACCATGCCGGAAAAAGTGACCATCACTAAATCAACGCTGTACCTCCCGGATACCGCGAAAGAAGAGCTAGAGAAGAAAAAATCGATGGGCTACTAAGCTGCTTTACCCCTCACCCTAGCCCTCTCTCCTAAGGGGAGAGGGGATTGGATCGAGTGTGGTTTGATTTTTCCCCCTCTCTCTTTTAGGGAGAGGGTTGGGGTGAGGGTCTAATAATGAACACAAACAATCAGGAAATTCTGCGCACGGAAGGCTTATCGAAACATTTCCCAGGGGTTAAGGCGCTCGACAAAGTGGACTTTAGCCTTAATCGTGGCGAAATCATGGCGCTACTGGGTGAAAACGGAGCAGGGAAATCAACGCTTATCAAAGCCCTTACCGGCGTTTATCAGCGCGATAGCGGCAATATTTACCTCGAAGGTGAGCTTATCTCGCCAAAAAACACCGCCCACGCCCAGCAACTCGGTATCGGCACGGTGTACCAGGAAGTTAACCTGCTGCCGAACATGTCGGTGGCAGACAATCTGTTTATTGGCCGCGAGCCGCGTCGCTTTGGTTTTTTACAGCGCAAAGAGATGGAAAAGCGCGCCACCCGCTTGATGGAATCCTACGGATTTTCGCTGGATGTTTCCGAGCCGCTGAACCGCTATTCCGTGGCGATGCAGCAGATCGTCGCGATCTGCCGCGCCATTGATCTGTCAGCCAAAGTGTTGATCCTTGATGAACCGACCGCCAGCCTCGATACCAAAGAGGTCGAAATGCTGTTCACTCTGATGCGTCAGCTGCGCGATCAGGGCGTCAGCCTGATCTTTGTCACTCACTTTCTCGATCAGGTTTATGAAGTTACCGACAGGATCACCGTTCTGCGCAACGGCGCGTTTGTCGGCACGCGCAAAACCGCCGAGTTACCGCAGATCGAGCTGGTCAAAATGATGTTAGGTCGTGAGCTGGAAACCAACGCATTGAACCGCGCAGGCCGCACCTTACTAAGCGATAAGCCCGTTGCAGCGTTCAAAGATTTCGGCAAGAAAGGGGTGATCAACCCGTTCAATCTTGAAGTCCGCCCCGGTGAGATCGTCGGCCTGGCGGGCTTATTAGGATCGGGTCGCACCGAAACCGCCGAAGTGATATTTGGGATCAAGCCCGCAGACAGCGGTAATGCGTGGATCAAAGGCAAGCAACAATCGCTGCGATCGCCGCATAAAGCCTCGTCGCTCGGGATTGGTTTTTGCCCGGAAGACAGGAAAACCGACGGCATTATTGCCGCCGCCTCGGTACGCGAAAACATCATTCTGGCATTGCAGGCCCAGCGCGGCTGGCTGCGCCCTATCCCTAAGCGTGAGCAGTATCAGATAGCCGAACGGTTTATCCGCCAGTTGGGTATTCGCACGCCGGGCCCGGATCAGCCAATCGAATTTCTCTCCGGCGGCAACCAGCAGAAAGTTCTGCTGTCGCGCTGGTTGCTGACCAAACCGCAATTCCTGATCCTCGACGAACCGACGCGTGGGATCGACGTTGGCGCACATGCTGAAATTATCCGTCTGATCGAAACGCTGTGTGCCGATGGACTGGCGCTGTTGGTTATCTCTTCCGAACTCGAAGAGCTGGTGGGGTATGCGGATCGCGTGATCATCATGCGTGACCGGCAGCAAGTGGCGGAGATCCCGCTCGCTGAGCTTTCCGTATCGGCAATTATGAATGCCATTGCGGCATAAGGAGTTAAACGTGATGCCTCGTTCATTGCCGCAGGCCGAAGTTGAAAAGCCGAAGCGCAGTTTTCGCTGGCCACCAGGCATTCCGCAACTGGTCGCATTGGTGCTGGTGTTGCTGGTTGATAGCCTGGTCGCCAACCATTTCTTCGATATTGTGGTGCAAAACGGGCGGTTATTTGGCAGCCCGATAGACATTCTTAACCGTGCGGCACCGGTCGCATTATTAGCCATTGGCATGACGCTGGTGATCGCCACCGGCGGTATCGATCTTTCCGTTGGCGCAGTGATGGCGATTGCAGGTGCCACGGCGGCAACGTTAACCGTCGATGGGCACAGCCTGACGGTGGTGATCCTCTCTGCACTTGGTGTCGGTATTCTGGCGGGTTTGTGGAACGGAATTTTGGTAGCGATCCTCAAGATTCAGCCGTTTGTCGCGACACTTATCCTGATGGTTGCCGGGCGCGGTGTGGCGCAACTGATTACTGCCGGGCAAATCGTCACCTTCAACTCGCCCAACCTTTCATACCTTGGCAGCGGCGCGCTGTTCTTCTTCCCAACGCCGGTGATTATCGTGCTGGCAACGCTGCTGGTTTTCTGGCTATTCACCCGTAAAACGGCGCTGGGCCTGTTTATTGAATCGGTTGGGATTAACATCCGCGCGGCGAAAAACGCCGGGGTGAATACGCGCCTCGTCGTGATGCTGACCTACGTGCTCAGCGGCCTGTGCGCTGCAATTGCCGGGATCATCGTCACCGCAGATATTCGCGGTGCCGATGCCAACAACGCCGGATTGTGGCTGGAGCTGGACGCCATTTTGGCGGTGGTGATCGGTGGCGGTTCGTTAATGGGTGGGCGCTTTAACATCGCGCTCTCCGTGATTGGCGCGCTGATTATCCAGGGGATGAACACTGGCATTCTGCTTTCTGGTTTCCCGCCTGAGCTTAACCAGGTGGTGAAAGCAGTGGTGGTGATGTGCGTGCTGATTGTTCAGTCACCGCGTTTTATTGCTTTGCTCAAAGGACTCCGTCGCCATGATCAAACGTAACTTGCCGTTGATGATTACCCTGGCGGTGTTTGTGCTGGGGTATCTGTACTGCCTGACGCAATTCCCCGGTTTTGCCTCAACGCGGGTAATTTGCAATATTCTGACTGATAACGCGTTTCTGGGAATTATCGCCGTCGGCATGACCTTTGTGATCCTCTCTGGCGGCATCGATCTTTCGGTCGGTTCGGTGATCGCCTTTACCGGGGTATTCCTCGCCAAAGCGATCGGCTTCTGGGGGTTATCGCCGCTGGTGGCTTTCCCGCTGGTGCTGGCAATGGGTTGTGCCTTTGGCGCGTTTATGGGGCTGCTGATTGATGGGCTGAAAATCCCCGCTTTTATCATTACGCTCGCTGGAATGTTCTTCCTGCGCGGGGTTAGCTATCTGGTGTCCGAAGAGTCCATTCCCATTGATCACCCGATTTACGACACGCTTTCCAACCTCGCCTGGCGCATTCCTGGTGGCGGCCGTTTAAGTGCCATGGGGCTGCTGATGTTAGCCGTAGTAGTGATCGGCATTTTCCTTGCGCACCGTACCCGCTTTGGTAACCAGGTTTATGCGATTGGCGGCAACGCCACTTCAGCAAACCTGATGGGGATTTCCACACGCAGCACCACCATCCGCATTTATATGCTTTCAACCGGGCTTGCCACGCTCGCCGGAATTGTGTTTTCGCTCTATACCTCAGCGGGTTATGCGCTGGCTGGGATGGGCGTTGAACTAGATGCGATTGCTTCGGTGGTTATCGGCGGCACACTGTTAAGTGGTGGAGTCGGAACGGTGCTGGGCACGCTGTTTGGCGTGGCGATTCAGGGGCTGATTCAGACCTACATCAACTTCGACGGCACGCTCAGTTCGTGGTGGACGAAAATCGCCATCGGCATTTTGCTGTTTATTTTCATCGCCCTACAGCGCGGCCTGACAGTGCTGTGGGAAAACCGCCAGAGCTCGCCAGTGAAGCGTGTTGATGTGAAGCCGAACAAAGCTCAATCGCTTTGATTAAACTTTCCCCGGTGATGGCCGATAACACACCCATCGTTCTGTCACCGGGAAAAGAGCATGTTGAGAAATTTGTCTATTCGCACGGGGCTGCTGACGTTACTGGCAGTCATGACCTTCCTGTTGTTATTTGTCAGCGGCATGGGCATTTACGCGCTGCAACAAAGCTCGACTTCACTTCAGAAAATCAATCGCTTACAGGGCGAACAGATGGTGCGTTTGTCTGATGGCTATGTTTCTTTGCTACGGGCGCGTAATGGTGCAGGGCAGGCGGTCAGGCAGATGGAGATTGGTTTGCTGGAGGATGCGGCCAAATCTACAGATTACGTGGCCAGTGATGTCACTCAGGCGCAACAGCAGCTCAAAGAGTTTATCGACAGCGGCGTGAATGACGACGAGGGCAACCGTCTGGTGCAGAATTTATCGCAAAGTTATGCGGAATACCTCGCAAAAGGCATTAACCCAATGCTTGCCGCCCTTAGCAAACAAAGCCCTGATGATTACTACGACCTGCTGGAAAAGACGCTGATTCCGCTATCGCAAAAGTTTGATACTGACGTCGATATTTTCAAGCAGTGGGGCGAGGCGCGCGGCAACAGCGAAGTTGAAGCGGTGCAGTTGCACAAAAAAATTGTTCTGACGTTGATTATTATCGCGGCATTGCTCACCGCCGGGATTATCGTGCTGGTGTGGCTGGCGCTACGTCACTTACTGCTTAAACCGCTGAATCAGTCGATTGAGCAACTGGAGTTTGTCGCCAAAGGCGATTTGACCCAGCCGTTGCCGCCTGCGGGTAATAACGAATTTGGCCGTCTGGCCGCGGCAATTACCATCATGCGTGATTCGCTGATGGAATCGGTAAGCCGCGTGCGTGACGCCAGTTCGCAAATTGATACCGGCAGCCGCGAACTGGCGGCAGGCAACCAGAACCTGGCTCAGCGTACTGAATCGACCGCCACTTCTCTTGAGCAAACCGCTGCCAGCATGGAACAGATCACCGCGACGGTGAAACAGAACGCCGATAACGCCGGGCAAGCGCATAAACTCGCCAAAGACGTGTCCGATACCGCCGACCGTGGCAGCGAAATGGTGTGCTACGTGATTGAAAAAATGCGTGATATCTCCAGCAGTTCCGATCGTATTGCCGACATCCTTAGCGTTATCGACGGTATCGCCTTCCAGACCAATATCCTGGCGTTGAATGCCTCGGTTGAAGCGGCGCGAGCCGGTGAACAAGGGCGTGGCTTTGCGGTGGTGGCAGGCGAAGTTCGCACTCTGGCAAGCCGCAGCGCCGATGCAGCAAAAGAGATCCGCTCGTTGATTTCTGAGTCGCAAAATCATGTTGGCGAAGGCCGGGAACTGGCTCAACAAGCCGGTGAAACGATGGATGAAATTGCCGAAGAAGTGATGCGCATGACTCGCCTGGTAAGTGAAATCGCTAATGCGTCAAATGAGCAAAGTTATGGTATCGAACAGGTGAATATTGCGGTGAGTCAGATGGATGAAGCGGCACAGCAGAATGCGGCATTGGTTCAGGAGTCGACCGCGGCTACACGTTCACTGGAGGAGCAGTCGCAGCATTTGGTGGCGGCAATGGCGACGTTCAGGTGTTGATTCACGCGCCCTCACCCTAACCCTCTCCCCCGGGAGAGGGGATTGATCGGTGTTCTCCCTCTCCTGGGGGGAGAGGGCCGGGGTGAGGGGGTAAATTAAAACGAATTAAGCATCCGGATACTCACGAATAAAACGCTCAACATCATCAACCATATGCTCGTTACCGACAAAGAACGGGCGGCGTTGATGCAGGGTTTCAGGGATGATATCCAGAATTCGCTCTTTACCGTCGCTGGCTTTACCGCCGGCTTGTTCCGCAAGGAACGCCATCGGGTTACCTTCATACAGTAAACGCAATTTCCCTTGTGGGTGGCTTGCGGTACTTGGATACAAATAAATCCCGCCTTTCAGCAGGTTACGGTGGAAATCTGCCACCAGAGAACCAATGTAGCGTGAGGTATATGGGCGCTGCGTGTTGGCGTCTTCTTCCTGACAGAACTTAATGTATTTCTTCACGCCAGTTGGGAAGCGGATGTAGTTCCCTTCGTTGATGGAATAGGTGCTGCCAATTTCCGGGAAGCGCATACGTTCCTGGCACAGGCAGAACACGCCCAGTGAAGGATCGTAAGTGAAGGCGTGTACACCACAACCGGTGGTGTAAACCAACATGGTTGAGGAGCCGTAAACGACATAACCTGCCGCGACCTGGCGATTGCCTGGCTGAAGGAAATCAGCTTCGGTAACAGGTGTGCCGACTGGCGTGATACGGCGATAGATAGAGAAAATAGTCCCGACTGACACGTTGACGTCGATGTTAGATGAGCCGTCGAGTGGGTCCATCAGCACCACATATTTGGCATGTTCCGCGCCTTCGAAAACAACAATGTCATCTTCTTCTTCGGAAGCAACACCGGCCACAATCCCTCGGGCTTTCAATGCTGCTTTCAGTTTTTCGTTCGCGAACAGATCGAGTTTTTGCTGTACCTCGCCCTGGATATTTTCAGCTCCGCTGGCACCCAGAATATCCACCAGACCCGCTTTGTTGATATCGCGGTGGATAATTTTTGCGCCGAGCTTTATCGCCGACAGCAAGGCAGTCAGTTCACCGGTTGCGTGCGAGAACTCGTGCTGCTTTTCGACAATAAATTCACCTAACGTTTTCATAACCCTTTCCCTGCATCTGTCAGTTGAGTAAAACGATTGCAACAATCCTAACAAATATTCAAATAGTAGCGTACAGGTGAATCGCGCCAGCTAAATGCGGAATAACCTGAAATGCGATTTGCCACCATTCAACATGCGGTTAGAATGTGTGCCTAAGAATAAAAGGACAGTTTTATGCGCATTCATATTTTGGGTATTTGCGGCACGTTCATGGGTGGTCTGGCAATGCTGGCTCGCTCGCTCGGCCATGAAGTTACTGGCTCGGACGCTAATGTGTATCCGCCAATGAGCACTCTGCTACAAGAGCAGGGTATTGATTTAATCCAGGGTTACGACCCAAGCCAGCTCGACTCACAACCGGATTTGGTGATCATCGGCAACGCTATGACTCGCGGTAACCCGTGTGTTGAAGCGGTGCTGGAGAAAAGTATTCCTTACATGTCAGGCCCACAGTGGTTGCACGACTTTGTGCTGCGCGACCGTTGGGTGATTGCGGTGGCGGGGACGCACGGCAAAACGACGACGGCAGGCATGGCGACCTGGATTCTGGAGGCCTGCGGTTACAAGCCTGGTTTCGTCATCGGCGGCGTGCCGGGTAATTTTGATGTTTCTGCACGTTTGGGCGAAAGCTCATTCTTCGTGATTGAAGCAGATGAATACGACTGTGCGTTCTTCGATAAACGTTCCAAATTCGTGCATTACTGCCCGCGCACGTTGATCCTCAATAATCTTGAGTTCGATCACGCGGATATTTTTGACGATCTGAAAGCGATTCAGAAACAGTTCCACCACCTGGTGCGCATCGTTCCGGGGCAGGGGAAAATCATCTGGCCGGAAAACGACGCCAATATTAAGCAGACGCTGGCGATGGGTTGCTGGAGCGAGCAAGAGCTGGTGGGTGAGCAAGGCCACTGGCAGGCTAAGAAACTCAACCCTGATGCTTCCCATTGGGAAGTGTATCTGGATGGCGAGCGTGTCGGCGAAGTGCACTGGCAGTTGGTTGGCGAACACAATATGCATAATGGGCTGATGGCGATTGCCGCTGCGCGTCATGTTGGTGTTACACCTGCGGATGCCGCGAAAGCACTGGATAGTTTTGTGAACGCCCGTCGTCGCCTGGAATTGCGCGGTGAAGAAAACGGCGTAACGGTATACGACGATTTTGCTCACCATCCAACGGCGATTCTGGCAACGCTTGCGGCACTGCGCGGCAAAGTAGGCGGAACCGCACGTATTCTGGCGGTGCTTGAGCCACGTTCTAACACCATGAAAATGGGGCTGAGCAAAGACGATCTCGCGCCATCTTTAGGTCGTGCAGATGAAGTGTTCTTGCTTCAGCCTCCGCATATTCCATGGCAAGTGGTAGAAGTCGCGGAAGCCTGCATTCAACCCGCGCACTGGAGTGCGGATGTCGACACGCTGGTGGATATGGTGGTGAAAACCGCCCTGCCTGGCGATCATATTCTGGTGATGAGCAACGGCGGTTTTGGTGGTATCCACCAGAAATTGCTGGATGCGTTGGCGAAGAAAGCTGAAAACCAGTAATGGAAAAACCCGCAAATGCGGGTTTTTTTAAAGGCGGTAAAATTCATTCGTAGGTCGGATAAGCAACGCGCCATCCGACATTATTTGGTGGATGACGCTGCGCTTATCCACCCTACAAATTCTGATGTCCTAACCCTGGGCTTCAGCCAGTTCACGCAGATAAGAGAAAATCTGACGATAAGATTTTGGCGGTTTGTTAGTGGCCTTCTCTTTCTGGGCGTTGCGGATCAATACGCGCAGTTGCTGACGGTCAGCTTCCGGGTAAAGTCTTAACACTTCGGTCATCGCGTCATCACCTTCTTCAACCAGGCGGTCACGCAAAGCTTCCAGTTTGTGGAACAGGGCAACTTGCTGGTTGTGGCGGTTTTTCAGTTTATCGAGCGCTACGCGGATTGGGTCCATGTCGCGCGAACGCATCATTTTGCCAATTAACTGAACCTGACGGCGACGGCCTTCTTTTTTGATTTTCTGAGCCAAATCAATCGCGGCACGCAAATCTTCATCAAGAGGGATTTTGTCGAGCGCGTTCTTGCCCAACTCCATCAGTTCCATACCCAGGCGTTTTAATTCCTCGGCATCACGCTTAATTTCGCTTTTACTGACCCAGATAATCTCATCATCTTCGTCTTCATTTTCGTCATCTGGGACGTCGTCGAGCCAGTCATCGGGCTGCTTAGTCATATTAGGCTCCTTAAAAAAAGTGGCTAATTCTACCAGTAAAGCCTGTTCACTGCGAAATTGTTCTGTTCTGGGTTAGACTTAATTCACTCACCTTACATTATGGCAGTAGCGATGAAAGTAAACACGCAAGTAGCACAACAACGTCAGGTTCTGGAACAAGCGGTATCTCAGGCGCTGGAACTGGCTTCCGCTCAGTCCGATGGCGCAGAAGTTGCCGTCAGTAAAACCACTGGTATCAGCGTAAGCACCCGATACGGTGAGGTGGAAAACGTCGAATTTAATAGCGATGGTGCGTTAGGCATCACCGTTTATCATCAAAACCGTAAGGGCAGCGCCTCCACGACTGACTTAAGCCCGGATGCCGTTGCGCGTACCGTGCAGGCGGCTTTGGATATCGCCAGATACACCTCCCCGGACCCATTCGCCGGTGTGGCAGAAAAAGAATTACTGGCCTTTGAAGCGCCAGATTTAGACCTTTTCCACCCGACAGAAATGGACGCTGACCGCGCTATTGAGTTAGCCGCACGTGCTGAAAATGCTTCGCTGAACGTCGATAAGCGCATCAACAATACCGAAGGCGGGAGCTTTAACAGCCACTACGGCATCAAAGTTTTCGGCAACAGCCACGGTATGCTGCAAAGCTATTGCTCCACGCGCCACTCACTTTCCAGCTGCGTGATTGCTGAAGTGAACGGTGAGATGGAGCGTGATTACGCCTACACCATTGGCCGCGCGATGGAAGACCTGGATAGCCCTGAATCCGTGGGCATTGAATGTGCGCGCCGCACTTTAGCGCGCTTGTCTCCGCGTAAACTGTCTACTATGAAAGCTCCGGTGATGTTTGCAGCAGAAGCGGCGACAGGTTTGTTCGGTCACCTGGTAGGCGCGATTGCGGGTGGTTCGGTGTACCGCAAATCTACTTTCCTGCTGGATTCTTTGGGTAAACTAATCCTGCCGGAATGGTTGACCATTGAAGAGCATCCGCATCTGCTCAAAGGTCTGGCGTCTACGCCGTTCGATAGCGAAGGCGTACGTACCGAGCGCCGTGACATCATCAAGGACGGCATCCTGCAACAGTGGCTGCTGACCAACTATTCCGCACGCAAACTGGGCCTGAAAAGCACCGGCCATGCGGGTGGCATTCACAACTGGCGCATCGAAGGGCGCGGCCTGGACTTCGCAGGCATGCTCAAAGAAATGGGCACCGGTTTAGTGGTGACTGAATTGATGGGGCAAGGCGTGAGCGGTATCACTGGCGACTATTCACGCGGTGCGTCTGGTTTCTGGGTTGAGAATGGCGAAATTCAATATCCGGTGAGCGAAATCACTATCGCCGGAAACTTGAAAGATATGTGGCGTGAAATTGTCACAGTAGGTAGCGATATTGAGAAGCGCAGTAATATTCAATGTGGTTCAGTGCTGTTGCCGGAGATGAAAATCGCCGGTCAGTAAATTGGCAAAGGGTGCGACCTGCCGCACCCTTCTTATAATAAAGAGGTGATTGATTCATGCGAAAGCAACTGATTGCAATGTTGGCTGTATCGACCGTGTTATTTTCCGCAACGAGCATGGCGAAAGATGTGGGTGATGATATGGATATCATCGCGGAGAACTACAAAACCGTGTTGAAGACCGATAACGCGGCTGAGCTAAAAACCTCGCTCAACAATATGCGTACCGCAGCACTGGATGCGCAAAAAGGCACTCCCCCTAAACTTGAAAGCAAAGCCGCGGATAGCGCGGAGATGAAAGACTACCGCCACGGCCTGGATTTACTGGTCGGTCAAATCGATGGTGCGCTGAAACTGGCCAACGAAGGCAAAGTGAAAGAAGCACAAGCGGCGGCGGAAGAGTTTAAAACCACTCGTAATGCCTACCATAAAAAATACCGCTAAGCTGATACTGGTCCTTCCATTGAGGGCCTGAACATATCTGCATATCTTTATAAGGACATCTGATTTATGAAACCGATTCAAACGATTATTAAAAGTGCCGCTACCGTTTCGTTACTCGCGTTTAGCGTTTTTTCCGCCAATGCCCAAATTTTGCCAGTCGCGGGAGATTTCCAGGCCGATCATTTTTCTGCGAAAGTCGTTTCCGTTGATCAAAAAAACCATGTCGTGGTTTTAGAGGGAGAGAAGGGCAATAAAGTCTCATTCAACGTGCCAGAAGAAACCGGTACGCTGGCTAATCTGAAAGCGGGTGATGTTGTCGACACCACCGTGACACGCTCTGTTGCCGTCGCTTTTGATACCAATGTTGATAAAGCCGCGCCAACCGCTTCATCCACCAAAGGGATGGAGAAAGCCACCGAAGCAAGCCCAGAGCACGAAGCTTTCCGTCAGGTTAACGTTCAGCTTAAAATCAAACATATCGATCTGAAAAACAACACCGTGACCTTCGTCGGCCCTAAAGGGCAGGAGAAAGTGATTACTGTTGAAGACCCAGAAGTTCAGGCGCGTTTGAAAGAGATGAAAGTGAACCAAAGTGTCCGTGTGACCTACACCGACTCGATTAAAATCACTGCTCAGCAGGCTAAATAACCCGCCATGCGTTGAACCCCTCTTTCTGATTTTGGGGAGAGGGGAAATAACAGCAGCTTGCTAATCACTCATTCAAACAGTTCGGCATGGGTGCCTAAATCAGAAAAGGCAACAGTTCTGCTGGCTTCATCAACGTAATACACCAGTAAATAATCACCCCCAATATGCAGTTCTCTGTACCCGCTATATTCCCCCGTTAGAGCATGGTCGAAGTAATAAGCCGGTAAAGGATTACGTGAAGCAATAAGCCACATTGCCGCTGAAACAGCGTTCATGTCATGGCGGCCAGCTTTGTTGTAACGCTCCCAGGCTTTGCTAAATGATTTTGTGTGTTTTGTCTGATACGGCAGCTTCACCCGTTTGTTGTTGGCCATTATTCAGTGCGTCCATTTGCTCGTTTACATCGGAAAATCCACTTTTGCCGTTTTGAAGGATCTCTTGCGTTTCGCGCATGGCCTGAATCAGGCGAGGACTGGGTTTACGATTAATGTCGAATGGCAGGCCTTCATTAATCACCACTTGTTCGACAAAAAGCCGCAGTGCGGTGCTCATTGTCAGACCACAACTTTCGAGGATTTCGGTGGCTTTTTGTTTTGTCTGGCTGTCGATGCGAGTACGAATGACTGAGTCCATTATTGCCTCCTTTGTTTGAGTAGCTTCATTGTAGCTACAATTCGGACTTATTCAACTACGGCAAAGTCATCACCTGAAACCGTTCGCCTCAAACAGTCGTAACCATTTTACAAACTTTCCTCCCTCCGCCCACCGTCATAACTTCACTCTGCCGCATGTCTCGCAATCACCATTTTTCATTGATTGCCTGAATGCCTCCCCCTTAAAAGTTTCCGATAAAGGGTCCTGAAACCACATTTTCTTCACTGGTTCATAACCCATTTGTTGTTTTTTGACACAAAGACTGTGTGTTTTTTGATCTTCAGGCGGCGTGGTTTTGAGATCTTAATTACAAAATGAATCGAAATTTCTTTTTGAGTGAAATAATGTTTCATTTTATCGGCTTTCAGTGAGTAAATACTTCCGAATCGAATTAGTTCCACATCGAAACTATGGATATTAGGGAGTCTTAGGGATGCTGCATTTGAAACATGTTTTGCCAAAAATTTCGCTAGTTGCTACCGCTGTCGCGGCCACGATTTTGCTGAGCGGATGTGGCGATGACGCTGCCCCAACAGGCACCGTAACGCTGAAAACTGCGTTCAACCAATCCGAAAATAACCCACAATACAAAGCATTAGTCTCTTTCAGCGAAAAGCTGGAATCTGAAACTAAAGGCCGTTACAAACTCGAAATCCACCCGAATGAACTGTTAGGCGACCAGCGTGCATCACTGGAACTGGTGCAGTCCGGTGCAATTCAGTTGGCCGTAGTGGCGAACCCACTGGTCGAAAACTTCAATAAAAACTTCTCTGTTCTGGCGATGCCATACGTCTACGACAACCCTGAACACCAGCGCAAAGTGTTTACTTCTGGTGTGCTCGACAGCCTGTTTGCTTCCACCAAAGGAACCGGCTTTGAAGTGGTCACCGCGTATACCGCGGGCGCACGTAGCGTTTATACCAAAGGTGCCGCAGTCACCAGCCCGGCCGATATGAAGGGCAAGAAAATCCGTGTGATGCAGTCTGACACGATGATCAAAATGCTGAGCTGCATGGGCGGCACAGGCGTACCAATGGGGCAGGGTGAAGTGTACTCCGCCATCCAACAGGGCGTGCTGGACGGTGCTGAGAACAACGAAATTACTTACGCTGACCTCAAACAATACGAAGTGGCACCTTACTTCTCAAACACGCGTCACGTGATGGTGGCTGACTTGTTAGTGGCTAACGAAAGCTTCCTCGCCAAAATGGATGAAGCCGACCGCGAACTGTTCCGCAAATTAGCCAAAGAGAGCACCGTGACTCAATTTGAGCTGTGGGATAAAGCCCTTGATGGCGCGCGTCAAACTGCAAAAGATAAGGGTGCAACCTTTACCGAAGTGGATATCAAGCCTTTCCAGGAAAGCTGCAAGCCACTGCAATCTGCGATGTTAACCACGCCTGAACAAAAAGCGTTGTACGAAAAAATTCGTGAGCTGGCCAAGTAATTACCCATCCTGAAGTCGCTTGAGTAGAGAAGTTTAGGGGGATGTTTTCATCCCCCTTGGAGATTAAAATGAAAGTTGCTCAACCCGCCCCCGTGTCCACATCTGGTTTTTATTCGCAGCTGACGCGAGTAAAACAGGCCGTTGATAAAGTTGCGTCCTCACTGTGTATTCTGATTGTCGGTTTAATGACCTTGCTGGTGACCTGGCAGGTGGCCTCCCGTTATTTATTTAATAGCCCGAGTGCGGTTAGCGAAGTGCTGGCGCGTTATTTGTTTATCTGGCTGGTACTGATTGGTGGGGCTTATGTTTTTGGCCTGCGCGAGCATATGGCGATTACTTTTATGCGCGACAAAATGCCGCGTAAATTCCGCCTTTCGCTGGAAATATTGGGTGAGCTTGCCACTTCTGTATTTGCATTGCTGGTGCTGACTATTGGTGGGTATATCGGTATGAACCGCCAGATGGCACAGCTTGATTCCGCCTTACAAATTCCTATCGGCATTATCTACATTGCGATCCCGCTAAGCGGCGCATTGACGCTGTTCTATTGCCTGTATAACCAATATGGGCTGTTCAGAAAGTTCTCTTCGAAACAAGATTGATTAGGTGTCGACATGGATATTGCGATTGTTGTTGCGCTAGTAATGTTTAGCGGTGTGTTAATTTTGCTGATGGCGGGTGCGCCAATTAGTATCAGTATCGGCATTTCTTCTTTTGCAGCGATGTTACTTATTCTGCCGTTCGATGGTGCGATATTAACTTCTGCTCAGCGTGTTTTTGTTGGTCTCGACTCCTTTGCCTTATTAGCCATTCCTTTCTTTATATTGGCGGGGAATTTAATGAACAATGGCGGGATAGCCATTCGTTTAATTAACTGCGCAAAAATGGTCAGTAATTTCCTGCCTGGCCCTCTGGCACAAACCAACGTGGTCGCCAACATGCTGTTTGGTTCCATCAGCGGTTCTGGCGTGGCCTCGGCGGCGGCAGTGGGCGGCATCATGTCGCCGATTCAGAAAAAAGAGAACTACGATCCCGCGTTTAGTGCCGCGGTGAATATCGCTTCTGCACCAACCGGTATGCTGATCCCGCCAAGCAACTCACTGATTGTTTACGCAACGGTTGCGGGTAGCGTATCAATTTCTGCGCTGTTTATGGCCGGTTACGTGCCGGGTATTCTCTGGGGCTTAGGCGTGATGATTGTCGCCGGGATAATCGCTAAACGTCGCGGTTATGTGGCTGACCGTTCAGCTGACAAAGGCCAGACGCTGCGTATTCTGTTTGATGCGATTCCAAGCCTGATGATGATTGTTGTGGTGATCGGCGGCATTCTGGGCGGCGTATTTACCGCGACTGAAGCGTCGGCAATTGCGGTGGTTTATTCGCTGGTGCTCGGCATTATTTATCGCAACATCAAACTGGACGATTTGCCGCAGATATTCCTCGCGACCGCGAAAATGACCGCGATTGTTATTTTCATGCTGGCGGCGTCTTCTATCATGTCGTGGGTGATGGCGTTTACCAAAATCCCTGCGCTGATTGCTTCCGGCCTGCTTTCTGCGACTGACAGCTTTGTTGTTATTCTGCTGATTATGAATGTGGTATTGCTGCTGGTGGGTACCTTTATGGACCCAACGCCTGCGGTATTAATCTTCACCCCAATCTTCCTGCCAATCTGCATGCAGTTTGGGATGGACCCGGTGCAGTTCGGTATCATGATGGTGTTTAACTTGTCGCTCGGCACGATTACACCACCGGTAGGGCCAATCTTATTTACCGGCTGTAAAGTCGGGGATATTAAGATTGAGCGCGTGATTAAACCGTTGCTGCCGTTCTTCGCGGTGATTGCGATTGTTCTGATGATGGTGACGTATTTACCGGCTATCTCTATGGCGCTGCCACAGAGTATGGGTCTGGTAAAATAATAAAAAAATGAGCGGGGGAAACCCCGCTCAAAATTTAATTTAGAAGCTGTACTTCACCCCAACCATAGCGGCGGCGTCGTTATAGCCTTTATCGCCGACCTGAACGCCGACATTACCCCACAGATTCAGATTGTTATTCAGCTGGCCCTCAACACCGGTTTTAATTTCCCCGATATCGCGTGCGCCACTCTGATAAACGCTCTCGCCATCCATGCGGGTGCCGAAGTCCTGAGTGTTATGGATCCAGTTAACTTCCACAAACGGCTGGAAGGTGCGGTTTTTACCGTCATCCACTTTGCTGTGGCCTTTCAGGTAAGTGCGCACACCCAGACGAGTCTGGATATTGTCGTCACCTTCACCGTTGATGCGTGTGCCGTTACTTTCACGGTGGTCGTCTGCCTTAACACCCATCCAGATAGCCTGTGCCTGAGGCTGGATATACCACTCATTCAGCGAACCCTGGCTGCCGGTGTACTCGCCCAGTTTGTGGGTGTAACCCAGCTCAATGGAAGCGGTGATACCGCTTGATTTGTAGGACTCGCCCTGAATATCCTGGCCTTTCACATCGTTGTTGAACCAGCCGTACTGCGCCCAGCTATCCACATAAGTACCCTGATGTGTTTCGTCATTTTCATACCAGGTGGCGTAAAGCCCGGCGCTGTAACCATCCACAGAACCTTTGGAATGATAACCGGTAACACTGGAGTGGCTGTTGCTGCTGTTGTTGCCGTAACCGCCCATCGCCCCAAGGTGCAGACGTTGCAGGCCGTCGTTGCTCCACTGCGCCAGATCGCCGCCCAGTTGCACGACATAACGGTTGCTTTGGGTTTTGAGCTGACCGCTGCTGTCTCTCCAGTTGTTATGCCCGCCAACCTGACGTAACCACAGGCTGGTGACTTTCTGCTCGCCGGTCAGCGCATCGGTATATTGAGTTTCCCCTAAACGGTCATGCAGTCGGGTCACAAACATGGTGTTAGCTGCCGCCAGGTTAGCGGTATAGCTGGCTGATTCCGGGCGAACAGTCGGTGTGCCTTGCTGACCTGATTCTGACGGCGTTGGTGTTGGCGTTGGTGCTGACCGGTCAGGTGAAGTCAGTGGCGGTTGTGCTGGTGGCACACCCGGCGCAGGCTCGGTTGGCGGTGTGGTATCCAGACTTGTCAGATACCAGTTAGCGCCTTTTTTCACCAGGCTGTAATCATACGCGCCGGCAACAATACGCCCTGATTTGGTGAAGGTACCGTCAGACTGGCCTTTGACATCAACAACTTCGATGCCTTCAACCGTCTTCGCTCCGTGCCCACCGACATTGTTGATCTGCATAAAGGTGTTGCCGCTGGTATTACCGTTGACCAGCAGTTTGTCGGTTACGGAAGCGTCATCACCCAGTACGGTGTTCATCACCAGAGTACCGTCCTGGCCATTCCAGTTATTGGCGGTCAGGGTGTGCCCGCTGGTCATTGGCGAGGTCGTTGGCGCGGCATAACGGATAGTCCCAGCGAGGTTAACGTCGTCGACTACCGAATCCGCTGTCATATCCCAGCTACTGGATTTATCGATGTTGACGTCGGTTGGGTCAATCCAGCCGGTCAGATTTGCACCGTTACGCAGAGAAAGCGCAGTGTTGTCTTTGGCGATGATATTACTGACTAGCTGTGCGCCGCCGTTGCTGCCATCAAGCACCAACTCGCCGCCATCGATATGGGTGTCACCTGTCCAGCCTGTTTTACCGGTCAGCGTCAGGGAACCGTCACCGGTTTTGGTCAGGCTGCCTTTTGAGGTGCCATCGACAATGTCACCGGCGTAGGTGGAATTGTCCGCGGTCGTCGCGTTATGGGTTGTCAGCGTTGCGCCGTTAAGCTGAACCTGGCCACCGGTTCCGCCAAGGCGATTCACCAGTTGGTTATTGCCGTTCAGATCAAGCACACCGCCATTGACGTTGACTTCATTGCTGGTAGCAATGCTATTAACTACATCAGTACGCAGAGAGCCTGCATTGACGATAGTTTTGCCGGTGTAGGTATTTTGGGCGGTTAAAATGGTGGTGCCAGCACCTTGTTGAGTCATCGATCCGGTGCCGGAAATCACACCAGACAGTGTGGTTTCCGCTGGGTTATTGATGACAAATTCGCTGTTGTTGAGGACATCACCAACCAGTGACCCCACCGTAGTGCCATTACCCAGTTGCAGAGTGCCGCCGCTGATGGTGGTGCCACCGGTGTAGGTATTCGCGCCAGTCAGCACGGTTGTGCCGTTTAAGTTGGTCACTGAGCCATTGCCTGACACGACCGGTGAGAACAGGTAATTTCCTGAAGTGTCAGAATGATTAAACACCAGCGCATTGTTGGCATTGCGCAAATCAATTGTTGGTGTTTCCAGTGTGCCTGGCGCAGTCGCTGTTGAACCTTCCTTCGCACCGACGTAGATCTTACTTCCGTCGCCAGCCACGTTGATGCCGCCTTCGGCAACCATTTTACCTTGGTTTTCAACAATCAACGTGCCCGTGCTTTGTGTCACACTGGCATCGGTAGATGTAAAACCAATCGAGAGTGTGTTGTTTGTTCCGACGTTCCATGTTGAGCCAGGGCCGCTTATGGAAGCGGTACCGAAAGATCCGCTCCCTGAGGCAATTTCCCCGCCATCGCTGTTCAATGAACCATCAGCCGAGATATTTAACGTACCCACACCGCTGGCTCCCACGCGCATTGGGCCATCGGTAACCGTCCAGTTTGAACCGCTGCCGCTGATGTTCACTGTACCGTTAGAGTCAGCGTTGTAACCAATAGAAGTCCCGGAGGTGGAAGTGATTTTACCTCCGTTAGTAATGTTTACTGTCCCTGTGCCACTGGTTCCGACGGTGATCCCGGAACCTGAGTCGGCAGTCGCAAATATATGGGAATTGGCACCATCGACATTAACGACACCTGTACCCCCTCTGTTTTGCCCGACATTAATAAACATGGTGTACATTTTGCCACCATTATTAATATTCAGTGTACCTACGCCTCCGCCACCTACTGCGGTGGTTCCGCGGCCTGACGGGGCATTGGCGGAAGTCACACTATCGTACCAGGTGCCACCATTGACCGTTACTGTTCCGCTATCACCTCTGCTATAGCCGAGGACGGAACCAGTATCACCGCCCGTGTCTTGCCCTGCGACAACTGTCTCGCCTTGTTTAATCAGCAGAGAACCTGTACCGCTTTCGCCTACATATAATGCATCCGGATTTGCCGGAAGGTCGGCAACAGTTTTCGTGCCATTGACGGTGACTGCGTGTGCTGCGGTGCTACACAGCGAAGCAACAATAATTAAACCCAGCCCTTCGCGGGATACTGCTTTATAAATATATTTCATACGTATGTTGTCTCAGGAATTATGGTTCTTACGATCGTGATATAAAGGTTGTTATTGTCTGTTATTTATTGGCTGCAATAAACTCTCTGCATGGTTGTGATGAAATGGGTTTTATTGATTTGCTTAGATGTGATTTATCTACTTTAGATACGGTTGTTATTCTGTAATGTATCATTTTTAAAAATGTGGCGGAATATAAATCGCCTTACTAATAATAAGTGTGAAGGTTAATATTTTTATATTGGCATAAGAAAATAGGTTAAGTTTTGATCGCTTTCAATGATCTTATGTGAATAGGTTTACATCAGAATTTAGTTTTGTTTTTTGATGGGGGTTTTTGTTTAACATGTTGAAATTAATGTATTTTTATTTTGATAAGTTAAGTGAGGGGATAACTATGCAACTTAATAAATCTTAAGTTTAAAAGGTGTGTCTGATAATAATTAATTTGATAAATATTACGCTCCCATTATGGCCAAATGGTTGACGTAATAGGTAGCAGGATTTAACTGTGCGTGAGTAATGAGCAGCATAATAAAAAATATGATGAGAAATGCATTTTCTATAAACATTTTGTGGTGGGCAGCATTCTATATACATCGTGAACGCTCATGATCTTCCTATGTTGTTTTCTCTATTAATAACCATGTGTTTGTAGTGGTTTTGATTTGGCGAAATAAAACCTATTAGTGAGATAGTTAAAATCTATTAATGTCATTTTTTATTTTGTCGAATAAATGGGGGGTATTTTAATAAGGTGGATGTCGCTTACGCTAATCCACCTGAGGAATGATGGTTTTGTAGGTCGGGGCAGGCATAGCCGACACCCGACCAAACAAGCCCCAATTTAGAAGCTGTACTTCACCCCAACCATTGCGGCGGCGTCGTTATAGCCTTTATCGCCAACCTGAACGCCGACATTACCCCACAGATTCAGATTGTTATTCAGCTGCCCCTCAACACCGGTTTTAATTTCCCCGATATCGCGTGCGCCACTCTGATAAACGCTCTCGCCATCCATGCGGGTGCCGAAGTCCTGAGTGTTATGGATCCAGTTAACTTCCACAAACGGCTGGAAGGTGCGGTTTTTACCGTCATCCACTTTGCTGTGGCCTTTCAGGTAAGTGCGCACACCCAGACGAGTCTGGATATTGTCGTCACCTTCACCGTTGACGCGCGTACCGTTACTTTCACGGTGGTCGTCTGCCTTAACACCCATCCAGATAGCCTGTGCCTGAGGCTGGATATACCACTCATTCAGCGAACCCTGGCTGCCAGTGTATTCACCCAGCTTATGGGTATAACCCAACTCGATGGAAGCGGTGATGCCGCTTGATTTGTAGGACTCGCCCTGAATATCCTGGCCTTTCACATCGTTGTTGAACCAGCCGTACTGCGCCCAGCTATCCACATAAGTACCCTGATGTGTTTCGTCATTTTCATACCAGGTGGCGTAAAGCCCGGCGCTGTAACCATTCACAGAACCTTTGGAATGATAGCCGGTGACTTTGGAGTGAGTATTACTGCTGTTGTTGCCGTAACCCGCCATTGCCCCAAGGTGCAGACGTTGCAGGCCGTCGTTGCTCCACTGCGCCAGATCGCCGCCCAGTTGCACGACGTAACGGTTGCTCTGGGTGTTGAGCTGACCGCTGCTGTCTTTCCAGTTGTTATGCCCGCCAACCTGACGTAACCACAGGCTGGTGACTTTCTGCTCGCCGGTCAGCGCATCGGTATATTGAGTTTCCCCTAAACGGTCATGCAGTCGGGTCACAAACATGGTGTTAGCTGCCGCCAGGTTAGCGGTATAGCTGGCTGATTCCGGGCGAACAGTCGGTGTGCCTTGCTGCCCTGATTCTGGCGTCGTAGGTTTTGACGGCTCAAGTGGGAGGATTGGCAGTTTTGCTGGTGGCTCAATTGGCACAACAGGTTCTTCCGGGTCGACGGGATCGACCGGAGGCAGGGTAGGTTCAATTGGCTCAATCGGTACGATTGGCTGTTTTTCCCCCTTGCTGGTCAGATACCAGTTAGCGCCTTTCTGCACCAGGTCGTAGTCATACGCTCCGGCGACAATACGCCCTGATTTGGTGAAGGTACCGTCAGACAGGCCTTTGACATCAACAACCTCAATGCCTTCGACCGTTTTCGCACCGTGACCACCGACGTTGTTGATCTGCATAAAGGTGTTGCCGCTGGTATCGCCGTTGACCAGCAGTTTGTCGGTCACGGAAGCGTCGTCACCCAAAACGGTGTTCATCACCAGAGTACCGTCCTGGCCGTGCCAGTTATTGGCCGTCAGGGTGTGTCCGCTGGTCATTGGTGAGGTCGTTGGCGCGGCATAACGGATAGTCCCGGCGAGGTTAACATCGTCGACTACGGAATCCGCAGTCATATCCCAGCTACTGGATTTATCGATGTTGACGTCGGTTGGGTCAATCCAGCCAGTCAGATTTGCACCGTTACGCAAAGACAGCGCAGTGTTGTCTTTGGCGATGATATTACTGACTAGCTGTGCGCCGCCGTTGCTGCCATCAAGCACCAACTCGCCGCCATCGATATGGGTGTCGCCTGTCCAGCCTGTTTTACCGGTCAGCGTCAGAGAACCGTCACCGGTTTTAGTCAGGCTGCCTTCGGAAGTGCCATCGACAATATTGCCCGCGTAGCGGGAATCATCTGCGCTTGTCGCATTGTTGACGGTCAGTGTCGCGCCATTCAACTGAACTTCACCGCCGGTGCCACCAAGGCGATTCACCAGTTGGTTGTTACCGTTCAGATCAAACACGCCGCCATTGATATTCACTTCATTGCTGGTGGCAATACTGTCAACTTCATCTGTACGCAGCGCGCCTGCATTGACGATGGTTTTGCCGGTGTAGCTATTTTGGGCGGTTAAAATGGTGGTGCCATCGCCCTGTTGAGTCATCGAACCTGTGCCTGAAATCACACCAGACAGTGTGGTTTCCGCTGGGTTATTGATGACAAATTCGCTGTTGTTGACGACATTACCGACGATGGAGCCAGCCGTGCTGCCATCGCCTAATTGCAGAGTGCCACCGCTGATGGTGGTGCCGCCGGTGTAGGTATTCGCGCCAGTCAGTACGGTTGTGCCGTTTAAGTTGGTGACCGTCCCCTTGCCTGAAACTTTCGGCGAGAACAGGTAGTTTCCTGAGGTATCTGAGTGGTTAAACACCAGCGCATTACTTGCATTGAGTAAATCAATTTTTGGTGTTTCCAGTGTGCCTGGAGCAGTCGCAGCAGACCCTTCTTCAGCACCGATGTAAATAGTGCTGCCATCACCCGCCACGTTGATGCCATTTCCAGCCACCACGCGGCCTTGATTTGCAACAACCAACGTTCCGGTACTTTCGGCTTCAGTGCCATCTTTGGAGCTAAAACCAATGGAAAGTGTGCGATTCGCGCCGAGATCCCAGCTTGAACCTGCGCCACTGATGGTTGCAATGCCCGTCGATCCGGATGCTGCGGCAATGGCCCCACCATTACTGTTGATGGTGCCACCATCGGTAACGTTTAAGGTGCCGGTTCCGCTGCCACCCACACTTAATCCGCCGCTGGTAATCGTGAGGTTTGAACCTTTTCCGCTGACGTTCACGGTACCGTTAGCCTTCTTACCATGGCCAACGGAGGATGATGAGTTGGAGGTCACTTTCCCACCGTTGGTGATGTTTAACGTCCCGGTGCCGTTGGTTCCGACGGTGATCCCCGAGCTTGAATCCGCAGTGACAAATAAATGGGAATCGGCACCATCGACATTAACGACACCGTTACCACTGCCGTTTTGCCCGATATTAATAAACATGGCGTACATATTGCCGCCGTTTTTAATATTCAGCGTGCCATCTCCGCTGCCGCCAACAGTGGTTGTTCCTTTGCCCGATGGGTCATTAGAGGAGGTGACACTGTCGTACCAGGTGCCGCCATCGACATCCACCGTCCCGCTGTCGCCATTATCGTAGCCCAGTACTGAACCAGTGATTCCACCAGACGTCTGCCCGGCGACAACAGTCTCACCTTGTTTGATAATCAGCGAGCCTGTTCCGTTCCTACCGACATATAAGGCGTCCGGATTTTCAGGAAGGTCAGCAAAGGTATCGTCTTTATTGATCATTAAAGCGTGAGCAGTAGTCGTACACAGCGAGGCTGCGATAAATAAGCCCAGCCCTTCGCGGGATACCGCTTTATAAATATATTTCATGCGTTTATTATCTCGGAATCTATTATTAATACTCTAATAGATTGGGATTCATTCCCATGTTTCTGGTTGCAATAAATACAATTTCTGGCTATATAAAAACGAGCGAAAGCCAGCATGTGAAGACGCTGTTTGCTTGGTTTTTATACAACTCGTTACCCGTTAATGTATCATTACAGGTAGAGCGGTGGGAATTGAGCACCATTATTATTAATTTGAGTTAAGTGTAATTATTCAAGTTTCCCGAGAAGCCAAGAGAAATCATTAGCTATTACGGTCTGAATTTTTTGGCCATTTCATATAAAGTAACGACATTATTTTTTAATGGTTATTATTGTTTAAATTATTGATTTTAAATGTATTTTATTTGTTTTTGAATGATGGGTTATTGAAGGGTAATCATTAAGTGGTGCTGTTAATACTCAAGCGGTTATCCTGATGTAAAATCTAGCGTCTGTTGATTTGACTTAAGTATTCTGTGGAAATGTTTATTTACATGAGGGGGGGGTATTTCTCTGGAATTGTTGAATGAGAATCTTCTCACTATCTGTATTGAATGTTTATTCTTGTTTTTACTTTATATATCAGACTTGGAAAGCAATAGTTTTATTGTGGGATAATGCTTTGGTGAAAACAAATTTGATCATGAAATAGACAAAAACGATTAATATCGTTGTTTTTTTGATCAGGTAAACCATAATCGATTATTTAATATTGAAGAATAGATTCTTATTTACCCTCTCGCTGTAACATCGCTGCGTTGTGATTGTTCTGATGATGGTGTCCCAATCGTGATTCAGAGAACCCATTTTACAGCTTCTGAATAAACGTCTGAACGTTCTCTTTTCCCAACTGAAACGACAAAGACAACGACCTTTTCATCAATGACCAGGTAGACGAGGCGATTCGTCTGCTGACCTGAGTCTAATTATTAACATAATTTAATGTAATGTAAGCAAGGTACGATTCTGCCACTAACCCAACACTCAATCTCAATCACTCCCCAAAACAAAACCCACCCATAAGCCTTTCCAATAATTAACCGAAAACATCCCACACATCACAAATTTGCTCAAAAACTATCACTGCCACCAATAGATTCACCCTCACTAATCCGTGACTGAAATCACAATAACCCAGCGAATTATCGCGAATCGGGCACTTTTTGTGGCGCGTATCACTAATGCGGCTGCGATTTCCGTTTCGAAGTGGAAAACAACTCGCTACAAACCTTTAACCTCTGCCGATACCTTAAAAGCCTAACAGCGAAGAGGTACGCAGTGTGAAGAACGGAGCGGTAATGGTTAATGAAGCCGGGAGTACCGAGCAAACGCAGCTTACGGAACGGGTGCTGGCGTTTATCGATACGCTGCTAAAGAACAGAAACATCACACCGAACGCGGTGCAAGTTCAGATGTTGACGTCCCACGTTCGTGCCATGGCACATCGGTCACTGACCGGTGAGCCGCTACCAGAAGTCGAAGAGAGCCTGTTTGATGAAATCTCTGAAGATTCTCTGGTGATGGCAAAAGAGGTAGTGGAACAGTTTGGCAATCTGCCGGTTGAAGAGGCGTGGTTGCTGTCAGTGCATTTCGAAGTCGCGAAAGACAATCTTTGAATAATCAGGAGATAACGATGGAACAAATTACCGTAGTAATTGGCGACCGCCTGGGTAAAGGCCAAAAAGTGGCAGCAGGCATCGAAAAAGCGGGTGGCCGCGCCGTGGTTATTGCAGGCGTTGCCGCTGATATGAAACTGGGTGACGTGATGAAAGCGGAGAACGCCACATTCGGCATCTCCTTCTGCGGCAGTGGCGGTGCAGGTGCCATCACGGCACAAACCAAACACGGCTACAAAGCCAAGTACGGTATGCGCTCAGTGGAAGAGGGCGTCACCGCCATCAACGAAGGTAACAACGTGCTGGGCTTCGGCTTTATGGATAAAGAAGAGCTGGGCGAGCGCCTGGTTCAGGCCTGGGCCAAGAAGTACGGTAAGTGAGTATGAAAGAACACTTCTCCGAAAAGGTGAGAGTGAAAGGGCGCGGCGACACTAAAGCCAAAGCCTTTGCTGACGCCCTGAATCATGTTCAGGGCTCGGTGATGAAATCTTCTCCCCATATTTTGCTGCGCATTGAGCCACAAGATGTGCAGGTTGTTCAGGCGCGAGTCCAGGTGAAGAAAGAGGCCTTTTTGTTCTTCTTTCTCAAGCGCGAGAAACAATTGTTCAGCGTGGAGTTGGATGTTTCGGTCAATGTGACAGCCATTAATATGGACAAAGTAGACTTCATCCCCCAATAAAATCACACAGAAAGGACAGACTGATGTTCTTAATTATATTAATAAAATCGCTGATCATCGGCGGCCTGGTTGGCGTAGGTGTTGGCGCTGGGGCGGCACGTATGTTCCATGCGCCGACCACTCAAGGGATGGGCGCATTTCGTACGCTCGGTGAACTAAACTCTTGTGAGGGTGATCCGGCTTCACACTTCTCTTTTGGTCTGGGCTTCTTCTTTAACGCCTGGGCATCTTCCGTTGCTGCGGGTGCTTTCACGCAGGATGTTGACCACCGCATTATCCCTAACTGGGGTGCGGCCGCGTTAATGCTGAAAAACCGTAACGTTGCCCAAACCCTGCACGACCCGAAAAAGATGGCTTTCGCTTGCGGCATCATCGGCATGATTGTGGTCGCTTTCCTTAACTCCACAGCCTCTGCGGTTCCTGCGGCATTGCAGGTGACGGCGGTAAAAGTGCTGGTTCCGGCGGCTAACTTGCTGGTTAACACCGTGATGCCGGTCATTTTCTGGCTGGCAGCGATTGATGCCGGTAAGAAATCGGGCTTCTGGGCGACGATTTTCGGCGGCTGTGCGCAACTGATTATGGGCAACGCCGTACCAGGCCTGGTGCTGGGCATCTTGATTGGTAAAGGTGTTGAAGAGAGCGGCTGGAACCACGTCACCAAAGTGATGATGGTGGCGATTGTTGCGCTGTTTGTGCTGAGCGGTTTCTTCCGTGGCTTCGATATGAAAATGATCGAATCCTTCCATCTGACCGTGCCGAACTGGCTCGATCTGATTCACAACTCGCTGAGCGGAAAATAAGGAAGCTGTGATGGAAGAAAATAAAGGTTTTTGGTACGCCGACTGGTCTTTCCCGATTTTTGTTGGCCTGCTTTCTTCCGGCGTGTTCGCCGGGACACACATGTACTACCTGTACGGTATCGGCGCATTTAACGAAGTGGCGTTTGTTTCCATGCTGCGCGCCGGGATTGATACCGGCGTATATGGCGCGGTGGCGGCGTTCGGTGCCAGCTTCCTGTTTGCGCGCATTATTGAAGGTTCGCTGGTCGGTATTCTGGATATCGGCGGCGCGATTCAAACCGGTGTCGGGCTGGGTGTGCCAGCTCTGTTGCTGGGCGCGGGGATTGTCTTCCCGGTAGCCAACTTTGCCGCATCACTGGTGACGGGGCTGGCGATTGGCGTGGCGATTGGTTATGTGATTATTCTGGCGCGTAAATTCACCATCAACCAAAGCAATTCCACCTACGGCGCAGACGTGATGATGGGCGCGGGTAATGCCTCCGGTCGCTTCCTGGGGCCGTTGATTATCCTCAGTGCGATGACCGCATCTATTCCAATCGGTATCGGTTCGCTGGTGGGTTCTCTGCTGTTTTACCTGTGGAACAAGCCGATCACCGGTGGTGCAATTTTGGGTGCGATGCTTCTGGGGGCGTTCTTCCCGATTGCTTTGTAGCCCAGTGGTGGATGACGCTGCGCTTATCCACCCTACAACATCATTCGTAGGGCGGATAAGCAACGCGCCATCCGCCAGTAAGGAGAAAACCATGTTCGATTTAATCCTGCGCAATGCGTGTCTGGTGGACGATACGGTTATCGACATCGCGTTGAAGGATGGAAAAATTGCCGCGCTGGGTGAGTTCAGCGGCGAGGCAAAGGAAGAACGCCAGCTCAACGGCGAGTATTACGTCAGCGCAGGCTGGATTGATTCTCACGTTCACTGCTACCAAAAATCCCCGATTTATCACGACGAACCCGACAGCATCGGCATCAACACTGGCGTGACAACCGTGGTGGATGCCGGAAGTACTGGCGCTGACGATGTTGACGAGTTTTACGCGTTAACGCGCAAGGCGGTGACAGAGGTTTACGCGATACTGAACATCTCCCGCGTTGGGTTGATTGCGCAAAACGAACTGTCAGACATGGCGAATATCGACAAAGCTGCGGTGCGTGATGCGCTACAGCGCCATGAGGGTTTTATCGTCGGCATTAAAGCGCGTATGAGCAGCAGCGTGGTGGGGGCCAACGGCATTAAACCACTGCAACGTGCCAAAGAAATCCAGCGTGAAAACGGTGATCTGCCGCTGATGGTGCACATTGGCAACAACCCGCCGGATCTCGATGAAATCACCGATTTACTGACCACGGGCGATATCATCACCCATTGCTACAATGGTAAACCTAACCGCATTCTGACGCCAGCAGGCGAATTACGCGCCTCGATTGCCAGTGCGATTGCGCGCGGCGTGCGTCTGGATGTCGGCCACGGCACCGCGAGTTTCAGCTTTGAAGTGGCGAAAATCGCCATCAGCAAAGGGATTTTGCCACATACCATCAGCTCCGATATTTACTGCCGCAACCGCATCAATGGCCCGGTACATAGCCTGGCGGTAGTGATGTCTAAATTCCTCTCGATAGGCATGTCGCTGCCACAAGTGATTGATTGTGTTACCTCTCATGCCGCCGATGGCCTGCGCCTGGCAAATAAAGGGCGTTTGACGGTTGGCCTCGATGGTGATCTGACTATCTTTGCCAAACGCCGCCAGCCGACAGTATTTACCGATTCCGAAGATCAGACGCTCGCAGGTGAGCAGTTGCTGGTCGCATTGGCCGTCGTTCGCGCCGGTCAGTGGTTTACAACCGAACAAGGGGAAGAAGAACATGTCTTCGATTTATGAAAAATACAATCTAAAACAAGTGATTAACGCATCTGGCCGTATGACGGCGCTCGGTGTTTCTACCCCGCGTGCGGAAGTGGTCGATGCGGTCACTAATGGTATGAATCATTATTTTGAGATGAAAGACCTGGTGAACAAAACCGGGGACTACATCGCAAATCTGCTGGAGGTGGAAGGGGCGACGGTTGTCTCTTGTGCCTCGGCGGGAATCGCACTGTCCGTAGCGGCGGTACTGGTGAAAGACAACGCCTGGCTGATTGAAAACCTGCACGCTGCACCACTAGAGAACAACGAGATCGTGCTGCCAAAGGGCCACAATGTGAACTTCGGCGCACCGGTTGGCACCATGGTCAATCTCGGTGGTGGCAAAGTTGTGGAAGCGGGTTACGCCAACGAATGTTCGGCCGATCAACTCGCTGCGGCGATTTCCCCGCGCACCGCTGCCATTCTGTATATCAAATCGCACCACTCAGTGCAGAAAAGCATGCTCAGTGTGGAGCAAGCCGCTGTGGTAGCCCGCAAACATAACTTACCACTGATTGTTGATGCGGCTGCCGAAGAAGATTTGCAGTGCTACTACCGTGCGGGTGCGGATCTGGTGATTTATAGCGGTGCCAAAGCCATTGAAGGGCCAACCAGCGGGCTGGTGATTGGCAAGGCGCAATATGTTGAGTGGGTGAAACTGCAAACCGGCGGCATTGGTCGTGCCATGAAAGTGGGCAAAGAAGGCATCCTCGGTTTGACCTGCGCCATTGAACACTATTTAACGGCGGCTAAAGAGAGCGGGGCGCAAATGGTGGAAAAAATGTCGCCATTTATCGACAACCTCAACACCCTTGATGGCATCAGCGCGCGCGTGGTGTGGGACGCCGCTGGCCGTGATATTGCGCGTACGGAAATCAAGTTCGACGAAGCGGTGATTGGTACCAGCACCAGTGAACTGGTGAGTGCGCTTAAGCAAGGCGAGTATGCGATTTTCTTCCGTGGCTACAAAGCCAACGAAGGCATTATTGAAGCTGATGTACGCAGCGTTAGCCCGCAGCAGTTAGAAATTGTTTATCACTGCATTAAAGCGTTGGTCAGCAAGGAGAAACAGGCATGAAATTAGCCCCGAATTTTTACCGTGATCGTGTTTGCCTGAATGTGCTGGCGGGTTCGAAAGAGAACGCTAAAGAGATTTATGACGCGGCAGAAGGCCACGTCTTAGTCGGGGTACTTTCCAAAAACTATCCCGATATTGCTAGTGCCGTTGCGGACATGCGTGAGTATGCGGCATTGATTGAAAATGCACTGTCTGTTGGCCTTGGCGCGGGCGATCCGAACCAGTCGGCGATGGTCAGTGAAATCTCCCGTCAGGTACAACCGCAGCACGTAAACCAGGTGTTTACCGGGGTTGGCACTTCTCGTGCGCTGCTTGGGCAAAGCGAAAGCGTGGTCAATGGCCTGGTTTCGCCAACCGGCACGGTTGGCATGGTGAAAATCTCCACCGGCCCGCTGAGTTCGGGCGCACCGGACGGCATTGTGCCTGTCGAAACCGCGATTAAATTGCTGAAAGATATGGGCGGCAGCTCAATCAAATATTTCCCAATGGGTGGTCTGGAATGCCGCGAGGAGTTTGTAGCGGTTGCTGCTGCTTGTGCGAAGCATGATTTCTGGCTCGAACCAACCGGCGGTATTGATCTCGAAAACTACGAGGAGATCCTCAAGATCGCGCTGGACGCGGGTGTCCGCAAAATCATTCCGCATATTTACAGCTCGATTATTGATAAAGCGAGCGGCAATACGCGTCCGCAAGATGTGCGTACCTTGCTGGAGATGACGAAGAAGTTGGTTGGCTAACACCACCCTCACCCCGGTATTCTCCCTGAGGGAGAGGGAGAATACCGGACAGTCCCCTCTCCTGGGGGAGAGGGTTAGGGCGCCACATTCGTTAACTCTCAGCCATAATGGAAAGTATCTTTTAACGAAAGGAAACGGCAGTGAGATTCCCGAACCAACGTCTGGCCCAATTGTTTGAGATGCTACAAAACGAAACGCTGCCCCAGGATGAACTGGCGCGGCGCTTATCTGTTTCTACTCGCACGGTGCGCACTGACATTACCGCCTTAAATGCGCTGATGGCCGGGCATGGTGCGCAATTTGTTCTGAATCGCGGCGCAGGCTACCAACTCAATATTGCCGATACAGCCCTCTATCAGGCGCTGGTGCAGCAGCCTTCGCGCCAGTTGCGTATTCCGCGTAACTCGCCTGAGCGGGTGCATTATCTGGTGGCGCGCTTCCTGACCTCTGCATTCTCTTTAAAACTCGAAGACCTGGCCGACGAGTGGTTTGTGAGCCGCGCGACGTTGCAAAGTGATATGGCAGAAGTGCGTGAATGGCTGGCGCGCTACAACCTGGTAATTGAAACTCGTCCGCGCCACGGTATGAAGTTGTTTGGTAGTGAAATGTCGGTGCGCGCCTGCCTTACTGAACTGCTCTGGCAATTGAGCCAGGAAGACAGCGACAACCCGCTGTTAACCGAAGAAGCATTGAATGCTGGGGTGCCAGAACAACTGGCAGCGGAACTACACAACTGTTTTACGCGCTGTCGAATCCGGCTGACGGATGAAGGCGAGCAGTTTATTCGTTTGTACTGTGCTGTTGCAGTGCGTCGTATTAGCGAAGGCTACCCATTGCCGGAGTTTAGCGCCGACGATGTCGACGAAGCTGTACGTGAAGCCGCGCGGCAAATCACCGCGTTGTTACAGACGCTGGCCGGTAAACCGCTCTCTGAAGCTGAAGAACAGTGGCTGCAAGTGCATATCGCTTCACGTCAGGTACAAGAAGTAGCTCCGAGCGCCATTAGTGCCGACGATGACGAAGCGCTGGTGAACTATATTCTGAGTTTTATCAACAACAACTATAACTACAACCTACTGAGTGATAAGCAGTTACACGCGGATTTGCTCACGCATATCAAAACTATGATCACCCGCGTGCGTTATCAGATAAACATCCCTAACCCGCTGCTTGGCAACATCAAACAGCACTATCCCATGGCGTATGACATGACGCTGGCGGCGGTGTCGAGCTGGGGGAAGTACACGCCTTTTGTGATCAGCGAAAACGAAATTGGTTTCCTGGTGCTGCATATCGGTGTCGGGCTGGAGCGCCACTACAACATTGGCTATCAGCGTAACCCGCGAGTGCTGCTGGTTTGCGATACCGGTAATTCCACGGTGCGCATGATTCAGGCAATGTTGCTGCGCAAATATCCGCAAATCGAGGTCAGACGTATCATTTCGCTACGCGACTACGAACAGCTCGAAAGCGTTGAGGAAGATTTTGTTATCTCTACCGCCAGAGTTACCGATAAAGCAAAGCCTACCGTGGTCGTCGCCCCGTTCCCGACGGAGTACCAGCTAGAACAGTTGGGTAAGCTGGTGCTGGTGGACAGAACGCGCCCGTACATGCTGGATAAATTCTTCGATGCCAGCCATTTCCGGGTGATTGACGAGCCAATGACACAGCAGGAGTTGTTCCGCACGCTCTGCCAGCAGCTTGAGCAAGAAGGCGTTGTCGGAGCAGAGTTTTATCCGTCAGTGGTCGAACGCGAAGCGATTGTTAGTACCGTGTTGGGCGAGGGCATCGCGCTTCCGCACTCATTGGGGCTGATGGCGAATAAAACCGTGGTCTATACCGTGCTTGCGCCGCAGGGCATCAGTTGGGGCGATGAAACAGCACACGTCATTTTCTTACTGGCAATCAGTAAAAGCGAGTACGAGGAGGCGATGGCGATTTACGATCTGTTTGTCACTTTCCTGCGTGAAAGGGCGATGCCGAGGCTGCGTGATAGCAAGAATTTTGAGGAGTTTAAAGCGGTGGCGATGGATTGTTTGAGCCGGTTTTAGCAGGGAAATTCCCTCTCCTGGGGGAGAGGGTTAGGGTGAGGGCAGAAATTACTTCAGAATCGTAAACGCAGTCGTCACATGCTTAACGTCACTAACCCGGCTGGCAATATCTGCCGCAGCCTTGGCTTCCCGCTCGGTCACCAGACCTAACAAGAACACTTCGCTATTCTCTGTCGTGACTTTCACACTGGTTGATTTCACCTGGTCGCTTGCCAGCAATTGCGAACGCACTTTAGTGGTAATCCAGGTATCTGATGAAGCGGTACCCAGGCCGATTGGCGCCATTTGGCGGATTTCGTTGTACACCTCGGTGGTGCCATCAACGCCCAGCGCAATTTGTTTGGCTCGGGCTGCGAGTTCAGTATTTGGTGCCTGGCCGACTAACAGGACTTTGCCCTGATAGGTAGAGACATTAATTCGTGCTTCTTTCTTGATTTGTGCGTCTTTGTTCAGAGCGCTACTGACGTTCAGCTCCAGCGTGCCATCGTCAACCTGAGTACCGACTGTGCGCGGATCTGTCGCAGTTTTCGTGGCGACAGCTGCGGTACCCACTACTGCAGCAGCAACACAACCTTGTAGAAGTAACGCAGTAATAAGGACTGCAAGTGGCTTATAGGCCTTCATCTGTACTCCTTAATCGTCCTGGTGAGGGAATAACGTATTATCAATCAGATCGCACAAGCAGTTTACCGTCAACATGTGCATTTCCTGAATGCGCGCGCTGCGATGAGAAGGGATGCGAATTTCAACATCCTGTGGCCCTAATAAACCAGCCAACTCCCCGCCGTCATAGCCAGTCAATGCCACGATAGTCATATCACGCGTCACGGCGGCTTCTACCGCTTTGACGATATCACGACTGTTGCCGCGGGTTGAAATCGCGAGCAGGATGTCGCCGGTATGACCAAGCGCACGTACTTGTTTCGCATACACTTCATCGTGTAAACGATCATTTGTGATAGCGGTTAAGACCACATTATCGGCGTTAAGTGCAATGGCAGGTAAACTCGGGCGCTCGGTTTCAAAGCGGTTGATCATACTGGCGGCAAAGTGCTGGGCGTTAGCCGCAGAGGTGCCGTTACCACAGCACAGAATTTTATTGCCATTGAGCAGTGACTGAACCAGTGTCATTGCTGCACGGGAGATAGCATCTGGCAGAGCTTCAGCTGCGGCAATCTGGGTTTGAATACTTTCCGTGAAGCAGGCTTTGATTCTTTCGAGCACGTTTATTTACCTGGTTACTTTAAAAATCTGCGGTGAACGCGTTGGTTAACCACTCTATTTCATTGCCGGTGAAGGCTAACACATCGAAACGGCAATCCACAGTATCAAAACTTCCTGATGTGCGGGCCAGCCAATACCGGGCAGCCTGTAATAACTTTTGTTGCTTACGTGGTGTGACGCTGGCGGCGGCATCCCCAAAGTGGTTAGAGCGCCGGTAGCGTACTTCCACAAAGACGATAACGGTGCCGTGTCGCATGATGAGGTCGATTTCGCCACCGCGAGAATGCACGTTGGCGGCCATGAAACGCAGTCCTTTGCGTTCAAGAAAATGGCGCGCCGCTAATTCGTAGCGCGCGCCAGTTTGTTGACGTGTCAGGACGCTGGAACGATTTGACCCTGACTGAATTGCAGCCAATTTAACTTCCTGTTAATGACACAATCTGGATTTGAAGACAGCGTACCTGTGTTGCCATTGACCTGATAACCCGGTACCTGGCGGATTTGCGAGAAGTGATTTGCCAGAGACCAGGCATCGACACCCATCGCGTACAGACGCGCCAGCGAGTAATCGTTATGCACGCTGCTCAGCGCCTGCTGCATCATCGACGGGTTGTTACCGGCAAGCATTGGGATTTCACTGAACTGCAAACCATCCATTTCCAGACGGAAATCCGGGCCGTTCACGCCCTGTGAGCTGCGTGAGCTGGCATACAGTTGCGCTGGACTGCGGCTTCCGGTACGCATGGCAATCATCGGTTTGATCAACGCGACTTCATCTGGCGTTGCCACGATATAAGCTGCATCAACGCCGCCGGAGGTGCCTGCGGTAATTTGTGCGTCAGTCGGTGGTGGTGGGATAGTCAGCCCGCCGATGGTCACACCTTCCGGTTGAGCGGATGCTGGGGTGACTGGAGAACCTGTTAATGCGATGCCAGAACCGCTATTAATGCCTTGTTTGAGTTCGGCAACGGAGCCAAATTTCTGTTGCAGAACAGTACCGCCACCTAACTTCATCCATTCTTCAGCGAAGGCCTTAGTGACGCGATCACCCAGCGCATTGCGCGGGACCAATAACAGCGGTGCACGATGGCCTTGTTGCCAGATATGGCCAGCTGCATCACGGGCTTCATCTTCTGGCGACAGTGCGAAGTAACAGATATTGGCACGATTCTGCACTTTCTCTGGCTGGTTGAGCGCCAAAATGTTCAGTGGCGAAGTGCTGTTTGCTAACTCATCGACATTGTTTTTCAGCAACGGGCCGACAACGATAGTCGCACCATCTTGCTGGGCTTGCGCCAGTATCTGTGCCAGTGGCTGCGTGGTGGTGTCGTAGACTTTGATTTCAGCGGATGGATTCGCTGGAGCCGCTGCTGCTGACTGTACTTGTGGTGCAGATTGCGGCACTGGCGTTGGTTGTTCAGCATCTGCCGCTGGCTGTTGCGTTAAGTCATCAACCGATGCGGCTGACGGGCTCGCCACCATGTTGGCATCAGTTGGCTGCGGTAAGGCAGCCTGGGTGGTATCGACAGGTTGTGCGTTGGTATCTGGAGTTGTGGCTGGTGCCGTAGATTGCGCCACCGGAGCCGAACCCATGTTTTTCGCCGCTTCAAAACCTTGTTGAATCGTGCGACCAAAAACCGCCGCCTGGCCGCTTAATGGCAGCAGAAGGGCAATTTTGTTCGTCGAAGCCGCTTTGTAGTTCTGCATATTGCTTAACTGAGTCGGCAGCGTTTTTGCACCCGGATTCTGCGGGTAACGCGTTTGCCAGTCTTTAATACCGGCTTTCAGCATTTCAGGATCGTTACGGTTGTCATTCCAGACGCGTTGCAGATCCAGCCAACCTTGCAGCGTGTTTTCGTCAGCATTGATGACCAGTGAATTCATCTGCTCTGGCGTCATCTGAGATAATGCCTGCCAGGTACCGTCGATATTTTTCTGATGCGCAGGGCCGGTCAAGATAGGCTCCTGGGCAATATAAGCACGCAGCAGCTCCAGCGACGCACGATTCTGGCTGGCGTCGATAACAGACTGGTAATAGCGGGCCTGCTGGTTTTTGCTCAATTCTGCCGGATTGATTTTGGCGAGCGCGGCGTTCGCGGCGGCGTAATCTTTCTGCGCGACTCTGATTTCAGGTACCAGCAGCTGTTGTTCACGACGCTGTTCGTCATTCATCTCTTTGGGTAGCTGGTTGTAGAGATCAACGGCTTGCTGAGTTTTGCCTTCTTTTACCAGCGCATGAATGGCGAGTAATTGCCAGGTGGTCTTGCTATCATCAGCGCTCTGCTGCATTTGCTGCAGGTAATACGCTGAATCGGCAGTCGCTTCGCCCTGCATATGCGCGGTCGACTGGTCTGGTGCTTTAGTAGTAGTACAGCCGGCAAAGAACAGCGCGGCCAGCACAACCGGCAGACAGCGCCCGGCTTTAGAACTAATAAATTTAGACGGTACCATTCTGTATCCAGTGTAATTTTTATCTCAGTGTTCAATATTAAATCGGCAATACGGATGAAACAATGAAACAACTCGAATCGGCGGCTATTTCTGCCAGCACGCTCTACATCGTTCCGACACCCATCGGTAACCTCGGCGATATCACACAGCGGGCGTTAACCGTGTTGCAAAGCGTTGACCTGATTGCCGCTGAAGATACTCGCCATACCGGTTTACTGCTGCAACATTTCGCCATTAATGCGCGATTGTTCGCATTGCACGATCATAACGAGCAACAAAAATCAGAAACTTTGCTGGCTAAGCTAAAAGAAGGGCAAAGCATTGCGTTAGTTTCTGATGCAGGAACGCCATTAATTAACGACCCTGGTTATCATTTGGTACGAACTTGTCGCGAAGCGGGTATTCGCGTGGTTCCGTTGCCAGGCCCATGTGCCGCCATTGCTGCATTAAGCGCGGCGGGTTTACCTTCTGACCGCTTCTGCTATGAAGGTTTTCTGCCTGCCAAATCTAAAGGCCGCCGCGACGCACTCAAAGCGATTGAGCAAGAACCGCGTACGCTTATCTTCTACGAGTCTACACATCGCCTGCTCGATAGTTTAGACGATATCTGCGCTGTGCTCGGTGAATCGCGCTATGTGGTGCTGGCGCGTGAGTTGACCAAGACCTGGGAATCGATTCACGGCGCGCCGATTGGTGAGCTGGCGGCGTGGGTTAAAGAAGATGAAAACCGCCGTAAAGGTGAAATGGTGCTGATCGTCGAAGGCTTTAAAGCGCCAGCCGATGACGCACTGCCAGCCGATGCACTGCGCACGTTGGCACTGTTGCAAACCGAACTGCCACTGAAAAAAGCAGCGGCTCTGGCGGCTGAAATTCACGGCGTGAAGAAAAATGCGCTGTATAAATATGCGTTAGAAAACAGCGAGAAGTAACGTTTTTCGAGAAGCCTCGCACTCTCTTGTTACAGGTATCACTATTGTTAGTATGGTTTTAATAAGCGATGGTAGTTTGCTCATACTTTAGTCTGTTCAGGATGAGCAAATTATGCCGGTGTTGTATCAGGGAGATTCAAACATGATTCTTTACCCTATCAGCTATAGCCCTTCCGCTCTTAAGCGAGCATTTGATGTGTCCGGCACTACCGATATTCTTGGTGTGCCTGCATTGATTGTGCTGCGAAAAGATAAAACGGCTGCGGCAATTGTTTATGCAGAACCCTCACTGGAAGATAATGGTGAATTGCGCCATCTTGTCGCCGCTAAACTGGATTTGATTCCGCGTAAAAGCACGAACCAGAATGAATCTATTCTGGCGGTTAAGCGCTATTGGGAATCTAAAGTAGTTTTGCAGGTTGAGGGTGTTGTGGTTGATAGATCTGTGCAAGATACCCGAGTAGCGACAACGCTTTATGAGCATTTGATCGTTGAAAAGGGACTGATCCTGATGAGCGATCATGATCAATATATTGGCGGTCAGAATATCTGGAAACGCATCGCCAGGGTGTCTAAAAAAATTGATGTATTTATCCTTGATACGGAAAGCGGGCGTTTTTACCCTTATGACGGTGAACGCACTCGTTACGACTGTGAAAGTATTCCCGAGTCAGAAATCTGGAGTCTTGCGCCCGATGAATCCCGCCGGGGTATCGTGCTGGTGGCTGAACGAGCGGCTGAATGAATTTCCCAAGTCGGGTAATACGACGATTATCCGACTTGAGAAGAGGTTTGCTTAAATCTTCAATCTGCTTGGGCAGGGTTGATCCTTAATTTTCAAGGTTTGGTGTGAAGCGTGTACTGTCGTACAGGCAATGAACGTTTTGATGCATCCATAAGAAGGAAGATGGAGTCTGACAACTCACCTTTTTTCCTGCAATTTTGAAAATGCAGACTGTTTCCTTTCGCCTGCGACCAGAAATAAGATTTCGCGAGCCGCCATTATCTCTCGTAATCCTAATGTTATTCCACACTCAACTGGCTGCTCTGAATCTTTAATCATTGCATGTTGGCGGGTATGTTCATCGAGCACGGTAATATGGCAAGCCGGTTCTAATGAATCACCTGGCTCATTGAGCCCCAAATGGCCATTTTTACCCAGCCCCAGTACACACAAATCAATCCCACCATTCTGGGTAATCAATTCGATAACGCGCTGACACTCCTTATCATCGACATTCTGTGAACGAAACGATATGAACCGTTCGGGGGCGATATTTAGCGGCTGGATGATATGGGTTTGTAAGAATGTCTCGCAAGTGCCATCGGCATTGAGCGGGATATTGAGCCATTCATCCAACTTAACAAACGTAATCTGGCTGATATCAATATTGCGTTGCTTCACTTTACTGACAAACATTGAATAAGTGAGCAGCGGTGTACCACCGGTCGCGAGGCAAATTGTCGCCTGCGGATTCTGTGTTATCGCTCTGATTAGGCACTCGCTTGCCTTTTCGCTGAGCGCTTGATAATCAGCGCAACGATGGAAAGCCATTGCGTCCATTTGATGCTCCCTCTGTCATTAGTGCCATTACGAGCGTGCGTCGCACGCTCTGTGGGGTTACAAAATTCCCGCAGCCGAAGCCGCAATAGAAAGAATAAATGTCACTCCAATCAGTAACACTGGGTGCGCTCTTTTCACGCGCAGAAAGTAGTACATCAGCAGGGTATAGCCCATTGGCAAAATATTGGGGAATATTTTGTCGAAGAAATCCTGCTGCAAATGGACGCTATGAGTGGCATCGATAGCGAAAGCGGTCACTACGTTAATATGCACATAAGAGGCAATTAACCCGCCGATAACAGTAATCCCCAAAATGGTGGCGGAGTTGGCTATCATCTGCGAGTTTTCTCGCACTTTATCAATGGCTTTTACCCCCACCGAATAGCCGATGTGCGTCCAGCCGACACGCAGGAAAAAGATAGCCAGATAGACAATGAAAAATAGAATCGGGCCAAGAATGTTGCCCTGGCTGGCGAAAGAAGAGCAAATCCCAGCCATAATAGGGAGTAAGGTAAACCAGAAAACGGCGTCACCAATCCCGGCAATAGGGCCAAAAAGTGCAACCTTCAATCCTTTAATGGTGCTACGGTTTTCCCCCTTTTCCTCCATCGAAATGAGTAACCCCATCAAAAAGCCAACGAAGTTTGGGTGGGTGTTGATAAATTCCAGGTTGTCCTTCATGGCGGCACTGAGGCCTTCTTTGTCATCCCGATAGATTTTTTTCAACAACGGAAGCATGGCCCAGGTAAAACCGCCAGCCTGCATTCTTTCGTAGTTGAAACTCGCTTGTAGCAAAGAAGAGCGAAAACCTAAGCGGGTGATGTCTTTTTTAGTAATTTCAGATTCCATTGCTGTAATCCTCTTCTTCAGGAGTTTTCATTTCTTGTTGTGATTCAGATTGTTTTTTGGCTTTGGCGCTAAAGAATTCATAGATGGCAAAGCCTGCACCCAGTACCGCAACAGGGAGCAAATTGCTTACCTGGATGTAGCAAACAAACAGGAAACCGGCGATCAGGTAAGGGATGTATTTGGCTTTAAACATCACGCGCAACAGGAGACCAAAACCGACAGCTGGTAGTATTCCGCCAGCGACTTCGAAACCGTGGGTCAACCAGACGGGCATTGACTTAACCAGCGATTGCATCGCGCCTTGGGCAAGATAGGTACATAAAAAAGCAATCACGGCGTAAGAGCTTGTGACAATCAATGTTGTCGTCCAGTTTAGACGTGAGAATGCAGCAGTATTGCCGTCTCTGGCATGTTTATCCGCTTTCGACATAAAAAGTGAGAATGCGGAATAGAAAAATAGAATGACATACTGCATCAGTAGGCTGAATGGCAGGCCCAGGCCGATTGCAGTTTTGGCGTCAACACCGGTAGAAAATGCAATTACTGTCGTCATTAACCCCGCCATAATGGGGTTCGGAGGTTGCACGCCGCCTGCAGGCGTGAGGCCCGCAAATGCCAGTTCAGTTAAACCGCCAGTAATTAGGCCGATTTGGGTATCACCAAGAATCGCGCCCGTCAAAGTGCAGACGATGATCGGCCGGAATAAAAAAAGTGCTTCCAGCCAGAAATCTATCCCTAAGAAAAAAACCAAGGCTGCAAGTGATAAACCTTGTATTAATGTGATTTCATGCATTTAAAATTCATCGTCAGATAAATAACCCCGTAAATAACAATGGTTGAACTCGTTTGTTATCCTGGGATATTTTCTTTCTGATCGCCTGGAACATCCTGAATAAAAACATTAACGTTATTTTTCTGAATAAACTGGAGGTCTGCTAGGTCTTGGTCATCAATGTAAACTTTGCTGCTGATCTGTTTCTTACCCTCAGAAAAGTGCATGTTTCCAACATTGACATCTTTGAGTGCAACACCACCTTCAATCAACTTTCGAACGGTGGAGGGGGTTCGGCAGATCAGAAATATTTTTTGATGAGGTGCGGCTTTAGAAATAATATTTACTGTCTTATCAATGGTAAAGAAGCGGATTCCAAATCCGTAGGTTTCCGCGGTCATTCCCATTAGTTTCTGCTGAATATCATCGTTTGCGGTTTCATCATCAACAACGATAAGAAGGTTTGCGCCAATTGTGGATGTCCAGGTGACACCGACCTGACCGTGAACCAGTCGATTATCAATCCGTGTTAATAAGATATTAGGAGCACTCATTTTATTACTTCCTTTAATAAATAATGAATCACACAATGTTAAATACAACGCATTACTTTCCAAAGTAATGCGTTGTATTTCCAGATAGGCCGGTTTTTAGGAGGTGACTTCATTGTCTGCGGTGATTTTATTGGCAGAACCGCAAACAGTGACTTTACTGCGTACAACTTCTTTCATGGCGTCCATTCCGACACGCATGTAATAGCGGGGATCATTGCCTTCCGGATTTTCTGCAAACCATTTTTTAACCGCTGCAGCAAAGGCGATTTTTAATTCGGTTGCCACGTTCACTTTGCACACGCCAAGTTCAATGGCGCGTCTGACGTATTCATCTGGCACATCACTCGCACCGTGCAGCACCAGTGGGATATCCACCACTTCGCGAATTTCGCCCAGGCGCTGGAAGTCAATTTTCGGACGTTTAGTGTAAAGCCCGTGAGCGGTGCCGATGGCAACCGCCAGGCTGTCGATCCCGGTGAGCTCAACAAAGCGGCGTGCTTCTTGTGGATCGGTGAGGAAAGCGCTTTCTTCATCCACATCCATATCGTCTTCCACCCCACCAAGGCGACCTAATTCGGCTTCGACGCTGCAATCGCTACGGTGGCAAAAATCGACCACTGACTTCACCAGTCGTACGTTTTCTGCCAGTGGGAAGTGACTGCCGTCAATCATGGCGCTGCGCACGCCAGCATTCACCTTGCGGCTGATATCGGCCAGCGATTCATGGTGATCCAGATGCAGCGCCAGCGGCATGTCGTAGCTTTCGGAGTAGGCTTCGCACAGCGCGTAGATCTCTTCAAACGCAATATGTTTAAAGGTGCCTGGCGTGCCCGCAAGAATGACCGGAGACTGCATCTCTTTGCAGACTTCCAGAATCGCCTGGATAGTTTCGGCGTTATGAATATTAAACGCAGGTACGGCGTAGCCTCGGGCCTGCGCATCTTGCAGAAGATATTTAGTGGAAATAATACTCATGTTGTAATCCTCTCAGCCTTTCCACGGATGAATAATCACACCTTTCACAACACGGTTAACCGTGCCGGTGGCAGATGGCGTGTCAGGGGTAATGCCTGCTTTGATTGATTCGGTCAGTGCGAAAATCTGGGCATACATCAGGAAGCAGAAAGCCTGCTCGACATCGATAAAATCGCGGGAAGGAGGCAGCCAGATGTGCGGCCCGGCTTCGACTTCTGGACACGGTGAAGCGCAGATAGCCACAACGCGTAGCGCCTGTTGATCACGACGCAGTTCAGCCAGTAAATCGAGATCGTACTGGCGTGTGTACGGGTGGCTTGAGACAAAGACCACGACTAACGTTTCGTTATTGACCAGCGATTTTGGACCGTGGCGGAAACCCGTTGGGGAGTCATAAAACGCGGCTAATTTTCCTGCCGTTAGCTCCAGAACTTTCAGCGCGGATTCACGTGCCACACCTTGTAAACCCCCACTGCCGAGGTACACGATGCGTTTGAAAGGGAGGTCGCCAAATACGCTTTCGCTAAGGTCGCATTGCGAGGCAATAATTTGCTCGCAGCGTTCGGCAACATCCTGGAAAGTGGCGCTGTTGATGACATCGGGCGCAAACACCGCAAGGCAGCTTGCCATCATGGTGGTAATGCTGCTGGTCATCGCGAAACCGCGGTCGTGGGTTTCTGGTGGCATCAACAATGCCAGCGAATTGCCACTGGTCGCCGCGTTTTGATACAGGCTGCCGGCTTCGTTACAGGTGATGACCAGATGGTAACAATCCTTCACGACCTGGTTGACTAAATCGACCGCCGCCACGCTTTCCGGGCTGTTGCCTGAGCGTGCAAACGAAACCAGTAGCGTCGGCTCTTGCTCGGTTAAATAGTCCACCGGATTGGTCACGAGGTCGGTGGTTGGCACGGCAACAAAGTTTTTCCCGGTGTGGCGCGAAAGCCATGGCGTAATAATGTCGCCAATAAATGCGGAGGTTCCTGCACCCGTCAGGATGATTTTTAATGAGGTGTTTTGTAACAAAGGCGCCAGGAACGCGTCGATGTTGCTACGTTGATGGCCAATATTTTTTAGTGACTGGATCCAGCTTGCCGGTTGTTGGCGGATCTCTTTTTCAGTCCAGGTTGATGTGCCGGAAAGACAGGCAGATTGGGTTTCGCTCATAACTCAGTCCTTAGCAGTGCAAGATCATCGGAAGTAGCACAAAGCAGTACAGGACAATCTTTCGTTTTGTTTCATTTACTCAACCTCATGCTTAAATAAAATCTATAGAAAAGAAAACGAAAGGTCAATGTAAGAAAAACAATAAAACGAAAAATGTGATCTCTAAATCGATTATTTTTAATTAATTTATTGATTTAAATAGTTATATATAAAAAACTAATCGTCAGAGTGGATTTGATCGAAAGGAAAAGAAAGGTCCGCTGCGGTGTGGGTAGCAGACCAAAACGGAGCACAATGAAAGAACTACAGGAGGACAGCCTGGCCGTTAATCCAGATGTTTTGCAGTAAAAGCTGCGGGTTAAGCGCATTCAGATTGGCGCGTTTTCCCACCGCCAGAGAGCCAAGTGAGTTCTCCAGACCGAGCATTTTTGCAGGATGCAGTGAAGCCATGTGGATGGCATCTTCAGCGGCAACGCCAGCGCTGTTGACCAGATTGCGCACCGCCGCATCCAGCGAGAGCGTGCTTCCGGCAAGCCCGCCGCTTCCCGTTCTCACAATTCCATTTTGCATGGTCACCGGATGGCCACAAATCGAATAGTCGCCATCTGGCATTCCGGCGGCACTCATGGCATCGGTAATCAGCACGATTTGCGATTTCGCGCAGTGACAACAAATATTCATTACCGCGGAGTGAACATGGTGCCCATCGGCAATCAGTTCCAGCCATGCACGTTTATCGCTTAAGCCCGCACCCACCATGCCAGGATTACGATGGTGCAGGCCCGTCATGCCGTTAAAGCAATGCACCAGCCCGTCGGCTCCGGCATCAAACGCCATTAGTGTTTCTTCATAACTGGCGGCACTGTGACCAAGCATCACGCGTACATCACGACTTTTCAGATGCTTGATGGCTTCCAGCGCTGCGGGTTTTTCCGGTGCCAGCGCAACCACCCGCAAGGTGTTTTGCGACACCTCTATCAACCTGTCCAGCTCGGCAATATCTAACTCGCGGAACAATTCTGGCGGATGAGCGCCTTTGTTCTGCGGTGTAAAATACGGCCCTTCAAGATAGCTGCCCAGTACACTTGCTCCAGGCCCGCCGTGATAATAGCGCTGCGCGATTCGCTGCAATGCCCGCTCGATATCCGCAAGCGGGGCGGTAACGGTGGTGGGCAGCCAGCCACCCACACCTTCACGCGCTTTGTGTATTGCCAGTCGCTCGAGGACGCCGGGGTCGTCATCCATCACATCAACCCCATCACCACCGTGAACATGAATGTCGATATAAGCCGGGCAAAGCAGTTCAGCCTCACGCGCCAGGGTGCCGACAGGAATCGGCTCAATGGCGACAATCGTTTCGTTTTCAATGCGTAACTGGTGATCGTCCCGCCAGCCTTGTTCGGTCAGAACACGTCTGGCGCGCAGCAGCGTGGTCATATTCCTTCCTCAACCGCCTGCGCTTCACGGTAACGCCCCATTTCATCGACCAGGCTGGTTAGCCCACGATGGCCGCATTCCAGCGCCTGAAGACGGAACTCTTTGCTGCTCAGGCCGTCACGCTCCAGCACCATTTCCAGCAGCAGTTGCAGGTTGATGCCGGTAATGACTTCACGCCCTGGCTGCTCTAACGCCATGGTCGAAGCCACGCGGAACGGTGTGCCGCCGAGCAAATCGGTTAAAAATACCAGACCTTCGCTTTCATCTAGTGCACCGATCGCTTCTTCAAACTGCGCCGTCAGGAGAGCTGTTGAAGAGGTTTCAGGGAAATCAATGGCGATAAATTGTTCCTGCTCACCGAGGATCTGCTTCATCGCTTTTTCCAGCCCGGTGGCAAAGCCACCGTGACCGCTGAGAATAATACTTAACATATTGTTTTATCTCGCTTACAGGGACTCATTTACAGGAAGTGGGCAAACTTCCCGACAACACCCAGAACGACCGTGATACCGATAAGGCGCAGTGGGCTCCAGCCGCGGCGCACCAGCGCATACATGCACAGGGTATAAACCAGTGGCAAAAATGCCGGCATCAGTTTGTCGATAACATCGGTTTGCAGTTTCACCACCGCATCGCCCGCGGTGATTTCAAGCGTGGTAGAGAGGCGAACGTAGGTTGCGACCAGTGCGCCAATCACCGTCATCCCCACAATAGACGCGGCATGGCCGACTTTGCGAGTGTTGGCTTTAATCAGTGGGATGGCGGCCACACCCATGCGGTAAGCGTAATGTGCCAGGCCAAAACGCAGGCCGAGATGCACCACGTTAAACAGTACGATGAAGATAACTGCGCCAAGTATCGAACCTTGTAAGGCCAGGCTTGCCCCGATACCGCCGCAAATAGGCAGCAGGGTCAGCCAGAACATGGCGTCGCCAATCCCGCCCAGCGGCGCACCGACGGCAATTTTCGTGCTTTGGATGCTGTTCACATCCTGCTTTGAGCGCTCCATCGCCAGGATAATGCCGATAACAAAGGTCACGAGGAATGGGTGAGTATTGAAGAATCCCATGTGACCTTTCATGGCGCGAGCCAGGTCGTTTTTGTTGGTATGGATTTTTTTCAGCGCGGGCAACAAACCGTAAAGCCAGCCAGATGCCTGCATACGTTCATAGTTAAAGGACGCCTGTAACAGCATGGAACGCCATGCCACACGGTTAATATCCTGCTTAGTCAGTTCTGCACCAATGCGCTGATCTTCATAGACATTGTCATTTTTATCGACCTCGGCGGTGTCAGCGACGTTAACGCCTGGCAGAGTCTGTTCGTTAGATCCCATCTTCAAATTCCTCTTGCTTGACGTGTGTAGGTTGCTGCGGTACCGGGTCTTTGCGTAAGAAATCAATCAGCGCCATAGCTAATGCGGCGGCGGCAATCGCCAGCACGGGTAGTTTCAGCCAGGCGGCAGCCACAAAGCCGAGAATGAAATAAGGAATGTAGACATTCTTCATCATGATTTTCAGCAACACGGCAAAACCGATAGCTGGCATGATGCCGCCCGCCACGCCGAGGCCGTCAATCAGGCGAGCAGGTAGCAAGTCGATGGCGGTTTTGGCGTGTTCCGCGCCGAAATAAATAGGCAGGAAGGCGCACAAGAAATAGAAGATACCGAGCGCGAGCAATGCCAGATAATTCACGCGCTCAATGCCATCGGTGTCGGCGTTGGCCGCCATTCGATCGCAGCGCGCCATCACGCCGGACATAATTGAGAACAGGAAGGTAATCCCCATTTGCACGGCCACGGCGAACGGCACCGCAACACCGACGGCGACTTCAGGTTTTACACCCGTTGTGATGGCAAATGTGGTGCCAACAATAGTGCCGATAATCACGTTGGGTGGCTGTGCGCCTGCCAGTGGTGCAAGACCCATCCACACCAGTTCTAGCGTACCGCCACATAAAATACCGGTATGAAGATCGCCAAGAATCAAGCCAACCAGCGGCCCCAGGACGACCGGACGGTGCATGTGCGTCAGGCCGTTGAACATATCCAGACCCGCAATAAAGGCCAGAATACCCAACGCTAATGCCTGTAATAAGCTAATTTCCATAGAAAATCCCTCAGAGGAGTTTGTAGAGATCCTGCGCGGATTCCGTCGGCACACCCTGAACAAAACATTCCACTCCGGCCTTTTGTAGACCATCAAAAGCAGCAATATCCTGGTCATCTATAGAGACGGTTTTCGCGATTTGTTTTTTGCCTTCTGCGTAGTGCATGTTGCCGACGTTGATCCGCGAAACAGGCACATCACCTTTTACTAACGTCAGAAAATCATTAGGGTTTTTGCAAACCAGAAGGATCTTCTGGCGGTCGGCTGCGCGGTGAATATTGTCGATAACTTTTTGCAGCGACCAGAAACGCACGGCAATTCCTTCCGCCAGAACCATCTCCATCAAATTTTGCTGTACCGTATCTTCGGCAACTTCGTCGTTAGCGACGAGGACGAGGTTTGCTCCGGAAAATCCGACCCATTGAACGCCTACCTGGCCGTGAATCAGTCGCTCATCAATGCGGCTTAATACAATGTTTGGCATGTTTTTATCCTCTTATTATCATTGTGTTAATGGAGATTTTTGTGTGCCCAGACAGGCACAATGGTACTGGTGCAACACGTCCTGGATATGGTCGATAATCAGCTCATGCGGCGTGGCCGCGATTTTTCCTTCACGGACCTTAGCGTATTGAAGTGGCAGATACTGACTGATGAGCGGCAAAGGAATAGATTCACCGGCCAGATTAGTAACGAGGTTTGAATATGCTTCGTCAATGTCACGATCCGGCCAGTAATAGCGGACGCGGTCAGAGAAGCTGTAGCCACGTGCAAGACGGCAGTCGCTGGTATTGCCGTGATAATGGTGTTTCCAGTATTCAGGTTGCTCGAGCATGACGTTTTCCAGCACTTCCCGCAGCCCTGAGCATTTATGTGCCGGGCGTAGCTCATGCTCGATAGCGGCCAGTGAAAATAGCGCTTCACGCAGTGCAAAGGTCAGCGCCGGGCCGACTTTCAGAATCGCAAAGTGGTTCTGAACCAGCTGCTGCAATGCCTGCGGGGTCTGGTAATCGGTGGAATGCGCTTCAAATACCAGGGTGTCGAACGCTTCAATCATCTGGCTCAGGAAAAGTGATTTCTCCGGCTGATAATCGATAACCTGCGTGTGGTCGAACTCAACGCCAGGCTGAACGACCAGCCCAATAATACGTGGCCAGATATCGCTTAAACCTTGTAATTCAAAAGCGTGGCGGTGAGCTTCCAGCGTGGCTTTTGCAGCCTGCGGTGTTGTCACCGCTAATTCCGCCAGCGTTTCGTGTGCGCCGCCAGGCACCGGAACTTCAGTGCCAATAACGTAAACTAAATCGGACTCGCCGAATTTCTCAGCACAGGTTTGTTCGGCAATTTTCGCCAGTCTTGCGGCGCGCATCGCAACAATAGTATCGGTCAACGGCACTGGGTCATCAGCGCAGGACATACTGCAATCGAGATGGATCTTTTTAAAACCTGCGGCGACATAGCAACGAATCAGCTCATCTGCATTGCGCATGGCTTCTTCTGCGTTCAGTCCCTGCCAGCGGTTTGGGCCAAGGTGATCGCCGCCCAGAATCAGGTTTTCGCGTGGGAAGTGATACTGGTCTGCCATTGACTCGACAAACTCGCGGAAGTCTTGCGGCGTCATTCCTGTGTAACCGCCATTCTGATCGACCTGGTTGGAGGTCGCTTCAATCAATAAGAGAGATTTGGCTTCTCTTGCATGGCGCATTGCCGCTTCGAGAACCATTGGGTGAGCGGAACAAACGGCAAAAATGCCACATCGTGAATCCTGTTTATGGTCGGCCACAAACGCGGTTAAATGTTTCACTTTCCTCTCCGTATGAGTTGGGGAACTATTTATCTTTCGATTTGTTTCATTTAATAGTGGTATATCGTGCGATAAAAACAAAACGAAAGATAATAGAATTGCGATCTGTTTCGCAAAAGAAACATAATGAAAGCCTATTTGACACGATGACAGTGAATGCAGCGGGCGATGTAAAGGCTTGCTTTCCGCGAAAAGAAAGGTGTTAATAGGCAAAGTGAAATGAAACGAAAGGTTTTATGAAAGGATCTATTATGAGCAATACCGACGCAGCAACGGACAAGCGTGTAACAGGTACAAGTGAAAGACGCGAACACATTATTCAGCGTCTTCGCCAGCAGGGAAGTGTGCAGGTTAATGATCTCTCTTCATTTTTTGGTGTTTCGACTGTGACGATCCGTAACGATCTGGCTTTCCTTGAAAAGCAGGGCGTGGCGGTGCGTGCTTACGGCGGTGCGCTGGTCTGCGATTCAGGGACGGCGGCGGTAGAACCGACGGTTGAAGATAAAAGTTCTCTGAATACTTCCCTTAAACGCAGCATCGCGCGCGTGGCTGCGGATCTTATTAAGCCTGGCCACCGCGTTATTCTTGACTCCGGCACCACCACTTATGAAATTGCACGCCACCTGCGCAACCATAAAGAAGTCATCGCCATGACTAACGGTTTGAACGTGGCGAATGCATTGCTTGAAGCGGAAGGCGTGGAATTGCTGATGACCGGTGGGCATTTGCGTCGCCAGTCGCTTTCATTCTACGGCGATCAGGCCGATCAATCGCTGCAAAACTATCACTTCGACATGCTATTCCTCGGCGTTGATGCCATCGATCTGGAACGCGGTGTTAGTACACATAACGAAGATGAAGCGCGCCTTAACCGCCGTATGTGCGAAGTGGCTGAACGCGTAATCGTCGTAACGGACTCCACGAAATTTAACCGCTCCAGCCTGCATAAGATCATTGATACCCAACGGATCCATATGGTGATCACCGACGCGGGTATTCCTGAAGAGAGCCTGAAAGGGCTGCGTAAAGGCGGCATTGAAGTGGTGTTGGTTGGCGATGTCTGATTGTAGAAGGGGTGGATGCTTGCGCTTATCTACCCTACAACCAGGGTTCTCCCGCCAATATGGCGGGAGAAATGGCGGGAGAAATTTGTACTGGTTTTTTCTCTTACCCTGCCGCTAATTTATATCCCCGCAACCGGCTCACGCTCAGCGCGATGGCTAAAACCGTGGCGATGAGGGCTACCCACAAGCTGATTTGCACGGCGCTGTTCTGCGCATAAAGCGACATAAACACGCCCACAAATGCCGCTCCGAGGCACTGGCCGAAGGTGCGCATTATTGCCAGCACGCCTGAAGCGTAGCCGCTGTTTTCGCGTGAGGCATTGGAGAGCATTTCTCGGTTGTTCGGGCTTTGGAAGCAGCCAAAACCGATTCCGCATAACAGGCTACGCAGGCAGATATCCCACGCCTGCGCGTGTTCCGGGAGCATCGCCAGCAATGCCAGGCCAACCGCAAAAATGCTCAAGCCAATGGTGGAAATGATCGCTGCTGAATAGCGGTCGGCAAGACGCCCGGCATGGGGTGCGGCCAGAATAATGCCGATGGGCCACGGTGTGAAAAGCAGTGCCGAAACCAGCGCGCTGTAACCGTAAACGCTCTGAAACAGGAAGGGCAGCGCGATAAAAGTTATCCCCTGGCTGACAAAAGACGCTAAAGAAGTGAGCGCTGCCAGCGAGAATCGGGAAGAGGCAAACATCTTGAGCGGGAGCAGCGGTTTTGTGGCGCGGCGTTGAACCCAGATGAACGCCATTCCGGTAAAAATCGCGATGCCACCGTAAATCAATGCGGTTATCAGGTCGCTATTTCCCTGATGTGTAAAGGCATCGGCGGCCATCACCAGGGCGCCTAACGCAACGGCTGAAAGCACGGCTCCAGCGTAATCAAACGGTTCACGCTTTAACGCCGGATTATGGGGAACCGCGCGCAGAGTGAGTATCACAGCCATGATTCCCAACGGAATATTTATCGCAAACAGCCATTGCCAACTCAATGCCGAAAGTAAGGTTCCACCCAGAATAGGCGCGATGGCGGTGCTGGTGCCAATCAGTAATGCGTTCAGGCCGAGGATGCGTCCGAGCAGGCGGTTGGGGAAAACCGAGCGCAGGATTGCCGGGCCAATGCTTAAGGTCGCGGCACCGCCGATACCTTGTAATACGCGCATAATGACCAGCATTTCCAGTGATGACGACAGCGCACAACCGACGGATGCCAGAGTAAAAACGCTGAGTCCGAAGGTGAAGATGGCACGGAACCCAAGGCGGCTGGAAAGTGCCGCAAAGATCGCCAGCGTCATCGCTGCGGATAACAAATAGCCGTTCGCCACCCAGACGGTAGCGCCGACGGAGGCGTTAAGTGAGCGGGCGATTTGCGGCAGCGCAATGTTAATCATCGAGCCGTCGAACACGACCATCGCTGCCATAGTCATCACTGCTACCATTGCTAAGCCGCGCTCGCGACCTGGTAATCCTTCATCGCCGGGTTGATCGGTAAATAACGCCATCGGTTAAAGTTCTCTTTCGCAGGTTGATGGCGCAAATATAGCGGTGCCTAAGATGTGGCGGAAGATGCAGCATTTGCATTAATAACCTGCACCAAACGCCTTCTCTGGTTACTATGACGTTATGAACGAACCCGATCTGAACTTACTGATTGCTTTAGATGTGCTTCTGGCGGAAGGAAGTGTGGCGAGTGCTGCGCGCCGTCTGGGCTTAAGTGCCTCAGCGATGAGCCGCACGTTAAGTCGGCTTCGTGCCACCACCGGCGACCCGCTACTGGTGCGCGCCGGGCGTAACATGGTGCTGACACCTTATGCCGAGGAGATCCGCGAGCGCACGCAAAATGCGGTGTTTGAAGCGCGGGCGATACTGCGCCCGTCTTCAAGCGCGCTCAATCTTGCCACGCTTGAGCGCAGTTTTACTCTGCGGACTAACGCCGGGTTTATCGAGATTTTTGGTGCCGCATTGATTGCCGCGGCTGCTGCTGTCGCGCCTTTAGTGCAACTGCGTTTTATGCCCAAACCGGAGAAAACAGCGAAGTATTTGCGCGAAGGTTTGATTGACCTTGAGGTCGGCGTGCTCGGTGAGATGGGGCCGGAAATACGGCTCACCACGCTGTATCGCGATAAGTTTGTTGGTGTGGTCAGGAAAGGGCATTCGCTGGAACAGTATGGGGAAATAACGGCTGCGAAGTATGCCGCGTTGGGGCATGTGGTGGTTTCCCGCCATGAACGTGGAACCGGCCCGGTGGATGTATTGCTGGCTGAGCTTAATTTAGAACGCAAGATTGTGGCGATGGTGCCGGGCTTCCCTGCGGCGCTGGCGGTGGCTCAAGCGTCTGATTTGGTGGCGTTGGTTCCGGCGACGTTTTTGTTAAATCAGCCAGGATTGAATGGGAACTCAGGGGAAGCGAGATTGTTTGTTTTTGAGCTGCCGGTGAAAACCAATGAGATTACGGTGTCGTTGATGTGGCATCCACGTTCGGAAGCCGACCCCGCGCATCAATGGTTGCGGCAGTTGGTGTTGAAGGTTTGTCGCGAGAAATTGCCGGGATGAGGCTGGTGTTGGATGGCGCTGCGCTTATCCAACCTACAAAATCGGTAGGGCGGATAAGCGTTGGCGTCATCCGCCATTTTTCAAAAAATCAGGTCACCGGCGCTGGGTTAAACACCGCCAAAGCATTGTGCAGCCCCCACTGATCCGAGAAGGTTTTCTTGCGTCCACTCGCGACATCAAGAATAAATTTGAACAATTCCCAGCCGACATCCTCAATGGTCGCTTCACCCGTGGCGATAGTACCGGCGTTGATATCCATTAAGTCGTACCAACGGTTTGCCAGGGCGGTACGGGTGGCCATTTTAATCACCGGAACCGCAAGCAAGCCGTATGGTGTGCCGCGACCGGTGGTGAACACTTGCACCGTAATGCCCGATGCGACCTGTTGCGTGCCGCAGACGAAATCACTGGCCGGTGTTGCCGCGAAAATGAGGCCGCGTTTGGTTGGGCGTTGCCCTGGAGAAAGCACTTCAACAATCGCGCTTTGCCCTGATTTGGCAATGGAACCGAGCGCTTTTTCCACTACGTTTGCCAGGCCACCTTTTTTGTTGCCCGGCGATGGGTTAGCGCTGCGGTCGGTTTTACCCATATCGAGATAGTTGTCGTACCATTCCATCTCTTCAAGCAGGCGTTTGCCGACTTCTTCATTGATGGCGCGTGGGGTTAACAGGTGAATGGCGTCGCGCACTTCGGTGACTTCAGAGAACATCACCGTGCCGCCACAGCGCACTAACAAGTCAGAGGCAAAACCTACTGCCGGGTTAGCCGTCACACCGGAGAACGCATCGCTACCGCCGCACTGCATACCGACCACCAGGTCAGACGCCGGGCAGGTTTCGCGCTGGCGCTGGTTCAGTTTCACTAAGTGGCGCTCAGCGACCGTCAGAATGTCGTCGACCATTGATTTAAAACCGACGTGGTGTTCGTCTTGCAGGCGCACAATGCTGGCATCGCTAACGTTAATCGCTTGCACGTCGTCGGTGCCTTCGAGCAGGCGATCAGGCTGCAATTTTTCGCAACCCAGGCCAATCACCATAATTTCGCCGCCAAAGTTCGGGTTCAGAGAAATATTATGGATGGTGCGAATAGGGATAACCGCTGCAGGGGCGTTGATCGCCACGCCACAGCCATAAAGGTGGTTCAGGCCGACCACGCCATCAACATTCGGGTAGCGCGGTAGCAAATCACGTTCAATAATTTTGATGACATAATCCACCACGCCAGCAACGCAATGGACGCTGGTGGTGATGCCAAGCAGGTTCTTGGTACCGACACTGCCGTCTGCATTGCGATAACCTTCAAAGGTATAACCTTCCAGCGGCGGCAAAGGTTCCGGCACTTTGGTCGCTAATGGCAGCGTGTGGAGTGGTGGCGCTTTTGGTAATTCCACCAGTGATTCGTCAATCCAGCTACCGCGTGGAATATCACGCACCGCGTAACCGATCACTTCACCATAACGGACGATTTCACCGTGTGCGGGAATATCAACCAGTGCAGCTTTATGGCCTTGCGGGATATGTTCGATTAATTCCAGACCATCCGGGAAACGCGTACCGGCTTTCAGGCCGTTATCATTAACAATAATAGCGACATTATCTGTCTCATGAACTTTTATATAAAAGGAGCCAGGGGGTTGTTGTTTAATTTCTATATTTGACATTGTCGCTATTCTCCAGAATTTTTCTAATCGTGACTTCTCACAAGCTAAATAAAGAATGTCAGTCCGTGAGGAATAAAAATGTGAGCGAGATCACTTTATATTGTGACGCCTAATCTGGAGGGGTGGGCAATCAATGAAATTGTGCAATACCCCCCACAAACATGTGCATATGGTTAACTATTTATTGTTTTTAATGTCATTAATTGGGCGGATGCCTAATGTCCATTGAGTTACTGGTGGCTATACTGTGTTGCATATATTAAGCAGTGCCATCCCGAAATATAATTTATTAATATCTTATTAAATAAAAATCCTTGAATAAAGTACCCGCAACAGAGGATGTGAAAAATGATTTTGGATACAGCCATTGAGTCTAAAAAAGGTAAGCATACGCGATACCTAATATTATTAATTATCTTTATTGTGACGACGATTAACTATGCGGATCGCGCCACACTTTCTATTGCAGGTACTGAAGTTGCTAAAGAATTACAACTCAGTGCAATCTCAATGGGTTATATTTTCTCAGCATTTGGCTGGGCTTACCTGCTGATGCAAATCCCTGGTGGCTGGTTGCTTGACCGCTACGGTTCGAAGAAAGTCTACACTTACAGCCTGTTCTTCTGGTCGCTGTTTACCTTTATGCAGGGCTTTGTCGACATGGTACCGCTGGCGTATGCGGGTATCTCCATGTTTATCATGCGCTTTATGCTCGGTTTCTCTGAAGCACCGTCTTTCCCGGCGAACGCCCGTATTGTGGCGGCTTGGTTCCCCACCAAAGAACGCGGCACCGCATCTGCGATTTTTAACTCTGCACAGTATTTCTCGCTGGCGTTGTTCTCTCCATTACTCGGTTGGTTGACCTTTGCCTGGGGCTGGGAACACGTGTTTACCGTAATGGGCGGTATCGGTTTTGTGCTGACTTTCCTGTGGGTGAAGTTTATCCATAACCCGACTGACCACCCGCGTATGTCAAAAGAAGAACTGGATTACATCACTAAAGGCGGCGCAGTGGTCGATATGGACCACAAAAAACCAGGTGCCGTGGTTGAGGGGCCAAAACTTCATTACATCAAACAATTACTGACTAACCGCATGATGCTGGGCGTGTTCTTCGGTCAGTACTTTATCAACACCATTACCTGGTTCTTCCTGACCTGGTTCCCGATTTACCTGGTGCAAGATAAAGGTATGTCGATTCTGAAAGTGGGGATGGTGGCTTCTATTCCGGCTCTGTGTGGCTTCGCTGGCGGGGTGTTGGGCGGCGTATTCTCAGATTCGTTAATCAAACGCGGTTACTCACTGACTGTTGCTCGTAAGATACCGATTGTGCTCGGAATGTTGCTGGCTTCCACCATCATTCTTTGTAACTACACCGACAGTACCGCGCTGGTTATCGCGCTGATGGCATTCGCTTTCTTCGGTAAAGGTTTTGGTGCCCTGGGCTGGCCGGTTATTGCCGACACGGCTCCAAAAGAGATGGTCGGTCTGTGTGGTGCGGTCTTTAACGTGTTCGGTAACGTGGCTTCTATCGTGACACCACTGGTGATTGGTTACCTGGTTTCTGAGCTTCACTCCTTCAATGCGGCGCTGATCTTTGTTGGCTGCTCGGCGCTGATGGCAATGGTTTGTTATCTGTTCGTAGTTGGCGACATTAAACGTATGGAATTGCAGAAGTAATTCTCTCAACAGATAACTGAATAAATAAGGGCAACAGATGAATAACAACGTTTTCCCCAACAAATTCAAAGCGGCACTGGCAGCACATCAGACGCAAATCGGTTGCTGGTCTGCACTGGCAAACCCTATCAGTACTGAAGTGCTGGGGCTGGCAGGGTTCGACTGGATTGTGCTGGATGGCGAACATGCGCCAAACGACATCACCACTTTTATCCCGCAACTGATGGCGTTAAAGGGTAGCGAAAGTGCGGCGGTGGTTCGTGCACCAACTAACGATCCGGTGGTTATCAAGCGCTTGCTGGATATTGGTTTCTACAACTTCTTGATTCCGTTTGTGGAAACCCAGCCGGAAGCGGTGCTGGCGGTGTCTTCAACCCGCTATCCACCGGAAGGGATTCGCGGCGTGTCTGTTTCGCATCGCGCCAATATGTTTGGCACCGTGCCGGACTACTTCGCACAGTCCAACAAGAACATCACGATTCTGGTGCAAATCGAAAGCCAGCAGGGAGTGGATAACGTTGATGCGATTGCCGCGACTGACGGCGTGGACGGCATTTTTGTCGGGCCAAGTGATTTGGCGGCGGCGTTGGGCTATTTGGGTAATGCCTCGCATCCGGAAGTGCAACATTGCATCCAACACATCTTTGCTCGTGCTAAAGCGCACGGTAAACCGGCCGGGATTCTGGCACCCGTTGAAGCGGATGCGCGCCGTTATCTGGAATGGGGCGCCACCTTTGTGGCCGTTGGTAGCGATTTAGGCTGCTTCCGCTCTGCAACGCAGAAACTCGCTGATTCTTTTAAAAAATAACCACCATTTAAAGAGAGAGACTGAATTATGACACTGAAAGTTGGGTTTATTGGCCTGGGTATCATGGGCAAACCAATGAGTAAAAACCTCATCAAAGCTGGTTATTCGCTGGTGGTTGCCGACCGTAATCCAGAGGTTATTGCTGAAATTATTGCGGCGGGTGCCGAAACCGCAGCCACGCCTAAAGATATTGCCGAGCAGTGTGATGTGATCATCACCATGCTGCCTAATTCCCCGCATGTGAAAGAAGTGGCACTGGGTGCGAACGGTATTATTGAAGGGGCAAAACCGGGCACTGTGGTTATCGATATGAGTTCTATCGCGCCACTGGCAAGCCGTGAAATCAGCGAAGCGCTGAAAGCCAAAGGTATCGACATGCTGGATGCACCGGTCAGCGGTGGCGAGCCAAAAGCTATCGAAGGTACGTTGTCTGTGATGGTTGGCGGCGACAAAGCGATTTTCGACAAGTATTACGACCTGCTGAAATCCATGGCCGGTTCCGTGGTGCATACCGGCGATATCGGTGCCGGCAACGTCACCAAACTGGCAAACCAGGTGATTGTAGCGCTGAACATTGCGGCGATGTCTGAAGCGCTGGTACTGGCGACCAAAGCAGGTGTTAACCCGGAGTTAGTCTTCCAGGCGATTCGTGGCGGTCTTGCGGGTAGCACCGTTCTGGAAGCGAAAGCGCCGATGGTGTTGGATCGTAATTTCAAGCCAGGTTTCCGCATCGATCTGCACATTAAAGATCTGGCGAATGCGCTGGATACCTCCCACGGCGTTGGTGCCCAATTGCCACTGACTGCGGCAGTGATGGAGATGATGCAGGCGCTGCGAGCAGATGGGCACGGTAACGATGACCATAGCGCCATCGCGTGTTACTACGAAAAACTGGCAAAAGTAGAAGTCGCCAGGTAATCAATCGTAGGGCGGGCAAGCCATGCGCCCCCGCCAATAATTGGTGGATGACGCTTGCGCTTATCCACCCTACAAAACTCGGCCCTTAAGTTTTTGGCATGGATACATTATGAAAATCGTAATCGCACCCGACTCTTATAAAGAAAGCCTCTCAGCTGTTGATGTGGCGAAGGCCATTGAAAAAGGATTCCGTGAGATATTTCCTGATGCAGAATATATATCGGTCCCGGTTGCAGATGGCGGGGAAGGTACGGTCGATGCCATGATCAGTGCGACACAAGGCAAAAAAATCACCACAACAGTGACCGGGCCGTTGGGCGAACCGGTGAGCGCATTTTGGGGAATGTCCGGCGACGGCAAGACGGCGTTTATCGAAATGGCTGAAGCCAGCGGACTTGCGCTAGTACCGCTCAAAAACCGTAACCCATTGATTACTACATCACATGGTACTGGCGAGCTGATTTTACGCGCTCTGGATAACGGTGCGCGCAACATTATTATCGGCATCGGCGGTAGCGCAACCAACGACGGTGGCGCGGGCATGGTGCAGGCGCTGGGCGCGAAACTGTGTGACGCAACGGGCAAAGAGATTAGCCACGGAGGTGGCAGTTTAATGAGCCTGAACACTATTGATATTTCAGGCCTCGACACCCGTTTGGCAGATTGCGTGATTAACGTGGCCTGCGATGTGACGAATCCTTTAATTGGCGATAACGGCGCTTCACGTGTCTTCGGGCCGCAAAAAGGGGCTGACGAAGCGATGATCGTTGAGCTGGATGCCAACCTTGCCCACTTCGCCGATGTGATTAAAAAAGATTTACATATTGATGTGAAAAATGCGCAAGGCGCGGGTGCCGCGGGTGGCATGGGCGCGGCTTTAATGGCGTTTCTTGGCGCAGAATTACGCAGTGGCGTTGAGATTGTGACCGAAGCTCTGCACCTTGAAGAACACATTCATGACTGCTCGCTGGTGGTGACCGGCGAAGGGCGTATGGATAGCCAGAGTATTCGTGGCAAAGTCCCGGTAGGTGTGGCAGCCGTGGCGAAAAAGTACCGTAAACCGGTGATTGGTATTGCAGGTTCACTGACCAGCGATGTGGCGATAGTCCATCAACATGGCATCGATGCAGTGTTCAGTGTGCTCAACAGTATTGTTACGCTGGAAGAAGCGTTGAAAAACGCATTCGACAATATTTATCGTGCGTCGCGCAATATTGCGGCAACGGTGGCGATAGGTATCAATACCACCCGTTAGCAGGGGTGACAGGGGCGGGTAAAACCTCTATACTTCGCGCCGAAGCTGACCAGACAGTCGCCGCTTCGTCGTCGTCCTTCTTCGGAAGGAGACAGGCGGAGGGGAGGAAAGTCCGGGCTCCATAGGGCAGGGTGCCAGGTAACGCCTGGGGGGGTAACCCACGACCAGTGCAACAGAGAGCAAACCGCCGATGGCCCACGCAAGTGGGATCAGGTAAGGGTGAAAGGGTGCGGTAAGAGCGCACCGCGCGTCTGGTAACAGTTCGCGGCACGGTAAACTCCACCCGGAGCAAGGCCAAATAGGGGTTCATAAGGTACGGCCCGTACTGAACCCGGGTAGGCTGCTTGAGCCAGTGAGCGATTGCTGGCCTAGATGAATGACTGTCCACGACAGAACCCGGCTTATCGGTCAGCTTCAACCATTCAGGAACGCCCCGCACAGTGTAAATTGTGCGGGGCGTTTTGCTATGTGTGTTTTACCACCCTCACCCTGGCCATCTCCCTGAGGGAGAGGGGATGGATCGAGTTTTTCTCCCTTTCCCTGAGGGAGAGGGGATGGATCGAGTTTTTCTCCCTCTCCTGAGGGAGGGGGATGGATCGAGTTTTTCTCCCTCTCCCTGAGGGAGAGGGGATGGATCGAGTTTTTCTCCCTCTCCTGTGGGAGGGGGATGGATCGAGTTTTTCTCCCTCTCCTGAGGGAGGGGGATGGATCGAGTTTTTCTCCCTCTCCTGTGGGAGAGGGTTGGGGTGAGGGCAAACAATTGCCATAATACGAACCTCGCCATCACCGGATTCCACACCGCCATGATCAAATCCCTGTATATCGACAACTACCGTTCCGTGCGCAAGCTTTCCATTGATCTCGAACGGCTGAACGTGGTTTTTGGTCCTAATGGCTGCGGTAAATCCAACATTTATAAAGCAATCCATCTGATTCACGGGGCGGCGATGGGGCAGTTGTCGCATTGGTTATCGGATGAAGGCGGTATTCAGAAAGTGATGTGGGCGGGCGATCGCGCCAAAGGGTATGCCAGTGCGCCGCGCCGCATGACACTGGCGGTAGATACCGACGATTTTGAGTATGAATTGCAGGTCGGTTTCCCTGATAAACTGCCGTATCCAACCATGTTTGATCTCGATCCTATTGTTAAAGAAGAACAAATTTGGCTGAGTGGTTTCCGCCGTCGCCCTTCATCTTCCATTATGCACCGGCGTAACCAGGCGGTTTTTCTCAATGATGTGAACGGTGAGAAGGTGACGCATGCCGCCACACTCTACGAAAACGAATCTTTGTTCGGCCAGTTAGGCGAGCCGCATCTTTATCCTGAAGTTTCCAGCGCACGGGAAATACTGCGCAACTGGCGTTTCTACCACGAATTCGACATTACCAAGGGTGCCGGATTGCGTTTGCCGCAGGTCGGTTATCGCTCGCCTGTTCTGGGCGGTGATGGTTTGAATTTGGCCGCGGCTTTCCAGACCATCGTTGAAATAGGTGATAGCGAATTACTGTTTGCGGTGCTGGATGAAGCGTTCCCTGAATGCACATTTTTCTGTGATAACAGGAACGGGCGTTTCCAGATGATGATGCACCGACAGGGGATTAATCGCCCGTTGGAGTCGGCTGAATTTTCTGACGGAACATTACGATTCTTGTGCCTGACCGTTGCGCTGCTTAGCCCCCGACCACCACGTTTTATTGCCCTCAATGAACCGGAAAACAGCCTGCATCCACAGATGTTGCCCGCACTGGCACGTTTGATCGCACAAGCGAGTCGCTACACGCAGATTTGGTTAACCAGCCACTCGCCAGAACTGGCGACGCTTATCGAGAGACATACTCCGTTTACGCTGTATCAATTGGCGATTGAGAACGGAGAAACGCGCGTTAACCGGCTTTCCTGATAATTTGCTGTAACCGTATGGCGAAATGGTAGATAAAAAATCTAAACCTTAACCATATGGATACAATAAACAGTGATTAATTCTGAATCGCCGTTGCAGTGTGAGGTGAGTCAAAATCTGGTGGCCATATTGTCACACCGCATTAACCTCACGAGTTGCGCCAGCTCACATTCGCGGTGGGTGGGTAATTTCCTTTAAAGCAAAACACTCAAAACAAATACTTTAAAAACAATGAGTTAGTTTTTTAACGATACCTTTCCAATAACTCTTTTCTACCAAATTAGCAAAATACTGCAGGAAATATGCAGATTTACCTCTAAACGGAGAAAAATTTACTCTTTTGTTTGGCTTCCTCTTGAGGAGTAGCAAATTTTTTCTCCGCTACCCGCGCTATCCTTTTCTCATTCTAAATACACGTCCAGAACACCGATCTCGTTTTTCGAGTATCTGGTCATCACTCTGTATTGAATATTCACGATTAAAACCTACAAATATAAGCGAGCACTTTATGGAAACGGGAAGCATTACTGCGGTTAATATTCCAGCATCCGGTCGAGCAGGAATGACAGAAAGTGAATGGCAGGCCGCGACAAAATTCGATAGTAAAGATGTCGGCTGGGTAATTATGAGTATCGGGATGGCGATTGGTGCCGGAATAGTCTTTTTACCAGTACAAGTCGGATTAATGGGGTTGTGGGTATTTCTGCTCTCCTCAATAGTAGGATATCCGGCAATGTATTTGTTCCAGCGTCTCTTTATTAATACCTTAGCGGAATCACCGGAATGTAAAGATTACCCTAGTGTGATTAGTGGTTATTTAGGTAAAAACTGGGGGGTATTATTAGGCGCTCTCTATTTTGTTATGTTGGTTATTTGGTTGTTCGTTTATTCTACTGCCATTACTAATGATAGTGCCTCTTATTTACATACTTTTGGCGTGACCGAAGGGCTGTTATCAGATAATCCTTTTTATGGGTTGGGACTGATTTGTGTTCTGGTCGCCATTTCTTCACGAGGCGAGCAGCTTTTATTTAAAATCTCAAGCTTCATGGTGCTGGCAAAGCTTTTGGTTGTCGCGGCATTGGGTTTCTCAATGATTGGCATGTGGCACTTGCACAACACCGGGATGCTGCCGCCAATGGGGATGCTGATTAAGAATGCGATCATTACCCTGCCATTTACATTGACCTCTATTCTGTTTATTCAAACATTAAGCCCGATGGTGATTTCGTATCGCTCAACAGAAAAGTCCCGGGAAGTGGCTCGTTTTAAAGCGTTGCGTGCCATGAATATTGCCTTCGGTATTCTTTTCGTGACGGTGTTCTTTTATGCAGTTTCTTTCACGCTGGCAATGGGGCACGACGAAGCTGTAAAAGCCTATGAGCAAAATATTTCGGCTCTCGCTATCGCTGCCCAATTCATTGACGGCGCTTCGGGCGCGTGGGTCACTGTCGTTAGCGTAATGCTCAATATCTTTGCAGTCATGACGGCATTCTTTGGTGTTTATCTTGGTTTCCGTGAGGCAACACAAGGTATCGTTATTAATATTTTACGTCGCAGAATGCCAGAAGAAAGAATAAACCAAAAATGGGTGCAGCGCGGAATTATGTTGTTCGCCATTTTATTGGCCTGGAGTGCGATCGTCCTTAACGCACCAGTATTAAGTTTTACCTCAATCTGTAGCCCAATATTTGGCATGGTTGGTTGTTTAATTCCTGCATGGCTGGTTTATAAAGTACCAGCACTGCACAAATATAAAGGTGCATCGCTGGTGATTATCATTATTACCGGGTTGCTGTTATGTGTCTCTCCATTCCTGGCGTTCTCCTGATTCGCAGGTGTTTGTATTGTAGTTCTCAGTATTAAGGTTAAAAAAATGACAAATACAGAAATGAACCCTGCGTGGGCAGAGTTAATCCGTGCGGTAAAACAAAATGTGAAGCCAGCAGTAGGGTGTACGGAACCCGTTTCACTGGCGCTGGCAAGCGCACTGGCTGCCTCGCATTTGGCCGGGAGAGTGATTCGAATTGAGGCCAAGGTTTCACCTAATCTGATGAAAAATGGCATGGGAGTTACCGTTCCTGGAACGGGAATGGTGGGTCTACCTATTGCCGCCGCAGTGGGTGCATTGGGCGGCGATCCGCTGGCGGGGTTAGAAGTTCTCAAAGGTGCGCCAGTAGAGGCGATTGCCGCCGGGAAGTTGCTGTTGGCAAGTGGCAAAGTGACGGTGACAATTCAGGAACTTTGTGAGGAAATCCTCTATACCCGCGTTACGGTCTATACCGCAGAAGAGTCAGCGACGGTGGTGATATCTGGCGAACATACCAGGGTAAGCCGTATCGAAAAGGACGGAGCGGTATTGTTCGATGCGCAAGGGGAGGCTAAGCCCGTTGACAATGAGCAGGCGTACCATCTGGAGCGATTTAACCTCGAGCAGATTGTTGAGTTTGCCCAGAGCGTTCCGTTTGACGATATAGGTTTTATTCTTGATGCCGCGTTGCTCAACGGTGAACTGTCGCGCGAAGGATTGCGGGCGCAATATGGTTTGCATATTGGTTCGACATTAAGCCGCCATCGCGATCGCGGTTTAATGGCTAAGGATCTGTTAAGTGACATAATGATCCGTACTTCGGCGGCATCTGATGCGCGCATGGGGGGGGCTTGTCTGCCTGCAATGAGCAACTCAGGTTCTGGTAACCAGGGGATTACGGCGACGATGCCGGTTGTGGTGGTAGCCGAGCACCTTGGTTGCGATAGCGAGCGGCTGGCGCGTGCGTTGATACTGTCGCATCTGACCGCTATCTACATTCACCATCAGTTACCTACGTTGTCGGCATTGTGCGCAGCAACGACGGCCGCGATGGGTGCTGCGGCTGGGATAGCCTGGTTAATTGACGGAAGTTATCAGAGTATCTCGATGGCAATCAGCAATATGATTGGTGATGTTAGTGGGATGATTTGCGATGGCGCATCAAATAGCTGTGCGATGAAAGTGTCGACCAGTGCTGCTTCGGCATGGAAAGCGGTACTGATGGCGCTGGATAATACTTCGGTCACGGGGAATGAAGGTATCGTTGCTCATGATGTAGAGCAGTCGATAAGCAATCTGTGTGCACTGGCAAGCCAGGCAATGCAACACACAGACCGTCAGATTATTACGATTATGGCTAACAAAGTTGCCTGATATCCCTAAGCTTCTTCTTCAGCCATCTCGGTCAGGCGGACGTCCGCTTCGATAACAATGGCTTCCAGCTCGTTCAACATTTCGTCGTAGCTGAGTTCGGGTTCAGCGGTTGCCGTGATAATGGCAACCGCTGCCACAGGTGACGGCGCTGCTTTTTTTGTACTCTTCCGGGTAGCCAGTTTTTTACTCACAAATAACTCCTGTTGGTCAGACTTTGGCACTGGTCAGACCGGTAAATCTATCAGCAATGCACGCAGTGGAGTATCTGCAACCAACGTTATGTTAGCTTCGTCACGGATAAAAGCGCCATCGCCGCAGGTAAGCCCTTCTTTTTGCTCGGCAGATGTAACTGCATGAACTGCACCGTGAATCGACTGCAAATAAGCTCGCGGGCCATGTAACTGGAAACTCAATTGCTGGCCTTTCTCCAGTTCAATTTGATGGACCCACACTTGCTGGCGCAATTGCAGGCTCTCTTTGCTGCCATCCGGCGACGCCAGCAATTGCTGCGGCTGGTCTGTCAGGCTGATTTTTTGCACCAATGGGTTTTCACGCTCCGGGCAGGCATCCAGCCACAACTGCATACGCGTCAGCGAGTTCTCTTTACTGAGATTATGCTCGCTGTAACTCAGCCCAGGTTGGGTGGAAAGCAGCAACGCTTCACCTGCTTTCGCCTGAACATGGTTACCTTCGCTGTCGCGGTATTCCGCTTCGCCTTCGAGAATCAAATTGAGGATATCGACCTTCGGATAAGTTCGCGGCTGGAATGAAGCGCCAGGTGCCAGGACTTCCTGATTGAGTACGCGCAACGATGCATAGCCCAGCAATTTCGGGTCAAAATAGTGACCGAAAGAAAACGTATAGCGTGCCTGCAGCCATCCGTAGTCCGCTTTTCCGCATTGTTTGGCAGTTCTTGGCGTAATCATAATTTCATGGCCTCTTTTTACACTAGGCCCATGGTAAAACTCTGGACGTTGCATTGTTAGCTAGTTAATCTGCTCGGTATGTTCAAATTTCCTGAATGAGAACGAGATGGCTAAAGAGAGAGCATTGACGCTGGAAGCATTGCGGGTCATGGACGCAATTGACCGGCGCGGGAGTTTCGCCGCGGCTGCTGATGAGCTAGGGCGTGTGCCGTCAGCGCTGAGTTACACCATGCAGAAGCTTGAAGAAGAACTGGATGTGGTGCTGTTTGACCGTTCGGGCCATCGCACAAAATTTACCAATGTCGGGCGCATGTTGCTGGAGCGCGGGCGAGTTTTGCTCGAAGCGGCTGAAAAACTGACGACTGATGCTGAAGCACTAGCTCGCGGCTGGGAAACGCATCTCACCATCGTGACTGAAGCGCTGGTGCCAACGGCGAAGTTGTATCCGTTAGTCGAAAAACTTGCAGGTAAAGCGGACACTCAGTTATCGATCATTACGGAAGTTTTGGCGGGTTCATGGGAGCGTTTAGAGCAGGGGCGAGCGGATATTGTGATTGCGCCGGATATGCATTTCCGTTCTTCATCGGAGATTAACTCGCGCAAGTTGTACAAGGTGATGAGCGTTTATGTCGCCGCACCCGACCACCCGATTCACAAAGAACCGGAGCCACTTTCAGAAGTGACACGCGTGAAGTATCGCGGTATTGCGGTGGCTGATACTGCGCGGGAACGCCCGGTGATCACGGTGCAATTACTGGATAAACAGCCGCGTTTGACGGTGAGTAGCATGGAAGATAAACGGCAGGCGTTGTTGGCCGGTTTGGGTGTGGCGACGATGCCTTATCCGCTGGTCGAACAGGATATTGCCGAAGGGCGTTTGCGCGTGGTGAGCCCTGAATACACCAACGAAATTGACATTATTATGGCGTGGCGACGCGATAGCATGGGCGAGGCGAAAGCCTGGTGCTTGCGTGAAATTCCAAAATTATTGAAGTAGTGGCTACGCCCTCACCCCGGCCCTCTCCCTCAGGAGAGGGGGAAAACCGGACAATTCCCTCTCCCTCAGGGAGAGGGCTAGGGTGAGGGGCAAAGCATTATTCACTGACTAATCTGGCATCCATCGCTTTTGGATCTGAACCGTATTTATTCTCACCCGGTGTGCCATTCTGGCAGTTGAACGCCAGAATAATCAGCCAGCCGACAATCGGAATAAATATCAGCAGTAACCACCAGGCTGAACGATCGGTATCGTGCAAACGACGGAACTGTACAGCCCAGTAAGGCAGGAAAATCAGCAGGCCATAAATGGTAGCCAGCAGACCTTCTTCTTTCGCAATTCGCAGTCCTAACATCTTATCCAGAATGGTTAACACGACGGTCAGTACCAGGTTCACCAGAATGAACATCCAGAATTCTTTACGTCGCGCCCGTCCGCTGAAACCAATGTAATTTCTTAGTACTTTGAAATACCAATCCATTTTTTGCCTACCTTGAGTTCTAACGATCTAATTCAAGAATAGTCGCGAATGATTTTTGCGTAAATTATAGCTTGGGTGAATTTAATCAACCGTGGTTAAACCGTTCATCGCGACCATGTGGCTCATTTAAATCCTGCGCAGGGCCAATGGAAATAATGCCCGTTGGGTTAATCGTTTTATGGCTGCGGTAATAGTGATTGCGGATATGCGCGAAATCGACGGTCTCGGCAATGCCCGGCATTTGGTAGATATCCCGCAAGAATCCGTAGATATTCAGGTAATCACTAATGCGGTGTTTGTCGCATTTAAAGTGGGTGACGTACACAGGATCGAAACGTACCAGTGTAGTCCACAGGCGAATATCGGCTTCAGTCAGTTGGTCACCGGTTAAATAGCGGTGCTGGCCAAGGATTTGCTCGACGCGTGCCAGTGATTCAAACACTTTGCTGACCGCTTCATCATAAGCTTCCTGAGAAGTGGCAAAACCTGCTTTATACACGCCGTTATTAATGGTGTCGTAAATCCAGCTATTCAGTTCATCAATCTGGCTGCGTAACTGTGGCGGATAATAATCTCCGGCACGAGCCCCTTTGGCATCAAACGCGGTATTCAGCATGCGAATGATTTCAGCAGATTCGTTACTGACAATCGTCTGGGTTTTCTTGTCCCATAAAACCGGAACGGTAACGCGGCCGGTGTAGTTTGGGTCAGCTTGCAGATAGAGTTGATAGAGATATTCGTGCTGGTATAGGCCATCACCGGTCGCGTTCGGGAAGTCGTCATCGAACGTCCAGCCATCTTGCAACATCAGCGGGTTAACCACCGAAACCGAGATAAAAGATTCGAGGCCTTTCAAAGCTCGCATGATGAGGGTGCGATGCGCCCACGGACAAGCGAGGGAAACATAGAGATGGTAACGGTCTTTTTCAGCGGCAAAGCCACCTTTACCGTTCGCACCGGGTTCGCCATCAGCCGTCAGCCAATTGCGAAACACTGACTCTGAACGTTTGAAACTGCCACCGGTAGATTTGGTGTCATACCAGACATCGTGCCAGACGCCATCAATTAACTGTCCCATGCTGTTCTCCAGGTGAGCTTTAAAAACAAAAAAGCGAAGGGATGAACCTTCGCTCTTATTGATAATCAGTATAGAACCTTACCAGTTTTTCTTCAGCAGGCGGTCGATGCTGTATGCGCCTGGCCCGAAGATAGCCAGTAACAGATAACCACCGGCAATGGTGAAGTTCTTCATAAACATGATGGAGTTCGGGCCCTGGCTGAAATCAGCGTGGAACAGGAATGCCGTCAGAAGCGTAAATACCGCAGTGATAATCGCCGTGGTACGTGTGAAGAAGCCGAACAGGATGGCCAGACCGCCGCCAAACTCAAGCAGAATGGTCAAAGGCAGCAAGAACCCTGGGACGCCCATCGCTTCCATATATTGTTGAGTACCGGCATAACCGTTAATTTTGCCCCAACCTGCAACGATGAACAGAATTGGCATCAAGATACGAGCTAACAGTACACCAGCATCATCTAATTTTTTCATTTTACTCTCCAGAGAAATTCTATTGGGTGCTATCAGCCCAGGATTTTTTGTCTTTGCAATTTCCGGTGGTTACCGTTAACTGCGGTTGATGTGGAGGATAATAGACGGGGCATTAATGGATTGTTAGCAAGGAATACTGTCGATGTTTTTCAAATTACTTGAGTAAGCCTGCTAATAAAAACGCCGCTTATTTTAAGCGGCGTTAGGGATTACTGCGATTGCTGTTGCACCGTATTGCGAATCAGGCGCCAGGCGCTCCAGGCACCGAAACCGCGTCTGGCCCAGCGCATCAGGAAACTCGGGTGGCGCACAGTCCAGATAGCCATCACGCTGCTGGCGATTAACGCATAACTGCGCAAGCTCAGTAAGGTATTCCAGCCGCGATCATAGGCGCCTGTCGCTTCCAGCCAATCGCGCCTGCTGGCACTTAAATCCAGCCGTTGTTGTTGAATCTGGCTGAGTAAAAAGGCCTTGCGCTTATCAAGCTCACGGTTGCTCATGGTTAGTCATCTTCCAGCAAAGCACGGTCGTTTTCGAGTTCACGACGAGTATGGCGCAGCAGTGTGGACTGGCGAGATTTACGCAGCGTCCAGATAGCTCCGATCACCGCAAGCCCCAGCAGGACTGCGGTCGTCGCAATCATGGCATTCAGACGATACTGCGGTTCGACGGCCCAGAAAATCAGCACCACCAGGCTCATTAATCCGAATGCTGCAAATAGCATGGTTAACCCAAGCATTAACAGCAACTGAACCAGATGGGCTTTCTCTTCTTCCAGTTCAACCACGGCAAGACGCAGGCGCGTTTCCACCATCCCAACGATGATGGTGACGATGCGCTGACCAATGCCGAGGACGCTTTTGCCCGGCCCTTGAGTGTGATGGGATTCAGGCATAATTAACGGCGAGTCAGCAGGACACCGAGCACGACGCCAATCGCCGCCCCAATACCCACGCCGGTCCATGGATTTTCACGAACATAATCGTCAGCTTTTGCCGCCGCTTCTCGCGTTTGTTTGGCAATCACGTCGCCGGTATCACCCAGACGGACACGGCTTTCTTTCAGCGCTTTTTCGGCTTTGCCACGCAGTCTTTCAAGTTCGGATTTTGACTTGTCCGTCGATGCACTCAGCACTTCTTCAAGGGTATCAGCCAGGGATTTCAGCTCTGCGCGCAAGTGTTCTGATGTAGTATCTTTTGACATAGTTCTCTCCAGATTTTCTAAGAATGACGGGTTTATTAAAGAGTCTTAGTAATCACGGGCCTGCAGGACTTTCAGTTCATGTTCTGCTTCAGACAGCTTCTGCTCCCGCTTGGTAATTTTTTCCGCATCGCCTTTTTCGCGAGCTTCTTTGAGGTCAGCTTTTCGTTCGGTAATTTCGGCTTTTTGCTCGTTGATTTTCTTCTGATGGGCCGCGCGTAAACTGCTGTCAGTACAATTGGCGCGGACTTCTTTCAACGCTTTATTAAGCCCATCGACACGACTTTTGTTCTGATGTTTTTCCGCATAGCCAATTTCACGTTGAATATCCTGCTCTTTCTCACTGCACAGCGAGTTGGCATGTGCCGCAGAAGTTAAAGATAACAAGGCAATAGCCAATACGGTACGAGTGTTCATGTTAAACCTTCCATTGTGATGTACGTTTAGCCGTAAGGTTAAACACACAAAGAATCCAGAAATTATTCGAAAATGATGATTTGTAGCGATTTAAGTAAACAAGCATAGTCAGAAACTGAGTATAAACCCAATCCGTGGTAACAATTTAGGATTTTGGAAAGGGTTAGCCGATGCGGATATTTTCGTTGAGCATGCGTGTCAGCCAACTGCTGGCGCTGTCTTCTTCTTCTTGTTGAGCGATGACATAACCATGCGGCAGTGTCCTGTACAACACGACTTTTGCGGCTTCGCTTTGCGCACTTGAATCAAATTTGATCAACAAGGAGTTGTTTTCAGGGGTAATGCTTTTGAAGCGGATACCGTTAGCATCAAGATGATGCCAGACAAAAAAGCCGTCAGGCATGCTGATACCTTGTTGATTAGAGCGAATTTCCAGCGTTGATTCGGTGCGCTGCATTCCAGACCATATCAATATGGACGCTGCCGCAACAACACCGATCAATATCGTGGCCCGCAGGCCACGAAAAACGTGTGTTTTCATCGTCATCCCTCTTAACTGCGGTTACCGTATTTCTTACGCCAAAGCACAATCAACGAACCGATCAGGCCGCATACCAGTAACACCACTGGTAACAGCATCAGGCAGGACATCAACGCATCTTCATATTTCAGGAATACTGGTGTTTTGCCAAGCAGATAACCCAGCGAGGTCAAAATCAGAACCCACAATAACCCGCTCATCCAGTTGAAGAACTGGAAGCGCGCATTATTCAGACCGGATAAACCGGCAATAGTTGGCAGCAGGGTGCGAACAAAAGCGATAAAACGGCCAATCAGCAACGCAGACAAACCATGTTTGTGGAATAAGCTATGCGCGCGTTGATGGTAGTGTGCAGGAAGGTGCGAAAGCCAATTCTGCACAATGCGCGTATTCCCAAGCCAGCGCCCTTGAATATAACTGAGCCAACAGCCGAGACTTGCGGCGGTGGTTAATAAAAGCAAGGTTTCAGGAAAACCCATAGCCCCTTTGGCAATCAATACACCGACCAAAACTAACAAGCTATCACCGGGCAGGAAAGCTGCTGGTAACAGACCATTTTCAAGGAATAAAATCATGAATAACACGAAATAAAGCATGCCAATCATTCCTGGATTGGCGAGCGTTTCAAAATCCTGGTTCCATAAAGCGTTCAACAATTGCGTGAAAAGTTCCATTCAGTGTTCCTGGCACATCGATTAAGACCGCTGATCAAAGTCAGATGGTAGAGCACGGCTTTGTTATGTGTGTTGTGTTGTTGCCGATTGTCATTCACTGCTCTTTGCCGGTTCGTATTACATTTCCCTATGAAAGCGAACAGGTAGTGAAAGCAAAGCTGATTCTTACAGTGAAATTGCATCTAATTGTAACAAAGCTCTGTGTAAGGCGTCACAGTATTTGTGCTTTGTTGAGGGACGATTTTGATTGCTAGTCGAGGGGCTGGCGAGGGTATTTACAAACGCTGACACTATTGTTGGTTTGCTTACCCTCGCGAGAGGAAAATGACTACTTTTGGCCGTTTGCTGCGGTATCGAGATGAATTACCGGATTATCCGCAAACAAATAGCGATCAGCATTGAACTCGAAATCATCACTGGTTGCATCAAACAGCATTTGTTTAGTGTTTTCCAGGTGTTGCCACATCGCCACTTTAGCCGCATGTGGGTCTTTACGAATCAGTGCCTTAAGAATTTGGTCGTGATCGTCGCACCAGTTGTCAGCGGTACGCTTATCAATATGCTCGTGAAGTTTTTTCCAGTATGGGTTGTGGATGCGTTGGCTCCACATTTTTTCCACGATGGCTGCAAGGGCTGTATTTTGTGATGCCAGAGCCACCTGAGTGTGGAAATGAAGATCCCACTCTGAATCCTGGAAATTGTGCTCATTACGCGCCATTTCCTGAATTTCCATGAGCTTGACGATGTCTTGCTTAGTGACCTGCGTCGCCGCAAATTCAGCGATATTGCTCTCAATCAACTGACGAGCTTGCAGCAGCTCAAAGGGACCAAAACTAGCGAATTCAAACTGTTCATCAGGAAGATTGGTGTATTTCGCCTGATTGGCGATGACATGGATGCCGGAGCCTTTGCGTACTTCGACGTATCCTTCCACTTCCAGCATGATTATTGCTTCACGAACCACAGTGCGGCTCACGTTCTTCTCTTCAGCAATAAAGCGCTCCGCCGGGAGTTTTTCCCCAACCAAATAAACACCGTTTTCGATGCGTTGTTTAAGTTCAGCGGCCAGTTGCTGATAAAGACGACGTGGTTCCATAATATCCATCTGTAGCTCCGGGAAAGGTCCTGCGGTTAACCTTATTTGTTATACCACTTTTCAAAGATAGGCTCCATATTCTGGATACACAAAAGCCGCCATTAAGGCGGCTTTAAGTGCAAACTGAGACACCGATTATGCTAACGCTTGTTTCGGTTTTTGCTGGTCATTCAACTCACTGATGGGTTTGTTTTGCAGCACGGTCCAGATAACGATAGCACCGAGGATGTCGAACACCGCCAGAGCTGCAAACAGTGGGCTGAAGCCAAGGGTATCGGCCAACGCACCAACCACCAGAGCAAACATGGTGCTCGCAGTCCATGCCGCCATACCGGTCAGGCCATTCGCGGTTGCCACTTCATTACGACCAAATACGTCAGAAGAGAGCGTAATCAGTGCGCCAGACAGTGACTGGTGAGCAAAACCGCCAACACACAGCAGGGCGATTGCCACATATGGGCTGGTGAACAGACCGATGGTGCCTGGAGCAATCATCAGAATCGCGCCCATGGTCACAACCATTTTACGGGAAACAATCAAGTTCACGCCGAATACGCGCTGGAAAATAGGAGGAAGGTAGCCGCCAACGATACAGCCCAGGTCAGCAAACAGCATTGGCATCCAGGCAAACATCGCAATGTGTTTCAGGTCAAAGCCATACACTTTGAACATGAACAATGGGATCCAGGCGTTGAAAGTCCCCCACGCGGGTTCTGCCAGGAAACGTGGCAGTGCGATACCCCAGAACTGGCGGTTCTGCACGATTTTCCAGGCGCTCATTTTCTTGCTGTTGCCGGTCTGGTGATGAGCTTCCTGACCGCCAATGATGTATTCACGTTCTTCTTCAGAAAGTCGTTTCTGATCGCGTGGGTGTTTGTAGAAAATCAACCAAGCCATTGCCCAGGCAAAGCTCAGCACACCAGAGATGATGAATGCCATCTGCCAGCTGTGCATGACAATCGCCCAAACGACTAATGGTGGAGCAATCATGCCGCCGATAGAAGAACCGACGTTGAAGTAACCTACTGCGATAGAACGCTCTTTAGCCGGGAACCATTCGCTACTGGCTTTCAGGCCAGCAGGGATCATGGCGGCTTCTGCAGCACCCACGGCACCACGAGCAATTGCCAGGCCACCCCAGCTTCCCGCCAGTGCTGTTGCACCACAGAAAATTGCCCATGCGACCGCGAAGAAGGCGTAGCCTACTTTAGTCCCCAGGACATCAAGCACGTAGCCCGCAACGGGCTGCATAATGGTATAGCAAGCTGAGTAGGCGGCTATAATGTAGGAATATTGCTGAGTCGAAATATGCAGCTCTTCCATCAATGTTGGAGCGGCCGCTGCAATAGTATTACGTGTTAGATAACCCAGTATGGTGCCCATAGTTACCAGGGCAATCATGTACCAGCGTAAGCCTTTAATCTTTCCCATTGGAATTTCATCCCGTCTTCATAATCAACCGTGTGTCATGCGGTTGCACGTCCGGCATTGCTGCCAGAACGAGTGTTCGATTAGAGGGGTTCATATCCGGGGGTATCACCCGGTACGACCCGTACCTTGCCTTAAAATAAACAAACTGTGGCAATTCCGGTTTCCGTACCGCAATGCGCTGTTCGTGATACCAGCGTCTGATGTATTTCCATTACTGATGTATTGCAACGGCAGGAAAGATAACTTGTCATACAGCTTCAAAAGTTGAGTGATATCACAAAAGTGTAGATCTGCTCACTCCAGGGGAGAAGGGGCTTGCAGACCAGAACTGGCGCGGGATACGGATTCTTTTTAAACACAATATTAACAATAAAAGTGTGGTTTTTGTGACGAATACCACAAAAATCCACTCGGTCTCTGGAAATTGGTGTGATAACTTTATTTGCATTATGCGCAAGCATCGAACTGCTATGAACAGAGGAACCCTACAATGGCCCAGTTTATGACTGAAGATTTTCTCCTGGATACAGAATTTGCCCGCCGCTTGTACCATGAATTTGCAGCCGATCAGCCTATTTTCGACTATCACTGCCACTTACAACCACAGCAGGTTGCTGAAGATTACCGTTTCAAAAACCTGTATGACATCTGGTTAAAAGGTGATCACTACAAGTGGCGCGGCATGCGTGCTAACGGTGTGGAAGAGCGTCTGTGTACTGGCGATGCGACTGACCGCGAGAAGTTCGATGCCTGGGCCGCTACTGTTCCGCACACTATCGGTAACCCGCTGTACCACTGGACTCACCTTGAACTGCGCCGTCCGTTTGGCATCACTGGCAAGCTGTTGTCCCCAACCACTGCTGATGAAATCTGGAACGAATGTAACGAGTTGCTGGCCCAGGATAGCTTCTCTGCTCGCGGCATCATGAAGCAGATGAACGTGAAAATGGTCGGCACCACTGATGACCCAATTGACGATTTGCGTTTCCACCGCCAAATCGCGCTTGACGCGTTTGAAACCAAAGTGCTGCCAAGCTGGCGCCCGGACAAAGCGTTCAACATTGAACAAGCTACTTTTGTTGAATACATGGGCAAACTTGCCGAAGTGTCTGATACCGACATCCGCCGTTTCAGCGACCTGCAAGCCGCACTGAGCAAGCGTCTGGATCACTTCGCCGAGCATGGCTGTAAAGTGTCTGACCATGCATTAGATGTGGTGCTGTTTGCTGAAGCAGACGAAGCGACACTGGATGGCATTCTGGCGCGTCGCCTTTCTGGCGCAACCCCAAGCGAGCACGAAACCGCCCAGTTCAAAACTGCGGTTCTGGTTTGGCTGGCTGCGGAATATACCCGTCGCGGTTGGGTTCAGCAGTACCACATCGGTGCGCTGCGTAACAACAACTTGCGCCAGTTCAAACTGCTGGGGCCTGATGTGGGCTTTGACTCCATCAACGACCGCCCAATGGCTGAAGAACTTTCTCGCCTGCTCAGCAAGCAAAACGAAAACAATGAACTGCCAAAAACGATTCTGTATTGCCTGAACCCACGCGATAACGAAGTGTTGGGCACCATGATCGGCAACTTCCAGGGCGAAGGTATGCCAGGAAAAATGCAGTTTGGTTCCGGTTGGTGGTTCAACGACCAGAAAGATGGCATGGAGCGTCAAATGACGCAGCTGGCACAACTGGGTCTGTTAAGCCGCTTTGTGGGCATGCTGACTGACAGCCGCAGCTTCCTGTCATACACCCGCCACGAATACTTCCGTCGCATTCTGTGCCAGATGATTGGCCGCTGGGTGGAAGCAGGCGAAGCGCCAGCAGACATCAAACTGCTGGGCAGCATGGTAGAAAACATCTGCTTTAACAACGCCCGAGACTACTTTGGCATTGAACTGAACTAATCAGGCTCTGAGGTTGATATGCAATACATCAAGATCCATACGCAAGATAACGTCGCTGTTGCGTTAGTGGACCTGGCTGAAGGTGAAGTCGTTACCGTCGAAGGGGCAGAGGTGACTCTGCGCCAGCCGGTACTGCGCGGCCACAAATTTGCGCTTGGCACCATCGCGCAAGGTGAGAATGTTGTTAAGTACGGTTTGCCGATTGGCCACGCGTTGGCCACCATTGAAGCCGGTGAGCACATTCACTCACACAATGCGCGTACTAATCTGAGCGACCTGGATGAGTATCGCTATCAACCTGATTTCCAGTCTCTTGCAAGCCAGGCAGCGGACCGTGAAGTCAACGTTTATCGCCGTGAGAACGGTACGGTCGGTGTGCGTAATGAGTTATGGATTTTGCCCACTGTCGGTTGTGTCAACGGCATTGCACGCCAAATCCAGAACCGTTTCCTGAAGCAGAATAACGACGCCGAAGATATCGACGGCGTGTTCCTGTTCAGCCATCCGTTTGGTTGCTCTCAGTTGGGTGAAGACCACATCAACACCCGCACCATGCTGCAAAATATGGTGCATCATCCGAATGCAGGTGCGGTACTGGTGATTGGCCTCGGTTGTGAAAACAACCAGGTGAGTGCCTTCCGCGAAACGCTGGGCGAATACGATGCGTCGCGCGTGAAGTTTATGGTTTGCCAGCAGCAAGACGACGAAGTAGAAGCCGGGCTTGAGCAACTGCAAGAGCTGTATGAAGTGATGCGTCACGACAAGCGCGAACCAGGTAAAATCAGCGAACTAAAATTCGGCCTTGAATGCGGTGGTTCAGATGGTTTGTCCGGTATTACGGCAAACCCAATGCTGGGCCGTTTCTCCGACTATATGGTGGCGAACGGTGGCACGACTGTGCTGACGGAAGTGCCGGAAATGTTTGGCGCTGAACGCATTCTGATGAGCCATTGCCGCGACGAAGCAACGTTTGAAAAAACCGTCACCATGGTGAACGACTTCAAACAATACTTCATCGAACACAACCAGCCGATCTACGAAAACCCATCACCAGGGAACAAAGCTGGCGGTATCACCACGCTCGAAGAAAAATCCCTCGGCTGCACGCAAAAAGCCGGTGAGAGCGAAGTGGTTGATGTGCTGCGTTATGGCGAGCGCCTGAAAACGCCAGGTCTGAACCTGTTAAGCGCACCAGGTAACGATGCGGTTGCAACCAGCGCACTGGCTGGAGCAGGTTGCCACATGGTGTTGTTCAGCACCGGGCGCGGCACGCCATACGGTGGTTTTGTGCCAACTGTTAAAATCGCAACTAACAGTGAACTGGCGACCAAAAAGCCGCACTGGATTGATTTTGACGCAGGCAAACTGCTGCACGGCAGCGATATGAATACCTTGCTGACTGAGTTTATCGACACCATTGTTGATATTGCCAACGGTAAAAAGACCTGTAATGAACGTAATGATTTCCGCGAATTAGCCATCTTTAAAAGCGGCGTTACGTTGTAAAAAACCCCTTAGGTGATAACATGAAACGGCATTTTGATTTTCGAAATGCCGTTTTTTTTCGCCTAATTTTACTCACAAGGATTAGTCATGACCGCGTATTGGGTTGCCCAGGGCGTCGGCGTTCTCGCCTTTTTGGTCGGCATTACCACCTTCATCAATCGCGATGAACGGCGTTTCAAACTGCAACTGGCGGCATACAGCGCCATCATCGGCATTCACTTCTTTTTGATGGGCGCAAGCCCGGCAGGCATGAGTGCCGAACTTAACGCGTTCCGCACGGTTATCTCTTTGCGTACGCGTAGCTTGTGGGTAATGGGGATTTTCATTGCACTAACCCTGGGGTTAGGCCTGGCGAAATTTGATCATGCAATGGAATTGCTGCCGATTGCCGGAACTGTTGCCAGTACCTGGGCGTTGTTCCGCTGCAAAGGGTTGACGATACGCTGTGTGATGTGGTGTTCAACGGCTTGCTGGGTGACGCATAACTTCTGGCTGGGATCGATTGGCGGGACATTAATCGAAGGGAGTTTTTTGGTGATGAATGGCCTGAACATCGTTCGTTTCTGGCGTATGCAAAGGCGAGGAATTGATCCGTTTAAGGTCGAAAAAGAAGTGCAGCAACAAGAGGGATAATCGGACTCTTTTGTAGGTCGGTTAAGCGCAGCGCCACCCGACAAATCTCAGTTATGTTACTCCCTGCCTCGTAAGACAGGGAGCGTTAAACATTAACCGCGTAACGGGTTTTTATCCGCCAGGCGTGCATCTTCTGCCTGGCAAGCCGCCGCTGTAAACAGCACATCTGTTGAGGAGTTGAGTGCGGTTTCGCAAGAATCCTGCAACACGCCGATGATAAAGCCGACAGCGACTACCTGCATGGCAATCTCATTCGGGATACCAAACATGCCGCAGGCCAGTGGGATCAGCAGCAAAGAACCGCCCGCCACACCAGAAGCCCCGCAAGCACACAGCGAAGCGACCACACTCAGCAGCAGCGCAGTAGGTAAATCTACCGGCACGCCCAGAGTATTCACCGCCGCCAGCGTCAGCACGGTAATAGTGATTGCCGCACCCGCCATATTGATGGTTGCACCCAACGGGATAGAGACAGAATAGGTATCGCGGTCAAGATTCAGCTTCTCGCACAGCGCCATGTTCACGGGAATGTTGGCCGCAGAACTACGGGTAAAGAAGGCGGTAACGCCACTTTCACGCAGGCAAGCAAACACCAGCGGGTACGGGTTGCGACGAATCTTGATGAACACCAGCAGTGGGTTGATGACCAGCGCCACACCGAACATGCAGCCAACCAGTACCAACAGCAGTTGCGCATAGCTCCACAGTGTTTCAAAGCCAGTGGTTGCCAGTGTTGATGCGACCAGGCCAAAAATACCGACTGGGGCAAAGCGAATCACCACTCTAACGATGAACGTCACTGCGTCGGAAACATCGTTAATCAGATTTTTGGTGCTTTCATTGCCGTGGCGCAGAGCAAAGCCCAGACCCACAGCCCACACCAGAATCCCGATGTAGTTGGCGTTCAGCAGCGCATGAATTGGGTTTGCAACCATGCTCATCAGCAGACCGCGCATGACTTCTACAATGCCTGATGGCGGGGTGATGTCCGTTGCGCCAGTCACCAGATGTAGCGTTGAAGGGAACGCGAAACTGATCACCACAGCGGTCAATGCAGCGGTGAAGGTACCCAGAAGATAAAGAACCAGAATCGGACGGATACTGGTTTTCTGACCATGTTTGTGGTTAGCAATGGATGCCATAACCAACATCAGAACCAGTACCGGAGCGACGGCTTTCAACGCTCCAACGAATAATGTACCGAGCAACCCAACGGCAATTGCCGCAGGTTTTGAAATAGCTGCCAGCGCGATACCGAGCACCAGTCCAACCAAAATCTGTTTTACCAGACTGCCCTTTGCCAGGCGATTTAGAATACCTGGGGATTGTGTTGCCATGAATAACCTTCCTGTTTAGTGTGTCGTCCCATCCTGGCCTGCACTCTAAGGTGCTTTTCGACCGGATGTATAGATTGGTGTTTGCCTGGTTGAGTATAAGGAAATGTCTCAGGGTAGTAAGTAGTAAACACTGATTATTTCGGTATAAGCTAGTTTTTATAACTAAATTTTAACAAATGTGTGACATTAGCGGCACTTCGCACAGTTGATATCGTAAAAAGAAAAACCCCGCCAAAGACGGGGTCAGAGAAGTTTTTCGAAGGTCGGATAAACGTAGTGCCATCCGACGAAATATTACTTCGCGAGTCTCTTCTGATCGTTACGGTAGTTAACAATAGCGTTAATGATCAATGTTAACGCCAGAATGCCACCCACCACGCCCAGCGAAATCGCGATTGGGATATGGTAGAAATCGACAATCATCATCTTCACCCCGATAAATATCAGGATAATCGCCAATCCATACTTCAGCATGGTGAAGCGCTCAGCTACGCCCGCCAGCAAGAAGTACATTGCACGCAAACCGAGGATGGCAAACAGGTTTGAAGTCAGCACGATGAACGGGTCGGTCGTTACCGCAAAAATAGCCGGAATACTGTCTACCGCGAAAATCACATCGCTCAATTCAACCAGAATCAGCACCAGCAGCAACGGAGTGGCGAACAGCACCCCATTTTGGCGGGTGAAGAACCTTTCGCCCTCGATTTTATCCGTCATGCGCAGGTGGCCGCGAATCCAGCGTACCAGCGGTTTATCGCCAATACCGCCTTCATCTTCTTTCGACAGCGCCATCTTGAAACCGGTGAACAGCAAGAAGGCGCCGAACACATACAGCAGCCACTCAAACTGAGAAATTAGCCAACTGCCGGCGAAAATCATAATGGTACGCAGCACAATTGCGCCCAGCACGCCATAGACCAGCACGCGGCGCTGCAAGGCTGCAGGCACGGCGAAATAGCTAAACAGCATTAGCCAGACAAACACGTTATCCACGGCGAGTGATTTTTCAATCAGATAACCGGTGAGGAAGGCGAGAGCCTGAGCATCCGCTACTTCACGGCCCGATGTGCCGGTGAGATACCACCAGAATGCCGCATTAAACAGCAGCGAAAGCGTAACCCAAACCAGGGACCATACGGCCGCCTGCTTCATGGTCATGGTGTGTGAGCCTTTACGACCCTGAAGCAGCAGATCGATGGCCAACATGATAACGACCACGACAGCAAAACTGCCCCACAGTAATGGAGTGCCGACACTATTCATAAAAGGGTTTCCTTCAAACAAAACAAAAACGGCCAACGTCGGAAGACGCCAGCCGCTAATGCTTGCAACAGGGATCTCGCCTTCCGGCAAGGTCTCACTTACAACATATATACGTTACATATATATGTTGCCCGGTAACCGGGTGTTTTATTTTTAAACACCGTAATGACGATTAACCGACGAAGAAGTTACTCCCCTTTGCGGGCAGGAAAATATTACTTCCCATACATTTCGTCAACATTTCCCTCTTTGTTTTACACAGCTTTACGCCGATGCATCACGCAGGTGAATGTACTGGGAGATCATCTGCCGGGAATTTCACGCCAGTCTGCGCGCGAATCTCTGTGCTCAGCAACGCAGTAGAACGCGACGTCACCAGACCTGGATGATTGACTTCGTTGTCATTGACCAGACGAGCAAAGACTTCGGCTTCATAAAGCATAGTATTGATATGCTGTGGGAGCGTTAGATCCTGCGGTTTGCCACCACGAGGGATAAAGGTGATGCGCTGGCATTCAGAGATTTTCTCAATCACCAGCGAACCGGCTTCGCCCTGAATCTCGCTTGGAATAGTTGAGTCGCTCACTTTTGAGTGCAGCAGATTCACATCAAAATCACCGTAATTCATCTGCACCGAACCGTGCGCATCGACACCGCTTTCCAGCAGGCTTGCGGTCGCGTGAACCGAATACGGCTCGCCCCACAGCGCAACCGCCGAGGCCAGCGTATAAAAACCGATATCCATAATCGAGCCGTTGGAAAACGCCGGATTAAAGGTGTTTGGGTTCTCGCCATTGAGATAACGCTGATAGCGCGAGGAATACTGGCAATAGTTGAGCAGCACTTTGCGGATCTTACCCACTTTCGGCAACGCCTGTTGCAGCGCGATAAAGTTCGGCAAGCTCGCCGTTTTAAACGCTTCAAACAGCACAACCTGGTTTCCACGCGCGCAGGCAATCGCCGCTTCCACTTCACGCAAATTAGACGCCAGCGGCTTCTCGCAAATCACATGTTTTTTATGGCTGAGAAACAGCAGAGTTTGCGGGGAATGCAGAGAGTTCGGGCTGGCGATATAAACTGCATCAATGGCGTCGCTCTTCGCCATCGCATCGAGATCGGTAAAGAGATGTTCCACCGGATAGTCACTGGCGAAGGTTTGCGCCTGTTCCAGCGAGCGGGAGTAGACCGCGGTGAGTTTATATTTGCCACTTTCGTGGGCAGCATCGACGAACTGACGGGTGATCCAGTTAGTTCCAATAACAGCGAGGCGTATCATAAACGGGTGCTATCTCCGAAGGGGATTATCTTTGAAAGACTATCATGATGTGTGGGGAAAACCAGTGGTGGGCTAGCGTTTTCTGAGAAGTGCATTCAGCCACATCTCGTCACGCTCGGGGCGTTTATCTGCCGTCGTCCAAATCGTCTCAATATCTATTTCCGAAAGGGACTCCAGTAATTTATTGAGACTGGTTTCATTCATATCCGTAAACCGACGCCCATCTTTCTCACGCTCACTTTCGCCATACTTAAACGAGACATACCAGGTGCCGCCGGATTTCAGCGCATCAGTTAGTTTGTGCATCACAACCGGTAATTCTTGATTGGGAACGTGGAGCAGAGAAGCACAACACCAGATGCCGTCGTACTTTTTCTTAGCACTGATATCGGCAAACGTCATTTGTTGAACGGACAAACCGCTATGTTGCGTTGCCAACGCCACCATTTCTGAAGAAGCGTCAAACGCATCGACGATATAACCCATTTCATGGAAGGCTTTAGCATCACGCCCGGAACCGCAGCCTGCATCCAGAACCGTCGCACCTGGCTGTAAATGGCGGGTAAAAGATTCGTACAGCGAAGACATATCAACATTCACTGTGCCGTCGAAAAAGGTTTGCGCATGGTTTTGGTAATAATTGAGCGTCATCAGAATGTAGCCTCGCCTTCTGCTTTCGGTTCCCAGGTGTGGAACAGCCTGTTGTTTTTGACTTTATGCCAGTGGCTTTCAAGAAAATCTATCCGCTGCACGGTCTGCTTTCCCGTCTGTTTCACAATGGTTTCATGGAGTGGCAGTTTGCTTTGAATAAAATACTCATTGCGAGCATGAAGCCGCTGCAACAGTTTGCGGCTCGGCAAATGCGAAGATTTACCCTCAACGCCACGGTTGCAGCATTTACACGCCAGCACCAAATTCCACACGCCATTGATATTGTTGACCTCTTCACGCGCAGACCAGGGAATGAAGTGATCAACGTCAGCCAGTTCGGCGTCGCCGGGTATCAGGCTGATGGGTTTAAAACAGTAGAAACAACGGCCTTTCTGGTAACCATTCAAACTGTCCCGGCAACTGGTGATATCGACTCGCCTTTCATTAATACGGCTAAACAGCAGTTGATTATGTTCATCAAACTCAACCGCAACCAGATTCCGTGAAACGCCCATCGCCCAGGCCTGCTCAACCAGATTCCATCGAGCGTTCGTTTCAAAGGCCAGATTCTGATATTGCTGGCGTTCGCTCAGCTGATAAAAATTATCGGTAAGCCGGATTCCTTTATGCGTTTTTCGCTCATCAAGGAAAAAGCGCTTCTCGATCTCGCCTTGATTAACGTTATGGAAGGCATCAATCACATTGTTAAACCCGAGCCGCACCGTGGTTTCCGTCAATTTATCCTGCGATATCTCACCATTGTTGAACTGCACGCAGGCTTCCAGATACTGACTGCGCCGGGATGTGATTTGCTTTGGAGCATGTAAAAGATGCTCACAAAGATGGCGGCTAAACGGAACGGCAAGATCTTCAAGCGTGACCAGGTCGCTACCTGATTTATCCACATCATACAAAGCATGCGCGAGGGCAAATTTGTAAGATGCGACGTTTCTTCCAAAAAGGATTACTCCGCGCCAATAGTTCTCAAGCGTGGGATCAGCCTGATAAAAATCCATTCACGTTTTCCCGGTTACGATTTGGTGATGCAGAAGGGGAGTTGGGTTACTGAAACCCGTAACGTGATCACATAACAAATGAAAGGTGATGTAAACCGAGGAAGGATAGATTTAGTGAATTTGTGAGCTATACAGGCCGGGAAGAGCAGTAGAAAGGATAAGGAGTTGAAGGTGCGCTGATTTTTTCAGCACTTAGCACGTAAACGATAGAATGGGGCTTGCAAGGTTAAGCACGACAGGTATAATCCCCAACGTTTTCCGCATACCTCTTCGTGCCGAAGTGGCGAAATCGGTAGACGCAGTTGATTCAAAATCAACCGTTGAAAGACGTGCCGGTTCGAGTCCGGCCTTCGGCACCATATGTATGTAAATAGACCTCAACTGAGGTCTTTTTTTATGCCTAAAATCCAGCATTTACCTACCTTTCTCGCTATATTAACTCTCTCAAGGTCAACCGACTTCAACGTACATCTACCAACACATGTTGGTACAGATGATGGTATTTCCGGTTCGATAATGCTTGTACCAACAGGGAGGGGATAAGCATGGCTCTAACAGATATCAAAGTCAGAACAGCCAAACCAACGGATAAGCAATATAAGCTGACCGATGGCAACGGTATGCATCTTCTCGTCCACCCAAATGGTTCAAGATACTGGCGTCTGCAGTACCGCTTTGGCGGAAAGCAAAAAATGCTGGCTTTAGGGGTTTACCCTGACGTATCTCTTGCTGATGCCAGAGCTCGTCGCGATGAAGCTCGTAAGCTTTTGGCAAACAGCATCGATCCGGGAGACAAAAAGAAAAATGATAAGGTTGAGCTGGAAGAAGCGCGTACTTTCGAAGAGCTCGCTGTTGAATGGCATGCGACAAATAAAAAGTGGTCGGAAGAACATAGCCGACGTGTGCTGAAAAGCCTGGAAGACAACCTCTTTCCTGCCATTGGCAAACGTAATATTGCCGAACTCAAAACCCGTGATTTATTAGCACCCATTAAAGTTGTAGAGGCATCGGGTCATCTCGAAGTGGCATCACGCCTTCAACAACGCACAACGGCAATTATGCGTTACGCAGTACAAAGTGGCTTGATTGACTACAACCCTGCTCAGGAGATGGCAGGGGCTGTCGCATCCGCTAATCGACAGCATCGTCCGGCACTTGAGTTAAAACGTACTTCTGAGCTACTTCATCGAATTGATAATTATACTGGAAGACCGTTAACTCGTCTGGCAGTAGAGCTTACGTTACTCATTTTCATACGCTCCAGTGAGTTACGTTTTGCTCGTTGGTCAGAGATCGACTTTGAAACGTCTATGTGGACGATCCCTCCAGAGCGAGAACCGATTGAGGGTGTTAAGCATTCTCAGCGGGGTTCAAAAATGCATACACCTCATCTTGTTCCACTTTCCCGACAAGCACTAGAGATCATAAAGCAGATACAAAAATTTAGCGGCGACCACGAGTTGATATTTATTGGTGATCACAATCCACGAAAACCGATGAGTGAAAATACGGTGAACAAAGCGCTGCGTGTTATGGGTTATGACACTAAGGTTGAAGTCTGCGGCCATGGCTTCAGGACGATGGCATGTAGCTCGCTGATTGAATCAGGGTTGTGGTCGAGGGATGCGGTGGAACGGCAGATGAGCCATATGGAGCGTAACTCTGTGCGCGCGGCGTATATTCACAAAGCCGAGCATCTTGATGAACGCAAGCTAATGCTGCAGTGGTGGGCTGATTTTCTTGATGCGAATAGGCAGCACGTTATTTCACCTTTTGATTATGCAAAGACAAATACTTCCTTCAGTTAATACTTTTTCAATAGCAAGAACATGCAGTAATTAATGATAGATACATAACTTGAAAGCCTCTATTCTTATGGATAGGGGCTTTTCGGGGGGATTACCATAGCAGGATTGTAACCTGAGCGTAAGCAAGAAAATTTGTCTGATCTTTCACGATGAATATACCTAAAGTAATTAGAGGATTATATTCAGAACTATCTCAGTTCTCGGGGAGTAGATATTTTCACTTAATTATCACATTAAGATTTTCGATTTTTTTCATAAATATATAAGATATCTATTTTTTTATTTAATATCATATGCGCATATTATTAAACAGGTAGCCACGATGTGGCTACCTGTTACATTTATTCTTCCAAGTGCGTTGCGAAAGTGTTATAAGAATCAGCCTTGACGAATTTCGCCGGATTCTCAAGGGCATTGCCCTCTTCATCTTTCGACAATGCTTCAAAGTGAGCCATACCGCAGTTAATTTTCGCCTGTTCAGAAGCTCTCAAATCATCGGAGAAGATACTGGATTTAGTTTCTACTACAAAGTAGAGCTGATCATCCATACCATCATCTTTGTCAATTAAGACTGCCCAATCGGGGTTATAACTACCTAAAGGGGTATCAATCTTGAACCAAGAAGGAAGTTTTGCATAAAGCTTAACATCGTTCGACACTTCAAGTTTTGAAGCAAATTCACTCTCTGTGTCTGAATCACAAATAATGTAGTCGTAAACCGACTTTTTCGCTTCAACCATATTTTTGAGATAACCCGTCAGCTCTTCTTCCTGGAACAACTCTTGGGCATAATAATCATTATCACCGATACGGTGGTAAGTTATCCCATCGACAATTGCGAGTCGCATTTGTTTTCGGATCACTTCGCTAGCCAATTCGATGAATCGTTGAGGGTTGTTCTTGAATGCTTCAAGTTTATCGCCCAAACCAAGCAAGATTTGAACTACGGTCTTACGGGTTAGGTTTGTATTCGACTCCAGATAAGTCACAACATCAGGCAATTGGAAGTTTCTATTACGGTAGTATTGAATCTTTGACTCTTCATCAAATGTTTCAAGTTCCGCTTCTGTTATAGCGACTTTGACTTTCTTGTATTCAAATTTCGCACTCGCTACGGCTACTGATGCACGAATTTCGTTGATGCATTTTTCAACCAATTCAGCAACGCTAAAATCTACTCTATAAGTCGTTTTATACTTGATACGATCCCAAAGAGCCTTGAAATCATCACCAAGGACAACCTGCTTACCATTATCTTCACGTAGAGTTGCAGTCTTCTTCTCTTCATGTTTCTTAACGCTCAAGCCTTTAGAGACTTTCGTTAAAGTCGCTAAAATTGCATCGGAATATTCCTTTACGCTTTCAGGAAGACTTACCGTGTTATCAGCAAGGTCAGCCTTAAGGGAATCTTGGATCTTACCGTTCTTATCGATGTAACCATAGTCGGTTAGATGCTGGTAGATATCTTCTGATTTTTTTGCACCAAGGAACTCTTTTTTGTCGAATTGCTTAGAAATGACAATATTAGCAAATTGATGCTTCTCAATAGCACCGAACTTAATACCTTCTTCTTTTTCAATCTCTTTTTGAAGTTCCGATACAAACTGCTCGTAAGATTCGTTCGCCATTACTGTAAGAGTATTCACCTCAAAACCGTATGGAACACGTTCACCTGATTGATCCACGGCTAAACGTAAACCTCGACCGATCTCTTGTCGTTTTTTCATGACTGAATTGGTTTCGTTTAGCGTACATATTTGGAATACGTTAGGGTTATCCCAACCTTCCTTCAATGCTGAGTGGCTAAAGATAAAGCGTAATTTCTCATCAATAGAAAGTAACTTTTCTTTATCTTTCATAATCAAGTTGTAAGCTGATTCATCAGCAGCGGTTTTGCCACCTTCACCATTTGCCGCTAACTTAGATTCAGCGAAAAGAGGGTTTCCTGAAGCATCTTTCTTCTTGTCTTGAGCAAAATAGCCATTGTGAACTGAACTTGCCAATTCCTTCAGAGCTTGCTCGTTCAATACTGGCTTACCTGAGCTGTCCTTATCCCACACAGATGGGTATAAGAGATGATACTTTGGTTTTCTTAGTTGCTGTATGAATTCTTCTTCGAACCATTGCGCGAATTTACCTTGAATTGGCACACCATCTTTCGTATAGCCTCGGTAATTCGCCACTTTGTCGATAAAGAACAAACTGAGAACTTTAATTCCCTTCTTGCTCATCGCCTTTGAATGATCCATAGGATCAATGCCAGTCGTGATTTTTTTGAAAAATTTAAGCTCTTTCTCTAGATGTTCTTCAACGGTTTTAGATAGTTGTAAGCGCTTATACGTGTCTTTATCTACTTCACCTATTGCCTGTCCTAGTTCGATAATGTTGCTACGGCTTGTAAAGTCGATGTACTCGCTACCTTCTTCACAGTAGATGTCGTTGATCACATAACCTTCGTAAACAGTTCGACCACCAGAAGCTTCAAATAAATCCGTTCCACTCCTAACCGTGATGGTTTTACGTGGCTGTAATTTGCCAGTTTTAGTTTGAGCGTCAATCTCAACTTTTGCAGTGATTGGTGACTTCTTGTTATCGACACTAATCAATTTGATATAAGCTTGGTTGTGATTGTCTTGAACTTCTAGTGAAGCAACTTCAATCTGTTTGACAAGCTGACGGGAATAAGCATCAATCGAGTCAAGTTTATAAAGTAAGTTAAACTTTTCTGTCAACGTTGCGGAATAACGAAACGTGCATAGTGGGTTTAAACTGGCAATAGCATTTTTACGATTAGATGTAGATGCCACGGATTGAGGTTCATCAACCAAAACAATAGGATTGGTCGCTTGAATGAACTCAATCGGCTTCATACCATTCAATCGATCATCGGTGCGGTGAATCAAGTTTGCAGTAGTCTCTTTCTCTGTATCAGTGAAAGACTTACTGAAAGCGTCAATGTTGATGACCATAATCTGAATATAATCATTCGTTGCGAAGTTTCTTACTTGCTCACGTTTTGAAGAGTCGTATACAAAGTAATCATACTGAACGTTCTTATATTCTTTTCTAAAATGCTCTTCTGTTATTTGCAGGGATTTATAGACACCTTCTTTGATCGCAACGGACGGAACAACGATGATGAACTTGGTTAGTCCATATTTTTGATTCAGCTCGAACACACTACGAAGATATACGTAGGTTTTACCTGTCCCCGTTTCCATCTCGATAGTAAAATCGAGGCTTGGAAGCGCTTGTTTTGACGTTTCTGTTTGAGGTAAGCCATTAATAAGCTGAATATTTCGTGTATTTTCATAAAGCTCTTCTGGTAGCAGCGTAAGAGCATTTGCTACACCAATGTCATTATTTATCGCAAATAAACCCAACTGCTCATTTGTAAGGGCATTTGATGAAACAGAGAAGTTCGTTTGGAACGTTTCCTGCCCTTCAAAAACACCAACAACTGCGTTAATCGCATCTTTCTGATGAGTTAAGTCAGGGTCAAACTTTATCTTCATTTCAGACATAATTTATCCCTTAAATACTCTTAACATCTTCGATGCCGGCTTGTTTCAAGATCTGAATAGCATTGGTCTTAACTCGATCATCAGCAAAGCCTTCATCTTTAAAGACTACTTGTGTTGTTTCAGGATCTAATTCAGCTTTTAGCTTGGCGATACTTTCTACTGTTTCAGTCGTGATTTCATCATCCAAGCAAATAATCAAAGCACCTGCACCGACTACAAAAACGGTTTTACCATTCACTGTTTCAGTTTCTACTGGCGTAGTTAATTCATAGCCATATCTTAGGAATATTTCGTATAAAACATCTTCGCTAGAACGACCATCTTTGATTGACTTAGTAGCTTGTTGAAGTACTTGTTCTAAGCTGTCAAATTCTGCATCCCAAGGGCGAATATTTGTTTCACCAAGCTTAAAGAACTTAAAGCCCTGTTCTTCGCTCATACAGTGTTTAAGCCGAGAAATAGTAGTATCAATAATCGTTTTATCTGCCACCTTTTCAGGTAACTGTACTAAAATAAACTTCCTTTTTTTTTCATTGTCAAATGAAAGGCAAGCATGTCCTGTTGTACCTGAACCTGCAAAAAAATCTAAAACTAAATCATTAGGTTTAGTAAAATACGTAATTAATGATTTGGAAAATTTATATGGTTTAGGGTTGTCAAAACTTATACCCATAGTTTTGAACAAGATATCATCAGAACTAGAAAACTTTAGGACTGAAGGTACATTTTCAAACATATTTTCTGATAAAAGATATTTCCTACGGGGTTGAGTGTTCTCATCATCGCCGAATACAATCAGGTCTTTTTCCAACAAGTCCATCATAGTAGATGGTGGATTTCTCCATCCCTTGGCAGGAACAGGGCATTCTTTTCTTGTTTTTGGATGTATTAAAGGTATGAAATACTCATCTGGTGCTTTTTTATTATTCGGCCATGCCATGGATACTGGTTGATACACTCTACCTTCATCATCAATATACTTATAAGCGGCCTCTCCACCAGAAAATTCTGTTTGAGAATTTATCCAGAAAGCCAATTCTTCATTAGCATCGGATAGAGTGTACATTTTTGAAAATGCATCAATTTGCAGATCAAGGTTATATTTTTTTATTATTTTAACCAACTCATCAGGCGTAGCCATTTTTCCAATCTTTTTATATAACGAGTTGGCTTTTCTAATTATTTTTTCAGCATTTAACTTTTGTCTTTTTAATTCATTATCCTTGAACATCACGTAATTTTTAGCAAAGCAAATTATTGATTCATGCTGATATGCAATCCTAGTTGAATCCCCCTTTGGATTACCTTTATCCCAGCAGATTTCGCCTAAAAAATTGTCCTCCCCAAATATTTCATTGAGTAATATTCTAAGATGGTAGTTCTCGTGTTCGTCAAGATGAACAACAATTACACCATCTTCTCGAAGTAGGTTTCTAGCAAGCTTTAGTCTCGGAAACATCATTGATAGCCAATCGGAGTGATATCGCCCTGATGTGTCAGAATTTGTACTTAATTTATTACCATCATTATCAACTTGTCCCGTCTGAACAAGGTAATTTTGAAGGCTATTACGAAAGTTATCTTTATAAACAAAATCTTTACCAGTGTTGTAAGGCGGATCGATATATATCATCTTCACCTTTCTATGGTAGGACTTTTGAAGTAGTTTTAAGACTTCAAGGTTATCACCTTCGATAAACAAGTTTTCGGTGGTATCCCAATTGACGCTTTCCTCTTTGCAAGGACGTAACGTGCCTGTTGAGGGGCTTTGAGCGATTTGTCGAGCCTTTGTTTTACCCTTCCAAGTAAAGTTGTAACGCTCGGAAGGAGCGTCAATCTCTTTACCTAACACTGCTTTGAATGCTTCAAAATCAATTTTTCCCTCTGAAAAAACTTCAGGGAAAAGTTGCTTAAGTTGCTCGATGTTCTGGGTCGTTATATCCAGGCTTTTGGCTTCAGGGCTACTACCTGTGATCTTTTCCATTTGGCTCATTATGTTGATTACCTATTAACAATCAGTGTTGATGCAAATCTGCTCTATCGTCTTAAGTGAAATTTCTTAAAATTCTGCTTTTCAGCTCTTTTTATACAAACTGAGTAGTGATTGCTGAAATTGCTTGTTTTACTTTGCTGGCTTGTACATTGAGACGCATTTTCTCACTCATTTGCAGCTCTTTCTTTAACTTGTTTCTAATATTGCTCAATTCACCTTCAAGTGATGCTAACTCTTTGAGAAGTCTTGTCTTCTCTTCGTTGCTCATCTCTGTGAATAAAGGTTCATCAAATGTATCGACTTTGTTTGCTTGTGATGAACAGCGTTCACTATCCGTACAGCCATTTTTACGATAAGAATATGAAATATAAGTAGTTTCAAGAGCAATGAGCTTAGCGATGAAGTCTTGATACAGTTCGTAGTAGTTGACGCTTGAGACTTTCTTTAGCGAAAAATCGTTCAAGAATTCGTTCTCATTGTCCTTCAAGCTTCCAACGTTGAACCACTGGCTGTTGTAAAAAAACTCAATAACCAACTTTGAACTATCAGCCTGATTAATTCGCTTATCTGCCAGGCTAATCGCCAGTTCTCCGTTTAGCTCTAACAGCAAGATAACCGGGTAGGGGATCAGTGTATGGAAGAGCTTTGCTGTGCTCTTCAACTTTCCACGGTTTGTTGTGTCGGCTTTGAGATTGACTTTAAGAACAGCAACCTCGATATACTCTACCGTTTCGGTAACATAAGTCGGTATGTTCAACGTCTCAGGCTTAAGAGTGTTCAGCCATTCAACGGATTGAATAACATCATTTACAAGCTTCTTATCGCTACTTGTGAGCTCATTGTTCTCTAGAATCATCTTCTTAGTGATTCGTGTGCCAAGCAATGTTGATTCTGGTAAAGCTAGATGCTCATATACCTTGTCGAACAAATTTCCACTGCGAAAATCTATGACCTTGCTCATTGCCTTGCTCCTACAGAATGACCATATAGCTTGCAACTTCAAAATCATTCACATTTTGAGAGTTTGACGCTGATAAAACTGTTCCACCTCGACTAAACAAACTTGTCGCACCTATTTCTTCACTTTTACCCGCAATATTTTCAACCGCTTTGCTGAGAAGATTCTGGTAATGGTCCATTTTCATTCCCTTTTGAGTTATCTTCTCAAACTCTTTATAAGCGTATGCAGAATCTTCAAAGGATTTGAACTCCGAACCAAGTTTCTTGCATAGATCCAGAATCTGTTTTGATTGGGTAAATGAAAGCAATATTTCTTCTTCATCAGATACATAAACCAGATAGAAAGGGGCGAGTGAATAGCTCTCTTCCACCTGAACTTTTCCTTTAGTGTCTTTCAGACAGAAAATCACTCCTGATTGAATTTCATCTTTTAGACCTGCAAATTTACTAGACGCTGACTCAAACGATTCTTTGCTGATAATGACAGGTGCAAACAGCCCGAATGGAGCTTGCTCTAGGGTCTCTGTATTACCTTTTGATTTATCACTGAGGAAACTTGAGAGATCCATTCTAAAATCGTTCAGTGTTAAGTCGGTTATGGACACACCACCTGAGATTTCTTCTAAATCAACTACAGCGTTTTGGAGTTGTTCAAGTTGCTTTCTGCGATACTCTAAGTCATTCATTCCCTTATTGAGCTTTGGATCTTGTTCGATAACGTTTTCTTCACCCGTTGCTGAAATATCGAGCAATACCATACGACCACTAACCCTAGCCTCTAGGTTGATATACTCGTCCAACTCCATATTTGGCCAGAAGTTCACAAGTTGAATTGTGTCGTTAATCGAACCTAAACGGTCTATACGCCCAAAACGTTGAATAATACGAACTGGGTTCCAGTGAATATCATAGTTAATCAGATAGTCACAGTCCTGTAAGTTTTGACCTTCTGAAATACAGTCAGTAGCAATTAGAATGTCTACCTCTTCTTTAAACTCTGGATAAACCTTCTCACGTTCTTTCGATCTAGGTGAGAAATGCGTCAGCAAACTATTCAGATCAGTTTTGAACTTCTTACCATCAATGCAACGTAAGGTTGTATCTGTGCGTTGACCTGTGATTATCGCAGTATGAAGTCCCAAGTTTTGATAGGCCCAACTGGAAATATTTCTGTATAAATACTCTGCGGTATCAGCAAATGCGGTAAAGATAATGACTTTCTTGTTATTGCCATTGAACGGTTTCTGACATTTTTCAAGATACGCCTGTTTTAGCATATCGAGTTTTGCATCACGTTCAGAGTCGATGCTCTTTGATACACGAACAATCTCTTGCAAAAAGACTCTATCCGCCTTTAAATCTTGTGCAAATCTCACCAAATCAAGATCTTGAATCCTTACCTTGGTTTTGTTCCCTATGATAAAAGGAGCGAGTTCTGGTGAGTCAAACTCAAGATCATCAATTTCTTCAATTGGTGGCGCAACAAAATCTTCGGTCAGCTCGTCAGTAAGTGTCGGCTGGATATTGGCGTTAAAGTTATGGATTTTTGACAATAAGGATTCAACTTGCGCTAATACTTTTTCTGAAGTGCGCGTGAACGAATGAATCGAACTTTCCATTCGTTTCAAGAGATTGATACGGATAAGGTGGATCAAACTTTCTTCACGGTCTACTTGTTTGAATACGCTTTTACCGCCCTTTACCTCTTGGTCATAGCGTCTTGCGTATTCCGCTTTCTTATCCATCCGTACATATTTCATAGGCGAGTAAAACGCCAATGAAAGTCTACGGATTGTCTTATTCACTTCTTCCAACGGTGGGAATTGGTCTTTAAGGTCTATTGTAGGCTTCAAATTGATTGGCAAAAGCCTTGTAGGGAATTTACCAATATCCTCAGTTCCGTAATATTTCTCTATATGCTTACGCGAACGCGCTATTGTATAAATATCCAGTAGTTTGAAATAGTCGAAATTCATCGAGTCTAAAAGGTCTTTCGATGTTCGAACATCAGGATCTTGTTCAGACCAACGTGAGAAGCGTGATTGTGCTTGTCTTAACGTGCTCTCGATGCTGCTTATGCCATGATCGATTAATGCCTGGTCATTTGCTTCTGTGATGAAAGCCACTTGGTTCTTTATATCATTCAATCGGTTATTCACAGGCGTAGCAGAAAGCATCAAAACCTTAGTTTTTACACCAGCCTGGATAATGTCTTCAAGAAGTCGTTGATAACGATTTCGGCCGTCTTTTTTAGGGTTGTTGTTACGGAAGTTGTGAGATTCATCAATAACAACAAGGTCATAATTTCCCCAGTTGATCGTTTCTAGGTTTATATCACCTGAATAGCCAGTATCGCGGCTCATATCAGTATGATTTAGCACATCATAGTTAAAGCGGTCATTGGCTAACAAATTGCGCTTATCGTTCTGTGTGTAGATTAGCCAGTTATCACGCAGTTTCTTAGGACAAAGCACCAAAACTTTATCATTGCGTAATTCGTAGTATTTGATGACGGCAAGAGCTTCGAACGTCTTACCCAAACCGACACTATCAGCGATGATACAGCCGTTAAAATGTTCAAGTTTATCTATAGCACCTAAAACACCATCTCTTTGAAACTTATAGAGCTTATTCCAGACAATCGTATCTTTAAAACCAGTTTTGGTTTTTAAAATGCTCTCTTCCTGGAGATCACCAACAAAGTCTTTAAAAATGTTATACAGGGTAAGGAAGTAGATAAACTGCGGCGTGTTATCTGCTGTCAGTTTAGATAGTTCGACCTTTAATTGTTCCTTTGCTTCAATAACTTGCCCTTTACTACTCCATACCCGATTGAAGAAACCAAGCAACTCTTGTGCTTGTTCGGAACTAGCAAGGCTGATCATATCGAAACCATTAGTTTCAGTGAGACCAATGCCTTGTCCGTTGAATTGAGCACCGCTAACCGCTAATGAGTTTGAAGTTGAGGAAACGTGCGTTATGTGTTGATGAATAACTCCTGCTTGTTTAACCAAACGAACAGAAGCTTTTTCCTCTAACCAACGGGAAAACTCTATTGCTATTGCTTTTTGGTTCAGCTGATTGCGAAACCTATTTTCTTGTTCTGAGCCGTTAAGCGAGCCAAAAGGTGAAGTGATACTAAGAGCATCAAAGCCTTTAGCTTGAGAGAATAGCAAACGAGCTGAATCTAACTTGTTTAAAGAGTCTTTGAGGTGATCAAAAGCATAGATAGAAAAAAGCCCCGCCATGACGGAAAGCTTATCGTTCTGTTGAATCGCATCGGTAAGTGTATCTGAGACTTTGGTCGTTACGTTATCAATGAGCATAGTGATTAGATTTTCTCCGTAACTAGACCAGCAGCTTTGAGTCGAGTCGTAAGATTTCTCATCTTACTAAACTCAGTGCCGTAGCTAGGCTTAAGACCTAACGCCTCACAGAATTCCCTTGCGGTTATGCTGCTTAACTCGTCAGCATACTTGATTGACTGTAAGTGAAGTTCAGCTATAAATCCGTTACGTGGTGCAGAGGCAAGAGCTTGCTTAATCTCTTCTATAATCACTTTGTTCATGGAACACTCAATACGATTCATAGACATGGCCATGAATTCTATCAAAATTAGCTAAAATTGCTAAACCATATGACCAAAATTACTCGATTGCTCCTTCAGAACCCTAACCTACTCCCCATAGCTAAAGACGCCTCGTTGTAAGAATAAATTCTGAACTTCCACTTCACGCCCTGAGACATTCGACAAGCTTTTTATGCCTTCAGTAAGGGCGAGTGTCGCGCTTCGAGATCCAGCAAATATTTCGCTTCGTCGTACTGGGTTCTTGTCTTCCAGCAGCGGTTAATAATCCTTATCCATTTAAACGCCAAAGCCCGGATTGCTGATTGATGCGATTTCCCTTTTTCTCGCAGTCACTGATATTAAAGTTTGACCCAGTATGATGAACTAACCGTCTTGGCAGCCAATTCAACAAAGGTCTGCCTGACGAACTTGGCACATTGCCATCGCCAGTGAACCCATGATTTCTGGCCACTTCGTTCGGTCACCGGTGCAATACCTGCATAGTTTTGAATTTATTCAGCGCTGTTAAACCGGTCACGGTTATCACCAAGTGCAGCAAGCATCCGTGGGCCCATACACAGCCCCATTCCCAGAAGTGATTTGAACAGCCCCGTATCTGCCAATGTGTCAAACAGCGTTTCGATTCGTTCGTCATAGGTTTGATGATTTCACTCACGACTTTAATCTGTGTCGCCAGTGCTGTTGCCATCAAAGCATTAGCCTCTATAACACTCGGGTCTGTAGTCAATGGGAGCGCGTTATCAATACTCGCAACACGTTGCTCGGTAAGGGCCATTGCGCGGCCACCTTTGACATTCAGAAAATTTCGGATCGTGTCGCTCCAGGCTCGTTTCAGTTGTTGCAGACTGGTCCACCGGATAATCAGCTCACACAACAGTACGCTACCCCGATGTGAGAACCACTCCAGTGGCTGAGGATAATACTGTTTAAGCGTGTTGATTATCCGGTTCACAAAGCGTCGTTTATCTTCATCCAACTGACGACGCTGCATAACCAGTTGCTGAAGTAAGCGAATATCCGCATTGTCTGGCTCAATAGCTTTTATCTTTTGGGGGTAACGCAGCATTAACTCTAATACCAGCTCGGCATCCTGCGGATCATCTTTAGCGCCACTGGGCGAGAAGGCTTGTCGGTAACGAGCCAAGGACAAAGCGTGGACGGGGAAAACGGTGATAAAGGGATATTTTTAAAGAGTATATACCACGGGGCTCTTCTTCAGTTCGAGAGCAATTGCGATTCTACCTTTTACTTTCTGGTGTAACTCAGTAAGCCAGGCATCAAGCGCTTCTGCTGTAGGTTCAATCACATGGAATACGCGTTCACCGTTTTTAAACTGAACACAGACATCGTGTTTTTTATCAGCCCAGTCCAGACCAACGTGCGCAGCAAATTGATTAGTCACAGTCATCACCAACTCCTTTTTATCGGGGATTGGTATGCATTCCACGCTCTTCGAAAGAAATATAGCCAGCAGTTTATCTGCATGCCCTGAGTATTCGTTAGCGAACGTGGAGCACCTACTGGCTCGAAAGAAAAGCGGCGATCATCACATGATTCTCGCTCAATATTCGTAACCAGTAAGCGCATACCCTGAATCACTTCAAAGTGTAATTCTCAGGGTGCGAATGACTATACATCGCTCACAGCGGACCTTCAGCTCAGATAGCTTGTCGGCAATGTGCCAGAAGCGGACCAAAGAATATGTGTTAATTGTTGATAACCGAATAAGGTTCTTATCGCTACTTTCTCTCTATCTGCCTTTGAGAGCAGCGGCAGTTTGAATACCTTCACTACCGAACGATCTATAACCACACTTAACATGCGTGGCACCTCTGCCATAAGCAGTGAGGGCTCTCACAAAAATCGCTTCCTATAAGAGTAATACCCCGTTATCAGATCAATGAAAAACGTGAGCATGATCATCTGAGTTGAGCCAGATTAAGTTCGCTGAGGAGCCACGTTTTGAACACCTCCAGCGCAAAATGCATGTGCTGATGCTGCGGAAAAACCAGATAGTGTCCAATGTAATGAATTTCACTGGTGCTACTAACCAGCGGGCAAACCAGCCTGCCGCTTGCTATTTCCCGTTCTGCAAGCAGCTTTGATTCGAGTACCACCCCTAATCCGTCAACTGCTGCGGCAATTGCCATAAAACTGCGGTCAAACTGAAGCCCATATTGACGGGGCGGCTTCATGTCATTCGCCTGAAACCATCCTTTCCACTGATACAACTGCACATCGCACTGAATTAATGTGAGCGCATAAAGATCTTCCGGTTTCCGAAGGCGCTCAGCCAGCTGTGGGGAACATAGTGGCGTCAGTTCTTCAACCGCGAGAGGGATTTTCTCATAAGGTGATGGACGGGGCTCGCCGTAGACGATATCCAGGTCAAAGTCATCCTGTTCAAAACGCGCGTATTCAGTGCTGGCTGAAAGCCGCAGATCGATATGAGGATTCTCGCGTATGAAACTGCCGAGACGTGGTAACAGCCACTGATGGGCAAAACTTGGGGCTGTATGAAGGCGCAGAGGTCTGGATTCATTGGCCGTGACTAATGAAAGGCCCTGCTCCAATTCGTTAAACCCGCGTTGTATATGCTCAAGCAGTATTGACCCTTCTTTCGTTAGCGTGATTTCCCGCGTGCTGCGATGAAAAAGCCGGACCTGCAGCAAATTTTCGAGTTTGCGAATGGCATGACTAATTGCGCTGGGCGACAGTTCCAGCTCAGTGGCTGCCAGCGCAAAACCACCTGTACGTCCCGCCGCTTCAAAAGCCCGCAAAAGGTTAAGAGGCGCTTTTCTTAAGAGTGTCATTCATGAATCCTTTTCAGCAGTTGCTGCATTTATTGCTTTTGTCAGTCTTACTCTGAACAGCATAACCTCATCACATACCGCAACAGGCGGGGATTCATAATGCGTTACCTCTTAAAACAGAGCCGTAACCGCTTATGAAAGATGACTTCATACGTGAATAAGCTAGCACACTGTATGGGCGTCACCTATCCGCGATCCCTGACTGTTTTGTAATCACCCTTATAAGGAGCAGCAAATGAGCATGATTGCAGATCCCGCCATCGCATCAGCTGATTCACTTAACAAACTTGCCCGGCATGCCTGGCATATACGCCGCTTTGCCCTGAGGATGGGGGAAGTGCAGGGTCAGGGATACATTGGTCAGGCGCTGGGTCTTGCCGACGTGCTGGCTGTGGCCTGGTGCCACGCCATGCGCTTTGATCCTGAAAATCCGGAATGGGAGGGACGGGACCGCTTTCTGCTCTCCCATGGCCACTATGCCATCGCCCTTTACGCAGCGCTGATTGAAGCTGGTGTCATCCCTGAAGAAGAGCTGGAAACCTACGGCTCGGATGACAGTCGGCTGCCGATGTCAGGAATGGCAACCTATACGCCAGGTATGGAAATGTCCGGTGGCTCGCTAGGTCAGGGACTTGCCATTGCCACAGGTATGGCGTTGGCGCTACGTCATAAAGGCAACTCAGCTTTTGTATACAACTCCATGTCGGACGGTGAACTTGATGAAGGTGCAACATGGGAAGCCGTCATGTCAGCGGCGCATCACCAGCTCGATAACCTGATAGCCCTGGTTGATATTAATCAGCAGCAGGCTGACGGTCCCTCACAAAAAATAATGGGTTTTGAACCTCTGGCCGATAAGTGGCTGGCGTTTGGCTGGGATGTACAGCGCGTTGATGGTAATGATATTGCAGCAGTCAAAGCGGCATTTGACCGCGCGCGTCAGCTGAAAGAGCCCAAACCGCGCGTCATTCTCCTGGATACCCTAATGGGTAAAGGCGTTCCCTTTCTGGAAGCGCGTGAAAAAAACCATTTTATCCGCGTTGATGCAGATGAGTGGCAAAAAGCAATCGCCATTCTTGATAAAGTAGAGGAGGAGCGCGCATGAGCAGCGTCGCAGAGAAGAAACCCCGTTTAACCACCTCGGCCATGATTGCTTCCATCGCAGCAGAAGGTCAGAAAACCGTGTCGGCACCCTTTGGTCATGCACTCGTCAAAGCGGCACAGGGCCGGCCTAATATCGTTGGCCTTACCGCCGATCTCTCTAAATATACTGATCTGCACATCTTCGCCCAGGCCTTTCCTGAACGCCATTTCCAGATGGGGATGGCGGAACAGCTGCTCATGGGTGCGGCGGGCGGCATGGCCAAAGAGGGCATGATCCCTTTCGCCACCACTTATGCCGTTTTCGCTACTCGTCGCGCTTACGACTTTATTCATCAGGTGATAGCAGAAGAGAACCTCAATGTGAAAATCTGCGCGGCATTGCCGGGTCTCACCACGGGTTATGGCCCCAGTCATCAGGCAACCGAAGATATCGCATTAATGCGCGGAATTCCTAATCTGACCATCCTTGATCCCTGTGATGCTCTGGATACCGAACAGGCCGTCGCCGCTGCGGCCGATCATAACGGCCCTGTGTACATGCGCCTGTTGCGTGGAAAGGTGCCGTTGGTACTGGACGAGTACGATTATCAGTTTGAACTGGGGAAAGCCAAACTCCTGCAGGACGGGCGTGACGTATTGCTTATCTCCAGCGGCATCATGACCATGCGGGCGCTGGAAACAGCAAAAGCGCTGGTGCAGGACAAGGTGGATGTCGCCGTGCTGCACGTGCCGACCATTAAGCCTCTCGATACGGCCACCATTCTTGAACAGTGCCGCCGCAGCGGACGTCTGGTAGTGGTTATTGAGAACCACAGTGTAGTTGGCGGACTGGGTGAAGCAGTAGCGACGACATTAATGCGTGCACAGGTCATGCCTGCGTTCCGTCATATCGGGCTGCCGGATGAATTCCTGGCCGCAGGTGCGCTGCCGACGCTGCACGATCGCTATGGCATTTCTACCTCATCCCTGATCAACGCCGTTAAAGGCTGGCTTGCATAAGGAGCACGACATGAAAGTTGTATTCGTCGGCATGGGCGCTATTGGAATGCCTATGGCATTAAGAATAAAGGCAGCCGGACATGACGTACAGGGCGTGGATGTGGCTGAAACGTCCCGGCAGCGCGCGCGTACTCAGGGCATAGAAGCCGTAGAGCGATATGCCCTGACAGGAAAAGCTGACGTGGTTGTGGTCATGGTTGCCACTCCTCAGCAGCTTGCGGCACTTGTGGAGGAGGCATTACCGAATGTGGCTGGTCAGCACTGGGTGATTATGTCGACCGTCGGCCCCGAAGCCATCATTGCCGCCGCCGCACAGCTGCAGCAAGCAGGCGCCAGCGTGGTTGATGCGCCGGTAACCGGCGGCACTGCGCGGGCCAGCACCGGGGATCTGGTGATTTTTGCGGCGGGTGAGGAAGTTTCGCTTAACCATGTCGCACCGGTTCTGACAGCGATGGGCAGGATGAAAACGGTAGGAAACCGGCCTGGCGACGGACAGGGAATTAAGGTGATTAACCAGCATCTTTGCGCCGTCCACATCGTAGCCGCCGCCGAAGCGCTGAACCTTGCTCATTCGCTTGGATTAGATCCAGCACAGGTTTTACCGCTTGTCGAGGGCGGCGCGGCAGGCTCCTGGATGTTGTCAGACCGAGGCCCGCGCATGCTACAGGGCACAGATGTGGAGGTTTCCAGTGCCGTAAATATCTTTGTTAAAGACAGCGGTCTGGTAGCAGACGCAGCAGCGGCATGCGAGGCAGAAGTTCCACTTTTAAACGTGGCACATGCCCGCTATGTGGCCGCAGCAAAAGCTGGCCTAGGGCAACATGATGATAGCCGGGTGATTGAAACCTGGTAGGGGCCATAAGTGTTTGCCGGGATCTTCCGGGTAAACTATCGAAACGGGGTCAACAATGAAATCTAACTCTGTACCTGATAATCATAAAAACAACCCGGTAAAAGTATCCATCGCCTCAATGATAGGCTCAGCGGTTGAAAGCTACGATTTCTTTATTTACGGTACCGCAGCCGCTGCGTGGTTTGGAAAAATCTTCTTCCATACCGAGGAACCTATTGTCGGTATCATGGCGGCCTTTGCTACCCTTGCCGTAGGCTTTCTGATGCGGCCGGTTGGCGGTTATCTTGCCGGGCATTTTGGCGATCGCTATGGCCGTAAAGCTGTACTGTTCTGGTCACTGCTGGCGATGGGGCTTGCAACGGTCCTGATCGGTGCTTTGCCGACCTATGAGCAGGTGGGTATTTTGGCACCCATTCTGCTGATTCTGCTGCGCATGATCCAGGGTATCGGATTTGGTGCTGAATGGGGCGGTGCAGTGCTGATGGCATTTGAACACGCCCCGGAGAGGAAACGGGGTTTTTATGGTGCCGTTCCGCAACTCGGTATTCCGCTTGGCCTGCTGCTGGCTAACGGCGCTTTTCTTCTCTCTGGCGCCTTGTTTGAAGGTGACTGGGTATGGCGGGTGCCGTTCCTGATTTCATTCATCATGGTGGCAATCGGCATCTTCATTCGCATGAGCGTAGCGGAATCGCCAGAGTTTGAAAAAGCAAAAGCGGAGAAGCGTATTGTTAAGCAACCGGCTCTGGAAGTCATCCGTCGTGACTGGCGAACGATTTTGAATATTGTGGGGTTACGACTGGCTGAAACCGGCGGCTACTATATTACGACAAGCTTTATGCTTTCCTATGTTGTTCTTGCAGAGATAACGGACACTCGTCACGTGTTGTGGGGAACGCTCATCGGCTCTGTGCTTGGTCTGGGCAGTCATCTCTTTTACGGCGCATTAAGTGACAAAATAGGCCGCCGCCGGGTATTTCTGATTGGCGCCCTGTTCACCATAGCATTTGGTATCCCGATGTTTATGTTGATTAATACCGGTGCTGTTGTGCTGGTGATTACGGCGATCGCATTATCACTGGTGCTGAGTCATGATCCAATTTTTGCGGTGGAATCAAGCTGGTTTGCCGAGCAGTTTCCGGCCCATATACGCTCGTCAGGTATTTCACTGGGTTATAACGGGGCATCTGTCGTTGCAGGATTACTTCCATTTATTTCTACCGGTGTATATAGCATGGTTGGCTGGATCGGGCCGGCAGTTATATTCTCTCTTCTGGGCGTGCTTTCTACCTGGTGCGCGTTACGTACGCCAGAGACGGCACCAGCCAGAATAAATAAAAAAAATAAAATAGTTTCCAGTGTTGTAAAAACACATATGGATAAAAGTTACTAAGCTTCTTCCTTGGAGAAATAGTCACATCCCTGAATGCAATATTAAGGCTTTCAGGGACGTGATGCAGTAATGGCGGTGTGCGTCCCGAAGGCAATAAAGTCAAGCGCCGAAATGCTGCGTCCCGGTCAGGATATAGTTTTTACTTCACAGGCTAAACGTCCGCTCTTCGCTGTGAGTTCAACTAATGGATGCAACACACAGCTCATAGCTGACAGAGATCAACCTGTGGCTGATAAGTACCGAAGCGGACGTTGCTAACGCCACGGTGTTTTAATTGATTAAAAGCAGGTGTAACTAATACAAAAATAGTTGCAGACGCCGTTAGGTAGGATCGGGATATAAAGAAAGTTGTTTCTATCAATCCGTCATTTTTACTTCTGATGGGCGCAATTAGACGCGCCCCTTTTTTAAGCGATTATCATTGATAATTACTTAGATGCATCCCGCAGAGCTTGCTTGATAAAGGCGACGGAGCTCTCAAGAGCCTGCACCGCTTCTGGCTGCAGCGTGGAGAAGAAATGCCAGGCGTGGAACATACCCGGCCAGACTTCCAGATTTACGCGAACCCGGTTATCACCCAGATGAGTTGCGAGCCGCATCGCGTCGCTCAGCATCAGTTCATTCTCTCCAATCTGAACCAGCACCGGCGGCAGACCTGTCACATCGGCAAACACCGGTGATGCCATTGGGTGATTAGGTAACGCATCGCCCAGGAAGGTACGTGCCAGGAAATCCAGACCGGCCTTGGTGTTCAGAGGATCAAGACCTTCCCGGTTGGTCATGGAGACGCCCGTGTGCTCAAGGTTGGCCCATGGGGAAATGGAAACACCGCCGGCTGGAAGTGGCAGGCCTTTATTACGTGCAGCTACCATAACGGTAACCACCATTGCTCCGCCCGCAGACTCGCCTGCCAGTACGATTTTGCTGGCGTCAAATCCCTGTTCAATTAACCACTCATACGCACGAACGGTATCGGTAACGGGCGTAGGGAAAGGATACTCCGGCGCCAGACTGTAATCCGGCATGTATACCCGTGCGCCCAGCATGCTGGCGTAGTTGCCACCAATACCGTGATAGCCCGACGATTCGCCGACAATGTAAGCCCCGCCGTGGATGTACATCACGATGGCATCTGTTTCAAGGTTGTCAGGAGTCACCAGCGTTCCCGGCACGCCCCCCATATCAACCTCAGTAAAGCTGACACCGGCAGGTGCGGGATTTTTAGCCAGCATCCGAGCGTAGGCGTCACGCACCTCACTCATAGGCGTTACGGTATCCTCACCCGTAAGGATTGGACCCAGACCGGCCAGACTTTCAGACCATTCTTTTACGGCTTGCTTAGTTTGTTGATTCAGCATTGTCATTCCTGTTTGCATTTGCGTTATAAGTGAACAGGAATCTATAATATATAAACATTTGGGGAATGTGCTTCCCATATTAGGGTACTTTATCGCCCGTATTGGATGAGATAAATAAAGCATGGAGATCAACAGCATTGGTGACATCGCCGCGTTCGTCGCGGCTGTAAAAGCCGGGAGTTACACCCACGCCGCGGGTTCTCTTGGGCTCACACGTTCTGCCATTGGCAAGAGTATTGTCAGGCTCGAAACGCGTATGGGGGTTCGTCTCCTTAACCGTACCACCCGGAGTCTGAGTCTCACCGATGAAGGGAGGGTCATGTTCGATCGTTGCCGACAGATACTGGATGACCTAGAAGAGGTCGATGCCGCCATGGCCATGCGCAGGGGTAAGCCAACGGGGACTCTCCGGCTGAGTGCGCCGCTTTCTTTTGGGCAGCGCCATATCCTTCCCATTCTGGATGTTTATCTGAAAAAGTGGCCGGAACTTCGTGCGGAGGTGTCCTTTAGCGACAGGTTTGTTGATCTTATTGAAGAAGGCTTTGATATTGCCATTCGCATTGGTGAACCTCGCGATGACTCACGTATTCTTACCCGTACAATTGCTTCGCAGCACATTGTCACTTGTGCATCACCCGAGTATTTATCCTCACGGGGCGTTCCAGAAACACCCGCAGACTTAACCGGGCATGACACTATCTTTCTTCTGAGTGCAGAAAAGAGACGCAGCTGGCGGTTTGCGACCCCGGAAGGCACTTTTGTTTATGAAGGGCCTGGCAGGCTTAACCTCGACAGTTCGGAAGCCATGCGGGCATCGGCTATTTCTGGATTTGGTATCGTTCACTTACCAACCTATTTGCTAGGGGAGGATTTACGTAGCGGTAAGTTAATACCGGTGCTTGAGGAGTATCCTTTCCCTCCGGAACCTATTAGGCTCATTTATCCCAGTAAACGACATTTATCACCGCGAATTCGGGCTTTTATTGACCTGCTTGTGGAAAGCTGGGAGCAAGGTTTACCTTGGGAATGAAGTATATCCAAACGCAGTTGTCCGCTGCATTTTCAGGCACAATGTCCGCTTCGCTCAATGCAGACCTGTTGTCTCTTCAATCTGCTGCGTGAAGCGGGCTGACACAATGGCTCCAACATACGAATCAGTCCACAATAAAGAGTTTTGCGCCTTTCGTAGTTCTGGACTGATGTGGCTCCGCGTTATCACCAACCTGATAGCTCATCCCCGCAGTTAAAATGAATTTACGACCATCTTCGAGCATTGTTTCTAGTTCTCCCTCCATGCAGAAAAGAACATGCCCTTTTTGGCACCAATGGTCTGCAAGATAGCCTGGGGTATATTCAACCATTCGCACACGGATTTGATTCGGTTTCTGACCAAAGTGTTGCGTGCGCCAGTAAGCCATACCTGTTTCCCCTGGGTGCTCTGTTCTTTCGACTTCACTCCAGTTGGTCGTGCCAAAAGCAAATGCCTCAAGATTCATTTTGTCGCCCTTCTTTATTAAGTAAAATCTCTCATGCTCAGACTAGAGCGATTTAACGATATGAAAAACTAATTTTTAAATCAAAACCTTAAATGTCAAATGTGGTAAGAAAGTGGAAAGTGGAAAGTGGAAAGTGGTGCAGGTTATTTATCTATTCAGGGATCTACACAAGTAAACGGCAGCGGTTACAGATAATGTCTGCTTCACGCTCATGAGGGACAATCATACTTAAATCTCTTACATTGCAGGAGGTTTGAGCATGAACACGTCACCGTGGAACAAAAATCGTATCATCGGACAAAAAAGACCGCTTCAGATATCTCATATCTGGGGGATTCGAATCAGACTTGAACTGGAAGGCAAAACGCGCGATCTAGCCCTGTTCAACATGGCTTTAGACAGTAAACTTCGGGGCTGTGATTTGGTAAAACTCAAAGTATCAGATGTTGCATATGGCAGTTCTGTTTCGAGCAGAGCAACGGTGTTACAACAGAAAACCGGTAGCCCCGTCCAATTTGAGATAACCAAAGGGACAAGAGAAGCAGTTGCAGCGCTAATAAAGCGGGGCAATCTGCACAGTAAAGACTACTTGTTCCAATCTCGGGTCGGTTCTTGCCAGCACATTTCAACCCGGCAATACAACCGTATTTTTCATGGATGGGTAGAAAAGCTTGGTCTCGATGATTCACTGTACAGCACACATTCCATGAGAAGAACAAAACCGTTCCTAATTTACAAGAAGACCAAGAATCTCCGGGTGATCCAACTTCTGTTGGGTCATAAGAAACTAGAAAGCACAGTGCGTTATCTGGGTATTGAAGTAGATGATGCGTTAGAGATATCTGAGTCGATTGAAGTCTAAGATTGTCAGGGCTGCAACAGCAGCCCTGTGCCAGGAGCAGACCTTTTTGAATAGCTCAGAACGATAATACCCGTCCGTCTGGAGACTTCTCACCCTGATTTGTTGTCATTGTCATACCGCACGAATTACTTATTCATCACTCTTTAACTAATGAAAAGTTTGCTATATGCTTTTATCTAGTGCGCTATATAATCATCAACAAGATAATGGGTTGGCATATGAACATGCAGTCACGACAGGAAATAGGGACACAACTTTCTTTTGCGCTCTATGGTGCGGCGAGCCGCATGAACCGGTTACATAAGCCGTTCCTGGACCCGCTGGGCCTTACCTTTCCCCAGTATCTGGTCATGCTGGAGTTGTTTAACGGAACCCCACGCACCGTGGGTGATATTGGGAATAAGCTTGGCATGGACACCGGCACCATTACTCCTATTCTCAAAAGACTTGAGGCTGCCGGACGCATAACCCGCACGCGGGATCGCGCAGATGAAAGGCGGGTTCTCATTACCCTCACCGATGACGGGCTCGCGTTGCAAAGCGAGCTGTGGCGCGTAACCGAAAGAATCAAATCAGCCTGTCAGTTATCGGATACAAAGCTCGAGGAGTTACGAGATACCCTGAATAGCTTTGCCCATCCCGCTGACAACTGATCATCCTCCACTCAGATAAAAGGTTCTGGTATGAAAATAGGCATTATTGGCGCCGGAAACATTGGTGCGACGCTGGCACATAAGCTCTCTGTGCAGGGCCATGAGGTCAAACTGGCCAACTCAAGAGGACCGGAAACCATTGTAGAGTTGGCGCGAAGAGTGGGTGCGCTGGCGGTTGAGCGCCAGGAGGCCGTACGAGATGTGGACGTCATCATCTTCTCTATACCCTTTGATAAGCATGCTGAATTGGCTGAACTCTTGCGTGATGTTCCGGAAAGCGTCGTCGTCATTGATACCTCTAATTACTACCCCTTCCGCGACGGGGACATTGAAGAGCTCCGTGAAGGCAAACCTGAAAGCGTGTACGCCAGTGAAATAGTCAAACGCCCTCTTGTCAAAGCCTGGAACGCTGTTCTGGCCCAGACGCTTCAAGAGAAAGGGCTGGCTGCCGGTTCACCGTCCCGTATCGCTATCCCGGTTGCCGGCGACAGTCCGGTAGCAAAATCTGTTGCGCTTGAACTGGTCAATCAGACCGGTTTCGATGCAGTAGATGCCGGTACGCTTAGCGAATCATGGCGGCAACAGCCCGGCACGCCAGCCTACTGTACTGAGCTAAAAACCGGAGAGCTTGAAGCAGCCCTTAAGGCAGCGGATAAAACTCGCGCTCCACTGAACAGAGATGCGTTGATCAGGGAGTTTATGTCTGCAGGCGAACAACTCACTCATGATGCTATCGTCAAACGTAACCGTGCAGTAACGGCCTGAGCCAAAAAGGGAAAATTATGATTAATAATGAAAAGTACCGGATTGCTGTTCTGGGAACCGGCCACATCGGTAAAACGCTTGCTCGCAGTCTCGCATCTGCCGGTTACTCCGTTAAGGTCGCCAATTCTCGCGGACCTGAAACGATAGCCCCCGACGTGCTTGAAACAGGCGCTGAAGCAGCTGATGCAGTCAATGCCATGCAGGATGCACAGGTTGTCATCCTTTCCATACCTATGGCAAAGCTTGCGGATATCGCTCCTCTGATCCGGAAATTACCCCGGTATGTTATCGTTGCTGATACCTCTAACTATTATCCACATCGCGACGGCAACATTGATGCGTTCTCAGATGGGGAGGTCGAAAGCGCGTGGGTGGCGCATCTCCTGAACCGTCCGCTGGTGAAGGCCTGGAATGCAATAGGTTCAGATTCTCTCGCTACAAAAGGTACAGCAGAGGGCATGGCAGGACGAATTTCAATTCCGGTGGCAGGGAATATCGAAGAGCACAAGAAAATGGTTATGCGTCTTGTCAGTGATACGGGGTTCGACGCCTTCGATGCAGGTACTGTTGAGGAGTCATGGCGTCAACAGCCGGGTGCACCTTGCTACTGTACTGACCTCACATATGATGAAATGAAGTCAGCGATCGCCGCAACGGAAAAAACACGGCTGCCTGCGCGTCGGGATATTGCTGTCCATGCAATTCAGGAGCGAATGGGCGATAAGCAATCCAATCCGACTGCTGATTATATTGTTCGATTACACCGGGCTCTTTTTATGTAATCCGTAAGCCATATTTCATTTATCGATGCATGAGCGAAAATGCAAAAGATCTGCTGATCGCTCATGAGGGACAATCATACTTAAATCTCCAACATTGCAGGAGATTTGAGTATGAATACGTCACCGTGGAACAAAGAGTGTTGTCTCCAGGATTATCGGGGCGGCTCATCTTCATCCCTTAAATTCTTAATGTCTCGATAACCGCTCGCAGAGCGGGCGACACATTGCGGTGAGGATAATAGAGAAATGAGCCTTCCAGGCGCTCGCTGTAGCGTTGTAAAACTCTGATGAGCGACCCCTGTTCTAAATCATCAGACACCAGCTCTTCCGGGATATAAGCCAGTCCCAGGCCCAGCCTGGCTGCTTTGGCTTCCATATAGCTGTCTGCGAAAGCCCACTGCCCCTGCGGCCGATGGGTGATTTTTTTACCATCCTGGTGAAGTTCCCATGCGTACAGGCTTCCGTCACCAAACTGATAAGCGATACAGGGATGCACCGCTAAATCTGCGGGGACTTGCGGAAAGCCATAGCGACGAAAATGCTCAGGGGTACCCACAATGGCCATCTCCATATCGGGCGTAATGCGCACTGCGACCATGCCCTGACCTACTTCGGGCCCAAGACGGACGCCCGCATCGAATCTTTCCTCGATAATATCGACGAAACGACTCTCGTTCATGAGTTCAAGCCGGATATCAGGGTAGCGCAGTTTAAAAACCGCAAGCTTTGGCAGAAGGCATTTATCAATCGCGTGCTGGCTGGCATTAATACGTACCGTGCCAGAGGGCGTCTCGCGATAATGCGCCAGCGTGGCAAGGCCAAGATCTAACGTATCAAATCCGGACTCCGTTTTTTGATAGAGCTGCTCCCCCGCTTGTGTCAGCGACAGCTTACGCGTGGTGCGCACCAGTAGCTGGACCCCAAGTCTTTCTTCAAGCTCACGAACAGAACGGCTTACCCCCGATTGAGCAAGCCCCAGTCTCTGAGCCGCAGCTGTAAAGCTGCCTTCCCGTACCACCTGCATAAACAAATAAAGCTCGTTGTAGTTCTCCCTTTTTGCCATTGATTTACTCCCCCCCCTCGAATGACGCCAGTGTCAGCATTGATTTATAACAATATGGTATTAATTTTAGCAATTTTTACCCTCTAATCAGCACTAGTTCTGCTAACTACAATGAGCCCATCAAAACAAAGCACAGCAGTGTTGTCCGTAGGAAACCTGTATCTCTCTATTTTCATGGGGATTTTTATGAAAGCTTTCACTCGAACGCTAAAAACCGCGATGCCTGCCATGCTGCTATTCGCATCATTAAGTGGAGTCACGACAATGAGTTATGCAGATTCAACCAATCCGAATACCCCTGTTTCGATGTTCGATAAATGGGATAAGACGTTCGCCGAGAGCCAGAAAGTCGATCATCGTAAGGTCTCGTTTCAGAATCGATATGGGATTACCTTAGTGGGCGATCTCTACCTGCCCAAAGATCGCGGCGATCGCAAGCTGGCAGCGATTGCCGTGAGCGGGCCTTTTGGCGCGGTGAAGGAACAATCCAGCGGCCTGTATGCGCAGACGCTGGCGGAACAGGGATTTGTTACCCTGGCGTTTGATCCTTCTTATACAGGTGAGAGCGGTGGCTATCCGCGTAACGTCGCCTCACCGGATATCAATACCGAAGATTTCAGCGCAGCGGTAGATTACTTAGGGTTGCAAAAAGAGGTGGATCGCAACCGTATCGGGTTGCTCGGTATTTGCGGCTGGGGCGGCATGGCGTTAAACGACGCCGCAATGGACACCCGCGTCAAAGCGGTGGCCACCAGTGTGATGTACGACATGAGCCGGGCGATGGGGCATGGCGTGGGTGATGGACAAGATCGTTACTCAGCCGCTGACCGTCGTGCCGTACTGCAGTATCTAAATGAACAGCGCTGGAAAGATGCGGAAAGCGGAACGTTCGCATACGGCGGCCATGATATTAACGTCGACAGCAACGGCAAGGTCAGCGCGGGCGAGCGCATTCTGCCAGAAACGCTCCCGGCGGATCCTCATCCGGTACTGAAAGAGTTCTTTGATTACTACCGCATGCCGCGTGGTTTCCATGCGCGTTCCGTGAACTCTACCGGGGCGTGGACGTCAACGACGCCGCTGTCATTTATGAATATGCCGCTGCTGAGCTACGCCAGCGAAATCACCATCCCTACGCTTATCGTGACCGGTGAAAACGCACATTCACGCTATTTTGCCGAAGATGCTTATAAGGCTCTTGGTAGTAAAGAAAAAGAGCTGGTGATCGTCCCCGGTGCAAATCATGTGGACCTTTACGACAATGCGGCCGGTAAAATACCTTTCGGGAAGTTCGAACAGTTTTTCAAAACCAACCTGAAATAAACCCTCTGCTGAGAAGATTAAAAGCCACCTGTCTACCCGGGTGGCTTTTATCCTGATTTTTGTGAAATATGAATATGTCGATACTAAACCAAACACCATCACAGAATAATCTGCACGCTTACTGGGGCGGCATTTTTGCCATGACACTGTGTGTCTTTGTGCTGATTGCATCGGAATTTATGCCCGTTAGCCTGCTTACGCCGATAGCCCGTGATTTAGGCGTAACGGAAGGGCTGGCAGGACAGGGAATTGCCATATCCGGTGCGCTGGCCGTCCTGACCAGCCTGACTCTTTCGACGCTGGCTGGAAACAGGAATCGCAAGTCCCTACTACTGGGGCTTACGGTCTTAATGGCCATATCGGGAATAGTTATCGCCATAGCGCCCAACTATCCGGTTTATATGCTGGGGAGGGCTCTGATTGGTGTCGTCATCGGTGGATTCTGGTCAATGTCGGCTGCAACCGCCATTCGGCTCGTACCGCAGCAGCAGGTTCCCCGGGCGCTGGCGATATTTAACGGCGGGAACGCGCTGGCTACCGTTGTGGCTGCGCCGCTTGGCAGCTATTTGGGAGCGACAGTCGGTTGGCGTGGGGCCTTTTTATGTCTCGTCCCCCTTGCGATAGCCGCGTTCATCTGGCAATGCATCAGCCTACCTCCGATGGAAAGCGATAAAAAACAAATGCCAAAGGGATCTGTGCTTCGTCTGTTCAGCGTCTCCATCGTACCAACAGGACTGCTGGCCTGCGGACTCTTCTTTATGGGGCAGTTTGCCTTATTTACCTACGTGCGCCCCTTTCTGGAGACCGTAACCAGCTTGGGTACTTCTGGCCTCTCCCTGATTTTACTCGCAATTGGCGTAGCAGGTTTTGTCGGCACAATAATCGTAACGACATTCCTGAACGCAAGGTTTTATCAGACCTTAATCATGATCCCTCTGCTTATGGCAGCGATTGCCGGTATGTTACTGTTGGTCGGACATAGCATCTGGGCTGTTGCCGTTTTGCTAAGCCTGTGGGGGCTGCTTGCGACGGCTGCACCAACGGGATGGTGGACATGGATAGCACGGGCTCTGCCCGAAGATGCAGAGGCGGGTGGTGGTCTCATGGTTGCGGTGATCCAGCTATCGATTGCACTTGGTTCAACTGCAGGAGGTCTGGTATTCGACAGTCTGGGATGGCGAAGTGCTTTTGGCTTGAGTAGTTTGTTACTTCTGGGAGCGGTAGCGATGGCATTTGTCACATCCCGTCAAAAATGTAAGGCGTACTAGCGCAATCCATTTATTTCTGGCGAGCTCTTTGTCATGGCATACGGCAGAGAGCCGAATGTCTGCTGTTCGCTCAAAGCGGACCTGACGACCCTGAACCTTGCCCGTTTTGTGCTAGAAGCGGAAGTTGGTATTTTTGCCAACTTGAAAGATGGCTACTGAAGTGTTTGTTAAATCCGCAGCTATTCAGATTCAGTTTTCGTTTCTGAAATCAGGCTTTCGCACGGTAAATGAGTCGAATAACGACCCGTTTTTTTGCTCATTCGAAAACCGGATCGCCGTCGCCGGGGAAAAAACCATCCGCAGGCTTTACCGTGAGATCAATCACAGACGGATCGTATTTTATTGCTAGGAAGCGCTCGCGATAAAGGTGGTAGGCCGCATCGCAGACGTTACTGGTGAAATAGGCGTTATAACCGCCGCCAACGGCCGCGCCTGCGATAGGAATCGTTTGGGCTAGTTTTGCTTTTGTGAGACGAATCCCCAGGCTGTTGGCAATCTGCTTAATAATCTTCACAAACACTTGTTTTTCCAACTCTTCCCAGACTACTTTCTTGGCAACCTGCTGCGATATTTTTACCAGTTGCGCCATGGCGACGTTTTTCGCCATAGTCGATGAAGCAGAAGAGAACCCTAATATGTTAAAGGCAAAAAGCCGTTCTTCCTGACGGGTTATATCAAAACCGTAATACGTCGCATATTCTCCGATGGCTCGCAGATTCAATGTAATGAGAGTAGGTATATCGATGGCCATCCCTGCAATCCCCATCACGCCCGTGCCTGCACCTTCCGCCAGTGCGATGCCCTTGTATTTGGCTGCTAGCCAGCCGACGGTTTTATCGATGTCCTCAAGACGTAACGTTTCAATATCTTCGTAGTGATTGATGTGGATGTGCCCGTCGTTACGGAACTCTTCGAAAATCGCCTCTGGTCGCACTGACCACAGCGCGGCATCGTTACAGACTCCCACCAGACCTTGCACCGAAGATTGAATGGCTTCGCCGACGACAGGTGTTGAAAGAACCAACTCACCGGCGCTGTTTAGAGGTTTACTGATTAATTCAAATGATTTAGCCAGAAAACTGCGCGGTGGGTTTTTCCAGTCGTGGATTTGCTGAAGTGCATTTTTATCGTAATCAATCAGTTCCATGTTATCCCTTGCCTGCAGGTCATCAGTATTTTGTATGACGTGAATTTGATACTAAAGTTATCGGCAATAAAAACGTGTAGATGAGTGCTTTAAAGTTCTTTTGAAAATAGACCGCAAAAAGGAAAGGGAGAGTTTAGAAGTATACTGGATTGTGAGGTTCGTCGATGGAAAAGATCACTTTGACATGTCAAAGCTGTATAACTTCCATTCACGATTGTCTAACTTCCACTTCTCGCTGTGAGTTCAACTGATCGATGCAACGCTATCCTTAAACAAGTCGGGTCGTTCCCGTCAGCGTACGCAGGGGCTCTTTAGCGCCGGCCTGCGTCTGATGACATAATTATCTCACTTATCCTCATTGCCGTTCAATATAAGGATAAGGCGATTCGCCATTATCGGTGAAGCTGCATTTATCAATCTGATAGTTGGTTCGTCCGTTCATGCTGGATGCGTAGCTTGTTAAACGCCACGCCCAGTTGGTGGCTTTACCAGTGGTCAGTGACAAGCGAAAGTCAGTTTGCGATGGCGGAACGGAGGTTCTGTCTGGCTGAATGAGGGAAGGCAAAAATGGCAAAGAATCAGCGTGATTAAGGTTTAAAGATTAGGCTATAGGGAAGCTCCGCCCAAAAGCGACGGGGGAGGCCATCCGCAAAGCAGCTTCGCGCAGGGCTGAATAGTGTTTGCCAAAAGCCACTGGTTTCGTCCTCTCAGCCCGGTATTCCGTCATCTCCACCAGCTTCCCACCGGGCTCCACATCCCTCCATGCTGACATCAGCAACGATATCATTGCCTGCATCTCCTCGTCCGGTGAAACATCATACTGGGGGGAATAGCACACCCCCAGATTGAACAGCATCATCATCCTGCATGCAGACACATGTTTCTCCTCCCAAAGCCAGCGCAGAAGCGTGGGCTGAGACAGCTTTCCTGAATTGGTCCGCACCTTTGCATATTCTCCGATACGACAATATGTTTCAGCATGGAAGCGAAGTAGTTGAGCACGGTTTTGTTGTATATCTCCGCCTGGATGAGAATTTGTATGCTGAAGCGTAAAATCTAGAGCGGCCAGACGTGGATAATGATCCGTTGCCTGCTGCAGAGTTGTCCGGATAAGTACGACATCGGTATTGTCAGTACGTGTTCGGGGTGTGTTTTTTTCACCGTAATGAATCATCGGTTTCTCTTTCTTCTGAAAATGGGGAATTAGGGCAATGGGAAAGATGATACGAATGGTTTAACAGAGAGCATTCCCGCTGCCTGTGTAAATTGATTACGGAGTCTGCAGTGCTTCCAAATTGGGGCAGGCAATATAATCACCTGGAGTCAACAAGGCGATGTCATGCAAGAAATACGCTGCCCTGTCACCTTGAGGAAGCACGAGGGTCATCGGGCGGCTGCAGTGAAAGCAGTAGAGTTTCCACGCTGATGGAAACCGGAAATCTTCAGCACTGACCAGGTTACCGAATTCATCGATGGCGCTTTTGGCTGCTTTTTGTTTCATACCTATACCTCAAAAATATTACGGGGCAGCGGATTCAGGCGGTGTGAGCGCAAAGCTGGCCTTCCGGTGAGAAGTTGTTGATGCATAGCTGAAGACGCTGGCATACCGATTCAAACAGCCGGATATCGGCAGGTTTCGTAAGATGCCAACGGATCGATGTGGCTTTGTTCAACTGGTCAATTGCCCTTGCACGCCAGTCACAACCTTCAGCGTCTTACAACACCCGTGAAAAGCGCCTAGGTACACTCTAAGCAGGGTTGTAAAAGAATCGTATTTAGCCTCGTTTACATAGTACGTATTCTCAGCGAGTTTTCATTTTCGACAGGCATGGGAAATACCCGACAGGGGCAACGCTGTCAGGTATGGATGAAATTGAAGAACATATAATTAAAATGTCAGCCTATACCGCAGAGTGGTAAAGAATGCCACTGAAGTGTATAAGGCCCGCTACAGGTTGCCCGGAAGATTAAAAATATGATGACTTTTCATAAATCCGCCATCGTGCAGGTGAAACACCTCTTCACTCGAAAAATGCGGCAATCAATACATGATAACCGCTTAATATTCGTAGCCAATAAGCACATACCCTGAATCACTGAAAATACCCCCAGATAGTATTATTTTCTTACCAGCTATGTTCTGGATGTGAGTATGACTAGCGTTATTTGTGTACCAGTCTTTTTATCAGGGTTTTAAAGTCAGGATTCTTTGCATCATACCAATTTTTAATTGAAGTGGAAAAATCTTCACGCCCGGACATAATTTCATTGTTGAGTTTAAGCAATTCTTCATTTAATCTACTTTGAACCTCGGTATCTGATTTGAATATTCCACTGCCAGAATTAATATACCATTCTTCAAGTAATGACGTTGCTTTCAATTTGAATATTCCTAAGTCTTTATCCTTTTTTTCAAATTTTTCATAAAGCTCATTTTTATATAGCATTGCCGCAGCCCAGCCCCGAAACTCACCCTGATGCTCAAGTGCTTCAGATAAGGCATTCTGGTATTCCATACGGGTGCTTTCATCTTTCAGGTAGTGATAAGCGATAAGGAAAAAATAGCAGGATGCCTCAAAGGCGTCAGCTGGCTGGTATTTTTCAAAATTCTTAATACGATCCAGTCCTTCCGATATTTGCTCAAACGTCGTCAATTCCTCAAGCAGGTAAGAAAAAAAATCATTCGCATCCCAGTGATTTTCAAATGCCGCCTGTTGCAACGGAGTAATACAGGTCGATTTATTATCTCGCTTTCTGATGTTTAACAAAAAATATCGCCAGACATAATACTGTTCATACAGGTGAGCAATAAATCGCTTTTCTGGCTGAGTAAAATCGCCCCACACTTCCTGCAAAAAGTCACCATTGAGAATGAACGTGGATAAACCGGGAAGATGGCCGAACTCCCGAATATAATAGTGGGTGGGGGATGCATTCCCTTGCTTATTCAGTTCATCCATGTATTTTCGAGCCGATTTCAGACCTTTTTTGTCAAACATATTCACATCCTCCCTGTCTTCTTTGGTGTTACCGCAATTCTATCCGGGGGAACAAAAAAAAGACATGCCATGTTAAACGACGGTTCCGGGCCGCAGCTCACCAGAAGGGAATACAGCCCAATTTAAATGCCCTGAATCAATCTCGGGATATCTCTCAAACATCAACCGGGCTGAGTCATGCCAGTCATTGCAGCAATAGCCGATGCCGGAAGGTACCTGAAGCTTCACAGGCTGGAGAAGAGCTCAAATTGATGGATGCTTACCAATCAGCCTGTACGTCATCGGGGTGCATGTTAAATTATTGTGTCAGTTCATTACATGTCACAACAACCAGAAATGCGGTAGGCGGTAAAAACGATAAAATAAACTGAATTCTGGCCAGTAGACCGCAACCGGTCGAATTTTGTAGATTTCCTCTCATCCGGAGCAGAGTGCTCCTGATAGTAACCAGGAGGAAGAAAATGCATAAACATCACAGTAGCAAAACTCGGATGAGTGAACTGGCCTGCTCAATTTCCCGCCATCTGCATTCTGTTGACTCAGTCTCTCAGCATAAGGAATGTCAGACTGAGGAGAAAAGCGTTTTAATAGACCAGGAAGTGAAAAAATGCTCTGCTCATAAAGCAAAAGGCCCGAATACTGAGAGTGATAAACCATGCCAAAATCGTGTTATCTCGCCAGAAGAAGATCAGCTTATTGACATGAAATACATCACAGCACATAGCGGGCTTAGTGATAAGTATTTTTATTCCATTATCAGGCGTGGCATGTTTCCCCGTCCAATAAAACTGGGGCGTTCATCACGATGGAAGAAAAGTGAGTTTGAAAAATGGATCGAAGAGCGTGTCGCTGCCAGATAATAACCTGGTAGGTATATATATTAAAAATTAAATACAAACAAAGTATAGCCAGTGTTATTTGGCTGGCCTGATTACGCCTTTTACAAAGGAGCCATAAATGAATAACCAGAGCAACTATTCTCGTGTAAAAAACCAGCCGGGCACGCAGGGAAATCATGCCACTAAAGAACACGAGGGGTCTTTCCCTGTTCATTGTCTACCTGAACTATTAAAAAACACGGCTGAGCGTGTAAACCTGTTCACAGGCATGCCAATAGAGTTGATTGTAAGTGTGCTCATGACAACCCTGTCCATTATCAGCCAATACCTTGTTCGCATTATATCGCCTTACACAGGTGCATCAGGACCTTGCTCTTTATATCTTCTGACGCTGGCTGAGTCAGGTGAAGGCAAAACATTTTTGTCCAGGTTGTTTATGAAACCAGTTCACCAGCAGCTTGAAAAAATGAAACATGAGTACAACAGGCAGCTTGCCAGATACAAAAATGAGCACCTTATCTGGAAAACTGGATTGCAGGGACTCAATGCAAATCTCAGGCAGGCTATAAAAAAAGGGTATGGCGTTGAAGATGTTCAAATCCAACTGGAAAAACACTATAAAAGCGAACCTGAAAGACCGGTAGAACCAAAATTTATTTATCAGGATGTCACATTCAAAGCGCTTATTCAGGGCCTGAGTCAGCATGCTGAAGCCGGCATTATCATGGATGAAGCGATACCTTTTTTCAGAAGTGGCTTAAAAAATCATTTGGGGCTACTGAACACGGGATGGGATGGCGGAACCTACTCTTTCAACAGAGCGGATGGTGAGAGCTATGAGCTCCCGTTAAGTCTGATGTTTTCATTGTTGATACAGAATGATGTTTTTATGGCTTATTTAGAAAAACATGGCGAGGTTGCTAAGGGCAGTGGATTTCTCCCCCGCTTCCTTGTTACGCGGGTAAAGAGCTCAATAGGCCAGCGTAGTCATCGTATTGATGAAGAAGGGCTGAATGCCATATTAACGCCTTTTTATGACAGATTGTGGGAATTGCTGGAACTACTGGAGTCGCGTTTTTATGATAATACGATCCCTAAAGATCAGCTAAAACTATCAGATAGCGCGAAAAAGCTCCTTCAGGAAAGACAATGTGAAATCGAACGAGCGATAGCACCTGGCGGGCGATATGCACATATCCGTGATTTTGCGTCGAAAGCAACAGAGCAGGCAATAAGGCTTGCAGCAATAATGGAAGTGGTTTCTGTCAAACCGGCAAAGAACGATTTAACTACTGATTTGGTCTATACAAATATTATCCACGCATCACGAATAAGGAATTCACTGCTGATAGTAGAATGGCATCTGCAACAGACAAGTTCGCTGTTTTATCCAATGTCAGAGGAATCCAGGTTTAAATCCGATGTCAGGGCACTATGGTGCTTTATTAACAAAAAGCTTATTCAGGGAAATGGTGTTCCATTTCCTAAACATGAACTACTCCAGTTTGGCCCGGGACGCCTCAGATATATCGATAAATTAACGCCTGTGCTCAATCAGCTTATTAATCAGGGATTGTGCTGCATTATAAATATCAACCATTCCAGTGCGCAGTATATTGCCGGCATGCTTCGTAATGGTTTCGTATGTCTGGGCGGGTATACTTGCCCTTATTCGATAGTGCAGACACGCGATTATTCTTGTGACAACGTCAGGTGGGTTGACTTATCCGATTTGCCGGGAGGTGCCTGAGGCGATTAAGTGGTGTTAACGTTCAAATAGACATGCAAAGGGTCACATTCGGAAGCCATGCTGTCACAGGAGTCATGTTTGACCGCTGGTTAGTAAACAATCAAAGATAATCGTATCTATTTTTTTAGTGCTGCTGAAATTGCTATTTTAGCAGCTATAGCAGCCATTTTTGATTGGGTGATGTCTCCTTTTCTCTTTCGGTTATCCATCCCGGCAGGTCTGATGATCATACTGGTGATGGATTTCCTCCTTCTATCCCTGCCCAATCTTGCCAATATAACGTTGAGTTTAGGATGAGAAACTTGTCAATGGACTGGCCCACGTTCACCAAGATAATACAACTGGCCATTGCTCATAACATAATGCAGGGGAAACGTTAATGACCTGTAGCGGAATATGTTTAAACGGTGAGATTTCATATTATCACCAGAAAATAAGCTCAATACTGACTGCAGCCAAAATTACGTAAACCATCATCGTTGTTTTTACTGTGCTCTTTCGCCAGATAATCGACCCTGGCTATCGCCTCACCACATTGCCGGTTAACATCAGGGTGATGTGTATCCAGATGGTAATAACTGTTTTCCGGGAACTCGACCAATGGATAGAACGGACGATAATCGCCTCCGGCATGAAGATTCAATACTCTTCCCCAGGCTTCCATTATCATCACCGCGAGGCAGTGAGTATATTCGCCATTGATGGGCTTGTAGCGCCCCGGATAAGCATAAGCGTCCTTGTTGAGCAACAGGGCCACATGGTAATGCGGTTGACGCTGTTGTCTGTCAAACTCCCTGCACCAGATATAACGGACGTTGGTGGGGTGGACCCGTTTCCCCGTGCGTGATTTGCTCCGCAGGTCGGCCACTATCTGCGCCTGTAAAGACCCCATGAAGCGTTTAATCAAGCCGGGATCATCCCTGTAAACTAGATTGTCTTTGGTGGGCAAACGAAGATCGAAGCGAAGAAGCAATGTTCTTGGATGTTGATTAAGGGCTTTGTCCAGCGTTTCCCGAATACGACGCAGATACCGGGGATTAGAGGGGCCATAGCTGGCAATGTTGACACTCACTGAACTTGTAACTGACATGGATATCTTCCTGTTAAGGGTTGCAAAGACGAGTATATTACATGACGATGCAAATAAGTCGTATAAGGCCTGAATGAAGTTTACAGTAATTAAATTTAACCAGGTTATTATTATGAGTGACGGTAATGCGTTAAGAGTAATCAGAGAGAATACAAATTACTTACTCAAAGTTAATTATCATTGATGTGTATGGTTAATCATCAATAACTAACAATACCATTAACTACGATAATAACCATATAGTTATATTACCAATCCGACATGAATGTCAGATAAATAACTTAACAAATAAATTAAAGAAGAAAATGAACAAAATAAGATAGAATTTGTAAGTTAGTTGATTTATTTTACTCGGAAGTTAGTCATTTTATGGCATAACATAATTATCTGAATTTTTTCTGAAAACAGATTTAACACTTATCTGGAAATCATTAATTCCAAATCTTTTTACGCCCACATTACTCATGTGAATAGCCGGTTAATCATCTTCCGGTGTGACTTTTCACAGGAGTAAACCATGCCTCAAATTACCGAACCACAGGATACTAACGATATTATACGGACCAGCCTTAATCTCTTACCCCAACAGGCTACTGATCGTATTCTCTCCCGTTTGCAGCAATCCATTAACTACGAGCCCGTGATTGGCATTATGGGCAAAAGCGGTGCAAGCAAGAGCTCACTGTGCAACGCGCTTTACCAGCTGCCTGTCTCACCAGTGATTTAACTGCCTGGACACACGAACCACAGCGATGGGTACAGATAATAACCAGACAACAGAAAATGACGCCTTTGTTTGGTAACGCTCTGTTTACCGGAACCAGTACTCTCACTGCATTCAAAAACTGGCGCCGTCCTGATGGAGCGGAAGTGCGCTCATTGCGTGAGGGTTACAGGTAGATTTTGCCTGCCAGTTTCAGAAGAAAAAAGATATCGCTCAGGCTGCGGGCTCCTGCAAGCAACTGACTCAGCGCTATTCGCTTTCTGAAAGAGGAACGGACTGACTGCCGGTCGGTGATTTTACGTCTGTAGAGCCCGAGAAAATGTCGGCATTCAACCAGTGCATGTCGGGTCAGTGCGCGTTTTATCTCATGGTGCTGCGGCTTTGATGAAAGCGTGATGATATCGCTGATGACGTCAATATAGCTGTGCGCCCGGATATCGTAATAATCCTGACGATGTGTAATCGAAGCATGATTGTTCACGTAGATATAATCTTTCTTGTCGGCAAAACAGAACAGACCATTTGCGGCGGCAAGATGAAGGGTCCAGAGGATGTCTTTGTGACTTTTCCCTTCCTGGAAGCGCAGGTTATTTTCCCGGATATACGAGGAGTGTACTATCTGCAGCCACAGGTAATGCGGCCATTCCTTCTGTGAAACACAATGGCGTATCCATGCATACCCGGTGAGTCTCTGCCTGTAGGGTTGCTTGCGATGGACCGGATGCCGATGTGAGCCGGTGATGTCGGCATGCCAGGCATTGAAAATGGCAACGTCAGCATTTTCCTGTCGGGCGATGAGTAGTCGCTCCTGCAAAAATGCGTCAGTAATCTGGTCATCGGCATCCAGAAATACCACCCATTCTCCACAATGGATGGCCAGTGCGGCATTTCGCGCAGCATACACCCCCTGATTTTTCTGGCTGATAACGACCAGTCGCTCATCAGTGATTGCGCACAATATCGCTGCTGTCCCGTCGGTGGAGCCGTCATCCACAACAATCACTTCAATGCTGATGGCCTTTTCCCGGAGGAGTTCCTCCACCAGATGACCAATATAGTCCTGCGCATTGAAAGCAGGAATGATGATGCTGATATCTGTAAGTTTTTTCATCTGTGGGTTCAGAAATGGCCGGTTCGGCAGGGTTGTCACAGGCGGACGGTATCCGCGGGGAAAAATGCTATCGGGAAGGGCTACGCTGACGACGGTCATCAGAGGCTGGGCGTGTTCTTTTCTCTCTTATTTCCTGGTTTATTAGCATCAGGCAGTTATCGCAATAATCGCTATCCAGCCCCAGAAGGCGGCTGATGATGCCTCTTTTTCGGTTACATCTTCCGCATCTCTTCATGCTATCTCCCGTCATCTGAGTTCACCCAGTCGGCTAATCCTTAAAAACATCAACAAAACAAGTCATTACGTCAGTGCGATGCTTGTTTCTGAATGTCATGTGTAATCAATATTAATTGATTATACAGATCAATATTTATAAATCGATCGATTTTATCGATCATAAATTTACATACGAAAGCTGATAGCCCTTCGTTAAATACCCGTCATCCGACGGACCCACAACACAATGAGGACACAATGAAAATAAATACGCTAACCGGCACCCGTCGCATCCTGATGGCACTGTGCCTGGCTCCGTTATCCGCGCATGCACTTAACGCCGGTCAATGGGAAATATCAGGCAAATCCTGCCGGACACTTTCCGATGATGGCCGCACGCTGGTTGCCACCGGCACGGACCGCAGTTTCATCCTGTTTTCGCTGAATGAAGATTGTCGTCAGTACCGCTTGCAGGATAAGAACCGGGTTATTTCTTTGCTGCTTAATGGCCAGGCGATGACGGCAAAAGCGGTCTGCCACGATGCGTCAGGCCGCTGGATGATGGTGCCTGACAGCAAAGCAGGGATGGAAAGTGCCATCAGCCAGTTGCAGCAGAATACGGAAATCAGGTTGTCCACCAGCGATGGTGAAGTGAATACCACCGTGAAACGCGGCAACTATGCGCAAGTCTGCCCGGTGGTGAATGGTAGTGCTGCCCCTGATAACAGACTCACTGAGCAGGATGTGCAGCGTACAGAGCCCGGAGAAGCCATCACCGGAAAAAATCGCCTGTCCCTGGGCGAATTAATGAACATGAACAAATAGTCCAGAAAGGAGTACAAGATGAAATATTTATTACAGGTCATGATGTTAAGTGCGGGCTTACTGGGTTCAACCCTGGCGTCTGCCGCCATCAGCAAAGATGACCAGCAGGCTGCCGTGAAAACCGCAGCCAGTGTTTATGACGCCATGCTGGGTGAAGGTTCAGCGCAGGAAGCTGACTGGACTGCACCAAAACAGCTAAAAGACATTAAAGACCCGGTTATTCCCGGTAATACGCTGCATGTGCTGGAATTCTCAGTCATGGAGCCCGCCAACGGCGCTTATCAGCGTATTCGTATCCTTATTAATGCCGACGGGGGTGTTGCCGGTGCCGAAATCCTCTATGCCGGGCGCTGACCACGACAAACACCCGCCCTCATTAATGTACCGACAGGCCATGCTTTCTTTGAAAAGTATGGCCTTTCTGCTTTTTATGCCCGCTGATGCCGTCGGGCTGTATTTTTATCTGTAACAGAGGCGTTCACATGCAATTTGAAGAAAACGATGAGTCGGAGAATGATATCGGTCCCAAAGAGCTGGAGGAGGTTATTGCTGTTCCGCCTCCTCAGGGACTTGCCGCCTTGATGGGCTGGCTCTACGACCGGGCCGTCAGTGGTATTGCCGGAATAGAATCGGCTGAAACGCTGGCAGAGCGCTACCTGGATGATGCGAAAGGTGACGCGCTGATGGCTGTTCGTCACATGATCCACTGGGAGAGTATTAAGGCAGGCAGCAGCGGTTTTCTGTCGGGTGTGGGGGGCGTGGTGGCAATGCCGGTTACGCTCCCGCTCAACCTCACCAGCGTGTTGTTTCTGCAGACCCGTCTGGTTGCTGCGGTGGCCTGCCTTGGCGGACATCGCCTGTCTGATGAACGCATCCGGGCTCTGGCGGGGCTTTGCCTGTGCGGCAACGTGGCAAAAGCGTTATTGCAGGACCTGACCATACAGATGACCGAACGCTGGACACCGCCCCTCACGCAGCAGATTGTAGAGAAAACGCTGGTCCTGATGGCCGCGCGTGCCGGAATGAACAGTGCCGGGAAGTTTATCCGCCTGGTCCCCCTGGCAGGAGGAATAGTCAGTGGTGCAGTAGATGTTGCCTCCACCCGGACGATAGGGCGTATCGCCCGTACCACCTTTCTGAAAAATCAGCCCCCGGAGCCGCAGTCTCGCTCAACCGCCTGATTGCCTGTAATGGCATTTGCAGCGGTTTTACCCTCTCAGTATCAACATATCAGCAGGCCATGCCTCCTTCGGGACGCATGGCCTTTCTGGTTTTTATCCCCCTAATTTCAGGAAATAAACGATGGCCCGATTAGCCTCCCGCTTCGGTGCGGTGAACCTCATACGCCGCGACCGTCCGTTAACCCGTGATGAACTGGCGCATTATGTACCGAGTGTCTTCAGCGAAGAAAAGCATGAATCCCGCAGTGAACGCTATACGTGGATACCGACCATTACCGTACTCGAAAACCTGCAGCGTGAAGGCTTCCAGCCATTCTTTGCCTGCCAGACCCGAGTGCGCGACCCGAGCAAGCGAGAGCACACCAAACATATGCTTCGCCTGCGCCGTGAAGGGCAAATCACCGGCAAACAGGTGCCAGAAATTATCCTGCTTAACAGCCATGATGGCTCCAGTTCTTACCAGATGTTGCCGGGTCTATTCAGATCGGTTTGCCAGAATGGGCTGATTTGCGGTGAGAGTTTGGGTGAGGTGCGCGTGCCGCATAAAGGCAACGTAGTGGAGAAAGTCATTGAAGGGGCTTACGAAGTGCTGGGGATATTTGACCGGGTGGAAGAGAAACGCGATGCCATGCAGTCGCTGATGTTGCCGCCGCCCGCCCAGCAGGCAATGGCGAAAGCGGCATTAACGTATCGCTTTGGTGAAGAACATCAGCCGGTGACGGAATCGCAAATCCTTTCCTCGCGCCGCTGGCAGGACGAGAGTAATGACCTCTGGACCACTTACCAGCGTATTCAGGAAAACCTGATTAAAGGTGGGCTATCGGGGCGAACGACCAAAGGTAAGCGTGCCCATACTCGTGCAGTTAAAGGTATCGACGGTGATGTGAAGCTCAATCGCGCCCTGTGGGTGATGGCGGAAAACATGCTGGAATTTCTCGAGCATCCACATACGCACTGAAAAAGGGAGAACTTAATCTGTGAGCATCGAAGAAATCGCGCTGCTTCCTTCCGGCCCGTTCACACGCGAACAGGCCGAAGCAATCGCCAGACAGTATCAGAATGTCGCGATTGAAGAAGACCAGTGCACCCATTTTCGCCTGGTCGTACGTCACAACGGCGAAATGCTCTGGCGGGCATGGAATTTTGAGCCTGATGCAGGAGCCATGATGAACCGCTATATCGCCTGCCATGGTATTCGCAATCTGTGATTCTTTATCAGTGCACTTAACCACTCACCATTCCCGTCAGCCCTTACCGGCTGGCTTTTTTATATCCGGAGCTGTTTACCATGAAGACCTCAACAACGCCTACGACTGATACGTCCACCTTATCCCGGACGGTTAACCCGGCAACTATTTCGGCCATTCTCGTGCCAGATGAATACCGCGCCAGTTTCTGGCCGCAGCACTTCGGCACCATTCCACAATGGATCTTGCTGGAGCCACGCATCTTTGCCTGGCTTGACCGGATGTGCGCTGACTACTGCGGCGGTATCTGGAATTTCTACACGCTCAGTAATGGCGGAGCGTTTATAGCCCCCGACAGTGATGAAACCTGGCCTTTGTTTAACGCATTCAATGGCAACGATGCTGAACTCAGTAGTGAAGCGACAGGGATTACCATCTGCCTGTTGGTATTCAGTCACCATGCCTGCCGCACAGAGTGTGATGCGATGACGGAGCACTATTACCGTCTGCGGGATTACGCGCTGCATCATCCGGAATGTGCTGCCATTATGCAGATTATTGATTAAGGATTGAGCATGTCTGAACTGATGTTATCCCCGGTCTTTCTGGCTAATGAGCAGCGCATTATTCGTCGTGCGCTACGCCTGCTTGAAAAGTATCAGCGTCAACCGAGTGAGACATTTACCGCCACCAGCTTCACCAAAACCTGGCTGCAACTACAGATGGCTCATCAGGAGCGGGAAGTCTTTATCGTGATGTATCTCGACAACCAGCATTGTCTGCTGGAGAGAGAAACGCTGTTTACCGGCACACTCAGCCATACCGAGGTGCATCCCCGTGAAGTGGTTAAATCTGCCCTGAAGCATAACGCCGCTGCGGTCATTCTGGCGCACAACCATCCGTCCGGTACGACAGAAATCAGCCAGCAGGACAAACATATCACTCAGCGGATCGTAAAAGCCCTGGCACTGGTAGAAGTGCGAGTGTTGGATCATCTCGTTGTTGGGAACGAAGTGGTGTCTTTTGCGGAACGTGGCTGGTTGTGAGGTGAAGAATGAAAATCATCAGCAAGCGCCAGGCGATGCATATTTATCGCCAGCATCCTGAATCGAGGTTATCGGCTTTCTGTACAGGCCATTACCAGTGGCATGGCAGTGTCTGCCATTACTACGGACGGGAAGTTCAGGATATCAGCGGTGTACTCGCTGTTTTTGTTGAGCGTCGTCAGGACCGGACTGGCCCATATGCCATTCTTCGCAGCGTGACTCTGAATTAATCACATCTCTCAGTCATTAAGGAACACTTAAATGAAATCTGTCGCCTCATCCGGTACATCACCGGAGAACACCCCATGCCTGCAATGGGGATTAAATCGCGAAGTAACCCCCAGTTTTGGTGCGCGTCTGGTGCAGGAAGGCAACCGTCTACATTTTCTGGCTGATCGTGCTGGCTTTAACGGTGCCTTCAGTGAGGATGAGGCACTGCGGCTTGACCAGGTGTTTCCATTGATGCTCAAAGAGCTTGAACTCAGGCTGCACTCAGGTGAGGTCAATCCCCGCAGTCAGCATTGCGTTACATTGCACTGCAATGGCCTGACCTGCGAAGCCGATACCCTGGGCAGCCATGGTTATCTCTATCTCACTATTTACCCGACAAGCCCGAAATAACCCGCACGACCTTCTTAGCAATACCCATTACGTAACATCGTTAATCTGAAGAGAACCCAACCCATGCAAGCTTTACCTTTAGCAACCCCGCAACGGGCGGCACAGACCTGCCCGTCGCCTGTCGAAATATGGCAACAGCTGCTGACGCATCTGCTCGAGCAGCACTATGGACTCACACTCAGTGATACCCCGTTCAGCAATGAAACCACCATCCACGAGCATATTGACACCGGAATATCCCTCAGCGATGCGGTAAACTTCCTGGTGGAAAAATATGAGCTGGTGCGCACTGACCGGCCTGGTTTTAACATAATGGAGCAGTCACCGTTTATCACCCCAATCGATATCCTCCGCGCCAGACAAGCCACCGGTCTGATGAAGCGCAGTGGTTATAAAGCTGTGAGTGATATTACACGTAGCAAAGTGAGTCGGCTGGAGCAACACCATTGAAAATATCAATGAATGTTGAAGCCGATAGCATTAATGTCCTGGCGCTTAATATGGGCAAAATTGCCGTAGATGTGGATGGCATTGAAATCAATGAGCTTATTGATGTCATTAGCGACAACGGTTACACGCTCCGCATTGCCAGTACGCCAAGTGAAATTATTGTTGAAGATCCTCTGCCAACGACCGCCAGAGTCAGCGGCATTCAGTGCAGTACGGCCCATATCACCGATGAAGATAACACCTTGCTGCACGAGCTTTCTCAGCAATATCAGGATTATGGTGATGCGGAGTGGGTCCACTACACGGGCTCCGGCTATCTGATACGGCTGGATGCGTGGGCATTCCCACTACTGCGTCTGAAACGTCGCGGGTTGTCGAAAACCTGCCGCCGCCTGATTGTGACGCTGATGCGCCACTATGGTATCAGCACCATTCACTTTGATGTCTTTGGCGATATTCTCCCCGGTTTTACCACCTTCGACGGGTAGCGTGTATCACCTCGTTATCAATCAACCGGAACAAAAAACCTCTACTGACCACAGGCAACATCCCCCAACCAGACAACACAATACGCATAAGCGCCAGCCCTCATCCGGCTGGCGCTTTGTATTTGTATATAAAGGAAAGAAAATCATGTCAGAACAACACTGCGTAGAAGCGGATGTTTTAACAGACCATACCGACATCATCAGTTCAACCAGCATTGAACGCACCGTAACGAGCCGCAATGCCGCACTGAAACAGATTGAGGAACTGATCCAGCAACTTGATGCGATCTCTACGCTGACCAGCAGTATTGGAGGTAAAACAGCCCGTGACTGGGCGATGCGTCAGGAGTTTCGTTGTGGCTGTTGGCTCATGGAAAATGTGAAAACCGCAATGAGTACGATAACCCGCAATCTAGATCGCAGCATCTGGCGTGACCTGATGCAAAAATCTGGGATGCTGGCACTGATGGACGCTCAGGCGCGTAAGCAGTGGGATAATAATCTTGAAGGTGACGATATTCCTGAGATCAGCGAAGCCAATATTCTCAGTACCTTTGAGCAACTGCATAGTAGCAAAGCAGATGTGTTTGAACGTGGCATCATCAACGTGTTCAAAGGATTGAGCTGGGACTACAAATCCAACAACCCGTGTCAGTTCGGCAAAAAGATCATCGTCAATAGCTTGGTGGATCACAACCGCTGGGGTTTTCGGCTCAACTGGGGATGGCGGCGGGATCAACTGGCTGACCTTGAACGTATGTTGTTTCTGTTAGATGGAAAACCCATTCCGGAAAACCGCCACGATGTGACGGTCAGACTGAGTGAACACATTAACCAGCAAAGTACCCCGAAAATTTTCGACGATGCGTATTTTTCTATCCGCTATTTTCAGAAGGGAAGTGCGCATATCACGTTTAAGCGCCCAGAGTTGATTGACCGAATGAATGACATTATTGCGAAACACTATCCGGGAATACTCGCTACAAGATAAGTTAAGTGTCGGATGTTTGCCATGATGAAGAAATGACCAACGGAGGATAACATGACTACAAAGCTCGTAATCAGTCACGACTGAAACGCTCAAAGTGTTATGTTTTCACTCGTGACGATTTCAAAGATCTTGCTGGCTACGACCAAATTGGCAGAGCACTGCATGAACTGGTGAAGGAAGGGCTATTGCTGAAAGTAGGCTATGGCGACTACACCAAAGCGCGGCAAAATGCGATTACCGGTAAATTGATGCCTGCTGCTCCCGGAGGTTCCGCTGCGGTAGTGATTGAAGCGTTGGATCGTCTGAAAGTAGATTACCGCCTGGTAGGAGCAACAAGCGCCTACAATAGCGGTAAATCCACTCAGATCCCTGCGTCACAGGAAATCAAAACCTCACCACGTTTTAAGAGAGCATTGTCGGTAGGGAACAGCAAATTAAATGGATGATTTAACAAAGCTATTCCCGGACGTTGCCAGATGCTCTGGGCATTGATTCTGTTGAAATTGTAGCGAAAGATTATTACATCGTTGAGTTATTGCGATTGCTCCAGCCTCCAGCCTTTGATACCCATCAACTGGTTTTTTTCGGTGGAACGGCATTGTCAAAAGCGGGGATATCTTTGAACAGGATGTCGGAGGTCGTGGACATTAAGCTTGTACCTCTCGCCGGTTTTTCCCAGCAATATTCCAGAGGTCAGCGTAAAAGCATCCGTAAGGGTATTATTCAGACCATTATCGAAACGATTTGGGTATTCGCATTCACTTGATCACCCATTCGCATTTTACTTGGTCGTTTCCAACAGAAAGCCGGGACAGAGCAACCCAAATTGACGGGCAGCTATGAGCGAACAGTGGACATGGGTATCGGTATTGCCCTGACGATACCGCTTGAAATTTAAGGCAATAAACTATTTGCTAAAAGTTTATGTTATTGTTATAAAACCATTTTACATTTTTTTGGTGTTGAGAATGAGCGAATATACAAAAATTCAGGCTTCAACCTCTAATGAAAAGAAATACAAATGTAACCCGAAACATAGGAATACAAAACCAGAATCAGACAAAACTATATGGTTAGTAAATGAAGCTCAAGAAGAAATTTACTTTTGGGAATCAGTTGATGAAAATTATGTATGCGATAAAAATTGTTATTGGTGGGTGAATGTTACACCAGCGACGAGTGAAAAAAACATAATCGGAAGAACCGATGTGAATTATGCATACATCGCAAAATTTAAATCAGATCATAATAATGAATGGCATGGCTATCCAGTGACAGCGGAAAGGACGCCACATGATGTTCCGCATACAACTATTTTGGATGAATGGAAGAGGCTTAAGTTTTTTTCAAAAAAAGAGGTTTCAGACCTCAGAAAGGGGAGAGGTTATGTCAAATCTTGCGCTTGATCTTAAAATAGAAGGGGACTTCATAGATTCTTTTATTTACTCTGGGGTTTTATACCTCCTTGATTCTGAATTTAGGTTCACATCATATTCTTGGAACTCTTTATGTGATTTTATCTTAAAAAGAAATGGATTCAAATTTAGCGATGCTAGCTTTATCTTAAAATACTCAAAAGATAATAGGAATGAGAATGGTTCAGCGCATACAATAGACACCAATATTAGTGGAAGTGAGCTTCTTTCGCTGAAAAAAGATTCTATCGATATTAATACTTGGCCATCCGATATAAACTTATTCTCAAATAAATTATATTTCTCTGGTGATGATGGTGTTTATTTTATAAATACAAACCATATTACTGCTGAATTTGACAAGAGAAAAATGCAAAAAGTTTTCGGCATGAAAAGTTTCTCTATATCTCCTAATACAAATAATAGACTTGCTTTAGCAGTTGGCCGTGAAGGTGTTTTTACTTCAACTTTAAAATATGGAATTAAACTACCTGCAGAATCTAAAGTATCCGGTAGCAGTTGTATCGATATAGATTGGATGAATGATAACCTTTTCATTAACTCAGATACTCTCGTTGTTGAACAGTTTTGTAAGATTGAGAATAGAAATAATGTTGAGTCTAATGATTTATTCGCAGCAATAAAAAGTGAAATATCAAAAGAATATGAAGAAGAACATGTTATTTCTGGAGAGTTGTCTAAGAAAGCCTACAGGAAATATGTTGAAGCAATTTTAAATAAGCCTCCTGAAACTATGCAGTTAAAGGAAAGTTATAAATATGGCTGGTCTAGTGGTGATTGCGATTTTATTTTAAATAAAGACGATAGAATATTAGCTCAAAATAATATATCTGGTGAGAAAAGGGATATTTCATTGGAGGGTCGTTCCTCAGGGTTAATTAAAGTGAGAACCTCAGGCTGCGGAACCATTATAGAATCCAAAGATGGTAGGCTATTCATGTTTTCGGAGCATGAAGTTAAAGATATATCGAGTGAATTCGTTTCTTGGCGAGTTTACCCTAGGGCAAAAAACCATGCCAATCACTTGCACATAATAAACGATGAAAACATAAATATTAAGATTTATAACAAAACACATTCCATCCTCAATACTTTTCTTTCTAAGGGAAATGATGATGAGTATAATTACAAAATATCCAACCTGATCAGCTAGAGCATTATCACCAAAGTGGTGGTATTTAATAGATGTCGCCACTTTGATTGAAAAAAACAAGGTGAACATCATTCTAAAATATTCACCACAACCTCACTTTAACTTTTCCGTTGTAAAACATTCAAATAATAAAAATTAATTTTAAAAAAACAGCCAGAGTTATGTGGGTAAATTCTGCACCAGTAGTTACAGTAATCACTATGGATTTAAATCGTTCGTTAAAGAGTGTCTGTGGCAGTGCTATTCCAGACTCTTGAATGTCCATTCTTGGCTGTGAGTTCAACTAATGGATGCAACACACTGGTTAAATCGCTCTGCGGGTGACTCAAAGTCTAGTGTTTTTCTCGGCCTCTCGTTAAGTTGCCTGGCAACACTATTTAATCTTTGCTGGCTGTGAACTGAAAGGTCTGTCCCTTTTGGAAAATACTCTCTGAGCAATCTGTTCGTATTTTCATTTGAACCACGCTGCCAGGGGGATTGAGGATCACAAAAATAGACCTGTATATCAGTGGCTACGGTAAACATGATGTGGTTGGTCATTTCAGCACCCCGGTCCCAGGTTAATGTTTTATACAGTTCTGCAGGTAAACTTTGGGCTTGTCTGATAAGTGCTGATATTACTGTGGAGGTCTTCTTATCACTGATTTTTGCCAGCATAACAAAGCGGGAATGGCGTTCTACCAGTGTGACGATATAAGAGTTTTTCGAGCCCTGGATCAGGTCACCTTCCCAGTGACCCGGTATGGCTCTGTCTGCGGCTTCAGGTGGCCTTTCGCTTATGGGTATCGCGCTAGGGATTGACCCTAATCCTTTCCCTTTAAGCGATGTTGTTCTGGATTTACGCACTGTTCTTCCGCTTCTGAGGCACTGTTGTAGTTCTTTTTTTAATGCTCCCCGGGTTTGTATAAAAAGCGTTTTATAAATCGTTTCATGTGACACATGCATTTCCTGATTATCGGGATAAAAGCGTTTCAACCAACCGGCGATTTGTTCTGGTGCCCAGCCCTGATGCATTTTTTCCGCAATGATTTTACACAATGCGGGGCATTCAATTAGCTTACAAGGTTTAGGTCTGAGGGTACTGTTCCACGCTTCCTTATCAGCTTTTGCTGCACGGTATTGATTTGCGCCTCCATGCCTCTGTATCTCGCGGCTAATAGTCGAGGGGCTCTTGATAATTTATCAGCTATTTCCCTGATACTGTGTTTTGCTACCAGCCCTCTGGATATATCCTCTCTTTCATCAAGCGAAAGAGATAACCGGTTCCGTTTTCGAGTTGGAGGACGGTACCTACCCGTTTGGTAAATCGTGGGCATAATAGAAGAGTGATATCTGTCGAACATTCTGGCGATTTCATGCAAAGAATCACCTTGCTTATGCCTGTCCCAGATAATCGCTTTCTGTTCTGGCGTGTAGTAAATGCGGGATCTTTGTTTCATGGTAACGCCCTCCTTGTTTAAGGATAGCGTTGCATCGACCAATTGAACTCACAGCACATAGAGGACTTCGAAGCGAACAATGGTCCAAAAATGCCAGGAAAGGCCATGGCGTTTTCATACCGACAGCCTCACATTAAAGTACTTTTTCGGTATGGATGAAATCATGAATTGAACATGTTGGCCCTACGTCACCTGAACAGCCCTGTCACTATGTTAACCATAACACCTGAGTGACGAAGTCTATCTATCGTTCAAAACCAACGAGTGCCAGCTGCAGATGATGCTCTATAAAGCCCGCCTTTAATTCACTGTAGCGTTGAGCATCGTTCTTACTTGCTAACGCAGCAGCACGCTTTATATCGGCATATAGCTCTGCTTCTTCCCTGTTTTTTATTAGATAATCACGGAAAGCCAGATGCTTAACGACTTGCATATCACCCACTGCAAATGCGTGCACCTGATGGCTACGCTTATCACCACCCTTAATAAAATATCGGCGCCCGCTAATTCCGTTCTCACCACGCGCAATGTATCCAGCTTGAGTCATTACGGAATTACATTTGTCTAACTCGTTTACCCCAAGAACCTCCAACAGTATGTCGATAACTGGCTTTGCTGCCAAACCAGGCACGGACGTACTACCAATATGGTGAACACCTTTAACTACCACACCAAGCAATGCCTGTATCAGCGAACTTTCAGACTCGAACATCAGCGGCCATTGCTTATCGTATGGCAGCACTATAACTGTCCGCATAGATACCTCCTCCTTTCCACTGTGATATTAACCATAATATCGGGGTAGCAAACTACCTCAGCCGTAACCCCAAATACTGACGGGTCTGTTACATGGCTAAAACGAGGGATTTTATCTTTTCAGCCTTTTCAAAATGATCCAGTTTCATATCCATAATCCACCATTGCGCCACCCCCATCAGCAGCTCTGGGTCATCATTTTTATTGGCAAAAAAAGCATAGAACGACAGTCCTACATTACTGCCATTGGCCGCAATTTTTGCCTCACACGTTCGGATGATTTTTTCCTTCATTCCTGCCCGCATGTTCTCTCCTTTTTCGTTCTCAGGGTCCTGAGTTTACCTTAGAAATTTGAGCCTTGTGAGAGGCTATGCAAGTATACTGGCTGTAGGGATTACTTCATTTAATAAGCGGTGAAATCGGTAAAATAAGCGAAACGGTATTGGATGTGGTTGATGCATAGCAACAGAGACATGCTCGATTGTTAGTATCTTTTTAAGTAGGGCCTGCCCCGATTCGAGTCCCAAAATCAACGATTTAATGTGTTGGTATCGATGTTGGTACATTATCTAAATGTTATTTTTTATTTCTTTTAAATCAAAGGATTAATTGTTATGTGCGAGTCCGGCCTTCGCACCATTAGTATGTAAATAGACCTCAACTGAGGTCTTTTTTTGTCTAAAATCCAGTCCCCGCAAGGCTCCTCTCGCTTTTTCAGACAACATAAGTCAACCGGATTATATTTATCACAGCAGTTAAAAACGGTGAGAGCAGCAAATACGCTACAAACCAGTATGAGCGCTGCAATACAAGTGATAAAAATACGGAAATTGTATGCAAAGCCATGCACATACAACACATGGCCTTCTTCGTGGGGCTCAAGGAGAATTGAGCCCTTTCAACTATGATCTCACCTTTCTAATTAAACTCGCTCGATCAAACGGCTCCCCATCCTCACCAAAATACCTCTCCGGCCAAATATCACTTGGATGTATCCCTAGCGCCTCGGCTATCAAAAATTCCCCTTTCGGCCAGGGGCGCGTTAAAGCGTTCGCTAGGGTAGATGAGCTCAATCCAGCAGCCCGAGATAGCGCTGCCAGCGACGTACCTTTCTTTCGTAAACCCGCGATAATGTCTGCGTTGTGCCAACCGTTTGTCATGATTCCCTCCTGAGTCTTTCCTGTAAATGGAACAGCTACAAATCAATGCTACGTTATTCGTAGTATCGTGTCTAAAGAATAACTACGAATATCGTAGTTATGAGAACTACACCAAATTACCGTGAAATCTTCTGCAAAAGGCTCAAAGCTTCACGGCTTGCGCGTGGGTTATCACAACGTAATCTGGGGGTTTTGGCGGGTATTGATGAGTTTGCTGCGAGTGCTCGAATCAATCGTTATGAGCTTGGAATTCATGAGGTGGATATACAAACGGCACAGCATTTGGCTTGTGTATTAAATGTTCCTGTTGCCTATTTCTATACGGAAGATGAGCAACTGGCAGAGATGATTTTGTTATTTAGCCGTTCATCTTCGCAATTACAGGAAGACGTTTTGGCACTGCTCCGCTAAACATCAGCGTCTGATGGCAATCTATTACCAGACTACGTTACTCGTAGTATCTGCTACGCTGTAAAGCTACGACTATCGTAGCCATGAAAACTTCTATCAATTACCCCGATATCTTCTGCCAGCGCCTAAAAGCTGCACGTATTTCTAAAGGTCTCTCACAAAAGAGTCTTGGCATTCTTGCCGGGATAGATGAGTTTGTGGCGAGCACGCGCATCAATCGTTATGAAAAGGGTGTTCACCAAGCCAACATCGAGATTGCGCAGCAGCTTGCTACGGCTTTAGATGTCCCACTGGCTTATTTCTATATGGTCGATGATCAATTAGCAGAGCTGACATTAAGTTGGGGAAAGCTATCTGACCTAGATAAAACGGAACTCCTTGCTCAAGCAAAAGCAAAGTCATCCTTGTGGTTGGGCTAATCTACATCCCGCAACACCCAAGCCGGGTTCCCCGCGAAAATCACCGGCTTAACGATTTCCTTCTTTATTACGCGCCAGGCACCCATCACGCAGTTCACGAACAGGTCGACAAAGACATCATCGTGCAGCGTACATTTATATAGGTAAACCGGTTCGCATGCGTTTTACATTTTTGCGGTGTTTAAGTTGATAACACAGCTGCGAATCGACGCAGGCCGAAAGCAGGTAGTACCGAAAGCCCGAAGTGTACTTATAAAGGAACGATGCGTGTGGGGTTCATCGTGGCTCGGCTGTAACAACTGTTCACTTGAGAAAGACCGGATGCATTCACGCACGATGTTGCCGCCATCAAAAGCCAATCTCTCCATGTCGCCAAACTTCTTACGCCTTCTATATATAGAAGGAAGAACAGGAGGTGGAATGTTTAAGGCAGATCTCTCGGTTAGGAACGCCAACCTCGGCTTCGCGAAGGATATAAATGAGCGGTGAGGCAGAAAAATGCGTCTTCATGGGGCGTTTCTGGTGTTGCTGATTACGTTAGTACTGACTTTGAGATGAGTTTATCAAGGAGAGTCGATCAGTTTTGTGGATAACTTTGTGCACAACTGCGTATAAGGCGGGGTTTTGCTGGGGATTGCAGCAGTCAGTCAAATTACTGCATATTTAGGCTTGCAGCCTCAGGATAACTCCCTATAATGCGCCTCCATCGACACGGAACATGTGAACAACATCACAGAGTAACGGCGGCGATGAGAGTCAAATATCCTGAAATTAAGGGTTGA
>NZ_SNVY01000007.1:0-44799 GCF_004361975.1 Buttiauxella sp. JUb87
CGGCGGCCACATCTGTCGCTAAAATACAAAACGCCCGATGAAGTTCATCGGGCGTTGTAAGGCCGAAAAGTGTCAACCTATAGCAGGACTAGTCACTGCATTCCTGAATACCCTCACCCATGGGAACATGGTTTTCTCCTTCTCCTGGGGGAGAAGGACGGGATGAGGGCGACCCGATGGTGGAAACTACACCAGACTCTTCAAACGATAAATCCACTCCAGCGCCTGGCGTGGCGATAGCGAATCGGGGTCTAAGGCTTCCAGCGCTTCTACCGCAGGCGAGGTTTCCTCGGCAACAGACAGCAACGACATCTGCGTGCCATCAACCTGCGTGGCTGCCGTATTGTTAGAAATTGTCTCAAGCTCGCGCAGTTTCTGACGGGCACGCTTAATTACCTCTTTTGGCACACCAGCCAACGCCGCTACGGCCAGGCCGTAACTTTTGCTCGCCGCACCGTCTTGCACACTGTGCATAAATGCGATGGTGTCACCGTGTTCGATGGCATCCAAATGCACGTTCGCCACACCTTCCATTTTTTCTGGCAGGGTCGTCAGCTCAAAATAGTGTGTTGCGAATAGCGTCAGCGCTTTGATGCGATTTGCCAGGCTTTCGGCACACGCCCAGGCGAGCGATAAACCATCGTAAGTGGAAGTCCCACGACCAATTTCATCCATCAATACCAGGCTGTGTTCGGTGGCATTATGCAGAATATTGGCCGTTTCGGTCATCTCCACCATGAAGGTCGAACGCCCGGAAGCCAGGTCATCTGCCGCACCCACACGGGTGAAAATACGGTCGATTGGGCCGATTTCCGCCTGCTGCGCCGGAACAAAACTACCGATGTAAGCCAGCAACACAATCAATGCAGACTGGCGCATGTAGGTACTTTTACCGCCCATGTTCGGGCCAGTGATAATCAGCATCCGCCGTTGTGGCGCCAGGCTTAATGGGTTGGCGATAAACGGCTCGCTAAGCACTTGCTCAACCACCGGATGACGCCCGCCAACGACTTTAATACCCGGTTTATCTGTCAATTGCGGGCAGGTGTAATTGAGGCTGTAAGCACGTTCCGCGAGGTTCACCAGCACGTCCAGTTCCGCAAGTGCTGTCGCACTTTGCTGCAACGCTTCGAGGTGCGGTAACAGGGCATCGAACAGTTGATCGTAGAGCTGTTTTTCCAGCGCCAGCGCTTTCCCTTTTGAGGTCAGCACTTTGTCTTCGTACTCTTTCAGCTCAGGAATGATATAGCGTTCAGCGTTTTTCAGCGTCTGGCGGCGAACATAGTGAATAGGTGCGTGATGGCTCTGGCTGCGGCTGATCTGGATGTAATAACCATGTACGCCGTTGAAGCCCACTTTCAGCGTATCCAGACCAAGTTTTTCACGTTCACGGATCTCAAGTTTATCGAGATAATCCGTGGCGCCGTCTGCCAGCGCGCGCCATTCGTCTAACTCTTCGTTATAACCTGGCGCAATAACGCCGCCGTCACGCACCAGTACCGGCGGTGCTTCTACTACGGCGTGTTCGAGTAGCTCGCGAAGCTCGGCGAATTCACCCATATTTTCGCGCAGCGTTTGTACGTAATCTGTTGGCACATCCGCCAGCATTTCGCGCAGCTCTGGTAACTGTTGGAATGCGTGGCGCATACGCGCTAAATCGCGCGGGCGTGCGGTGCGTAAAGCCAGACGCGCCAGAATACGTTCCAGATCGCCCACCTGGCGCAACACCGGTTGGATTTCCGCAGTACGGTCTTGCAGCGCGGCAATGGTTTGCTGGCGTTTTTGCAGCACATCGACGTTGCGGATCGGCATATGCAACCAGCGTTTCAGCATGCGGCTGCCCATCGCCGTGACGGTGCAGTCCAGCACTGAAGCCAGCGTGTTTTCAAAACCGCCAGCCAGGTTCTGGGTTATCTCCAGGTTACGGCGCGTTGCCGCATCCATAATAATGCTGTCTTGCTGGCGATCCATGGTGACAGAGCGAATATGCGGCAAAGAAGTGCGCTGCGTATCTTTAACGTATTGCAGTAAGCAACCGGCAGCACACAACGCATGATGAGCATTTTCGACACCAAAGCCCGTCAGGTCTCGCGTACCAAACTGCATATTCAACTGCTGGCGAGCGGTGGAAATCTCAAATTCCCACAGCGGGCGACGGCGTAGACCGCGACGGCCTTCAATTAAGCGTGTCTCGGCAAAATCTTCGGCATACAGCAGCTCAGCAGGATTGGTACGTTGCAACTCTGCCGCCATGGTTTCGATATCTTCTGGCTCAGACAGACGAAAACGGCCCGAGCTAATGTCGAGTGTGGCGTAGCCAAAACCTTTGCCCTCTTGCCAAATGGCCGCCAGCAGGTTGTCCTGACGTTCCTGCAGCAACGCTTCATCGCTGATGGTGCCTGGCGTAACGATGCGCACAACTTTGCGCTCAACTGGCCCTTTGCTGGTGGCGGGGTCGCCAATCTGCTCACAGATAGCTGCAGATTCGCCAAGATTCACCAGTTTCGCTAAATAGTTTTCAATGGCGTGATGTGGCACGCCAGCCATTGGAATCGGTTCCCCAGCGGATGCTCCACGCTTAGTCAGGGAAATGTCGAGCAGTTGCGATGCACGTTTCGCATCGTCATAAAAAAGCTCGTAAAAGTCACCCATGCGATAGAACAACAGGATCTCAGGATGCTGTGCCTTCAGGCGCAGATACTGCTGCATCATCGGGGTGTGGCTGTCGAGGTTTTCCGTAGTAGTCATTTGATTTTATTAACCAACTTCACGATAAAATGAAGAAACGATCCTGAGTGTCATATCCAGGATCGAGAATGGGGCAAAGCGTATCACAATGGGGGTGGGGGTTAACATCTTATCGAAAAGGTTACGAGGCGGATCGAAAACTCGTATTTATAAAATCCCAGCCTGGTGGAAATCGTGCAGATTAATCGCGCCGACCAGTTGACCGTTTTCATCGACTACGGGTGCCGCGCTAATGCGTTTTTTCATGAGCATTTCTTTAGCTTCAGTTGCACGTGTTTCAGTCTGTAGTACGGAGCAGTGAGTGGTCATTGCATCGCAAATGACAGCTTCAAGTTGACCGCCGCCCACCAGCCAACGGCGTAGATCGCCATCGGTGAATACCCCCACAACCTGTTGATGTGTGTTGGTCACGCATACCAGGCCAAGACCGGTGCGGCTCAGTTCGAGTAAGGCGTCCATGACCGTTGCGATGTCAGCGATGACCGGGAGCTGTTTTCCAGTGCGCATCAAGTGATGCACCCGGTTTAGCAAGCGTGCCCCTAAAGCCCCCGCAGGGTGAGAGCGGGCGAAATCTTCTTCATTAAAACCGCGTTCCTGCATGACCGCCATGGCAAGTGCATCACCCATCATTAGTGTATTAACCGCGCTTGACGTTGGGGCGAGGCGCATAGGGCAGGCTTCGCGTTCAACGGAGATGTCGAGTATTGCAAGTGCAGCTTTGGCGAGGGGAGAGTCTGATTTACCTGTTATAGCAATTAAGGTGACAGCTTTTTCCTGGAGGCGCGGGATGATTAAGTCCAGTTCTTTGGCGGTGCCAGAATAGGAGATAAACAGCATGATATCGCGGCTCTCGATCATCCCTAAATCGCCATGAAGAGCTTCAGCAGGATGAACGAAGAAAGCGGGAGTACCGGTGCTGGCAAGCGTGGCGGCTATTTTTTTACCAATATGCCCGGATTTACCCATACCTGAGACAATCACTTTACCTTCGCAGGCAAGCACCGCACGAGCTGCGTTAACAAATTGTTCGCCCAGTCTGTCAGATAAACGGCTGGCTTCGTACAGTTCTAACTCCAGTGTTTCTCGCGCGATGAGTATCATTCGTTCAGTCATGTTTTTCCTCTGTGATAATCACGTTGATTCCCTTTTCCTGCAAAGCCGTCAAAAACTCCTCGCTGATGCCGCTGTCGGTAATAATGGTGTGGACACTGTCCAGCCCACAAACAATGTTCGGGCTTTTGCGACCAAATTTTGATGAGTCAGCCATTAAAATCACCTGACGCGCTGCGTTGCACATCGCTTTACTGACGGTGTAAACCTCATTAAATGTGGTAACACCGGCATTCAGATCGATGCCATCGGTGCCCATAAAAAGTTTATCGAAGCTGAATTGTTCAAAAGCGGTTTCGGCCAGTTGGCCATGGAAAGAGGCTGATTTTTTGCGGAAGGTGCCGCCAGGCATCAGGATAGTTTGCTCGTTATCCAGTTCTGAAAGCGCATTAACAATATGCAGGCTGTTGGTCATGACGGTGATGTTATTAAAGCGCTGTAATAACGGAACCATTTGCAGCACCGTGCTGCCGGCATCAAGAATAATCGAATCACCATCATGGATGAATGTTACTGCCACATCCGCGATTTGTTGTTTTTTATGGGTGTTGATTAAGGTCTTGTGGTCAATGGGGGGATCCGGTTCGTCCTTGTTCAGTACTACGCCGCCATAGGTACGGATAACCGTGCCTGCGTTTTCCAGCAGCACCAGATCTTTACGGATCGTGGTACCGGTGGTGGCAAAATATTGAGCGAGATCGTCAACGGAACTTTTCCCTTGTTTTTGCAGATACTCCAGGATTGCGGCCTGCCGATGGCGTGGTTTCATAAGCTCTTATTACCTTGCGCTAAATTTTAGTTTGATAATTTCGCAAGCAATAAGCGTTCGAAACGAAATTATCCATGTTTCACTTTAATCGCTAATGATAGAGCATTCTGACAGTTTTGATCATGGGGGAAGATCACATCAGGTTGCAATTTCTTTCGATTTATCCCATGTAGTTGTGACAACGGTAAGGGTCTGGCAAAAATAGTGATGCCTTTCATCATCAAACTGTCACAGATGTTTTGTTGTTCATCGAATGCCAGTGCAATGACCACCCGAGGCTTAAAACGCCCGCCAGAACGCCCGATACCTACGGCTCCTTTCTGGCATAACTGGTCGAATGCACGATTGAAATGGCGTATTTGCCAGCCACCCAAAACCAGTTGGCTCAGCCAGGCGATTACAGCGATTGCGATGAGTGCGTTAATCATAGATTTCTCTCGTTAGGAAGGTGAATAGCGCGTTTGCAGTCATACGGCTATCCACCCGTGGGTTTAAAACATCACCTGCCCGCCGGTAATGTTGATTGATTGCCCGGTGCAGTACGATGCTTTATCACTGGCATAAAACAGCAGCGTATTCAGCACATCCTGATAGTCGCAGCCACGCTTGAGCGGGACTTTGTCGATGTAATATTGCTCGACTTCATCCGCCGCAATGCCCAGTTTCTCGGCATATTGCGGGAGTAATGATTGAAACATTGGCGATTTCAACAGGTTGCCCAGCATCAAGGCATGCACGGTAATGCCGTACTCTGCTAAATCCAGTGCCAGTGATTGTGTCAGCCCTACGCCGCCGAACTTTGCCGCGCTGTAGCCGGAATTATGTTTGCTGCCCACTTTCCCGGATTTAGAGTTAATTTGGATGATGCGGCCATGTACGCCGTCGCGGATCATCAATGCTGAAAACGCTTTGGCGCACAGAAAATATCCCACCAGATTGACCTGCAACGAACGGTCAAAATCGCCCAACGCGAAATCACCAATAAATGCCGCTTTGGCAATTCCGGCGCTATAGACCAGCAAATTCACCTGGCCGAAAATCTCGTCTACTCCGTTGGCGAGCGCGGTTACGCTCTGTTCGCTGGTGGCATCAGCGCCAAATCCCCAGGCCATGCCAGCACCGTACTGGTCGTTAATTTCCTGGGCGACGCGGGCCGCTTTTTCGCTTTGGATATCTACCACGGCAATTTTATAACCTTCCTTCGCAAGCCCATGGGCGAGAAACGCTCCGAGGGTTTGTCCTCCCCCAATGACAACGGCAACTTGGTTCATGCTCTACTCCTTTAATGTGCTTAGACTAAAAACTTCAACTGGCAGCCCGTTTCAATGTTGTGAGGTAGTGGCCCGTTAACATGGACGGTACCCGGGTATTCCGCCTGCGCTTCACCGTCGAAACGCAGGGTGATATGCCCCAGTTCCTGTAAATTTTGTTGAGCGACGTCGCCAACTGCGGTGACATCGTAATGCTGCCCGTTCAGTTCAAAACCGATACCGGGTTCAAGCGTGCCGCTCAATGCGCCGTGGCAGTGAATAAAACAGAAGTCCTGAATATCTGCTGGCGCGCCTTCGCTAAAAGTGATCAGCATGTTGTCATCCAGCGCTTCGCGGGCGGACTGGCCGATGTACGTGATAGTCGTTTGATAAATAGTTCGCATAATCCACCTTATTGATAGATAAAACCGGACACGAGCCAGGCGATGAGCACGGTTGGCGCGCCCGTTAAAAAGCGGCCGACTAATACCGATGGCACGCCGACGCGCACCGTGTCTTGTCGGGCTTCAGCCAGAGAGAGGCCCACCGGGATGAAGTCACAGGCTGCTTGCGCATTGATGGCAAACAGCGCGGGGAGCGCCAGATGTGGTGGAATGTGACCGAGGCCAATTTGTACGCCAATCAGCACCCCGATAACCTGTGCGATAACCGCCCCTGGGCCGAGGAAAGGTGAGAGCAGCGGGAATGAACAAATCAGCGCCAGGGTTATCAGTCCGACGGGATTGTTGGCCAGCGGAGCCAGGCCGTGAGCAATCCAGTCGCCTAATCCTGAAGCCATGATGATGCCGATAAGCGCTGAGACAAACGCCATAAACGGCAGGATGGTTTTTAAAACGGTATCGATGGTGTCGCGCCCGGCCTGAAACAGCACCGCTACGGCAGAGCCCATGCCCATGCCGACTTTTGCCAGCAATCCATCGCTTTGTTCCGTTATTTTCTTACTGGTGTCGTACTCACGAACCGGCGTTTTCGCGACGGACTGCGTTTCATCTGCTTGCCAGCTAATGTTTTCTTCGCGCACACCGGAAACGTAAATATCTTCAACGATGTACTGCGCCATTGGCCCGGACTTGCCGGTGGCATGGATATTAATGGTCGGGATGCGGCGTTTCGGGTACAACCCGCAGCGCAATGTTCCGCCACAGTCGATCACCGCCACAGCGATTTCTGCTTCCGGCGGCTCGCCTTCTTTAAAGCCGTCTACCGCTTGCCAGCCCGTCATTTCACTGAGTTTGTCGATAATCGCCGGGCGAGTCCCTGCGGTGATGTAGACGATTTTTTTTCCGGGTTCGACCGGCAGAATCAGCGGGCCGCCCCAGCCGCCCTGGCCTTTCTCAATACGAATAAGTTGCGTCATGATTTTTCCTTAAAGTCGCACCTGGCGTTCCAGTTCGATACCCATTTTCTTCTCGAAGATCGAGGTCGTGAGGTCGGTTATCCAGCCACGGAAGAAGTTAGTGATCAGACCGACAAGCAGGTAGCTCACCGCGAGTGGACCCAGCGGCAAACCAAGTGTGGTCAGCCCGCTGGCGATCCCGAGGTACACAAATAGCTCGCCTGGATTGATGTGAGGGAAAAGGCCATTCATTGAGTGGCAACTGTATGAAGCGGCGGCGTAATAGCTCGGTTTGTATTTCTCCGGCATAAAGCGCCCCAGGCTTAGCGTCATCGGGTTGCAGAACACAAACGTACCGATGCAAGGCAGTAACAGGTAACGGGAAACCGGGTTTCCGGCACAGCGCTGCGCCATTCGTTCGATGCGATGCTGGCCGATGAAATTAATTAACGCGTTCATTATCACCAGCAGGCTTATTAGCAGCGGAAGAATACCGGTCACCATGCCGGTAAAAACTTCTCCCCCTTTTTGAAACAGGCCAATAAACCATTCAGCTCCATGGGTAATCATGTCGATCATTGTTATCTCCTGAAGGGTAAATGCTCACTCTGCGGTCAGTGGCAGCTCATAATAATCACTTTGAAACCTTCATGTATGTTATTTAGATCTCATTGTGAAACATAAATCTGTTAATTTGAAAGGTAATTTAATTTTAAATGGAAAGTTTAATGGTGAACTGAAAGGGGAGATAAGAGGGTTTACTGCTTCTGATTTGCCATAAGGAATCCCCTTTCATCAGGAGAATGGGCTATGGTCATGCGGATTTGTGGGGGCGAGAAGATGCGATTGGCGGCGTGGTCAACGATTTGAAAGGCCACTGTGGAGGAGATTGAATTGCTTGTAATGCCAGCCACCTAATGTGGCTGGCATTACGTTTTTACCTTACTGCATTTTACACCTTTGCTTCTGATGCGTTGACCACATTGCTAACTTTTGCCCTCTGTGGTTCTGGCGTCATGAACTCGGGTTTTTTACGATATTTATCCAGCACATGGATTTGGATCTTACGCAGCATATCGCCGTTAAGTTTGTAGAAACGGAAATAGAAAGCCAGGGTGATGAGATAGAACACTGCAGGCAGAGCAATCATGATGAATTGCATGCCGATGAGCGTACTTTCGCTTTGAACGACATTTGGCACATAACCAATAATGCCAAGCACAATGGAAATCAACAGCGCAGCAAATGCCGAGCCACCTTTTACTACCATCGTTTGTACTGAGTAGGCGATGCTTTCACAGCGTACGTTGAGCTTATATTCACCATAATCGACGGTATCCGCCACCATAATGACCTGCAGTACCCAGAACAGTGCACTGCCAACATTGAGTAGTACCCCAGCCAGTGAAATCATCCAGATATTGTGATAACCCACCAGGGCAATCCACAGTAGTACGCAACAACCGAGAATGGGTAACGTTGAGGCACAAGTCCATAAAACGCGCCGGGATAATGCTTTCACCAGGCGAGGGAACAGGATTAGCGTGAGCAGGTTTGCCGCACCGGCGTAAGACATGTAATACGGGAAGAGGTCGGCATTGCCAATTACATAAGTAAAATAATAAATCGCGAAGCCGGTAATGGTATTGGCGGCAATATTGTAGGCCAAAGCCATACCTAACAGGCACGAAAGCTGATCGTTTTTATAAATAAGCCCGACAATGGTTTTTAATGTCAGCCGGCTATTCTCGGTAGTGGTGTCGTTGTCCGATGAATAGACCTCTTTGACATAGCGTAATGTGACAATAGTCGAGGCAATAAAGAAGGCTATCAAGATCAGGGTAAACATCTGGAAACCAAATCCGCGGTCAGCCCCGCCGACATACTTCACAAACGGTAGGGTAATACCGGCGGTAACAAACCCCGAGAGGCTGGCAAAAAACCTTGGGAAAGGAACCAGTTGTTCACGTTCGCGTTTATCCAGCGTAATGGTGGGAACCAGTGACCAGAACGGGATATCCATAATCGTGTATGTCATACCCCATAAAATATAGGTGACACAGACAAACACTAATTGGGTTGTACCTTCAAACTGGTGCGCGCTGAATAATAAGAACAACACCACGGAGTTGGTTATCGTGCCTATCAAAATCCATGGTTTAAACTTTCCCCAACGCGTACGCGTGTTATTGACTATCCAGCCCATAATGGGGTCATTGATCGCATCCCAAATTCTGGCGACCAGAAATAATGTACCAACCACCCCCACCGATAAGCCGATGATATCGGTGTAGTAATACATCAGATACATGTAAACAATACCAATAGCGAAATCTTTACCAAACGCTCCAAATCCGTAACTGAGTTTTGTTGCAATCGATATGCTCATAGGGTTCAAGGGTACTGTTACCAGCGCCCACCTCTGTTATTAGTCACACATATGCCGGGCATATAACCCGGCGTTCGCGATGATTAGCGGTGCAGCCACTCTGGCAACCAATTGCCATGTGCCTCAATCAGGGCATCGACCAATGCGTAAATCTCTTCAATACTAAGGACGGCAGAAGTATGGGGGTCTAACATCGTGGCGTGATAAACGCGATCACGGTTTTCGGTCAGGATGGCTTCTGTCAGTAACGTTTGCACATTCACGTTAGTCTGCATTAATGCGGCCAGATGCGAGGGGAGTGTGCCAATTCTGGTGGGTTGAATGCCGTTAGCATCGACAAGGCAAGGGACTTCTACGCAGCATCCTTGCGGAAGGTTATCGATAAGTTTGTCATTGCGTACGTTGCCATAAATAACGCTCGGCTCACCGGTCCATAGAGCATTCATAATAGTGCTGGCGTACTCTTTAGACGGTTTAATCGTTATTTTTTCAGCTGTTTTGTACTCTTCGAGCTCCTTGCGCCAGGTTGCTAGCTGCTCGACACAGCGTTTTGGATACTCATCCAGCGGCACTTTATAACGTTCAATTAAATCCTCGCGGCCAGGCTTGATAAACCACGGTGTGTATTCAGCAAAATGCTCTGAGGATTCTGTCACAAAATAACCCAGCTTTTTGAACATCTCATAGCGGACAATATTCTCACAGCGAGGATTACTGTGAGCGTTTGGCTTTGGCGCTTGCCCGGACTCGTAAGCATTCAGCAACTCAGGATAGATACTGATGTATTCCCCATCGGTATTTTTTTTCTCCAGAGAAAGATAAAACGCCATGTGGTTAATCCCAGCACAACGATAACGCAATGTAGCAGGGTCGATATCCAAATCGCGGGCCAACTCTGCCGCGGTACCTTGAACGGAATGGCATAAACCCACTTGTTTGATTTGCGGATAACGTGCGTACATCGCCCAGGTATTCATTGCCATTGGGTTGACGTAATTCAGCATCGTGGCATCAGGACAGACTTCCAGCATGTCTTCGCAGATTTGCCACAAATGCGGGATGGTTCGCAGTGCACGCATAATGCCGCCAGGGCCGAGGGTGTCAGCTATGGTTTGCTCCAGGCCAAAGCGTTTACAGACGTCAAAATCAGTGACGGTACAGGGCTCGTAGCCGCCGATCTGGAAGGCTACCACCACAAAGTCAGCCCCCTCAAGGGCACTTTTCTGATCGGTATGGCAGCTAATCTTGCCGTAGGCTTCAGCCGAATCCATCAGCTTGCGCACAACGATGTGCGATTCCTCCAGCCGGGTGGGATTAATATCCATCAGAGCGATATGGGCAGATTTCAGTGCTGGGCGATGGAAGACATCCCCAAGGATATTCTTCACAAATATGGTGGAGCCCGCACCGATGAAGGTAATTTTAGGAACTGACACTGACATGGTAATTCTCCGTGGTGTTGTTAAACAGAATCAGAGTGGCATGTCAGTAAAGACTTCTCCTCCATCTTCCCTGCAGAGAATTCCCACAAGCTCATATTTACTCTTTCGTTCGCTGTAATATGAGTTTATGGGAATAATTTGCCAATAAAGAAGAGAATACGGGCATAGATTTATAAGGAATATCAATGTGAGGGGGAGACTTCATTCGGATATGTGCCACAATTTATGATAATTCAGGAACCGGAGAGAATGATGAACATCAACACTGGCCGCCTACCGCCTGATCCACATATGTGTAACAGTACCGACCGTGAAACGCGTAGCCCGTTGGCACTTTATTCTGAATATCAGCGCATGGATATTGAGCTGCGTCGGCCGCACTATATGGAATCCAGCCACTGGCACGGGCAAGTCGAGATAAATGTTCCGTTCGACGGTGATGTGGAATACCTGATTAACAATGAAATAGTGCAAATCAAACAAGGGCATATCACCCTGTTCTGGGCGTGTACCCCTCATCAACTCACCCGTCCCGGTGATTGCCAGAATATGGCGATTTTTAACCTGCCGATGCATCTGTTTCTCTCATGGCCACTGGATAGGCAACTGATAAATCATGTGACCCACGGTATGGTGATTAAATCGTTGGCAGCCCAACAAATTAGCCAATTTGAAGTTCAGCGTTGGCAACAGGAAATGAACAGCCAGAATGAACAGATTCGCCAGTTGGCCATTGATGAGATAGGGCTCATGCTTAAACGTCTGAGTTTGTCAGGTTGGCAACCTATTCTGGTGAATAAAACACCCAGTACGCACAGCAATGGCGGTAGTGTGTCGCGCCACGCGCAGTTCTATGTTAGTCAAATGCTGGAGTTTATCGGGGCTAATTACGACCAGGCCCTCACCATTGAAAACATCGCCGAACATGTAAAACTTAATGCAAACTATGCGATGGGAATTTTCCATCGTGTGATGCAACTGACAATGAAGCAATATATTACGGCGATGCGTATTAACCATGTGCGTGCGTTACTCAACGACACCGATAAAACAATTCTTGATATCGCGCTGACTGCGGGGTTTCGCTCAAGTAGTCGCTTCTACAGCTCTTTTAATAAATATGTTGGCATGTCCCCGCAAAAATATCGCAAGCTCAGCCAATCAAAAAACTCAAGTTATTGATACTGCGTTTTTACCGGCATAGACACGGTTAAAATCCTCTGGATGCAGGCATCGAAGAAGGGTTCCTGTTTCGTCATTCAGGTGGTGAGAGCAATAAAATAGGGGCCACAAAACGTACATTTGGCGTCCTTTTTGAGGTTATGACAGCGGACTTCTTTTTCAGGCAGTCAAATATGATTTACCATAAGGAATACACATTCGTCGTCAGTCATATGGATATCCCTCACATGCGTTACTCCGTCGCGTTACTTCCACTTATCGTTTTGCTTGCTGCCTGTAGCAGTAAACCAAAAACTGAAACTTCGCCTCAGCAAGCTGGCGCACCTTCAGGGGGGTTCTTGCTGCAACCGCAGCATGATGTGTTTATGCAGACGGGGGATTTTGCCAACAATCCTGAAGCCGAAAAATTCATCAATAAAATGGTGAGTGAGCATGGCTTTGACCGCCAGCAATTGCATGAAGTGTTATCTCAGGCCAAACGGTTGGATTACGTGCTGCGTTTAATGGACCAGCAGGCACCTACTACTGCACCACCTCCGGGCCCAAATGGGGCGTGGTTGCGTTATCGCGGCAAATTTATCACCCCAGATAACGTGCAAAATGGCGTGGCTTTCTGGAATCAATACGATAGTGCGCTGAAACGCGCTTTCCAGGTTTACGGCGTGCCACCAGAAATTATTGTTGGGATTATCGGCGTGGAAACTCGCTGGGGCCGCGTGATGGGTAAAACACGCATCATCGATGCGCTGGCGACCTTATCCTTTGCTTATCCACGCCGTGCGCAATACTTCTCTGGCGAACTGGAAACCTTCCTGTTGATGGCGCGTAACGAAGGTGATGACCCGCTGGCACTGAAAGGTTCATTTGCCGGGGCGATGGGTTACGGCCAGTTTATGCCTTCGTCGTTCAAAGAGTACGCGGTTGATTTCAACGGCGACGGTCATGTGAATTTGTGGGATCCCGAAGATGCGATTGGCAGTGTAGCAAACTATTTCAAAGGCCACGGCTGGGTGAAAGGGGATTTGGTGGCGGTGCCTGCTAACGGCCAGGTACCGGGGTTAGCCAACGGCTTTAAGACCAAGTATTCCGTTTCCGCGCTGGCGCAATCCGGTCTGAGCCCAACGGCTTCTCTGGGTAACCACCAGGAAGCCAGTTTACTGCGCCTGGATATGGGCGATCGTTACCAGTACTGGTACGGTCTGCCAAACTTCTACACCATCACCCGTTACAACCACAGCACGCATTACGCGATGGCGGTATGGCAGTTAGGCCTGGCTGTTGCGCAGGCTCGCGTTCAGTAATCTTTACCCCGCCTTGTTCTGAGGCGGGGTTCTTTCTCCAGCACTTCCCATGAAGGTTTTTCCCGATCGTCGATCAGGAATTTACATCGTCATCAATTTATTTTATGTTATGTTATAACAAATCAAATTGAAGGCTTTTTCCTGCAATGAATCCTTTACGGACACTTTTCACCGTGGCGGCATCAGCCCGGTTTTGTGCAGTCTTAATGCTGCTCGCCGGTTTATGGCTGGCTATTCGCTGGGCGATTGCACTGCCATGATCTCGTTGAATCAAGTGGTATTGGGTTATCAGGGAAGGGCGGTGGCACCTGCACTTACCGGCCATATTGTGCAAGGCAGCATGACCGCCATTATTGGTGCCAACGGCACCGGGAAATCGACCCTCCTTAAAACATTATTGAAGTTACAGGCACCGGTATCGGGGCAACTGCAGTTTACCGATGGGTGTGCTCCGCGCATTGCGTGGTTGCCGCAACTGGCTGAAATGGAAAGACAGTTTCCTGTCACGGTTTACGATGTGGTGTGTATGGGGGCGTGGCCTGCCCGCAGCCTGTTTTCCGCATTGAAGCGTCAACACCGCCTGCGGATAGCCGATGCCATCGAACGAGTTGGCTTGAGCGCTTACCGCCATCAGCCTATCGAAATGCTTTCTGGCGGCCAGTTTCAGAGAATGCTGTTTGCTCGCTTACTGGTGCAAAATGCGCCGCTGGTGCTGCTCGATGAGCCTTTTACCGGGGTCGATTCGCAAACCAGCGATTTCCTGATGTCGTTAATCTGCCAAATGAATCAGGCGGGCCAAACGGTACTGGCTGTGCTGCATGATAACCAACGTGTTAGCCGGCATTTCCCACAGGTTTTATTGCTTACACAAGATCATTTCCATTGGGGGGACGCTGCTGAAGTGTTACCTCGTTATTCGCAAGTCAGTAATAATCTGGCGTTATCCGCATGATTTATCACTTCTTCTTGGAACCGTTTATTGATTACGGTTTTATGCGCCGCGCGCTCGTTGCGTGCCTGGCTTTATCACTGAGCACCGCTCCGTTGGGGATTTTCTTGCTGCTAAGGCGTATGAGCCTGGTGGGGGATGCACTTTCTCATGCCATCCTGCCGGGCGTTGCGGTGGGCTATTTGCTGGCAGGTATGTCGCTGGTTGCCATGGGGATTGGCGGCTTTGTTGCGGGGGTGCTGGTGGCATTAATTTCCGGCCTGGTGAGCTCACGAACCCAACTTAAAGAGGATGCTAGTTTTGCAGGTTTTTACCTCGGCTCGCTGGCGTTAGGTGTCACACTCATTTCGCTTCGCGGCTCCAGTGTTGACCTGCTGCACCTTTTATTTGGCTCAATACTGGCCGTCGATAATCAGGCAACAATCTTCGTTGGCGTGATTGCCAGCGTAACGTTACTTATCCTGGCGGGTTTATATCGCGGGCTGGTGATGGAAACCTTTGACCGCAGCTTCTTGCAGGTCAATAACCGCCAGGCACCTCATCTTATTCATGGTGTTTTTCTTGCACTGTTGGTGCTTAACCTGGTCGCCGGATTTCAAATCCTCGGCACGCTGATGTCCGTCGGGCTAATGATGCTGCCAGCAGTTTCGGCGCGCTGCTGGGCGAAAACGCTACCTGGGGCGATGTTTATTGCGGTGGTCTGCGGTTTGCTATCGGCATGGATTGGGCTGGCATGGTCTTTTGCCGCCGCACTGCCTGCTGGACCGGCGATTGTTCTGACGGCAAGCGTTGGCTTCTTTATCTCAATACTTTTCGGTTCGCGCAGCGGACTGGCTCGGAGCCTTTGTAGAGGCTGGATAACAACAAGCAAGGGGATTAAATGAAACGTTTTGGGATGATGATGTCATTGGTGCTGGCTTGTTCCAGCCAGGCGGCGCTGGCGAAAAACCTCAATGTGGTCGCCAGTTTCACGGTGCTGGCTGATATGGCGAAACAAGTCGGCGGTGAACATGTCACGGTAAAAAGCCTGGTCGGGCCAAACGGTGATCCGCATAGTTTTGAACCCTCGCCGCAAGACAGCGTCGCGCTAAGCAAAGCTGACGTGGTTATTGTCAGCGGGCTGGGAATGGAAGGGTGGATGGACCGTCTGGTGAGTGCATCAGGCTATAAAGGTAAAGTCATTGTTGCTTCTGAAGGTATTTCCAGCCGCAGCATGGTCGAAGACGGTAAACAAATTACTGACCCGCATGCCTGGAACAGTGCTGAGAATGGCGCGATCTACGCACAGAATATTATGAAGGCGCTGATGGCGGCAGACCCACAAGATGCGGCGGCAATCAATGAAAGCGGCAGCGAGTACGTTACTCGCCTGAAACTGCTGGATAGCTGGGCCAAAACACGCTTTGAATCGATTCCTAAATCGCACCGTAAAGTGCTGACCAGCCATGATGCCTTTGGCTATTTTGGCGCAGAGTATGGGGTGGCTTTCCTCGCGCCTGTTGGCTTCTCGACTGAAGCTGAAGCGAATGCCAGTGATGTCGCTGGGCTAATCAAACAGCTCAAAAACCAGCACATCAAAACATACTTCATTGAGAACCAGACTGACCCCCGTCTGGTAAAACAAATTGCTGCCGCGAGTGGTGCACAACCGGGCGGTGAACTTTATCCTGAAGCATTGTCTGATGCCGACGGTCCTGCCAGCACTTATGAGATGGCTTTTAAGCATAATGTGGAAGCCATCGCTAACAGTATGAAATGATTTATCCGGCCAGCATTCGCTGGCCGTTCTTTTCTCTGGAAGTGCCTCGCGTTATTGAATGTAATCCTCTGAAAGCACGGTTAAGTGCTATCGTGTGACCCTGCGATATGTCTACAATCGGAGCCAATATGACAGAGAAAACATTGCGCCAATTAAGCCACCAGTTGGGCGAAGCGCTTGGGCAGCTTGGTGCCACCATCACGACGGCGGAATCTTGCACCGGTGGCTGGATTGCCAAGGTGATTACTGATGTTTCAGGCAGTTCCGCCTGGTTTGAACGTGGCTTTGTTACCTACAGTAACGAAGCTAAACATCAAATGATTGGTGTGGATAGCGGGACGCTGGAAACCCACGGTGCAGTCAGTGAAGCCGTGGTGCGTGAAATGGCTCAGGGGGCGTTATATGCCGCCGCTGCGGACTACGCGATTGCAGTCAGTGGTATCGCCGGACCAAATGGTGGCAGCGAGGAAAAACCTGTCGGCACCGTGTGGTTTGGCTTCAGCTCAAAGCTTGAAGGCACTGTCGCTCGCCATCAGCTTTTTGAAGGTGACCGTGATGCCGTTCGCCGCCAGGCCACGGAATATGCAGTGCAAACCCTGTGGGAAGAATTTCTCAAAAATAAGCTTGATACTGTATGACCATACAGTATAATTGGCACAACAAAACAGCATAGTAAGCAGCGTGGCGCACTTGTGTATCACCCTGCATGACAGGAGTAAAAATGGCTATCGACGAAAACAAACAGAAGGCGTTAGCGGCAGCACTTGGCCAAATTGAAAAACAATTTGGTAAAGGCTCCATCATGCGTCTGGGTGAAGACCGTACCATGGATGTGGAAACGATCTCTACCGGTTCACTTTCACTGGATATTGCTCTGGGAGCCGGTGGCTTACCAATGGGGCGTATCGTTGAAATCTACGGACCAGAATCTTCTGGTAAAACGACGCTGACTTTGCAAGTTATCGCCGCCGCTCAACGTGAAGGTAAAACGTGTGCGTTTATCGATGCCGAGCACGCTCTGGACCCGATTTACGCTAAGAAATTGGGCGTTGATATCGACAACCTGCTGTGTTCCCAGCCTGATACCGGCGAACAAGCTCTGGAAATCTGTGACGCATTAGCACGTTCCGGTGCTGTTGACGTCCTCGTGGTTGACTCCGTTGCTGCTCTGACACCGAAAGCTGAAATTGAAGGCGAAATCGGTGACTCTCATATGGGCCTTGCGGCACGTATGATGAGCCAGGCAATGCGTAAACTGGCGGGTAACCTTAAGCAGTCCAACACATTGCTTATCTTCATCAACCAGATCCGTATGAAAATTGGTGTGATGTTCGGTAACCCGGAAACCACAACCGGTGGTAACGCCCTGAAGTTCTACGCATCTGTCCGTCTGGATATCCGCCGTATTGGCGCGGTAAAAGATGGCGATAACGTAGTGGGTAGTGAAACCCGCGTTAAAGTGGTCAAAAACAAAATTGCTGCACCATTTAAGCAAGCTGAATTCCAGATCATGTACGGCGAAGGCATTAACTTCTACGGCGAACTGGTTGATTTAGGCGTGAAGCACAAGCTGATTGAAAAAGCAGGTGCCTGGTACAGCTACAACGGTGAGAAGATTGGCCAGGGTAAATCAAACTCCAGTAATTTCCTGAAAGAAAACAAGCCAATGGCTGTGGAAATCGAGAAGAAACTGCGTGATATGCTGCTGAATAATCAAGATGGCACACCAGACTTTGTTGTTGATGACCATGACAAAGACGTTGCTGAAACCAAAGAAGACTTCTAAATACTAGTAAGGGCTGCCACGGCAGCCCTTGTCTTTATCTGCTTTACTGCACTTTTCTTCTATACAGGTTATCCGTCATGCCTGAACCTATTACTCCTTCTACTCGCCGCAGCGCCTGGTCCCGCTTATTAGACAAAGCCACTCGTATCCTGGCGATGCGCGATCACAGCGAACAAGAACTCCGCCGTAAACTTGCTGCACAACCCACGTTTCCCGGAAAACCAAGAGCGGAAGAAGACCCGTTTACTCCTGAAGATATCGAAAAAGTTATTGCCTGGTGTTATGAACACCGCTGGCTGGACGATGCTCAGTTCGCTTCGCGTTTTATCGCAAGCCGCAGCCGCAAAGGTTATGGCCCGCAACGTATCCGTCAGGAATTGCAGGGTAAAGGTATCGCGCGTGAACTGAGCGAAGCCGCCATGGAAAATTGCGAAATAGACTGGCAAGAGATGGCGCGAGACATTGCCGAGCGAAAATTTGGTGAGCAACTTCCTACGGAATGGAAAGAGCGGGCCAAAGTGCAGCGCTATCTTCAGTATCGTGGTTTCTTTATGGAAGACATCCAGGCCGTTTATTCAAGATAAATACCGAAATTTTGCAGATTAGGCATACACGGGATTTTACTTCCCTCATCAGAAAACTTATCTTATTCCCACTTTTTCCAGGTAAACAGGTCAAGGCCAAAGTATCAAAATTGGCTATGTCAGGTTTGCAACTCCTCGTTAGCTTGATTTCAGGATAATTATGAGCAAGAGCACCGCTGAGATCCGTCAGGCGTTTCTCGATTTTTTCCATAGTAAAGGCCACCAGGTTGTAGCGAGCAGCTCCCTGGTTCCGAATAACGACCCTACTTTGCTGTTTACCAATGCCGGGATGAACCAGTTCAAGGATGTATTCCTTGGTCTCGACAAACGTAACTATTCCCGTGCCACAACGTCGCAACGTTGTGTCCGCGCTGGTGGTAAACACAATGACCTGGAGAACGTCGGTTACACCGCTCGTCACCACACTTTCTTTGAAATGCTGGGTAACTTCAGCTTTGGTGACTACTTCAAAAATGATGCCATCAACTTCGCCTGGGAATTATTGACCGGCGAACAGTGGTTTAACCTGCCAAAAGATCGTCTGTGGGTCACGGTTTACGAGACTGACGACGAAGCGTTTGAAATCTGGGAAAAAGAAGTTGGCGTTCCGCGCGAACGTATTATTCGCATTGGCGATAACAAAGGTGCAGCTTACGCATCTGACAACTTCTGGCAGATGGGTGACACCGGCCCATGCGGCCCATGCACCGAAATCTTCTTTGACCACGGCGACCACATTTGGGGCGGCCCTCCGGGTAGCGCTGAAGAAGATGGCGACCGTTATATCGAAATCTGGAACCTTGTGTTCATGCAGTTCAACCGTCAGCAAGATGGCACTATGTTGCCATTGCCGAAGCCGTCTGTTGATACGGGGATGGGGCTGGAGCGTATTGCCGCTGTTCTTCAGCACGTTAACTCCAACTACGAAATTGATTTGTTCAGCCAGCTGATTAAGTCTGTTGCCGAAGTTACTGGTGCAACCGATCTGAACAGCAAATCACTGCGTGTTATCGCTGACCATATTCGTTCTTGTGCGTTCCTGGTTGCTGATGGTGTTACGCCATCCAATGAAGGCCGTGGCTATGTGCTGCGCCGTATCGTTCGTCGTGCAATCCGCCACGGCAACATGCTGGGCGCTAAAGAAACCTTCTTCTACAAACTGGTTGGCCCATTGGTTGAAGTGATGGGGGCAGCGGGTGAAGAGCTGCAACGTCAGCAAGCATTGGTTGAACAAGTTCTGAAAACCGAAGAAGAGCAGTTTGCCCGTACCCTGGAACGTGGCTTAACGCTGTTGGATGAAGAACTGGCGAAACTGAAGGGCGATACGCTGGATGGTGAAACCGCTTTCCGTCTGTACGACACCTATGGCTTCCCGGTTGACCTGACTGCGGATGTTTGCCGCGAACGTAATCTGAAAGTTGACGAAGCTGGTTTTGAAGCGGCTATGGAAGAACAACGCCGTCGCGCACGTGAGTCCAGCGGTTTTGGCGCTGACTATAACAGCATGATCCGCGTAGATTCTGCCACTGCTTTCAAAGGTTATGATCACACGGATTTAACCGCGAAAGTCACTGCGTTGTTTGTTGACGGTAAAGCCGTTGAACAAGTGACTGCGGGCCAGGAAGCGGTTGTGGTGCTCAACGAAACACCATTCTATGCAGAGTCTGGTGGCCAGGTTGGTGATAAAGGCACAATTAAAGGTAACGGTGTGGACTTTGCCGTTAACGATACGCAGAAGTATGGCCAGGCTATCGGTCATCTTGGCAAATTAGTCTCTGGTGTGGTGAAAGTGGGCGACAGTGTAAAAGCTGAAGTTGATGAAGTGCGTCGTTCACGCATTCGTCTGAACCACTCTGCAACTCACTTGTTGCATGCTGCATTGCGCCAGGTACTTGGCACGCATGTCGCGCAAAAAGGTTCTCTGGTTAACGATAAAGGCCTGCGTTTCGACTTCTCCCATTTCGAAGCAATGAAACCGGCTGAAGTTCGCGCAGTAGAAGATATCGTTAACGGACAAATTCGTCGCAACCTGCCAATCGAAACTAACGTCATGGATCTGGAAGCTGCTAAGGCTAAAGGTGCAATGGCGTTGTTTGGTGAGAAGTATGATGACCACGTGCGTGTGCTGAGCATGGGTGATTTCTCGACCGAACTGTGTGGCGGTATTCACGCCAGCCGCACTGGCGATATTGGTTTGTTCCGTATCGTTGCTGAGTCTGGTACTGCTGCGGGTGTGCGCCGTATTGAAGCTGTTACTGGCGAAGGTGCGCTGGCTAATCTGCATGCACAAAGCGAACAGCTCAATGATATTGCTCAGTTGCTCAAAGGCGATAGCCAGAATCTGAACGAGAAAGTGCGTTCGGTACTGGAGCGTACCCGCCAGCTTGAAAAAGAACTACAGCAATTGAAAGAACAGCAGGCAGTGCAGGAGAGTGCAAACCTTTCCAGCAAAGCCGTCGATGTAAAAGGCGTGAAACTCCTCGTGAGTGAACTTGCCAACGTTGAACCGAAGATGCTGCGTACTATGGTTGATGATCTGAAAAATCAGCTTGGTTCGGCAATTATCGTTCTGGCGACGGTATCAGAAGGTAAGGTTTCTCTGATTACTGGTGTCTCTAAAGATGTCACTGACCGTGTGAAGGCGGGAGAACTGATTGGAGTTATCGCTCAGCAAGTTGGTGGCAAAGGGGGCGGTCGTCCAGATATGGCTCAGGCTGGTGGCACAGATGCAGCCGCATTGCCGGGTGCTCTGGCCGGTGTTGAAGCTTGGGTCTCGGCTAAGCTCTAAGTAAAAAAATAAAGTGCAGACAGACGCTATAACTCATTTAGGTTATAGCGTCTTCTTAAATTTGCACATACTCAATAATGATAAAGTCAGGTTAAAGTTGCGTATATCGGCTAGACTTATTCATAACAGAATGTAATGTCGTGGTGAGTGACACTTTATGTGTTTGTCACTACTTACTTTTTGTCGTATATGATGGAGAACGCCGGGATACAGAGAGACCCGACTCTTTTAATCTTTCAAGGAGCAAAGAATGCTGATTCTAACTCGTCGAGTTGGTGAGACCCTCATGATTGGGGATGAGGTGACCGTGACAGTACTTGGGGTAAAAGGTAACCAGGTTCGTATTGGTGTTAACGCCCCGAAGGAAGTTTCTGTACACCGCGAAGAGATCTACCAACGTATCCAGGCTGAAAAATCGCAACAAACGAGTTACTAAAGTTACTGCGTCTCGCTATCTGCTAGCGAGACGCTTCCTTTAGAGCACTATTTTCTTCGCTTTATCTCGCAATCCCTCCTGTTTCTTCTGTCATGCCCACAATTTCTTACTTATCCCGAATGCTTTCGTACCTCTATAAACCCCATCTTGTTAGTTGATAAAACACTCTTTTTGCCGTGAATTCACCCTAATTGTGCGCGAAGTGTGCAATTGAAACTGAGTTGGGAAAAATTGTTTGACTTATAAGTGCGGGAAAGTAATATGTGCGCCACGCAGTGCCGATGAGCAGAAACAAGTTCAACGGTACACCTCGAAAGAGGCGTGTGGTGAGGTGGCCGAGAGGCTGAAGGCGCTCCCCTGCTAAGGGAGTATGCGGTCAAAAGCTGCATCCGGGGTTCGAATCCCCGCCTCACCGCCATTTTGCACCCATAGCTCAGCTGGATAGAGTACTCGGCTACGAACCGAGCGGTCGGAAGTTCGAATCTTCCTGGGTGCACCATTCTTCCTACTACCATTTTGCACCGGTAGTGTTGCAAAGAAAGTTAATTTCTTAGCGAACAACAGGGAGAAAAACGTTGCTAAAGCAACGGCCCGTCAGGGCAAGCACCGTGAGTAACGCTCCGGATGCACCATCTTGTTGATGTTGTTTAGAACAACAAACAGCATTAAGTCAGCAGTAAAAGAAGTAATCCTGTGCACCCATAGCTCAGCTGGATAGAGTACTCGGCTACGAACCGAGCGGTCGGAAGTTCGAATCTTCCTGGGTGCACCATCTTCTTCGATGTTACGGCAAGTTCAGTGACATTGAATCAGTAGTAAAGCAGTAACCCGATGCACCCATAGCTCAGCTGGATAGAGTACTCGGCTACGAACCGAGCGGTCGGAAGTTCGAATCTTCCTGGGTGCACCATCTTCTTCGATGTTACGGCAAGTTCAGTGACATTGAATCAGTAGTAAAGCAGTAACCCGATGCACCCATAGCTCAGCTGGATAGAGTACTCGGCTACGAACCGAGCGGTCGGAAGTTCGAATCTTCCTGGGTGCACCATATTTTTCTCCAGTTTTAATTCCCCGAAAGTAACTCTTAAACTCCCCAGTAACACCACACAAACCCATTAGTCACCTTCTGTACTATCTCAATTACAAATAAGCGACAATATTATTGGTTTACGCTAAAGTAACGCCTCAATATTGAGTGATGTGAGGGATGAGATGTACGAACGTTACGACGGCCTGATTTTCGATATGGACGGAACCATCCTCGATACCGAACCAACACATCGTAAGGCGTGGCGTGAGACGCTAGCGGGCTATGGCATGCAGTTTGATGAGCAAGCTATGGTTGCGTTGAATGGCTCCCCAACCTGGCGTATCGCGCAGGCGATTATCGAACTCAATCGTGCAGATCTTGATCCTCATCGTCTGGCGCAGGAAAAGACGCAGGCCGTAAGGGCTATGCTTCTTGATACTGTGCGCCCGCTTCCTCTCATTGATGTCGTTAAATCCTGGCATGGGCGTCGTCCTATGGCTGTCGGTACCGGTAGTGAAAGCGATATTGCCGAAGCGCTGCTTAATCATTTGGGCTTACGTCAGTATTTCTCCGCTGTTGTCGCGGCAGATCACGTTAAAAACCATAAACCTGCTCCCGACACTTTTTTGCTGTGCGCCAAATTAATGGGTGTTGCTGCGCATAAATGTGTGGTGTTTGAAGATGCAGATTTTGGCCTGGAAGCAGCACGTGCCGCTGGTATGGATGGCGTGGATGTCCGTTTGCTGTGAGTGAAACTCTGTCATTTGTTTCACTGTTTACCAGCAGTTTTCTTAGCGCAACATTGTTACCAGGAAGCTCAGAAGCTGTTCTGGTGGCGTTATTAGTTGCAGGTTCTGGGCCAACCTGGTTACTCATTTTAATAGCAACAATGGGTAATAGCCTTGGCGGCTTAACTAACGTTATTCTTGGACGTTTTTTCCCGTTGCGGGAACAATCGCGCTGGCAAGGAAAGGCAACTGCCTGGCTAGTGCGTTTTGGTCCGGCAACGTTATTACTCAGCTGGATGCCTTTAATTGGCGATCTACTGTGCCTGTTGGCTGGCTTATTACGAATGAGCTGGGGACCGGTAATCTTTTTCTTATGCCTTGGTAAAGCGCTTCGCTATCTCGTTGTCGCGGCTGCAACGGTACAAGGCATGGCGTGGTGGCACTAATTGGGTGATCTGATAATTATCATCACCATTTAAAACAATTATGCTTAATAAAAATGAATTCTACAGGCGGGAGGTCAATTTGATCCCGAACGTATCACAGGCGCTGGCCTGGCTGGAACAGCATCCTCAGGCAGTAAAAGGTCTTCGTCGTGGTCTTGAGCGTGAAACGCTGCGCGTCACGCCAGATGGTCAGTTGGCAACAACCGGCCACCCGGAAAGTCTAGGTTCAGCGTTTACCCATAAATGGATCACCACCGATTTCGCGGAAGCGCTGCTGGAGTTTATCACTCCGGTTGATGGTGACATCGACCATATGCTGACCTTCATGCGTGATATTCATCGCCATGTCGCCCGTCATTTGGGTGAGGAACGCATGTGGCCTCTGAGCATGCCGTGCTATATCGACGACGGTCAGAATATCGAACTGGCGCAGTATGGTTCATCCAACAACGGGCGTTTTAAAACGCTCTACCGTGAAGGATTGAAAAACCGTTACGGTGCGTTGATGCAGACTATCTCCGGCGTTCACTACAACTTTTCGTTGCCGTTTGAATTTTGGCAGGCGCGGTTGGGCGTAGAAGATGCCCAGAGCGGCAAAGAAGCGATTTCCGCCGGATACTTCCGCCTGATTCGCAACTACTACCGTTTCGGTTGGGTGATCCCGTATTTATTCGGTGCATCGCCGGCGATTTGCTCGTCTTTCCTGCAAGGGAAAGAAAGCTCGCTGCCATTTGAAAAAACCGAGTGTGGCATGAATTACCTGCCATACGCGACGTCACTGCGTTTGAGCGACCTCGGTTACACCAACAAATCTCAGAGCAATCTTGGCATTACGTTTAACGATCTGGAAACTTACGTCGCCGGATTAAAACGTGCCATTAAAACGCCTTCGGAAGAGTACGCGAAGATGGGAGTTGAGAAGGACGGTAAACGCCTTCAAATCAACACCAACGTGCTGCAAATCGAAAATGAACTCTACGCACCGATTCGCCCTAAACGTGTCACAGCGGAGGGTGAGTCGCCTTCTGACGCTCTGATGCGCGGTGGGATTGAATATATCGAAGTGCGTTCACTGGATATTAACCCGTTCTCTCCGATCGGGGTTGATGAGCAGCAAGTTCGCTTCCTCGACCTGTTTATGATTTGGTGTGTGCTGGCTGACGCGCCTGAAATGAGCAGTGATGAATTGCTTTGCACCCGTAAAAACTGGAATCGCGTGATTCTGGAAGGGCGCAAACCAGGCCTGACGTTGGGTATGGGTTGTGAAACCGCACAGCATCCGTTGCCTAAAGTGGGCAAAGACCTGTTTGCTGATTTACGGCGTGTCGCGGAAACGCTGGATGGTATCGCTGGCAATACGGAATACCAGGACGTGTGTGACCAACTGGTCGCCTGTTTCGATAATCCTGAATTAACGTACTCAGCACGAATTCTGCGGTCTATGATTGATAATGGCATTGGCGGAACTGGGCTGGCATTGGCTGAGCAATATCGTCAGATGCTGATCCAGGAGCCGCTAGAGATTTTGACCGAAGATGTATTGCAGAAGGAGCATGACGCTTCGTGGCAACGTCAGCGGGAAATTGAAGCTAAAGATACCGAACCGTTCGACGTGTGGCTCGCAAAACACGCGTAGTACAAAAGAAAAAGGCCACAATCAATGTGGCCAAAATATACATCTCTGAATCAGGGATGATGATAATAAATGCGCGTCTTTCATATACTCAGAGTCGTCCAGGAAAGAATGGTTCATTTTATTTTTAAATTAAATCACTATCGGAGGTGATCAGATGCCGTTGTTGGATAGCTTCACAGTCGACCATACCCGCATGGGCGCGCCAGCAGTGCGTGTGGCCAAAACAATGCACACGCCTCATGGCGATACAATCACTGTATTTGATCTGCGTTTCTGCATCCCGAACAAGGAAGTGATGCCAGAAAAAGGGATTCATACACTTGAACACCTGTTTGCAGGATTTATGCGTGATCACCTGAATGGGAACGGCGTAGAGATCATCGATATTTCACCTATGGGTTGCCGCACAGGTTTCTACATGAGCCTGATTGGTGTGCCAGAAGAGTCTCGAGTTGCTGACGCGTGGAAAGCGGCAATGGAAGATGTTCTGAAAGTGAAAGAGCAAAACCAGATCCCAGAGCTGAACGTTTATCAGTGTGGGACTTACCACATGCACTCGTTGCAAGAAGCACAGGACATCGCGCGCCATATTCTTGAGCATGGTGTGAGCGTGAACAGCAACGAAGAGTTGGCTCTGCCAAAAGAGAAACTTAAAGAGCTGCACATCTAGTCAGAAGCCTCATAAAAAGGAGCTCATCGGCTCCTTTTTATATTCCTGCGCTATGCTACCTTTATCTTTTCGCTCATAAATAACGCTATGTCTACCACTCTCCAGTTCAACTTCGCGACGCGTCCGCTGGTTCCCTTGGCTCATGATTATCCACATGGCGCGACGGAGCCCTGGCATAGCCATGACTGCGCACAACTGCTGCATACTTTAAGTGGCGTGGTGCGGATAGAAACGGAACAAGGGTATTGGGTTGTGCCGCCCAGTCGTGGTGTATGGCTCCCGGCGGGAACACGTCATCGGCTTCAGGTCACAGGACAAGTCGCGGCCAGAACGTTGTTTATCGATCCTTTTGCTCGAGCGGATTTACCCTCGGTCTGTCAGGTTGTGCAGGTTTCTAATTTACTGCGTGAGTTGATCATAAGCTCGCTGGATCTACCAGGACGGTACGAAGCCGGGAGCAGGGAGGAGAGAATCTACGAGCTGATCCTCGATGAAATCCGCGTGATGACAGTGATGCCTTTTAATCTGCCGGAACCGCAGGCACCCACGATTCAGGCGCTATGCCGTCAGGTTCAGGCTGAACCAGGTAAATCATGGACCACCACAGTGGCTGCCGCCCAGCTCAACATGAGTGAACGAACCTTACTGCGCCATTTTCGCGAGCAAACTGGTATGGCGTTCAGCGAATGGGTACGACGCGCACGGCTAATGGAAGCACTAAATCGCCTGGCTCAAGGGCAATCGGTTCTGCGGGTGGCGCTGGATCTTGGCTATGAAAGCCACAGTGCATTCAGCGCCATGTTCCGACGGACTCTGGGCGTATCCCCAAGTGAATACTTCTAGTTCGAGGAGTTTATCGGCAAGGCGTTAAGCAAAGCCTGTAGCGAAGCCCGCGCAACATCATTGTCGATACCGACTCCCCAGCGACTTTCACCATTGGCAAAAGTACAGCGTATATAGGCAGCTGATCGGCTCTCGCTATGTCTTCCAAGTGTATGCTCATGGTAGTCCTCGATAGAAAAAGCGACCTTGAACTGCGATTTTAGAGCATCAGCGGTGGCAGAAAGTAGCCCGTTACCTTTGCCCTGCAACGTCAATATTCCTTCTGGTGTCTGGACGCGCGCCTGCAGTGAAAGACCTCCTTCTGTCTGACTTTCACTGCGGTATTCCAGTAGTTGCCGATCAGCGAGTTGATGCGGCCCGTACAACTTGCGGAACAACTGCCAGAGGGCGTTAAGAGTCATTTCGTTACCGTCCCGGTCGGTCTGTTCCTGAACGTGGCGGCTGAAGTCCTGTTGCAACCCACGTGGTAATACCAGCCCGTGGTTTTGTTCCAGTATCCACGCCGCGCCGCTTTTACCAGACTGGCTGTTAACGCGGATCACCGCCTCGTAACTACAGCCAATATCGTTCGGGTCTACAGGAAGATACGGCATCTCCCAAAGCGGAGAAGAGGATTGCTGCCGGGCCGTGAAACCCTTTTTGATAGCATCCTGATGCGAGCCTGAAAAGGCTGTAAATGCCAACTTTCCGGCATAGGGATGGCGAGGGTGCACCGGTAACTGATTGCATTGCTCCACCTCTTCGACAACATGCTTTATGTCGCTGAAATCGAGCTGCGGTGAGACCCCCTGGCTGTATAGATTCATAGCCATGGTTACCAGACAGACGTTACCGGTGCGTTCGCCGTTGCCGAACAAACAGCCCTCTACACGGTCAGCTCCCGCAAGTATCGCCAGTTCAGCACTGGCCACACCGCTTCCCCGGTCATTGTGAGGATGAACGCTGATACACACCGCGTTACGCCGCGAGAAATGGCGACAGAAGTACTCAATTTGGTCGGCATAGACGTTCGGGGTATTCACTTCGACGGTTGCAGGTAAGTTGATAATCATCGGCCTTTCGCAGCAGGGCTCCCAAACATCCGCCACCGCCTCGCAGATTTGCAGCGCGAAATCAGATTCGGTGAAGCAGAAGGTTTCCGGGGAGTATTCATAACTCCACTGTGTTTGCGGGTTTGCCTCGCACAATGCCCGAATCTGGCGCGTTGCACTGACGGCCAATTGGATGATCTCCTCTTTGCTCTGACGGAATACCAGGCGGCGGAAAAGTGGGGCAGTGGCGTTATAGAGATGCAGTGTCGCGCGACTGGCACCCTCAAGAGCGGCAAAAGTGCGTTCAATCAAATCGGTACGTGCCTGGGTCAGCACCTGGATTGTGACGTCGTGCGGTATCCGCCGTTCTTCAATTAGCTGGCGAACAAACTGGAAGTCCGTTTCTGATGCTGACGGAAAAGCCACTTCAATTTCCTTAAAACCGCATTGGAGCAACAGTTCCCAGAAGCGCAGTTTGCGCAGGCCGTCCATGGGGTCAGCCAGCGCCTGATTACCGTCGCGCAGGTCGGTGGAAAGCCAGCGTGGGGCATGCGTGAGCTGTTTGTTTGGCCATTGGCGGTCAGGTAGGTGAATCGGGGGATGGGGCTGGTATTTTTGCGATGGGTCGTACAGCATGTCGGTTTTCCTCGGCGTGGGTCAGTCTTTATCCTGACGACTTTAGGCTGGGCTTACTGGCGCAAAACTGACAACCTGTGCTGCAAAACCGCCAGACGACAGACAGAGAAAAGGGGCCAATTGGCCCCTTTTGTGTTTCTGACTTAGTGCGCTCCACCGCCGCCACCACCGGCACCAAACGGTGGTCTGGCAAACCAGATTAGACCCAGTAACAGAATAAATATTCCTGCAGAAACCCAGAAAATCTCATTGGCTGAGATAATCAGCCCCTGATTGGTAATCTGCTGCGCAATATAGCCAGAGGCTTGTTGCGGCGACATCCCCAGATTTTCCAGTTTTGAATACATCTCCTGCGCATTCGGGTTAAACGGTGAAACGGACTCCGTTAACTGCGCGTGATGTAGCGCTTCGCGGTTAGTCCACAGCGTCGTGGTTATCGACGTACCAATCGAACCGGCAAGGGTTCGGGTAAAGTTCGACAGACTCGACGCTGCGGCCATACGTTCAGGCGGTAGCCCGGAAAGCGTGATTGTCGTCAGTGGCATAAAGAAGCACGCCACGGCAAAGCCCTGAATAAACTGCGGCCAGGCCGACGCGCCGAAATCCATTCCCGGCTCGAAGGTATATGCACGCCAGTAGAAACAGACGGCGTACATAATAAAGCTGAACGTCACCAGGCGCCGCATATCGAGCTTATGAGCAAAACGCCCGATAATCGGCGACAGCAATACAGGAAGAAGCCCGACCGGTGCCGATGCCAGACCCGCCCAGGTTGCCGTGTAGCCATATACCTCCTGCAATAGCTGCGGCAGTAACACAATTGCGCCGAAGTAGAGCATGTAGGCGAGACTGATACACAAGCAACCAATGGTGAAGTTTCGCGACTTAAACAACGACAAGTCGACTATCGGGTTGTCGTCCGTTAGCTCCCAGACAATCAAGAAACTTATCGTCACCACCGCGACGATTGTCAGAACGACCACTTCCGTTGAGTTAAACCAATCCAGCTCTTTACCGCGGTCGAGCATGATTTGCAGGCTACCAATGCCCACCACCAACAGCGCAAGGCCGATGGCATCAATACGGCGCTGCTCGGTTTTGGTTTCACGCCCACGCAAGGTTTGCATCGTCAGCAGAACGACCAGCGCGCCGATAGGCACGTTGATAAAGAAGATCCAACCCCAGTGGTAGTTATCACTGATAAAACCACCGAGGATTGGCCCACAAATCGGTGCCACGATGACCGTCATCGACCACAGCGCCAGCGCGATACTTCGCTTAGCAGGCGGGTAGTTATTGAGCAGCAGACTTTGCGACAGCGGAATCAACGGCCCGGCAACGATCCCCTGGATAACGCGGAAGAAGATCAGCATCTCCAGACTTTTGGACACGCCGCAAGCCCATGAAGCCAACACGAAGAGAATCGTCGACCACATAAACAACTTCACTTCACCAAAGCGCTTAGCAAGCCACCCGGTGATAGGAATTGAGATGGCGTTTGCCACCCCAAATGAAGTGATAACCCAGGTTCCCTGGCTCAGTGACGAGCCAAGGTTACCGGCAATGGTCGGAATGGCCACGTTGGCGATGGTCGAGTCCAGCACCTGCATAAAGGTCGCCAATGACAAGGCGATGGTCATGATGACCAGCGGTGCCCCTTCTAGCGGTTTTTGTTGTGCCATACAACCTCCGCTTTGTTAACCCGCATTGGCCTGGATGATGTTATTGATAAGCTCGTTGGCAGGCGCAAGATTCAGCTCGCGCGCATTGCTTTCATACACCGGAGAGTGACGAGTGGTGTTTGCCAGCATACTGCCATCGCGGTTACTGGTATCCACCGTCACCAGCGTCGACAAACCGATACGCAGCGGATGTTGTTCAAGCTGTTTGGCATCCAGTTCAATACGAACCGGCAAACGCTGAACGACTTTGATCCAGTTACCCGTGGCATTTTGCGCAGGCAGCAAAGAGAACGCGCTGCCGGTACCCATATCCAGGCCAACAACTTTACCGGTGTACTCAACTTTGTCGCCGTAAATATCACTGACGACCGTCGCCGGTTGGCCAATACGCATATGCGCAAGCTGCGTTTCTTTGAAGTTTGCATCAACCCACAAACCACTCGCTGGCACGATAGCCATCAGCGGTGTGGTCGGGCTAATCTGTGCACCAACTTGCACCACACGGCGTGAAACATAGCCGGTCATTGGGCTGACAATCTTAGTCCGTTGCAGTGCCATCCAGGCGTTACGTAACTCCGCAGCCGCTTGTTTAACACTTGGCTGTTCTTCGAGTTTGGTTCCGAGGATCATGGCCTGATTGGCATTATATTGTTGAATGGCAACATCCAGTTGCGCTTGAGCCGATGCGACGGCATCTCGGGCGTGTTGCAACTCTTCACGGCCAATCAGGTTTGCATTCCCCAGCGGCACGCGGCGATTCAGGTCGCTTTGAGCTTGTGCCAGAGAAGTCTTTTGCAGCTCAATATTGGCCTGATATTGCTTACTGTTAATCATTAACTGACGAGTCTGGCGCACGCTTGAAGCCAGCACGGTTTGTGCTTGTTCAAAGGCTTGCTCAGCGTCAGCCTGGTCCAGCGTCACCAGAACATCGCCCTGTTTAACGAAGTCGGTATTATCTGCCCAAACTTTAGTTACGCTTCCGGAAACCTGGGACATTATCTGCACCTGATTACCGGCCACATACGCATCATCCGTGTTTTCGTAGTGACGTAATACTAAGAACCAGTAAATCCCATATGCCACAGCAATAATGACAAACAGCAAGGTCAACACAAGTAAGGCACCTTTACGTTTGCCTTTCTTGTTACCCGGCTGCTGCGAGGTTTGAGTCTCCGCATGTGCGCTCATGCTTATCTCCACACTTTTTTATTATAGTGATCGGCTGAGCCGACCTGTTAGACCCAACAGGCCAGCAAGGTAAGTTGCTGGCCTGTCAGTATTCATCTTTTTTGGGATACTACGATTTAACGCGATGACGGCACTTAGCGCACGGCTTCAAGTACAGTCTGGTTTTCGTCCATTTCATCAAGGCGGGTCAGCAGTTTGCGGGTGATCTGTTCCAACTGCTCTTTTTCCGAACCACTCAGCGTGGACCACAGCTCATGTAAGCAGTGGTGCTGCGGTGGTAACACCTGACGCAGGAACTCCTGACCTTTTTCGGTTAAATGCAGATGCAGGCAGCGGCGATCGTTATCGCTTTCACGGCGTTCAATCCAGCCACGCTTTTCCAGTTCATCGGCAATACGAGTCGCGTTAGTACGGGAAGACCCCAAAGCACAGCTCAATTCAGAAGGCTGGATGCTGTGGTTTTCCTGCGATTCAAGAGTAATTAACGCCATAAACAGCGTCTCGTTAATCCCCTGAGCTTTCAGCATTTTATTGCGGTTTTCCAAAAGCTTGCCCTGCATGTGCATGCAAAGGCGCGTCAGCAGGACTTCCTGGTACGGGAATTCCTCATAGCGTTTGGCGCGAAATTTTAGCATTTGTTCAATGGGCGTAAACGAACTATCCATTTTGGCATAACCTCATTAGTTTCGGTCGATATAATAACGATGGTGACAAATAAAGTAAATGTATTGTTGATACGTTTTTATTGGTCAGACTGATATCACCATCATGAGTTTCCAGGTTAATCCATAACCCAGAGCACTTAATAATGTCGGGACAATGATGCTGCGAGTTTTATAAAAACTCAGCCCGAGAATAATAAAACCGACAAGCGTCGGGACCAGACGTTGCGCGTTCTGCATAATCTCCGGAACACTAGAAACCACCAGCAACGCACAAATCGATGCGATTCCGATACTGTCGAGCAGTATGCCAGTGGCGCCGCGTTTGGCCGGACGAGTGGTATTTGCCCGGATACGCAGAGGCAAATAACGAAACAGATAGTTGGCAAGACCGACCAGCAAACCCAGCAAAAGTACTTGTGTACTCATCCGTGTTCACCTTGATAAAACGCCTGTACTAATGCCGCCATACAGCCACAGACAATCCCTGCAAGAATCGCCACCGGAATAGAAACCAGCGTCACGCCCAACAATGCGCCAGCAAGCGAAGCGGTAACCGTCCATGATTGTTTACGCTGGAACGACGCCAGCATGAAACTCATGAACAGGGCGGGCAACATAAAGCCTAAAGCCGCTTCAACAGCGGGCAGGTGGTCCAGCAAACCATTACCAGACCAGGCTCCCAGCGCGGTGCCTAAAACCCAGGAAAACCATGAACTAAAGGCGATACCGATCATCCAGTTTTCGCTCCAGCGCCGGTTATCACGCACCAGTTTGGCGGTGGCGGCGGCAAAAACTTCGTCGGTCAGGCCGAAGGCCCAAATCGCGGTTTTAGGTTTACTCAACTGGCGGGTGATGCGCTGACGCAGGGAAGGGCCATACAACACGTGGCGCACATCCATTGCCATCACCGTTAAGGCGGCGACCCACAGAGAACTACCCGCAGCCAGTAACGCAGTTATCACAAACTGGCTGGCCCCGGCATAAATAATGCAGGAGAAAAACAAGCTTTCGAGTGGCGTAAATCCCAGCTTCGTGGCATTAAGCCCAAACGCAAACGCGACTGGAATATAACTGATGACAATCGGTAAACTGTCTTTCAGCCCTTCAACCCAGGTGGCATCGCTGTGATTATTATCTAATGGAACTGTTGCAGGACTATCCATATTAAATATTTATAAGTTTCTTACGTTAAAGTCACTCGAATTAATAAACGGGGATAACCTTAACAGACTGGTACGACCCTTAATACCCCAAATTATTTCTGGCGGTTGTAAAGGAATAGTGACATCACGGTTGGCGGTGATAACCACGCCACCACACTACTAAATTTAGTAGGGCGACAATCGCACCGGCCACGCACACGCCATTCCATCCGGCATGTTGATAAGCACTGGCGGAGATCAGCGAACCTGCGGCCCCGCCAATAAAGTAGCTGGTCATATAACCGGCGGTCAGACGATTTCGCGCATCCGGCATCATGCGGTAGATAACCGTCTGGTTAGTGATATGTACGCCCTGAACGGTTAAATCCAGCACCAGAATCCCGATGATCAACGCGATAACGGAATACTGCCCCATCGCGGTTGCAATCCAGGACACTAACAACAGCACCAGCCCAATAGTTGTGGTGAGATGGGCTTTGCCTTTGTCCGCAAACCCGCCAGCGGGACGCGCACCCAAAGCACCCGCAGCACCCGCGAGGCCAAACAAACCAATCACGCTTTCCGAGAAATTAAAGGGCGGTGACGCCAGCAGAAACGCCATCGACGTCCAGAGAATACTGAAGTTGGCAAAGGTCAGGCAGCCGAGCAAAGCGCGGGTCCGCAGCAGCGGAGTTTTGATAAACAAGCCGAATACCGACGACAACAATTGCGGATAATTCAGATGGGTGTCGGATTTCACTTTTGGTAAACCACGCCACAAAGCCAGCGCCATCACCACCATTAATACACTTGCAACCCAGTAAACGGTGCGCCAGCCGCCAATGCCTGCCAGTAACCCGGCTACAGTACGTGCCAGCAAAATCCCCAGCAGCAGCCCGCTCATAATGGTGCCGACCACTTTGCCGCGCTTTTCCGGCTCCGCAAGCGTTGCTGCCAATGGCACAAGAATCTGGGCGACCACCGAGAACAAGCCGGTGAGTGCGGTGCCAAGAATCATCATCCACAGCGTCTGGCTGAGGGCGACAATCACCATCCCACCCGCGGCGAGCAGCGTCATAAACACAATCAACCCACGGCGTTCAAACATATCGCCCAACGGCACCAGGAACAGCAGCCCTACGGCATAGCCTAGCTGCGCTGCGGTAACGATAAACCCGGCCTGATTAATTGAAAGGGAAAATGCCGTCGCGATAGTGTCGAGCAGGGGTTGCGCATAATAGTTACTGGCAACGGCCAAACCCGTGGCGAGAGACATCAGGACAATCAGAGCGGGGCTCAGTCCTTGAGTGGATGTTTTCATTGTTATTTTTCAGCTTGTGATGATGGAGCGGGAATAATAGCTAAAAATAAGGTAGGCAGGGGTCGGATTGTGCGCTTTGTTTTTGATTGGGACGCCCTCATCCCGACCTTGTCCCCCAGGAGAAGGGGAAAACTGGCATCAGTGTGAGAAGGAGAGGGAGAGCGCCGGACTATACCCTCTCCCGTGGGAGAGGGTTAGGGTGAGGGCAAAAACTTACTTCGTCGCCAAAGCCTCATTCACCCAGCCATCAAACTCGGCCTGGTGCGCTTTAATCCAGCCATCGACGTGACCCTGAATATCCGCTTCTGACGCTTTACCGTTGTGCATCATTGCATTCTCGGCGTTGATATCCGCCAGTGGCAGCTTCATCAGACTAAACAGCTTCGCCGCCTGCGGGTTTTTCTCAGCCCAGGCTTTGTTCGCCACAATGTGCATGGTATTTACCGGGAAACCATAGTTCGCGCCATTCGGCAGTTTGGTATCCACGTCTTTCTGTTTGCCTGGCATAGAAGAGAACGGCACTTGCAGCCACACCACATCTTTGCCCGGAACCATCACATCACTCACCCAATATGGCGTCCAGGTGTAGTAGATAACCGGCTTGCCTTCTTTGTGACGCGTAATGGTATCGGCAATCATCGCCGAATAGTTACCCTGGTTATGTTCCACGGTATTCGTCAGGCCGAAAGCGCCAATCTGGTGATTGATAACCGCTTCGCAGCCCCAACCAGGTGTGCAGCCAGTTAAATCGGCTTTACCGTCGCCGTTGGTATCAAACAGTTTGGCAATCTTAGGATCTTTTAGCTGCTCGATATTGGTTATCTTATATTGCTCGGCCGTTTTCTTATCTATCAGATAACCCTGAGCGGCACCCTGAACGTAAGTGCCTTCACGATAAAATTTCTTATCGCCGCCAGCAGCGTCGTACATATCGTCGTGCAACGGCTTCCAGTTAGTGGCGATAAATGTGGTATCGCCTGCGGCCATGGAGGTGTAGGCCACGTTGTAATCCACTTCACTCGGTTTATTCACCGTATAGCCCAATTTTTCCAGGGCGCGGCTCACCAGCAAAGTCTGGAATGATTCTTCTGAGATAGTGCTTTGCGCAGGTTGAACCGTAATGCCTTTTCCCGGCAAATCAGCGGCAAAAGCGCTGGTGGTCATCAGAGTGGCGAGTGTTGCGGCTAAAATAGTTGTGTGTCGCATCATGCTTCCTTATCGGTGATGGGGCGTGAGGCGGCACGCATGCCGCCATCATGTTTATTTGATGAAGGGACGGGTCAAAAGACCAATTGGGCCGGTGTTAAACCAGCGGCGGTTGCCACGGCTGCGTGAATCGCGGCCAATGGACTGAGTTAAACGGTCGAGAATAATGGCCAGAATTACAATGCCGACGCCGCCAACGGTCGCCAGACCCATATCAAGGCGACCAATACCGCGCAGCACCATCTGACCAAGACCGCCGACGGCAATCATTGACGCGATAACCACCATCGAAAGTGCCAGCATCAGCGTCTGGTTGACGCCCGCCATAATGGTTGGCATCGCCAGCGGTAACTGAACTTTGAACAGCATCTGACGTGGGCTTGCGCCAAACGAACGAGAGGCTTCAATCAAATCTTCCGGAACCTGCTTAATTCCCAGAATCGTCAGGCGCACAATCGGTGGCAGGGCAAAGATAATCGTCACCACCACACCCGGCACGTTACCGATACCGAACAGCATCACAATTGGCACCAGGTAAACAAACGCTGGTGTAGTCTGCATGGCATCTAATAACGGACGGATAATCTTCGCGGCCCGTTCGCTTCTGGCAAGCCAAATACCGAGCGGTAAACCAATAATCATGCAGAACAGCAGGGCGGTCAGAACCAGCGCCAGCGTCACCATTGCTTGTGACCACGCGCCAATCGCGCCAATCGCCACCAGTGAAACCAGCGTCGCGATCCCCATCCCGAGGCTCGACATCTGCCACGCAATCAGCGCAAACAGAACGATGGCAACCGGGGCGGGCATCCCCAGCAAGAAATGCTGGAAGCCGCTCAGTATATAATCCACCGGCACGCGAATGCCCTGGAACAGCGGACGGAAGTGCGTAACCACCCAATCGATGCCGTGCGTCACCCAGCTATCGAGCGGGATCAGCGTCTTATGAAAGGGATCTAAAATATTAAAATGTTCAGGCTGCGGGGCAGGCGCTGAATTCAGCCAGTCTGCACTGCTACTGGCTGCGGGTGTTGAGGCCGCCTGGCTTCCCCACGCATCGGCGGTCGCTGCGGCCTGATTGGTTGTTGCGTCGGCAGCCGCACTGCCGGTATCCCACGGATTTTCTGCACTCATTGACTTACCCCCTCACGATCTAACGCCTGCAGCAGAACCCCTTTCGAGATAATGCCCACGTACTGACTCTCTTCCCCAACAACCGGAACCGCGCACGGTGCCTGGCCGACATGGGTGAGTAGATCACTCAGTGAAGTCTCTGCGGAAACGGCCGCTGGAGATTCGAGGTAAGCATTGTCCAGACCCTGGCCCGCAGCTAACGCGGCTTTCAGTGAATCAGTGGAAACAATACCGAGGAATTTTTGCCCGCGTTCAATGACATAACCAAATTCACGGTCTTCATCTTGCAGCAATTTCAGCGCGGATCTTGGGCCGAAACCGGCAGTTTTACGCAACAGGCCAGCCGGGCTACGACGGGCAATATCCTTAGCGCTAAATACCTGGCTAATATCTACGCCACGGAAGAAGGTGCGCACATAATCATTCGCCGGATTATTGAGAATTTCATCCGGCGTACCGACTTGCACCACTTCACCACCCTGCATAATGGCAATTCGGTCGCCAATACGCATCGCTTCATCCAGATCGTGGGAAATAAATACGATGGTACGCTGATGTTTCGCCTGCAATTTAATTAACTCGTCCTGCATTTCAGTACGAATTAAAGGATCGAGGGCAGAGAAGGCTTCATCCATCAATAATATATCGGGATTAATCGCCAAAGCACGAGCCAAACCCACACGCTGACGCATACCGCCAGAAAGCTCATCGGGATAAGCGTGGGCATAATTTTCCAGCCCAACCTGACGCAGTGCATCAAGCGCTTTTTCCTGACGTTCTTTCAACGCAATACCGGCTAATTCCATGCCGAATCCAGCGTTATTTAACACCGTCATATGAGGCATCAAAGCAAAGGACTGGAATACCATGGAAATCTTATTTTTACGTACTTCACGGAGTTCCGCTTCTGATATTTTGGCAATGTCTACGCCGTCAATCAGTACCTGTCCACGGGTTGGTTCAATCAGGCGATTGAGAAGGCGAACCATGGTGGATTTACCGGAACCCGATAACCCCATGATGACAAAAATCTCGCCTTCTTCAATGGCCAGACTGGCGTCTTTTACGCCAAGCGACAGCCCTGTTTTCTCCAGTAATTCTGCTTTTGAAATACCTTTTTCTATATATTTGAATGCGCGCTGTGGATGCTCACCAAATACTTTATATAAATTCTTCACTTCAAGTTTAATTGCCATGCAATAAAGTTATTCCTGTATTTATATATTTATACACAATTCCTGATGGAAATATTCACTGCATATACCCTAACATACTTAGAATCTGAGACAACCCTCCATTTCCGATATATCCAATATCCGCACGGCGCATGTGGTCGGCATTTCCCATGAGTAAAGGGCTGAGGGCAAATATGAAAAAGATGATATTTTTTGTAACCGGAGGCGAAATTAGCCTGAATGAGACGAGGTTCACAATAATATCCATGGCGGATAAGCATCACTCTATCCGCCATAAATAAACGCAAAATTTGGTGGGTTATGTGTTCGATTATCCGCTGTAGATTAATCTATTTTTCTTAATTAGAAGTCCCAATCTTCGTCCTGAGTCTCCACCGCTTTCCCCATCACATACGACGAACCCGAGCCTGAGAAGAAGTCATGGTTTTCGTCGGCGTTGGGAGAAAGCGCTGCCAGAATCGCAGGGTTCACTGCGACCATTTCAGGCGGGAACAGCGCGTTATAGCCGAGGTTCATCAGTGCTTTATTGGCGTTATAGCAAAGGAACGCTTTGACCTCTTCCTGCCAGCCGACATTGCCATACAACGCATCGGTATACGCCACTTCATTATCGTAAAGATCCATCAGCAACTCGAAGGCGAAATTCTGCAATTCGCTCTGTCGTTCAGCGCTTTGCTGCACAAGATTTTTCTGAAATTTATAACCGATGTAATAGCCATGCACCGCCTCGTCACGAATGATCAGACGAATCAGATCTGCGGTGTTGGTCAACTTGCCACGGCTTGACCAATACATCGGCAAATAAAAGCCTGAATAAAATAAGAACGACTCCAAAAATACGCTGGCGATTTTCTTCTTCAACGGGTCATCGGCATGATAATGCGCGAGGATAATTTGCGCTTTGCGCTGGAGTGGTTCATTGGCTTCACTCCACGCATAAGCGGCATCAACATCTTTGCTCTGGCAAAGTGTCGAGAAAATCGAACTATAAGAACGAGCATGCACCGCTTCCATAAAACTCACGTTCGACAACACCGCTTCTTCATGGGGTGTTATTGCGTCAGCCATTAATACGGGTGCGCCAATGGTATTCTGAATGGTGTCCAACAACGTCAACCCAGTAAATACGCGGATCGTCAGCTGCTGTTCATCGTTGCTAAGTGATTGCCACGCCGGAATATCGTTCGACAGCGGGACTTTTTCCGGCAGCCAAAAATTACTGGTCAGGCGGTTCCATACCTCGAGATCTTTCTCATCCTCGATAATATTCCAGTTGATGGCGCGCACGCGGTTTAACTGAGTCATCTTCTCCCCTTATAAAGCGCAGGACACGCAGCCCTGGACTTCGGTGCCTTCCAGTGCCATCTGACGCAAGCGAATGTAATACAGCGTTTTAATGCCTTTTTTCCAGGCATAAATCTGCGCTTTATTAATATCGCGGGTGGTGGCGGTATCGCGGAAAAATAGCGTCAGCGACAAACCTTGATCAACGTGGCGTGTGGCTTGCGCGTAGGTGTCGATTATCTTTTCCGGGCCAATATCGTAGGCATCCTGGTAATACTCGAGATTCTCATTGGTCATAAACGGGGCCGGATAATAAACGCGCCCGGTTTTGCCTTCTTTGCGGATCTCAATACGCGAAACAATCGGGTGAATACTCGACGTTGCGTGGTTGATATACGAAATAGAACCCGTTGGTGGAATGGCCTGCAAATTCTGGTTATACAGGCCGAACTCCATCACATCATCACGCAACTGCTGCCACTGCCTGCGAGTGGGGATGGTGATACCGGCGTTGGCAAATAACTCGCGAACTTTTTGGGTTTTCGGCTGCCAGTTTTCTTGCAGATATTGCTGGAAATATTCACCGCTCGCATAGCGTGATTGTTCAAAACCTGCAAAACGTTGTTTGCGTTCCCGTGCCAGCAAATTCGAGGCGCGAATGGCATGCCAGGTCACGGTGTAAAAATAGATGTTAGTGAAATCCAACCCTTCCGCAGAGCCATAAGCAATGCTTTCGCGTGCCAGATAACCGTGCAGATTCATCTGCCCGAGGCCAATCGCATGGGAGGCGGAGTTGCCCGCTTCAATCGACGGCACCGAGCGAATGTGGCTCATATCGGAAACCGCCGTCAGCCCACGAATGGCGGTTTCTATAGTCTGAGCAAAATCTGCGGAATCCATCGCATGCGCGATATTCAGTGATCCGAGATTGCAGGAAATATCGTGGCCCACATTCTGGTAATCGAGGTTTTCGTCATAGGTCGACGCGCTATTGACCTGCAAAATTTCTGAACACAGGTTGCTCATATTAATGCGCCCGGCAATCGGGTTGGCGCGGTTGACCGTATCTTCAAACATGATGTACGGATAACCGGACTCAAACTGGATTTCGGCCAGTGTCTGGAAGAAATCGCGCGCGTTAATAAAGGTCTTGCGGATGCGTTCGTCTGCCAGCATTTCAAGGTACAAATCGCTGACCGCAATATCGCCAAACGGCTTGCCGTAAATACGCTCGACATCGTAAGGCGAAAACAGCGCCATCGGCTGGTTGTCTTTCGCTAACTGGAAGGTGACATCCGGGATCACCACGCCAAGTGAGAGCGATTTGATGCGGATCTTTTCATCAGCATTTTCGCGTTTGGTATCGAGGAAACGCAAAATATCGGGATGATGGGCGTGCAGATAAACCGCGCCCGCGCCCTGGCGCGCACCGAGTTGGTTGGCATAAGAAAACGCATCTTCCAGCATCTTCATTACCGGGATCACCCCGGACGACTGGTTTTCAATGTGTTTAATCGGCGCGCCGACTTCGCGTAAATTCGACAGCAGAAATGCCACACCGCCGCCGCGTTTTGAAAGCTGCAACGCCGAATTCACCGCGCGGCCAATCGACTCCATATTATCTTCGATACGCAGCAGGAAGCAGGAAACTAGTTCGCCGCGCTGCATCTTCCCGCAGTTCAAAAACGTCGGTGTTGCAGGCTGGAAGCGGCCACTGAGCATTTCATCCATCAGCTGAACTGCCAGTTTTTCATCACCTTGCGCCAGCGTCAGCGCCACCATACACACGCGGTCCGGGAAATGTTCCAGATACTCTTTGCCGTCATAAGATTTCAGCGTGTAGCTGGTGTAATACTTCCAGGCACCCAAAAAGGTCTGGAACTGGAAACCGCTGCGATGCGCTTTCTCAAACAATTCCACCACAAAACGGCGCTGATAACGTTGCAGCACCGCGTTGTCGTAATAACCTTGCGCCACCAGCCATTCCAGACGTGCTTGCTGGCCAGAAAACTGGCGCGAGCGGGGCAGCACATGCTGCTGATGGAATTGCTCGACCGCCAGTTTATCTTTCTCAAACTGGATGCGCCCTTCGGAATCATAAAGATTCAACATGGCATTGAGCGCGTGATAATCCGCGCTTTCCGCTGCCATTACGCTGATAGCTTCTGTCGTTGCCAAAATTCTTTGACTCCCTTACGCACGTTTTCAATGTCTTGCCCGGTGCCCAGTAGCTCAAAACGATAGAGATACGGCACCTGGCATTTTTGGGCGATCACGTCACCTGCCCGGCAAAATCCTTCGCCGAAGTTGCGGTTGCCGCTGGCAATCACACCGCGCAACAACGACCGATTCATCGGGTTGTTTAAAAAACGAATCACCTGAGCGGGAACGGCTCCGGCAATCCCGCCGCCGCCATAGCTCGGCACGATCAAAATGTACGGTTCCGTCACTTCCAGCCGCTGCTTGAAATCCAGCGGAATGCGCACGGCGGGTAGCCCGAGGCGTTCGACAAAACGCAGGGTATTTTCCGAGGTGCTGGAGAAGTAGACGAGGTTGCTCATGCGTGGGCCTGGCTGCGCAGGCGGTTGATCATATCCGGCCTAAACCCGCTCCAGCTTTCCTGTTCGGTGATAACAACTGGCAACTGGCGATAACCCAGCGTGCGTAAATCGTCCGCCGCTTCTGGGTTTAAATCGAGGTTAATCAGCTCAAAAGTGAACCCGCGGCTTTCGATAGCACGTTTGGTGGCGTGGCATTGGACACAGTCATTTCGGGTGTATATGGTAATGCGCATGATTCTTATTCTCTCTGGTATTGAGAGTATGAATACTAGATGTGGGTGAGAAAATTATCAACCATACAAGATATAGTATTTTCGATAAGAGGGAGGGAGTGGCGTGGTTTTCACCCTCTCCTTTGGGAGAGGGCCGGGGTGAGGGGAAAACTCAAAAACTACATACGCATACCGATCGCCAGGCGGTTAAACGCATTCATCAGGCTCGCGGCAAAAGTCAGATCGCTAATCTCATGTGCAGTAAAGAATTGCAGCAGCGGCTGGTACACCGCATCTTCCGCACCACCTTCGGTAATCATGGTCACCGCTTCAGCCCAGGCCAGCGCCGCACGCTCTTTGTCGCTGAAGTGATGGCTCACTTTCCAGCCCGCCAGCGCATCCAGTTTGGTCTGGTCAACGCCATCTTTGCGCAGGGCTTTTGAGTGCATCTCCAGGCAATAAGCGCAACCGTTAATCTGCGAGACACGCAGGAAAACCAGCTCAATCAGTGTTGAACCCAGCGAGCTGGACTCCAGACCTTTCAGCGCTTGCAGCATCGGCTTAAACACAGCAGGGGAAAGGTCAAAATAGGGTTGGCGTAATTCTGTCATGGTGTTGTTCCTCATGTTGGTGTGAAAGCAATTTAGCACTATGATGGACTACTAAAGAGAGCCATAAATTAACTAATAAAGCAGGCCATAATGGCAAAATCGAATCAACTAGTGGTCAGCGCTCACCACGCCATCCCGCGTTATCAACAAATTGCCAGGCAACTCAAACAGGCAATCAGTGATGGTGAGCTGGTGGCCGGAAGCCGTTTGCCGTCGAGCCGTACTATGGCACTTGAACTTGGCGTGGCGCGGGCGACAGTGGAAAACGCCTATGGCGAACTGGTGGCACAAGGTTGGCTGGAAAGGCGCGGCCAGGCGGGAACCTTCGTCAGCCCTTCAGCCACTTCGGGGGCAAATAACGTTGCCAATACCTCGAGCCAGCCGCAAGGTGCGCCACGTCCGTTTCAGATGGGGTTACCAGCCCTTGATGGATTCCCGCGCGCACTCTGGGCGCGGATGATGGGGCGGCGTCTGCGCCTGCAAACCCGCTATGACCTGATGCTGCCAGAGGCTAACGGCGAATCGACACTGCGCCAGGCCATTGCCGATTACTTGCGATTTTCGCGCAGTATTGACTGCCAGCCGGAGCAGGTATTTATCACCGCCGGATTTCAGGCCGCCATGCGTCTGGTGGTGCATACCCTGGCAAAACCTGGCGACGGAATATGGCTGGAAGACCCCGGTTATCGCTATGTGCGCCCGGTTTTTGCTGAAGCAGGAATGGCGCTACATCCCGTCCCGGTCGATAACGAAGGGATGCAGATTGATTACGGGTTAGCTCATTTCCCTGACGCTCGTTTTGCGCTGGTTACTCCCGCTCACCAAAGCCCACTTGGCGTGGCGTTGTCACTGGCACGCCGCCATCAGTTGCTGGACTGGGCAGCAGCGAATCAAAGCTGGGTGATTGAAGACGATTACGACAGCGAATTCCGCTACCATGGCAAACCACTGCCACCGATAAAAAGCCTCGATGGCCCACAACGGGTGATCTACGCGGGGACGTTCAGCAAATCGCTATTTCCCGCGCTGCGCGTCGCCTGGCTGGTGGTGCCGCAACAGCAAGTCGAGGCGTTTTCACAACATACTCATTACTTACCCTGCACCGCGCCGTTGTTGATTCAGCAAACCATTGCCGATTTTCTCCGCGAAGGCCATTTCTGGCGTCATCTGAAAAAAATGCGTCTGTGCTACAGCGAACGGCGAGTATGGCTGGAACAGGCACTGCAACAGCAAGGTTTTGATGTGGTTCCACAGGCCGGAGGCATTCAACTGGTGATGCGTGTCGGCGGCGATGATCGTGCGCTTGTGGCGAAAGCTCGCGAAGCCGGGCTGGCGGTGCAGGCATTAAGTGACTGGCGGATGGTGTCAAAAGGGGAAGGGGGAATTCTGATGAGTTTTACCAATCTCACATCAATGGCGATGGCACTCAAAGTGGCGCAACAACTTCGTGACGCGATTTTCTGACTGCACCTCTTCCCAGGTCGGATAAGCGCAGCGTCATCCGATACAACTGGCGTAAATGGTGGATGACGCTAACGCTTATCCACCCTACAAAGTCAAAATCGAACCATAGGTCGGATAAGAGCAGCGTCATCCGATACAACTGGCGTAAATGGTGGATGACGCTAACGCTTATCCACCCTACAAAGTCAAAATCGAACCATAGGTCGGATAAGCGCAGCGTCATCCGATACAACTGGCGTAAATGGTGGATGACGCTAACGCTT
>NZ_SNVY01000007.1:44807-192611 GCF_004361975.1 Buttiauxella sp. JUb87
GCTTATCCACCCTACAAAGTCAAAATCGAACCATAGGTCGGATAAGCGCAGCGTCATCCGATACAACTGGCGTAAATGGTGGATGACGCTAACGCTTATCCACCCTACAAAGTCAAAATCGAACCATAGGTCGGATAAGAGCAGCGTCATCCGATACAACTGGCGTAAATGGTGGATGACGCTAACGCTTATCCACCCTACAAAGTCAAAATCGAACCATAGGTCGGATAAGCGCAGCGTCATCCGATACAACTGGCGTAAATGGTGGATGACGCTAACGCTTGTCCACCCTACAAAGTCAAAATCGAACCGTAGGTCGGATAAGCGTTAGCGTCATCCGACATAACTGGCTTACCACCCCACAAGAAAGTAAAGACCCCGGCAGAACCGGGGTCAGACGCATATTTGTTATCACTACACTTTTGTGGCTAACGACGGGACGCTAATAAAGCCCCGATGAAAATACCTACGGCGGCGCTAATACCCACGCTTTGCCATGGTTTGTCGCGCACATAAGTATCGGCACAACCTACCGCATCACAGGCGGCTTGTTTCACACGGGTGCGACCATGAAGGCGAGCTCGTGTCTCTTTGAGCAGAGATTCCGCTTTTTTGCGGGCGGCTTCCCCTTCTTCTTTAACATCGCTACCGAACGATTTAAGAACCTCTTCCAGCGTGTCGGCCAGCTGGTTCACGTCACGGTTAATATCATCAACACCTTCGTCTACATCATTTCGATTTACACGGTTAAACATTAGTTTCTCCCTTGTTGCGATGTACTTCTCAGTGTAGACCATAATTTTTAGTCATGAGACAGGTCACGCGCTTTCGCGGTCTTTATGGACTAATCTGAAAGCGCTAGTAATGCTGGATATTGTAAGGTTGCGCTGCAATAGAAGATGATGAGGAAAAATTATGTATTTACGACCCGATGAGGTGGCCCGCGTTCTTGAAAAAGCCGGTTTTACCATGGATGTTGTCACACCAAAAACATACGGATATCGCCGTGGTGAAAATTACGTTTATGTGAATCGCGAAGCGCGTATGGGGCGAACTGCGTTGATTATTCACCCAACCTTAAAAGAACGAAGCCAGACACTGGCAGACCCTGCCACGGATGTTAAAACTTGCGATCACTACCAGCATTTTCCACTCTACCTTGCTGGCGAAACTCATCAGCATTACGGCATTCCGCACGGTTTTAGTTCACGCATTGCGCTGGAACGTTATTTGTCTGGTTTGTTTGGCGAGCATTAATCGAAACCGGTGTTGTTGCGCGTCACGGCGCAACGCTAACCTCAAGCCCCAGCTTTTGCATTCCGGTAACCGCTGATGCGGAATAAGCGACGGCAATAATCCAAAAAGTAGCCATACGCGGCACCCATAAACATCGACACCACAATGTTAGAACTGACTGCTGCAGCTATCTGGGTCCAGTCAGCACCGACCGACCACAAAATGGCGACGTAAACCGGTGACTGGAAAGTCACATAAGCCAGCACATCAGCAAGATTTTTCGCCCAGTTAGCTTTGCTATAACGTTTAGTCAAACGCATGAAAGCATCGCGATATAAACCGTAGGGCCAGGCAATCAGGATATTCACCGGGATGGCGACCAGCCTTGATGAGAGCGACTGCTCAAAGCTCATGCCGGAGAGAAAAATCTCTATCATCATGTTCACAACCGAGCAATACACTACCATCGCAAAAGTATCTGCGACTGCATGACGCAGGCGTGACTCAGGAGAAAACATTCTTCCAGCTCCTAATGAAAATTAGATATATACACTACCAGGTCGACATGATGGCAGTGCTAATGCGTGGCTTATTTTGATTTGACTAGATTATATCGCTGGTTGAAATCGTACAATTAGTGATTAATTTTTATTTAATCGCGTTTTGTCAATAAAATCCGCTAAATGGCACATAAAAGGCAGGGTTTCATTATTTTGTCGCTTCGTTATTAATTTTCATTTAAAAATCATTGGGTTAATTTTTCGTCAGTCGCAGCGGTTTTTCGGGCTATTCAGAGCCTGAATTTTTGTTGTGGGGTTGTTTATATAACGATGAGTGGGGCGGGGTAATTATGTGGTTTCAGGCGGGTGAACTGTAGCCCGCCTGATCATAGCGGCATTAGCAAACGCCAAAATCGTCGTCTTCTTTATACAAAACCACGTCTTCTGCTTTTAGCGTGACCTTTTCGCCGCTCAAAATATTCCTCGGGGTACAGAACAAAGTATCGCCCTGAACATCCAGCACTTCATACTTCGGGCCACCTTTCTTGGGTTGCACCAAATCGCCTGCCTTGAACATAATTAACCTCATTCAATTGAGAGAAATGAATTACGTATACCCGTCATCCTTCAAGCTGCAGGGGTGTTGGCTGCACTCACTTACCCAAATCACTTACTTAAGTAAGCTCATCGGGATAAGCTCCCTGGCCGCCTGGCTGCAACTCGAATGCTAACGGGTATATACCGTTAACCATAGCCCAAAATAACGGGACAAAAAGCCGAACTCACTCAGTGCTTATTCCAGGGCATTACTGCCAGCAAGCGTGCCATGCCGCAAAAACCGCTGATACCCGCAAACAGCAAACCCGCACCGACAAAACCCGACAGTAAATAGAATCCTGGGTGAACAACAAACCCCAGAATCACACCCGCAAGAACCAGGCTTCCGGCGGCAATTTGCACCTGGCGCATTAACGGCAACGGCTGTGATTTATCTTCGAGAATTTGCTGGCCATCTTTCTTCCAGGCCGTTAATCCCCCTTCCAGCAGCAACACTTTTGCGGGGGCCACGGCATCAACCAGTTTCTGAGCATTTTGCGTGGTGCGCATGCCGGACTGGCAATAAAAAATTACCGTATCGAAAGGGTCAAACGGGCCAAGTCTATCGCCATTTTCGATGGCAGAAAGCGACAGTAAATGTGCCTCGGCAATATTCTCACGCGCATATTCATCATGCTCGCGGATATCAATCAACGCCGCACCTTTGGTGAGCAGCGCTTTGGCATCGCTTGGGGAAATAGTCTGGATAGTCATGCTGTTCCTCACGGACAATAAATGGCTTTAAGCGTGCCAATGATCTCCCGAATGGCATCACTTTTAATGAAATAAAGAATGCGCTGCGCCTCGCGGGTACTGTCGATAAGCCCTTCATTGCGCATACGGGCAAGATGCTGAGAAGTGGCAGATGGACTTAGCCCAGTCGCCGTAGCCAGCTCGCCTGCTCCGGTGCCGGGGGAATCGAGCAACATGCAGAGGATCAGCAGCCGATTGGCGTTACTCATTGCTTTGAGTAGCTTTGCGGCATCGCTTGCGCTGGCCTGGAGTTTTAGCAGTTCGGGATTCATAGTTTTAGTTTAGCACTTACTTAATTAAGCAAATGCTAAACGAAAGGATGGGAAAATGCACGTGATTGTTAGCCATTGATCAGGATGATTGTTGATGCCTGGCCCAGGCCGCCAGTACCGTGCGCTCGGATAGCTCAAGGTACTCCGCGAGCGTACGGGCGGCTTTTTCATTTTGGTCATCAACCAGCAGCGCAAGGATGTGGGCATTCTTCTCAATATAAGGGGCATAGAGAATTTCGGGATCGTTAAGATGCCCGAATACTAGCCGGAGTTCTGCGGAGATATTGCGGTACAGGCGCGTCAGGCGCTCGCTGTCGGCCAATTCGACAATCGCCGTGTGGAATTTCATATTTGCCGTCCCCACCTGCCGCCATTCGCTGGTCTGGCGGTACTCCCGCGCTTCTTGCACAGCGGCTTCCATTTTGGCAACGGCTGGATGCAGCGGATAGGCATGGGTGAGGGCGTCGCACTCAATCAGCCGACGAATACGGTAAATATCGAGAATTGCCGCCATATCCGGCACTGCCACACAAACCCCGCGATTAGGCTCGTAACGCAGCAACCCTTCCTGGGTCAGCATGCGGAACACTTCACGCAGCGTATTGCGCGAAATATCCAGTTGTTCGCTGAGGGCAGCTTCCGAAAGGCGCGCGCCGGACGCGAGTTCGCCAACGATAATCTTCTGGCGGATAGTCTCGGCGATTTTCTCGCTCAGCATTTGAGTGGCGGCATCTTTCTTCATGTTGTTCTGCGGTAACCTGGTGAGCGGCAATCTTCACATATTAGCCTGGTAGCGGCAAGGCATTGAGACTGCGGGATTATTTCAATTCCATGCACTATAAAAGCGCATAACTGCATTTCTATGCACTCCACTGGTGCAATACCTCACTTTCTTCACGCCGCCGATCGGGAAAAAGTGATCGGCGTCGGTTTTTTATCATCCGGTTTTCGATTCTGTTTGTCTAATTAATCAACACTAACTAGCTTATTGTTCAACAATAATTTAATAGTTGATTAACAATCTCTGCTTTTACCTCAACGATGGTCTGTTTATTGCTTAACAGACAGGGTCATAATTCTAATAACGGAGAGAGTCAGATGGCAGCGCAAGAACTCGAAAATAAATCTTTTGTCCAGAAGCGTCGTTCCTCGCTGCTGGCGGCAATATTCCTGATGGCGACCTCGGCGATTGGCCCTGGTTTTATCACGCAAACGGCCACCTTTACCGCCACCATGGGTGCGGCATTTGCCTTTGGTATTCTGGCCTCGATCGTCATCGATTTTGTGGTGCAACAGAATATCTGGCGCGTGGTGACTGTTACGCGGATGCGCGCCTCTGACGTTGCCAATGAAGCGCTACCTGGCAGTGGTTACTTACTGGCGGTGCTGGTGATTTTCGGTGGGCTGGTCTTTAACGTCGGTAACATTGCCGGTGCGGGTCTGGGCCTGAATGCCATGTTTGGTATATCACCAAAATGGGGTGGGCTGCTCAGCGCACTGCTGGCGATCTACATCTTCTCCTCGCAGCGCGCCAGCAGCGCAATTGACCGCCTGATTATTGTCCTCGGCCTGGTGATGATTGGCCTGACGCTGTATGTCGCGTTTGTCTCTTCCCCGCCGGTCGGCGAAGCGCTGCGCCAGAGCGTGTTTCCGGACACCATGAACTTCGCCATGATCACCACCATCGTCGGCGGCACCGTGGGCGGATATATCTCGTATGCGGGTGCGCATCGCCTGTTAGATAAAGGCATGACCGGTGTCGAAAATATTGAAGCGGTTTCTTCGGCGGCGACCAAAGGGATTCTGGTGGTCGGGTTGATGCGTTACGTGTTGTTCCTCGCCGTATTGGGCGTAGTCGCCAGCGGCGTAACGTTAGACATTTCCAGCCAGGTGGCGAACCCGGCTTCTCAAGCCTTCCAGCACGCTGTGGGTAGCTTTGGTGTGCGCATCTTTGGTTTTATCTTCTGGGCAGCGGCACTCACCAGCGTGATTGGCGCGGCTTACACTTCAGTCAGCTTTATGACTGTTTTTAATAAGAAAATGACTGAGCGCCAGCGCAATATCGCGACCATTATATTTATTGCTGTCTCATTAGTGGTGTACGTGTTGCTGGGGACAGCTCCGGCTGCATTGCTGGTGTTTGCGGGCGGTTTCAACGGGCTTATCTTGCCAATCGGCCTAACGATTTTTGTCTACGTCGGCTGGAAACGTGCTGATTTAATGTCGGGTTATGTCTACCCGCGCTGGTTGCTGTGGACGGGTCTGGTGACCTGCGTGCTGACCTGGTACATGGGCGCACTCTCCGTTGGCGCTATTTTCGATTTCCTGAAAGTTGTTTGAGGAAAAGCAGATGTTAAAGACCATTGATCTCAATAGCGATTTAGGCGAAAGCTTCGGGCAGTGGAGCATGGGTGACGACGCCGCCATCCTCAAGGTGGTGAGTAGCGCTAACGTCGCCTGTGGTTTCCACGCCGGTTCCCCGGCAGGCATTCTTGAAACGCTGAAAGCGGCAAAAACTCAGGGCGTAACGGTCGGCGCGCATGTTGCCTATCCGGATTTAGTCGGCTTTGGCCGCCGTAACATGGACATCGCCAGCGACGAACTCACCGCCGACGTGATTTACCAGATTGGCGCACTGCAAGGGCTGGCACGCGCTGCGGGCACTCAAGTGCGCTACGTCAAACCGCACGGTGCGCTGTACAACACCATTGCTTATCACGAACGCCAGGCGCTGGCGGTGATCGACGGCATTCTGGCGGTTGACCCGCAGTTGCCGCTGGTTGGGCTGGCGGGTTCTCCGGTGCTGCAACTGGCGCAGCAAAAAGGGCTGAAAACCATCGCCGAAGCGTTTGCAGACCGTGCTTACCACGCCGACGGTACGCTGGTTTCGCGCCGCGAAGCGGGATCGGTATTGCACGATGCACAGCTTGTGGCGCAACGAATGCTGCAACTGATTACCGAAGGTGGTGTTGAATCCATTGAAGGGAAATTCACGCCGATTCAGGCCGACTCTATATGTGTGCATGGCGACAGCCCAGGCGCGATTGCTATGGCGAGCCAGATCCGCACCTTGCTGGAAGCGCAGGGCATTGCTATCCGCTCGTTTATTCCTCAGGCGTAAGGAGCGGCAGCTATGCAGAATAAGTTAATGAAAGCCAGCCAACAGGCGATTGCCGCCGCACGAGAAGCGCGCCAGGCGATTCGTCACGGTTTTGATAAACCTACCGCCGGAATGGCGCCAGGCATGACCCAGGCGAACATGATTTGCCTGCCGCGTGACTGGGCGTTTGATTTCCTGCTCTATGCCCAGCGCAACCCACAAAGCTGCCCGGTGCTGGATGTGATAGAAGCGGGCGGGCATCAGACCGTGCTGGCGGAAGGTGCCGATTTGCGCACCGACATTCCGCGTTACCGTGTCTGGGAGCAGGGTAAGCTGGCGGATGAAATCACCGACGCGCGCGCTGTCTGGGAAAAGCACCCTGACCTGGTCACCTTCTTAATTGGTTGCAGCTTTACCTTTGAAACGCCATTGCGTGAAGCGGGTATTGAAGTACGCCACATTACCGATAACTGCAACGTGCCGATGTACAAAACTAACCGCCTTTGCCGCCCCGCAGGGCGTTTACAGGGCGAACTGGTGGTTTCCATGCGCCCGATCCCGGCAGACAGGGTGGCAGACGCCGTGATGATCAGCGGCCGTTTTCCCGCAGTGCACGGTGCGCCGGTTCACATCGGCGAGCCGCATCTGTTGGGTATTAGCGATATTTCACGTCCAGATTTTGGTGATGCTGTGCGTATCGAAGCAGGTGAAATCCCGGTGTTCTGGGCATGCGGCGTGACTCCGCAAGCTGCGGTGATGAAATCGGGAGTGCCATTTGCCCTCAGTCACGCGCCAGGACACATGTTTATTACTGATGTACCGGATGCCGCCTGGCAGGGAGCGTGAAGTGAGATTTTTAGCCGTTAACTTAAGTAGCTTCCTGGTCGAACTGGATACGCTTGATGAAACACTGGCGTTGTTCGATGCGCTCAGCGCCGCGCCGGAAAAGGGGATCGAGGAGATCATTCCGGCAGCTCGAACCTTGTTGATCCGCTATCAGCCGATGCAAACCAGCATGGCGCAACTTGCTGGCAAAATCTCGAAGTGTTCTTTGCAGCACAAGGAAGCCAGCTACGGTCAACAGGTGACTATCCCTGTGCACTACAACGGCGAAGATCTTCCCGCAGTAGCGGAACTGATGGGCATCGCGGTGCAGGAAGTCATCCGCCGCCATCAGGAATCACTGTGGAACGTGGCGTTTACCGGCTTTGCGCCAGGTTTTGCCTATATGGTGTCTGACACTGGCGGTTGGCAAACACCGCGTCGCAGCACACCTCGCACCCGCATTCCCGCAGGTTCCGTGGCGCTGGCTGGGGAATTTAGCGGTATCTATCCACAAGCTAGCCCCGGCGGTTGGCAGCTTATCGGCCAGACTGACCTGCAAATGTGGGACTTAACGCGCGCGCAGCCCGCACTGCTGTTGCCGGGTAGCCAGGTGCAGTTTGTGGATGGCGCCGCAGGTAAGAAAATGGTTTCTCTGCCTGCCGTTGTTGCGCCACAAATTGCCCCCGCGAGTGACGCACCAACGCTGACCGTGCTGGCGACAGGCCTGCAAACCTTGTGGCAGGACAATGGCCGCAGCGGCAAAGCGGCGCTGGGTTTATCGGAATCCGGCGCGATGGATAAAACAGCACTGCACACCGCAAATCGTATTGTTGGCAACCCGAGTGATTCACCTTGCCTCGAAATCACGCACGGTGGTTTCCGCGCCCGGGCAAATGGCGATGTGGTGATTACCCTGACCGGTGCGCCATGCCCGTTGACCCTGAAAACGGCGGACGGCGAGCGTTATCGCGTGGAAAGTTATTGCCCACTCAATTTAGCCGCCGGAGATGAAATTCACGTCGGTACACCAGTTCGCGGGTTACGCAGTTATCTGGCGGTGCGCAGCGGGTTTGTGGTCGAACAAATTCTTGGCAGTGCCGCACGTGACAGCCTGGCGCAGTTAGGGCCAGCCGCGATTGCTGTTGGTGACATTTTACAGACTGGCGCACATCGGCACTGCAACGCCGTTTTGCTGGATGAACTTCCACAATCTGCCCTTCCTGCGGTGGGTGAAACAGTGACGCTGGATATTGTCGCAGGCCCGCGCACCGACTGGTTCACCGCCGATGCACTCGCTCGTTTAACCGCGCAGGACTGGCTGGTCACGCCACAGTCTAACCGCATCGGTTTGCGCCTCGCAGGTGAGCAACAACTGGAGCGCCGTCAGCACCAGGAGCTGCCGAGTGAAGGCACTTGTAGCGGCTCGATTCAGGTTCCTGCCAGCGGGCAACCGGTGCTGTTTTTGCACGACCACCCCTTGACCGGTGGCTATCCGGTGATTGCTGCGGTGGCAGAATATCATCTTGATTTGGCAGGGCAAATTCCGCCCGGCGCTGCCATTCGCTTTAACATTATCCAACCGTTTATCGAAATAACAGGGAGTAATGCCCGTGACCACCTCGCCGCATAAAGTTCTGATCGCCAACCGTGGCGAGATTGCCGTTCGCATCATTCGTGCCTGCCGTGATTACGGTGCGCAGGCGGTAGCGGTGTACGCTGACCCGGATGCCAACGCGCTACACGTGCAAATGGCTGATGAAGCCTGGGCGCTCCCCGGCACTAGTTCAGCAGACACCTACTTAAACATTGCAGCGCTGGTGGAGGTTGCAAAGCGCAGCGGTGCAACAATGGTGCATCCTGGCTACGGTTTTTTGTCTGAACGTGCCGAGTTTGCTCGCGCCGTACAGGAGGCGGGGCTTATCTGGATTGGTCCGCAGCCGGACACTATCGAGAAACTCGGCGATAAAGTGCAGGCGCGTAAAATCGCCATGGAAGTGGGAGCTCCGCTGGTCAAAGGCACTACAGATCCGGTGAATGGCGCGGGAGAAGTGCTCGATTTTGCTGCCACGCACGGTTTGCCGGTGGCGATTAAAGCTGCCTTTGGCGGTGGTGGGCGCGGCCTGAAAGTGGCCTGGAAACTGGAAGAAGTGGCTGAACTTTATCATTCCGCAACACGCGAAGCGTTGACGGCATTTGGCCGTGCAGAATGTTATGTCGAACAATATCTCGACCGTCCACGCCATATTGAAGCTCAAGTTATCGCTGATAAACATGGCAATGTGGTGGTGCTTGGCACGCGTGATTGCTCGCTCCAGCGCCGTAACCAGAAACTGGTGGAAGAAGCGCCCGCACCGTTTATTAGCGATGCCCAGCGCCTGCAAATCCACAGTGCCGCCCACGATATTTGCGCCCATGCGGGCTACGTTGGCGCTGGTACCGTGGAGTTTTTATTAAGCCGCGACGGTACGCTTTCGTTCCTCGAAGTGAACACCCGTTTGCAGGTAGAACATCCGGTCACCGAAGAAACTACCGGCCTTGATATTGTCGTGGAACAACTGCGCATTGCGGAAGGTTTACCGCTCAGTATTCTGGAAACCCCAGTCCCGCGTGGGCACTCGTTCGAATTCCGAATTAACGCTGAAGATGCTGGCAAAGGCTATTTACCGACACCTGGCAATATCACGGTATTCCGCGCACCAGGCGGGCCTGGTATTCGCCTCGACACTGGCGTTAATGCGGGTTCAACCGTCCCAGGCAATTATGACTCGCTGATGGCAAAACTCATTGTCACGGGCAGCAGCCGTGAACAGGCCATTGCCCGTGCACGTCGCGCCCTGCGTGAGTTTGAAATCGACGGCGTAGCCTCAGTGTTGCCATTCCACCGTGCGGTGATGGATGACGCTGATTTCACCGAAGGCTTCAAGGTGCATACTCGCTGGATTGAAACTGATTTTGCCGGGCGCATTGAATTTGCACCGCGTCAGACGCCCAAGGCCAATGAAACTTTAACCCGCACCTGGATTGAACTTGATGGCCGTCGCGTGCAACTGGGCTTACCTGCGAGCCTGTTTAGCGGTGCGGCGTTGTCTCAGCCAGGTAAAGCGCACCCGCCAGTGAACGAGCCGGTAAACGACGCGGCAGTTGAAGCACCGATCTCCGGTGTGCTCCATAGTTGGCTGGCAGAAGAAGGCAAAACGGTGCAGCAAGGGGAAGTGATTGCGGTAATGGAAGCGATGAAAATGGAAGTTCAGGTCGTCGCACATCGCAGTGGAACCCTGAAACAGCAGGCGACAACGGGGGATTTAGTCGAAGCTGGGCGTTCACTCGGTGATATTAGTTAGAATCTTACGGCGGGTGAACAGCCCGCCTGAATTACCCTACTAATATTTATAGGTATCATGCTTTTCAGAGTATTTGTTATTGATATGTGTTGGTGGTAGTCCAGCGTAAGAATATACTGGACACGTTTCAGATGGACTGAAATATACCCACAGTTTTTAGAACACATAATGGAATAACATGAAAAACATCTTCTTTTTTGACACTTTGATCACTCCAAAACTTCTGGTTGTACTGTACTGGTTAAGCATCATTTCAATCGTTATCTCTGCTGCTACAACGATTTTTCTAGGGCAGGCACTGGCTGGTATCTTTGGACTGGTGTTTGGTATTTTAGCTGTACGCGTCGGTTTCGAATTGATCATGATCGCCTTCAAAAATAACGAATACCTGAAGCGCATTGCTGAAAACTTGCCTGAAACAAAGTAATGCCCTTGTGTAGACTTATTAATTAATGAGCTTACTACTGCCTGTGATATTCAATTTTTTGAAATTGGAATCAATAAAATATTGGGTTACAGGCATTTTACTTTTGGCGAAAAAAAAGCCCACATAACTTTCGCTATGCGGGCCTTTAATTTTCTATACCCGTCATACTTCAAGTTGCAGCGTTGTTGGCTGCACTCACAAACCCCAGTCACTTACTCAAGTAAGCTCCTGGGGATTATGAGCCTAGTCCATGAGGCTCACCCTTCGGGCCAGCGCAAGCGCTGTTCAAATCTGTTCCAGACAGATTTGTAGCTCCCTTGCCGCCTACCTGCAACTCGAATTATTTAGGGTATAAGGTGATTATTCGTATTGCTGGTCGCGCTCTTTGGCTGCGCGTTGACGGTCGTAAAACTCATCCTCCGCAGCAATAATTTCATCAATCAGTGAACCCATATCCACATCATGAGCTTCTTCGACGAATAGCCCCGTTAGCGGTGTTTCTGGGGTTAATTTTCCGTCTTCATATAACGCCCAGATCTCTTTCGCATAGCGTGTTTGCAGTAATTGCGGGGCGAACTGGCCGTAATATTCGGTGATGTTATTCACATCACGTTCAAACATGGATTCAGCATGGTTGTTTGCTGCGGCGTCCACCGCTTGTGGCAAGTCGATAATCACCGGCCCTTGCGCGTCTTGCAGTACGTTAAACTCCGATAAATCGCCATGCACCAGGCCCGCACACAACATGCGTACGATATTGCGGATCATGGTTTCGAAATCAGCCAGCGCACTTTCTTCGCTCATCGCCACATCGCTCAGACGTGGAGCCACCAAACCTTCAGCATCGGTGACCAGTTCCATCAATAACACGCCATCAATACACATATATGGCTGCGGCACGCGCACCCCGGCGTTTGCCAGGCGGAACAACGCTTCCACCTCAGCCATTTGCCAGGTTTCTTCTTGTTGCTTGCGTCCGAACTTTGAGCCTTTCTGCATGGCACGGGTGTTGCGAGAATTGCGGACTTTGCGCCCTTCCTGATACTGCACAGCTTGCTTAAAGCTACGCTGCATAGCTTCTTTGTACACTTTGGCGCATTGGATCTTGTCACCGCATAAAACGGTGTAGACGTCGGCTTCTTTGCCACTTTTCAGGCGCTGAAGTACATCGTCGATCAGGCCATCATCAACCAGCGGTTGGAGTCTGTTTGGGATTTTCATGCGGCTTTATACCTTATTTCAGCCATTTTTCGTATCAATAACACAGACGGCGATAGCAGAAAAAGTGGACAATATTTGCCACGGAAACGGAAAGTTAACGTAACTGTCTGTATTCATTTGCTTGTCTGCAATTGTAGGGCGGATAAGCGCGAGCGACATCCACCGTTTACCCCAGCGATGTCGGGTGAAGCTATGCTTTCCCGAACGACACCAAAGTTTGATTAAAGGTACTCAGAATGAAAATTTTAACCGCTTTCATGCTGTTGGTCTCCACTTCAACGCTCGCCGCCAGCGATTACGACCAGCCTATTAAACTGGCACAGGAATTCAACCAATGGTACCTGCAACAAATCAGTCAGAATAAAAATCCTCTTACCGATGGCCATGATATTGATAAATATGTGACTAAAAGCACGCTGGAAAAACTACGTTCAGCCATCGGTAACGAAGCTGAATTTTACGACGCCGACTTTTTTATTCGCGCCCAGGATTTTGGCGAAGACTGGCCGACGAACGTCACCGTAGTATCCAGTGACTATGACCCCGTTTGCTTCAACATTTATGTTTCCTACGGCAAAAAACAGCAACACACCGTTATTGACTGCATGGTAAAGGAAGCCGGAACCTGGAAAATCCAGTCTGTTGCAGGCCAGACCATACTGAGAAATGAAAACGTGAAGTAGCGGGAAAAAGGTCACTAAAGTGGTGTTGTAGGGTGGATAAGCGATAGCGTCATCCACCATTTTAGCCTGTTTTTCGGACGGTGCTGCGCTTATCCGACCAGGGAATAGGTTTGTCTTTTTTTCCACACTTTTCAACGTGATTTTTGCCTTCTTTAACATGGCGCTCATTAATCCAGCAAAAGAACCTTTATACTAATACACCTGTGTTTATCAATAATCCTCAGATATTTTTTTGGAAAAAGGTTTTATTAAAAATGGAAAGCTTTATAGAAGCTCTGTGGCGCGTTTTTATTTCGTTTAGAAATAAAACAAATGAACACAGAGTCACCGATATGGGTCTGGTAAAATAATGACTCACTTCACCTTTATTCTCAAGAATAATAAACATGCTATTAACATATTAACCGGATATAAAGGTTATACGGCCAGGCTGAAGCAAAAGATGAAAAAAACAGCAATGAGATGAGAATTATCTTGCGTCAGTCCTTATGGGGTTGAGAAAGATAATTTCATCCCTAAACTATTTTAGTTCACTGCAAATGGAAGGCACGATGAGAGGAAAAATACCGAAGACCGAATTGCTGGTGACGTTTGAAGTGGTGGCACGTCACGAAAGTTATACTCGGGCAGCAGAAGAGTTGGCTTTGACACAGAGCGCTGTGTTCAGACAAGTAAACGCGTTGGAGGATTTTCTGCATACTGCATTATTTGACCATGCAAAAAAACGTATTCATTTAAATGCGGCAGGTAAGCACTATCTGAACATTGTTAAAGAAACGCTAAATAAACTTGAGCGTGATACTCATTCGATAATGGCCTGGCAACCTGCGGTTCAGGCTATTGAGTTAGCCGTCAATCCGACATTAAGCACTCATTGGTTGATTCCCAATTTACGCGAGTTCAATAAATTAAATCCCGATATTACGGTCAATATTCATTCACTGGCTAATATCGGCGATTTTCTAAACAATGATTATGACGCCGCTATTATGCGCGAAGATTTTTGTACACCATGGTCTGGAATGGAATATTTATTTGAAGAGGAGATTTTGCCCGTTTGTAGCAGAAGCCTGTTATCCCGACCTGATCAAAAATTCGCTGTCGATGACTTGCTGAATGAATTTCCTTTGTTGCATCAAAGTACCCGCACCACCGGTTGGCAAGAGTGGTTTGCGCTGTCGGATGTTAACAGCCCGCTGGTGAACAAAGGCCCGCGCTTTGACTTGCTCTCGATGTTGATTGCGGCGGTACGCTCAAATCTGGGAACCGCATTATTACCTCGTTTTGCTATTCAGCGCGATCTGGACAGCGGTGAAATGGTCATTCCTTGTGATGTTCCTATTCGTACCGGGAACCGCTTCATTTTGACATGGCGGGCAGAAAAAGCTGAGTCCCGACATTTGCAGATTCTTCGCGCCTGGTTACTGGAAAAATCACTGATATCTGAGCCAGCCTGATTGATGATGCCGCCCGGTTTTCACCAGGCGGCATACCTTACCAGTCAATACCAGATTGAGCCTGAATCCCGCTATCAAAGGCATGTTTTACCGGTCGGATTTCACTGACGGTATCAGCAATATCCAGCAACTGGCTGTGACAACCGCGCCCGGTCACCACCACACTTTGATGGGCGGGGCGATTCGCTATCGATGAAATAACCTCCTGAATATCCAGGTAGTGATAAGCCAGCATATAGGTGAGTTCATCGAGTACCACCAGGTCGTAACGCGCATCGGCGAGCATGCGCTTACTTTCCTGCCAGACCGCGAGAGCAGCCTGGATATCTTCTTCTCTATTCTGGGTTTCCCAGGTAAAACCGGTGCCCATAATGTGGAATTCAACATTGTGCTGATGCAGCGTGTTGTATTCACCATTATCCCACTGGCCTTTAATGAATTGCGCGACCCCGACGGTTTTGCCATGGCCGATAGCGCGCGTCACTGTCCCAAAGGCTGCGGTCGATTTTCCTTTTCCGTTGCCGGTAAAAACAATCAGGATACCTTTCCTTTCGGTTGCCGCCGCCACACGGCTATCTACCCGCTCTTTGATCTTTTGCTGGCGCTGACGATGGCGTTCAGTATTGGTTCGCGTTTCCATAAACGCTCCTTAATGCTTTGCAGGGCAAGATGCGCAACTTTGCTTTTGCTCAAACTGTTCAAAGAAGTTATTGCCTTTATCGTCGACCAGAACAAAAGCCGGCAGGTTTTTCACTTCCATCATCCACACCGCTTCCATGCCCAGTTCAGGGTACTCAAGGCAGCGCAGGCTTTTCACATATTGCTGCGCCAGTAATGCCGCCGCGCCACCGATACTCCCGAGGTTAAAACCACCATGTTTGAGGCAGGCATCGGTCACTTGCTGGCTGCGGTTACCTTTCGAAAGCATGACCAGGCTGCCACCTGCTGCCTGGAACTGGTCAACATAACCATCCATGCGCCCGCCAGTGGTCGGCCCGAGCGAACCACACGGCTGGTTGTCCGGCGTTTTGGCAGGGCCCGCGTAATAGACGATATGGTTTTTCATGTAGTCGGGCATCGCTTCGCCCTTGTCCAGCCGCGCTTTGATTTCAGCATGGGCAATGTCGCGGGCGACCACGATGGAGCCGCTTAACGACACACGTGTGCCAATCGGCAGCTTAGACAAGTCGGCCATAATCTCTTTCAGTGGGCGGTTCAGGTCGAGTTGCACCGTCTGGGCGCTATTCTCTGTACGCTGAGAATCCGGAATAAATTTGCCTGGATTGTGCTCGAGTTTTTCCAGCCAGATTCCCTGCTTATTGATCTTGCCTTTAATATTACGGTCGGCAGAACAGGACAGCGCCATCGCGATTGGGCAGGAACCGCCGTGGCGTGGCAGACGGATAACCCGGATATCATGGGCGAAGTATTTGCCGCCAAACTGCGCGCCGATGCCAAATTCACGGCTGGCATTGAGTAACGCGGTTTCCAGTGCCGTGTCGCGGAATGCCTGGCCGAGTTCATTCCCCTCGGTTGGCAGATTGTCGTAATACTTGGTCGAAGCCAGTTTGGCGACTTTCAGTGACTGGTCGGCCGACAACCCGCCCACCACAAACGCGATATGGTAAGGAGGGCAGGCGGCGGTACCCAGCGACTTCATTTTTTCAATCAGGAAGGCGGTCAGCTTTTCAGGCTGGAGAATAGATTTTGTTTCCTGGAATAGCGCCGCTTTGTTGGCAGAGCCACCGCCTTTGTTGACGAACAGGAAACGATATTCATTGCCAGGTGTGGCGCTAATATCAATCTGCGCAGGCAGGTTGGTCTGAGTGTTGACCTCGGTGTACATGTCCAGCGGCGCATTCTGCGAGTAGCGCAGATTATTCTCCTGGAAGGTGGTGTAGATGCCTTTACTTAAGGCTTCAGCATCGTCGCCGCCGGTCCAGATAGACTGACCTTTACTCGCCACAATGGTAGCTGTCCCGGTATCCTGGCAATTTGGCAGCACACCTTTTGCCGACACTTCCGCGTTGCGTAACAGTTGCAGCGCAACGTATTTATCATTATCACTGGCCTGTGGGTCGTGCAGGATGCTGGCAATCTGCTTGAGATGGGCAGCACGCAGGAAAAACGACGCTTCGTAAAAAGCATGCTGCGCCAGTAGCGTTAAGGCCTCAGGGGCAACTTTGATGACCTCTTCACCGTCCAGCTCCGTCACCGTAATGTGTTGGCCGCTGAGCAATGTATATTCCGTATTATCTTTGCTTTGTAAAAACGGTTCCTGCCAGGCAAATGGTTTAGACATGTCGACTTCTCACTTATCAGTCATTAATGAAGGGCATCTGGTGCGATGCCCTTTTCTTCGGGCTTACTTCGCTAAAAAGAGATTGGATTGTGTCGCTTGCGCAACATACTCAATGGTTTGCTGGGCGCGAACGCTGTTGCCCGCGGAATCAAGCGGCGGAGAGTACACGGCGATGGCATATTTCCCCGGCACCACGGCGACCATGCCGCCGCCGACACCGCTTTTCGCCGGAAGGCCTACGGTGTAAAGCCACTTGCCGCTGCCGTCATAAAGCCCGGCAATAGCCATTTCCGCTAACACCTGCGGGACATATTTCTCGTTTAACAGTTGCTTGCCGGTGTAAGGCGATTTGCCATTATTGGCGAGCACCGCGCCCATTTTGGCGAGCTGCTCGGTGGTGACATCCACTGAACACTGACGGGTATAAATCTCTACGGCTTCACGGGTATCGCCATAGAAACTGTTATAGGACTCCATTAACTGCGCCAGCGCCTGATTGTGCTGGTTGGTGTCCATTTCAGATTTGAATACCGGCTCGTTGACGGTCAACGAGGCATCCGCCCACGCATTCAGGTTGTTGAGAATTTTGTTCCAGCGGTCGGTTTTATCTTTGGCTTCAACCAGGCTAACGGTGCTCATCGCTCCCGCATTGACCAATGGATTTTCTGGAGCGCCTTTGGTCAACTCCACGGCTAAACCGGAGTTGAATGGCAGCCCGGTGGCATTGGCACCGAGTTTATCCAGCACCTCTTTTGGCCCGTGCTGTTCCATCGCGAGCGCCATGGTGAAGACCTTGCTCAGGGACTCCATCGGGAAGGCTTTTTTGACATCACCTGTCTGGTAAATTTTGCCGTCCACCGTGGCGATGGTGATGGCAAAATTCTGTGGGCTGTAAGTGGCAAGCGCCGGAATATAGTCAGCGACTTTTCCGTCGTTATTATTTTTATATTTTTGATGCGCTTGCTTGATGAGTGCGTCGTAGTCTGGTGCAGTTTGCGCCAGCGTCGTGGTGCTGACTAAGAAACTGAGCGATAACACACTTGCTGCTAAGAGTTTTATTTTCACGTTGTAGCCCTGTGTTGTTGTGTTAAAAAAGGCCGACGAAAGTCGGCCTTGAATATCAGTACATGGTCACTTCAGATGCTTTAGTCGCCGGGTGTTCTAAGCCAGGCGTTTTGGCTGGAGCGTCACCACGGCAACCTTCACCGAAGTGTTCACCTTCCCAGCGGCCAACAATCGCAGCACCCATGGCGTTACTCATCACGTTAGTCGCTGAACGGCCCATATCGAGGAACGGATCGACACCCATCAGCAGAATCAAACCGGCTTCTGGAATATTGAACTGGTTGAGTGTTGCGGCGATAACCACCATCGATGCACGTGGTACACCGGCCATGCCTTTAGAGGTCAGCATCAGGATCAACAGCATGGTGATCTGCTCGCCCATACTCAGTTCAATGTTGCAGGCCTGTGCGATAAACACAGTGGCAAAAGAGCAGTAAGCCATTGAGCCGACGAGGTTAAAGGAGTAACCGATTGGCAGTACGAAGCTGGCAATCTTCGAGGAAACGCCAAACTTCTCCAGTTTATCGAGCGTACCAGGGAAAGCGGCTTCGGAGCTGGAAGTGGTGAAAGCCAGAAGGGCAGGTTCGAGGATTGATTTGGTCAGACGGCCAATACACGGCCCGATGAGCATAGTGGAAAGGCCAATCAGAATCGCCCACAGCATCCCAAGGGTCAGGTAGAACTCACCCATGAAGATACCGGCGCTGACCATCACACCCAGCCCACGTTCGGCAATCAAACCCGAGATCGCTGCGAAAACGGTCAGTGGCGCAAACAGCATCACATAGCCAGTCAGCTTCAGCATGACGTGCACCAGAGAATCGAGCACTTTCACGATTGCCTCGCCTTTCTCGCCGATTGCTGCCAGGCTGCAACCGAGGAAAATCGAGAACACCACAATTTGCAGGATTTCATTACGAGCCATCGCATCGACGATACTGGTTGGTACGGCGTGCGAGATAAACACTTTCAGAGTGAACGGTTCAGATTTAACCGCTGATAACGCTCCGACATCGTGCGGTACAAAGTTAATGCCAGCACCTGGCTGGAAGATATTAACAATCACCAGACCCAGTGCGATGGAGAGCAGTGAGGCACAAATAAAGAGGAAGAACGTTTTCGAGAATATACGCCCCAGCGTTTTAGCATCGCCCATTTTGGCAATGCCGACCACCAGAGTAGAAATAACTAATGGTGCAATAATCATTTTTACCATACGTAAGAATATGGTGGTAAAAATGGAAATATCGCCTGCATACGATTTTGCCGCATCAGCCGATGCCATATTATTAATGGCCACGCCTGCGATCATACCTAATATAAGGCCTAGTATGATCATCTTCGTTAAACTAATTTTCTTCATGTTTACTCCATCGGATAATGGTTGGGTATTAAGGTGTAGGGCGGCGTGTACCCCGCAGCTACCAAGGCACACACCTGTTTATGACCAACCGCATGAATAATTTGGTGTGCTGGGATACAGCAATATTCCGCACACCATTTAATGTTGTTGTATTATTTTTACTACAGGTCGAACTGAATGCTTAATAATGGTGCATGTTGCTGGGCACCATAAACATCATTGTCACCGACGCTTCCTGAAATAATATCGCGAGGCATGACAATCTTTACCGCGTTGGCTGGGTCAAACCAGATAATGCGGTGAACAAATTCAGGCTCGACGTGATACAAATCGGCAATAAGCTGTGGTGTTAATTGCTCAGATGCTTTTACGCGCTGATAGTCTTCACGGGTTTTAAATAAAATATCTAATACCAGTTCGTACGGTCCGGCGTTTTTAGAACGAATGACCTGCGCCAATGAGCAGATTGACTGTTTCATGCCTGAACTCCTTCTGGCGTCACCTGTTCAAGGGTGAAATCAAAACGTAGGTCGTCGTTCGCTTCAATCAGGTGATAGATCGAGAACTCATACACTGGCCCGCTTTGAATGTCGGATGGCGAGAACGGGAAGGCGAGGTTGCCTGCGGTCGCCATGCGGTTTTCATAGCCGTAGTGCAGCAGGGTAGAGCGCACCAGCGAACAAACGCTGTTGGCGATCTCCTGAGTCGGCGCGACCACGTCCAACAAAATCCCCAGCTCATGTCCGGCTGTTTGCATCGGTTCATGGATACCCATGACACCGTTTTTGCCATACAGATGGAACGTGATGCGGATGCTGTCGTCATTGAGCGAGAGGTTGCTCGCCACGCTGGCTTTCACCTCTTCAAGAATGGTGTCGATGCCGGCAATCATAATCGGGTCGCGTGTCCCGGCGATGGTCAGGCAACGGAAACCTACCTGGCGCGCACCTTCGAGTTTCAGCGCATAAGGCGTTTCTTCGTGACGTGAACCGCTAACGTACACTTCACCGTCGTTAACGGCCTTGAAGCTACAGCCTTTCAGATTCAGCACGCCGCCAGGGCCTGGCAGGAAGTACGGATCCGACTTCTCATACAACGTGTGTGCTGCCGCTGAAGTCTCGGTAAATTTGCGCTTCGGATTGAATGTTTTGAGCGTAAAGCCGTGTTCATCAATGATGCCCATCGCGCAATCCGAACCGGAACCTGGCGTTGCGGCAATGGCCGCACATTCGAGGATCTTCCCGCAGTGCAGCGCCAGCCCTTCATCAAACCCTTTCATGATGGGCAGCGCGGCGAAGCAGGCCGGATCGTAAGCACGTCCGCCCAACACCACCTGCGCACCCGCTTCCAGCGCACGCTGGAAAGGTTCGATACCCATTTGCGCGACGATGTAAGTGCTCTCTTCAATCGCCTCGTGGGTCAGTTCAGGGACAAAATCCAGCGCGGTAATCGCACCGTTATCCAGCGCCTGATGAACCGTGGCTTTGTCGACATCCGACGGGATCAACGCCATCGAGAAGCTTAAATTCTCTTCTTGCGCGATCTCGAGGATTATCTGGCGGCACCATTCCAGATGCGGTGCGGCGCCGGAGCCTCCGGCGGTGCCAATCACCACCGGAATGTTGTGGTTAACACCCGCGGTGATCATATAGCGCAGATCGCGTTTAACGCCTGCCCGATCGGTGAACGGTTTGCCTGCCCCTAAATAATGAGGGCCAGGATCGGAGGATCCCGCGTCAACCGCAATCAGATCCGGTGATTCCAGCATGGCTTTGCGAAAGCTCTCTTCCGGGAAGCCATAACCCAGGATAGCCGTCGGTGACAAGATCTTAAATGTGCGTGCCATTTCTCAATCCTTTGTCTGCAACAGCGCAATAGTGCGGTTCATTTCGTTGAACACAATATTGAGCCCTTCATCGAAGCCCATACCAGGCTTTATCAACATACGCATTGGACGAGCGGCTAGCGCCACGTGTACGCAAGTGCGAGCACTGATCTCGGTTTCGTTACAGGTACCGCCCTGGTAGGCTTCCATACCGTGTTTGTTGCAATAGAGCACGGCGTCAACGATGTTGTGAATGCCACCCAGGTCCGGGGTTTTGATCTGCACCATGTGGCAACTGCCCGCATCGGTGAAATCAACGATATCCTGATAGGTGTTACACCATTCGTCGGCGACGATCTTCACACCGGAACCCAGACGAGTCAGCTCATGGGTAATCTCGGTCAGCATGCGGATCTGATCCGGTTTATTACCGGCATCCACCGGACCTTCAATGTACAGCGGCAGGCCCTGTGCTTCTTTTTCCAGGCTGGCGATGTACTCGGCGCAGCGCACCGTGTCCATATCGAAAATCAGGCCAATGGTGCCGTAGACGTCGATATGCAGGGTCGGTTGGTATTTCTCGCTGGTGCGCAGTTTCAGAATGCGGTCAGACAACCAGCGCACATATTCACGCAGTTTCTCACCGTGAAAACCGAGCTTCTGCTCCACGTTGTTGATCAGCGCATGCGGCAGGACATCCACACCTTTAAGGATCATTTTATCGACCGCGATATAGCGGTCATCGCCGCTCTGGCCGAATAATGGAATCGCTTCCGGAACGCATGGCAACTGCCATTCATTACAGACCACTTCCGCTTTCAGGCAGCCGGTTGCCAGCGCGGTGGCATCGAGCAGCGCCTGAGAAAGACCATAACGCACAGCGGTATGCAGCAGATGCCCGTCGATCATTAACGTGTCGAAGAAGCGCGCATTCGGCAGGAACGCATCGACATCGCGGCCTTCCAGCAACGGTTTGATATGGTCGTTGAGGAAAGGAATAAAGTTTGCCGCCAGGAACAGCGGGTCACGGCCACCCGCCCCTGAATATTGCACTGCCGCACAGTCGCCGACGGCAACCGCACCATTTTCAAGAATCAGTTGTACCGAAACGCATTCCCCCGCCTGACGCACCGCTGTGAAACCTGGCGTGACCGGTTCGCCGGTATAGATGAAGCCGTCATGTCCGGCACCGTCTTTAATAGCTTGTTGATCGTCAAAATAAAATGAGGAGTAGCCTGCGGTGAAAAGCGCTTGTTTAATTTTCATCATGGTCTTCCTATTAATTTACTGTGGGATACAGCGTTGATGTCATCAATAACCATCTGGAATGAAGGTTTGCGGCCTTCGAATTGCGCGCGCTCTGCGACGTAATCGTGGTGCAGGGCCAGAATGTCTTCCGGCAGCGGAACCGCTCCGGCATCAAGAATACGAATGGCGCCATAGTTATCGCGCACCGGTAAAATTTTGCCTGCGTTACAGGAAGCCGGAGCGAATGGCACATCCAGTACGCCTGCTTCAAAGGCCAGCACCGTACCGCGAGCAATATCGCCATTGCCCAGCTCGAAGACTTTCTTCAGCACGGCACGCACTTCGCTCTTAATCAGAGACACTTCCTGATCGACGGCAGGGCATGGTGGGAATTTCTGGTCGCTGACCATGTTGAGCATCTGGCGTGAAGCTTTCAGACCCTGGGCGTTAGCCGCCGCGGTAGGGATACCGAAGGCTTCGTGTGGGCTCTTGGTGATCACCTTAGTGGCACCGGACATACCCGCTACCGCCGCACCCCAGGAGATAATGCCGAAGGCTTTAGCTTCGTCTTCCGGGAAGCCACCCATCCACTGGTGGAATACGGTGCTCAGCTCGTAATCGTCGAAGCCGTAGTTATGGAAATACTCATGAGACAACTCGCGCAGCGACTGAATCGCGGCGATGTCCTGAGTCAGGCTTCCCACCTGGCCGTAGCCGACGGTAATAGATTTCACGCCCTGTTCCAGCGCCAGCAAACCTTCAATGATCGCCACGGAATGCGACATGAATGGCGGGATAAGCGTGCCGGTCAGCGGGCCGAACGGTTCGCGGTTAATGCGAATACCATGTTCTTCATACAGGCCCATCAGACGGTCGCAGTACTGCCAGTCACGGATCGATTTTTCTAGCGTGACGCGCTTAGCGTAAGGAATGTTGTAGGAGATGCCGCCGCCTTCGTAGCTGGTAAAGCCACTGGCCATGGAGATCTCTGCCAGCAGGCGTGCATCCGGCGTACCGTGGCGAATTTGCAGCGGTTTTTCCAGCGTTTCGGTCAAACGACGGCAGGCAGCCACACCGTGGTTGACGACCGGCAGGCCGTTCAGCTTAGACGTCCCGGCTTCAATGGATTTCTGAATCCCGACGGCGGCTTCTTCGTAGCGGTTCAGACGGGTATAGGCATCAATGGTGGAAGGCAGCAGGTCACACTCTTCCTGCAACGTTTTGAGCAGTTCGATGTGCTCATCCATTAATGCCACGCCTGCACGTGGCTGGCTCAGGGTTTTGCCTTCCTGATCGGCTTTCAGCAGAGCGTGAGAGAAGCGTTTTTTCTCAGGAATTGTTTGTTGGTACTTCACGCCATCTTCAAAGTTTTCAACGTCCTTACCGGTATGCCAGGTCTGAAGAACCTGGTGCCGTTCGGTCATGAATTCATCATGGGTTAACTTTTTATTACGGAGTTCCATTCGTTGCTGCCTTATCTATAGGGTTAAACATTGAATGCTGGTGCGAGCGGCGAGCTGCGGATAAAGCCTGGCGACGTTTGCCAGCAGCGGTAACAAGCCTTTTGAATCGCGGTAATATTCAAATTGGGTGGGGAGCAGAATGCGTCTGCCGTCATCGTCAAGTTCGCGGTATTTCATCCAGTTGTGGATGTCGAACCGGTTGGCGCGTGAAAGCCATCCGCCGGACCCGACAACACGACGAACGGTGGTCAGGTCACGTCCCATCTGCAAATCGACACTACCCACGCAGGTGCACACCTGTTTTTTGGTGCCCGCATGACGTTCGCTGGCGTAGCCGACACACAACCCTGCCAGTACGGTGTCGAAATATTTTTCTTCCTCGTTACACGGCAGATAATCGGGATGCGCCACCAGATGTTGCAGATAGCGATAAAAAGCTTCCTGGCGTTGCGGCTGATGCGCGAAGAGCACGTTCACCAGTTCCCTGGTGCTTTCGCCGACCACCATGGCCGAGACACGCATCCCCAAATCACCTTCTACGGTGCGTTTGACGAAGGGTTCAGGCACGCCGTGCAACACGGTGTCAGGAGAAAGGGTATTGTTGCTGGTGGAGTAAATATCGGTGGTCGCGCCACCCATATCGATCAGCATGAACTCCTTCCACGAGCTGTCGGAATCGCTGATCGCTTTCACCAGTTCATAAACGGTCCACGGAGTCGGCATCGGCTCCTCACCCGTTTCCCCGACGATGACGTCCAGGCCTTTTCCTTTGACGATCCGTGATAAAAAGAGATCGCAAATCGCCTGCCGCGCGGCATACGGATTCGGGTGATCGAGATCCGGTAGAATGTTGTCTACCGTGGTCAGATCTTTATGCCCGAGGATCGTCTGCACATCGTCCTGAATGTCGCGGTTACCGGCGTAGATAATGGCGCAATCCAGGTTTGACTCTGCCAGCGCATGGGCGTTGGCCAGGCCGTAACTTTCTTCCCCACCGTCGGTGCCACCGGCAAAGAGCAGAATGTCGGGAGGTGTGGTTTCCAGCGCCTTGATGTCGTGGCGATTCAGCTTGTACGAGTAATACTGCGCGATTTTCGCCCCTGCTGAGTGGGCGGTGACTTTCGCGGATTCCAGGGTGATTGACGGCACCAGCCCCATTGCGGCAACGGCAAGACCGCCTTTCGCAGATGAGGAGTATTTCAGCGTCACTTCACCGCTGTTGAGCAGTGGGCGAGCATCGGCAACATTGAGCACCTGATTCAGGCTGGCAAAGAAACCGTCAGCCAGGTGGTGCGTTGTGGTTGGGGTCAGGACGTGGTTCACCAACGTTAACGCATCCCCCTCCCGAGCGAAGAGGGCTGCTTTGGTCCACGTCGAGCCGATGTCGACAGAGACAATTTGCATCAGATGGCCTCTTCAAGGCAGCGTTGGTCAATGTCGTTTGTTATCAGAGAACAAACACTTTCAAGATCGTGGCTTGGGGCAAAGACGCGGTTAAAGCCCATCTCTTTGAACTTGGTCTCGATATCCCCAAAGTCATGCTTGCCGACCACCAGGTTGCCGCCAACGTACAGCAGAATGTCGCCGATACCGCGTTCAATACAACGCTCGCGCAGACCGAGGCAGTCGATGTCACCGTGGCCATAAATTGACGACACCACAATCGCATCGGCACCCGTTTCGATAGCAGCATCGATATATTCATCCTGGCTCACCATCACCCCAAGATTGATTACGCGAAAATCATGGGCAGTAAAAACGCGATCCAAAACTTTATTGCCTACCGCATGGCAGTCAGCACCAATGACGCCAATAACAAGTGTTGATTTTTTCATTAATAATCCTCTGTAGGGCTGATAATCAGAAAGTAAGAGCTATTGCTATTATTTATTGCGCAGGCTGATTGCGCCTTTTAACTGAGCTGGAGTTTCTTTGTCTGATGTAATTGAAGCAATTGATCTATTTTCAGAATATCTTTCTAAAAATGATTGTTGTGAAGTGTGTTTTATAAATAATGTTTAATATCAGTGTGTTATGATTATTTTTTCTGGGGTTTTTATTATTTTAATTATAATGGTGAACAGGTGTGTTTTCATGTTTGTGATCTGAATCTTATTTTGTGTTTAATCTAAATGCATTCATGAATAATAATTAATTAAGAAGGCTCTATAAATAAAAGTGTGAATTGCTTAACGGTTTTTTATTTATTAAGTGTGTACTGCAGGTGCTATATAAATAGGTGTCAGGTGATTATGGGTTTTTTAGTTAATAAGATGTTAATATTGATGTGTTAATTTGCTGTGTCGGCAGCAAACAGACTTAATTAAATTAATCATCAGTCTCTATTTGCCGATTTTTGATATTTGCGTATGAGATCTTTCTTTAAACTCAATAAATAATGAGAAGCCCATCAAGTATTTTTAAAGAAGACTCCTGAATAATGTGCGTGAATTTAAGCGCCAAATTACGATGTTGCCGTTAATTTTAATACTGACCATTTAGGATGATTCTATGAATGAAGGGAAAGTCTGGCTTGTTGGTGCTGGCCCCGGTGATGTTTCTTTAATTACCGTAAAAGGATTACATGCGATCCGTCACGCAGAAGTGATTGTTCACGACCGGTTAGTTAACCCTGAACTATTAAAACAGGCGCCAAAAAACTGTCTCATTATTAACGTTGGTAAAAACCCCAATCACCACCCGATTCCTCAGTCAGAAATTAATGCCATCCTCGTGGAATATGCCCGCATGAACAAACAGGTTGTCCGTCTAAAAGGCGGGGACCCGTATGTTTTTGGCCGTGGTGCGGAAGAAGTGGAAGAACTGGCCAAAGAAGGGTTGAAATTCGAGGTGGTACCTGGCATCAGTTCCGCGATTGGCGGCTTAGTGTACGCGGGGATCCCGGTGACGCATCGTGATTACGCCTCCAGTTTCCATATCATTACCGGCCATATGTGCCAGGGGAATGACCCGCAAAACTGGCATGCCTTTGCGCAGCTCGACGGCACGCTGGTTATCCTGATGGGAATGACCCGCCTGAGCGAAATTTGCCAGCAACTCATCGCCGGTGGAAAGTCAGCAGACACGCCAGCTGCGGTGGTGATGTACGCCAGCCAGGCACGCCAGCAAGTGGCGCGGGGAACACTTGCCACCCTTCATCTGGAAGTTGAGCGTCAGCAACTTCACGCCCCGGCACTGATTGTTATCGGTGAGGTGGTGAATCTGCATGACGTGTTAGCGTTTACGGCCACCCAGATAGAGATCCAGGAAATGGTCTGCTAATGCGGGAGCGGCCAATGAGTGAACATGGTGGGAATAGTGTCGAAATCGCCCAACAGCTCGGTATTGCGCCAGAAGCTCTGCTGGATTTCAGTGCCAATATCAATCCGCTGGGTTTATCTGCGCGAGTTAAGTCGCTCATCACTACTCATCTGGAACTTATTGAGCGCTATCCGGATGTTGAATATCGTCACCTTCATCAGGCGCTGGCGTCGGCCAATCACTGCGATGTTGAACAGGTTATTGCCGGTAATGGTGCCACGGAACTGATTTACGGCCTGGTGCGCGCGTTATCGCCACGCAGCGCCATGCTTCTGGTGCCCGGTTTTGCGGAATACCGCCGGGCGCTGGCGCAGCAGGGTTGTCGGGTAATTGAATATCGCTTAGAAGAGTCACAGGGTTTTCAGCCCGATCAACAGCTGCTAGAAGCTGTTCGTCAACAACGGCCTGACTGCCTGTTTATTGCCACGCCGAATAATCCAACAGGGTTGATGCCCGACGCGCAGCTGTTAAATGAACTGGCAGAACTGTGTGAAACGAGCCAGATAGCGCTGATTGTTGATGAAGCTTTTATTGATTTTCTTCCTCAAGGATCAAGCCTGGCTGCGCGTTTGGTGCATTCGAATTATCTCTACCTGTTACGTTCGCTGACCAAATTTTTTGCCATTCCGGGTCTGCGGCTTGGCTATTTGCTAAGTGGTAACCGGGCGACTATTCGTCATCTGAAAGATAACCGCGAGCCCTGGTCGATAAATGGGCTTGCTGCACTCGTGGGTCAGCACTTATTGACTGATGACGATTACATCAATTTGAGCCACCAATATATTGCCCGCCAGCGGGAATATTTATGGCACGCCCTGAAGCAATTTACGTCACTGGTGGTCTGGCAACCTACCGCCAACTACTTGTTTTTCAAATGTACCCATCAACACATTAACCTGAAATCGGCGCTGTTAGCGCAGCGTATTCTTATTCGCCACTGTGAAAATTATCCGGGGCTTGATAGCCATTTCTATCGGGTGGCCGTTCGTCGCGAAGATGAAAACCGGCAGTTGATTCAGGCGCTGAGCCAGATATTAACGCCTGATTCATAAGTGAAACCTCTCCAGAGGTCGGATAAGCGCAGCGACCTCCGTCACCCTCGGCGTAACTGGTGGATGACGCTGGCGCTTATCCCCCCTACAACGGCTATCCCGTAGGCCGGATAAGCGCAGCGACCTCCGTCACTCTCGGCGTAACTGGTGGATGACGCTGACGCTTATCCCCCCTACAACGGCTATCCCGTAGGTCGGATAAGCGCAGCAACCTCCGTCACCCTCGGCGTAACTGGTGGATGACGCTGACGCTTATCCCCCCTACAACGACTATCCCGTAGGCCGGATAAGCGCAGCGACCTCCGTCACCCTTGGCGTAACTGGTGGATGACGCTGACGCTTATCCCCGCTACAACGGCTATCCCGTAGGCCGGATAAGCGCAGCGACCTCCGTCACCCTCGGCGTAACTGGTGGATGACGCTGACGCTTATCCCCCATACAACGACTATCCCGTAGGCCGGATAAGCGCAGCGACCTCCGTCACCCTCGGCGTAACTGGTGGATGACGCTGACGCTTATCCCCCTACAACGGCTATCCCGTAGGTCGGATAAGCGCAGCGACCTCCGTCACCCTCGGCGTAACTGGTGGATGACGCTGACGCTTATCCCCCCTACAACGGCTATCCCGTAGGCCGGATAAGCGCAGCGACCTCCGTCACCCTCGGCGTAACTGGTGGATAACGCTGACGCTTATCCCCCCTACAACGACTATCCCGTAGGCCGGATAAGCGCAGCGACCTCCGTCACCCTCGGCGTAACTGGTGGATGACGCTGACGCTTGTCCCCATACAACGGCTATCCCGTAGGTCGGATAAGCGCAGCGTCATCCGACACCATTAACGGTGATCACAGCAAGGCCACGCCGCCTTCGACCATCTTCAACAAGTGATGCATCGGCCAGTGTGGAGTTAAGCGTTTTTCCGTCAATAGCCCTATCACCCGCTCTACATCATGCTTGTTGCGGTCTAACAACAACCCCACCACGCTGCCGCTGTGCGCGACATTAATACCGTAGAGATCGCACTCTTCAACCAGTGATAACAAGACGTTAAATTCCGGTTTAGGCAAAATATTCTGGCTCGCCACGGCGCTAAGCGTGGCGGCTTCACCCATCAAACGTGGGTTGTTCTGCGCGCACGCTTGCTGAATTTTCCCCCAGGCTGTTTCCAGTTCAGGGGCATGCCGTTGCAGCAACGTGTTTCTTTCCATGCGGTGATAATCTGCGGTCCGCAAAGTCAGTGGGCTTTCAAGCACCAGCAGATCCAGCGCCGGTTGCGAGTCACAGGCGATGCGCGTAGCACCTTTGTTATGGTCAAACAACGTCAGGCTGCGAAAAATAGTGCTGTCGGTGGGTTCGAGTGCAACACACTGCGCCGCCAGTGCTTGTTCACTGAGTTCACGGCCTAAATAACTCGCGGTAGCGAGCGCCGTGGCGGCGATATCTGCGGTGCTACTGGCCATTCCCTTGGCGAGCGGAATCGTCGAGTGGCGCTCAATGCGTATTTCACGGCTCAACTCTGCGGGATATTGCCAGTGCGCCAGCAGCTGTTTCACCATTGCGCGCGACAGAGGAAGTTCGCTTGCTAGCGGAGCGCCAGTGGTGACTTCAACGGTGCTGTACCAGTCCACCGGACACGACACCAGCTTTTCGCCGCCAACAATCCACCCCTGGATAAGCTCGCCACAGGATGCAGGACACTGAGCTACTGCCACATTGACCACCTTTTTCACTCAATTATATCTGCGCGATAGTGACATGGCGCTTTATAGGATTTATTGATTTTCCACAATATAGCTTAATCAGCCATGGCGGTAAAAAGAATAAAGATGTTATATCTGCGCGCTAATAATATGGCTTTGATTTATTTTCATATTAATATGATTTATTTTCATGAACTTATTTGTCTATTTGGTGTAAGGGGTTATTTCATTTAAAAGTGAGGTTTTGTTATTGCTTTACGAAAAGGTAATTAATTGTGGGGCGTGTCAAAGTAAGCAAATTTAATTGGTCTGATAAATTGTCGTAGCGCAATAATTTAATTTCTTAGGCGCTATAACCTGTGTCGAGTTTTTATTTGGCGATATTCAACAGAATTCTTAAATTATGTTTCCACGTATGCGCAACAGTGAATTTACGGCATACGCGGTTAACTGCAATGCTAATAGATACACCACATTGTGTGGTTGGGAAGGGGGTTTAAATCCCCCGCAGCCCCCGCTGCTGTGATGCTGACGAACCCGTGATACCACTGATCGTAAGATTGGGAAGGACGGGTGAGAGTGACGCTAAGCCAGAAGACCAGTCTGTTAGCTAAAAACAACAACTTCGGTGGGAAGTGGGTTGCTCAGAAGCGTCGAGTCGCAAGACTGGGTCAACGCACATCCTGGCACCCGTACCGCCCAGAACAGGATTGGGGTATGGCAGCCAGGAAAAGGACATTCATTGTTGCAGGCACTTCCAGCGGATGTGGCAAAACCACGGTTACGCTGGGTTTGCTTAGCCTCCTCACACAGCGCGGATTGCGCGTACAACCCTGCAAAGTTGGCCCTGACTATCTTGATACTGGCTGGCATAGCGCCGTGACCGGGACTGCCTCCCTGAACCTTGACCGTTTTATGCTGCCGGTTGCCACGTTAAATGCGCTGTTTGCCGAACGTATGCAGCATGCGGATGTGGCGGTGATTGAAGGCGTGATGGGGCTGTTTGATGGCTACGGCATCAGTCCTGATTATTGCAGCACCGCAGGGATGGCGAAGCAACTGAACTGCCCGGTGATTCTGCTGGTCGATGGGAAAGCTGTTTCGACGTCGATTGCCGCGACGGTCATGGGGTTTCAACATTTTGACCCCGCATTAAAGCTGGCGGGCGTGATCGTCAACCGCGTGAATAGCGAAAGCCATTATCAGTTGTTGAAAAGCGCTATTGAACGCTACTGCGGCGTGCCGGTGTTGGGCTACGTTCCCCGTGTTGAAGGGGTTTCGTTACCGGAAAGGCATTTGGGGCTGGTCACCGCACGCGAGTCGGTCGTCAATTCACAACCCTGGGCAGACTTCGCCAGCCAGCTTGAAAAAACGCTGGATATCGACCAGTTGCTGGCACTCAGCGTCTGTGATGCGCTCCCTTCAGGGGCGTGGCCTGAACTGCCAGCCGCCGGCAGCGGAGCAGGGTTAACGCTGGCGCTGGCTGATGACGAGGCGTTCAACTTCTATTACCCCGATAACATTTCTCTTCTTGAGCGTGCTGGCGTGCGCATCGTGCGCTTCAGCCCGCTGCATGACAGCCAGTTACCGGAATGTCAGATGATTTGGCTCGGCGGTGGCTATCCGGAACTCTACGCCGAAAAGCTGTCTGCGAACCACACCATGTGCGCTCAAATCCTCGCAGCCCACCAACGAGGCGTGGCGATTTATGGCGAATGCGGTGGCTTGATGTACCTCGGCAGTTCGCTACAAGACAGCCACGGCGCGACTTATCCGATGGTCGGCGCTATTCCCGGCCATAGCGCGATGGGCAAAAAATTAACCCGCTTTGGCTACTGCGAAAGCCGGGCGCTGGCGCCCACCTTGCTGGCTGACACAGGCGAAACGCTGCGTGGTCACGAGTTTCATTATTCTGAATTTACGCCGCAAATCCCTGCGGTGATGGCGTGCAGCAAAACCCGCGACGGCGCAGTTTTACAGGCGTGGTCGGGTGGCTGGCAGGTGGGAAATACCTTCGCCAGCTATCTGCATATTCATTTTGCCCAGCGTCCCACGCTGCTTAATCGCTGGATAAGTGCAGCCTGGAGAGCGAAATGACACTCCTGGCCTGGGCGGTGGCGTGGATTCTGGATCGTCTGCTGGGCGACCCTCACCACTGGCCGCATCCGGTGCGCTGGATTGGCGCACTGACAGCGTTGGCACAACGTATCGTCCGGCGTTACTGCCGTAGCGAAGCGGCCTTGTCCATCGGCGGTGGTTTGATGTGGCTCTGCGTGGTTGGCACCACCTTCGGCGTGGCGTGGGGGCTGCTGCATTTTGCCAATGCCATTCACCCCTGGTTGGGCTGGATTGTCGAAGTGTGGATGATTTTCACGGTGCTTGCTGCCCGCAGCCTCGATGACGCCGCGCGTGACGTGGAGCTGCCGTTAAGTGAGGGCAATCTCGAGGAAAGCCGCAAAAAACTCGCCTGGATTGTCGGGCGCGACACTTCCCAATTGCAAATGCCGCAAATCAATCGCGCGGTAGTGGAAACCGTTGCGGAGAACACCGTGGACGGCGTGATAGCACCACTGTTCTTTTTACTGCTCGGCGGCGCGCCACTGGCTATGGCCTACAAAGCCGTCAACACGCTGGATTCGATGGTCGGCTACAAACACCCAAAATACCGTGCAATCGGCATGGTTAGTGCGCGAATGGACGACCTCGCCAACTTCATTCCGGCGCGTATCAGTTGGTTATTGCTGAGCGCTGCCGCGTGGATGTGCCGCAACAATGCCATCGACGCGCTGCGTATTGGCTGGCGCGATCGCTACAACCACAGCAGCCCCAACTGCGGTTGGTCGGAGGCCACGGTGGCAGGGGCGTTAGGTATTCGTCTCGGCGGGCCAAATGAATACTTCGGGCAACGGATGGACAAACCCTGGCTCGGAGAGGCTTCCCGCGAGATAGCCGTTGGCGATATTTCAGCAACGATTCAATTGATGTGGGTGGCTTCCACGCTGGCGCTGCTGCTGTTTGCGCTGGCGCGGGTTATCTGGTCTGGAGCGGTCTGAGGGCAATATGATGAATTACATACAACAACCACAAGCGATTGAAGCCAAAAGCTTCGTCATTATCGACGAGATTGTCCGGGAAACCCGGCCAGAATACCGTTTTGCCAGCGAGCTGCACGAGGCGGTGATTAAACGGGTTATCCATACCACCGCCGATTTCGACTGGCTGGATATTTTATGGTTTTCCGAACATGCGCTGGACAACTTGTGCGCCGCGTTGCGCAGCGGCTGCACGATTTACACTGACACCACGATGGCGCTTTCCGGGATCAATAAAACGCTGTTAGCCAGTTTCGGTGGCGAGTGCCGTTGCTATATCAGCCATCCCCACGTTGTCCACCAGGCGAAAGAACTGGCGATCACGCGCTCTATGGCGGCGGTTGATCTGGCGATGCAAGAAGAAGGCGAAAAGATCTTTGTCTTTGGTAACGCGCCAACCGCACTGTTCCGCTTGCTGGAAAAGGCGACTCCGGTGCGTGCTGTGGTTGGCGTTCCTGTCGGGTTCGTCGGCGCCGAAGAGTCGAAAGATGCGCTGATTGCCAGCGACCTTCCGGCCATTGCTGCACGCGGGCGTAAGGGCGGTAGTAATGTCGCCGCCGCCATCGTCAACGCCGTGCTGTATCACCTGCGGGAGGCGTGATGAGCGAATCCTTCGAGGCACCGGTGTGGCATAACGGAAAAGCGTTACGCAAAGGCTATACCACCGGCTCCTGCGCAACGGCGGCGGCAAAAGTCGCGGCGCTGATGGTATTACGCCAGCACCTGATTCATCAGGTTTCTATTACCACGCCTTCCGGCGTGACGCTGTGCCTGAATGTTGAATCGCCACAAATCGAAGGGCAGCAAGCGATCGCCGCTATCCGTAAAGACGGCGGTGATGATATTGACGCCACCCACGGCATGTTGATTTTTGCCAGAGTCGCGCTGAACGATTCCGGCGAGATAACCCTTCATGGCGGCGAAGGGGTAGGCAAAGTCACCCGCAAAGGCATTGGCTTGCCCGTCGGCAGTGCCGCGATCAACCGTACGCCACGCCAGACCATTGAATCTGCGGTACGTGAAGTGATTGGCCCGTCGCGTGGTGCGCAGGTGGAAATCTTCGCCCCTGAAGGGGAGCTACGGGCGCAAAAAACCTATAACTCGCGCCTTGGCGTCATCGGCGGTATCTCGATTATTGGCACCACAGGCATTGTGACGCCGATGTCGGAAGAGAGCTGGAAGCGTTCTCTGGCGCTGGAACTGGAGCTGAAACGCGCAGCGGGTCTGGAGCGCATCGTGATGGTGCCTGGCAATCATGGCGAACGTTTCGTACGCGAACAGCTTGGCGTGGACAGCCAGTCCATCGTCACCATGAGCAACTTTGTTGGTTACATGATTTCGGAAGCGGTGCGCCTGGGCTTCCGTCAGATCGTGCTGGTCGGGCATCCGGGGAAGCTGATTAAGGTCGCCGCCGGAATATTCCATACCCACAGCCATATTGCCGACGCGCGCATGGAAATACTGGTCGCCCATCTGGCATTGCTCCACGCGCCTTACGAATTGCTGGCTGCCGTCAGCGAATGCGACACCACCGAAGCGGCGCAAGAGCACATTGACGCCTGGGGTTTCCAGCGCATCTATCACCATCTTGCCGAACGTATTTGTCTGCGGGTTGCCCAGACGCTGCGTTTTACCAGCCAGCCTCCCGTTTGCGATGCCGTGATGTTTTCTTTTGATAACCAACTGTTGGGTAGTAACCGCCCGTTGCAGGAGATAGCGGAGGATTTGCAATGCTGACGGTGGTTGGAATGGGGCCTGCGGGCGTGCAACTGATGACGCCCGCTGCCCGCCAGGCGGTTGCCGAAGCTGAAATTCTGATTGGCGGGAAACGCCATCTGGCGCAGTTCCCCGATTTTTGCGGTGAAACGCGCCAACTTGATGCCGACATCGCCGCTTTACTGAGCTGGATTGAATGCCAGACCGCGCGCCGCGTGGTGGTGCTGGCATCTGGCGATCCGCTGTTTTATGGCATTGGTACGCGAATGGTTGCGCACTTTGGAGTCGATCGCCTGAAGGTGATCCCGGGGATCAGCGCGGCGCAATATCTTTGCGCGAAAACCGGCATCGATATGAATGACATCTGGTTAACCAGCAGCCACGGCAGAACGGTCGATTTCGAAGTCCTGGTCCGCCAGCCCAAAGTGGCGATGGTGACCGATAAATTGTGTGGCCCGCGAGAAATCGCCGCTGAGCTGGTCGCCAGAGGCGCCGGGCAACGCAGGCTGGTTATCGGTGAAAACCTGGCAATGGAAAACGAACGCATCCACTGGCTACGCGCCTGTGATGTCACTGCACAGTACGACATGAATGTCCTGGTGATCCTCAATGAAAGATGAACTGTTTTTACGCGGGGCAAAAGTCCCGATGACCAAGGAAGTGGTGCGCACCGTGGCGCTCTCCAGGCTTGCGTTGCATCAGGCCCGCCATTTTATTGATGTTGGTGCAGGCACGGGCAGTGTCTCGATTGAAGCAGCGCTCAGCCACCCTGAACTGCGGGTGACGGCCATTGAACGAAACCCCGATGCACTGACGCTGCTGGCGGAAAACCGTCGCCATTTTGATTGCTGCAATATCGAGATTATCGCCGGTGAAGCTCCGGTGATGTTGGGGGAAAAAGCCGAGGCGATTTTCATCGGCGGCAGTGGCGGCAACTTGACGGAGTTAATTGACTGGGCGCTGGAGCAGCTCAACCCGCAAGGGCGGCTGGTGCTGACGTTTATCCTTCAGGAAAACCTCACCACCGCACTGGATCATCTTTCCTCCCGCGGCATGCACGATTTTGATTGCCTGCAACTACAGATTTCCGAGTTAACCGCACTGGGATGCGGGCATTACTTCAAACCCAATAACCCCACTTTTATGATTTCCTGCCAGAAGGAAAAGAATCATGGCTAAGACTTTTGATCCCCGCAGCGTTTGGTTTGTGGGTGCGGGGCCAGGTGACCGCGAACTGATTACGCTCAAAGGCTACCGCTTGCTGCAAGAGGCGCAGGTGGTGATTTACGCCGGTTCGCTTATCAACACTGAGCTGCTGGACTATTGCCCGAAAGAGGCGCAGTGCCACGACAGTGCGCAACTGCATCTGACGCAAATTATCGACCTGATGGAAGAAGGGATTAAGGCCGGTAAAACGGTGGTGCGCCTGCAAACCGGCGATGTGTCGCTCTATGGCTCAGTGCGCGAACAAGGCGAAGTCCTCGCCCGTCGCGGTATCCCGTGGCAAGTGGTGCCGGGCGTCAGTGCTTTCCTGGGGGCTGCGGCGGAGCTGGGTGTTGAATACACGGTGCCTGAGGTTTCGCAAAGCCTGATTATCACGCGCCTGGAAGGGCGCACGCCTGTGCCGCCGCTCGAGCAGATTGAACTGTTCGCCAGCCACCAGACATCAATGGCGATTTACCTCTCCGTGCAACGCATCCACCGCGTCGCCGAACGGCTGATTGAAGGCGGCTATCCGGCTTCGACGCCAGTGGCGGTTATCTATAAAGCGACCTGGCCGGAAAGCATGACCGTACGCGGCACCCTCGCGGATATTGGCGACAAAGTCCGTGACGCGGGGATCCGCAAAACCGCGCTGATTCTGGTCGGCGCATTCCTCGGCGAAGAGTTTCACTATTCACGCCTGTATGCCGCGGATTTCAGCCATGAATACCGCAAAGCCTGAGTTAATCACACTGGGAGTTTCACACTGATGTTAACCGTAATTGGGATTGGCCCTGGCTCGCAGGCCATGATGACCCTCGAAGCCGTAGAGGCGTTGCAGGCTGCTGAAATCGTGGTGGGTTATAAAACTTACACCTATCTGGTGAAGGCGTTCACCGGCGACAAGCAAGTGATCAAAACAGGGATGTGCAAGGAAATTGAACGCTGTCAGGCGGCGATTGAGCTGGCGCAAAGCGGGCGCAACGTGGCGCTGATTAGCAGCGGCGATGCCGGTATTTACGGCATGGCTGGGCTGGTGCTTGAGCTGGTCAGCAAACAGAAACTGGATGTGGAAGTGCGGTTGATTCCCGGCATGACAGCGAGCATCGCCGCCGCATCTTTGCTTGGCGCGCCGTTGATGCACGATTTTTGCCACATCAGCCTCAGTGATCTGCTGACACCGTGGGCGGTGATTGAAAAACGCATCATCGCCGCGGGCGAAGCCGATTTTGTCATCTGCTTCTATAACCCGCGCAGCCGTGGCCGCGAAGGGCATCTGGCTCGGGCTTTTGAACTGCTTTCCGGTAGCAAAAGCGCCCAGACGCCAGTAGGCGTGGTGAAGTCAGCCGGGCGCAAAAAACAACAGAAATGGCTCACCACACTCGGCGAGATGGATTTTGAACCAGTGGACATGACCAGCCTGGTGATTGTCGGCAACCACGCAACCTATATCGAGCAAGGGCTGATGATCACCCCGCGTGGTTACACGTTGTGACGCCTGGCTGAAACAAAAGGATTAAACCATGAAAAAAGCGCTTCTGGTGGTGAGTTTTGGCACCAGCCATCACGACACCGGTGAGAAAAATATTGTGGCGTGTGAACGCGACCTGGCTGCCAGTTGCCCTGATCGCTGCCTGTTCCGTGCCTACACCTCAGGGATGATCATCCGCAAGTTAAAACAGCGTGATGGCATTCATATCGATACGCCACTGCAGGCGCTGCGCAAGCTGGCAGAGCTGGGTTATCAGGATGTGGCTATTCAGTCGTTGCACATCATCAACGGCGATGAGTACGAAAAGATCGTCCATGAAGTGCAGGTGATGCGGCCATTGTTTGCGCGCCTGGTGATTGGCGCACCGTTACTCAATAGCTTCGCTGATTATTCGCAACTGATGGCGGCTTTACGCCTGCAAATGCCTGCGCTGGGCGAACGGGAAGAAGTGGTGTTTATGGGTCACGGTGCCAGCCATCACGCTTTCGCCGCTTACGCATGTCTCGATCACATGATGAAGGCACAGCAGATGCTCGCACGAGTTGGTGCGGTGGAAAGTTACCCGGAAGTCGGGCAACTGATTGACAACATGCTGGCCGAAGGCGTGCGCGCCGTTCATCTGATGCCGCTCATGCTGGTGGCAGGTGACCACGCCATCAACGATATGGCGTCTGATGAAGACGATTCGTGGAAATCACAGTTCTGCGCTGCGGGGATTCCCGCGACACCGTGGTTGCAGGGACTGGGTGAAAACCCGGCGGTGCGCGCGATGTTCGTCGCACATTTACAGCAGGCGATTAAAGGTTCAATGGAGGAGGCAGCATGAGCGGAAAACTCTACGCAATTAGCACCGGCCCTGGGGCGAGCGACTTAATTACGGTGCGCGCGTCGCGGGTACTTGCCACGCTGGACGTGCTGTACACCCCCGCCGGACGTAAAGGCGGCGATAGCCTGGCGCTTTCTATCGTGCGCGAATATCTCGGTGAGCACACGCAAGTCTGTTGCCGCCATTTCCCGATGAGCGCGGACAGTGCCGAAAAAGAAGCGGTATGGGATGCGGTTGCCGCCGAACTGTACCGCGAAGTTGAGGCGGGAAAACGCGTCGGCTTTATTACCCTCGGCGATGCCATGTTGTTCAGCACCTGGGTCTTTTTACTCAAGCGGTTGCCGCATCCTGACTGGCTGGAAATTATCCCAGGCGTGACCTCTTTTGCGGCGATTGCTTCACGCTCTGGAACGCCGCTGGCGATGGAGTCGCAATCACTGGCGGTGATTTCTTGTACCTCGCCGGAGGACGAGATTCGCCAGGCGCTGGAGCGGCATGACAGCCTGGTCTTAATGAAGGTGTATGGCCGTTTTGCGCGAATTAAGTGCCTGTTGCAGGAAGCGAATTTGCTGGATAACGCGTTGATGATGGCCGAAGCGACACTGCCGAACGAGCAATGCTGGCGAAACCTGCGAGAGGTGCCGGATGACCAGGAGTTGCCGTATTTTTCGACCATTTTGGTGAACAAGCAGTGGCGTAATTAGCTGAATCGGTGGATGACGCCTGCGGCTTATCCCCCCGACAAAATCAAACCAATGACGTAGACGTAGGTCGGATAAGCGCTGCGTCATCCGACAACAATGCTGAAGGGGAAATCATGGAATCGTTACTGAAAAAACTCTCACTAAGCGGCTTCGGCATGGGAATGCTGTTGCTCATCGTGCCGCAAGATGCGTTTGCCATGCACATTATGGAAGGTTTTTTACCGCCGATGTGGGCGCTGGCCTGGTGGCTGCTGTTTCTACCGTGCCTGTGGTATGGCCTGGTGCGCCTGCGCCAGATTGTTGCGGAAGACAGCAACCAGAAAGTGTTGTTGGCGCTGTGCGGCGCATTTGTTTTCGTGCTCTCGGCGCTGAAAATTCCGTCGGTAACCGGAAGCTGCTCGCATCCTACCGGCGTTGGGCTAGCGGTGATTTTGTTCGGGCCCGGTGTGGTGGCAATCCTCGGCGCGGTGGTGTTGCTGTTCCAGTCACTGCTGCTGGCTCACGGCGGTTTGACCACGCTTGGCGCTAACGGCATATCGATGGCGGTGGCGGGGCCGATTGTCGGTTATCTGGTGTGGAAGCTGGCTTGCCGCGCAGGGTTACGTCGAGATGTCGGGGTGTTTTTATGCGCTATGCTGGCGGATCTCACCACTTACTTTGTGACCTCGGTGCAGTTGGGCGTTGCGTTTCCCGACTCGCAGGCGGGCATGGGCGGATCGACGCTTAAGTTCATGAGTATCTTCTGCCTGACGCAGATCCCGATCGCCATAGCGGAAGGGCTGCTGACGGTATTGATCTATGACCAAATCACGAAACGTAATTTGATCACGGCACAGGAGCATTAACGATGAAAAAGACGATAGTTTTGCTCGCGATGGTGATTGCACTGGTGATATTGCCGTTCTTCATTGACCACAACGGTGAATATGGCGGTTCCGACGGTGAAGCGGAAAGCCAGATCCAGATTATTGCTCCGGATTACCAACCGTGGTTCCAGCCGCTGTATGAACCGGCAAGCGGTGAAATAGAAAGCTTGCTGTTTACCTTGCAGGGTTCTTTTGGTGCGGCGGTGATTTTCTACATCTTCGGTTACTGGAAAGGCAGACAACGTGCAACTGACCGGGCTTGACAGACTCAGCTACCAAAGTCGCTGGTACCACGTTTCACCGGTGCGCAAATTCTGGTTGTGGCTGGCGATGATGGTGCTGGCGTTTGCCTTGCCACCGCTCGGCCAGGTTTGTTTGCTGGTGCTGGTCGCGGCGTTCACCTGCTGGTTACTGCGTATTTCGCTGTGGCGCTGGTGCCGGTGGATGGCACTGCCGTTTGGTTTTTTGCTGGTGGGGGTGGTGACAATCCTGTTTAGCATCAGCCGCGAATCGACGGAGCTGTTGTGGAGTGTGCCGGTTGGCAGCGTCTGGATTGGCATCAGCCATGACGGATTGCTGATGGCGAATGCGACTGTCTGGCGCAGCCTGGCGGCGCTGGCATCGACCTTCTGGCTGGTCCTCAATCTGCCTTTCCCGCAGCTGATTGTGCTGCTGCAGCGTGCGCGGGTGCCGAGGTTAATGACCGAACAGATCCTGCTGACCTGGCGCTTTATTTTTATCTTGCTGGAGGAGGCGCTGGCTATCCACCGTGCGCAGACGCTGCGCTTTGGTTATCGCAGTTTGCCGCTGGGGTATCGATCGTTTGCGATGCTGGTCGGAATGCTGTTTACCCGCGTGATGATGCGCTATCAGCAAATGGTGACGGTGCTGGATATCAAATTGTATCAGGGTGATTTTCACCTCTAAGGACAGCCATGCTAGCCACAGAATCTCTCTGGTTTCGTTACCAGGACGAACCGGTACTTAAAGGTGTTTCGCTGGATTTCTCTCGCCATTCGGTTACCGGGCTGGTGGGGGCAAATGGTTGCGGAAAATCGACATTGTTTATGAACCTCAGTGGCATTCTGAAGCCGCAAAAAGGGGCGGTGCTGTGGCAGGGCAAGCCGCTGGATTACAGCAAACGAGGGCTGCTGGCGCTGCGTCAGCAAGTCACCACGGTTTTTCAGGACCCGGAACAGCAGATTTTCTATACCGATATCGACAGCGACATTGCGTTTGCGCTGCGCAATATCGGGGTGGAAGAAGCAGAGATTGCGCGGCGGGTCGAAGAAGCATTGACGCTGGTCGACGCGCACGCTTTTCGTCACCAGCCGATTCAGTGCCTGAGTCACGGGCAGAAAAAGCGCGTTGCCATTGCGGGCGCATTAGTGCTCCAGGCGAAATATCTGTTACTCGACGAACCGACGGCAGGGCTGGACCCTTCGGGGCGCACGCAGATGATTGAAATTATTCGCCGCATCGTCGCTCAGGGCAACCATGTGGTGATCTCCAGCCACGACATCGACTTGATTTACGAAGTGAGCGACGCGGTGTATGTGCTCAACCACGGCGAAGTTTTGGCGCAAGGGACGCCGGAAGACGTCTTTTCTCGTCAGGCCTGCATTGAGCAAGCGGGATTGACGAAGCCCTGGCTGGTCAAAATGCACCTCGAGCTGGGTTTACCGCTTTGTAAAAATGAAGCGGATTTCTTTGCCCGCATGCGGGCGACATATCTTCAGGAGGCGTCATGAAGCAGGCAATCATGTTGCAGGGAACGGCATCGGATGTCGGGAAAAGTGTTCTGGCTGCGGGGCTTTGCCGTATTTTCCATCAGGATGGTTGGCGAACCGCGCCGTTTAAATCGCAGAACATGGCGCTGAATTCCGGCATCACGCCGGAAGGTAAAGAGATGGGGCGGGCGCAAATTTTCCAGGCCGAAGCGGCGGGCGTGGTGCCGGACGTGCGCATGAACCCGGTATTGCTCAAGCCCACCAGCGATAGCAAAGCGCAGGTGGTGCTGATGGGGCAGGTGGCTTGCAATATGGACGCCGTCAGTTACCACGAGTACAAACCGCGCCTGCGGGAACAGGTGACGGCGGCGTATAACAGCCTGGCGCAAGAGTATGACGTGCTGGTGCTGGAGGGGGCGGGAAGCCCGGCGGAAATCAATCTGCGCGACCGCGACATCGTCAATATGGGAATGGCCGAAATGGCCGGATGCCCGGTTATCCTGGTGGCAGACATCGACCGTGGCGGCGTTTTCGCCTCTATTTATGGCACGCTGGCGTTATTGCAGGAGCATGAACGCTGGCGAGTAAAAGGCGTCATCATTAATAAATTCCGCGGTGACGTGGCGTTGCTCCATTCCGGGATTGAACAGATTGAGTCGTTAACCGGCGTCCCGGTGTTGGGCGTGATGCCGTGGCTGGATGTCGACCTGGAAGATGAAGACGGTGTGGCGCTGCAGCGCGGTAAATATTTGCACACCGAAAAGCGCGATATCGAGATTGCGGTGCTGCACTTACCACACATTTCCAACTTTACTGATTTCAATGCGCTGGCGGCGCAACCGGATGTCCGCGTGCGCTATGTCCGCCATCCAGAAGAACTGGACGGGGTGGATCTGGTTATCTTGCCGGGCAGCAAAAATACCCTCGGCGATTTGAGCTGGATGCGCGAACACGCCCTGGCGCAGAAGGTGCTGGAGCTACATCGCTGCCGCGTGCCGATCATCGGCATTTGCGGCGGTTACCAGATGCTCGGCGACACCATTATTGACGAGGTGGAATCCGGGCTTGGCACCTTACCAGGGCTGGGCTTGCTCAATACCATGACCCAATTTGCCAGTAGTAAAACCACCACTCTGGTGGCGGCAGAAACTGCCGCGTCGTTGCCTGGCTGGCTGGCGCAGGCTTCGGGGATTGCGCTACGCGGCTATGAGATCCACATGGGGGAAACGCAATTAACATCGGACTGCCGTCCGGCATTGTTACTGCAAAAAAACGGCGAATCGATTGCCGACGGTGCAGTCAGCGATGACGGGCTGGTGTTTGGCACTTATCTGCATGGGCTGTTTGACAGTAATGCTTTCACGCGCGCGGTGGTGAATGGGCTACGGGCGCGTAAAGGCTTAGCGGCGCTGACCAGCACAGTCGATTACGCGAGTTATAAATCCCAACAGTTTGACATTCTGGCAGCGGCCATGCGGCAAAACATTGATATCGAAAAAGTCTATCAAGTGATGCGTGAGCACCAGGAGGCAACGGCATGATTCTGGTCACTGGAGGTGCCCGCAGCGGCAAAAGCTCGCATACGGAACGGCTGGCCGCTGAGGATTGTGACCATGTTTTGTATATCGCCACTTCGCTGGTCACCGATGACGAGATGGCATCACGCGTGGCTCAGCACCAGGCGCAGCGCCCACAACACTGGCGGACCTGGGAAGGGTTCCGCGATTTGGGCGAGGTGATTCGCCACCATCTGCAACCAGGCGAAGGCGTGATGCTGGAGTGCATCACTACTATGCTGGCAAACCTGCTTTATGAAGAGAGTGCAGGCGCTGAACCGGAGAGCTTGGATTTTGCGGCTCTGGAGGTGATTCTGCTGCGCCAGATTGACGACTTGATCGCCGCATGCCAGCAGTCGCCCGCGCCAATCTACATTGTGACTAACGAACTGGGGATGAGCATCACGCCGCAAAACCGCCTGGCTCGCCATTTTGTCGACATCTCTGGCAGGGTTAATCAGAAGCTGGCGCAGGCGGCAGATGAGGTGTGGCTGGTGGTGGCGGGGATTGGGGTAAAAATCAAATGTCGCTAAATATGTTGGCTGCGACCATGCGATTTATTACCCGCATCCCGGTACCAGAGAAGTGGGCTGACGGGGTAGAGTTCCGGCACTACGGCCAGGGCGTGCGCTATTTTCCCGTCGTTGGCTGCGTTGTTGGCGGGCTTGCCGCATTCGTCGCGGTGGTTGCCAGCCAGAGCGGTGGCGGCATTTATGTCGGTGCGCTGGTCTACGTTTTGGCACTCGCTTTTCTGACTGGCGGTTTTCACCTCGACGGGCTGGCGGACACCTGTGACGGCATTTTTTCTGCCCGTAAGCGCGAGCGTATGCTGGAAATTATGCGCGACAGCCGCCTGGGGACACACGGTGGCCTGGCGCTGATTTTCTGTATTCTCATCAAAACATTTGCCGTTATTTCGTTATCGCAATTTCCCGCTAAAGAACTTTTCACGTTGTTGCTCTGTGCACCAGTGGCTGGCCGCGCAGCCATGGTGCTGGCGATGTATAAGCAGCGCTACGCCCGTGCCGGTGAAGGGATGGGCAATATTTATATCGGCCAGATTAGCGGTTATCAGGCCGCCATCACCTTGTTGATTGGGGCGCTGATTGTCGGGCTATTCACCGGAACGCGCGGGCTTATCGCCATTCTGGTGACTTATGTTGTGGTTTATGGCGTCGCATCCTATTTCCGCCGCCAGTTAGACGGGCAAACCGGCGACACGCTGGGAGCCTCGGAAGAAGTGGGGGAAATGGTATTTCTGCTGGCATTGCTGTGGGCCTGAATGATGCGTTAAACAATTGAGGATAATAACGGTGCAAACATTAACGGAATTAGTGGCAAGCATCAGGCCGCTTGATCAACAAAAAATGGCGCAAGCGGCTGACTATATTGAAAGTTTAGCCAAGCCAGCAAAAAGCCTCGGGCGGCTGGAAGTGATGGCAACCCAACTGGCGGGTATGCGTGGGATAAGCCATCTGGATAACCTGCAAAAAGAAATTATTGTGATGTGCGCCGACCATGGTGTGTTTGATGAAGGAGTCGCTGTAACCCCGAAAGAGGTCACTTATATTCAGGCGTTGAATATGCAGAAAGGGCTGACCGGCGTGTGCGTACTGGCAAAAAACAGCCAAACCTCTGTTTTGCCCGTGGACATCGGCATTGATTGCGAACCGATCGCCAATATGGTGAGCCTTAAGCTGGCACGCGGATGCGGCAATATTGCGCAGGGGCCAGCCATGTCGCGCCAGGACGCGGAACAACTGCTGCTGGCAAGCGCTCAGCTGGTAAAAAAACGTGCGGAGGAAGGGGTGTCTATTTTTGGCGTCGGTGAACTGGGGATTGCCAACACCACGCCCGCTTCGGCGATGATCAGTGTATTTAGCGATTGTGACCCGCACGATGTGGTGGGGATTGGTGCCAATCTGCCACTCGATCAGTTGCAGCATAAAGAGTCGATTGTCAGAAAAGCTATCCACGTTAACCAACCCAACGGCAACGATGCGCTGGATGTGCTGGCAAAAGTGGGTGGATATGACCTGGTGGGGATGGCGGGAGTCATTCTCGGGGCGGGGGCGTGTGGCCTGCCGGTGGTGCTGGATGGTTTTCTCTCGTATGCGGCGGCGATTGCGGCGTGCCAGCTAGCACCGGAAGTCAAAAGCTATTGTATCCCTTCACATTTCTCGGCAGAGAAGGGCGCGCAGCGCGCATTAGAACACCTTAACCTGAAGCCTTATCTGTATCTGGATTTGCGCCTCGGCGAAGGCAGTGGCGCAGCCATTGCGATGTCGATATTAAGTGCGGCCTGCGCGATGTATTGCCATATGGGATTACAAGCGAACAGCGGTTTTAGCCTGCCGGGTTCACCGACGTAATTGGGGATGTGAGGGGATGGTGTATCCAGCCCCTTTCACCCTCACCAGGCTAACCGATAATCGTGATCCCCAGGCGCTCCATTATTTGGATCACCTGATAATTATCCAGTTTGACCCCTTGTAAATCGGTGCCGCGAACGTCCAGGTTACCCAGTTCTGAATTGGTCAGGTCACAATGGGTAAAGTTGGCTGATCGCCAGTCGAAGGAAGAGAATTCACCGCCGGAAAGGTCAGAGCCACTAAAGGTCGCCCCCAGAATTTGAGCACCATTCCAGCGGTTTTCCCACAGCTCGCACTTCTCGAGCACCACCTTGCTAAAGTTGGCGTAGCTCAGGTTGGTTTTGGTGATGTAAGCACTGCAAAACCAGCTGCGGGTGGTGATCATATTCATGAAGCTTGCGCCACGAAAGTCTGCGCCTTGCGCCCGACAGTCGCGGATTTCGATACCCAGGGCGCTGGCATTTCTGAAATCTGCCATCGATAAATCACAGCTTTTGAAGGCTGCGTCTTTCAGTATTGCCCGGTTAAAATTACCGCCTTGCTGGCTTTCACGGTCATAAAACTGGCAGCCGACAAACTCGGTACCGGTCAGGTCAGTGCCTGAAAAGTCGCAGTTAAAAAAAGTGCTGTTCTCAATTTTCGCGCCAGTGAACTGATTGCGGCCAATCTTTGTACCATTCAAAGCCAGAGTCATAATAATTAACCTGTTTATTTGTACAGTGAAATTTATTGTAACCCAAAGACGGAGCAGTAGAAAATCGCTCAGCGCACGTTTTTGTGTGTGGGTGTAACAGGGCAGATAAGCGTAGGGAATCATAGCCGATAAGTTGCCAGAAACCGTTGCGTGAACCTAATCTTAAACGATGGATTGGGTGAGCAAAAGTGTGAGCATTAATGAGAACAGTGGCGATTATCGGCGCGGGGCCAACGGGGATTTATACTTTTTTCTCCCTGCTGAAGAATAAGACACCTGTAGCCGTTTCTGTCTATGAGCAAGCCCCTGAAGCGGGTGTCGGTATGCCTTACAGCGATGAAGAAAACTCGCGCATGATGTTGGCGAATATTGCCAGCATCGAAATTCCGCCCATTTTTTCGACCTATATCGACTGGCTGCGCCGCCAAAGTGAAGCGCATCTGGCGCGCTATGGTGTCGAACATGCTTCGCTTCATGTCCGTCAATTTCTACCGCGCATTCTTCTTGGCGAGTACTTTCGTGACCAGTTTTTGGAACTGGTGGCGCAGGCAAAAAAACAAGGTTTTAACGTTGAAGTGCATGAGTCTTGCCAGGTCACTGACCTGCAAGCCACAGCAGACGGCGTCAGGTTATGGGCGCAAGGGGAGGCGGTGCCCCATTTGTTTGATCTTGCCGTTATCGCAACGGGGCATGTCTGGCCAGACGAAGATGCCGCGACACACAGCTACTTTCCTAGCCCGTGGTCGGGGCTGATGGAGGCGCATATTCCGGCGGGCAAGGTTGGCATTATGGGGACTTCTTTAAGTGGCCTGGACGCCGCAATGGCGGTGGTTATCCAGCATGGCGAATTTATTGAAGATGATGACGAGCACTGCCGGTTCATTCTTGATGAACAAAGTACCGCGCTTAACATTGTGCTGATGTCGCGCTCAGGCATCCTGCCAGAAGCGGATTTCTACTGCCCGATCCCGTATGAACCTTTATTGGTTGCCACCGAACAGGCTATCAAAGACGAAATTGCGGCCGGTTCAGACGGCCTGCTCGACAGGGTTTTCGGCCTGATGATGGAGGAAATCGAACGGGCTGACTCGACCTGGAGCGAGCGCATATCCCTCAATACTCTGGATGCCGACAGCTTCGCCAACACCTGGTTTTCCGACCGGAAAGAAAATAACCCGTTTAGTTGGGCCGAAGCCAATCTGCAGGAAGTCGAACGCAACAAACGCGACAAACGAACTGTGCTCTGGCGTTACGCCATTCTGCGTTTACATGAAGCGGTGCAGGAGATTGTGCCGCATCTCAACGAACAGGACAGCAAGCGGTTCGACGCCGGGCTTGCTCGCGTGTTTATCGATAATTATGCCGCCATTCCTTCGCAATCGATTCGCCGATTACTGGCCTTACGTGAAGCGGGGATCATCAGCATTCTGGCGCTTGGGCAAGATTATCAACTCGATGTCAAAGAGCACCAGACCGTGATTGCCGCACAAGGCGACAGATATGAGTTCAATGTGTTTATTGATGCTCGCGGGCAAAAAGCGCTGAAGACAAAAGACCTGCCGTTCCCCACTTTACGCCAGCAACTTGCCGCTAATGGTGATGATATTCCGGATGTTGGCGACGATTACACCTTGCTGGAACCGGCCTGCGCCCGTGGGCGTATCGGGTTTGGCGCATTGCCGTATTTGATGCACGACCAGCCTTTCGTTCAGGGGCTAACCGTTTGTGCGCAAATCGGTGCCGCGATAGCAAAAGCCCTTTCAAAACCCGCGCTCAGGCCGCGCAGAAAGCTACCGTTTTGGGATGAGTGACCGACATTAGGATTGCAGGGCGGAAAACTCGAGCGCCAGACCGATGAGCGTCATATTTTGCACTGAGGGTTCCGCAGTTGCCGCAATCAGGGTGCCCTGGAATTTCAGTTTCTTGAACGGCCCATTAATGATGAGCCTTGCGCGCAGGCTGGGAAGTGCCTGGGAACTGACAGGATAAACAACGCGTCCTTTGATGGGGACAGGGATTTTTCGTAACTCAATGCGTTGCAGCACGCCGATATTGGCGTAGAGCACGGCAATCGGCGTGACGGAAACCAGCGGTTGTGCGCAGACACTAATAAAATCCAGCAGCAATTCTGGTTGCAGGTAATTTAACCCACCATGCGTTACGGTAACGCCTGGGATTTCCGGCATCGGGAAAGACAGCGGCAGGAGTGATGAATCAGTCATTGATCCCTTTCCATTATGATTTCGCCTTATTGACCCGATAAGAGTAGACCATCCTGAATGAGAAGAGCTTTGCCAATACCGCAGGAATAGTTTTGGTGAGGTGTTGCTTTTGCCATTTTTGAGAATCTACGTTGCTTCCCTTTTGATTTGTTCATAAACTAATTCAGTTCATGAATCATGAACTGTAGAAAGGTGTGAACAAATGAAAGAAGAACAGCTTTTGTCCGGGGTTTTAGAGAACCTGCCAAAAGGCTTCGAGTTGCAATATGAGCATAGCAACAATGGCGTACATGACGGTTGGGGCAAGTTAACGGGGCCGAGCGGTGAAACGATGACATTTGCCCTGGAAATAAAGCAGATCCATCGTAAAGAATCGCTGATAGCTGCCCGTGAACAAATGGCTCGCTTTCCTGGAAATGTCCCTGCATTACTCGTGTGCAACCGACTGACGTCTACGTTGGCGGAATATTGTGCCGAGAGCCAGATTAATTTCATCGATACGGCGGGCAACGCCCATATCCAGGTTCCAGGATTATATCTGCTCAGAGAAGGGCGCTATGAAAAGAAACCCGTTGTTGCCAGTAGTCGTTTTGCGGAAGGAGTAATGAAACTTCTTTTTGTGCTGTTATCCAGCCCAGAAACCCTGAACGATACGTACCGCAGCCTGGCGGAGAAAGCGGGGATTTCCCTGGGGATGGTTAGCAAGGCTTTCGATTATCTTGAAGCACAGCGCTATTACCGAAAATCGCAGCAGGGGCGGCGTTTGATGAATGAAGAAGAATTACAGGTTCTGTGGCTTAAAGATTATGCCACTGCTCTGCGCCCAAAACTGGATTCTCTTTCTTTGTCTGCACCTGTTTCATGGGGTGAGATAGCGTTGGCGTCCGAGGAATACTGGGGGGGCGAAATTGCTGCCGCCCAGCTGAGCGGTGGATATCTGATTCCGGAAACAGGCGTGATCTTTACCCCTCATCATCTTTTACAAAGGCGGAAAGAACTGGGGCTAAAACCTGTTTCTGGCGGAAAACTGCAACTGATTTCCCGTTTTTGGAAGCACTTTGCACTGAGTCGCAAAGCAGAAGCGATGCTGTGCGTGGCAGAATTGTTGGTGAGCGGCGACGACAGAAACAGAGAAGCAGCAAGGATAATCAATGACAAATACCTTCACCTTAACGAATCCGATCTTTTCAGTTACTGAAACATTGCTAAGCCTGATTAACCGAATTTGTACCGCCCAGGAGATCCCGTTTTTTATTGCAGGTGCAACGGCGCGTGAAATTTTACTCCACCATGTTCACGGCAGGAGTATTGGTCGTCGAACTCGCGATATTGATATCGCTGTGTTTGTAGATGGCTGGCCGAGGTTTGATGTGCTTAAAAATGCCTTTATTGCTGAAGGTGCACATGCTGTCCGTGATAATGCTCATCGTATGATTTCCGAAGGGATCGAGCTGGATATTATTCCTTTTGGCGGAGTTGCTGAAGGGAGTCAAATTACCTGGCCGCCGGAGCGTGAGGTAATCATGTCCGTGGACGGATTTGCTGAGGTATTTAATCACACCGTAACAGTGCAACTGGGCAATGGGGAAAATCTGCCGTTTTGTTCCTTACCGGGATTAGCATTATTAAAACTTTTTGCCTGGCGCGATCGCGGGCATGGCAATGCGAAGGATGCGACCGATCTCTACAAGATTATTCGTGAATATGGCGCTATTGAAGATGAGCGTATATATGAATCCCCCATCGAAGGTGAAAAACTAGACTGGAATCCTGTGCGTATGGGCGCAGTGCTGTTGGGCGGCGATATCGTTGCAATTAGCGAGCACACTTCTTTAGCCGAGTTGATGCGTCTTGATAGAGAACGTTTGACCGACGCTATAGTGCGGCAAACTGATGTGGGCGATATGACTGTTGAGCAGATTATGAATGATTTCTGGAACGGTATGATGAGTGGTGGTTGAGATACAAACTCCGCACGGCACAAAATATGCGGGTTTTCAGGATTTCGTCTGGAATTATTCAAGCTAATCACAGCGTCACCCGCACTGAGTTTCTGGCTGATGACGCTGATCGTTTATTTCGGATGACGGGTGCGCATTAGCCGAACGACAGGCTTGTGCGTTTGAGGATCAAAGTAGCGGCTCGGCCAGATGGTTTCGGCGGGTACACCAATGGCTTTGCTTATTAGCAGTTCCCCTTTTGCCCACGGGCGGCTCAGAGCGTTGGCGAGAGTGGAAGAACTTAAACCTGCGGCGCGGGATTCGGCTGCCAGAGAGGTGCCTTTTTTACGCAGTGCCGGCCTACAAGGACACCGGCCAGTCCGAAGGCTGCCCTGCCTGAGCCACCATTGAAAGTTGGGAGTACAGTTTTTGAACTGTATATCCAACAGGTGTGCGGAGACATTGACACTCGTAGGAATGCGAGTGGCTTTCCAGACATTTTTCTTAAGTTGCAGGTGTTGCAGAAGAGGTGAGTAGCTCGGTGAAATCAGCTCACAAAAAACTCTATGGGTCCCACCGTTTTTGGATTGATGCTGGTTTTGTCATGAGTCATATATGGACGCCCAGTGTTATGCAAATACTGATTTGATACGGTTCGCTGTCATATATCCGGCGTCATTTATGGAAAGAGGTTTCCTGCGCCATGATGTCATCCGCACCCTGTTTCCTTATCACCTCACCGGTATGTTGCTACCAGAACTCACGCCAGGATTTTACAGGGTCGGTCTGCCGTTTTCTCATCAGTGTCTGCAAACTCAGTTAAACTATGGTGATTCCAGAAAAACGGGCAATTAGTTTGTTGCAAAAGCTTTGTTAATATTGAAATTTTCTGACCCTGTTAATAATCGCCAGATAATGCGTGTGAGCTTATTAGCCAATGCCACCGTCGCTTTCATTTTGCCTCTTCGCTCAATAAGATGTTTCATCCAGCTTCCCAGTGCATCATCGCGCTTCTGTGACCAGAACATGACTGACCGTGCTCCATGGATAATCAGCGTTCGGAGATCACGGTTTCCATTTTTAGTCATTGAGGACAGGTTGTTTTTTCCTCCCGAACTACGCTGCCTGGGTACAAGACCACACCAGGAAGAGAGTTGCCTGCCATTCGTAAACTGTTCTGCATTGACCTCACTTAGAAATGCAGCGGCAATGAGAGGTCCTACTCCCGGTATCGTCATCAGTACTTTGTATTTTGGGAGCTGTTGACATAAAGCCAAAATGTTGTGTTCCGTCGAACGGATGCGCTCATCAAGAAAATGAAGGTTTTCCAGTAACGAAAAAAGTAAACCGCGTAATACCGGGGAAATATCCAGCGCCGGATCTTCAATAAGTTCAGGCAATCGTTGTGACAGGATATGAATGCCCACAGGGAGTTCAATCCCCTGTTCAGCAGCCAGTGCCCGAGCTTGATTTGCCACCGCCGTGCGTTGTTCGACCATTAGCTGGCGGGCGCTGCGAAGTGCTTTAATATCCTGTTGCCCGACGGTTTTTATCGTCACAAAATGGATACCAGGGCGTAGCGCAGCCTCACAGATCGCCAGTGCGTCATTAGCATCATTTTTCTGATGACGGGTAAAAGCCTTAACATGTTGGGTTGGGATAAGGCGAACGAGAAGCCCGATTGACTTGAAGGTTCGTCCCCAGTAATGCGAAGTAGCGCAAGCTTCCATTGCAATCAACGTATTAGCTGGAAACTGGCGAAGGGTATCCAAAAGTTCATTTCTGGGAATTTTTCGATTGGATGCAACAGTTCCATCACTCATCCAGACACATACCTGAAAAACAGACTTAGCTAAATCGATCCCGACAACTTTTATCGAGTTCATGATGTTGTTCCTCTGAGAAAAGACATTCAGCATAAGTGTGGCAGAACTTAGGCTGGGAAGGGGCGTCCATCACATCACCTCTGATTGTGAGTTTACTCACTGAGATGCGTGTCCACTCATGGTGGGTATGATTATTACAAAATTCCACAGGCTCAGGCGGTTCATTTATAGCCCACATTCAGCTTCAGTTAAGTCCACTCTGCTTTAATCCTCACCAAAATCCAGCTACGTCTCTGGTGTTTCTTTAGCTCACAACAGGGTTCTACTCGTTCAATGATCTTGCTGCTTGAATCTGATAAAGCGTGCGCAGACGACGTTCTCACTCATCTCAGTGAAGAATATGCCTGTCGCGTTGTCTGGCAGACAAGTTTGCCTGACATAGACGCTTATAATAATGCCAGTTCTCCGAGCCTGGTCATTCTGGGGCGAGGTCTGTCTCAATCGCAGGCTCTTGCCTATATTCGCCAGTTTAATGCGCTTCCTATTCTGTTGATTAGCCATGTAGAGCAAGCGGAATGGGCGAGCACTGCCCTCGGGGCTGGGGTGAATGATTATTTACTTTATCCCTTTAGCCTCCAGCAACTTAGCCAGCAGATAACCCGGTTGCTCAATGCCAATTCGTTGCAGACCCAAGGAATGATCATGGGGTCTCCTGCTTCTCGTCGCTTGCAGACCATGGCGCATCGAGTGGCTCTCGCTGACGCTCCTGTACTTATTCGAGGAGAAACGGGGACGGGGAAGGAGATGCTAGCGCAATTCATTCACACCAACTCTATGCGGAAGTCCGGCCCCTTTGTGGCAGTCAACTGTGCCGCGATTCCTGAGAGCATGCTGGAAGCTATTCTGTTTGGCCACGTTAAAGGGGCGTTTACCGGAGCTTATACCGGGCAGGTCGGAAAATTTGAACTCGCAAACCACGGAACCTTGTTCCTGGATGAAATCGCTGAGATGCCACTGTCTTTACAGACCAAGCTGTTGCGTGTGCTGCAGGAATGGGAGGTGGAGCGTCTGGGCAGCAATAAAGTGATTCCGCTCGATGTTCGGCTTATCACCGCCACTAACCAGAATCTTAAAGAGGCAGTAAGCAAGGGCTACTTCCGTGAAGACTTGTTCTATCGGTTGGACATCTTGCCACTCGTCATCCCTCCATTGCGTCAGCGTCGTGAAGAGTTGGATAGCTTAATCGCTCACTTCGTGCAAAAGCATGGCGACCATACCTTTGCTCACGCCGTTAAATTAAGCCCATGCGCTCAGCAGGCATTATTGGCACACAATTGGCCGGGCAATATTCGGGAGCTGGAGAACCGCGTACAACGTGCTCTGGTCATGTGTCGTGGCATTGTGCTGCTCGCGTCTGACTTCGGTTTATTTGCCTGCCCTTCCGGGCAGGGAAGCAGTGTTGTTGCCCCGATGGTTCGCTCTGAACACAGCCCTGTTGAGTCTTTGCAGGAGAGTCGCAAACACGGTGAATTCCAGCATGTTTTAGAAACCCTACGCAGTTGCCGTGGTCATCGGAGTATGACTGCCGAGGCTCTCGGCATTACTCCCAGGGCTCTGCGTTACAAACTTGCCGAGATGCGGCGAAGAGGCATCATCGCAGATGATGCATAACACTAGTTTAATTACCTGGCTCATATTATGAACTCAATAAACGACACGCAGCAGGCGATGATGCAGCGCATGGCTACCATGCAGGCAGAAGTTCAGCAACCGCTAATAGCGCCTTCGTCGCAGAACAATACGCAAAATACCTCGTTTGGGAGTGTTTTTCATGCCGCCCTTAATGGCGTTGATCGTCATCAGCAAGATGCGGCAAACCTGGCGACGCAAATTGAAACAGGGGCCAGCGATGATCTTACTGGTGCCATGATTGCCAGTCAGAAAGCCAGCCTCAGCTTCTCGGCCCTTACCCAGGTCCGTAACAAGCTGATGACCGGTGTTGACGAAATCATGAAGATGCCGCTGTAAGATGGGACGTAATGAGCAACCCATGAGGCAAAAATTCAAATCCGTTTGGGGCAACATTAGTCAACAGGTGCCTAATATATCCACGCTACGTGGAAAAGGCCCCCAGTTTATCCTGCTGGGAATGCTGGCGTGCCTGTTGGCAGTACTCGTTGTCCTGGTTCTCTGGTCTTATCAGGGGAATTATCGCCCTCTTTATGGTCAGCAGGAGCGCTTCGACAGCGCCCAGATCATGTCTGTCCTGGATCAGGAAAACATTCCCTATCGGCTGATGGAGACGACTGGGCAGGTACTGGTGGAAGAAGATCGCCTGTCGCAGGCGCGCATGCTACTGGCGGCTAAAGGCGTACAAGCCAAACTGCCAGTAGGGCTGGAAATGCTGGAAAAGGATTCCACTCTCGGGACCAGCCAGTTTGTTGAAAATGCCCGTTATCGTCGTGGGCTTGAAGGCGAGTTGGCCCGTACCATTATGGGATTAGAAGGGGTGAGCTATGCGAGGGTGCATCTGGCTATTCCTGAGAAACAAATCTTTCTGCGCAATAACGAAGAGCTTCCTTCTGCTTCCGTCATGCTCGAACTGGAACCCTCTACTCGGATGGAGGCTGGGCAAGTTCTGGCTATCGTAAACCTGATCAAGGGAAGCATCTCCAATCTTGCTACCAAAGACATCTCCGTCATCGACCAATATGGCAATTTGCTCACGCAGGATCTGAACGATGAACTCTCTGGTGCCAAGTTAACCGTCCATCAGTTGGATTACCAGAAGCAGGTTGAGCGTAACTACGAGCGCCGTGTCAGCGAAATGCTACGTCCTGTGCTGGGGAACAACAACTACAAGGTACAAGTTACGGCACAGCTGACCTTCGATGCGGTAGAAGAAACCCGAGAAGCCCTTGATGAGAGCCCTGTCATACGCGAAGAACGTGTGCAGAAAGACTCGTCCCAGGGGGGGCAACTGAACGGTATCCCTGGTGCGCTGAGCAACCGCCCTCCGGTCACCGATCCACAACAGCAGGGCAATCAGCAGCCAAACCAGCCAGCGTCGGCTGGGCGTATGACGAATGATCGTGATGAGCAACAGCGCCGCTACGACGTTGGTCGCACCATCACTCACACCAAGTATCAGCAGGGCCGTCTGAATAACCTCAGTGTGTCGGTGGTACTCAACCAGACGGTGTCACCGGAAAAAGGCTGGAGCGCCGAGCAATTGACCAATATCCGTCAAATGTCTCTGGATGCCGTGGGCTTTGATAAAGAGCGTGGTGACCAGTTCAGCCTCAATGTATTCCCCTTCTCGGAAGATGGCATCAATCCGTCATTGGATAGTAAGTGGTGGCAGGACCCAGTCTTGCTGATCTACGCCCGCTATCTGATAGGAACCATCCTCGGCCTGTGTCTGATCTTCTTCGTCATCCGCAAGCTAATGCAGCATCTGATACAGCGTAGCCCGGTTAGCGCTACTGCTGCGACCGGAACCGCGTCTATCGACAGTGGCGAATCGGGTGGCAGCGGGAAAGCGAAAGAAGAGGATGAATATTTCAGGAAACATAACCGTAACATTGAGTTTGATAACCTGACTGAACTTCCTGACACCAACTCGCCTCTGCGGGATAAATTGGCCCACTTGCAGCTATTGGCGGACCATGATCCTAAACGGGTAGCGGAAGTGTTGGAACAGTGGATGAATACCAGATGATGATTAGCCATGAGTGAAGAGATCGAACAACAACCGCTTAAAAATGCTGAGCAGGCCGGGCTGTTACTGTTGACGCTCAGTGAGCACCAGGCCGGTAATATTTTGCGTAGCCTGAGCCGCGAGCATGTTCAGGAGATAGTCCGGGCGATGACCGAAGTGGGTCATGTTAAGAATCAGCACCTGGAAAAGGTGCTGTCTCGCCTGTTTGTTGACTATCGCGAGCTTAGCGGTATCTCCCGTGCCTCCCGTGGTTTTCTTGAGCGCACCCTGGACGTCGCCCTTGGCCCTGAGTTGGCTAAAGGGGTGATCAATGACGTCTATGGCGAGCAGATCAGGGAAAACATGCATCAATTACAGTGGATTTCCCCGGCTCTGATCGCCTCCAACTTGCAACATGAGATGCTGCCGTTGCAGGCGACCTTCCTGGCTTTATTACCGCAGGAAGTCTCTGCTGAGGTCATGAAATTCTTGCCACAGGCACAGCATAATCGGCTGATCTTGAACATGGCTAACCTGCGTGAAATTAATCAGAACATGGTTGCTGAGCTGGAGAAGATCATTCAGAAGTGCCTGACCATGGTTCAGCAGGGTGTTCAAACATCAGTGAGCGGTATTGAACAGGCTGCAGGTCTGATTTCCCGCTATCACGGCAACAGCGCCCAATTGCTGGAGAACGTGCGTGAGCATGATCAAGGATTGGCCGAGGAAATAGAAAACAACATGTATCGGTTCTCTATTTTGGAGCGTCAGCCTGAGGCCACGATAGTGCGGCTGTGCCAGGAAGTTGAACCTGATGTCTGGGCTAAGGCAATAAAGGGAGCAACTCCGTCCCTGCGTCAGGCCATTTTGCGTTGTCTGCCGAAACGACAGGCCAATGCAATCCAGGATCAAATGCGAGTTCTGGGGGGGCTTCCTGCCAGTGTGGTCAGAGCGGCTGAAGCTGAGATCATGACCCGGGTGCGTGAGCTTATCGCAGAGAATGAAGACGCAGAAGATGGCGAGAAGTTCGAGTTTCGCCTCTTCGAAGAGAAGGTTTTGGAGTAACTCATGCCACTGCACAGCAAAAAAGACGGGCCCCCGCGCAGTGTCCATCGCTACCATTTTCCTAACATATCCCAGCAGTCCTCACTGCCGGTCTCTACGCCTGTGGAGCAGCTATACGACTCGCCACAACAGGTCACGGCGAAATATCAGGCTTTGATGGAAGAGGGGCATGAGGCGGGTTTTGCCGAAGGGGTACGTAGTGGGCTTGAACAAGGGAAGCTACAGGGCCTGGAGCATGGTTTACAGGCTGGGATGAAGGAAGGGCGTGAGGCCGGGCTTCAGCAAGCCTACCAGGAATGCAAACCCAATCTGGATGCCGCGCTGGATAAAGTAGAACAGATCTACAATTCCCTCGAGTCCGCGTTGCAGGAAACGCTGGACTGGCAAAGAGAAAGCCTCTGCCGCCTGGTTTCACAGGTCTGCCGTCAGGTATTGCGAACCGAGCTTACCCAGAAACCAACCCAGATCCTGCCGCTTATTGAAGAGACACTGGCGTTGCTGCCTAAGCCACAGGGTTCGGTCTCGATTCAATTGGATCCCGCTACTCACGATTTGCTTAAGGAATATGCACCAGAATCGCTGGAGCGTTGGGCGTTGCAGCCGGATCCTCAGCTGTCACCTGGCAGCTTCCATATCCAGACTGGGTTGGCTGAAGCTGAGAGCAAGTTAGACGATCGCCTTGACCTTTGCGTCGATCAGTTGCGTAACCAACTGGCCGATACCACTGAACTGAATGGGCTGGAGGCATCCAACGTGGAGCCTTGTACCATCTCGCCGCATAACTCGCCATGGCGCAAGGAGGACATGGTGTCCGATCTTTCGTTGCCTGTGGACAAGCTTAGCGACGATGACTTCAGGGGTTGATCCTATGCGCTCTCTGAACTCCTTGCTCAATCGGCTAGAACTTGATGAATACCGGGTTCCTCCTGCACAGATCTACGGGAAGTTGGTGCGTGTCACTGGTTTGCTGCTGGAGGTGACGGGATGCCCTCTATCTATTGGCCAAAGGGCACTCGTTGAAGTGGGTAAGGAGTCCTGGCTTGAAACTGAAGTGGTGGGGTTCAATCAAGATCGCACCTTTTTGATGCCCCTTGAACAGGTCACTGGCTTGTTCCCCGGTGCCAGAGTTTCCCCACAAGAAGGTGATAGTGAGCTGGTTGTAGGGCCAGCACTGCTGGGCCGTATTCTGGATGGTCTGGGTCGTCCTCTGGACGGTCTGGGTCCTTTGGAAGGAGAGCGTATTTCCTTGCATCAACCGCCTTTGAATCCGCTTGAACGGCAACCGATCAAGACCCCGCTTGATGTTGGCGTCAAGGCGATCAATGGCATATTGCCGCTCGGTCGTGGCCAGCGTATCGGACTGTTTGCTGGCAGCGGGGTGGGTAAGAGTGTCCTGCTCAGCATGATGACTCGATTTACCGATGCTGACGTGGTTGTGGTTGGCCTTATCGGGGAACGTGGACGTGAGGTTGCTGAGTTCTTACAACATACGTTGGGTGAAGAAGGACGTCGCAAGGCAGTCGTTGTGGTTGCTCCAGCTGATGTTTCACCTCTGCTCAGGCTCCGGGCTTCCCAGGTGTGCCACCGTATTGCCGAGAGTTTCCGGGACCGGGGTAAGCATGTGTTGTTGTTGATGGATTCCCTGACCCGCTATGCCATCGCGCAGAGGGAAATTGCTCTGTCACTGGGTGAACCACCTGCAACCAAGGGATATCCGCCATCAGTATTCACCCAACTACCGCAACTGGTGGAGAGGGCAGGCAATGGTTATAACTCGGAAGGTAGCCTCAGTGCTATCTACACCGTATTGGTGGAAGGGGATGACCACAATGACCCCATCGCTGATGCGGCGCGGGCCATCCTTGATGGTCACATTGTTTTGCGGCGTGATATCGCAGAGCAGGGCATTTACCCAGCAATAGATGTATCCGCCTCGGCCAGTCGTGTCATACCGTTGATTTGTAGTGCCGCGCAGATCCGGCAGATTCAACAGTTTCGTCGCTACTACAGCCTGTACCAACAGGTACGCGAGTTGATCCCGCTGGGGGGGTATCAGGCGGGGCATGATGAGGAGATGGACAAAGCTGTCACGCTATTCCCGCAGATGCTCGAATATTTGCAACAGTCTTCCCGGCAGGGGGCGAATTTGCAGCAGACCCAGGCTTTGTTACAGGAACTGATGGAAGCGGGTAATAAATGAAAGCCCTCAACCAACTGCACGGCATACAGAGCCGCAAACTGGACAAAGAGAGCAGGGAGCTTGCCACGCTTGAAACTCGCAGAGTCGAGGCACAACGCTCGCTGGACGCGTTGGGGCAATATCGCCGCGAAATGTCGCGCCTGCCTGATTATAACCCGGCCTTTTCTCTGCATAACCGCAGCATCATGCATCGTCAACTGGGCGATCTGATCGATAAGCAGCACGACGAGCAGGTTGCGCTCAAGCTCTCAATTGTTCAGCAAAAGAAGGAAGTGCTGAATGCCTTCGTCGCCAGAAAAAGCAGTGAAATCATGCTGGAGCGGCTACAGGCTCGCCAGGCTCTTGAGGCGCAGAGGCGAGAGCAAAATATACTCGATGAGCTGGCCCTCAACCGGGCACGGCTTGTCACCCTGGACGGGTGGTAATACTCGGCCTCATCACCATCTTTTTGCATACACAACCTTCTAAATACCTAACCTTTTTGAATTAGAGTGAGGCACAACATCATGACTAAGCCGCTTAAAATTGCTATCGACGACGGTTCAACCAACGTCAAGGCAAGCTGGATAGCCAATAAGACCCTTAAGAGCATCATTTCTCCTAACTCTTTTCGTAAGGACTGGAAGAGCGCTGCCTTGCTGCGGAGTAAGCAGGTCTACAACTATGAAATCGGGATTAACAAGTACACCTATGACCCGACCTCGGAGAAGTCTCTTTCCACCACGCATATTGACTACCAATATGGTGATCTGAATCTGCTGGCGGTGCATCACGCTTTGTTGCAGACCGGTCTTCCTCCTTGCGATGTGGCTATTACCGTGACCCTGCCTATCACCGAGTACTATCAGCAGGATGACTGCCAGCGTAATGACGCGAACATCGAACGCAAAAAGCAAAACTTGATGCGACCTATCAGCCTGAACAAAGGCGAGTTGTTTAACATTGTCAGCGTCGATGTGATGCCTGAAAGCCTGCCAGCCGTACTGACCCGTCTGATGAACTCTGGTGTGAACCCTTATACCAAAACGCTGGTCATCGACTGCGGTGGCACGACGCTGGATATGGGGCTTATCGTCGGTGAATTTGACGAGATCTCTGAGGTTTACGGCAACCGTGCGCTTGGCGTTTCTTTAGTGACTGATGCTGCGCGCACCGCACTGGCTGCCGCCGACAGCGAGTCTAGCTATTTGGTCGCTAACGAACTTATTAAACGCCGACATGATGCTAACTTTGTGCGTGAGGTGATCAACGATGAGTCCCAGATCGCGCGCATTCTTGAGAAACTTGAACGTAAAATTGAAGAACTGGGTCATTTTGTAGCGGAAGAAGCAAAGAAATTTGCCCGTAATCCTAACCGAGTGTATCTGGTCGGCGGTGGTGCTGCTCTTATCTACCCTACTATTCAGGCCAGTTACTCGACCCTGGGTGAGCGTGTCATTTTAGTTGAAGACTCCCAGTCTGCACTCTCTCGCGAAATCTGTCTCTATATCAGCGATGAGGATGAGGTGTTCAGCGAAGCCCCCGTCATGCTAGAGGTTGGCCATGTCTAATCCAGTCAGTGAGGTTCAGATTACCCTCAAGCTGGATTCAAGCCAGGCGAGTGATCGCCTGGCTCTGGCGTCATTACAGCGCTGGTATCAGCGTGGTAAAATGCTCAATAGTGATAATGACGCCTTTGATTTCTTCCAGTTGCAGATGCACAAAGACATTTACCTGTCGGGGTTGTTCCTGAGTCTGCTGGATCCCAACCTGGTCAAATCCCTCTCCCAAAATCTGCAACTGCACCGCCTGGACCCTGAGTTCCTCTATAAAACCCTTGAGGAACATCAGTTAACACCAGGGGCCGGGAAACCGACGGCCAATCCGCTTGACTCATTAGCCCCCGACGATTTGGCTACGCGCATTGCCGATCAACTTTATCCTCTACTCAGCGGGAAAGATGAGGCGGCTGGCTTCAATGAGCCAAGTGGACAGTTGCAGACGCAGGCAAATATGCTGAAACAGTTGCAGGAGCAGAGCCGCCTTTTACAGCAGCAGGCGAATCTACTCGACATACTGGCATCAGCTGGTGCGGCAAGCCTGTCTGAGTCTACAGCAAGCATGCATCCGGCCACTCCAGTCACTCAGTCCAGCCCAGCAGCTCAGGCCAACCAGACAACTCAAAGTACTCAAGCTAACCAGGCACTCGGTGGGGGTCAGCTGCATGACCTTTCGGAAACGGCGGCGAAGGTACGCAAGGTCAGGGCAAAAGGTGTCTTCTGACGCCTGGCCCCATGTTCGCTCAAATCTGATCCGGAGTATCCCAATGAAGTATCTGCTCAGCTTGTTCATGCTCATGTTGCCACTGTCCACCCTGGCCAGTCCTTTGCGTCAGGACATCTCCAGTTTCAAGTCATGGCTTATTACCTGCGTGGTTGTGCTTCTGGTCGGCGGAGTGGTATTTCTGCTGGCAAAGAAGAAATCGCGTACTTCCTGGCGTAGCGGGGGGGAAATGCGAGTTCAGTCGGTGCTTTCGATGGGCTTGAAGGAGAAACTTGTGCTGGTTCAGGTAGAAAATCAACGCTTACTGTTGGGGGTCACTCAACATCAGATCACTCTAATCAGCAACCTGACCGGGCAAAATCAGCAGCAAGAAACGCCTACGGCTTTTACGCCACTGTTTGAGACAACCAGGACACCTGAGCCATCAGGCGAGGAGCGAAAATAATACAGAGTGCCTCAAGACCCTGAGCGGGGTGGCTGCTCCGTCTTAGGCTGATTCCACTGGCTCAGAGGATCTATTTTTGCACGCCACTGCGGTTTGATATCTTGCGATGCTTTCTCCTGCTCCTTACTTTTTTCTGGAGCACTTTTCTGGCTTGTCGTTGTTCGCTCAGAATAAAGATCCGCTGATCCTGGCGTCTTCTGCACCAGTCCGACTCCCCATCCCAGGCTTTTCAGCTCATTGTCAGAAAGTGCTCGTCGCTCGGCTATCAGGAGGGGAAGTGCCGGGGGTTCTTTCTCCATGAACTGCATGCTGTTGCCTGTCCCGAGGACTTGATGAGCCCGTCTTCCCCAGCCTGCTGGCATCATCAAAACGACCCGACTGCCACGAGGGGCGACCGCATTTTCCAGACCCGCATTGTAAAAACTTAGCTCATCAGCGGTGCGCCCCAGTTGCCTGGCAAGCCAGGCCAGACTGACGCCATCTTTGACATGCAGGGCTATCAGGCGAGACTCCTCCGGTACCGTCGGCAACTTGATTTTTCCATCCCGGTAAAGCCGTACCAGTGCCAGTATTTTTGGCACATACTTTTTGGTTTCTTCCGGTAGCGACAGGGACCAGAAGTCGGTCTGTCGGCCTTTGGCACTGTTTTGCTCCATGGCTGAGCGAACCGTCCCTTCTCCAGCATTGTAGGCGGCCAGAGCGAGTAGCCAGTCACGTTCAAACAAATTGTACAGATAGTTCAGATAATTGAGTGCCCCGCGCGTAGAGGCCATCAAATCTTTGCGTCCGTCGTACCAGTCTTGCTTGATAACACCATATTGTTGCGCAGTTTTTGGCATCAACTGCCAGGGGCCGGTGGCCCCAACCGGTGAAATTGCGTAGGGGTTGTAGCCGCTCTCGATCAGCGGGACGAACATCAGTTCCAGCGGCATTTTGCGCCGCTGGAGTTGGGTGACGATGTAGCGAATAGAAGGGGCTGAACGATTCATCATCCCCTGGATTTTAGTGAGTTTTTCGTTGTAGAAGCTCTCATGAAACGCCACATCCGGATGACGAGCCTTCCAGGACATGGCGCTTTTTTTTGCCCCAGTGAGGGCATCCTGCGACAAGAGTGGTGCTGGCATGGCCAGCAAAGACCCCGCCAGTAGCGCCTTAACCCAGAATTCCTTTGACTTCGATATGGAGCTCATCAGGAACCTCATTGAATGAAAGAACGTGCAGACCCTTGGCAAAGGTACGGGAATAGCGGGCGAGCAGTGGACGCAGTTGCGGCAGCACCAGTAGGATCGGTGACCAGCCTTGTAAGGACATTTGCTCTTTAACGCTTGGCATACGGTTTTGTAACTGTGCCAGCAACTGAGGCTCAATCGGGAAGCTGTCGGCCGGTACACCACCGTTGCGTTGTGCCTGGGTGGCGGCGTTGAGTAGCATGTTCTCCAGCTCATCGGAGAGGGTGAACACTTGTACTGTGGTCGCATTGCCGATCAATCCATGCAGAATGGTGTGGCGCATGGCACAGCGGGCTTCGGCTGCAAGTAGCAAAGGATCTTTGGTGAGCTCGGCACCATCCACCAGACTCTGAGCCATCGTCCGTACGTCCATCAGGGAAACCTGATCTGTCAGCAAGTTGCGGTAGACCTTCAACTGTTGGTTAGCGGTTAATTTTGCGGTGAGCTCGTCGGCCAGTTTTGGAGCCAACTGGCTCAGACGCAGTTGCAATTGGTGCACATCGTCGAGTTGCAGGAGCGCACCAATATTGCTGCGGATGACCTTGCTGATGTGTGTCCCTATGATGGTGGCCACATCGACGACGGAGTAACCGAGGTTGAGTGCCTTAGCCTTGTCTGCGGGTTGAATCCAAACGGCGTCCATTCCATAAACCGGTTCCTTGGTCAGGAATCCAGGGATCTCCCCCAACAGTTCACCTGAGTTAATTGCCATGAGCCTGTCCAGCATGACGTCCGCTACGGCCACCTTGACGCCGTTAAGGTAGATGGCGTACTGGTTTGGTTTGAGCCCCATATTGTCTCTGACCCGTACTTCTGGCAGTAGAAATCCGGCCTGTTCGGAAAGGGTCTGACGCACACCGCGCAGACGTTGGAGCAATTCAGCCCCCTTGTCGCGATCGACGAGGTAAATCAACTGATAACCCAGTTCCAGCCTGAGCAGATCGGTGTAGGGGATATCGCTCCACTTCAGTTCATTTTCCAGCGGGCGGGTAAAGCGCTCCATCTGATCCTGATCAGCTGGCGCGACCTTTTCAGCTTTATGTTGTCGGGTTTTCCAGGCAGCCCAGGCAAGAATACCGGCAAAAATCAGGAAGACCAGGGTTGGCATACCCGGTACCAGCCCCATCACCAACATGACGATAGCAGCGGTAAAGATAACCGGCGGAGAGGCCATCAACTGGTCGCGGAACTGGATGGTGATATCGTCGTCAGAGTCTGAAACTCGGGTAACGACGATGGCTGCAGACACTGCAAGCATCAGTGAAGGGATCTGGGCGACCAGGCCGTCACCGATGGAGAGCAGGCTATACACCGACATAGCTTCAGAGAAACTGAGTCCATGCTGGAAGACACCAATGGCCACGCCACCGAAGAGGTTGATAAACAGGATCAACAGGCCGGCGATCGCATCCCCTTTAACGAACTTGGATGCACCATCCATTGAGCCATAGAAATCGGCTTCCAGGGCTATCTCGTCACGGCGCTCCTTGGCCTGACGCTGGTCAATCATGCCAGCGTTCAAATCGGCATCGATGGCCATCTGTTTGCCGGGCAAGGCGTCGAGGGTAAAGCGCGCGGCGACTTCCGAGATGCGTTCACTACCCTTGGTGATAACGATGAAGTTGATGATCATCAGGATGAGGAACACCACCATCCCCACCACATAGTTACCCCCGATAACGACTTTACCGAAGGACTCAACGACCTTACCGGCCGCATCGGGTGACTCGTGACCGAACTGCAATACCACACGGGTGGAGGCGACGTTCATACACAAACGCAGCAACGTGGCGATCAGCAGCACGGTCGGGAAGATAGAGAAGTCCAGTGGACGCCGGATAGAGAGGGCGACCAACAGAACTATCATGGAAAGCACGATGTTGAAAGTGAAGAAGCCATCCAGCATAAATGCCGGCAATGGCAGCACTATCATCGCCAATAGCGACAAGATCAGCAGAGGAATCGCGATGAAGCTACGCGAGGTACCTGCAAAAAGGGTGTTCAAAAATTTCACGGGTCACCATCAATATCTTAATGAATCAGGGATCTCGACTGACGAGAGCGGAGCCGGCTGGTCGCCCTTGCCGAGACGAAAGGCCTTCAGACGCAACACATGGTGCAGTATTTGCGCCATGATGACGTAAAGGCCGGGAGGGACCTGCTGATTCACACGAGTTGTGTAATAGACTGAACGGGCCAGCGCGGGTATCTCCAGCACTTCCACTCCCAGCGACTGAGCCAGAGAGCGCATCTGTAGCGCCATATGGTCTTCACCTTTGGCAATGACAAAGGGGGCATCACATTTTTCAGGATCGTATTTGATCGCTACTGCATAGTGTGTCGGGTTAGTTAGTACAACATTGGCCTCGGGCAAGGCGCGGCGCATTGAACGCATCGCCATCGACATTTGAATACGGCGAATGCGCCCCTTTATTTCCGGATTTCCCTGCAAATTCTTATGCTCTTCCTTCAGCTCTTGCTTGCTCATACGAAGCCCGCGCAGATGGTTCCATAACTGATAGGGGGCATCGAACATACCGATAACCAACATCGCCAGAGCCATATAGAACATGCCATCCACCAGGATCTTAATGCCAAGTTGGGTAGCATCTTTCAGCCCGGTGTAATAGAGAGCGGTAATTGCGGCCATGACTGAGCTGGTATAGATCAATACCGTGGCAGTAATTAACACTATCTTCATTACCGACTTGGCAAACTCGACCAGAGACTGCACGCCAAAGATTCGTTTAAACCCGGTCATGGGGCTTATCTTAGAGAAGCGGGGGAGCAGCGGGTCCAGTGAAAAATTCCAGCCCCCCATCATAATGTGCGCCACGATGCCAAGAATAACGATGAACCCCGCCAACGGTAGCAAGGCCAGTAGTGCCTCAAAGAGGCTATGCCCCAGGTGCCTGGCCATCTGCGCGGGATCGGTTATTTCCTCACGGGTCAACGACAAGTTAAAGGCCATTATCTGCTTTAGTGCCTCGCCAATCTGGGTAAAAAGGGGCAATGCAAAAGAAGAGATAGCGACCAGACTGATGGCCATGGCCAAATCCTTAGCCCTGGGGATCTGCCCTTTTGCTCGCGCTTTATCAAGTCGGTGGGATGAGGGTTTTTCGGTCTTTTCCGTACTCATTTTGCGCCTCCATAGTAACCGCGAGCACTCAGGAAAATATCCTGCGCCAGGTCGGCGAACCGATCAGGTAATCCACTGATAGTGAGCAAAATACAAAACAATCCGCACACCAGAGCCATGGGAAAACCCAATACAAAAATATTGAGTGACGGAGCGACCCTGGAAAGCACCCCAAAGGTGAGGTTGACCAAATACATGGCGACCATGGCAGGCAATGACAACATCAGAGAGGCTGCCAGTACCCAAGAAAACAGCTGGATCAGGTTGGATGAATTCACATTGAACAGGCCATCACCCACCGTCCAGATCCTGAAACTCTCCACCAGAATCTCCAGCATTACCAGATGACCGTTCATGCTGGCGTAGAGCAGTAGTCCCATATTGCTAAAAAAGCTGCCTAACACAGGGATAGCAAGACCATTAACCGGGTCATTCATCCGCGCCATGCTCAGGCCCATCTGCATGGAGAGCAGTTCACCGACCAGCACCAGCACTTGGATTAAGCAAACCGGAAACAGCGCCATCATCGCACCCAGGACGATTTGCTCAATGCTCAGAAAGACAGCGTGCAGCGATAGGGGATCGACCGCAGGCATCGCGGGTAGCATAGGGGCTGCTAGTACGGCGATAAGCAGCGCCAGCATGACCCGAACCTGTATCGGGATCAGCGGATATCCCAACAACGGCAGGACGGCGAAGGCACTCCCTATGCGCAGGAAGGGCCACCAGACGCGCCCATAGGCCTGCAATAATTCAGCGGCAGTAATTTCTAACATATCAGTGCATTGAAGAGAGGATGTACTGATTGATGCTGTTGAAAAGCTCCAGCATCTGTTTGACCATCCACTGTCCCGCGAAAATGATAACCAGCATGGTGACGACGAAGCGGGGCAGGAAACTCAGAGTCTGTTCCTGAATTTGGGTCACCGCCTGAATAATACTCACCAGTAGCCCCACCAGCATACCTGGCAGGACGAGGATACAGACCAGCATGATGATGGTGTAGGTCACTTCCACCATCATTGCCATCAGATTATCAGGGGTCATTGAATGCCCCCAAAACTCATGGCGAGGGTGTTGACGACCATGCTCCAGCCATCAGCAAGGACAAACACCATCAGCTTTATCGGCAGTGAAATGATCACCGGAGAAAGCATCATCATCCCCATCGACATCAACACGGTCGCTACCACCATGTCGATGACCACAAACGGAATGAATAGCATGAACCCTATCTGGAATGCCGTTTTCAGCTCGCTCAGCACAAATGCAGGCATCAGGATGGAAAAACTCACTTCCTGCGCGGAGGTGGTACGTGGCTCTCCCGCGACCCTGATCATCAGATCCAGATCGGTTTTTCTTGTCTGCGCTAGCATAAATTTTCGAATCGGCTGTTCTGCCCGGGAAACCGCTTGTAGCAGCGTGATCTTGTCTTCGTCATAAGGGACAAAGGCATTCTGATAAATATCCTGCCAGATGGGTTTCATCAGCAGCATTGTCATACTGAGTGCAATGGAGATCAGCAGACGGTTGGATGGAGAACTCTGTAAGCCTATCGCTTGACGCAGTATCCCCAGGACGATGATGATCCTGGTGAAACAGGTCATCAGCAATAGCATGGAGGGGAGTAACCCCAACATGGTCATTAGCAACAGAACCTGCAACTTGACTGAATAGTCCTGTTGCCCCTCTCCATTGGTAATGCTCAAGAGTGGGACGTCGCTGGCAAATGCTACTGCCGGCATCAAGCCGAGCAGCAGAAAAAGGAATACTGCACTCATCACATCAGGCCAGCTTTGACCAGTTGATGTCGTCAAACACCTCGGTCATACGCAACCCATACTGACCATCAACGATAACCACCTCGGCAGCACCGATCAAAATGCCGTTGACCTTTACATCCAAAGGCTGGTGGCTCAGTTTGTTCATCTGGACCACAGCACCTTCGGCCAGAGTCATTAACTCTTCTAGCGGAATTTCTGTGCTGGCAACTTCCAGAGACAAGTTGACGGGCAGACGGTGGAAGAAGGATAAGGGACGTTTTTCAACAACTGTCGCTTTCGGTTCGCTCTCGTCGAGAATTTCTTCCTCGTTGGCAAATAGATCGTCAAACCCCTCGACATCCAGGCCAGACATATCCAGGTCCATATTCTTTTCTTTGGCCATTTAAAACCTCCAAATGGTATTCAAGATGTCTGTTGAGAAACATCGTGCAGTTGAAATGCCAGGTGTCCATTACGGTCATAAATCCGACCTACACCCATAGAAAAGCCTCCGCAACCCAAAGTCACCCGCTCTTGCAGCACAATGGGAAGGAGCTCGCCTTGCAGCAGTTGTTCCAGCTCGAGTATCGTCAGTTTGCGGCTGAACAATGTCGTCTTAAGCTGGACAGGAATTTTTCTTAACGACTCTTCGAGCTGGTGCCTGGTGATGGGTGGTGCAACCGGTGTCTGGTCACTTCCCTTATCCAGTAGTTCAGCAAACTCTGTATGCCAGTGGAGAGTGAGTGGCCAGGTGTGCTCGTGGAAAACCAGTTGCATCGTCATACATAGCCCCTTTCTTTCCGGAGAGTCTGAAGGCTGTTGCTGCCAGCTCAATTCCTGCAAATAAGGGTTTTCCGCAATGACGCCTTGAGTCAGGGTATTTCCCAACAAATTCAAAAAACGTAGCTCTGTTTCACTCGGAGGCTGATCGTTGTTTGTATCCGCCGGGTTAGCGGGTTTGAGTCCCAGGGCTGATTCCGTCAGGAATGCGGAAGTGGCCCGGTGCATGCCAAATCGGAACATTTTGCTGGCGCGGCCACCGAGTGGAGCCAAAGCAGCGCACCAAATCCATTGTTTCTGTTCCACGGGCGACAATTCGCGAAACTCCAGCTCCAGCGGCTCGACGCGAATGCAGCCCACTGACCGCAGAAATTGCCCCAGCATAATTGAGATGCGTTCCATCGCGCTGTCGACATAAACTTGCAACAAGCGGATCTCTTGTTCTTGCCCCAATTCCATTGTGGGATAAAGCTTGCCTTGCTCAGGAGCAATAACGCGGCTTTTATATGATTTTTTCTGGTTAACCATGAAATTTAAATGACTCAATAACAATGAGAGTTCAATATAGAAATGCAGGAATATAGCGGGTAAGACGTTTCTGTTTTATCCGGCAGACTGTTTGTTTTTTTTAAATTATCTTTAACGCTTAATATTCTGAATATAAAAATGCTATATAGCCGAACAGCAATAAATAATAAAACACCTAAAAATCACACATTACATTGAATGTAATTGACTGGATTTAAGTTGCCGTGACTATAATGTACAAATGCTATACAGGGGCTGTACAGCACAGCAAAATTATCGGGCCAGAAAAGGCGACCAGGGAAGGTTCAGAGTAAAACGAGCGCCACCCATTGGGGAATTATCAACGCTTATCTGGCCGTTGTAGCTGTGGGCTATCTCGGTCACCACGGCGAGGCCAATCCCCTGGCCGGGTGAGCTGTCGGCTCGTCTTCCGCGCTGGAAGATCTGCTGTGACTCTTCTGGTGGGACACCGGGACCATCGTCCTCGATAACAATATGCAACCGGTCATGGTTATGGCTCATCGTCACAGTAATCTCACTAATGGCAAATTTGAAGGCGTTGTCCAGCAAGTTGCCCATCAACTCCATTAGATCATCTTGCTCACCGGCAAAGAACACATCGTCATCGAATTTGAAACGAGTCTGTAGTTTCTTGTGGCGGTAAATTCGGGTGAGGCTCGCCAGCAGCTTTTCTATCAGTGGCACAGGTTCCGTTCCCTTGCTGGCGAGGCACTTGCGTCCGGCGACAGCACGGCGCAGTTGATACTGGATTATCTGATCCATGGTGATGATTTGTTCGTCGATTTCGTGGTGGACCTGGAATTCCTGAGCGGTTATCTGGATTAGGGCCAATCGAGTTTTCAGACTATGGGCCAGATCGTTCAAAGCGTGCTGGTAGCGCTGAGTCTGTTGCCGCTCGTTCTCCAGCAACTGGTTAACCGACAGCGTCAGCGGCTGTAATTCCCGTTCGAACTCACTGGACAGCGCATCCCGTTTTCCTTCCCGGATATCGTTGATTTGGCGTGCGATGGTGCGTAGCGAACTGAGACTCCAGAAAGTGGTGAGCAACAGCAGCAGGCCCAGTATTATATAGGACAACAGAGCCTGACGAATGCACCAGTAGAGGTAGGTGAGAGCCTCTGCCTTGTAGAACGAGGTGGAGTCGACCATGACCACATAATAAGTGGTGGGGATTGCGTTATGGTTGCGCATGAAACGCAGTCTGGAGATGAAGTAGCTCTCGCCGCTTTTAGTGGTATGACGTTTAAAAAAGTAGTCTTGATCCACGTCCTTGAGATACTTATTCAAATCCTGGCAGAGAGTGCCGCTGGACTTGATCAACTCTGGAATACTCAGGCTCGACCAGCTTAACTGGCCGTCAGCGCGACAGATTAAGGTGTCCAGATTCAGAGATATAGATTCTGGCGAGATGTTGTTGAAGTCTGTGTTGTCATGGGAGTTCGGTAGTTCGTAGGAGAGCATCCTGGCGAGGTTCTCCTGCATACGAGTGCTGGCTTTCAGGGACTGCTCTTCCACGTGAGCTTGATAGAGGATGTAGACCGAGAAGGACATGATGATCGCAATGGTAAGCATCGTGCTTAGCATCAACTTGATATGCAGGGACCGGAGGTTCAGCCTCATAGCGTTCTTGGCGGTGAGTTAGGGTGCCTGGCTGCTGTGCTTAGTTGCATGGGAGATTAAAGATATAACCCTGACGACGGATAGTGGAGATCGGTTGGATGGTTCCCTCTGGATCCAGCTTTTTGCGTACCCGGCTCACCATCACCTCTACGATGTTTGGATCCCCTTCACCATCTCCGTACAGTTGGTCAAGCAACAGTTGCTTGGAAACCACCTGGCGGGCGTTGCGCATCATATACTCCAGAATCTGATACTCGAAGCTTGTCAGTATCGTCAGTTGACCGGCGATGCTCAGTTCCTTGCGGGAGAGATCCAACTCATAATCACCAGCCTTGACCTTAGGAGAGATGAAACCGGCACTGCGCCGAACCAGGGCGTTGAGCCGCGCCAATAGTTCTTCTTTTTGGAAAGGTTTGACCAGATAGTCGTCAGCCCCGGCTTGCAGGCCTTCCACTTTGTCTTGCCAGGTGCCACGGGCAGTCAACACAATGATGGGGAATGAAATCTTGAGCGCTCTCACTTCTCTGATGAGTTGCAAGCCGTCCATTCCAGGCAAACCGAGATCAACGATGCCCACATCGATTGGGTAGTCTGCCGCATAATGCAATGCAACCTGAGCACTGCCAGTGCTGTGGACCTGGTTGCTGGTTTCGGTCAACAAGGTGGTGAGGTGATGATTAAGCAACTTGTCGTCTTCGACCAGGAGAATTTTCATATGACACAAAACATAAGGAATATTGTTAACAATTTAAAAGGTTAAAATGGGAGGTGTCAATCCAGAATTTGAGTTAAGTCTGGAGCAAGCAATACCACTTAAAAAGCATGGATATACTATTGTCTGTGGGCTTTTTGGCTGAATTGACTGCCGCTAGTTAATCGTTCCACTCAACTTCGCTACAGTTGTGATGTTGTAAAGAATATGTTCCTGTCTGTGACCAGTATCGCTTATTTAGCAAGCTATTGGTTGGCTACTGTTGTAGCGCCGGAAATAAAAGAGCTGGCCGGACATCAGGTTGCTGGTTGGTAAAAATTTTCCTCGGTGTTAAGCAGTTTTCGTATCAACAACTGTTGATTGGCCAGCAGCCGGCCATTGTGGTCATTGAGCTTTTTGCAGCGAATGACACTGGCTTCCAGTTGCTGCCATTGGGCCATCATTTTGTCTGATATAGCGGTTGGCAGTTTGCAGGCCAGCCGTTTCAGATCGTCACTATTGGCCTGCAATCCAAAAGAGTGCAGCAGTTGAACACGCTGATTGGCCCTCATACGCAAGGTATGTAACAGTTGAACCTGTTGTTCATTGTTGTGCTTGATTGCCGGGTTATTGCGCCGAATAAGATTGCTGTTTTGTTCCTTGAGCAACAGTTCCATCTGTTGATAGGAAACAACATCCTGATGAATATCGACAATCAGCTGGCGGACTCGAGCGTTCGCATTACTCAAAACGGTTTATCTCCCTTGGTAAAAGTCCATCATGGCTCCCGCCAGGTCGTCACTGTCTATGGCCATTTTGCCATCACGGATCATTTCCATGACGTTGGCCACTTTAGAATGGTCAATATCGGGAAATTGGTTAACTTCACTGGCAAGTGCTTGGGTCAGCGCTGCGGACACGGGGACATTAATCGGTACTTCGGCCGGAAACTCTGAAGGCGGCAGCGTATACGGTTCTTTATTAGCGTCCTTCGAATTAGTTTTTTGATCGATAGGGGCTTCTGCCGGCGCATTGACCTGCAGGGGTTTGTTGTTTTCACTCGCTGCGATCTCAGAGGCGACAGTCTGAGTTTGCTTAGCGTAAGTACTTTGTAGCGAACTCTCGGCAAGGCTACCTAGTGACGTAATATTCATAATTAAACCACTCGAACAAACTGACAAAATGACATACTGCCTGGCACCGCGATGCCAAATCAGCACTTTCTAAGATTAGATAAGCGACCGTTGTAAGGTCAGACTTTAACTATCATTGCATTTTTTTAATAAAAATCTTCAAAGTGCTGCTTTTCATCGCACTACACCTGATCTGAAAGAAGATGAAGTAATTCATATTCCAACCAATCGGCAAGACCGAGCCAATCTTCCCGTTCCTGACAGGCGAGTATCGCCGACATTATTTGCGGTAACTGCTGTTGTGTCGCTGGTGGGAGAGCAGGCAGTAGAGGAAGCAGCGACTTCATCAGGGGCGGAAGTTCCAATGCCGCATCCAGAGCCAATCCCAGACGGAATTGTCCTGCAAGCGTAATGAGCCGGGTCGAAATAGTCATGAGGTGAACTCCGGATGATAGCGGCAACCCGAAATGGCAGCACCTTCGCGACTACCATTCCAGAAACTGACCTCGGGATGAGTAGCGATATAACGCTCAAGCTGAATACGGTAGCCTGTGAAACTCACGTTGGTGCTGATGCGTTGATCGTGTCCATTGAGCACCCAATGCTTCGCTTGCTCAAGCGTGGTATTCAGTGCGCCAACGTCCCAACCGGTATGGGTTTTCCCTCCCGGGAAAGCAAAGTCCGCACCCAGCAAGGTAATCTCACCGCAACCCATTCGTACGGCCAGATCAATGGCTGGATGGATAACGCTTCCTCCTGAATTAAGCAGTGCTTTTGGTAGCACCTTGCGCAGCGGTTGGTAGAGCGGGCTGCTGGAATACGCCGCGAGGCGCTTTCCACGCCAGGCCATCAGTGTTCGGGTGGGGACCAGGGGGAAATAGATTAGCCCACAGTCTGAGGGCGGAAGTTTTTCTTCATCAATAAGATGGTCGATAGAGACAACCCAATCAGGCCGGATATTGTGAGCAAACAGCGCCCGGCATGCGGTATCGACGGCAATCAGCAGCGGGCGATCCGCATGGTGTTGCAGCACCTGTAAGCGGGGGATATGTGACTCCAGGGTTGGGCCGGCCCCAATGACTAACGCCTGGCAACCTACCGCGCTATTGAAGAGCGAAGCGACATCACCATCCCGTTTCAGCAACCGTTTATTGTCGGCGATCCGTTGTCGTAGCATGGGGAAATGCTGTTGGTAACGACGGTTGGTATGCGGAAGCGTTATTTCCCTGGTGAGGCGATCCCGTATCCGGTTTGCCTTGTCTTCAGCCAGATGTAACTCGGCGGGTAAGGCAAAGAAGGGCAGACGGATCTCCTCTTCGCTGTCGGCCAGCGCCAGACATACCCTGGAGTCTTGCAGCCAGTCCTGTTGCTCCATGACAGAAAGGGAGAGCAGAAACAGGGCGCGGTTCATGATGAAAACATGAAGGCATTCCAGAGTGGAACGCAGAAGTAGTACGCGCGGCAAGTCACCCAGTCCAACACCGTAGACATTGAGCTGTGCCACTTCTGGTAGGCAATTGGCCTGAACCTGTGCCTCAGCCAGCCGGTTGTGGCGGCTGGTCAGTTGAACCCCATCGATCAACAGAGTGCCGCAATGCCCTTCCATCACATTCGCCGCTGACAGTGGGGATATCTGGTTGAGGGATTCTGCCAAAGCAGGCCAGCGGTGGGCAATGATAGCGAGGTGTTGGGTCAGGTGCGCTTCAGACATCGTTTATTGCTCTTAATGAAACTGCGTTCACTGATTCGCTCCAGACACAGGTAAGGCGACTCGGGGTGAATACAGCGCAGGCGGCACTCGTTAATGTGCCGTTGGCTCGAGAATCATTAAGTATGCAATATACATGCCGTTTTATTTGTCAGGGTCTTCAACCACTGACTCAGTCTGAATGAGCAACTGGCCGGGGCCTGTTACCGAGGCGGAAATAATTTTTCCGCTAGTTCCATTTTTGACACTGATGATTTCCCCCCTCTGCCCGTTTTGCAGGGCTGTCCCCTCCATGGAAATAGACATCGTCCCATCGTTCATTGTCAGGCGCACATTATCGCCTTTGCGCACCAGCAGAGCCGCGGCGAGCATCTTATTACGCACAGGTTGACCGGCCCGCAATGGTCTCAGAGGCTGGCGGCCAATAGCCTGTGCGGGATCGATTAGTACATCGTCCTGATGAGCCGTCAGCAGGGTCTGGGTGACCGCGAGATCGCTTGCCTGCAAATAGTGTTCTGGCGAGAGAGCTGTCCTTGTAACAAGCACGGGCATCAATACCGAGATTTGGCTGCGGGTCGTCACCATCCATCCTGGAGAGTCCGGGCAACGCACTCGCAGAGGTTGTCGTCCAATCGGCAATTTACTCTGAGAGTCTTCCGCCTGATAGGGCTGCTGGCAGGGCGGAAGTTTACCGATCGCCTCAGGCACAGTTATTTCAATTTGCCATTGATAATCACGCCAGTTGACGCGTTCAGCGTGTTGTTTGAAGCGCTGTTGCCAGTAGTTGTGGACAAATTGCTTCAGTGCAGCGGGATCGACCCCCGGGGGGGATACTGCCGCCCCAACAGGTGCTGGGGCCTCTGTTGCAGGTGTGCTCGAAGCAAGACTGTTGGCGCAAAACAGCAATAGTGTGGCGGCGAGGCACAGACTCGACAAGCGCGCCGATCTCCCCTCAATTAGATGAGTGGAAATTATTGGCATGGAAATTGCTTTGGCTGTGTGTCGTTTCATCTCTGCTGAACTATAAGGAGGAGGGTAGATGGGAATCAGTTTCGAGAAGGCGCTTGGAATTCACCCGGAAGCGCTCGACTTTCGCGTGGAGCGTAGCAGGGTCTTGGCCAGTAATCTAGCCAATGCCGATACACCGAACTATGCCGCACGAGATCTGGAATTTCGATCCGCTGTTCCCGAAGGAAGTGTTTCCTCTCCTGACGACATCGTCGCTCCTATCCCGGCAATGAGCATGACTCAGGCTGGATTGAACCTGAAATATCGCAACCCCCATCAGGTGACTCGTGACGGTAACACGGTAGAAGCGGGCATCGAACAAGCAAGGGTTGCCGAGAATACGATGGATTTCCAAACCAGCCTGAAATTTCTCAACAGCAAGTTCAACGGGCTTGCCACTGCGATTGACGGTAAGTAATCACTCAACATTAGACAGACAAGACGAGATAGAAACACGCCATGTCCTTCGGAAAAATTTATGACATCGCCGGTACCGCCATCAACGCGAATAGCCTGAGACTCAACACCATCTCGAGTAATCTGGCCAACGCCGATTCGATCAGCGGTAGCGAAGCAGAAGCCTATCGTGCTCTGAAGCCCGTATTTAGCACTATTTACAATGATCCGACCCTGAGCGCCACCGATCGTGCTGCTTCAGCTGGGGTAGCCGTTCAGGGAATTGTCCAGACGGATCAGCCTGTGCAGAAGCGTCACGAGCCGGATAACCCACTGGCAGACGCTGAAGGCTATGTCTACTACTCCAACGTCAATGTGGTGGAAGAGATGGCCGACATGCTGTCAGCTTCTCGTAACTACGAGGCCAACGTCGAGATCCTGAATCAGGCTAAGAGCATGCAGCAGAGCCTGTTGCGTATGGGAGACCGGGTCTGATGAAAACGGCGGCTCTTAACCCTGTGAACACCTATCCGGGTAATCGCCTGCCGGGATCACAGAACATGCTGTCTCAGATTAACGGCATGGTGGCTCCAATGAGCGCCATGGCTACTCAGGCAAAGGCAACACCGTCGGCAGCGGGAACCCCTACTGCCACGACGACAAGCACGTCCACAGAGGAGCCAGAGGAGCCCACCGATGGTTCCGAAACAGGGGAAGCCCCTCCCCAGGTTGCCAACGTCTTTGTCGATCTGATGTTGGCGCAGTTGACCTATCAGGACCCCACCAACCCCGTCGATAGTACCGAATTCGTCACCCAGATGGCGATGTTCGCCCAGGTGACGAGTATGGAATACATGCGCATGACGATGAATGCGCTTTATGCCGTAGCGGAAAACAACCTGGTTGTATCAACCGAGCAGCTGATCGGCAATACGGTCACCGCACCTGATGACTCGGTCACGCTGGGCCCCGAAACCGTTCTGGAAGGGGAACTGCTGCTGGATAAGGACTACGACAACGTCAGCATCCGGATCTATGACGAATTTGACGCTGAAGTGGGCACGGTAACGCTCGGGCCGCAGACGGCCGGCGAGGTTGCTTTTGTATTGGATGGCAAGACGCTTGGCTTGCCTGAAGGTGAGTATCGCATTGAGGCCGAGACTGTCATTGGCGACGAAATAGGCACAACACCAACCTATTTCAGCGGGGTTGTGAACTCCGTGACCCTTAAAGGGCAAGAGGGCTTGATGCTGGATGTTGAAGGGGTTGGCATGGTGCCGTTGTTTGATATTTCGAAAATTAGCGCTCCTCCATCCCAAGGAGGGGACGATACCACAGAGGAAACGAAACTATGAGTTACGCAATTTCGGTAAGTGGCCTGAACGCCGCCAGCCAAAGCCTCAATACCATCAGCATGGATATTGCCAACTCGGCAACGGTTGGATATATGGAGTCCACGACGACCTTCTCGGCCCTCTATGCAGGCGGCCAGGCAGCAGGGGTATCGTCAGGCTATACCACGCAAAACTTTTCTGCGTTAGGTACCACGACCTTCACCGGACGTGACCTGGACATGGCGATCACCGGGGATGGTTTCTTTATCACCCAGGGTGCCGACGGCCAGACCTATTACACTCGTGCTGGCAACTTCCACCAGGATGAAGATGGCTATATCGTCGATAGCAACGGTAACCGCGTACAAGGTTATCCGGTCGATGAAAACGGCAACATCATGAGCGGGCAACTGGACGATCTGCAATTAGATAACGGTTCCATGCCGCCGATGGAGACCAGCGACGTGGATCTGGGAATGAACCTCGATCAGAACGCAGAGATTATTGACCGCACAACCACGACTTTTGATCCATCTGACCCAAACAGCTATCACAGCACTAACTCGACTGTGGTCTATGACTCTATGGGCAACCAGCACACCGTTTCCCAGTACTACACCAAAACGGCGGATGGTTCCTGGGAAGTACAGGTTTATATGGATGGTCAGCCTGCAAACGGTTATTGCACCCCTCCGGGTCCGCAGACTTTGCAGTTTGACACTGACGGCAACTTAGTTTCCGGCGGCAATTTTACCCTGGACATTCCGCTAAATGATCCTCTGCTTCAGGGCGCTGGCGCCATGAGCATTGAGGTTGATCTGACCCAAACCACTCAGTATGCGGTGCCGTTCAGTAACCAACTTAACTCATCCAATGGTTACCCCGCGGGCGATCAGACCGGTGTGACGGTGGATGAGTACGGCAATATCTATGCGACTTACTCCAACGGCGAGACGATGCTGCAAGGGCAAGTTGTGTTAGCGACCTTCCCGAACCCGGAAGCTCTGGCAGTGGCGGACAACACCAGTTGGACCCAGACCTCAACCTCCGGTCAGCCACTCTATGGTACCCCGGGGACTGGCGTCTATGGCGGAATTGAGTCCCAGTCGTTGCAAAACTCGACTACCGACGTGACGGGCGAAATGGTTTACATGATGGAAGTGCAGCGTAACTACCAGGCCAACACCAAAGCTATCGCAGTGCAGAGTCAGCTTGATCAAGTACTGATGCAGGCCATCTGATGGATAAGCTGATTTACACCGCCATGAGCGGCGCTAATCGCAGCATGCTTTCCCAACAGGTACATGCCAACAACCTTGCGAATGTGAATACCACCGGTTTTCGTGCCGACTATGAGCGTGCCCGCAGCTATGCGGTTGGTGGCGATGGCCTGGCTACCCGACATATGGCCGTCCCTCAGGGGACGGGCAGCAAGTTTGCGCCAGGTCCGCTGGAAAATACCGGCAATGAACTGGATATCGGTATCCGTGGAGAAGGCATGCTGGCTGTGCAGGTGAATGGCCAGGAGCGCTACACCCGCGCTGGCGCTATGCATATCGATGAAAACGGCATCTTGATGATGGGCCAGTACCCGGTGCTTGACATGGATGGTCAGCAGATTGAAATCCCCGATCACCGATCGCTCAACATCACCGAACAAGGGCGAGTCAGCGTGGTTCCCGACTCAGGGGGTGAGGTGCTGCTGGAGGTGGCAACACTCAAGAGGGTGAAGCCCGAGCTGACAAACCTGGTCAAAGATGCGGATGGTTTTTTCCAGGCCAGAATCGGCAATGCTCCCTTGCCGGCGGATGATTCCGTACCTGTGGCGAGCGGTTTCCTGGAGGCCAGTAACGTGAATCCGGTTGAAGAGATGGTCGCCATCCTTAACACCAGCCGACAGTTTGAACTCCAGGTAAAGATGATGAAAACCGCGGAAGAGCTTAGCCAGGCTTCCACCCGTTTGATCCGCCCAGCCTGATAATTAATGAAGTGAGAAAGTAATGCAAGGTACCCTTTTTGTTAGTCAGACAGGTCTGACTGCTCAAGACGCCAAGATGACGGTTATCTCCAACAACCTGGCCAACGTTAACACCATTGCCTTTAAAAAAGATCGTGTGGCATTCAACGATCTCTTCTATCAGAAGCAGTTTCAGGCTGGTGCCCAGATGGATGCTCAGAACCAGCGTCCAAGCGGTTTGCAAATCGGCACTGGTGTCCAGGTGGTGGGCACCCAGAAGATGTTTCTGCAGGGCAGTGCCCTCACGACAGGTGCGGAGACCGATGCCTCCATCGTCGGTAAGGGCTTCTTTCAGATAGAAATGCCAGACGGTACCACGGCCTATACCCGTGATGGCCAATTCCATGTTAACAGCGACGGTACACTGGTGAATGCCGCTGGTTTGCCACTGATTCCCCAGATCACTATCCCTGAAAATGCGACGGGCCTCAGCATTGGCACAGACGGGACGGTTTCTGCCGTGGTTGCAGGTTCAGCAGAACCGGAAGAGCTGGGCAACATTACATTGGCCAGTTTCATCAACACCGGGGGGCTGGAACCTATCGGCGGTAACCTCTTCCTGGAAACGCAGGGATCCGGAGCACCTAACGAGGGTGTCCCCGGTGAAGACTATTTCGGCACCATCAAGCAAGGAACGCTGGAAGGGGCTAACGTCAACGTGGCACAAGAGATGGTAGACATGATTGCGACTCAGCGTGCCTACGAGATGAATGCCAAGGTGATGACAGCGGCCGATGAGATGCTGCAGACACTCAACCGGATGCTGTAAGGATTAACATGAACAAAGGGTCTAAATGGTGCGCTCTGGTGGTAATGGGGTTGTTGATACAGGGATGCTCATCGCCTTCCACGGACTCGCAAGGCCAGCCGGAAGAGGAGAGTTTTGCCCCTCCGCAACTGGAATCCCAGCCGGTCACCTATGCGAGCCAGGGTACCCTGTACAACCGTAGTTACGTCATGACCCTGTTCCAGGATCGGCGTGCTTACCGGGTTGGCGACATGCTGACGATCACCCTGGATGAGAAAACATCCTCCAGCAAGAAAGCTGACACCAGTTACGGCAAGAGCAGTGATGCTTCTGCAAATGGGGATTCGACAGGGAGCTCAGGGACGACGAAGCAGGGATCGGGTAGCGTCAGCGCGGATCGCAACTTCGATGGCAGTGCCCAGAGCTCTCAGAATAACTCATTGCAAGGGGCCATCACCGTGGTGGTCGCCAGTGTGCTGCCTAACGGCAACTTACAGGTCAAGGGGGAGAAGTGGCTCAAGCTTAACCAGGGCGATGAGTATATCCGTTTGAGTGGGTTGGTACGCGTTGAAGACATTGACGGTCTAAACCGTGTCTCTTCCCAGCGTCTGGCGGATGCCCGCATCAGTTATACCGGGCGAGGCACGATGGCCAATAGTAACAATCCAGGTTGGTTGACCAAGTTCTTCTACAGTCCCTGGAGTCCAATCTAACCATGAGGCAAAGCATGCGCATTATGTTGATATGTTGGCTGGTTCTGTGGCCTGCATTTGTGCAGTCTAAGGCGACGCCACTGCTTAACCTGGTGGAGATCGGCGGAGAGCGAAAGAACCAATTAGTCGGCTATGGACTGGTTGTTGGTCTGGATGGTTCGGGCGATCGTAACCAAGTGACCTTCACGGCGCAGTCGATGAGCAACATGCTGCGCCAGTTCGGCATTCAGGAGGAGAATCAGGCCAAAACCAAGAACGTCGCGGCAGTCTCCATCCATGCCGAGATCAGTAATGTGACCTCCCCAGGTCAAATCATTGATATCACTGTCTCTTCAGTGGGCGATGCCAAGAGCCTACGAGGAGGAACTCTATTGCTGGCACCTCTGTATGGGGTGGATGGCGAAGTCTACGCTTTCGCCCAGGGTAACCTGGTGGTGGGAGGTGCCTCAGCCGAAGGGAGTGACGGTTCCAGTGTCACCGTGAACGTACCGACGGTGGGCAGGATCCCAGGTGGTGCAGTCGTAGAGAAGGCCGTCCCTTCTCAACCCGCCAATAATGGCTATGTCAACCTGAACCTCAAAACACCTAGCTTCAATTTGTCACGCAATATTGAACAGGCTATCACCGCCCGGTTTGGCGCCGGTGTTGCCTCAGCCTATAGCGCGGGTTCAGTGCGGGTCAGAGCACCATCCGATCCCAGCCAACGGGTGAATTTCATCGCGATGCTCGAAGAGGTAAAGATTCAGGAGGGCCGTGTGCGCCCGCGTATCGTACTGAACAGCCGCACAGGCACCGTGGTGATGAGCGACACTGTCTATGTGAGAAAAGCGGCAGTAACGCACGGCAACCTGACGGTAGCCATAACTGAAAATACCCAGATCAGCCAACCGAATGCTCTGGCGGAAGGGACCACGGAGAAAGTGCGACGCTCCACGGTGAACATGTCTGAAGCAAAGCCGCGGATCACCGTCATGCCTGAAGGAACCTCGCTGGATAAAATCGTCAAGTCATTGAACGAACTGGGCGCTACACCCAGCGATCTGATGTCTATTTTGCAAGCGTTAGATGAAGCGGGTGCGCTGGATGCTGACCTTATCGTCATATAAAGGGGAATGAAATGAAGCCTGTCGATCGGCCAGAGAGAGCCTATTACGATTTGCAATCCCTCAACAATATCAAGCTGGAGAATCCTCAGGAGGCGCTGGAGCAAGCGGCTTCCTTGTTTGAGACGCACTTTCTCAAGACAGTACTCAAGCACATGCGCGATGCCACCGATGCACTGGCGTCCGAAGATTCACCGTTTTCCAGTGATACTCAGCGTTTCTATCGTGAACTGGGCGATGAACAACTCGCTCAGCGGTTGAGTGCCCAGGGCTCATTCGGTCTGGCCCATATGCTGGTCAAGCAATTCGGCCAGACACAACCTCAGGAAAATACATTTAAGCCTGAGGGGAATAAGGTCGCTCTTAATGAGAAGGAGAACACGTCTGGTAGAGCTGAGTTAGAAGAAGGCCTGAAAGCCTATGCCAGCCAGGACAATAACCCTCATCAATCGAGTGTGTAGCGAGAGTAAAATACATGAGTAATATGTCGCAGATAGGGATGTCTGGCTTGCAGGCATCGCAGGCCTGGCTGAACGTGACTGCCAGTAACATCGCCAATGCCAACACGCCGGGTTACAGCCGGCACTCGCTGATGACAACCACCAACGCCGACGGCACGGTGAGTATCGATGGCGTACAACGAATTTCCGACCAATACCTGGTGGCACAGGCATGGGATGCGGGTACTGAAGTGGGCTACACCGGTGCCTATGCAGGTTATATGCTGGCTCTGGAAAACACCTTTGCGACCGATGGTGGCAATCTGGGGATGGGGCTGGACGGTTATTTTGCCGCACTCAGTTCTTGCATGGCTGATCCGGGCAACACCGCCTTGCGCGAGGACGTACTCAACACGGCTCGCGAGCTGTGCAACCAGATGACTAACATTGACGGCAACCTGGAAAACCAGATTGATCAGGTCAACAAGTCGATGCAGGCCATGGTGCAGGAAGTGAACTCCCTGACCAAGCAGATTGCAGATTTGAACATGCAGATCCAGGAGGGGATGACCTCAGGGCAGGATGTCAGTGCCTTACAGGATCAGCGTGATGTGGCAGTACTCCAGCTTTCCGAAATGCTTGATGTCAGCGTGATCGACTGTGGTGACGGCACTATTCAGGTCACTTTGCCACAGGGGCAACCGCTGGTGAGTCAGGGAGAGGCCGCTACCCTCGGTTTCAGTTCAGGTACGCAGCCTTCAGATGGCAAGCTGGAATTACAATTCGGTGATGATGTTTACTATCTTAATCCGGATATCGGTGGCGCACTCGGCGCGACCTACGAATACTATCAGGAAGAGTTGATCCCAGCGCAGGCCTACGTCGACGAGTTTGCACAAGAGTTCGCGGATGCCATGAACAGCTGGCAGGTGGTCGGCTATGATCTCAATGGCAACCCAGGTAAACCGATGTTCACCTACGACCCAGCGGATCCGGCTGGCACCATCGAGGTGGCCGATGGCTTTACCAACGCCGATCTGGCTTTTGCCTCTTCGCCGACTGGTGGCGCGGGTGACAACAGTAATCTGCAAAACATGCTTAACGTGCAGAATCAATCCTTCGTGTTCGACTCACTTGGCGGCGGTTCTTTCAGCTTAAACGACAGCTATAACGCTGTTTATAGCCATGTTGCAAGTGCGGCATCTAGTGCGCGTGAGGCCTACGAGATGGCAATGTCCACCATGGAGCAGGCCTATTACTCCTGGTCATCGGTGAGTGGGGTTAACATGGATGAGGAAGCGATGAGCCTGATGACTTACCAGCAGAACTATGTCGCCAACGCTCAAGTTATTGCGACGAGCGATGAGCTGTTTGCCACCGTCATGAACATGTTCTAACGACTGTCTCTCCGGCCTTTTGGCGGGGGAGAGGGTCTGACAATCTTGTGAGAAATTCCTATGCGTGTAAGTTCCAACATGATGAACACGACCATGTACTCCGCAATGGTCAAGTCAAACGTCAGTTACTATGAGACGGCAGCCAAGATGGCAACGGGTAACCGCATGTTGCGCCCATCCGATGATCCTCTGGCCGCACGAGCCATTCAGGATCTGCGTCACAGTGAAAACCAGATCAATACTTACATGGATAATCTCAATAACCTTGAGTCTATTTTCATGTCGGCCGACAGCTATCTGACCCAGATGAACTCCATCTGCGATCGTATTACCGAGATTGCGATCAACATTGGTTCTGGTACAGCCTCGCCCGAAGAACTGGAAGCCTATGCTGCCGAGTTGAGTGAACTTAATGAAGCACTGGCGCTGCAATGCAATGGCACTTCACCGACCGGTTTTTATATGTTTGGTGGCAATGTCACTGATAAGCCGCCAATCGTCGAGGAAACAGATCCGGTCACCGGTGATACCACTTGGGTCTACCAGGGCGACACTGGCTCACGCCCGGTACCGATCGGTGAAGGCACGACTATCGAATCAGCCTTCAGCCCGTTTGCTGACCTGTTTGGTACGGGCGACGACATCTTCAATACCATTGATGATACCGTCGATATTCTGCGTGATCCTAACTCTACACCTGAACAGATTGCTCAGGCTTCTGATGAACTGCTGGTCTCCGTTGGCGAATTCCAGGATGCCGTCAACATGCAGTTGGCTGAACTGGGTGGCCGCATGAACATGGTCGATGATGTACAGCTTTCTCACACTGATGTCCTGATGTTCAATCAGCAGTTACAAGGGCAGTTTGGTGATCTGGATTATGCTCAGGCGGCGATGGATCTCTCTGAGTCAGCGGTTGCTCTTCAGGCCATACAGAAAACTTATCTGGACATGTCTCAGATGAATTTATTCCAGATGATGTAATGATATGAAGGTTGTTAATTCTTCCCAGCGCCTCGGTACTCTCGATGGGCTTCAGAGGAGGCGTTTTGCGACGCCTCCGAGCTCTTCCTCCGTTGAAGCAGGAAAAACGCTCGAACTGGAGCAGCTACCGCCTCCATTATTGCGTCCTCTCCCAGGGCGCTATGACTTACATCGTTTTTGGGCTCAGGTAGGTTCTTTGCAGCAGCAAGCAACGGCTGTGCAGATTACGCTCCGCGCTCTGTTGTTAGTCAGGCAAGGGTTGCGCGACTTGATGCGACTCTTCGTTGGTATCAGAGAGTCAGGCTCATTCAAGGGATGGACAACCCAACTGCAAGAGCAGAAGCGGTTAGTGGCCAGGATCCCTTTTCAGACCCACTACAGTAACCTGCGTCTGTTGACCCAGGAGTTCCGCCCGGCATTGCTCGGTTATCAGGATATTCGTGAGTTTTCAATCGCGGGTCTGAACCTGTTGGCTCCTGCTGGACGGGATGAACACCTTGAATTGATATTACTGGGAGGACGCCCGGTCCGGGCGGGTCTAAGCATCAAAGGGGATTCGCTCCAGGATGCGCGAGTTCGTCAGGTCGGGCGTGCTTTTGCCCGAGTTGGCATCCGATCTCGAGCCAGTGAAAAGAGCGGGATGGCGTTTAGCGTGCCGATTGAGCAGTGGAAGAAGGTCAACGGGCAGCTTTATATCCGAGGTGGTGGCGTTCGCATCCCGACCGGTGAACCCATCAAGCTACAGCTGGAGCCTGATATCTCCTGGCGCGAAGTGGGTCTGTGGAAGTTGGGCAATGAAGAGGATATCGCACTGGCGGAGAGCCGGATCGTGAATCTTGATCGCGAGATTGAGTCGCATTTCTTCATGCTGCAACAAATGCAGAGACAATGGATGGGGCAACTTCAGGTTCAACCCAACGATCTGGGCACCAGGGAACTTGATGGCCTGATGGACAAAGTTATAGCCTGTTTTGTCAAAGAATCATCTCACCCTCTGATGCTGTTCACGACTCAGGCCAATGTGCCGCGCGGCACAGTACAAAGTATTCTGGCAACAGCGGATGATCGGCAAGAAGAGTATTGATGTTGATATAAAAAGGGAACCGTAACCGGTTCCCTTTTTTGTCTCAGTCTGAATGACAAACTTCCTTCGTAGGTCGGATTAGCGCAGCGTCATCCGACAACACTGAACCACTTAGCTCGCTGGTGGGGCTGATGGTGCAGGAGCAGACGGCTCAGACGCTGGGCCCTGTTTGAACATATTTTTCAGCTCCTTTTCTCCCTTCTCGGTCAGGATTAATATCTCTATTCGACGGTTGACCGGGTCCAGCGGATCCTTGCCTTGAAGCGGCATGGTGTCGGCATAACCAGCCAATTGAAGTACGCGATCAGACAACATGCCGTTTTGCACCAGTATGTGTCGTGCTGAAATCGCGCGCTCTGTCGACAGTTCCCAGTTGGAGTAGAAGGCATTGTTAAGTGGCGTAGCATCGGAGTGGCCACTGATCATCACCTTGTTGTTGATCTTCGAGAAGGCAGGGGCAAGGTTGCGTAATATCTTAACGAAATAGTTGCTGAGTTGACGGCTGCCGCTGTCGAATAGCGGCTTTTTAGCCTGATCCTGGAAACGGACTCTGACCCCTTGTTCAACCACCTCGATAACGACACTGTCGCTGACCTTCATCTCCTGAATGGTCTGGGTTAACTCTGTGGCCAGTTGGCCGAGTTGTGCCTGTGATTCGTAATAGGAGGCTAACCTTGAGAGGGCTTCCTTTTTTTCCTCGTCTGACGCATCCGTTGAGCTCTCTTCTTCTTTCTTAGTCGAGGAAGCGCTCTCAGTTTTCTCCTGCAGCGTGTTACCGCCTGCCCCTTCTAATATCGAAGAGGCACCATCAAATTCAACAATTTCATTAGATTCCACGGCACTTGCCATCTGTTGGCGCTGTTCTTCTGTGGTTGCCCCCATGATCCAGAGTACCAGGAACAGCGCCATCATGGAGATGGCGAAATCGGCGAATGCAACTTTCCAGGCCCCTTTGTGAACGCTGCCGTTCACTTTGGTCACCCGTTTGATAATGATCGAATTCTTGCGCTTCTTCTCGGAATCGCCATTGTTAGCATTGCGTTTCTTATCGGAATCGCCAATGTCACTCATTGCGCCTTGCCCTCTTCGATCCAGGTTTCCATTACGGAGAAGGTCGGTTTATATTTTTCTGGGATCATGCGGCGACCGGCGTCAACAGACATCAGTGGTGACTTACCAGCAGCGAAGTTGATCAATACTTCACGACAGGCATACAGCAGGGTCATATCGCGTTCTACCGTGGCTTTCATCGCTTCTGACAGCGGGCTGAGCAGGCCGTAGCACATAAAAATACCGAAGAAGGTTCCTATCAGTGCACCTGCGACATTAAGGCCAACAACCACGATACCGGCATCGATTTTGCCCATGGTGATGACGATGGCCAGAACGGCTGCCATGATACCAAAACCGGGCATAGCTTCGGCGACACCACCGACAGCCACAGAGGCGGCGAGGCGTGTCTCCACCATCGCGGCAATCTCTTTGTCGAGAATCGCTTCCAGTTCGTACCCTTCTATTTTTCCCATCGAAAGTAGGCGCAGGTTATCGGTAAGAAAGGTGACCAACTGGAGTTCATTCAAGATCAGGGGATATTTGGCAAAGAGAGTACTCTCTTGAGGATTCTCAATGTGTTCATCCAGGTACTTGAGACCCTGGCGCTTGGTGTTTTCTAACACTTCCATGGTGAGCAGGATGAACTGCTGGTACAGGTCTCTATCATCATGTTTCACGAAGGCCCGCCTGCATTGGGAGCCGATGTCTCGCAACACTTCTTTGTCGTTGGCCAGCAGTATAGAACCCGCTGCTGCCCCCAAAATAATGACGTATTCGCTCGGCTGCCAGAGCATGCGCAGTGAACCACCCGCAAATAGATAGCCGCAGATGACCGTGACCAGCACCACCAGGATACCGATGATTTTTAACATTAATTCAACTCCATTTCATTTTGTAATATTGCTTGCAGGCGGGATACGGCCTGCTTGTGCAACTGGCAAACACGGGCTTCGGTTCTCTGCATGACGGCCGCAATTTCTTTCATGTTGAGTTCGTGCTGGTAGTAAAGGCTTAGTACCAGACGATCAGGCTCCGGCAACTGTGCAAGGGCCTGCCCTAGCCAGCGTTGCTTATCCAGCACTTCTGTGGTGTCGCGGCCCGCTGGATGGTAATGCGGCTCTTGTTCCAGTAAGGTTTCCAGGCTTTGCAGGGTATTGGCGTGAGTATCCTGCTCCAGGGTTCTCAACTCATCAGCGGTGATCCCCATTTCTTCGACCAGTTCATCCGGTTTGGGTGAACGACCAAGACGTTGGGTGAGTTGGCGGGTGATGTCATTAAGCCGATGAGCCTCCTGGCGGACACTACGTGAACGCCAGTCAAGTCTCCTTAACTCGTCGAGGATGGAGCCTCGTATTTTCTGTTTGCAATAGATCATAAAACCGTCATCCAGCTGGCCTGGATAACGACGGAGTGCATCCAGCAGCGCCATCAGACCGAGCTGGACCATATCCTCTCGCCCCATGACGGGACCCGCATGGCTGCGTAGCTGATTGACCAGCTTGTGGACGAGAGGGAGGTACTGCCGAAGCAGATTACTCTCAATATTCTTGCGTTCCTGGAGCTGTTCAAAGAACGCGGTATTGCTGGTGGCAAACATCGGCATCGTGGCAACCTATTTATTGCAAAACCATCTTGCTAAATTTCACGTCCAGCAGCTTGATTTCGATCTTGTACTTGACCAGAGCCACCGTCAAAGCAGCCTGAACTTCACTTTGCAGCGCGCTAAAGTTTTTCGTGTCCTTGAGCTGGCTGAAGGTTTTTTCGGCGAAGACTTCAATAATGATGTTGCGTAGCAAAGGGTCCAGTTTCTTGAAGGTCTCGATGGCTTTAGGATCGAAACTGGTGAGCACGACATCAACCTGAGCGTGATGAACCTTGGCTTGACCTGGTTCCGGCAGAGTTAACAGCACCTTTTCAATGCTGTAGATCTGTAGTTCGGGGGCTGGCTCTTTTTTGCTGGTTTCAGACGAGCCAATTAATTTTTGCACTCCTTCCTTCCCGCCGAGGGCGACAAAGCCCCCAACGGCAGCCAGCAAGACAACGAGAACGATAATGATGATATTTTTTGCCATGGGTATAGATCTCATTCCACAAGAGAAATTAGACGTAAGTGTCCAGGTTATAGTCAGAAGTGGTCGCGAGTGAACGCCACTCCTGCTCCTCGTGACCTTCTATGGCCTGGGTTATGTTCTGATTGTTGCCACCGTTGTGCTGACCCTGACCTGCGGGTTGTTCACCACCGGGTTGGCCGATTTCGACACTCACCTGGCTGTAGGCCTGGCCGTGCAAGATATCCTGACGCAGCCGATCGCTTAATTGCAGCAGTTGGTCTCTGACCATCGGATTGGTGGCGGAAATCTGGATAAATACCCTGTCATCTTCCGTCCGCACTTGAAGGTCGAGCTTGCCCAGATTGGGCGGATCAAGCCGCAAGGTCGCCTGCTTTACTCCTAGTTGGCTCTGTACCCGCAAGCGCTCCGTAAGCGGTGCCAGCATCTGCTCGGCCCACATGGACGTTTGCTTGTCGAGGGTCAGAGGGGAAAATTCATGCCCGACTGTCCCCGGCATAGCGCGGTTCATGGCTCCTGCTGTTACAGGCAGTTGAGGCTGCGCCTGGCGCAACTGAGCGAGATTAGTCAGCTCGCTGAGCTGTTCACCATTGAGGGCTGCGGTGGTTAATTGTGAGAGCAGTTGGGCGTCCATCTGGGGTTGGGTCAGAAGAGCCTGTGCCTGTAAAGGGGCCATCGGAGCACCGTTGGCGATTTTGCCAATCTGATGGGGGGCTTGCTTCTGGAGATCGCCAACGGTCAGTCTGGCATGCTGCCCCAAGGGGACAGGGCGTATATCCTGCATACCGCGAAGCTGCGAAATTAACTGCTCGCTATTGGGCTGTTCAGCCAACGTTTTTTGTAGTGCAGCTAAAAACTGCTGCATTTGCTCCATCGTCGCGGGCTCTTGTGACTGTCGTTGCCATAACTGGCTGACTGCTTCCATCAGTGTATCTGAGGCTGCTTTGTCGCCCTGTTCATGGGAACGGAGCGTCTCCAGTACCTTATCGAGTCTGGTTTGCCAGTCAGATGGCTGTCCTGGCATGTGACGCAATTGCTCAATCTTCGCTATCAACTCGTTGGCGGAAGGAGACTTTGCACTGGAGGAGGATTCCGGTACGGGCTGAGACAGGGCAGTGAAACTTCCGGAAGCCGGGGAAGTCACGTTTCCGAATGTCGGGGAAGTCACTTTTCCGGATGCAGGGGAAGCCTGACTTCCGCTGGATTGACTTGCTGCAGGCTGAATCACTGTTTTTCTCCTCCGTACAACTGAACTTCGCGATAGGCTCGTTTACCTTCCCGCAACTCGCTATCTCCACGCAGCCGTTCACCCAGCCAGGCTTTGCGGGCTTCCAACTGGTTGATGATTTGCCGGTGGCGAGCCTGCCACAGGGCCATCGGTAATTGCTCCTTGAGCTTGGGTTGCTCATTTAGACGGCGCAATAACTCGGCAAGCTGGCCGTCCAGTCGAATCAACGTTTTCCATTGGCGTTTGGATGCTGCATCTTCCATGGCGGTAAGCAGTTGCTCACCATGCCGTTTGATGAGGTCAATCACGTAGTACCTTCCCAACCTTCTTTGAGCGGGATAATGACCCGGCGCACTTCAGCCAGCGGTTCTGGCTGATTGCGCAAGTTGACGGTCAGAAGGCGGCGACTGCAAAAGTCGTAGAGCTGGTGCAGGTTTTCCGCCAGCTCCCCTCCATTTTGGGTATCCAGGCTGGCATCCAGCACATGGAGGATCTCCAGACATTTGCTGATACTGTCGCCTTTATGGTTGAGCTGCATGGTGGCGATGTAGTTTTCGATATAGTCCAACTCGTCGAGCAGGTGCTCGAGTAATATGACTACCAGTTGTTGTGGACTGGCTGCGGCGATACGCGCCGCACCTGCATTCTGCCGATAAGCGATGAGCGGGTTGTCATTGTTAAACATGGCGACTCCTGCCTGGTTATTGGAACATGGCCGAGGTGGCATTCATGATGTTCATGTACTCGACCATCTCTGTGAATTCTTTCAGGTATTGCTGGTAGACCTTATCCATACGGCGATCAAGCGCGTCCATATCTGACTGGATACTGGCTTTTTCTTTGTCCAGACTTTGCTGAGCGTTGTAGATGGTGCCGCTGGTAGCCGTGTAGTTGTAAACGAGGTCGTCGATCTGCGTGGCCACGTCTTTGAACAGTGCCGCCACATCTTCAGGGTTTTCGGTGAGCGCGGTTTGCAGCTCTTCGGTATCCAGCGTCAGCTTGCCGGTGTAGGGGTCCGAGGTGATGCCGTAGTTGGCCATCATCATTCCGTCCGGACTCACGGTATAGAAGGTTTGTTTGAGGCTGTTCTGGATGCCACGTGCCGAGCCGTTGGCATAGAGCGCGCCATCAGGCGTGTTCACATGGGTGGTGAATACGTCGAGCATGGCGTTGTAGCTGTCGACAAAAGCTTGTACGTCGGTAGTGATCGCCTCGGTGTCCGGTACGACATCAATCGTAATTTGACCCGGCTGGGTGACGTTAATCGTGACGCCAGGGATCATATCAGTGATGGTATTGCTCGCTGATTCGTACTTGATGCCAGTATTTTGGCCGCCGTACCAGACAATGGCATTTTGCGGTGGGCTTAGCTGTTTCTGAGTGACAGAAGGATCGCTAAAGCTGACGGTAAAGGCATTATCTGTTCCGGTATCGTCACTGGTCACCACCAGGTTGTAGCTGCCGGTGTCGTCCTTGAGCACTGAGGCTGATACCCCCAGGTCGTCTCCCTGAGCGTTAATAGCGTTGGACAGCGACTCTACGGTAGGTGGATTTAGAGTGCTGGTGTCTATGCTCAGGGTCAGTGGATTGCCATCCGCATCGGTGCCACTGATAGTCAGCGTGCCTGCGGGTACGTTGCCACTGGTACCGAAGTTGAGCGACTCCTGCTGTGCCTTGGCTACCTGCTCTACATAGAGTTCATGGTGACCCGGGATAGCACCTGAGCCGGTTGAGACGGTGGCACCGGAGTTTTCCGGTAATACGGATGCCTTGGTGGTGTTAAAGCCGTCGTTATCAGCATAAAGTGCTTTGGCCGCTGTCTGTACGCTGGTAATGGCGGTTTCAATTTCGCCCCAGGCGGCTATCTGACCGTCGACATCGGCCATTTGGGCCTGATAGCGCTCATCGTAAGGAGCACGCTCAAGCGCGGTAAAGTAATTAGCCAGATAAGAGGGGTTAATCATAGTCTGTTCATGCCTCGTGGTGAGGGTTGTCTAAAGCAATAATCGTGCCTGTTTTTATAAATTGTCATTTTTGGGTAGCACAACCGTATTTGTCACAAAAAAATGGACTGCCGAGGCAGTCCATTTTTGCAGCGATAAGCCAAGTAATTAGCCGATCAGGTTCAGTGCCAGACCAGTCATAGACTTGGCGTTGGCCATAACCATGGTGCCGGATTGTTGCAGCATCATTTGCTTGGACATGTTGGCCCCTTCTTCCGCGAAGTCGGCATCCATGATCCTGCCTTTCGCCACCTCGGTGTTCATCTCGACGTTCATCAAGTTGCTCTTGGTGTGTTCCAGGGAGTTGATGTAGGCACCCGTTTCAGAGCGGGCTGCAGAAATATCATCAGAAGTTGTGGTCAGGCCACTCAGGCTCGCCTGGGCGCTACCAGAGCCAGTCAGAGACATGGAAGTCAGACCGGTGATTGAGCTGCGCATGGTTGTGATTCCACTGGAAACATCAACACTGATGGAGTCAGCAGAGCCGTTACGGCCAATCTGCACATTAATAGAACCCGCTGCCAGAGTATCGAACAGGTTGTTACCAGCGTACTGGGTATCGGTAACGATACGGTTCGCTTCATCTGCCAGTTTCTGGAACTCGGAGTCCATAGCTTCAAGGTCGGCGGTTGAGTTGGTTCCGTTCGATGCCTGAGTAGCAAGTTCGGTCATACGGTCGGTGATGCTGGTCAGCTCGGCCATGGCCTGGTCGGCGGTTTGCAGCATGTCCTGAGTCTTCTCAATGTTACCGATACCGGCGTTCATACCGACCATATCGGTGTTCATACGGTTAGCGATAGTCAGGCCTGCAGCGTCATCTTTTGCGCTGTTGATACGGTAACCAGTACCTAAACGCTCCATAGAAGTGTTCAGAGATTCAGTAGACTTAGCCAGGGAGTTCTGGGCAACAAGGGATGCATAGTTAGTCTGGATTGAAATAGCCACGGTAAGACTCCTTACGTATATAAGTTTAAGTGGAGGGCCCGGTAGCCGTGCTTCTCCATCATCCCTGAGAAATAACGACAGGTTGATGCGGCAACTTAAACGCATTCGAAAGATTTTTTTATTGCGTCATTTTTTGCAGAAGGGGGGCGTTAACCTTTCTGATGCGTATTTGGTAGATAAGCCCAACCACATCGGCTTAAAAACGAGTTGGCACGATATTTGCTATTTCTCTGGTGTCATAAACGAAGACAGAGAATTTAGTGTGATGACCCAGCCTCAACCTCATCTTGTGCGGATTTATCTCGATCCCTTTACGATGCCGATGTTGCAACAGTTGTTGCATTTTTGCCGTCACAGTGAAGAGGAAAACACCACCTCCCTCACCACCTGGGGTCGCTCGACATTGCAGGATGGTCAACAACTACATCCGCGTCATCAACATTTTCGACAGGGCATTGCCCCGGTGCGAGAGGTCTACGAACGATTGATGGCGCTGTGTGCTCAGCATGGCAGCGTCGAGGTTGAGGTTCATTCCAACCTTATCTATAGCTCTGATGCGTTGGCCCCCTTGCTTAACGCGCTGCACTTTCTCAAGTATCCGGTGCGGATGGTTCATCTCTATGAAGATGGCACCTTTGATTATTGCGAGTTGCTCAAGCTCAATGATCAACCGGAACGCCTGGTGCAGAGAGAGGCGGTTCTGGCCCGTCTGCGTAGCTATCTCTATGAAACGCCGCGCAGCGTAGGGTTTACGGTCCCAGGGCAGGACAAAATAATTGTCGGGCAGGGGTGGCACCGTTTTTATCCCACTCGTTACCACATGGTACGACCAGACATTATGACCCGCTTGCCTGCCTTACAAACGTTGGCCGAGGAAATTCTGCCCTGGCTGGAGCGGACTGACTGGAACGATTTTTCTTCTCTGGCTCCTCATCAACAGGACTGGTTATTCCGCGCAGTCGGTGTTGAACGGGCCTCCATCGAAGCGTTGTTTGCTCAGCATACGGATGCCGTCATTGTGTTGGGGACTTCGCAAAACGTTGAGGATGCACGCGGCTTAGCAGCCAGGGGGATCATCCGGCTGCATCACGATTTGCTTAAACATATTCGCAAATCAGGTTCTCCTCTTCATATTGCTGGCAAACCCAGTCTGCTGTTTAAAGGTCATCCGGCGGGACACGTCGTGAATGACGTTATTGAACAGAAAAACCCCAAACTGATCCCATTACCTGCGTCAATGCCGATGGAATTACTACTGATGCTCAAAACACCGATCCGTGGGATCTGTGGCTTTATGTCCAGTAGTCACCTCAGTTTGTGCAAAGAGCAGATCCCTTTCATCCTCGCGCCTCCAGAGCAGAATGTCCCTCGTGAGGTGGCGCTGCACAAGTGGCCTTTACTCCGTCTGGCTCTACTGCTTGAGATTGTTGATGAACGGCAGATCGTACTTTACAGCGAACTCTATCGGCGCGGCGAAATCCCCTATCCATATTGGGATGCTTACACCAGTCAGTCTTTAGCGGGTAAGAGGACGATGAATGATATTGCGAGGGGGGCAGGCCTGGCGTTGCCACAGAAGAAAATGGTACTCGGTTTTCATATCGGTCACCCGGATGAGTTCAATGTGCTGGAAAAAAGCATCGACGATCTGATCCGCATGGGCTTCCTGTGCACTCTGGTCATTGATGAGACAAGCCCGGATTTTGCCGCCGTGTGCGATCGCATGAGCACTGTGACACGCAATGATCTTCAAGCCTTCACTTTGGCGGCAGTCAAAGAGGCGGGGTTTTGTTTCGATTGCTTCGCGGCGTCAGCAGGCCGGAATGACCTGCGCGCCTATGGTTATCACTGGGTGGAATATGGCCCCGTCGGTAGCCTGGGCTCTCAGCCCCAATTGATCACCGGGATCATCAATGCCCAGAAGAAATATGTGATCCTGGTGTGAGCAGAGGTAATAGATGAAATCTCATTTGATGCTATCCCTTATTGGGCGCAGCGACGCCTTGTTTGCTTGTGACCTTGCTGGCGTTGATTCAGAACTGAATCAACGCGTGTCTGAGTCCCGCTTTTTGGTTTTAGGAGGGGCGGGGTCCATTGGGCAGGCGGTCACCAAAGAGATTTTCAAACGTCAGCCAAATAAGTTGCATGTTATTGATATTAGTGAAAATAACATGGTCGAGCTGGTGCGCGATATCCGCAGCTCGTTTGGTTATATCCCTGGGGACTTTCAAACCTTCGCGCTGGATATTGGTTCGGTCGAATATGATGCTTTTATTGAGGCTGACGGCCAATATGACTATGTGCTGAATTTGTCGGCACTCAAGCACGTACGCAGCGAAAAAGACCCGTGGACTTTGATGAGAATGATCGATGTCAACGTATTAAATACCGACAAGACCCTTCGCCAGTCTATTGCAGCAGGCGTAAAAAAATACTTTTGCGTATCCACCGACAAGGCGGCTAATCCGGTCAATATGATGGGCGCTTCTAAGCGGATCATGGAGATGTTCCTGATGCGCAGAAGTGAGCAAATTACCCTGTCGACGGCGCGTTTTGCCAATGTCGCATTCTCCGATGGTTCGCTGTTGCATGGTTTTAATCAGCGCTTGCAGAAGGGGCAGCCACTGGTTGCTCCTCATGATATTAAACGCTACTTCGTTACGCCGCAGGAGTCGGGCGAGCTTTGTTTGATGTCCTGCATATTCGGTGAAAATAGAGACATCTTCTTCCCAAAATTGAGCGAAACACTGCATCTCATCTCTTTTGCTGATATCGCCACCAGATACCTCAGACATCATGGTTACGAGCCGTATCTTTGCCATGATGAAAATGAGGCGCGTGAGCTCGCCAGTATATTGCCGGCACAGGGAAGCTGGCCTTGCCTGTTCACCACCAGTGATACAACCGGAGAAAAGGATTTCGAAGAGTTTTTCACCGAAGAAGAAACGCTGGATATGGGGCGCTTCAATAGTATTGGCGTGATTAAAAATGCGCCCCTATACCAGCCAGAATTACTGGATGCCTTTGAGAAAAAAATCGATGCGTTGAGAAGCGACCGGAAATGGAGCAAGGACGATATCGTTAGCCTTTTCTTTGAAATGCTGCCCGATTTTGGCCATCAAGAGACGGGCAAGTACCTCGACGCAAAGATGTAAGGTGAATCAAATGCAATCAACCCAGCTGGTCGCGTTTATTCGTGACATTTATAAAACCAATGCGTTCATCCCGCTACATGCGCCGACTTTTTCTGAAAAGGAGCAGGCAAACGTCGCCGACACCTTAGAGAGTACGTTTGTGTCCAGCGTGGGCAAATATGTTGATGAGTTTGAACGCAAGATTGAGGCGTATACCGGGAGTGCGCGTGCTGTCGCGACCGTCAATGGAACAGCTGCACTTCATGCCGCATTGCATCAGGCTGGCGTTGAGCGAGGGGACCTGGTTATCACCCAGGCCCTGACTTTTGTTGCCACCTGCAACACGCTCTACCACATGGGTGCTCAGCCAGTATTGGTCGATGTTGCGAAAACCAGCCTGAGTCTGTGTCCAGAGGCGGTTGAAGCGTATTTACACGAACACGCGAAACTGACTGGGCAGGGGTGCTATCACAAGGGTACCGGACAGCGTATTAAAGCCGTATTACCGATGCACACATTCGGTCACCCAGCCGAGCTGGATGAGCTGCTATTGCTGTGCAAGCAATGGGGACTGACGCTGGTTGAGGATGCAGCTGAGAGCCTTGGCTCTTTCTACAAGGGCAAACATACCGGGACCGTGGGCGAATTCGCCGCCTTGAGTTTCAACGGCAATAAAATCATTACTACCGGTGGCGGTGGCATGGTGTTGTGCCAGACCGCGACACAAGGGGATCACATCAAACACGTCACCACGACGGCAAAGGTGCCTCATCCTTACGAATTCCACCATGATGAGGCTGGTTTTAACTATCGCCTTCCGAACCTCAATGCCGCGCTGGGGTGCGCCCAGATGGAAGCTCTGCCGACTTTTCTGAAACAGAAAAGAGCGTTAGCACAGCATTACGCTGAGTTCTTCCGTAAGCATGATTGCCAGTTTGTACTGGAACCCAGCTACGCGCGTTCCAATTACTGGCTCAACGCCATTATCTGCGAGAGCGAAGTACAGCGTGACGCGCTACTGACAGAAACCAATGCGGCTGGCGTCATGACGCGTCCTGTCTGGAAACTTATGCATCGGTTACCCATGTTTTCTCATGCACATAGAGGGGATTTGACGGTTTCCGAGTGGCTTGAAAGCCGGGTGATCAACTTGCCTAGCTCGCCGGTTGAGGTTTGATGAAATGAGACGGATCGCAGTGTTTACTGGCACCCGGGCGGAATATGGTTTGCTCTATTGGTTGATGAAAGATATCTCGGCTGCCACTGACCTGGAGCTGAAAGTCATTGTCTCTGGTGCTCACCTGTCACCCGAATTCGGGATGACCTGGCGGCAGATTGAGCAGGACGGTTTTCAGATCGATGAACGTATCGAAATGCTGCTCTCTTCTGATACCGCGGTAGGCGTGATCAAAAGTATGGGCGTCGCACTGATTGGGATGGCCGATGCATTATCCCGACTGCAACCGGACCTGCTGGTTATCCTCGGAGATCGTTACGAGGCACTTGCGATGGCGCAGTCGGCGATGCTCATGCGTATTCCCATTGCTCACATTCACGGTGGTGAAATCACGGAAGGTGCTTACGATGATGCCATTCGCCATGCCATCACCAAGCTGAGTTATCTCCATTTCACCGCCAATGAACGCTATCGTCAGCGCGTGATCCAGCTTGGGGAACATCCCGATCGCGTTTTTAATCCGGGGGCAGTTGGCCTTGACCACATCAGCAAGACACCGTTGATGTCTTTGGAAGAACTTAAGGCCTCCATTGGGTTCAAGCTCGACAATCCCTTTTTCGTGGTGACTTATCACCCCGTCACACTCTCCTCTGAACCAGCAGTTGAAAGCTTTCGGTCATTGCTGAAAGCACTGGATGATTATCCTGATTATCAGGTGATAGTGACTTATCCCAATGCTGATGACGGTGGGCGCCAAATCATCCCAGAGCTTGAGCACTATGCAGCTTCTCAGCCTGAACGAGTCATGGCGATCGCTTCTCTGGGCTATAAGCGCTACCTCAGTGCGGTAAAACATTGCTCTGCCGTTATTGGCAATTCTTCCAGCGGCATCATTGAAGTCCCTTCACTTAAGGTGCCAACGGTGAATATCGGGCAACGGCAGAAAGGCCGCATGGCTGCTGCCAGTGTGGTGAATTGCCAGCCGGATCGCTTATCTATCGCTTCAGCCATCAAAGAAGCGCTGTTGCCGCTGTCCACCGATGCCTTTACTAACCCGTATGGCATGGGAGACGTGAGCAAGCGCATTGTGGATGTACTGCGTACCTGCCCGCTCGAATCGGTCAAAATTTTTCATGATCTAACCAGGAGTTTGCCCCAATGATCAGCATTATCGCCGAGGCTGGTGTGAATCATAACGGTGATGAGTCTCTTGCTCATGCGCTTGTCGATGCCGCCCATCGGGCCGGTGCCGATATTGTGAAATTTCAAACTTTCAAGGCTACGAACCTGGTCACGAGCCATGCCCAGCAAGCTGATTATCAGACGGTCAATACTGGTAAAGCAGAAAACCAGCTTGCCATGCTCTCCAGGCTTGAGCTCCCTTTTGAGGCGCACTTTAGTCTTATCAGGCACTGTGAAGCGCTGGGAATCGCATTTCTTTCCACGGCTTTTGATGACGAAAGTCTCGAGTTTCTGGTCCGAGTGCTCAAACTGCGTACCCTGAAGATCCCGTCAGGTGAATTGACTAATGCCCCCTTTGTCCTCAGGCATGCTCGTAGCGGCTGCAAACTGATCGTTTCCACGGGGATGGCGACGCTGGCAGAGGTGGAATCGGCCCTTGGCGTGATCGCTTTTGGCATGACCCAAGAGCTGGATGCCGTGCCGAGTATGGGGGCCTTTATGGCGGCCTTTGCCTCTGAGAAGGGGCAAGAGGCGCTGCGAAACAACGTGACGTTGCTGCATTGCACTACCGAATATCCGGCACCGATGCCTGACATCAACCTTAAAGCCATGGATACCCTGGCTCATGCCTTCGGATTGCCGGTCGGTTATTCCGACCATAGCGAGGGGGTCACCGTGCCTGTTGCGGCAGTTGCCCGTGGCGCCTGTCTTATCGAAAAACACTTCACACTGGACAAGACCATGCAAGGGCCTGATCACAAGGCCTCACTGGAGCCGCAAGAGCTGGCCGCAATGGTCCAGGGTATTCGGAATGTGGAGGCCGCGCTGGGTAATGGCATTAAGAGCCCGCGCCCGTGTGAGCTGAAAAATAAAGCGGTTGCCCGCAAGAGCCTGGTTGCAGCCTGCGACATTCCATTGGGTGCTGTGCTTGATGAGCATAACGTGACAATCAAGCGGCCCGGTAATGGCATGAGCCCTTATTCCTGGTGGGATGTTCAGGGGAAACGCGCAAGTGTTGCTTACCAGATGGGAGATCTGATTCATGAATAAACCGCTGATAGTGATAGGCGCGGGGGGGCATGCATCCGTACTGGCTGACATTCTCACCCGCCAGGGACAGACCATTTTGGCACTGGTTGCGCCTGATTCATTGGGCGAGGGTGCATTGGCGGGATTACCGCTGTGGCAGGAAGAGACACTCAGTACGAATGCTTCCCCTGATAGCTGCTTGCTGGTAAATGGCATCGGTTTCGTGGCCGGAAGCGATCTGAGGGCCAAGATATTCTCGCGCTATGCCGAAAAAGGTTATCGCTTCGCATCCGTAGTAGCACAAGAGGCCGTTATCTCGCCCCACGCATTTCTCGGCGAGGGGGTACAGATTATGCCGGGAGCCATTGTGCAGAGCTGTGCGCGCATCGGTAACAACACTCTGATCAACTCAGGGGCCATTGTCGAGCACGACAGCGCAGTTGGCGACAATGGTCATCTCGCTCCACGTGCTGTGTTATGTGGAAACGTGACTCTGGGGAAAAACGTATTCGTGGGTTGTGGGGCTGTCGTTGTTCAGGGGATTCAGGTTGGCGATGAGGCCGTTGTTGGTGCCGGAGCGACATTGACCTGCCATTTGCCGAAAAATCACATTGTCTTTCCTGCTCGCGCTCGGTTGGCTGAGCGGAGTTATCAACAGAGATAAGTTTGCTATGAGCAAAGACTGGAAAAAAATCTTGTTATCCCCCAGGGATTCTCTGCGCGATGCTTTGTCCATCGTGAATGAGGAAGCGCTGCGCGTGGCGTTGGTTGTTGATGAGCAGGAGAGATTATTGGGAGTGTTGACGGATGGGGACATCCGACGGGCAATTCTGGCTGATGTCAGCCTGAATACGGCCGTTGAAGCCGTCATGAACTGCAATCCACTGACGTCTCCTATTAATTGTAGCCGGAGCGAAGTTCTCGCAGAAATGAAGAGACGCAGTATTCTCTCTATTCCGGTAGTGGACGAAAATGGCCGCCTGGTCGGGCTGGAAACCTGGGAATCGGCTTCAGCACATCGCCGCTATGAGCATCCGGTCTTTATTATGGCAGGCGGTTTCGGTACCCGTCTGAAACCGCTGACTGACAATTGCCCTAAGCCGATGTTAAAAATTGGCGGAAAACCCATGTTGGAAATTCTGGTTGAGCGTTTTGCAAAAACAGGATTTAAAAATATCTATATTTCCACCCATTATCTGCCAGAGGTCATTATGGATTACTTTGGGGATGGGCAGCGCTGGGGGGTTAATATTGAATATGTTCACGAAGATGTCCCTCTTGGAACGGGAGGGGCATTGGGCTTGTTACCTGATAATATCCCTGATTTACCCTTGATCATGATGAACGGTGATGTACTGACCTCGCTTGATTTTGAGCGGCTCATGCTTTTCCATACTACACATACGCCAGCAGCAACCATGTGCGTACGTCAATATGAATACCAGGTGCCATATGGGGTTATTGACTGTGATGGCGAAAAAATAGTTGGGATGTCAGAAAAACCCATTCACCGTTATTTCGTAAATGCTGGCGTTTATATATTAAGTCCCAGGATTTTTAAAGGTGTGCCAAAGGGTATATCAATTGATATGCCAACACTTCTTGATTCAAATATTAATGATGACTCTGATGTTTTAATGTTCCCTATCCATGAATATTGGCTTGATATTGGCCGGCCGGATGATTTTCATCGTGCCCAGGCCGATGTATATCAACTGGAGTGGTAAATGAGAATCGCCATTATACCGGCCAGAGGGGGAAGCAAGCGGCTACCTGGCAAGAATATAAAAATATTATCGGGTAAACCCTTGATTGCCTGGTCTATTGAAGCGGCAATTGACAGTAATTTATTTGATCGGGTGTTAGTGAGTACTGATTGCGAAGAGATTGCTTGCGTAGTAGAACAATATGGTGCAATTGTCCCATGCTTAAGGCCTGCAGTCCTGGCGAGTGATACGGCAACGACCTGTGATGTTATTTCACATATGGTGGAAATCGCCGAGAATAAATGGGGGAAGGTCCGTAATATTACTCTGTTACAGCCAACTTCTCCCTTACGAAAAGCCGTAAATATTGTTGAAGCTCATACGTTATATGAAAAAATGGCGGCAAACAGTGTCATTTCAGTCTGCCAAATGGAACACCCTGTTCAGCTATGCAATAAATTGCCTGCGGATCACTCGATGTCTGGATTTCTTCACAAGAAAAATAATCTGAGAGGCCAGGAGCTGGAGCCTTACTACAGAATAAATGGCGCGATCTATATTTTTGAGCGGAAATTCGTTGGTGCTTTATCCGATATCTATGGAGATAAATCTTATGCTTATCTCATGAGGCAAGAGGAGTCTGTCGATATTGATAACCAACTGGATTTTACATTCGCGGAGCTTATGATGTCACAGACTCAAATTTCCACAGATAGGTAATTATTCTCTCCATACCTCATCAATAAATTAGGTGGTGAGCAGAGGGTGAACAATCCATTGCCCATCCTGGCATGTTCAGGTGTAAAAAACGGCTAAATAACTGCACGTAATAGTCGATCACTGAAGGGAACTCAATCCGGTTTGAGCGATCTGATCAATCGCCAAGCATCACAAACCCTCCAACCGGACTGAGTCATGCCGATCATAGTACCCATCCCCCGAAATGAACGACGCAACATGCAGAAAATCATCCAGAAAACACCCGATAAAAACCATACCCGGCGGCTTATCGCCATGCTGATGTTACATTGTGATGACTCTCAGTCCCATGTGGCGAACATCTGTTAGTTTTGCTTTTAGCCTGCGGCAGGCAACTGTCGGTAGACCCCACTCGCTGCGTAGCCGTGTATAAGTGGGTATTGATTTATTTTTATGTCTCCCACCGTAAGGTGGAAAAGTAAAATTCATATGAAATAGTAGAAATGATAAATGTCTTTATGTGTTGTAGAATTTACCGGTTAAGATCGGAAATAAAAGTCTAAAAACTACAGACGAAATTGTTTTCATTAATTTGATAAAATAAGTAACGGGGAGGGTGTCAGGTGTTTAAGGTTAGTGGTTGCACTCGTTTGTGTTGCGCATTTTTATTTTGAGTTTACTAAATAGAAAATGTACTGCTACCGATTTGATAATCTGCTAGTTAAAGAAACAACATCCATGATTTATACCACAATTTTAATAACAAAGTGCCAGATTAGTACCTCAAGAGTTAAGGAGTCCCCGACCTTTTGCCGGGGAGGAAGTCAAATATGATTTAGCATTTCCCTATAATATCGCCAACCAGTGCGGTTGTAGATGTCATGTCAGGGTTATCTGTGTCAAGTACCGACCGATTAAATAATACTTTATTTTCTTTTGTTATCACCCAGTTTTCGATTATCGTCATGCCAAGAGAAGTGCTATGTCCTGAAAAAGCATTATCGTTAACTGGCGTATACGTTATTCCTTCGCCAAAGCTAGAATTCCCAATCTGTTTAACTGTGATGTTCTTGTTCTTAATGTCTAAAGAAATTTTCCCATCATCTATACTATTCTCTTCAAATTTATATCCATCCTGGCTAAAAGCAGAGTAGCCTTTCATGTTGTCAACAATCCAGCATTCGGCATTCGCGCCTGTAGTTGCCAGAAGTGACAATAACAATAAATATATTTTCATTGTAATATCCTTTGAAAGTTAATTAATACCTATATGTTTTGGCATCAGATGCTAGCTTATTATGCACTATCAATTTTATTTGTCAGAAGTATATTGCCGTATGCGTGACAGAATTCGATGTGTACTTCTCGCCGCTGAGGACTGGGCTACCGCCATGATCGCCAAGTCTCAGCTTATTGATGAAACAACGGTTCGCCGTCATCTGCATGACTGGCTCAATGGCGAAAAAATCAAACCCGAAAATGGCGATACGACGAGCGACACATTACATCGGTGAAGCTCTACGGGAGTATCTGGCTGCAAGTCATGAAATCAATTACTCGGCTGAAAACAGCGACATTTTAACGGCCATCGGATTCAGGCCTGATGCGGCTTCACGGGTATATAATCAGCAAAAATACATACCGGTACAGAACCGTCTTTACGCGCACCGGCTGGCAGAACTGAGCCAGCAACCACCCGCATAAAATCGACCTGAAAATCCCGTCATTTAATTAAAATAAACCATGCATTACGGTGCATGGTTTTGCATGTAAAACCCCGTATTTTTTTACACCATAAACCTCAGAAAAGGCGTGGTTGTGGGGTGTTTATGTATCTGCATTAAATCCCATCCATGAAGCTGGCAGGCTTGGCGGGGATAGCATTGCGCGCTGTTTATTAATATTTATTATTATCCTAAGCATGATTAATACGTTGTTCTTGAAGGGGACGGTCAAAGGCATAGCTGACGGCATTTGACAAAGACATGGGGACGCTCTTGGGCATTAAATCGAAAATGGTCAGGAAAAGATAGAAATCACCTTTTGCTGCGTTGCTGCATAATCATGAGAAGCATAAGAACTATTGAGATAGTTGATTGATTTTTGAGGATGATCTTTGTTATCCGATAGAGTTTTGTATATGGTTTAGCTACTATATTTTAAGATTTATGAAATGTAAGTAAGGAGCGCTGCATGTTATATAAAATAGTTAAGCTAAATAATATCAAACAATTAAATCATCTCTCACCCCCTGATCATAATTTTGATTCTCTTAATTTGATTTATGGAAATAATGGTGCTGGTAAATCTACGATATGCAAGATCTTTAATTTGCTTAATGAGAAGGATTTTTCATTAATAGAGAAGTTGAAATCTATAGAATGTAATGAAGATGATTTTGTTGATTTGAACTTTCTTTTCATGGAAAATGGAAAGCCAAAATCCATAGTAAAGAAAAATATTTCGGAACTAATCTGGAAGTTCAAGGTGTTTAATCAAGAGTTTATTGATAATAATGTTTATGCTGGTTCTAAGGTAGCCAGTATTAATTTAAAAAACTATCATGATTTTTGCTTAGGTGATACCTCAGTTGATAAACAAAAAGAAATAAATGATCTTAAATCTGAAAACGAAATAAATAATATTCCAGCTAATATATTAAGGACAAGCATTGAATCAAGATTTCAATCAAGATTAGAATTTAAAGATATTGTAAAAATAAAGAAGAAAAAGGATTTTGATGTAGAAAATGAACTTGTAAGGCTAAATAAAAACCTTGCGGATTTATCGGATGTGGCAGTTATAAAGTTAAGAGTAAAACCTAAAAAAATATCATTTGATAATCCATCAATCGATTTAAATTTTTTCGATGTATCATTAGATAGTATATCTAAAGAAGCTAAGAATAAAGTTGACGAACACATAGCCTTGCATCTAAAGGAAAGGGATGTTGGATGGCTTGAGAGTGGGTTAGCTCTTGTAACTGATAAAGATAATTGTCCTTTCTGTGCTCAGCCTTTAAGTGAATCCCCTATATTTTCGATGTTCAATGCTTTCTTAGGGAATGAATATGATAATGCAATGTCGAAATTTGAAGGTGAGAGTTCAAAGGAATATCTCAGGTTAGCATCAAAATGTAATGAATTTGAAGGCATTAGAAATATTATAAAAAATAACGAGATAGCAATAAATGCTTGGTTGGATAAGTTAGAGTTAACACAATTTGTATTTGATAATAGCAAATTGGTTGAGGGGTTTTATGATCTACTTTCTAAATTAGATAGGTTCATTAACCAGAAACTGAAAGATGTTTTCCAAGAAGTGAGTTTTAAATTTTTACAAGAAGAATTTAATTCTCTTTTTAATGAGATGGATTTTGGTGCTTACAATGGATATATCGATGCAACTAATAAATTAATTAATGACTACCTATTGACTCTTGATCAGACGACGATCTCAGCTGTTCAGCTCCAGATAGATACTGTAAATAACTATAAATTGAAGTTTCAAAAAGATACCCTTGATGATTTGGCAGTTTATGAAAATTATGAAAAACAAAGAAAGGCTAATGAGTCAAAAATAAAGGCATTAAGAGAGGAGGTAATTATAGAGCAAGAGTCCCTAATTTCTAATCATAAGGATGAGATTAATAAATTACTAATTGGGTTTAATAGTAATATTAGAATAGTTGAGATAAATAGAGATAATAAAGCAGGTGGAGGAAATACTAGATTTAAATTTAAAATCGCGTTTCTTGGTAAGGAGCTAGCATTAGAAAATGAATTGGATAGTAAGTTTTTACTGACTGAAGTCTTAAGCATGGGTGATAAATCAGCATTGGCATTAGCATTTTTCCTTTCTAAATTTAAAAATAAGATTCATGAAAATGATATTATTATCTTCGATGATCCTATGTCTTCATTAGATAGTCATCGAAGAAATAAGACTATAGTTGAGTTGTCAGATATTCTTAATAAAGGCGCACAAGTTTTTGTTTTCAGTCATGATGCATCTTTTTTAACTGACATGAGAAAATATTCAGGAAACACATCTCTTGCAAAATGCTTTGAACTATTTGTTAATATTAATGACTTAAATGAATACGATCTAAATAGTTCTAAGGTTTTCAAAAGCAAAATTATTTATAAAAATGATTTTGATGCTTACGTGAAGCATTCTTATGAACTTGAGTATAAGACATTACATAGCTTTGTTAAATCTCCAACAGAAGATTCGAAAGTAGCTACAGCTAGATTAATACGCCCAATACTTGAAGCTTATATGCGAATGCATTTACCTAACCATTTTACGGAAGGGCATTGGTTGGGAGAAATGATCAGTCTCATTCGTAATGAGACCAATCCATATAGTCCTCTGTATGATAGTACAAAATGTCTTAGTAAAATTGAACAGATAAATGAATTTTCAAAAAGCTATCATCATGCGGATGGTTTTGATACAAAGATTAAAGAACTAAATACACAAGAGTTGCATGAAGTTGCAAAAAATACTCTTCTTTTCATTACCGGTATTTAATTTAATTGAAAGTGGGGCATTGCCTCACTTTTATCAATTATTTTTTTACAAGTTCTGCCTACCAAAGCATGAGATCTATTCCCTGTGCTAAGTAAGTTGAACGATTATATGCGCGCCTTACTTCATTTTTATCACTGTGCGCAAAAGCCGCTTCAATAACATCTGCGTTAAATCCCGCTTCATTCAGAGCCGTGCTTGCTATTGACCGTAATCCATGAGCAACAAGTTTTCCGCCATAGCCAATCCGTTTTAAAGCAGTCTTAGCCGTCTGGCTATTCATTGCTTGCTTTGGATCATTTCTGCCTGGAAAAACATGTTCACGGCTAACCTTCATCCCTTCAACTTGAATCATTCAAGCTAATTACAGCGTCACCCGTACAGAGTTTCTGGCTGATGACGCTAATCGTTTATTTCGGATGACGGGTGCGCATTAGCCGAACGACAGGCTTGTGCGTTTGAGGATCAAAATAGCGGCTTGGCCAGATGGTTTCGGCGGGTACACCAATGGCTTTGCTTATTAGCAGTTCCCCTTTTGCCCACGGGCGGCTCAGCGCGTTGGCGAGAGTGGAAGAACTTAAGCCTGCGGCGCGTGATTCGGCTGCCAGTGAGGTGCCTTTTTTACGCAATGCCGCAATGATGTCGGCTTGATGCCAGTCTGTTTGATAGGGCAGAAAAGTGGGGCTGTGTGAAAGTGTCATTTTCGCATTCTCCGTTGCAAGCGATGATTGCTACCACCGGAGGTGCAAATCTCTTGGGTGGTAGCTCAGACGGAGTTTGCACTACCGGTCACAACGGATGCCGGCCAGCCCGAAGGCTGCCCCGCCTGAGCCACCATTGAAAAATTGCGTTATTACATTGAATTGTAACAGGCAACAGGTGTGCGCATGCCTCGACGTATAAACTGAATTTATAAATCGACGTTGTGATATCCAGGGTGCAAATCCCGGCTGCGGATTTTGCCGCAGCGGCGCTGACTATAACGTAAATCGGCAGTGTTAACCAACCCGCTATTAGGCGGAATGCGAGTGGCTTTCCAGACATTTTTCTTTAGTTGCAGGTGTTGCAGAAGGGGGACGCCCTCACCCTAACCCTCTCCCACAGGAGAGGGGACTGTCCGGCGATCGCCTTCTGCACAGGAGAGGGGGCTGTTCGGCTGAATCAACAAACACAAAAAAGCCCGCAGGGCTTGCGCCGTGCGGGCTTTCAGGACTTCATATCAGGTTCTGGTGACCATCAACAAAGAATTTTGGTGGAGCTGGGGGGAGTTGAACCCCCGTCCGAAATTACTACGCCGTCGGTACTACATGCTTAGTCATATCTTTACATTCGCCGGGCAACTGCGGATAGACACGCCATTACCAAACTATCCTGATTAGTTTTAGTGCTTCAACCCCAGGCAAGGTTTACACACGATCTCTTTTGGGTTTGACTTCTCTTGATCCCCGTCTTAAGAGCGGAAGCTAGGGAGAGAAGGCTCTAAGCAGGGTATTAAGCTGCTAGTGCGTAGTTTTCGTCGTTTGCGACTATTTTTTTGCGGCTTTTTACGAGGCAAACCGCCCCTCGGCATGCACCTTGGGTTTCGCGAATCCCGTCGAATCCAGAATCAGCCCCACAAGTGTTTTGTAAGTATAACAGAGTTGTAGCGTCACTTACTACCCCTTGAGTTTGTTAACGTTCACGTAGCGCTTCACGGGCGCGGTTAAACGGTTTAATCAGGTAGTCGACAATGGTTTTTTGCCCGGTTTTAATGTCGACGGTGGCGACCATACCTGGCGAAATTGAAAAATGGTGTCCGGCTTTGTTCACCAGGTAGTCCTGTTGGGTGCGGATAAACACCCGGTAATAGACGATTTCTGGTTTCACTTTGTCCTGAATGGTGTCCGGCGAGATGGTTTCAACGATGCCCTCCAGCCCGCCGTAAATGGCGTAATCGTAGGCAGTGACTTTCACCAGCGCACGCTGGCCTGGGTGGATAAACGCGATGTCACGCGGTGAGAGGCGCGCCTCAATCAGCAAGTGGTCATCGAGCGGCACGATTTCCATCATTTCGCCGTTTGGCGGGATCACGCCACCAATGGTCGTTACCTGGATATTTTTGACGATGCCGCGCATCGGCGAACGTACCGTCATGCGCGATACCGAATCTTCACGGCCTTTGATAACCGCTGAAAGCATATCCACTTCGGCGTTCGCTTTGGAAAGCTCCTCGCGGGCTTGTACGTAATATTGTGAACGCAGGTCGGTGATTTTGAGTTGCAGGTCGCTTTTTTGCCGCTGCAAGCGCAGCACTTCCACGTTACTGGCGGCACCGCTTTTTGCCAGGCGTTGGGTTATGCCCAGCTCTTGATTGACCGAAACCAGCGCGTCTTTAATATCCGCAGCTGAGTCGTTAAGTTGTGCGCGGCGGCTTTTATATAGCCGGGTTTCGGATGCGGTTAGCTCCGGCCAGGCTTTTAGCGAGTCGGGGAAGACCAGCGGCAGGTCGTTCACTTCTGCGTTCAACCGCACGCTGGATGCCAGTGATGCGCGGTAGCGTGCGGCACTTTCGCCGACGTTCGATTGCGAACGCGTCGGGTCGAGTTGGGCGACGATTTGCCCGGCTTCAACTTTGTCGCCTTCGTGCACCAGCAACTGGGTGACGATGCCGCCGTCGAGCGACTGAAGGATTTGCTCGCGCGAGCTGGGAACCACTTTTCCGGTGCCGGTCGAAACCTCATCAAGCGTGCCAAACCATGCCCACACGCCGAGCAAAATAAACAGTAAAACGCTAAGAGTGATAATGCGGCTCGCACCGGAAAACTCGTTTTCACGCTGGATATCCGGGTCGTCCATTGCGGCGTCATGCTGACTGGTTTTCATTTTTCCACTCCCGTCCGTTTGCCTGTGCTGCGGCGCGGCTGTTACTCAGCGCCTGGGCTTTCGGTGCGTCCATCACCAGTTGTCCTTCCTTCAGAACCAGCACCCGCTCCACAAGTTCCAGCATCGGCACCCGATGGGTAGCGACAATCAAGGTGCGGTTGCCAAGCCAAAGCCCGAGGCGCTGAATAAATTCGCGTTCGGTGTGGTCATCAAGAGAGGCGGTGGGTTCGTCGAGCAGTACGATGTTCGGCGAGCGCAGCAGCATACGCGCCAGTAAGATGGACTGACGTTGCCCGCCAGAAAGCCCGGTGCCGCCTTCCATAATGCTGTGGTCGAGGCCTTTGGCCAGGTGCTTGACAAAATTGCCCGCGCCGCTGATTTCCAGTACTTCGAAGATTTCTTCATCGCTGGCGTGCGGTGCGCCCAGCGTCAGGTTTTCACGTAATGTGCCGTAAAACAGCCGCGCGTTCTGGCTCAGGAAGCCAATGTTGCGCCGCAAATCAGCCATGTCGATTTGCGTCATGCTCAGGTTGTCGAGCCGCGCATCGCCACTCATCAAATCGATGCCGCCCGCTAATGCCTGAAGTAACGTGGATTTGCCCGCGCCGTTGCGCCCCAGCACCGCGATTCTTTCACCAGGCAGGATCTCTAAATGTGAGATGCGTAGCGGAATGCGTTGGTCGTCGCTGTGGTAGCGGAACTGTGCGTTTTCAAACAGATAGTGGCCGTGGAAAATGTCCTGGTGCACCAGGCTTTCATCGCGTTGGGTTTCGACCGGCAACTGCATAATGCTGTCCAGCCCTTGCTTCGCCGCTTTCACTTGTTGCCAGCGCGCCAGCACGCCGCACAGGTTTGCCATCGGCGCAATCATGCGTGACGCCAGCATTGACGCGGCCACCATCGCGCCGGTGGTCATATCGCCTTCAATCACCAGCGGCGCGCCAAACAGGATTACCGCCGCGTAAACCAGGCTTTGAATGGTGATCCCCCAGCTGATCAACCCTTGCGAAATCTGGCGAGTCCGCAGGCCGGATTCCGCGGTAATGCGGATGTAGCTGTTCCATTGTTGCAGGAAGCGGTTTTCTGCCTGCATCAGTTTGATGTCTTCCAGCCCTTGCACACTTTCAACCAGCACCGCATTGCGCAAAGTGGCTTCGTGCGCCGACTGGTTCGCTAGCATCGCCAGTTTCTTTTGTAGCAAAATACCAGGCAGCACCATCAGGATGGCGGCGACGGGTGCAATCCATGCCAGTTGCGGCGCGATGATCGCCAGCACGATGATAAACATAAAGAAGAACGGTAAATCGACGAGGGTTGAGATGGTTGATGAGGTGACCATCTCGCGGATTTGCTCCAGCTCGCGAAGCTGCGAAATAAAGCTGCCGGTGGAGCGGGGAACCGCACTGTTACGCAGGCGTAGCGCATGGCTAAACACGCGGTCGGAAACCCGCATATCGGCCCGTTTGCCGAGTACATCCATAATATGGCCACGCGCCACGCGCAGCAGGAAGCCAAACACCACCGCCAGTAATACGCCGGACGCCAGCACATACAGCGTCGGGTAGGATTGCGCCGGAATCACCCGATCGTAGACCTGCATCGAGAAAATAATCCCGGCAAGCGATAACACGTTAACGAGGAACGCCGCCAGCATCACCGGGCCGTATGGCCGGAGATCCTGCATCACCAGCTCTTTTAACCAGTCCGGGCTAAAGCGCGAAATATACGCATCAACACGGCTGTCTTTCAGGGCCGAAAGCGGGCGCAGCGCAGCAACAAAACGGATGTCCGGCAGCAGTTCGCTGAGTGCCACGCGGTTGGTCTGGTGTTGGCCATCGATAAGGCAAATATCCACGGTATCTGCGCCGTCAAAATGCTCGATAACCGCCAGTTGGCCGTTTTTTAAATCCACTACTATTGGCAGCCGCCATTGGGCAATCGCCAGTTCCGGCACGTTCAGCAGGTGAAAAGAAAGCCCCGCCTGGCGCGATAACTGTGTGAGAGCCGCAAGCATGCCTTTGTCTTTAAACCATGGGGCGTTGGCCTGAATGGTGCCTGGCGAACAGACCACGCGGTAATGGGCGGCAACGTGGCTAATGGCTTGCGCCCAGTGGCTCAGTGACTGTTCAGTCAGCTGTTCATCAACAGCAGGGGGGATTTTGCTCATGGCTGGATCTCCAGTGACTGGATGGTGCGATGCTCCAGGCCAAATGCGTTGCGCAACCGACCGCTGTTATACAGACAGTTGAGCTGCAATTGATGAAGTTGGCTCAGGGTTTGTTGTTGAGCGAAGCGTGCCTGGAAAACTTCCTGTTCGGCGTTAAGCACATCCAGCAGCGGGCGCGAACCCAAACCGAGATATTGCTGTTGATACAGTTCACGCGTTTGCGCGCTTAACTCTTCCTGGCGTTGCAGGACTTGAATGGCACCCATCAGGCCAAGCGCCTGGCTGCGCGATTCCATTAACTTCTGGCGAATATCCAGGCGTGTGCGCTGAACGCCGGATTGCGCGGCTTCAACAGCATGGCTTGCGGCGTTGCGGCGGGCGGTTAATCCACCCCCCTGATAAATCGGCATTTCAACTTTGATAAACGCCGAGTATTGCGTGCGATCCAGCACTTCGTGGCTGGCATATTTGTCGTTGAGATAGTGCTGAACCTGCGGTTCCAGTGAAATGGTTGGCGTCATCTGCGCGTTGGCGTAATCCAGATTCGCCTGCGCGACGCTGGCCTGCGCCCAGGAGGCGAGAACGGCAGGCACTAAGCGGTCATCCGGTTTGGCAACGTCGCAGCTTTTGGCTAGTTTGTCCGGGAAGTCGTTGCTAATACCGTTGAGGCTATTCCAGCCCAGCCAGCTCATTAACGTGGCCTGTGCGCTGTCGAGGTTGGCCTGGTATTGAATCAGTTGCGAGCGGGCGGATTCAATACGGGCGTTGGTTTGCACCACATCGGACATCGACGTGGCACCTTCGTTGTTGCGCTGTTCGGTCAAACGGCCAATCGCGCTCAGCGCTTCGAGCTGATCTTTGGCGATATCGACCATTTGTTGCCACATCTGCGCCTGAACCAGGGAAACGGCGGTGTCGTGGCCGACGTTATCAATACTCACCAGCACGTTGGCCTGTTCTTGCGCCACGCCTGCGCTTTCGGCGCGTACCTGGCTTGAGACTTTGCCGAAGTCGTAGAGCATTTGTGAGATGGAAAGCACCAGCGACGGGCTGAAACCGCTGTCGGTGTAGCCGTTGCTGTAGCCGTTATTCATGCCCGCGCTGATTTGCGGATAGTATTTGGATTTCGCGACGTTGACCTGTTCGGACTGGCCGTAAAGTTTGCCGATGGCTTCGTGAATGCTCGGGTGCCAGTTTACCGCGCGGTTAACGGCGTCGTTGAGCGTGAGCGTTCCGGGCGCAGGCGCGTTGAGCGGCAGGGATGACGAGCCGTCAAGGTTTGGCAGTTCGTGTTGTTGAGCAAGCCCCTCAGTGGTGATGAACTGTGGCGTCTCTTCGGCATGCGTTTGGGCTACACATAGGCTGCATGCCAGCCACAGTGCAAACGGCTGTAATTTTCCCATAGTTTGTCCCTTTTAAAAGTCACTACGTTCTAATTAGTGTTGCTATTGCTTGCCTGGTTTTGTCTGATTTTTGTCTGATTTTTGTCGGATGACGCTGCGCTTATCCGACCTACATGTCGGGGGTAAGCGCTAGCGTCATCCACCACTTTTTTAGGTAATAATGTGGTGCTGCTGTACCAGTTCATCGAGCGTGACGTGCGTGTTCTCCAGGGTGACGAGCGTGGTTGAGTTGTAGGTGCCGCCTGTGCCGTCGCGATCAATGGAAATAACGGTGTTATTGCCGCTGGTGGTGACGTTGAGGTAATTGCCCAGTGTGGCGGCCTGCCCATTCCAGCCGGTCAGCAGGTCGTGAACGTTGATCGTGTCGCCTTGTGCCGCCGAGAAGTTGTGCCAGGTATCGGCACTGTTGCCGCCGGTCGCACTTGCGCTGGTCAACAGGTGATAAATCAGCGTGTCGCCATAAGCCGAGCCGGTAATCACATCGCTTTGCGCGGTGCTGACGAATTGCGGGCTCATATTGATGGTTAACGTGGCGCTGTCGCTATGGCCGTTCTGGTCATTTAGCGTGTAGGTGAAGGTCTCTTTGGTGGTCATCGACGCCGGAGAAAGCCCGCTATTGAGGGTGTAGGTGTACGCACCATCAATCCCCATCACCAGCGTTCCGTAATGCCCCTGAATCGTGGCGGTTGAATTGCTACTGGTTAGCGGATCAAGCGTGGTCGTCGTGCCGTTGAAGCCGGTAATACTCAGTAGGGTGTGAACGGTACCGAGCTGATCGGCAGCGCCTGAGGCTTCCGTACCGTCGTAGATATTGCCGTGAACCGTGTTACCGGCAAGCGTTGAATAGCTGTCCAGATCAATGGTGGTGCCGGTGATAGTTGGCGTGATGGTGATTTGTCCGGCACCAAGAACACCGACTCGCCCAGTGTAATTTAACGAGTAGGTACCCGACTGCAGATCCAGCCCTGCCAAATCAATATTCGCCATGCCGCCTAACAATATGCCACCGCTGAATGAGCCGTTTCTTACCACGGTTCCTGAGCTGTTAGTGATGTTCCAGTCAACGTTCAAGCCACTCAAAGAAAGGAATGATTGCACCGTAAAATGTAACACTGGGTTATGCAGAACTTCGTTAGCGCCGACCGCAAAAGTCCCGTTGCCGCTTCCTGATGACGGGATTACCAGGGTTGTCCACGACGCCGACCCCACGCTGGTATCCGAATAAACCGCCGTATTTTGCGCGGTGTTCACCGCCATCACAGTGCTGCTGTCATCAAACGCATCCACGGTATGCGGCGTGGCAGTGACATTCAGCGAGGCGGTGTCGGTATCACCGTTTGGTGCGGTGATGGTGTAAACAAAGCTGTCAGGCGTTTTGATGCTGTCCGCGCCCAGGCCGCTGTTCAGTTTGTAGGTGTAGTTACCCGCCGCATCAATGGTCAGCGTGCCGTATTCACCAATAATGGTGGTGGTGCCTGTTCCCGCAATGGCGACGCCATTCACCTGAGTAATGTGGCTACCTACCGGATGAATATCATCATTCATCACATTGCCGCTGGTACTGGCTGTGACGCTCTCCACCGCATAAGTATGGTCTTGCAGAATATTCAGCGTATAGCCGGTGAGCGCCGCTACACCGCTGGCATTTTTGAGCAAGAACAGATACTCGCCACCTGGCAGCGTCAGGGTTAATAGCGATGAGGTGCCGCCCAGCAATGGCGCGGTAAGCCAGGTATTGACCACCCGATATTGCTCATACTGCTGAGTCACATCGTTGAACTTGTAGACGTAGAGATCGAAGGTGGAGAGTAACGCGACCCCGCCAACGCTTGCCTGCAACGTCATGGTGCGCGTTGAACCTTCATCGACATCAAAGAGTATCGGGTTCGCCATATTGGCTAACGCGCTGAGGCTCAGCACATTTCCCACACCGACGCTCAGCACTGAGAAACCACTTTGCTGTGAAGGCCCGTGGTCTACCGCTTCCACATCGGTGTTGTAGGTCAGCGCCGCCGTGTTATCGGTGGCGGTCACGGTGCTGGCAGGTGTTGGGTTGCCGAGTGTCACCACCAACTGCGCCGAATCACTAACGCCATTATGGGTGATGGTGTAAGTGAAGTTTTCGGTGCTGCCAAGTACCGAGGCTGAGGTGTCCGTCAGGGTGTAGGTGTAACTTCCGTCCTGGTTGATATGCAGCGTGCCGTATTCACCTGTGATATCCGCACCGCCTGCGCCAATCTGGGTGGTGACGCCCTGCGAGTTGGTCACCGATGTCACAACAGTGCCTGTCGGCGCGGTGTCCTGGCCGCTGTTCGGATCAATATCGGTGATCACGTTCCCCGGATGGGTCGTTTCCCCGCTGACTGTCCCGCCACTGATTTGTTCAATACTGACATCAAGGCTGGTGAAAGAGCCGGTCGCCAGCAGGCTGGTGTTGTAGCTCAGCACCCGATAAGTGCCTTCTTCCAGCCCGGTGACATTCAGTGTTACGCCGTTGGCACCCAGCGTTAGCAGGTTGGCAAACTGTGGCAGTCGCGAATCGATTACCGTAGTCCAGGCTCCGCCGACAAATTGCTGAATCACCACTTCCATCGTGTTGAGCAGTGTCAGTACCACGCCTGTAGCGGCGGCATCAATCGTGATATTGGCAGTGCCACCCGCGTTAACCGTAAAGCCTACTTGCGCGGTATCGTTGCCGAGCACCTGTACTGTGTTGCCCAGCGCCCCGACCAACAGCACGCCGTAATCGCTGTAATGCTCTGGCGGTGAAACGACGGCGCTGCTGGTCAGCGCCAGGTTGACCACGTTGTCATCGGCGGCCAGTGGCAGAGTCGGTGCGGTTGCAGTGACCGATGGCGAGGTGTTGCCTGCCGCATCGGTGGCGGTGACGGATAACTGCTCGCCGCCAATTTCGCGCGTTGGCAGTGTCAGGGTGTAGCTTCCGCTGCCGTTAGCGGTGGTGGTGACAACGGTGCCGCCCGGCAAGGTAATGTTCACCGTGCTGTTGGCTTCCGCCGAACCGCTGATGGTGGTGCCGTCTGCACTGATGGTCGCCGTTGGTGTCAGTGGGGCGATGGTGTCAACGATCACGGTGAGCGCCGTTGACGGGCTGCCGGTGCCATTCGGGTTGGTGGCGGTAGCGGTGAAGGCGTGTGAACCTTCGGTGAGCGCAGATGGCGTGTAACTCCAGGTGCCGTCCGTTGCCACCACGCTGCCCATCAACACGCCATTGTTGTAGATACTGACGGTTGCACCGATGTCTGCCGTGCCGTTAATGGTCGGCGTGGCATCGTTGGTGCTTTGCCCGTTGTTAACCGTTCCGGTAACGGGAGCGAAATTATCCAACACTGTGGTAATCACCGGCACGCCTGGTAATGCAGTGTTTGGCGCAGCAAACCCAGCCGATGCACCCAGGTTACCCGCGCTATCCGTCGCCGTAGCTTGTAGGGATTCGCCGTTAGTTTGCGCGGGCGTTATCGTCACGCTGAACTTACCGTTACCGTCCGCCGTAGCGCTGCCGAGAACCGTTCCGCCGCTGGATATGGTGACGGTGCTGCCCGCTTCGGCATTCCCGGTGACGGTTGTCCCGGTGACGTTGACCACCATGCCAGTTGGTGCGGCAGGCGGCGTGGTATCGACAATAATCACCGCTGGCAGCGAGTTGGCGCTGGTATTGCCTGCCAGATCGGTGGCCGTCACGGTGAAGGTGTGGTTGCCTTCGGTCAGTGCGGTGGTCAGTGGGTAAGTCCAGTTGCCGCTACCGTCGGCAGTGACGCTGGTGACCAGGTTGCCGTTATCGTAAATCGCCACCGTAGCACCCGCTTCTGCTGTGCCGTTAAGCGTTGGCAGCGTGTCGTTGGTGGTCTGGTTGTTGGCAACCGGGCCGGTCACGGTGCCGACATCGTCAATAACCGTGGTGATCAGCGGCGCGTTTGGCGCGCTGGTATCCAGCGTGATGGTAAAGCCCGGAGTTGGGGTGGTGACGTTACCCGCCGCGTCGGTGGCGGTGAGGGTGAAGGTATGCGCGCCGGTAGCCAGCGGTGTGGCTGGGGTAAATGTCCAGGTGCCACTTGCCGGAACGGTCACCGTGCCAATTTGTATCGCTCCATCAAAGATAGCGAGGGTGCTGCCTGGTTCGCCGGTGCCGTTCAGCGTTGGGCGTGCGTCGTTGGTGATTTGTCCGTTGCTGAGTGAGCCGTTCACGCCGCCTGCCACGTCGTCCACCACGGAGGTGAGCACGGGCGTGATTGGCAGCACCGTGTCGATAGTCAGTGTAAAGCTTCCCGAAATCGCCCCGACGTTGCCCGCTGCATCGGTTGAGGTGGCGGTGAAAACATGGGTGCGATCGGGTAGCGGATTAGGGGGTGCCAGGCTCCAGATCCCTTCCGCGCTGGCGGTGGTGGTACCGAGCAGGATGCCATCGTCGTAAACCTTAACCGTGGAGTTGGCTTCTGCGGTGCCGCTCAGTAATGGTTGGTTGTCGTTGGTCGACTGCCCATTCACCAACGCGCCAGTCACCGGGCCGACATCATCAGTTGCCTGGATGACGATCGGTGCGGTGGGAACGGCGGTATCCACGACAATATTGAACGCCCCTGAAGCCGGGCTGACGTTGCCCGCGGAGTCTGTCGCGGTCACCGTAAACGCGTGATTGCCGTTGGCGAGCGGTGACCCTGCTGGTGGCGTGAAACTCCATGTACCACCAGTGACGATTGCTGTGCCAATCAACGTGCCGTTGTCGTAGATATTGACGGTCGATCCGGCTTCTACCGTGCCGTTGATTTGTGGACGGGTATCGTCCGTCACTTGCCCGTTGGTTAAATTACCGGTGACTGTCCCTGCATCGTCCGCGACGGTGGTAATAGCTGGCGCAACAGGCGCTGTGGTGTCGATCACCACGTTAAACGCTGCGGATGGTGCGCTGACGTTACCTGCCGGATCGGTAGCGGTAACGGTCAGGTTGTGCGAACCGCCTGGCAGTGCTGAAGGTGGTGTAAAGCTCCAGGTGCCGCCAGCCCCCACGGTTGCCGTACCCAGCGGCGTTATGCCGTCATAAACGGTGATCGTCGAACCGACTTCGCCGGAACCGGTGATAGCAGGGCGCGTTTCGTTGGTCGGCTGGCCGCTGGTGATTGGCCCAATATTTGGCGCGGTGTTATCGGTGACGGTCAAAATGGCTGGTGCGGTCGGGGCGACGGAATCCACAACTACGCTGAAGGCTGCTGACGAGTTACTGATATTCCCGGCGGCGTCGGTGGCTTTGACCGTCAGGGTGTTGTTGCCCTGGAGTAACTGATGACCGGCGTCCGGCGTGAATGACCATGTACCGGTGCCTGTGGCTGTTGTTGTGCCAAGAAGCGTGGTGCCAGAATAAACATTGATCGTGGCATTGGCTTCACTGGTGCCGCTGAGGGTTGGCTGCGTGTCTTTGGTGAGCTGGCCGTTGGTCAGGTTAGTCACCGGCTGAGTCTGGTCATCGACCACCAAAGTTATGGCTGGCACTACAGGAGCAGCGGTATCCACCACCGCAGTAAAGGTGGCTGGCGGGCTGACGTTGCCTGCCGCATCGGTAGTGACAAGCGTCAGATTGTGGCTGCCATCGGCCAGCGGCGTGGCTGGCGTGAACGTCCAGTTCCCCGCGCCATTAACCGGAACGGTGCCGATAACCGTGCCGTTTTCGCTGATGGTCAGCGTCGAGTTCGGGTCGGCGGTGCCGTTGAAGGTTGGCGTGTTGTCGTTAGTCGGCTGGCCGGAAACCACCGGTCCTGGCGTGCTGGTGTCGTCAACCACTGACGTAATGACCGGAGCCGCCGCGATGCTGGTATCAACAATCAGCGAGAAACTGGCAGGTGGAGCGCTGACGTTTCCGACAGCATCGGTTGCGGTGACGGTGATGGTGTGCGGACCGTCAGCCAGGTTGGTTGGTGGCGTGAATGTCCAGGTACCGTCAGCGGTGACGGTTGCGGTGCCGAGTGTCGTGGTGCCATCAAGAATCGTGATCGTCGAACCTACTTCGCCAGTGCCGGTAAAGGTAGGGCGCTGATCGTTCGTGGCCTGCCCGCTGGTGATGATGCCCGTTACCGGAGCGACATCGTCGGTGACGGAGGTGATGGCGGGAGCTGTGGGTAACGTGGTATCAACGGTAATGTTGAAATTCGGCGTCTGGCCGCTGGACACACCGCCAACACTCTGGCTGACGGCAAAAGTATGCGGGCCATCTGCCAGCGGTGTAGTGAACTGGTAACTCCAGGCTCCCCCAGTTCCCGCCGCGAACGGAGTCTGGGCAATGCCGTCAATATAGAGGGTGATCATGGCACCGTCTTCAGCCACGCCGCTAAGTGTTGGCAGGTTATCGTTGGTGCTGGCACCGCTGTCGACTCTGCCAGTGACCGGCGCTACGTCATCCAAAACTTCAATTGTCGGCGGATGCGGAACATTCGTATCCGCGGCAATGAAGCCAGTCGGGCCACTCTGATTGCCAGCGGCATCCTGAGCAATTGCCTCCAGTTCTTCAGCGGTGGTTTGCGCAGGCGAAATTGTGACGGAGAAGGTTCCGGTTGTGGAATCAGCCAGGCCTCTGCCCAATACTGCATGGGTATTGGCATCCCTGATAATCACCGTGCTGCCGGGTTCCGCCGTCCCGTTTACCAGTGTGCCATTCGGATCTGCTGAACTTACCAGCGGAGCATCAGGTGGCAGCGTATCAACATGCAACGTAATTGGATTTGGTGATACGGCGGTATTTCCTGTGGCATCGCTGGCACTAAAGGTGAATGTGTGGTCGCTTACACCCGTCGGGAGTGTTGTCGTGAAACTCCATGTACCATCCGGAGCAACAGTAACAATAGGGGGTGAAGTCACCACCGGTGTACCGTTATCTAAAACAGTAATGGTACTGCCTGGCTTACCTGTGCCGCTGAAGACTGGGGAGGTATCGTCGGTATAGCTGCCATTGACCAGCGAAGTGGTAATCACACCCACGTCATCAGCAATCTCCGTCACGACCGGAGCGGTGAGCGGCGTGTTATCGACAGTCAGATTAAAGATTGCTGACAATGGGCTGAGGTTACCCGCAGCATCGGTTGCGGTGGCGGTAATCGCCAGCGTGCCGTTTGGTAGCGGAGTGGTTAGAGCGATAGTCCAGTTTGTGCCAACAACCGTTGTGCTACCCAGCACCGTGGTGCCGTTGTACAGCGTGATGATGTCGCCATTCGCACCGGTGCCGTGGAAGGTTGGGGTGTTGTCATCGGTGACCGCGTTGTTGAACAGCGGTTGTTGTACCGCACCTACGTTATCGTCGGCATTGACGATAACCGGTGCAGCAGAAGCGGTGGTGTCGACCGTAAAGGTGATTGCCGCAGAAGGCGGGCTGACGTTCCCTGCCGCATCCGTTTCTTTGACGGTCACGTTGTAAACCTGTTCGGTCAGCGGCGTGGTCGGAGTGAAGCCCCAGCTGCCGTCTGCCCGTACCGTGGTTTCGCCGAGTTTTGTGCTGCCGTTGAACACTTCAATTTTATCGCCAGCTGTGCCGCCAGTGCCGGAGAACGTTGGCGTGGTGTCGTTGGTGCTGCCACCATTGCTGACGGTGCCAACCACCGGAGCATGATCATCGGTGACCGTTGGTGTGCCTGGTGCGGCTGGTGGCGTTGAGTCGACGTTCAGCGTAAAGCCTGCGGAAGGCAAGCCAACGTTACCCGCGGGATCGGTCGCCACGGCAGTCAGCGAGTGAGGGCCTTCAGCGAGCGCCGGAGAAGGGGTAAATGTCCATATGCCGCCAGCGGGAACCGTCACCGAACCAATCGGTGTGCTGCCGCCATTATCATAAATTTTGATTGTCGCCCCGACTTCGCCGGAACCGGTAAGGGTTGGCGTGCCGTTTTGCGTGCTGCCACCGTTGGTGACTGTCGCAGGGATTCCGCCCACTTCCCCTTGCGCGTTGGTAATGGATGGCGCAACAGGCGGTGTGGTATCGACCGTCAGGTTAAAACTGGCGGCTGGGCTGGCGTTGCCTGCGGCATCGGTCGCCACAGCAGTTATGGTATGTGGCCCTTCGCTCAGTGGTTGTGTCGGGATAATGCTCCATTTACCATCGCCGCCCACCACCATAGAGCCGATAGCGGTAGGGCCATCGTACAGCGTCACGGTGCTACCAGCCGGGCCGGAGCCATTAAATTGCGGCAGGGTATCGTCGGTCGCCGAGTTGTTGGCAAGCGTTGCGGTAACCGTTCCGACATTATCCACTGCGCCGTCAATTGTTGGCGCAGACGGAGCGGTAATGTCGATGGTGATGACATATTCGGCGGAAGGCGCGGTGGTGTTACCCGCCGCGTCTGTGGCGCTCACCGTGAAGCGGTGGGTGCTGTCGATCAACGTTGACGGTGTGTAACTCCAGGTACCCGATACACCGACCGTAAAGGTGGTCAGCGCGGTGGCGCCATCGAACAAAGTGACGACAGATCCGGGTTCGCCGGTACCGCTGATCGTTGGCGTCCTGTCGTTGGTGAAACCATTGTTTGGCACCGAACCGCTGACGGGGGCGAAGTCATCGCTGACCAGCGTAATGGTTGGCGCTTGCGGAGCAATGGAATCAACGGTGAGCGAAAATGCCGCTTCAGGGCTGACGTTGCCTTTGGCATCGGTGGCGGTGACGGTCAGGTTATGCAGGCCCTGTGCGAGTGCGGTGGTTGGGGTATAACTCCAGTTTCCGTGCTCATCGGCAGTGACGCTATTTAACAGCGTAGCGTTGTCATAAATTTTCACCGTTGCGCCAGCTTCGGCGGTGCCTTTGAGTTGTGGCTTATCGTCGTTGGTGGTTTGCCCGTCGCTGAGATGATCGATCGTGTAAAGGGGGACATCATCCACCACGGCGCTAATCACCGGAGCATCCGGCGCGGTGGTGTCAGGTGCGGTAATCGGTGTTTCTGGTCCGGTGTTTCCAGCGTTATCTGTCGCAGAAACTTCCAGTTTTTCGCCAGCCGTTTGCGGCGGGAATATCGGAATATTAAAACTACCGTCTGAACCTGCTGTTCCAGTCCCCAGTGGGGTGCCGTCGCTGTCAGTGACATTAACCGTGCTGCCTGGCTCGGCGTCACCGGTCACCACTGACCCCTCATCGTTGATGTCCACATTGGTCGGTGCCCCAGGAGGGGTGCTGTCTTGTGCAAAGACGGTGCTGTTGTCACTTTTGTTGTCTGCGCTGTCTGTCGCTGAAACCAGTAAGGGTTCGCCGTTGGTTTGTGCTGAGGTTAACGGTGAAACATCAAACCTCCCGTTAGCGCCTGTGATGCCCGTTCCCAGAACGTTACCGCTACTGTCGGTGACGATGATTTCACTGCCCGCTTCCGCGCTGCCGGTGACATGCAGGCCGTCTTGTGAAACCAGTAAATCACCCGGTGCTGCGGGCGGGGTGGTATCGACATTGACGGTAAAGACTGCCGAGGTGCCGCTAGTGCCGTACAGGTTGGTGGCGGTAAAGGTGAATTCTTGCGTACCGTCTGCCAGCGCGGATGGGGTATAGGTCCAGTGGCCGGTGCCGTCAGCGACAACGCTATCAAGCAGCAAACCGTTGCTGAAGATTTTAACGGTACTTCCCGCTTCAGCCGTGCCGCTCAGGGTTGGTGTGGTGTCGTCGGTGGCCTGGCCGTTACTTAGAAGACCCATAGTGGCGCCAGCATTGTCGTCCACAGAATCCAGCACTGGCACGGTTGGGTACTGGGAGGTCGATGCCGTAAACGGTGTATCCGGGCCAGCGTTACCGGCTTGATCCTCAATGTGTGCTGTCAGCGTTTCACCGTGAGTCTGCGCGGGGGTGATCCCAACAGTAAAATTACCGTCGCTGTCGACATCGGCATGGCCGAGTTCAGACCCATCGGCAGCCGTGATGGTAATGGTGGTTCCGGGTTCGGCGGTGCCAGAAACGGTGGTGCCGTCGAGGCTGACATTCTCAATAATGGCAGCGGCAGGTGGCGTATGGTCGACAATAAAGATTGGGCTGGTGGTGGCGGAACTGACGTTCCCCGCAGCATCGGTTTGTACCACGATGATTTGGTGGCTACCGTCGGCCAGCGGTTGGTCAGGGGTAAAGCTCCATTTTCCGTCTTCGCCAACGGTGGCTTGCCCAACCTGGATGCCGTTATCATAAATGGTAACGGTGTCGCCAACTTCGCCGGTTCCGTTTAATCCCGGTCTGGTTTCATCGGTGTAGGTACCGCTGCTGATAATGCCGGTCAGCTTGCCGACATTATCCTGCAACTGCTCTAATTCAGGTGCGTCAGGGGCAACCGTGTCGATAGTGACGGTATAGGTATCCGAATGCGCACTTTCACCTTTGGCGTTAATGGTGGTGACGGTAAAACTATGAGAACCATCGGTTAACGCGTTGGCGGGGGTAAAATTCCAGCCTCCGTTGGCATCAACCACTGCGGTGCCAATTTCGGTTCCATTGTCATAAATATGAACGGTGGTTCCTGGCTGACCCGCGCCCAGAAGTGTTGGGGTGTTGTCATTGGTTGGCGTAGTAGGGCTATTATTGGCAATGGTGCCGAATCCCGGAGTGACGTCATCCACCACGTTGGTGAGTGTCGGTGCGTCCGGTAACGGAATATTTGGCGCGGTCACGCTGCTATCAGGGCCAGTATTCCCGGCGGGGTCGGTGGCATGTGCCGTTAACTCTTCGCCACTAATTTGCGGATTTGTGAGCGGAATCGAAAAATTGCCATTACTGTCGGCAGTGCCGGTTCCGATCACCTGGCCGTTGGCATCGGTAATTGTCACGGTGCTGCCAGCTTCTGCGTTTCCGGTTATGGTTTTACCATCTGCCGAGACGCTCAGATTTGTTGGGGCTGCGGGCGGCGTGGTGTCATTACCGTTAGAGGGCTGGTTCGGCGAGTTGGGATTGCCGCCACCGTTGTTCGAGTTATTATCGTCACCTCCGCCGCCTCCGCCACCACCGGCGGCCAGAGCAATACCGCCAGCGACGGCGACGCCACCCAAAATCCACGGCCAAATGGCTCCCCCATCATGTGATTCTGCACCTGTAGCCGCCATCAGCTCATCAATATTATTGATATGCTCGAAGTGAAATGCGGAGTCGGTATCTTGTACCCACCACAATGCGCCCTGGTCGTCTTCGAGCACTAATTGGTTGCCACCCTGGTCGGCGAAGGCGTAAAAGTTTTTTACGGTAATCACTTCGCCATCGTGCAGGGTAATGATCATATCGTGGCTGGAGCGCACGATACTGGCGATATCAGAGCGTTCAGCTTTGAGTTCAACAATGGAAGGGGAGTTCAGCGTAATTTCAGACGCTTCTACTTTATTCGTTACGCCAGTCAGCTTTGAGATGATTGATATTGAACGCATTGTTATCACTCCATTCTGTGTGAACGTGGGTGTAGTCTTCAGTCGCGCTTACGCACGCAAATCATTCCCCTGAATAAAGTGTTAAAACGATCTCAACTATTTATAAAATTTAAGACGAACGAATCCAGTCATCAAAATAATGATGGCTAATGTTATTGATGAAAATTTGTTGGTTACTGAAGCATTAATTTATATGAATATAAGATTCATACTTTCTTATCATTTTCATAAGGGGGTATTGAAGATATAGACAGGATTGGATAAAAGCGCAAATGAAGTGCATAAGAGAGGAACGTAAGTTTTTTTCAGGAGTTATGTGCGCATTGTATGAGTTTTAGTTATGACTATAAAGTGGTATTTTTATTGGTAATGCATTGATATTTATTTGCTTTGTTTCGTGATTGATGGCGGTTTTATTTAAGTTATTATCGATTGGTTCACTTTAAACTTAATCCAGCGTTAACAAAATACCGTCGTGATAATCATCTGCCTTACTGCGGTGAAGCCAGGGTGGACACTAAAAATTTAACTTTTGTTAGTATGTATTCATGCGGTGAATATAAAGGGTAATTTATCCTTTCCGCTTGTTAGTCGACTAGCACAGTTTTAATCAATTGGGGGATTATATTTTATAGAAGATGACTTGATGGAATGAGTTATGCGGATTAATAAATTTTGTTTTGGTAATAAATAATATCTAGGGTAGGGGGAAGATAACTTCTCAGTATTAGCCCCCCGGAAGAAGGACTAATACTGTTTTTTAAAACCGTATTAACGACCCGCGTGCTTCATAATACGTGCTTTATCTACCGCCCACTCTTTGTCTTTTAAATCGTTGCGCTTGTCGTGCTGCTTCTTACCTTTCGCCACGCCGATTTTCACTTTGCACCAGGCATTTTTCCAGTACATCGACAGGGCGACAACTGTGTAACCATCACGGTTAATACGCCCGTAAAGGTTATCAAGCTCACGTTGGTTAAGCAGGAGTTTACGGGTACGTGTTGGGTCGCAGACCACATGGCTTGAGGCCACGTTTAACGGAGTAAAGTTGGCGCCAAACAAAAATGCTTCGCCATCTACCAGTATGACGTAGCTGTCACCGATGTTGGCCTTCCCGGCACGCAGAGATTTTACTTCCCAGCCTTGCAGCACGAGTCCCGCTTCAAACTCATCTTCGATAAAGTATTCATGGCGGGCACGTTTGTTTTGCGCAATGGTGGCTGAACCTGGTTTGTATGCTTTTTTCTTTGTCATAGTGCTGCTCAGTATAAGTAATCCAGGAGTTCAAATACACCCCGCTTCGCTGCGAGGATGAAGGCATATCTTAGCACGGCTCTGGGCTAAGAGTTTTTCTTTGCAGGGTGATAAATGTTATTATTTGCCCGTTTTGTGACTCTCAGGAAATGCTATGCCTCAGATTACCCGTACTGCGCTAGTGCCTTACAGCGCGGAGCAGATGTATCAATTAGTTAACGATGTGAAATCCTACCCTGATTTTTTACCGGGTTGCACTGGCAGCCGGATTCTTGACGCGTCGCATAATCAGATGACGGCGGCGGTAGATGTTTCCAAAGCGGGGATCAGCAAAACGTTTACCACGCGTAACTCCCTTACCGATAATCAAAGTATTTTGATGCATCTGGTCGATGGGCCATTCAAGTCATTGATGGGCGGCTGGAAGTTTACGCCGCTGAGTGCAGAAGCTTGCCGTATTGAGTTCCAGCTCGATTTTGAGTTTACCAATAAGCTTATCGAGCTGGCGTTTGGCCGTATCTTCAAAGAGTTGGCCGGGAATATGGTTCAGGCGTTTACCGTACGAGCCAAAGAGGTCTACAGTGTCGCCTGATATCGTTGTTGAAGTCGTTTACGCATTGCCTGAAAAGCAGTACTTGCTCAAGGTTAGAGTTGCAGAAGGTGCGACTGTTGAGCAGGTGATTTACGCGTCAGGTATTCTTGAACTGCGCACGGATATTGATCTTGCGAAGAATAAGGTAGGGATTTTTAGCCGCCCGGTGAAATTGACCGATACGGTTAATGAGGGGGATCGGGTAGAAATTTATCGGCCTCTGATTGCTGACCCGAAAGAGCTTCGACGCCAGCGAGCTGAGAAATCCGCTCAGAAGTAGCCAAAAAAAGGTGCCAATCAGGCACCTGAGACTGATGACAAAACTGGCGAAAATGGTGGATGACGTTATCGCTTATCCACCCTACAACACCTGTTTAGTGACCTTGTCAGCAATCTGAGGTGCCCATATCGGCACCTTTTTTATTGGTTATTCGTTTACCAGCTTCGGCTTGTTGTCGATGTTGGTCAACACACCGCTGCTGTTGAAAGTCAGCGTCAGCGTTTGCTGAGTCACTTTCTCATGGCCTGGTTGCTGACGGAAGACATAGAACCAGGTACTTGTACCAAATGGATCAGTCATCATTGGCGTACCCAGAGCATACGCAACTTGCTGTTGAGTCATGCCAGTACGAATCTTTGACACGTCGTTTTGTGTCAGGTAGTTCCCCTGGTTAATGTCGGGGCGGTAAACCACTCGCTCCAGAGTGGAACAGCCTGCGGTCAGCATAAGAAGAACCGCTGCGGCAGCAGTCAGCGTTTTACAGCGCATAGTGATTTGATTCCTTTTCGGGCCCGAGCAGCACATGGCTCATTCATAATATGCCGATGATAATAAACCTTTACGCAGTTTAAAACATTAAGGCGCTTAACTCTGACCCTGGTACAGCAAAAAAGTTGGCTTAAAACCTGTTCAATTAACAATATGCTAGCTGAGTGATTGTTTTTTGAACAGCACGCACAACAACTACCGGGTTGTGTATATCAAATCGTTGCCGTTAAGCCGCCAGCAACTCTTTTGCGTTGGCTAATGTGTTGCGTGTGACTTCGCTGCCACCAAGCAAACGAGCCAATTCTTGCAGGCGTGAGCGTTTATCCAGCGGTTGCATATGTGTTTCTGTCATTTCGCCATCGGTTTCTTTGCTGACAAAGAAGTGATGATGCCCACAACCTGCGACCTGTGGCAGGTGCGTGACACACATAACCTGAGTGGACTCGCCTAACTGACGTAATAATTTGCCGACCACCGCCGCTGTTGGGCCGCTGATCCCGACATCCACTTCATCGAAGATGAGAGCCGGGGTTTCCATTTTACGTGCGGTGATGACCTGAATCGCCAGTGCAATACGTGAAAGCTCGCCGCCGGAGGCCACTTTTGCCAGTGGCTGCAAGGGTTGGCCTGGGTTGGTACTGACGCGGAAATCAATACGGTCTGCACCTTCAGCGGTCAGATGGTTTTCATTAAATGCCACGTCAATAGCTAGCTTGCCGTGAGGCATTGATAACGAATGCATGCTTGCGGTAATCAACTCGCAAAGTTCCGCCGCATAATGTGCACGACGCTGATGCAATTCTTGCGCGATGTTCAGCGCTTGCTGGTGATGGACAGCCACTGCCTGCATCAGTTCATCCTGGGAGCTGGCCTGCTCATCAAGCTGTTGCAGTTCTTCGAGCAGCTGTTGATGGAACAATGGCAGTTCTTCCGGCGAAATGTGGTGTTTACGCGCCAGCGATATTTGCCTGGAGATACGCTGTTCCAGTTCATACAAACGGTTAGGATCAAGATCCAGACGGTCACAATAATGGCGCAGTTCATCGCTGGCTTCTGAAACTTGAATAGTTGCCTCTTCCAGCATCGTTAACACACCAGACAATTTGCTATCCATCCCGGCCAGTTCTTCCATTAAATGACGTGCGCTATACAGCTGGCTTTGCAGGTTGTTGTCTTCACCATCCGCGAGGATCGCCAGTGCTTGCTGGCTAACAGAGATCAGTTGCCCGCTGTTTGCCAGCCGTTTGTACTCTTCATCAATTTGTTCAAACTCGCCCGCAATGGGAGAAAATTCATTGAGCTCTTTCAGTTGGTACTGAAGCAATTCAGTACGCGCGGCACGTTCTTGAGCCTGTTGCTGATGCTGCGCAAGAGTTCGGCAGCTTTGATGCCATTCGCGGTAGCTTGTTGCCATTTTGGCGAGAAGTGCAGATTCACCCGCATAACCGTCAAGCAGGTATTTTTGGTGTTCTGGTTTTAACAAAAGCTGGTGGGCATGCTGGCCGTGAATTTGAATCAGCATCTGGCCGAGGTCACGCAACTGAGAAAGAGGAACCGCCGTGCCGTTGATGAAGCCTCGTGAACGGCCATCGCTGCTAATGACGCGACGCAGTAAACATTCACGTCCGTCATCAAGTTGATTTTCTTCCAGCCAGCGCAGGGCGGCAGGCGTGTCTTTCAGGGAGAAGCGGGCGCAGAGGTCAGCCCGGCTGGCACCCTGACGCACCATGTCGGCTTCAGCACGGCCACCGAGACACAGACCTAAGGCATCAATCGCGATAGATTTACCGGCCCCTGTCTCACCGGTAATGGCGGTCATACCGTGGTGAAAATCAATTTCCAGTTCACGAACGATAGCGAAGTTACTGATGGTGAGTTGTGCCAGCATAATTGCTTTCCTGTATGAAAAGACATGACTGTGTTTTCATACAGTATAAACTGGTTTTATATACAGTAAAGAGCCTGGGACACTTTTTAGAACAATTTTTTCGACCAGCCGAGTTTAGAGCTCAATGTATTGAAATAGCTGTAATCTTTGGGGTGAATGAGATTGAGATGATAGTCACAACGGCGGATCAGCACGTCTTCGCCTTCCTGAATAGGTAGCGCTATTTGGCTATCACAACTGATTTCCAGGTCGCTACGCATATGTGAAAAACGCAGGCGTATTGTGCTGCTGCTGTTGATGACCAGTGGGCGTGCAGAAAGCGTGTGCGGGAACATTGGCACCAGCGTAATGGCATCAAGCGATGGGGTAAGAATGGGACCGCCAGCCGAGAGGGAATAGGCGGTAGAACCCGTTGGTGTTGAAATAATCAGCCCATCGGAACGTTGCGAGAACGCAAAAATTTCATCGATATAGACTTCGAATTCAATCATGTGCGCGACTTTGCCGGGGTGCAGCACCACCTCGTTAATCGCGGTACTCAGGCGAGTCGGCGTATCTTGCTGGCAAACCTGGGCTTCGAGCAAGAAACGGCGCTCGGCAATGTAGTGCCCTTCGAGCACATCGGCGAGTTGTTGCTGCGCGTTGTCTGGGTCAAGGTCGGTAAGAAAACCGAGATTACCGCGGTTGATACCGATGACTTTGATATCATAACGAGCAAGAACGCGGGCAGCGCCTAGCATATTGCCGTCACCACCGACCACAACCGCGAGATCGGCCTGTTGGCCTATTTCCGCCAGGGTACCGGTTTTTACGTTTTTGAGGTTAAGTTCCTGGGCAATTTGCTGCTCGACAATAACGTCGTAGCCTTTGGTGCAGAGCCAGCGATACAGCATTTCATGCGTGGTTAGGGCTGTAGGGTGACGTGGGTGCCCGACGATACCAATGCAGTTGAAATGTTTGTTCATTATGCTGATGGTCCTTATGCGCAGTGATGCAGTCGTTTATGACAATATGTCACGTTCCCTTGAATCCCGGAAACTGATCCCCATAATAAGCGAACCAGCGAGATGAATGCTAAAAACGCGGAGAAATTCATGAGTAGTAAAGATCAGAAAACACCAGACGAGCAAGTCTCGGACGAAATTGCAATGGAAAGCCACGAAGAAGTCGAGGCCGTAGAGGGTGCCGAAGTGGTTGATCCGCGCGATGAAAAAATTGCCGATTTGACTGCGCAACTGGAAGAAATTCAGCAGCGCGAGCGTGAACTGGCGTTACGCAATAAAGCGGATATGGAAAACCTCCGTCGCCGTACTGAGCTTGATATTGAGAAAGCGCACAAGTTTGCTCTGGACAAATTTGTCAACGAGCTGCTGCCGGTTATCGACAGCCTTGACCGTGCTTTGGAAGTGGTAGACAAGTCCAACACCGATTTAGCCGCCATGATTGAAGGCATCGAATTAACTCAGAAATCGATGCTGGATGTGGTGCGTAAATTTGGTGTGGAAGTGGTTGGCGAAACTAACGTGCCGTTCAACCCGGATGTGCATCAGGCCATTGCCATGGTTGAGTCTGAAGATGTGGCGCCAAACCACGTGCTGATGGTGATGCAAAAGGGTTACACCCTGAACGGTCGCACACTGCGTGCTGCGATGGTTTCTGTGGCTAAAGCAAAAGCGTAATTTGTTTTAATCGCTTGAAATAAAAAGCCAGCCTTTGCGGCTGGCTTTTTTGTGCCTGCTAGAAAGGCGATTTACTCTTGAACACTCTCGCGAAGCGGAGTGACAGGGGTGACGCGCACTTGCTTAATCATGTTGTCTTGTACATCGAGAATATCAATGTCGTAGTGGCTTAGACGCACTCGCGTATCGATAGCTGGGATCTCTTGCAGTTCTTCAAGCAGCATACCGTTTACGGTACGGGCTTCGTCTTCTGGCAATGTCCAGTTGAAAGCTTTGTTGATTTCGCGCACGTTGGCGCTGCCTTCAATAATCACTGAGCCATCGTTTTGTGGCATCACTTCTTCAGCCAGTGTTGGAGACATCGATGTCGTGAAGTCACCGACAATCTCTTCAAGAATATCTTCCACCGTTACCAGCCCTTGAATATCACCGTATTCATCTACGACCAGGCCGACTTTCTTCTTGTTACGCTGGAATTTCACCAGTTGAACGCTAAGCGGCGTTCCTTCCGGCACGAAGTAAATTTCATCAGCGGCACGAAGCAGCGTTTCTTTGGTGAACTCTTGCTTTTCAGTCATCAAGCGATAGGCTTCACGCACGCGCAGCATGCTCATGGCATTGTCCAGAGTATCGCGATACAACACAATGCGGCCATGCGGCGAGTGGGTGAGTTGGCGGACGATAGATTTCCAGTCGTCATTGATATCGATACCGACGATTTCATTTCTCGGCACCATGATGTCGTCGACGCTCATTTTTTCGAGATCCAGAACCGAGAGCAACATATCCTGGTTGCGGCGGGAAATTTTCGTGTGTGACTCATGCACAAGGGTACGCAATTCGTCTTTGTTTAACGCGCTACTCACGGTGCTGACGTTTTTGATACCCATCAGACGCATCAACATACGCGTGATGATGTTCAGTAACCACACCAGGGGCATCATCAGTATTTGCAACGGGCCGAGCAGGAAGCTGCTCGGGAAGGCAACCTTTTCCGGATACAGCGCGGCAATGGTTTTTGGCAGCACTTCAGCGAACACCAGTACCACGAAAGTGAGGATACCGGTGGCGATGGCAACACCCGCATCACCGTACAAACGCATGCCGACGATGGTGCCGATGGCTGAGGCCAGAATATTGACCAGGTTATTACCGATGAGGACCAGACTTATCAGGCGGTCTGGTTTGCGAAGCAGTTTTTCGACCCGTTTAGCGGCGCGGTTGCCCTGTTTGGCGAGGTGGCGCAGCTTGTAACGGTTAAGCGTCATCATGCCGGTTTCAGAGCCGGAGAAGTACGCTGAAACGACTACCATGATGATCAATGTGACAATCAACGTAGTCGTTGAGATCTGTTCCAAAAGGATTTCCTTTATAAAGACAACATTAGCCGACGAATTGTTGCAGGACGCGGCTACCAAAATAGGCGAGGGTCAGAATCGCTGCACCCGCGACGTTAAACCACACCACACGGCGGCCGCGCCACCCCTCATGATAGTGTCCCCACAGTAAAACGATGTAGACAAACCATGCGAGAATCGACAAGACCGCTTTGTCGACATTTTCCAGGCTGAAAAGATTTTTCAGATAAAACAGGCCGGTGCAAAGGGTTAACGTCAGCAGTACTACGCCGACTTGAGTGATGTGAAACATTTTGCGCTCAATGCTCATCAACGGCGGCATTTCAGCACGGAAGGCGAGTTTTTTATTTTTGAGCTGATAGTCAATCCAGGCCAGTTGCAGCGCGTAAAGTGCGGCAATAATCAGCGTGGCATAGGCAAAGAGCGACAAACCGATATGCACCATCATCCCCGGAGTTGTTTCCAGATGCGTGATGAACTCGTTGGGCATAAAGGTTGCCAGCGCCAGATTGATTAAGGCGAAAGCGTAAACAATCGGTAACAGCAGCCAGCCGCGATTTCGCGATGCCACAATCGTCATCACGGTGCAGATCATCAAACTGACTAATGAGCCGACGTTGAGCAGGCTCAGGTTTTGACCGCCGTCGGCGGCAAAAATACGAGCTTCAAGCGCCAGACCGTGGCATACAAGCGCGATAATGGCCGATATAATAGCGAAACGGCGCCATCCGCTGTTTTTTGTCAGCAGGCTTGGGATGATCAGCGCGAGGCTGCTGGAATAGGCTACAAGCGCAAGGATTGCGAAAACAGGCATATAAAGTGTCGGTCAATTAGCCAGAGATGAAAAAAAACAGTATAACGTTACCTGCCGCCTGCTCCAACTCTAACCGTTACATCACACCGAAGGCGGCTTCATGTTATATACCCGTCATACTTCAAGTTATGGGGGTGTTGGCTGCACTCACTTACCCCAGTCACTTACTTTAGTAAGCTCCTGAGGATAAGCTCCCTTGCCGCCTACCCACAACTTGAACGATTTAGGGTATAATCCGCTAAATTCTGTTTTGTGTCGCAAGCTGCGGCCCTAAGTTACCACGTTAGGCAAAAGACAATGTTTGATAATTTAACTGACCGTCTGTCGCGCACACTGCGCAATATCAGCGGCCGCGGGCGGCTGACTGAAGAGAATGTGAAAGAAACATTGCGCGAAGTGCGCATGGCATTGCTGGAAGCGGACGTTGCGCTGCCGGTGGTGCGTGACTTTATCAGCCGCGTAAAAGAAAAAGCGGTTGGTCATGAAGTTAACAAAAGTCTGACCCCAGGCCAGGAGTTTGTCAAAATCGTTCGCGCCGAATTGGTTGCTGCGATGGGCGAAGAGAATGCCAGCCTGAATCTTGCTGCACAGCCGCCAGCCGTTGTGCTGATGGCAGGTTTGCAAGGTGCGGGTAAAACCACAAGCGTAGGTAAATTAGGTAAGTTCCTGCGTGAGAAGCACAAGAAGAAAGTGCTGGTGGTGTCTGCCGACGTTTATCGCCCGGCGGCGATCAAACAGTTGGAAACGCTGGCTGAACAAGTCGGTGTCGATTTCTTCCCGTCTGATGTGGGTCAAAAGCCGGTCGATATCGTTACTGCGGCGCTGAAAGAAGCGAAGCTGAAATTCTTTGACGTGCTGCTGGTGGATACCGCCGGTCGTTTGCACGTTGACGAAGCAATGATGGACGAAATCAAGCAGGTTCATGCTGCGATTAACCCAGTTGAAACGCTGTTTGTTGTTGACGCCATGACGGGCCAGGATGCGGCGAATACCGCAAAAGCTTTCAACGAAGCATTACCACTGACGGGCGTCGTGCTGACGAAAGTCGACGGTGATGCGCGTGGTGGTGCAGCGCTTTCTATTCGTCATATCACTGGCAAGCCGATTAAATTCCTCGGTGTCGGTGAAAAGACTGAAGCGCTGGAGCCGTTCCACCCGGATCGTATTGCTTCGCGTATTCTGGGGATGGGCGATGTTCTCTCACTTATCGAAGATATTGAGAGCAAAGTTGACCGTGCTCAGGCAGAGAAGCTGGCTAACAAGCTGAAGAAAGGCGATGGGTTTGATCTCAACGATTTCCTTGACCAGCTTAAGCAAATGAAAAACATGGGCGGCATGGCGAGCATGATGAGCAAATTGCCGGGTATGGGGCAATTGCCAGATAACGTTAAGTCGCAAATGGATGACAAAGTCCTGGTGCGTATGGAAGCCATTATTAATTCCATGACGCTCAAAGAGCGTGCGCAGCCAGAGATTATCAAAGGTTCACGTAAACGTCGTATCGCGATGGGTGCGGGTATGCAGGTGCAGGACGTCAACCGTCTGCTTAAGCAGTTCGACGACATGCAGCGCATGATGAAAAAGATGAAGAAAGGCGGAATGGCGAAAATGATGCGCGGCATGAAAGGTATGATGCCGCCAGGTTTCCCAGGCCGTTAATTTCTGTAATTTTTGTTTTGCTTGTAAAACAAAAATTGATTTCCGCTCAGGAATGAGTACAATTTTCGGGCTTTTAATATGACACCAGGCTCCATCCCTCGATGGGGCCTGGTGTTTTATTCACTAAAGAGGATGTTATGGTAACTATTCGTTTAGCACGTCACGGCGCTAAAAAGCGTCCGTTCTACCAGGTTGTTGTTACTGACAGCCGTAATGCACGTAACGGTCGCTTCATTGAGCGCGTTGGTTTCTTCAACCCTATCGCTGGTGAAAAAGACGAGGCAACTCGCCTGGATCTGGATCGCATCGAGCATTGGGTTGGCCAAGGCGCAACCGTTTCTGATCGCGTATCTGCGCTGATCAAAGCAGCAAAAAAAGCAGCTTAATCTGTCACGGTGGTCATGATGAGCAATCAAATCGCTGCAAAGGCTCCTGTTAACCCAATAGTATTGGGCAAAATGGGCTCCTGCTATGGGATCCGTGGTTGGCTCAGAGTGTTTTCCTCCACCGAAGACGCCGATAGCATTTTTGACTATCAGCCCTGGTTTATCCAGAAGGCGGGTCAGTGGCAGCAAGTACAGCTGGAAAGCTGGAAGCACCACAATCAGGATCTGGTCATCAAGCTGAAAGGTATTGACGATCGGGATGCAGCGAATCTTCTGACCAATTGCGAAATTGTCGTCGATTCAACGCAATTGCCTCATCTCGAAGAGGGTGACTACTACTGGAAAGACCTTATGGGTTGCCAGGTTGTCACTACTGAAGGATATCAGCTCGGTAAAGTCATCGACATGATGGAAACCGGCTCAAATGACGTTCTGGTCATTAAGGCAAACCTGAAAGATGCGTTCGGCATCAAGGAGCGGCTGGTTCCGTTCCTCGATGGGCAGGTTATCAAGAAAGTCGATCTCGCTACTCAAACCATTGAAGTAGATTGGGATCCTGGTTTTTAAAACCTCCGGATTAACGGTAAAAGACGGCGTAATGGGGATTGGCTTGTGTTTATTGGTGTAGTTAGCCTGTTTCCAGAGATGTTCCGTGCAATTACCGACTTCGGGGTAACTGGCCGGGCAGTAAAAAATGGCCTGCTGAGCATCCAGAGCTGGAGTCCGCGTGACTTCACTTATGACCGACACCGTACCGTGGACGATCGTCCTTACGGCGGCGGACCGGGTATGCTCATGATGGTAAATCCTTTGCGGGAAGCCATCCACGCAGCGAAAGCAGCGGCGGGGGAAGGTGCTAAGGTTATCTATCTGTCACCTCAGGGACGCAAGCTTGATCAAGAAGGCGTCTGTGAACTGGCAACAAATGAGAAGTTAATTCTGGTTTGTGGCCGTTATGAAGGGATAGATGAGCGCGTAATCCAAACCGAAATTGATGAAGAATGGTCAATCGGCGATTACGTTCTCAGCGGTGGTGAGTTACCAGCGATGGTATTGATTGACTCAGTTTCACGGTTTATTCCGGGAGTTCTGGGACATCAGGCATCAGCAATCGAAGATTCGTTTGCCGATGGATTGCTGGACTGCCCACACTATACTCGTCCTGAAGTGTTAGAAGGCATGGAGGTTCCGCCAGTTTTGCTGTCGGGAAACCATGCAGATATTCGACGTTGGCGCCTGAAGCAGTCGCTGGGCCGTACCTGGCTTAGAAGACCTGAACTTCTGGAAAACCTGGCTCTGACTGAAGAGCAAGCAAGGTTGCTGGCGGAGTTCCAACGTGAACACGCAAATACAGCAACATAAACATGATGGGATGGCGTAAGCCCCCGATTATCAGTTTACCCAGGATAAGAGACAAAATTATGAGCAACATTATTAAGCAAATTGAACAAGAACAGATGAAACAGGATGTACCTTCATTCCGTCCGGGTGATTCCGTGGAAGTGAAAGTATGGGTCGTTGAAGGTTCTAAAAAACGTCTGCAGGCATTTGAGGGCGTGGTTATCGCTATCCGTAACCGCGGTCTGCACTCTGCATTCACTGTTCGTAAAATTTCCAACGGCGAAGGTGTTGAGCGTGTATTCCAGACTCACTCCCCAGTAATCGACAGCATTACTGTTAAACGTCGTGGTGCCGTTCGTAAAGCTAAACTGTACTACCTGCGTGAGCGTACTGGTAAATCTGCTCGTATCAAAGAGCGTCTTACCAAGTAAGATTTCGCTAACGCGACATCCATATCAAGGGCTGCCATCTGGCAGCCCTTTTTTATTTAACGCATGAGCGATTGCTGCAATCCTTCTCGGCTGGCCTTTTCCCATACCGCGCGACGCTCCTTAACATCAGGTAAGGTTTCACAACTGGCAGGAAATGATTTCCCATTTTGCCCCTGAACGGTTAAGAAATTGGGATCACAAATCCGCTGCTGGCCATCTGCATATCCTTTTAACCATTCTTCTCGATCGACATTTTCATCGTTATGCAAATGCGCAATGACGGGATTACTTCTTATGGGTTGTCCAGACATCGCATCATCCCAGCCAGCCTGATACCAGTCGGTGGGGGCCGGAGTTGGGGCATGGGTGTATGGGTCAACATAACAAGCAGACAGCAATAAGATTGGAATCAAGGCTAAACAGCGCATAGTGAGGATATCCATTTCAAACTGTATTAACTGAGCATAGAGCGCTTATGGCTTTGCATTACGCTATTTTCACAGACTGCATGCTTGAGCAGATAAATAGCGTGCTTATGCAGTGGTGTATAATTTAGTTTACAATAAGTGATGTTAAGTGTGCTTTAAGCGGCAATTATTTGATTGGTGTAATGTATTGTTTACGTATTTTGGATTGCAATCTTTACTAAAGCTGGTAAGGTAGTGCCATCCTCACTGAGGAAACGACTATCGCAAACGAGCTAACAGGAAAGCCATCATGCAAAAAGACGCGCTGAACAACGTTCATATTTCTGACGAACAGGTATTAATCACTCCGGAACAACTGAAAGCGGAATTCCCGCTTACTGCCTCTCAAGAAGCGCAGATCGAACACTCCCGTCAGACGATTTCCGACATTATCGCAGGGCGCGATCCTCGTCTGTTGGTAGTCTGTGGACCTTGCTCGATCCACGACCCTGATACCGCGATTGAATATGCTCGTCGTTTTAAAATTTTGTCTGAACAAGTTAGCGATAGTCTGTACCTCGTGATGCGCGTCTATTTTGAAAAGCCACGTACCACCGTTGGCTGGAAAGGGCTAATCAACGATCCACACATGGATGGCTCGTTTGATGTTGAAGCTGGTTTGAAAATTGCTCGTCATTTGCTGGTTGAATTGGTCAGCATGGGTCTGCCGCTGGCGACGGAAGCGCTTGATCCGAATAGCCCACAATACTTGGGTGATCTGTTTAGCTGGTCCGCAATTGGTGCCCGTACTACTGAATCCCAGACCCACCGTGAAATGGCATCTGGTTTGTCTATGCCAGTTGGTTTTAAAAATGGTACTGATGGCAGCCTGGGTACGGCGATTAATGCGATGCGTGCCGCATCTATGCCGCATCGTTTCGTTGGTATCAACCAGGCAGGCCAGGTCTGCTTGCTGCAAACTCAGGGTAACCCAGATGGTCATGTGATTTTACGTGGCGGAAAAGCACCAAACTACAGCCCGGCAGACGTTGCGCAGTGTGAAAAAGAGATGGAACAGGCAGGACTCCGCCCAGCCTTGATGATAGATTGCAGCCATGGCAACTCAAATAAAGACTACCGCCGTCAGCCGGGCGTGGCTGAATCAGCCGTCGCCCAAATTAAAGATGGTAATCGTTCGATTATTGGCCTGATGATTGAAAGTAATATCCACGAAGGTAATCAATCTTCAGAGCAGCCACGCAGTGAAATGAAGTACGGCGTTTCTGTCACCGATGCTTGCATCGACTGGGAAACTACCGAGACTTTACTGCGTGAGATTCATCAAGATCTGAACGGTACGCTTGCGGCGCGTAAGGCATAAGAGGTTTTACTATGGTGGCTGAATTGACCGCGTTGCGCGATCAAATTGACGAAGTGGATAAGGCGTTGCTGGGGCTACTGGCACGCCGCCTTGAACTGGTAGCGGAAGTTGGCGAAGTCAAAAGCCAGTATGGTTTACCGATTTATGTCCCGGAACGTGAAGCAGCAATGTTGGCTTCACGTCGCAAAGAAGCCGAAACGCTGGGCGTTCCACCGGATCTGATTGAAGACGTACTGCGTCGGGTTATGCGTGAGTCATACTCAAGCGAGAATGACAAAGGCTTTAAAACCCTGTTTCCTGCACTTCGCCCGGTAGTTATCGTCGGTGGCGGTGGCCAAATGGGGCGCTTGTTTGAAAAGATGCTCACACTGTCTGGTTATCAGGTGCGTATTCTTGAAAAAGAAGACTGGGCTAACGCAGCAGAATTGATGGCTGATGCTGGCATGGTCATTGTTAGCGTGCCGATTCACATCACTGAACAAGTAATCGCTCAGTTACCGCGCTTACCTGATGACTGTATTCTGGTTGATCTGGCGTCGGTGAAGAATGGCCCTCTACAAGCTATGTTGGCAGCTCACCAGGGGCCGGTTCTTGGCTTGCATCCAATGTTTGGGCCAGATAGTGGAAGCCTTGCGAAGCAGGTCGTGGTGTATTGCGACGGTCGCCAGCCAGAAGCGTATCAGTGGTTCCTTGAGCAAATTCAGGTTTGGGGCGCGCGTTTGCACCGCTCTACAGCCGTTGAACACGATCAGAACATGGCGTTTATTCAGGCGCTGCGCCACTTTGCAACCTTTGCATATGGTCTGCATCTGGCAGAAGAAAATGTTCAGTTAGAGCAGCTACTCGCGCTTTCATCACCGATTTATCGCCTGGAGTTGGCGATGGTAGGTCGCTTGTTTGCACAAGATCCGCAACTTTACGCTGATATTATTATGTCGTCAGAAAGCAATCTGGAGCTGATTAAGCGTTATTACAAAAGGTTTGGGGAGGCTATTGGCCTGCTTGAACATGGTGATAAGCAAGCGTTCATCGATAGCTTCCGTAAAGTTGAACACTGGTTCGGCGACTACGCGCAGCGCTTCCAGAGTGAAAGCCGAACTTTGTTACGCCAGGCGAATGATAGCCGACCGTAGTCGTGAAATAGTCTTATAATCTAAAGCCATCAGGGAAACCTAATGGCTTTTTTTATTGGCAATTAAGGATAGAAAAATGGCTCAGCCGCAAGTTCTGTTCAATTACACCGGTCACTTACCTGAATGCCCAACCTGGAATGCTCAAGAAAATTGCCTTTACTGGACGGATATTCTCGAAAACGAAATTCATCGCTATAACATCGCCAGCAAAAAGCATGATGTGATTCAGTTTTCCGAAGAGGTTGGCTGTTTTGCATTGTGCGAAACGGGTGGTTTTATTGTCGCGCTGCGAAGTGGAATTTATCTGACCAATCGCACCGGACTTATTACTCGCAAAGTCTGTGATAACCCCAATAACCCGACATTAGCTCGTTTTAATGATGGTGGAACTGACAGGGATGGGCGTTTTTATGCTGGAACATTTTGGGGGCCTGGTGATTACAACGGAGCCTTGCTGTGCCGTGTGGATAACGACCTGACACCGCATGTCATTCAGCATGATATCCATGGTGCCAATGGTCTGGCGTTTAGTGCAGATAAAAAATGGATGTTTACATCAGACACGCCGAACCGTGTGATTTACCGAACTCCGTTAGACAAACAAGGTGAGCCTGGCAAGCGTGAAGTGTTTAAACGCTTTGAACCGGGGCAGGGAATTCCGGATGGAGCCGCACTTGACGAAGAAGGTTGCTACTGGACGGCATTGTTTGATGGCTACCGTATCGCGCGATTATCGCCTGATGGCGATGTGCTGGAAGAATATCAATTGCCGGTGCGCTGTCCAACGATGGTGTGCTTCGGTGGCGATGATATGAAAACGTTGTTCATCACGACGACGCGAGAAAATATGGATAACGGCGAAGTTGCAGAAAGGCCGCTGTCAGGCGCGATTTTTACGCTTAAAGTCGCCGTTGCAGGAATGCCGAAACTGAAATTTAAAGTGAATGAGTAAGCCAGCTTCGAGCTGGCTTACTGCCAATTTTAAGCCGGATCAACAGGCACTACATTCTCACTTGGATAACAGCCAAGCACTTTCATAGAACGGGTAATTTCACCGAGTTCGCGAAGTGCTTTGCGCATTGCTTCATCGTTCAGGTTTGCCTGAACATCCAGATAAAACATCTCTTCCCACGGGTTGCCGTTAATTGGTCGAGACTCCAGTTTTGTCATGATCAAATTGTGATTACGCAACACCAGAAGGGCTTCAACCAACGCACCGGCTTGCTGACCTGTCGCCATGAGTAGTGTTGTTTTGGCTGGGACCTGGTCGGTGACTTCGACCGATTTGCGAGCGAGAACGATGAAACGGGTGATGTTTTGCGTCTGGTTTGCCAGATTACGTTCCAGAACTTGCAAACCATATAACGCCCCACCAGCCTCGCTACCCAGCGCCGCGACATGCGGTGAGTTTGCCTGCGCCACTTTTTCCATTGCCGCCGAGGTACTTTCGCAATATTCGATTTTCCAGTTTGGATACCGGTTAATGAATTGGCTGCATTGCTGGAAAGGCTGTGGATGGCTGTATACGGTATGGATAGCGTCTAAAGTTGTTGTACCGTTGACCAACACACAGTGATCGATTGGTACGGTCATTTCGGCAACGATGGACAAGCTCGTATGCTGCAACAAATCGTAGACATCGTTTATCGCACCGGAACTGGTGTTTTCAAGCGGAACTACGGCGTAGTCAGCCTGGCCCGTTTCAACCTGGTTAAAGATGTCCTGGAATTTGGCACAGCCACTTTCAATGAATTGCTCAAAGTGGCGAGCAGCATACTGACGTGCAGCGAGGTGTGAGTACGAACCCTTCGGGCCTAAAAACGCGACTCTCGCTGACTGCGGATTGGTTTTATTAAGATGCTGCTGTAAAAGTGTTTGCTGCGTCAGAACTGAATCTTCAATGATGAGTTGGAACAAGCGCGTAATGTAATGGGCGTCCAGATTATGTGTTTTACCCAAAGTAATCAGACGCTCCAGCAAATCACGCTCGCGGTCGATATCTCGAACCGGGCGGTGAGTCGCGAGCTTGGCTTTTCCGACTTCAACAGCCAGCAAGCGACGCTCTGCCAGCAATGCCAGCAATTTTACATCCAGGGCGCTGATTTTATCGCGCAGTGCCAGCAACGGGTTTGTCTCACTCATAACGCTACCTTTTCGAAGTCCATAAAAAAGGCCTCCCGCTTGGGGAGGCCTGTTTGTTCGTCTTCGCATTCTTTATCACACGACGAATTGCCTCCCATTCAGGGGAAGGTAAAAAAGAATGCGAAGAAAAACGGAATTAATTTCATGGTTGGTTCCTGATAAGTCAGACAAGTAAGGTACTCGCTCTGTTTTCGCTCTGTCAATAAAAAACGCGCCCGGAGGCGCGTTGGTGTGATTGATAAAGCTAAAATTTACTCTTCTTCAATTTCCGCGATAGCAACGTCTTTCACTGAGCCTGCTGTGCGACGCGCTTCACCTTTGTGTTGCACTTTATTCAACTGCCGCTCCAGTTTGTTAATCAAATCGTTGATAGCCGTATACATATCATCGTGTTTGGCGCTCGCTACGAGCTGGCCGTTTGGCGTATTAATGGTGGCATCAGCCACGAAACCTTTCGGTTCTTTGGACAAAACAATGTGTGGGTTAATTAGATGAGTTTGCCACTTGTCCAGTTTAGTGAGACGGTCTGCGACGTGCTGACGAATAGCTGGGGTGATTTCCATTTGCTTGCTGGTAATGTTCATTGTCATAAAGTTACCTCTTGTCTTTCCCGTCTTGGTAACTCCAGCATACCTTTCTGAATGTCAAAATGTGTGATGTGAATCACACTATTTTGTCACTTTTTGTCAGTAAACCCTTTTTGTGAGGCAGGACAGGATCTCTGTTTTTAAAGCTTGTGGAACTTAAGAATAGCGTCCATATTTGATTGGATGACCTGACGCTAAACCGTTTCAGTTTTGTGTTTTCAGGCAATAAAAATGGCAGCCAGTTGGCTGCCATTTTGTTTTTCATCTCGGGTAATCAGTTGGTATTGCCGTTGGCCGCGATAATTTTTGCAACTTTTTCGGCTTGAGCCGGCATTTGCATTTCACGGTAGGCATTTTCCATCAACTTCAGACCATCACGTGTAGCCTGGGTATCAGGGAAATCACGCAGCATTCCTTCAACACGGTTAACTACTGCAACCCACGCGCCGCGTTTAGTGTAGTATTGCGCGACGGAAAGCTCATATTTCGCTAAACGATCTTTCAGGAACACCAGGCGCTTGCTGGCATCGGTGACATACTGGCTGTTCGGGTAACCTCGAACCAGCTTAGAGAAATCTTTGAAAGCATCACGCGCGTGTGCAGGATCTCGGTCTGAACGATCTACGCCAAAGAACCCTTGTAATGCGCTATCATCCAGTGCCATGTCCGTCAGACCGCGCATGTAAAGTACGTAGTCGATGTTTGGATGGGTAGGATTTAGGCGCATAAAGCGGTCAATAGCTGCCTGAGCCAGTGGCAAGTCAGCATTCTTGTAGTAAGCGTAAATAAGATCTAACTGCACTTGCTGCGAGTATGGCCCGAACGGATAACGGTTATCCAGCGCTTCCAGTTGCGTTATCGCCGCTTTAAAGTTACCGTCCTGCAACTTTTGTTGGGCAGTCGCATAAATCTCGGAAGGTGGACTATCAGGAACCTCATCCTTGGAACTGGAGCAACCAGCCAAAGCCAGGCTCAACGTGGCTGCTGCCACCAGATATTTCATACGCGTCATGACGTTTTGACTTTCCTCAGAATGTTATCCGGGAGGCTCTCAATACCAGCTCCCGATAAAGACCAGCTACAATAGCACACTATATTAAACGGCATTGCCGTAAAACCCAACGTTAACGAAGAAGCTGTCTATGGCACAACTAGTACAACTCAACGCAACAGTATCCGAATCGCAACTCGGTCAACGCTTAGATCAAGCTTTGGCCGAATTGTTCCCTGATTATTCACGTTCGCGTATAAAAGAATGGATTCTTGACCGGCGCGTGCTGGTCAATGGCAATATTAGCGACAAACCGAAAGAAAAAGTATTGGGTGGCGAAGCTGTCACTATCAATGCTGAAATCGAAGAGGATGTGCGCTGGGAACCACAAGATATCCCGCTCAATATCGTTTATGAAGATGACGATATTTTGGTGATTAACAAGCCGCGTGATTTCGTTGTGCATCCTGGTGCGGGTAATCCTGACGGGACCGTACTGAATGCGCTTCTGCATTACTATCCGCCGATTGTTGATGTTCCACGTGCGGGCATTGTGCATCGTCTGGATAAAGACACGACGGGTTTGATGGTCGTGGCGAAAACCGTTCCTGCGCAAACTCACCTGGTTGAGGCTTTGCAATTACGTGAAATCACGCGTGAATATGAAGCGGTTGCCATTGGTCATATGACGGCAGGTGGCACGGTTGAAGAACCTATCAGCCGACATTCGACTAAGCGTACTCATATGGCTGTGCATCCGATGGGGAAACCTGCGGTGACGCATTATCGAATCATGGAACATTTCCGTGTGCATACGCGTCTGCGCCTGCGTCTGGAAACGGGTCGTACTCACCAGATTCGTGTTCACATGGCGCATATCACTCATCCATTGGTTGGCGATCAGCTGTACGGTGGCCGCCCGCGTCCGCCAAAAGGTGCGTCAGAAGAGTTTGTCAGCGTGCTGCGTAAGTTTGACCGCCAGGCTCTGCATGCAACCATGTTGCGTCTTCATCATCCAATCAGCGGTATGTTGATGGAATGGCATGCGCCAATCCCTCAGGATATGGTTGAGCTGATTGAAGCGCTGCGTGCTGATACGGAAATCCATAAGGATCAACTGGACTGGCTATGAGCAAACTGATCGTCCCGCATTGGCCGCTTCCTGAAGGGGTTGCCGCGTGCAGTTCGACACGTATTGGCGGTGTAAGTCAACCGCCTTACGACTCGCTTAATCTGGGGGCCCACTGCGGTGATAACCTGGATGATGTCGAAGAAAACCGTCGCATGTTTTATAGCACTGCCGACTTGCCTTCAAAACCGGTTTGGCTAGAGCAAGTGCACGGTACAGACGTGTTAAAACTTACTGGCGAACCTTATTTGTCAAAACGTGCAGACGCTTCTTATAGCGCAACAGCGGGTACGGTTTGTGCGGTAATGACAGCAGATTGTCTGCCAGTGCTATTCTGTAATAAGGCTGGAACCGAAGTTGCGGCTGCTCATGCTGGATGGCGTGGCTTGTGCGAAGGCGTTATTGAAGAAACTGTGGCTTGTTTTAAAGATGCGCCAGAAAACATTATGGCGTGGCTTGGCCCGGCTATTGGTCCTGATGCATTTGAAGTTGGCCCTGAAGTGCGTGAAGCGTTTATGGCTAAAGACATTCATGCTGATAGTGCTTTTCGCCCGTCAGGGGAAAAATACATTGCTGACATCTACACCCTGGCTCGTCAGCGTTTGTCTGCAGTAGGCATTAACCATGTTTATGGCGGCGATCGTTGTACCTACAGCGAAGCGGGTGATTTTTTCTCATATCGACGCGACAGAACCACAGGCCGTATGGCAAGTTTCATTTGGCTGATATAACCTATTGAATCAAGACGATCCAGTGCGGGTAATTAACGCTTCAAATATTTCAGGTCATTAACCTTGAATAATTGAGGGATGACCTCATTTAATCTCCAGTAGCAAATTTGACCTGTATATGGGAGGAGTTATGCGTCTGGATCGTCTTACTAATAAATTCCAGCTTGCTCTCGCCGATGCCCAATCCTTAGCTCTCGGGCACGACAACCAATTTATCGAACCTCTTCACTTGATGAGCGCACTGCTCAATCAGGAAGGTGGATCCGTACGTCCTTTACTGACTTCAGCTGGCGTCAACGCTGGCAAGTTGCGTACCGATATTGAGCAAGCTTTAAGCCGTTTACCACAAGTTGAAGGCACGGGCGGTGATGTTCAGCCTTCGCAGGATTTAGTTCGTGTATTGAATCTATGTGACAAACTGGCGCAAAAACGAAATGACAACTTCATTTCGTCAGAGTTATTTGTTCTGGCAGCACTTGAATCTCGCGGAACATTAACAGATTTACTGAAATCAGCGGGTGCTACCACGGCAAATGTGACAGCAGCAATTGAGCAAATGCGTGGAGGCGAAAACGTGAACGACCAGGGTGCCGAAGATCAACGTCAGGCATTGAAAAAATATACTGTCGATCTGACCGAGCGTGCGGAACAGGGCAAGCTTGATCCCGTTATCGGTCGTGATGAAGAAATTCGTCGCACTATTCAGGTATTGCAGCGCCGTACCAAAAACAATCCCGTACTTATTGGTGAACCAGGCGTTGGTAAAACGGCCATTGTTGAAGGTTTGGCGCAGCGCATCATTAATGGTGAAGTGCCAGAGGGGCTAAAAGGCCGTCGGGTATTAGCGCTGGATATGGGGTCGCTGGTAGCCGGTGCGAAATATCGTGGTGAATTTGAAGAGCGTCTTAAAGGTGTACTGAATGACCTTTCTAAGCAGGAAGGTAATGTCATTCTGTTTATCGATGAATTGCACACCATGGTTGGCGCGGGTAAAGCGGATGGCGCTATGGATGCGGGTAACATGCTCAAGCCAGCCTTGGCTCGAGGTGAACTGCACTGCGTCGGGGCGACAACGTTGGATGAATATCGCCAGTATATAGAAAAGGATGCCGCGCTTGAGCGTCGCTTCCAGAAAGTGTTCGTTGCCGAGCCTTCTGTCGAAGACACTATCGCTATTTTGCGTGGGCTGAAAGAGCGTTACGAACTGCATCACCATGTACAGATTACTGACCCGGCTATTGTGGCGGCGGCAATGCTGTCGCATCGCTACATTGCCGATCGTCAGTTGCCGGATAAAGCCATCGACTTGATTGACGAAGCGGCTTCCAGCATCCGTATGCAGATTGACTCGAAACCAGAAGAGCTCGACCGTCTTGACCGCCGTATCATCCAGCTCAAACTGGAACAGCAGGCATTGAAGAAAGAGTCTGACGAAGCCAGCCAGAAACGTTTGAGTATGCTTGAAGACGAATTAGGGCAGAAAGAGCGTGAATATTCAGTGCTGGAAGAAGAGTGGAAAGCTGAAAAAGCGTCACTTTCTGGTACGCAGACGATTAAGGCTGAGTTAGAGCAGGCAAAAATCGCCATTGAGCAGGCGCGCCGTGCAGGCGACCTGGCGCGAATGTCTGAGCTGCAATACGGGAAAATACCGGAGCTTGAGAAACAGCTTGCAGCGGCAAGTCAGAGTGAAGGGAAAACCATGCGTCTGCTGCGTAACAAAGTTACTGATGCAGAAATTGCGGAAGTGCTGGCGCGTTGGACGGGGATTCCTGTGGCTCGCATGCTTGAAGGTGAACGCGAGAAACTGCTGCGTATGGAACAACAACTTCATACCCGTGTTATCGGGCAGAATGAAGCTGTTGAAGCCGTTTCAAACGCAATTCGCCGTAGCCGTGCCGGTTTGTCTGACCCGAATCGCCCAATTGGTTCGTTCTTATTCCTTGGGCCAACGGGCGTGGGTAAAACTGAGCTGTGCAAAACGCTGGCAAACTTTATGTTTGATAGCGATGACGCAATGGTGCGTATCGATATGTCCGAGTTTATGGAAAAACACTCCGTATCTCGTTTAGTCGGTGCACCTCCAGGCTACGTCGGTTATGAAGAAGGTGGCTACCTGACTGAAGCGGTTCGTCGTCGCCCTTACTCTGTCATTCTTTTGGATGAAGTAGAGAAGGCACACCCGGATGTGTTCAACATTTTATTGCAGGTGCTGGACGACGGGCGTTTGACTGACGGGCAGGGGAGAACTGTCGACTTCCGTAATACGGTTGTAATTATGACGTCTAACCTGGGCTCTGACTTAATTCAGGAGCGCTTCGGTGCGCTGGACTACGGTCATATGAAGGATCTGATTCTTGGTGTTGTCAGCCAGAACTTCCGCCCAGAGTTTGTTAACCGTATAGATGAAGTCGTGGTATTCCATCCGCTGGGTGAGAAACATATTGCTTCTATTGCACAGATTCAGTTGCAGCGTTTGTATAAACGCCTTGAAGAGCGTGGCTATGAAGTCACTATCTCTGAAGATGCGTTGAAGCTGCTTAGCGAGAATGGTTACGACCCGGTATATGGTGCAAGACCATTGAAACGTGCTATCCAGCAGCAAATAGAGAACCCGCTGGCTCAGCAAATCCTCTCAGGTGAGCTGATTCCAGGGAAAGCAGTTCATCTGGAAGTAAAAGACAATCATATTGTGGCAGTGCAGTAAGTCACAAAAAAGATAAAACGAGCCCTCCGGGGCTCGTTTTTGTTTAAAAACCAGGCGATATTGTATCTCTCGATTGCGTTATGATTAAAAGTTGAGCTAACGATAAGTTTTTTGAATTTTATACTTGTCAGCTCCCAGAAAATCCCTATACTGCGCCTCCACTGACACGGCACAACGGCTTACAAACCGGCCCGTCAGCCAGATGAAAAGCGAAAATAAACGCTTGACTCTGAAAGAGGAAAGCGTAATATACGCCACCTCGAGTTAGCAAGCGAAAGCGCGTAACTCACTGCTCTTTAACAATTTATCAGACAATCTGTGTGGGCACTCGCAGGATTGATATCTCAGATACCTTCGGGTATCAAAAAAATATCAAG
>NZ_SNVY01000008.1:0-130147 GCF_004361975.1 Buttiauxella sp. JUb87
CCCGAATGTTGGGTGAAAAACGGTGTTTACCGCTTTAGCGGCGATTGATTTGCCGGGCGCCTGGATTATCAAGGGGTTGGCGTTAACCCCTTGATGCGTTCACCGTTTTCGGGGATTAAAGAGATAACTGAACGCACGGGTGAACGGAAAATCAGCGAGGCTTACAGATCTCACCCTGACAAGATTGCCAGGGAGAGTTGTGTACAAGAGACCGCCTTGGCGATAGGGGAATTTACTTAGTTCTTCTTCACAAACTCTGACTTCAGCTTCATCGGACCAAAACCATCAATTTTACAATCGATGTTATGGTCGCCTTCAACCAGACGGATACCCTTCACTTTAGTGCCAATCTTCAGCATTGAAGAGCTGCCTTTCACTTTCAAATCTTTTACTACGGTGACGTTATCGCCATCAGCCAGCAGGTTGCCATTGGCATCTTTAACAATCAGTTGGTCGCTGTCTTGGGCGGGTTCTGCATCATTCCATTCATGCGCGCATTCAGGGCAGATAAACATACCGTTGTCTTCGTAGGTGTATTCAGAATTGCATTTTGGGCAATGAGGGAGTGTCATATTCGTCATCTCTGGAGTCATAGCTTTAAAAATAGCGGTTTCCCGCAAAAGTGGCGAAATTATACATTAAAACCTGGTTTTTGTGTGGATGATTGCCGCTGTGCCTTATCGCATGGGCCAGGAGGAAAACAAAAAGAAATATTTTCACTGCGCAATCAATTGCTAAATTCGCGATGAAAATACACAATTAGTTTATCAAAATGCGTTATTGTATTTTCCTCTGGTTGTCTGATCAGATTTTATCTATATAAATAAAACATCTTTAATATAACATTATCGAATTAATGATTCCTGCGTGTAATTATAAATGTCGGTACTTAATCGGTAAGAAAATAAATGACTTTATAAAAATCCGGATAATTTGATTTAAGGAAGGATTTTTTATGCACACACAAGCAATATTTGAGTTAGGTCAGGAGGCTGAGCGGTTATTGCAACTTGCGCTGCAAAATCTCAATACCTTAAAAACGACCTCTTTTACTACACAGCAAGACGAGAATTATTTTGGGCAATCGCCGACGGGGTCGGTTGTTCCTCCTAAGTTTTGTCCGCGTGGCATTCAGGTGCAGCAGGCGTTGTTGCAAAATGAGCTACGCAAAATCACCCAACATGAAATGGTGTTGGCAATCGTCGGGACGGTGAAAGCGGGGAAATCGACTACCATCAACGCCATTATTGGCACCGAAGTCCTGCCAAACCGTAATCGCCCGATGACAGCGTTACCCACATTGATTCGCCACACGCCTGGTCAGCGTGAGCCGGTGCTGCATTTCCCGTACGTGCAACCCATCGAGGAATTAATGCAGGCCTTGCAACTTCGCTTGCAACAAACCGAAAGAGAAACGTTGGGCAGGCATCTGGAAATTGATCGGGATATGGCGGGGTTATTAACCAGAATAACCATGGGGGAATCTTTTGCTAAGCATTATCTTGGTGCTCAGCCTATTTTTCATTGCCTGAAAAGCCTGAATGATTTAGTGCGCTTATCCAAAGCACTGGATGTCGCATTTCCATTTAAAGCCTATGCCGCAATTGAGCATGTTCCGGTCATTGAAGTGGAATTTGTCCATTTAGCTGGAATTAATGAAAGCTATGGGCAACTGACTTTATTAGATACTCCTGGCCCAAATGAAGCCGGGCAACCGCATCTGCAAAAAATGCTCCAGGAGCAACTGGCGCAAGCCTCTGCCGTGCTGGCGGTGCTGGATTACACCCAACTGAAGTCGGTTTCTGATGAAGACGTGCGAAAAGCGATATTAGGTGCTAGTTCTTCGGTGCCGCTGTATGTGCTGGTGAACAAGTTCGATCAAAAAGACCGCAATGGCGACGACGAAGCACAGGTTAAGACATTGATTTCAGGCACCTTGATGAAAGGGATGATTGAGCCAAACCATGTTTTCCCCGTCTCTTCAATGTGGGGATATTTAGCCAACCGCGCCCGTCATGAACTGGCATTGCACGGTATGTTGCCGGATCCCGATGAACATCGCTGGGTGCAAGATTTTGCCGATGCGGCGCTGGGCCGCCGTTGGCGTAGTACCGATCTCATTGATTCAGAGAGTTTGCGCCAGTCAGCCGAATTATTGTGGGAGGACTCGCAGTTTGCCTTCCCAATCAAAAAAGTGCTGCATGCCGCACATGCTAACGCCTCGATGTACGCGCTGCGTTCTGCCTGCCAGAAATTACTGGTCTACACGCAGGGCGCGGAAGATTACCTGAATTTCCGCTGCCAGGGGTTGCGCATTGCCAGTGAACAATTACAGCGCAATATCGCAGCACTTGAAGATGACATGCGTCTGGCGACCGACAGCCAGCAGTCGGCCAGTGCAGTTGCACAAAGCAATGTAAACCAGGCTGTGCAAACGATGGAGGATTTCATCCGCCGTTATGAGCTGCAAATTAATGCCAATATTGCGGACTATTTCCTGCAAGGTACGGTGCCGGAAAAACTCACCCGTCAGGCGTTGTCGTTTGGTACGCGTCGCGGAATCGATTTTGATGCCCGCAATGAAACGCTGAGTTTTGATGATGAACAATCGGCGCAAATTGCGCTACACAGAATCCGTGCTTCATGCGAGGTAATCCTCACCGCGGCGCAGGAAAAGATGACTGAGGAGCTGATGCATCTGTTCAGTTTTTTGGAAGTCGAACTGGCGGATACGCTGCGTAATACCTTAAAACCGATTGAAGCTCGCGTCGCTCAAGGGCTAACCCAGGCCGGATTTCGCACTAATATCAGCCTGCCAGTGTTTCACGTCGGGTTATTAAATTTCAATGCCAATCAGGCATTTAACCAGCTGATTGAGGAGCAGGATATTCCTGTCGCACAGTTACGCCGCCCGGCAGGGATGCGTGGCACCGTTGCGCGCTGGCTGAATAGCGACGAATGGGGCTGGGAAGGTTACACCGTGATGCAAAGCCGCTACGTGATTTCCCTGCCTGATGTGCAGCGCAAGCTGAGTGAGCACATTGCCAGCTTTCTGTTGCAGCTCAATCAGACCATGACTGTGCAAATTGAATATGCCGTGAGCGAGGGAATGACGGCCTTCTTTGCTGATTTTTCTCAAGCACTGGACGCCATACATCTGAACCTGCAACAAAGCCTGATAGCACGCCAGCAAAATGAAGATGCGGTCACGGCCTTGCGCCAACAGCTCCAGCAGTGCTTACGCACCACGCGATATATCCATGAGGACACCCGCCTGCTGCGGGATGATATTCAGACGCTATTTACGGTAGAACAACCATGAGCAATTTATTACCTGGAACGCCAACTCGCGCCCTGGAATGTGTCGCTGAAAAATTTGTCGTCGATTTTGCAAAGAATAGTGGTGTCACGCGTGAACCATGGCACAGCCAGCAAAGCAAAGCATTTTATCAGCGGCTGATTGGTGAATTTATCGGCCAGAGTCAGTTGCAAAAATGGGCGCTGGACGAGGTGTTGATGGATACGCCTGAAGTGACGATGGCGATGCTCGGACAGCTTTGTCAGCGGGTGGGGAAAAAGCACCACGCGCTGGTCAAAGTCTATGAAAGTGTCACGGCTTTAGTGGCAGCTTCAGTGCGGTTGGCCAACGACTCAACCATCACCCGCCAGCAATTATCTCAAGTGCAGCAGCAGCTTGCGCAGCGTGTGGGTAAACTGGAAACGCAATTACACGGTACGGATTTGACACATTTGGGCATTGTGCATTGCGAGCAGGTTTTCGCCCGTTGGCAGGCCGGACATTACCTCAGTTTCTCCCCCGCCGGGCGCTGTTATGTCGCGCTGCAAGAGTTGTACTGGGGGGCATTTGGCGATGCGGTGCGCTTTGGTCATTCATTGCAGGCTAGCGAGCTAATTGAACAAGTGCGTGCGCTGGCTATCAGTCAATTAGCGCACGATGTGAATGCGTCTGTTCGCACACGTCATTATTACTATGAATGGCTGATGTTTCCGTCCACACCGGAAATGATGGAAAGCAAAGAAGCGCTGGCATGGCTTGGTGACGATTCGGACTGCGAAAAGCAACCCGTGAGCTTTGCGACCACCCAAACCCACCGCGGCGTGTCATTGGGAATGCCACGAATATGTTCCGCAATGCGTTTGGGTAGCGCGATGGTTGATGAAGTTCTGATTAAATAAAAAATGAATACCGCAATTATCCTAAATATATATATTTTGTATTGAATGTGACCAAAGGATGTGTTCACATTTATCATATTGTGAATTTTTATTAAATATTGTGTCTATGCGGGGTCTTTTTAGCGTCGGCATTATTGTTCATGGACGAAATAATTGCGCATTCAAAATAATTGCACCCTTAGCATTTTCACGTTCTGTGTCTTGCTATTTATTCCCCCGGTATTTTCTGCACCGCTTAGCCCTGCGGATCGCGACCTTATTCGCCAGGAACAACAGGGTTTATTGCAACAAAATCAGCAGCAAAGGGAAGAATTACAACGTTCTGTTCCATTACGTCAACCTGCTGTAACTGAACCGGTGACCCGCGCTGGACCCTGTTTTAATATTCATTCCATCAATATCAATAATGCAACACTGCTTTCCGATAAAAAACAGACTGAATTTAAAAAATCTTATATCAATCAGTGTATTGGAATGGATAAGATCACGCAGTTAACGCGGGATATTTCCGACTGGTATATTCAGAAAGGATATATTATCAGCCGTGCTTTTATCACTGAGCAGGATTTATCACAGGGTGAATTAAACATTGCGGTGATGGAGGGGCGGCTTGAGAAAATACGCCTGGAAGGCAGTTCTTCCCGCCAGTTATATATGGCCTTTCCTGGCCTTGAAGGTGAAATCCTCAACCTGCGTGACATTGAGCAGGGCATGGAACAAATCAACCGCCTGCGCAGCAATCCGGTGCAGATTGAAATTCTGCCTGGCAGCAAACCAGGCTATTCCATCGTTAACCTCACCGCGACGCCTGAATTTCCCCTCGGCCTCTCGCTGGGCTTTGATAACAGCGGGCAAAAAAGTACCGGTACTGGCCAGCTTAACGGGGCGCTGACGGGTAATAACCTGCTGGGCATTGCCGATAAATGGTTTATTAGCGGCGCGCGCAGCAGTGATTTTTCTGATTCGCATGATGCACAAAGTGTGCAGGCAGGACTGAGCGTACCTTACGGCTATAACCTGTTTGATTACAGCTACAGCTGGAGCAATTACCTCAGCACCATTAATAACAATGGCTTTGGCTGGGCGTCAACGGGCGACAGCCAGTCACACCGTTTTACCGCCTCGCGGGTGTTGTTCCGCGACGGCGACATCAAAACCGGCGCTTCAGTTGGCCTGACACATCAAATCAGCCGTAACTATCTTAACGATGTACTGCTCGACAGCAGCAGCCGCAAGCTGACCAGCCTGTTGTTTGGCCTGAACCACACGCAAAAAATCTTCGGTGGTGTTGCCACGCTGAACCCCACATTCAGCCACGGCGTGCCCTGGCTGGGGGCGGAAAACGACCACGGTAAAAACGACGCTCTGCCAAAAGCTGAGTTCAAAAAATGGAGCGTCAACGGCAGCTTCCAGCGCCCGGTGGCGAACGATTTATGGTGGCTGACCAGTTTCTACGGGCAGTGGTCACCCGACCGGCTGTATGGCAGCGAACGCCTGACTATCGGTGGTGAAAGCTCGGTGCGCGGTTTTAAAGAGCAGTATTTATCCGGTGATAACGGCGGTTACCTGCGCAATGAACTCAACTATGTGCTGTTCACGTTGCCATTTATTGGCCAGGTCAGCAGCGTCGTTGCCGTTGATGGTGGCTGGCTACAAAAAGATAAACACGACCCGTGGGCATCCGGCACGTTGTGGGGGACAGCGGTGGGGTTATCAAGCACCAACCGTTATTACGCCAGCCAGTTCACGGTGGGAACACCTGTCAAATACCCGGACTGGTTAGCGCCTGACCATCTCAGCATTTATTACCGCATTAGCATTGTTTTGTGAGGCCAAAGATTATGGACAATCATCAGCAACCCGTTTGTTTTGCACAGCGCCTGTTGAGCTACCTGATTTGCGCCTTACTCGCCGGACAGCCTGTTATCCCGGCATTTGCCGCACCGACCCCCGCCAATGGTGCCACCGGAATTGACCAGGCCGGGAACGGGGTGCCGGTGGTGAACATCGCCACGCCCAACGGCGCGGGGATATCCCATAACCAGTATCAGGATTACAACGTCGGCAAAGAGGGCTTAATCCTCAACAATGCCACTGGCCAACTCAACCAGACGCAGCTTGGCGGGATTATCCAGAACAACCCGAACCTGAAAGCAGGCCAGGAAGCGCGTGGCATCATCAATGAAGTGACGGGCGCGAACCGCTCGCAGCTTCAGGGCTACACCGAAGTGGCAGGCAAAGCGGCCAACGTGATGGTCGCCAACCCTTACGGGATCACCTGTAATGGCTGCGGATTTATCAACACGCCGAACGCGACACTGACCACCGGGAAACCGGTACTGGATGCCAGCGGTAATCTGCAATCTCTTGATGTCACAAAAGGTTCTATCACCGTTGAAGGGAAAGGGCTGGATGCCAGTCAGTCTGATGCGTTGTCGATAATCTCGCGTGCCACGGAAATCAACGCGGACATTCATGCCAAAGATTTAACGGTCATTGCCGGAGCCAACCGCGTCACGCCTGATGGACGCGCAACGGCAATTGCCGGTGAAGGCGCGGCACCGGCTGTTGCGGTGGACGCCGGCGCGCTTGGCGGCATGTACGCCAACCGTATTCACCTGGTTTCCAGCGACAAAGGTGTCGGGGTCAACCTTGGCAACCTGAATGCCCGCCAGGGGGATATTACCCTTGATGCGAATGGCAAACTGACAGTTAAAAACAGCCTCGCCAGCGGTAGCCTGACGGCAAAAGGTGAGAGCGTTGCACTGAGCGGAGAACACAAAGCCAGCGGCGATATCCATGTTAGCGGGCAGGACGTTGCGCTTAACAGTGGCACCTTTGTCAGCGACAACAATATTGTCCTGAACAGTGATGGCAAGCTGAGCTTATCCAGTGCGACGTTGACTGCCGGAAACAATCTTAATCTCAAAGCACATGATTTAACTCAGGATGGCAGCAGCCGTGCTGACGCTGCGCGTGATATCGCGGCTGAAGTCGCCGGTACGACGGATAACCACGGCCAGCTGGTTGCCGGAAATAATGTCACTTTAAACAGCGGTGCGTTGTCCAACAGCGGCAATATTACCGCCAATGGTGCCGCACAACTTAACGCCAGCACGCTGAAAAATACCGGCACCGTACAAAGCCAGAAAAACATGGCGATAAACGCCGGTGCTCTGACCAATCAGGGCCAGATGCTGAGCGGCGGTGAGCTGGATCTCGCCACCCAAACCTTCGAACAAAGCGGCACGCTGAGCGCCAAAGGCCGTGCCAGTATCAACGCGACCAACACGCTGAATAACGCGGCCAGCGGACAAATCCTCAGTGATGACGCGTTAACGGTTATCGCGGGGAATATTCAGCAAAATGGCACGCTGTCGGGCAAAAATGCGCTGACGGTGAAGGCTAATTCCCTGACCACCGCAAACGGCTCGTTGAGCACCAGCCAGGGCAATATTGCCCTGAATGCTGACGATGCCAATCTTGATGGCGAAGTTATCGCGAAGGGCGACCTTGCGGTGCAGGCTCAGCGACTCACCAGCCAACAAAATGCGCAGCTGCAAAGCGATGGTCAGCTTACGCTCAACACCACAGATGCCACGCTGAATGGCACACAAGCTGCCCGTGGCAATCTCGCTATCCGCGCAGATAACCTGTCACATAACGGTAAATCTAATGCCGCTGCTATCAATATTCATGCTGGCAACGTCAACAACAGCGGCTCCCTGGTGGCACCGGAACTCAGCCTCACCAGCCAGACTATCGTCAATACCGGCCTGCTGCAGGGCGACAGGGCATTAAGCCTCTCTGCGCAACTGCTGGATAACCAGGTTGGCGGCTATTTGTACAGTTCGCAAAACCTGGCGTTTAACATTCCCACCTTCACAAACGCCGGTACGCTCAGAACCGATTCCGCGTTGACGTTGAGCGGTAACCAGTTCAATAACAGCGGCGCGTTGATTGCTTCAGCGCTGACGTTGCAGGGTCTATCCCTGACCAACAGTGGACTGTTGCAGGGCACTCAGGCTCTGGATTTAGCCGTTGATAATCTGAATAACCTGGCGGGTGGCACGGTCTGGAGTACACAGGATTTTGTGCTGACGGTTCCGACACTGTTCAATGCCGGGCTTATCACGAGCGATGCTGGGTTGACGCTGAAGGGTAATCAGCTCACCAACAGTGGCGAAATTAACTCTGTGAATATGACGGCGGGCACGGCTCGCGTGACCAATAACGGGCGACTGCTGGCGCAAGAACACCTGCAATTCAAAGGATCAACCCTTGAAAACGGCGGGCAAGTTGCTGCCAAAAACCTGACGATTCAGAGCGATGAGCTCACTAACACCGGCGATCTTCAGGGTGATGCGGCGCTGGATCTCATGGTAAAAAACTTCAGCAACCAGGGCAATATTCTGACCGCGGGTGATTTCTCGCTGGACTCAGATTCCTTCGTGAACGCCGGAACATTGCAGGCAACAGCCATCGTGCTGAATCTCGCGAAGCAACTGACGAATACCCAGACTGGAGTGTTCAATGCAGCGACCACTTTCACGCTGACCACCCAGGAGCTCACTAACGCGGGCGTGATTACCGCCAGTGATTCGAATATTAACCTGTCGAAGCTGACCAACAGCGGCGCGTTGCAAGGGCTGAACCTGCTGACACTGACGACCCGCACCCTTGATAACCAGAATTCGGGTGTGCTTTTAAGCAACGGCAAACTGGTGTTGCGTGCCAGCAGCCTGACGAATGCGGGCCTGATGCAGGGGAAAAATCTGGATCTGGCGAGCGGCGAGTGGATCAACACTGGCAATGCGTTAAGCGAACTGGACGGCACCATCAGGGTGACGAATGACTTTAAAAACCAGGGAAAAATGCTGGGGAAACAAGGGCTGACAATCGACAGTGGCAGCCTTGAAAACAGCGGAATGCTGGTGGCAAACGTGCTTGCTTTCCGTGGCGATTTGATGAACAGCGGGTTGCTGCAAGGCAATCTTGATTTGAGCCTGAAGGGCGAGACGTTCACTAATCAAAACAACGGTCAACTGCTGAGCGGCGGCGCACTGGCAATTGATGGACAGACGGTGAATAACCAGGGCTTGATGCAGGGAAAAAATATCTCCCTGAATGCGCAAGACTGGCAAAACGGTGGTGTTGCGCAGGCGCAAAATAAACTGGATGCCATAACCCGTCACGCACTGATCAATAGCGGTACTTTAGTCAGCCAGCAGGATGCCAGCCTGACCGCAAACAGCATAGTCAACAGTGGCAAACTGGCGGCAAATAACCTCAGTGTTGAAACACAAAACCTCGATAACAACGGGCTGCTGCAAGGCAACAGCACGTTACAGCTTAAAACGCCGATCCTGATTAACCGCAGCAATGGGCAACTGGTGAGCGGCGGGGCACTCACTCTCGCCTTACAAAGCCTGAACAATGCCGGTTTGTTGCAGGTGAACGACCTGCTGACACTGACGGGCAATGAACTGAATAACAGCGGTGATATCGCGGCTAAAAACATGAACCTTGCGCTCAGCGGGCCGTTTATCAACCAGGCTGGCGGACGTTTACTGGCACAGAACGACGCGACACTGAACGGTAATCTCGAAAACGCAGGCCTGGTGGCGGCGAACGATTTGCTGCTTCACGGCGACTCGTTAAGCAATAGCGGCATTTTGCAGGGGAATTTGCTCTCGTTAACCCTGAACGACCTCACCAGCACCGGTTCGCTCATCGGCGTGAACGGCCTCACCGCTCGCGTAAATGGCGACATGTTTAACGGCGGCCAAATCTGGAGTCAGAAGGCTGTCGCACTTAGCGCTGGCATTTTTAACAACAGTGGCAAAGTCATCGGGCAAAGCCTGGATTTAAATGCGACAAGCCTGGCGAATGACGGATTGTGGCAGGGCAGCGACTGGCTGAATGCGAACGCAGACGACATCACTACTGGCGAGAACGGCCGTGTTCTTACCGGCGGCATGCTGACTTTCAACGCGCAAAATCTTGCTACAGAAGGTCTGCTGCAGGGCGGACAAAACCAGTTCAGCGCGAACGACTGGCGCAACGGCGGCACGGTCATTGCGACCAGCGGCCTGACTGCCAACGTGAATGACACGCTGACTAACAGCGGCGACATCCTCAGCAAAGGACAGGCAACGATTCAGGCGCAAACCCTGAATAACAACGGTTCGCTGCTGAGCGAAGGCGATATGTCGCTGGCAGGCAGCACGCTCAATAACAGTCGTGCGATTCAGGGAAAAATCCTCACCGCTCAGCAGAATAAAATCAGCAATCAGGGCACACTTATCGGCCTGAATGCACTGACATTTTCAGCACCATTGCTGGAGCTGAACAACGACACGAACGGCCAGCTATTAACTCAGGGCGTGCTGAAAATTAATGGTGGCAATATCGTCAACAGCGGAGTCTGGCAGGGGCATCACATCCTGCTGAACGCCAGCAATCTGAATAACAACGGCGCGATTCAAAGTGCCGACGGTCTGAACCTGACACTGTCCGGCGACCTGATTTCCGGGACGGGCAGCAAAATCACCGCCAGTGGCAATGCGGCATTACAGGCGCTGAACCTTACAAACAACGGGCAGTGGATTGCGCAAAACCTGATGCTGCGCGGTACCACGCTGAATAACAACGGCGAGATCAGCGGTGTTAACGGGTTGACCGTGGCGCTCAACGGCACGTTTACGCAGCAGCAGGACAAAACCCTGTTGACGGGTGGCGCACTGGCGTTGAATGCCACTTCGGTGACTAACCTCGGGCGCATTCAGGGTAACAACACACACATCACCAGTGGCACACTGGATAACCAGGGGCGTATCCAGGGCAATGATGCGCTGACGCTTTCGCTCACTGGCAACCTGACTAACCGTGCGGCGGGCACACTCCTCAGCCAGAACGAGCTGAACATCACCACGGCGAATTTAATCAACTACGGCATTGTGCAGGGGGCGGGTTCCTCACGCATTGACGCCGTCAGCTCAGCGCAAAACGACGGCAAACTGCTGTTCGCAGGCGACCTGACGTTCAACACTGCAAGCCTGACCAATAACGACTGGCTACAGGCAACCACGCTGCTGCTCAACGCCGCAAACGCCACCAACAGTGGGACGTTGCTGGCAGACCAGCAGATGAACCTGAAGGGGAACAGCCTCAGCAATCAGGGCACCGTGCAGGCCGCGAACCTGATTTCTGATTATCAGGTGTTGACCAACAGCGGGACGTTGCTCGGCAACAACCAGCTCAATATCAACGCCAGTCAGGTCAATCTTCAGGCCGCCGGGAAACTCTTCAGCGGGGGGAATCTGGTACTGAGCAGTACCGGGTTCGATCAGCTTGGCCAGGTGGTGGCGCTCGGTAATTTAACCGTCGGCCTGACGAATGCGTTTACCACGCGCAACGTGATGGCGGCGGGCAATGTGCTGACGCTGACCAGCAACGGCGACATCACTAACCAGAGCGTGATGCAGGGCCAGGGGCTGAACATTGGTGCGGGTGGCGTGCTGACCAACAACGGGCAACTCACTGCAGGCAGTGCTGCCAGCAACCTGAGCGGCAGCCGTATCAATATGAATGCTGCGGGTACGCTGCAGGCCGGTGGCGACGTGGTCCTGACCAGCGCCAGCGATATTATCCTCAACGGTTTCACCGGCACCCGCGGCAGCCTGTCCGCGCAGGCCGCCGGCTCCCTGCTTAACACCGCGCTGCTGTATGCGGGCAACAATATGACCCTGCTGGCAGACAGCATCAAAAATACGCGTGGCGATATTCTGGCGGGCAACAACCTGGTGATGCAGAAGGACGCCAGTGGTGCGGTAAGCGCAGAAATCATCAATACGTCCGGGAATATTGAGACAACAAACGGCGATATCACCCTCAATACTGCGCACCTGCTGAATCAGCGCGACGGCCTGACAACATCCACCACCACAACACCTAATCCAGCACAAATCAGCGGGCTGGGTAATGCCACGATTACGCTCCCGTTGAGCCAGCTTCCGGTCGGGAGTTATTACGCAATCACCATTCCTGCGTGGGAAAGGTGTACCGGGGTGGCCAATACGCATTGCGTGACGGTGCCTGCGCAAACGACTTATTACATGAAACCTGAGTTTGCCACGCAGTACTTTGCAGCCAGCCAGACGGAAACAGTCGTTTCCGCCAGTGGAGGTGTGGCCGGAATACGCTCAGGCGGTAATCTGACGATTCACGCTGACCGACTGGATAACAATGCCAGCGTCATTCTCGGCGACGGAAACATTGACCTGACGGGCTCCACGCTGTCAAACCAGTCGTGGCAGGCAGGGACAGATACCGACTCCTGGGTTTATCAAAATGAGAACTCCAGCAGCGGCGACAAAATCGAATTCATCCTTAAAGGCAAAACAACCGAATCTACGCCCGGCGACATTTACCGCTCCGTCATTCAGGCGGGCGGCAATGTCACAGCCAACTTCACCACCGATATCAGCAACACCCTTTCTACGGCGAATACGGGTGGCATCAGCAACACGATTTCTGCGCCAACCCTGAATACGCTGAGCAACCAGAACATTGACAGCGGTGTTCAGAAACAAAGCCTCGCCAGCGCCGATAACCTTACGCCGGGTACGCCGCAGTGGCAGGATCAACTACAAAACGCTATCCAGCAAATCAACGGTGGCGGTAATCTGGATAACAGTTCGGCCGATCTTTCCTCCAGAGATTACGCAGCAGAAGGCAACGCCGGGCTGGGTTCACAAGGCGATCTCGCGGACCCTGCTATGCAAAATGCTGCGCTGGTGAAACCAGGTAGCAGTAGCCTGAACAATCATGCTGGCAAAGCGGTTGATACCAGCGCTTACCCATTGCCGAGCGGCCAGAATGGCTACTTCGTTGTTTCCACAGATCCTAACAGCCCGTATCTGATCACCACCAACCCGAAACTCGATGGTCTCGGCCAGCTTGATCCTTCGTTGTTTGGCGATCTCTACACCATGATGGGTATGAAACCGGGCGAAGCCCCGCGGGAAACCAGCAGCACTTATACCGATCAGAATAAATTCCTCGGTTCGTCTTACTTCCTGGCTCGCCTGAACCTGCACCCGGAATACGACTACCGTTTCCTCGGCGATGCGGCGTTTGATACACGCTACGTCAGCAACTTCATGCTGAATCAGACGGGCAATCGCTACATCAACGGCATCGGTTCAGATCTTGCGCAGATGCAGTATCTGATGGACAACGCGGCATTTGCACAGCAGTCGCTGGGGCTGGCATTTGGTATCGCGCTCACGCAGGCGCAAATCGCTTCACTCGATAAAAGTATTCTGTGGTGGGAAGCGACGACCATTAACGGCCAGAGGGTGATGGTGCCGAAAGTTTATCTCTCGCCAAAAGATGTGACGGTCAGTAACGGCAGCGTGATTTCCGGTAACAACGTCCAGCTGGCGGGCGGCAACATCACCAACAGCGGCAGTAGCATCACCGCGAAAAATAACCTGAGCATCGACAGCGGCAACAGCATCAGCAACCTCAACAACGGCCTGATTCATGCTGGCGGCAACCTGGGATTGAGCTCGCTGGGCGATATCAACAACATCGGCTCAACCATCAGTGGCAAAACCGTCCAGCTTGAAAGCCTCGACGGCAGCATCAACAACATCACGCAGACCAGCACCTGGAGTCTTGGTACCGGGGGTAAAAATGGCCATGTCGGGATAGTGGATACGACCGTGGGCAACATCGCGTCCATTACCTCACTCGATGCCCTGAGTCTGAGTGCCGGACAGAATATCAACATAACCGGGGCGAATGTGGCGGCGGGTGGCAATCTGCTGATGAATGCCTGGGGCGATATCGCAATAACGGCAAACCAGGTCACTCATGGCTATAGCCAGTCAGGCTTCCGCGGCACTGAGGCGACCAGTACTGAATCGGTCACGCAGCAGGGCAGCACGATTTCTGCGGGGGGCAACCTGGGTATTCAGGCGGGCAACGATGTCACGATTGAAGCCAGTTCAGCCAGTGCGGGCAACAACGCCACGCTGATTGCCGGCAACGACCTGAACCTGAACGCAGGACAAACCAGCGAAACGAGTTCAAAAGGCAAAAGCGAAACCCACAGCACAGACAATGCCCGCACCACCATCACCGCAGGCGGCGACCTGGCGCTGGTTACAGGCCAGGACATCAACAGCCAGGCGGCAGGCATCGCCGCCGAAGGCAACGTGGGAATGCAGGCCGGTCGTGATGTGAATCTGCAGGCGGCTGAAACTACCGAGGGCAACAGCTACCACGCGAAGAAAAAGGTCGAAATCAACGAGTCGGTACGCCAGGACAGCACGGAAATCGCCAGCGGCGGTAACACCACGATTGTCGCCGGACGTGATGTGAACAGTGAAGCAGCGCAGGTGCTGGCAAGCGGCGATATCGGTATTGGCGCAGGCCGCGACATCAATCTGGAAACCGCGACAGAAAGCGATTACCACTATAAAGAAGAGACCAAAACCAAAAAAGGATTCCTGAAGAAAACCACCACGCATACGGTGGAGGAAGACAGCGCGACGCGTGAAGCAGGCACCCTGTTGAGCGGGACTAATGTGTCGCTCTCGGCGGGTAACAACCTGCTGGTACAGGGTTCGGCTGTCGTGGGTGACGGGGATGTATCGCTCAGTGCGGGCAAAAATGTTGACATAGTGGCAGCGACGAATACGGATTCTACTTATCGCCTGAAGGAGCAGAAGAAGAGCGGCCTGATGGGCACCGGCGGTATTGGTATCACCGTCGGAACCAACAAATCCCGCCATGAAATGAATGACGAAGGCACCACCCAGAGTCAGAGCGCCAGCACGGTGGGTTCAACGGGCGGCAATGTCAGCATTAATGCCGGTGGCCAGGCGCATATCGGCGGCTCTGATTTAATTGCGGGCAAAGACCTGTCAATTACCGGCGACAGTGTGATTATCGATCCAGGTCATGACAAACGTACCCGCGATGAAAAATACGAGCAAAGCCAGAGCGGTCTGACACTGGCATTGTCTGGAATGGTGGGCAGTGCTGTTAACAGTGCAGTGTCATCTGCCCAGTCAGCGAAAGACGAAAGCGACGGACGCCTGGCAGCGCTGAAAGGTACCCAGGCGGTATTGTCTGGCGTACAGGCAAACCAGGCCGCCAGGATGGATACCGTCAAAGGTAGCGACACGGATAACACCAACACGGTCGGCATCACCCTGTCCTACGGTTCACAGTCGTCAAAATCGAAAACGCACAACGAACAGAATACTGCCAGTGGCTCGACACTGAACGCCGGAGATAACCTTTCGGTCACCGCGACAGGTGGTGATATCAGTGTGGCGGGTAGCCAGTTGAAGGCAGGTAAGGATGTTTGGCTTGATGCGGCACGGGATGTGAATCTGGTCTCGTCGCAGAACACCCAGTTGCTGGAAGGGAGTAACAAAAGCAGCGGCGGCAACGTGGGCATCGGTATTGGTGTCGGTTCGGGTGGCTGGGGGATCAACGTCTCCGCCAGCGGCAATAAGTCACACGGTAAAGAGAGCGGCAACGGCACGCAGCAGAACGAAACCACGGTGGATGCCGGACGCCAGGTGACGATACGCAGTGGTGAAGACACGACACTTGCCGGTGCACAGGTCAGCGGTAAAAAAGTGGTGGCGGATATTGGTGGTGACCTGACCATCAGCAGCCTGCAGGACAGTGACCGCTACGACAGCAAGCAGGACAGCATCAGCGGCGGGGCCAGTTTCTCCTTTGGCTCGATGAGTGGTTCAGCCAGCCTGAGTGTCAGTAAAGACAAGATGCACAGCAACTACGACTCCGTGGTTGAACAGAGCGGTATTTTTGCGGGTGATGGCGGGTTTGATATCACCGTCGGCAATCACACACAACTGGATGGCGCGGTTATTGCCAGCACGGGAGATAGCAGTAAAAACCACCTCGACACCGGGACACTGGGCTTCAGTGACATCGGTAACAAAGCGGAATATGACGTCAGCCACAGCGGTGGCAGTTTCAGCACGGGCGGAAGCATTGGTAGCCAGTTCGCAGGCAATATGGCGAACACACTGCTGGTGGGGGCTGACGGTAATGGTGATGCGGAAGGCACCACGAAATCGGCGATAGCCGATGGCAGTATCACTATTCGCGACAAAGACAAACAGCAACAGGATGTGGCAGACCTGAGCCGCGACACTGAACATGCAAATGGCAGCATCAGCCCAATCTTCGATAAAGAGAAAGAGCAAAAGCGGCTGGAGATAGCGCAGACGCTGGGGGAAATCGGCAGCCAGGCGGGCGATATTGCGCGGACTGAGGGTGATATCTGGGCAATAAAAACGGGTAAGGCCGAACTGGCGCAGCGGATACCACCGGTAAAAGAGCCAGAAGCAGGTGCGACGAAAGAAGAATGGGCTGAGTACAACGCTAAACTCGCGAAGACAGACAGCTACATAGCTGCACAGAAAGAATGGGGGACCGGCAGCGCCATTCAGCAGGGTATCAGCGCGGCGACGATGGCGTTGCAGGGGCTGGCAGGCGGTGACCTGAAAGCGGCGATTGCGGGTGGGGCGGCACCATATCTGGCAGAGTGGGTGAAAAAAAGCACCACAGATGATGCGTCACGCGTCATCGCGCATGCCGTAGTCAACGCTGCTCTGGCTGCAGCCCAGGGTAAAAATGCCGCAGCCGGAGCAGCAGGTGCGGCGAGTGGTGAACTGGCGGGTATGATAGCCGTCAGCTTGTATGGACGGGATGCCGATAAACTGAATGAGTCCGAAAAGCAGACGGTATCAGCGCTGGCAAGCATAGCCGCAGGTCTGGCTGGCGGCCTGACCGGAGACAGTTCTGCTGATGCGATGACCGGGGCTATTGCAGGGAAGACGACGGTGGAGAATAACTATCTGAGTGCCAAGCAGATAGATGATTTTGCAGCGAGGGCTAAGGGCTGTGATGCTCGTGGTGACTGTTCTCAGATTGTGCAGGAAATGGAAGAGCTGAGTCTGAAGCAACGTAATGAGTTAATTGTAACTTGCGCTTCGGATGCAGCGGCCTGTAAAGAGAAATACGGTGATATCCCCGCTAACAGTATGTTAGTGCATGAAGCGATAGACAAAGCGCTGGGTGAAGATATCCCGTGGAGCATGAAGAATGACTTATCGGTCTTGCTGATGCAGCAGATGGACGAGTCAGGAATAGTTAACAGCACCGAGTTTGCCCAACAGCTCCAGACATTGTATGGCTTGGATAGTCAGAAAGCTGAAATCTTGGCTGGTGTTGCCATGGCCGCTGTTACAGGCGGTATGGGTAAAGGTAAGGGAAGCGCGATGCCTGTGCCTACCCCAACGAAAGCTGGCAATGGGCTGGTTTATCAATCGAATGGGAAACATACTCCTGGTCAAGTCGGATATAATAGAAACGCCGGAACCGAACCTACAAACTCTATTCAATTGTTTGGTAACTCAGTAGAGAATGGGAAAAAGAGGTACGCATTAGACGAAAAAGGTAACGTACATCAATTTACGAATACAAATGATGGTTCGTGGCATTGGTCAGGAAGTACGGGAGATGCATCCGTTCCATTGAAAAAAAGTGATATACCAAACGCTGTTAAAAAAGAGTTTGGTTTACCTGGGAAATGGAGGTAAATATGATTTTCGGTGATCCGTATCGTTTTGCTATCTGGGTAGAATGTATTCCTCAGTGGAGTGATTCCTATAAGAATGGTTTTTTTTATTTTTTTGTAAATGGAAATATGTATCCAGAAGATGTCAGGACATCAACGTTAGATATTGATTTTTATGATGTCACTGATAAAAAAAATGCTCTTATCTCTCAGCCACGCAATGATGAAATTTTCAATGCACCAACAAATGAAGCTTTTGATGCCTTGTTTAAACTGGCATACCCAGAATCGACACAAGATGATGAATATCCAGAGCAAGTGTTTGATTTTTGTGCTTCCCCCACGATCATCAACGACTCTGGGGCCTATTTCTTTGCTGTTTCAAATGAAAGTTCAGTGAGGATTGTTGGGGGGAAAATAACGAAATTAGTTGATGGGCATAATGGAAGGATCTGGGAGGATATAGAGTGTCCGGTCATTGAGGATATAACTATTCCAAAAAATGAGATAAGTGAAATAATTACAAGCTTGAAAAAATATTCAACTTATTTATTTTAGTTGGCGTTTTAGTCTTGAAATAATTCTACTTCCCGCCGCTGCAACCGGATCACACCGGGAGTGGCAAGGGGCGGTGGCTGGTATTGCTCTTTAACAATGTAGGGGAAAATGGCGTCACGGGCTGAAAAAGCGCGTCGAGGCAAAAAGTTGTCGGTGTGAAAATGCACTGGCGAAAAGTGGTTGTAAAGTGCTGATTGCACTAGTGAAAATGCCGAACGATGACGGACTCCGTATCGGAAGAAGTTGTTGTGGAGAATAATGCGCTGAGTGACATTGCGCAGGCACAATCGGAAGGCAAGACGCTGGAGCAAAAGGCTGCTGAGTACGTTGAGGCGGAGAACGAGCGTTATAAGAAAGAAAACTGCGGCGGGCTGAGTGCAGAAACCTGCTCAGCCAAAATGTACGATGAACGCAGGGAAGCGCTGAAAGGTACAACATCGTTTGGTGCTGATTTTGTGCCGGTTGTCGGTGATATCAAGGGCTTCCATGAGGCGGAAAGCGCGATTGATTATCTGGCAGCGGTAATTGGTCTTGTCCCAGGGTTGGGAGACGCTGCGGGTAAAGCGATTAAGGCAGCAGAAAAGGCACTGAAAGCAGGTGACCTTGAAACAGCCTCTAAACTGATTAATCAGGCCAGTGATGAGATTGTTGCTGTCTCTGGAAGTAAAGGAAACTGGAGCAAAGAACTAAACAATCCTCAGCCAAATAAGACCTATAAACTGGATGGTAATAAAACATTTAAAACTGACTCTTTAGGAAGAACGGAGAGCGTTGAGAGTTCATTATCTTGGTCTAAAAATGATCGTAATACTTATCAGCAATGTAAAGCAGGGAAATGTGGTGTTGACGGTGATGAAGGTGGGCATCTTATAGCCAGTATTTTCAACGGCTCTGGTGAAAAACTTAACCTTGTTCCTATGAATGGCAATCTGAATAAAGGTGCCTGGAAGCAGATGGAAAATACGTGGGCTAATGCCTTGAAGGATGGCAAGCAAATTAATGTGAAAGTTGAGCCATCCTACAGTGGAAATAATAAACGGCCAGATAGCTTTACTGTAACTTATCAAATAAATAATGAGCGCCCTATAAGGGAGATCTTTAATAATACGCCAGGAGGTAAATAATGACTTCTCGTGATGATGAGTTGTACTCAGAAATTGGGCGTATATTGTTTGAGTCAGCCCCTGAAGATGCTCAGATGCTTTTCTTGGATGCTGAGCTATCGCCTGAAAACGATCATGCAAAGTTTTTATATGATTATGTTAATGAAGAAGGTGTAAAAACATGGTTTTTACCGGGAACACCCGCTACAGATAGCTTACTTCTTGAAAAGTTAGTGGAGTTAAGAAAATTCTATCTAGAACAGTCTCTTACAAACAATCTCCCTGTATGGCATGGTTGTCTTGTCACAGTTGATCTTGAAAAAATGAAAATCAATTTAGAATATCGTTATGAATAAAAAGAACCCGGCTCATCTACCGAGCCGGGATTTTTTCACCTGTCAGCCAGTCGTCAGATCCACTTCCCCACTGGTGGTCGCTTAGCCGTGATCACCGCAATAAACTCCAGTATCTGTTGTTGCTTGCGGCCCGAGAGCTTACAGACCTTCTTCAGCGTCTGCATGATCTCCGGCTCTGGCGGCGGTACAGGCAACGGTTCCTGAGCGGTGAGCACCAGGCAACCGGGCATTACGCGGATCTTCAGTGGTGTACCGGTTGTAAACCCCGCATCTTCCAGCCAGTAACCTTTAAGCGTGATGGTCGGTGCGGGTTCGTGGGTCTGCCAGTCGCGGATGTAACCCACGGTATAACGGCGGGTTTTTAGTTCTGGTGCTTCAGTTGTGACAACTTCTGACTTAGAATCGTGCTCAGCCATGATTAACTCCGTAATAGTTGGTTATGGTTAGCGGTGATTCAGTGCTCCAACACTGGATCATCGCGTCCTTTATGATTGCTAATCCTTCGCATTTCTTACACGTTGATTAACATCGTGTTTCAAAATCAGTGCTTCCAGTAGTACTTTTGTCACTGACTTTTCCTCCTGAGTGAACTGGTTAACTGCCAGAAATAACGAACGTAATTCATCATCAGGATTTTGTTCAACTTCCTCAAAAACCAGCACATCTGCACTGACTGATAACGCGAGAGATAAATTGCGGATTACCTCAAGCGTGGGCTGAACATCGTCTGATTCATAGCGGCGAATCATCGATATATGACAACTTGCTTTGTCCGCAAGTACAGCCTGCGTCAGCTTTCTGCCCTTACGTAAAGAGGCGAGACGTTTACCAAAGGTCATTTAATATACTCAGTAGTAAATTAGTTTTCGCATCTTAACGTCGATTTCTTATCAGGCATAAATACATTCCAAACAATACCATATGTGGTATTAAAATGAAGTCCTATATGGTTTTTTTTGAAGGGGATTAACGAGCGAAATGGTAGATGCAGTTACATGTAATTGTTAAGCGAACGAGTAATAACTGACTAATAAATAAAACAAATAATAGATGTGTCAGACTTGGTAGTCGCTAAACTTCCACGATTGCAGCTCCACGATCCCTGCAGGCGGTAGCATTGCTGTTTTCCCATCGTATTGACCAGCGCATAAATAGCCGCACTCGTCCGCCAGAACAGCATCAGCAATCTCGAAACCGCCACCGAAAGCGATTACCACTTCAAAGAAGAGACCAAAACCAAAAAAGGGTTCCTGAACAAAACCACCACGCACACCATTGAGGAAGATTACGCCACCTACGAAAAAGGCATTGCACTGAGCGGAAATAACGTCTCGTTCTCAGCGGGTAACGACCTGAACGTGAAAGGTTCTGGTGTCGTGGGTGATGGCTCGGTAACCCTCCAGGCAGGAAATGATGTCAACATCCTGGCAGCCACAGATGAACAGTCGACATATCGTTTCAAGGAAAAGAAAACCAGTGGTCTGATGGGGACGGGCGGGTTGGGTGTCACTATTGGCAGCAAATCTTCCCTCCATGAACGGAATGAAGACGGTACCACCCAGAGCCAGAGTGTCAGCACTATTGGCTCCACAGGCGGTAACGTCAGCATTATTGCCGGTAACACAGCACATATCAGCGGTGCGGATGTGGTGGCGGGTAAAAATCTCAATGTGGCAGCAGGCGAGATTATTGTCGATGCCGGTAATGACCAGCAGCGCCGTAAAGAACGTTATGAACAGAAGCAAAGTGGGGTGACGGTGTCGGTTTCATCGGCCGTGACCGATGCCGTGATGGCTGCCAACGATACCTTCAAACGCGGTGAAGAGGTCAGTGATGACCGCCTTAAAGCGTTGTATGCAGTTAAAACAGCAGAAAATGCGTGGGCCGCAGGCTCTGGCGCTTCCTCAATAGCAGGGGGGGCTGCGCAGGGCAATGTGAACGCAGTGAAAGTGGAAGTCAGCGTCGGATCCAGCAAAAGTCAATTTGAGTCCGAATCGACACAGAATCAGGTGCGGGGCAGCACACTCACGGCTGGGGGCGATGTCACCATGGTGGCGACCGGCGGGAAAGGTACCAGCGGCGACCTGCATATCAGCGGCAGTGGTGTGACGGGTCATAACGTCACGCTGGTTGCGCAGAATGACCTGACCCTGGACGCTGCGACCAACAACAGCGAGCAGACCAGCAAAAATAATAGCAGTGGCTGGAATGCCGGGGTACATGTCTCGCTGGGACAGGAAACCGGGATAGGTGTGTCAGCCAGTGGTTTTCAGTCGAAAGGCAGCGCAGACGGTAAAACCACCGAATATATCAACAGCCGGGTGAATGCCAGCAATGAGCTGAGCATGAGCAGCGGGCGGGACACGATAATTTCCGGTGCGCAGGCTCTGGGCGACAAAATCACAGCCGATGTGGGGCGTGATTTAACCATCAGCAGTCTGCAGGATACGGACGAGTATCACAGCCGACAGAAAGATGTGAGCGGCGGAGCCAGTTTCACCTTTGGTTCGATGACCGGCTCGGCCAGCCTGAATATCAACCAGAGCAAAACTGACAGTGAATACGCCAGCGTCGGCGAGCAGAGCGGGTTATTTGCCGGGGACAAAGGATTAGATATTACCGTCGGCAAACACACGCAGCTGGATGGTGCGGTGATTGCCAGCACGGCGGAAGCCAGCAAAAACAGCCTCGACACCGGGACGCTGGGCTGGAGCAGCCTCGACAACCACGCTGAATACAGTGCCAGCAGCAAGGGCATCAGCGCGGGCGGAGCGACAGGTCAGGACAGCCATGGCGGGCAGATGTTCAGCGGGGGTGGCGTCCCTCTTATTGGTATCGGAGCCAGCGATAATGCTTCGGGCATCACGCAGTCAGCCATTGCGGCAGGCACTATTACCATCCGTGATAAGGAACACCAGCAGCAGGATGTGGCGGACCTGAGCCGCGATACGGATAACGCCAATGGTCATATCGATAAAATCTTCGATAAGGAAAAAATCGAGGAGCAGCAGGAGCTGGCGGCGGTGTTCGGGCAGATGGCGAACCAGTATGCCGGTGACCTGGGTGCAGCGATGGGCTGGGCGGCAGATGGCCCGGAGAAAGCGGCTATCCATGGAGTGATAGGTGCGATACAGGCGAGCTTCGGCGGCGGCAATGCGCTGGCGGGTGGCCTGGCGGGAATGGGCAGCGAGGCCCTGGGGCAATTTGTTGATGACTACCTGAGCAGCAATACTCAACTGGGTGTGAATGAAAAAGCGGCGATAACCCAGTGGGCAGCGGCGCTGGGTGGCGCAGCGGTTGGCGGTGTGACGGGGGGCAGTAACGGTGCCATGTCGGGTGCGGCGACGGCGCTGGATTCGGTGCGTTATAACTACCTGGACCATAAAGAAGCTGAGCGCAAAAAGCAGGTAGAACATCAGTTAGCAAACGGCGAGCTGAACCCGGAAGAACGACAGGTACTCCAGCAGGAGCTGGCAGATATCAATGCCACGGATAAAGCGCGTGATGCGTTAATCGGTGATATCTGTACGCAGGGTAATAAAAGCAGCGCAGCCTGTACGCAACTGGTGATAAAGGCGCAGACGGCGCTGGACAGTTACGGTGGTGCAGCGACATATAACCTGTCGTACAAAGATATTTTCCCGAAAGACTACGCGAATGCCGCTGCTATCATGGAAGGGCTGGATGCGGGGAATATCACGCGTGATGCGGCGATTAGCGGTATAGCGCAGAGCACCGGTAAACCGTGGGCAGAAGTTGAAAAAGCCTATGACGATGCGATGCAGTTGCACGGTATCGTGAGTATCATTGCGGGCTACAAAGTGGCTGGTGATGAGTCGGCTCAGGGTGGTAAGGGCAGCGTTAAGCCTGATGCGGCAAAAGGGACGACTGCTGGAAATAAAATTTCGTATGTTGAAGAACCGCCTTATAACCCGGCAGGCACTGGCGGGGCAGCTCAACCATGGTCGACTAAAGGCCGTATAAAATATGTTGAGCTTCCAACGAGTGGAAAAATTCGTTATGTACCGCCTGAAGATTATTCGGCGTCACAACCGTTACCAAGAGGGCCAAATAATGGGTATTTCGATAAGTTTGGTAATGAATGGGTGAAAGGTCCATCCCGCACAGCTGGTCAGGCATTTGAATGGGATGTTCAGTTATCTCGGACAGGCAAGGCGCAGTTAGGCTGGGCAACTCGTGATGGTTCCCACCTAAATATCTCGCTTGATGGGAAAATTACACATAAATGATGAATATGAAAATTGATTTCTACCAAGAGGTTCAGGTTGTTCCTGATGCGAAAAACAGTAAATATGTTGGCCGTAAAGGTGTTGTTTTGGGGATCAGTGAAGAGGATGGGGTTATCTATGGATACGCAGTGATCCTTCATGATAAAGAAAATACAGTTTATTTTGAAAAAGATGATCTCGTGCCTACTGGCGTCGTTTTTAAAAGAGAAGATTTCTACTAATCAAAGAAGATCCCGGCCAGCAAGCCGGGATCGTTCTATCTGCTACTCAACCACAGGCCGGATAACCAATTGCCCCTGCTCCACAGCGACAATAACCGGCGTATCCGTCCCAAACCCCGCCTCTTTTAGCCAGTCGCCCTTCAGGTGCAGGCTGGGGTGGCGTCTGTAAAAACGGCTCATATGGATTCTGCGGCCTTCTTAGCGAAACAGCATCATGTTCTTTAACAACATTATAGAAAACGACTAGTTAATCGAGAAACCAATCTGATTATCCTCAGCGTACCAGCACTTGCAGATCTTAATAAAAACCGTATTGCCGATAACAAGTTACGCGAGGTCACGCCGACGCATGCCACGATGGGGATGGGAATTGCTGTGTTAGGGGCGCTTACGGGAAATATCAATAGCGGTGATTTTGATAAAGAGAACTACAAAGGTAATACTATCGATGCGTTGATCAATCCAACGGATGCCTGGTTTACGCCGAAAGCGAAGCAGAATATCAGCCAGTGGCTGGCGGACAATGGTAATGGGTATACTTACAAGAATCCGCTTTATATTGGTCATGCAACATGGGCACTGATTTATAACGATGTGGCGGCGACCGATCCGGCCTATCAACTGAAATACAAACTGATTTTTTATAAGCGCCCTGAAGATGGCAATATGTTTTCCGCCTTTACTGTAGCGGAATGTTCTCCAGCGCCTGTAGAAGCGAAGCTATCGGATTGGCGAGCCAATAATTATGCTCGCGTCACTGCCGAGACAGAAAAGTATATGAGCAGTTGTTTGCTTGAGCTTAATAATCAGTTACCGCGCTTGCTTAAGAAATAAATCATCTAATCATATTTTAAAAGGGGAGCTAGCTTCCCTTTTAAGCTAGTACATAAATTTATCCTTGCTATCCGTAAGCGTCAATTTAGTGCCGTATTTTGCCAACAGACCCGTCCTGCTAACTTAGACGTGCGCCTGTACAAACGGGCATCTAACCATGACATCTCAAACCTGGCGTTCCGACCCGCGAAAAGTCCTTCTGCGCCTTCTTTTTCACTATCCCTCTAATCCAAATAACTCATTGATTGATCCCCCTAAAGCTTCAGATAGATCAGCCAATAATGAAACTGATAATCTCAGATTTCATTCTCATAATGTGGTATGGCCTGTTGAGCTAACCCTAATTGTGTTGCCAGTTGTTTTTGGGTCAAACATTCCCCCATCATTTATAAAGAACGTATTTATAAAATCATTAAGATATTTCCTTAATAATTGAACTCCTATTCCTACACGTGTAGTCAAAATATGATCTAAATCATTTTTTGGCACTATCGACTCTGACTGTAAATATTTAATAACACCCAAATCAGATATGTTAGAATTTAACCCGCTCCAGATTCATCTCGAAAAATAATAATATAACAACCACATCTGTTCTTCCGGCTTAAATATTATTCCTTTTTACATCAGGATTGACTCACGCAATGAACGCGATAATCGTTGACGATCACCCATTGGCGCGGATTGCTATACGCAACTTGCTCGATACCAACGGCATCACCGTCACCACTGAACTCGACAGTGGCGAGCATGTGGTGCAAACCGTAGAGAAACTCAAACCGGAACTGCTGATCATCGATGTAGACATTCCCGGTCTTAGCGGTATCGAAGTGCTGGAGCAACTCCGCAAACGCCACTACGTCGGTATTATTATTATCATCTCTGCCAAAAATGAGTTGTTCTACGGCAAGCGCAGTGCCGAGTACGGCGCGAATGGTTTTGTTAGTAAAAAAGAGGGTATGAATAATATTCTGGCGGCTATTGAAGCGGCAAAAAATGGTTATAGCTATTTTCCTTTCTCTGTTGAGCGTTTTAGCGGTGTGACCCTCACTGAACAAGATAAACTGGATACTTTATCGACTCAGGAAATGAAGGTTTTACGCTACATTCTCAACGGCATTGATTACACCACTATTGCCCACAAAATGAATATCAGTAATAAAACGGTAAGTACTTATAAAACCCGTTTAATGGAAAAGTTAGATTGCTCATCATTAATGGAACTCTATGATTATGCGCAAAGAAATAAAATTGGCTAATAAGATGCAGTCTCGTTGGTTTATTTATTTGATGATGTTTTTTTGCCTGAGTAGTTTTTCTTCTTCTGGCGCCACACAGGTTATTGAGCTTAAAAGTAATTACCAGCCTGCGGTGCTGGATATTCGGTTAAGTACAGAAGACAGGTTATGGCTCGAGCGCAAAAAAACGCTGACTGTCGGCACCTGGTTGCCGGAAGTTTCCCCTATTGATTATGAAAGTACTGGGGGGATATATCAGGGTGTTAATGCCGATTACCTGGCTCTTCTGCAGAAAAATCTGCATATTAAAATTATTATTAAACAATATGATAGCGAGAAAGAGGCTCTTGCGGCACTGTCGAAAAACGAAGTCGATACGCTGCTGACTCAGTTAACTGCCCACAAAGAAACGCCGAGTTCTTTGCTGACAACGTCTGCGTTGATCAAAACCTGGCCGACACTGGTGACGTCACTTAAAAACACTTTGCTGCCGCTAAAAACCAGCAAAGAGGTGACTGTTGCTTGCGTGCGCGATTGCTCGTTTGCCGATGTTGTTAAGGTGGCGTTCCCGAATGCCAGAATGACTTATTACGATAATGACTACCAGGCGATGTCATCGGTGGTGTCCGGTAAAAACCAATATTTTATTGGTAATAACGTGACTACCGGGAATTGTATTTCTAAATACTTTTCACAATCGCTGGTGATTACCCACTATTTTAACAAGCAAGAACAATACAATTACTTTATTACCAGCAACCGTCAGCCGCTGTTGCGAAATATCCTTGAACGTTTTATTGCCTCAATCAGCAATGAAACCCATATGCGGATGATGCAGAACTGGCTAAACCGCGGCAATCTTTCCTATCTGAATTCACCTGGCCCATTTAGCCAGGAAGAGCAAAACTGGCTGGATAAGCACCGCACTGTCAAAGTGCTCATTAATCCCAACTATCCACCGTTTACGCTGATCGACAAGGAAGGCGAGTTACGCGGAATCATGGCTGATTTACTCAATATTATTCAGCTGCAAACCGGTCTTGAATTTCAGCCGGTGATGATGAGTTCCGACCCAAAAAAGGCACCAGAGCAGTGGGACATGATCCCCGCCACCACGCTGAATAATACGCCGCAGAACACCTCGCTTAGCGATCAGTTGATGAGCCTCTCGTTCGTTATTGTCACCGCGCATCACGAAAATGCTGACCGCTTGCTGACCAAACCACTGCGCATTGCCGTAGCGCTGGGGGATGTTTTGGTTGCTGATTTACATCAGCGATACCCGCTGGCGACTCTGGTTGAAACGGAAAATGTCGGTGAGGCAATGAAAATGGTCGAGGAGGGTAAGGTCGATGCGGCGATTACCACCGAGCTATCCGCCCGTTACATGATTGACCATTATTACCCGCAAAATATGTACTACATGCGCCTGCCGGGGATGCCGAGCGGTTCGCTGAGTTTTGCGATAGCCTCCGATGAACCCGAACTGAAGTCGATTATCAGTCAGTCGCTGCAAGCGATTCCTCCGCGCGACATTCTGCAAATGACGGAAAAGTGGTCGAAAATTTCCAGCGTACAGAAAGATACCTGGAACCTGTACAGCAAGCAGTTCTATCAACTGGTGGTCTTCGCGATGGTGCTGATAGCCATTAGCCTTGGCTGGGGGCTGTCGCTGTCGCGTGAAGTGCGCAAAAGAAAACAGTCGCAACGGCAACTCGAAGAAGAATTGCAGCTTAAAGAGACGCTCTCCCATGAGCTGGAGGCCGAGAAAGATAAAGCGATTCAGGCCACTAAAGCGAAAAGCCGTTTCCTGGCGAGTATGAGCCATGAGCTGCGTACCCCGGTGAGTTCGATTGTGGGCTTTTTAGAATTGCTGTCGAGCTCGGATCTCAACGCCAGTCAACGCAAAGAAGCGATAGCACTGGCAGGGGCAACTGCACAATCGCTGCTGGGGTTGATCGGCAAGATTCTTGATGTCGATAAAATTGAGTCTGGTAAATACCAGATAGCACCGCAATGGACTGATTTATCACAGCTTATCAATCTACAGTGCCACTCATTTGACGCGCTGGCCAGGCAGAAAGGTGTTGAGTTGCGTTGTATCAGCCATCTGGCGGCGGACGCTCAGGTGCTGATTGATCCACAAGCCTGGCGGCAAATTCTCACCAATCTGGTCGGCAACGCGCTGAAGTTTACCGAAAAAGGGCATATTGAGGTCTTATCCCGTCTGACAGAAGTTGAGGATAAGCATGGGACTCTGGTGGTGACGGTCAGCGACACCGGATGCGGGATTAGTGCCGAAGAGCAGGAGACACTATTCCACCGTTACGTTCAGGCAGGCCAGGGGCGTAAACAGACAGGCTCCGGACTGGGGCTGGTTATCTGCAAAGAGCTGGTGACGCTGATGGGCGGCACGCTGGAACTCAGTAGCCAGCAGTCGCAGGGCACCACTTTCACGATTACGTTGCTGGTTGAAACTGCACAGAAGAGGCTTACGCCGACCCATAACACCCCGGCCGCATTATCGCCATTACCGCGTTTGTCGATTCTGATTGCGGACGATAACCCGACGAATCGCCTGTTGTTAAAACGCCAGCTGAATGCCATTGGTTACAACGTGGATGAAGCCTGCGACGGTGAGGAGGCGGAAGCGAAAATCGCCAATAACGCGTACGATTTGTTGATAACTGACCTGAACATGCCAAAAAAAGATGGGCTGGCGCTGACGGCATCTTTGCGTCGCCAGAATATGCGGCTGCAAATCTGGGGGCTGACCGCCAGTGCGCTTTCGCAATCACGCGATCAATGCCTGCAAAGCGGTATGAATCAGTGCCTGTTTAAACCGGTTTCGATTCAGACGCTGACTCACGAGTTGAGCAAACTCGATAGCGGGCGCACATCGCTGTGTACTACACGACATTTGAAGCTGAGCATTCTGACCGAGAATACTGGGGGGGACAGGAAGTTGATGAATGAGATTCTGGAAACCTTCCGCGAAGCTTCAGCCAATGATTTACAGGCCGCAGTGCGTTCAATAGAGCAGGATGAACCGCAAATGTTTTTGCATGCGTTGCATCGTTTGCATGGTTCGGCACAGATTCTGGAAATCACCGCACTTCAGGCGTTGTGTGAACCTTTCGAATCACGTCGTCATAGTTCGTTACCACTTGAGGAGCGCCAGCAAGCGTTAGAAAAAATTACGGCAGTCATGCAGGAAATTGACGTGGAGATTGATAGTTTGATAAGCCACTAAAAATGGTGGATGACGCTGGCGCTTATCCCCCTACGAAACCGGAACTGGAACCGAAATCGTAGGTCAGATAAGCGCAGCGTCATCCAGCACGATAATACAAATACAGCTTTTGTAGGTCGGATAAGCGCAGCGTCATCCGACATCCAGCACGATAATTTTAGTTGCTGGCAGCGAACATTTCGCTATCAACAACGATGCCGTCTTCAGCACCCTTCAGTACCAGATTCGCTTCGTAGTATTTACCATCTGCCAGCATTTTTTGTGCCTGAGCTACCGCTTTGCGGGTCTGGTTCAGTGGCATCAGATATTGATTTTCCATCACGCCAATCCCCGCCAGACGTAAAGTGTCCATCGCACCTTTTTTATCGCCTTTAGCCAGTTTTTCATTGGCAGATTTGATCGCACTCTCTTTTGCTGGAGTCGCAACATAGTCTTCAGACAGGGCAACTGTGGCGTTAATGATGACGTACTGGTCGTCAATCATCTTCGCTTTGGCGTCGGTTTTGACAAATTTCTTCCAGTCGATGCTGTCATCTTTTAGCAGTGTTGCTGCGTCATCAGTCAGTTTTTTAGCACTGGCCGGTTCGCCGTGGAACAGCGCCAGGCGAGCAAGCTGAATATCACGCATGGCATTCGCGCCCTGAACGGCAACCTGCATCACATCAGCCGCTTCTTTTTGGATTTGTGCAGTGGCCGCAGCAGTTTGTGCTGGAGTCGTTGCTGTTGCAGCGAATACCGGTGCAGAACTCATCATGGTTGCCAGTACGCCTGCCAGAATTAATTTTTTCATTATCGTCTCCTTAATAAAATGGGTGTTAATCACCAACCCAGACAGAATAGGAAATAACAAAACGAATGAAAATCAGAGCGCGGAATGAATATTGCAGGAGCTGTCTGACACTTGTCAGATTATTGAGTCAGACGTCAGATTGAGCGTATGAAGATAGGGGTTCACTCTTATTTACTCCGTTTGCTAGCTGGCCTTACTATTTTAACCAATAACTAGTTGGTCAATAACGATATGGCGGAAATAAAATGTTTATATTTAATCAATATCGACTGAAAGCACTGAGTGAGGCTTCATGTCTTCATTATAGAAAACATGCGCTGGTGATGGCGGTGCTACTGTTTATTTGTGGTACCTGCTGTCTTATTTATCCTTTTATGGCCGGGATGTACCTCAGCTATATCATCGGCATGATGTTTATGGTTTGCGGTTTTTATACTCTTTATAGTCTGGTGGTATTTCGTTCACGCCACTGGCGTTCTAAATTTGTCAGCGTGATATTTGCCTTAGCCTGGCTGTTGTTGGGCTTCAGTTTTGTCATCCATCCTCTGATTGGCATGACGTCACTGTCGCTGGTATTTAGCTGTTTCTTCATTGTTGGCGGGGTTTCACGCATCGTTTCCGGCTTCACTATGCGTGGTAACGCGGGGGCGATCACCAACATTATTATCGGTGTTTTAGACCTGCTGATTGCCGTTGTCTGGCTCAGTTTGAACCCTGAACAATCCTATTTATTTACCACCGCTTTCATTGGCGTGGAGATGATCTTCAGCGCTGCTGGATTTATCGCGCTGCGCAGGAATTTGACGCCAGCGAAGCACAAGAAATTGAACCTTAACGATACACCAAAAACAGTGGAGTAAATGATGAATATTAAAGCCTATGTCTCGGTAATTATTGCTGCTGCCGCTTTTTCAGCCACTATGAATAGTGCTTTCGCTACTCAGGAAACGACACCACAAAATATGACCTGCCAGGAGTTTATGGATATGAATCCTAAATCTATGACCCCAGTCGCCTTTTGGGTAGTGAATAGAAATACAGATTTTAAAGGTGGCGATTATATCCATTGGCATGAAGTCGAAACCGTGTCAGTACCCAGGATTTTTAAACAGTGTCAAAAAACACCGAAAGCTAAATTAGGTGAGCTGACCCAAAGCGCTAAGTAATTCCATATTCACTCTTAATTGAATTATCAACTTAAGTGATACCCATAGAGGATTTATTATGACCACACTTATTCAGCCAGTCGAAAATGAAAATGACGATGTTTATGCTTCGATAGAGTTATCTACCGCACTGCCTAAAAACGCATTTCCGGTCAACGAAAGTAATCCACGCAATGTTTTTCATGCTATTCATGATGAATTAATGCTGGATGGTAATTCCCGCCAGAACCTGGCGACTTTTTGCCAGACTTGGGTGGATGACGAAATCCGCCAGCTGATGGATCTTTCCATCGACAAAAACATGATTGATAAAGATGAGTACCCACAGACTGCTGAGATAGAGCAGCGTTGCGTGAACATGCTCGCGGACCTTTGGCATTCTCCGTCAGCCACCGACACCATGGGCTGTTCCACTATCGGTTCTTCCGAAGCCGCGATGCTGGGCGGTCTGGCGCTGAAATGGCGCTGGCGCAAACACCGTGAACTGGCAGGAAAATCTACCGATAAGCCAAATATGGTGTGCGGCCCGGTGCAGATTTGCTGGCATAAATTCGCCCGTTATTTTGACGTGGAGCTGCGCGAAGTGCCGCTGGAAGGCAACCGTCTGATGATGACAGCCGAAGAAGCGCTGAAATATATCGACGAAAACACCATTGGCGTAGTGCCAACTTTGGGGATTACCTTCACCTGCCAGTACGAGCCAGTGAAAGAGATTCACGATGCGCTTGATGATTTGTTTGAGCGCACAGGGCTGGATATTCCGATGCACGTTGATGCCGCCAGCGGTGGCTTCCTGGCGCCATTCTGCGCCACAGAAATCGACTGGGATTTTCGTCTGCCACGAGTGAAATCTATCAACGCGTCAGGTCATAAATTCGGCCTTGCACCGCTCGGTGCCGGTTGGGTGGTATGGCGTGAAAAACAAGATCTGCCAGAGGAACTTGTTTTTAACGTTAACTACCTCGGCGGCAATATGCCGACCTTTGCGCTGAACTTCTCACGTCCTGGTGGGCAAATTGTCGCTCAGTATTACAACTTCCTGCGCCTGGGTTGCGAAGGTTATCGCAAAATTCACATGGCCTGTTATCACACCGCCCAGTATCTGGCGCGTGAAATCGCCGCTATCGGCCCATTCGAGGTTATCTATGATGGCAACCAGCAAAATGGCATTCCAGGACTAACCTGGACGCTAAAAGCTGACCAACGCAATTGTGGCTACACGCTGTACGATCTGGCTGACCGTTTACGGAGCCGTGGCTGGCAGGTGCCTGCTTATTCCATGCCGACTCACCGCGAAGATCTAGTGGTGCAGCGCATTCTGGTGCGCCATGGCATGAGTACCGATTTGGCCGAATTATTGATAAGCGACCTGAAACGCACGCTCGCAGCACTGGAAAAAAATCCTGTCACGCATTCGCTGACTGCCGAGGAAGCGGGCGGCTTCAACCACGCATAAACCCCTTTCTTATCAATCAACCAGAGAGCCTGTTTGTTACGGCTCTCTTATTTAATCGTGAATGAACATCGGCAGGTGGTTCAAACCTGCTGATGCGGAGAGGATTATGTCCAGTACAACGACGAGTGCCCCTGCAAAGTCGCTCACTTTGCTCGGTTTTTTTGCCATTACTGCTTCAATGGTGATGGCCGTTTATGAATATCCCACTTTTGCCACTTCAGGTTTTAGCCTGATTTTCTTCCTGCTGATGGGCGGGATTTTCTGGTTTATTCCCGTTGGTCTGTGTGCCGCTGAAATGGCCACAGTTGAGGGCTGGCAAGAAGGTGGTTTGTACGCATGGGTTTCCAATACGCTCGGGGAACGCTGGGGTTTTGCGGCGATCTCTTTTAGCTATTTGCAAATCGCCATCGGTTTTATCCCGATGCTCTATTTTGTGCTCGGTGCTCTCTCTTACATCCTGAGTTGGCCTGCGTTAAATACCGACCCGCTGGTGAGAACTGTAGCGGCGGTGGTTATTTTGTGGGGGCTGGCGCTGACTCAATTTAAAGGGACACGCTATACCGCGATTATTGCCAAATTCGGTTTCTTCTTTGGGATTTTGTTCCCGGCGATTGTCCTGGTGCTGCTGGCTGTGGCGTGGCTTTATCATGGGCAACCGCTGGCGATTGAGATGTCAGAGAAGACCTTCTTCCCTGATTTTTCGCAGATTGGCACGTTAGTGGTGTTTGTGGCGTTTGTGCTCAGTTATATGGGTGTTGAAGCCTCGGCAACCCATGTCAATGAGATGAATAATCCAGCGCGTGATTACCCGCTGGCGATATTCCTGCTGGTCATTGCCGCCATTGTGCTGAGTTCCATTGGTGGGTTGTCTGTCGCCACCGTGATCCCGCACGATGAAATCAACCTTTCGGCTGGCGTGATGCAGGCTTTTAGTACCCTGATTAGTTATTACGGGCCTGAATACGAGTGGGCGATTCGCGCTATTGCTGCGCTGTTGATGCTGGGCGTGTTGGCCGAGATTGCCTCGTGGATTGTTGGCCCATCGCGCGGCATGTTAGTCACCGCACGGGATGGTTTATTGCCTTCGCGTTTTGCCAAAGTGAATAAAAATGGTGTTCCAGTAGCGCTGGTGATTTCCCAGTTATGCATCACTACTCTCGCACTGGTTGTCCTCACTAATACTGGTGGCGGCAGCAATATGTCATTCCTGATTGCTCTGTCGCTGACGGTGGTGATTTATCTGTGTAGCTACCTGATGCTGTTCCTCGGATACATTCAGTTGGTGCTTCATCAACGTGACAGAGCACGTGACTTCCAGATTCCTGGCGGTAAAGCCGTTAAGTTGGTCGTCGCCTGTTCTGGCCTGCTGGTTTCAGTGCTGGCGTTCTTTGTTTCGTTTATTCCACCGAGTTCTCTGCCTGGCAGCAGCGCCCATGATATTTATGCCGGTCTGCTGATTATCTGCTTCGGTCTGGTGTTTATTCTGCCGTTTATCGTTTATATGTTCCGCGATAAATCGCAGAGAAGACAGGCTCCACATCTCACACCTGTGACCGTGGAAAATGCTCCAGCAGGGCACTTTGCGGTTCACCCGAAAGCTCGCCCATCGCATTACCCTGAAAAATAAAGTCACTGTCGTGCCATTCGCACTGCCGCAAAGTGTGGATGGCACTATCGCTATTTTTCGCTATTAACGGATAATGGCCGATTCTGAAACGACAGTTTATTTTTGGGTAAGGGAAGGGGCGTGAGTAATAACGTTTCGCTGTTTACTAATAAGAAATTCGCATGGATGGGAGCCGCTTTTTGTTGCTTGTTATGGGGAAGTGCTTACCCGGCAATTAAAAATGGTTATGACATTTTTCAGATAGCGACCGACGATTTAGCGGGCAAAATTGTTTTCGCCGGTTATCGTTTTGTCATCGCGGGGCTTTTATTGCTGGCGTTCGCGATGCTGCAAGGCAAGCCGATTGCGCGTTTATCCCGCCACCAGTTTTCGCAGTTAGCGTTGCTCGGCGTCACGCAAACTGCCATTCAATACATCTTCTTTTACATTGGCCTCGCCTATACCACCGGCGTGAAAGGCTCAATTATGAATGCCACTGGCACTTTCTTTAGTGTCCTGCTGGCGCATTTTATCTATCAAAACGACAAGCTCAGTATTAACAAAGTGGTGGGCTGTGTGCTGGGGTTTGCCGGTGTGATGGTGGTGAACTTCAACAGCCAGTTGATGGACTTCAGTTTTAGCTGGATGGGTGACGGTTTCGTGGTGCTGGCAGCGTTTATTCTTTCTGCCGCTTCGCTGTATGGGAAGCGCATTTCGCAAACCATCGACCCGACTATCATGACAGGCTGGCAGTTGGCCATCGGTGGCGTGGTGTTGACTGTTGGCGGCTACGCAAGCGGCGGGCGGCTTGAGTTTCATGGCCTGGAGTCGGTGGCGATTCTTGGCTATCTGGCGTTGCTGTCCTCCGTGGCCTTTGCGTTGTGGAGCTTGCTGCTCAAACACAACCGCGTGGGAATGATTGCGCCGTTTAACTTCTTGATTCCGGTATCGGGTGCGGTGCTTTCAGCCATCTTCTTGCAAGAAAGTATTCTCGAATGGCGTTACGCCCTGGCTCTGGTGCTGGTGTGCTTTGGGATATGGCGAGTGAACGTGACGCGCAGATAGTTTACAAAATCGTCAAATGCAGGCCATTATTTATCCATCTTTTACCGATAAAGGGCCTGCAAATGACCAGACTGACCGCAAAAGATTTCCCTCCTGAATTACTCGAATACTTCGATTTCTACGTCCACGGAAAAATCAGCAAACGTGAGTTTCTCGACATTGCGGGGAAATTTGTGGTCGGCGGGCTTGCGGCGGCGGCACTGGGGACTTTGCTGACGCCAAATTATGCCTTCGCACAGCAAGTGGAATTTACCGACCCGGATATTGTGGCTGAATATATTCGCTACCCCAGCCCGCAAGGGCATGGCGAGGTGAGGGGGTATATGGTGCGCCCGGCAAAAGCGGCGGGTAAAGTGCCTGGCGTGGTGGTGGTGCATGAAAACCGTGGGCTTAATCCCTACATCGAAGATGTGGCGCGGCGTGTTGCCAAGGCAGGATTTATCGCGCTGGCACCGGACGGTTTAAGTTCGGTCGGCGGTTATCCGGGCAATGATGAAAAGGGGCGCGAGCTGCAATCGCAGGTTGATCCCACCAAATTGATGAATGATTTCTTCGCCGCGATTGAGTTCCTGATGCACCACGATGCGGTGACAGGGAAAGTCGGGATGACTGGTTTTTGTTACGGCGGCGGTGTCGCTAATGCTGCGGCGGTGGCGTATCCGGAATTAGCTGCAGCGGTTCCGTTCTACGGACGCCAGCCAAAAGCGGAAGATGTGCCGCGCATCAAAGCGCCATTATTGCTGCATTATGGGGAGCTGGATTCGCGCATTAACGAGGGATGGCCTGCTTATGAGGCGGCGCTGAAAGCCAATCAGAAAGTTTATGAAGCGTATATTTATCCGGGTGTGAATCACGGTTTTCACAATGATTCGACCCCGCGTTATGACAAAGCGGCGGCGGATCTTGCGTGGACGCGGACTATTGCCTGGTTTAATCAGTATTTGGTTTAGAGGGGGGGGACCTCTCCCCAAGGGAGCTGGCTCTTATACAGATCTTTGAGGGGCGTTTTCTGTCGAGCCGAAGAAGGTTCCGTTCACCAGGCGATTGAGTATTTATGTCGCCACAGAACCGGTGAACGTCTTAGGGTGGCCATCGTCGCCACCCTAAGAACCCGGACTCCCGGCAAATAAATCGCCGCAAGCGGTAAACCTCCATTTTGCCTCCGTGTCAGGGTCGGTTGCGATTCGTTTATTCGGCACATCCGTGTGCCGAACCACTTCGTGGCCAACGCAAGCGTTGTTCAAAAATGTTCCTGACATTTTTGTCGGACGATCGCGCCCTCCAGCCGTTCCCGACGGCTGGACCCTGCCACCTGGAGTCAAAATGGAGGCGATTTAAGCCGGACCCGAAATTCAAAGTCAAAGGCCAGAACGGTTTTGACCTTGTCCCCGGCTTCAATCGCGCCGTTTTTTACCCTTCAGTTGGGGTCACGTGGCCGGGAGCCACGTGAGAGAGCGATCGTCGGGAACGAATCGCGAACGACCCCGGATGTTGGGTGAAAAACGGTGTTTACCGCGTTAGCGGCGATTGATTTGCCGGGCGCCTGGATTATCAAGGGGTTGGCGTTAACCCCTTGATACGTTCACCGTTTTCGGGGATTAAAGAGATAACTGAATACACGGGTGAACGGAAAATCAGCGAGGCTTACAGATTTCACCCTGACAAGATTGCCAGGGTGAGTGGTGTATAAGATAGAGGCGTTTAGGCCTGACTCACCACCCTCGCACCCAGCACCACCCCATTCTTACCAGTGCGCTTAATCAAATACATCGACTCGTCGGCACGAATTACCGCATCGGCAAAATTGTCGTTGGCCCAGGACTCATTAATGCCAATTGATGCGCCGACAGTCGCCGAACCGTTGCTCAACTCAAATGGCGTGATAGCGGCATCCAGGCAGCGCTGGGCAGTGGTTTGGATTGCTGCACTCTCCAGCGTCCACGGCATCAGCAGGATAAACTCATCGCCACCGATTCGCCCAATGGTCACTTCTGGCGGGCAGGCTTCGGACAACCGCTGGCTGAGCTGCAACAGAACTTCGTCGCCGCTGCGATGCCCCAGGGTATCGTTAACGTTTTTGAAATCATCAAGGTCGATAAAAGCCACTGATAGCGGGCCGAGTTTTTTTAACAAATCAAACTGTGCATGCAGCGAGTGGCGGTTAGCAAGACCGGTGAGCGGATCGTGGTTGGCGAGCTTCGCCAGCTGTTCCTCGTACTGCTTTTCTTTGGTCATGTCGATGTGGGTACCGGTGACTTTCAATGGCTTACCGTCATCGCTCCATTCGGTCACTCGTCCACGGTCTAGCACCCAGGTGATGGTGCCATTTTTAGCCTGCATACGGTGCAGCGCTTCGTACCAGGGGGCTTTGCCTTCGAGATGGTTATAAAACGCGGCGAGCACCATTTCTTTGTCTTCAGGGTGCAGATGGTCACGCCACACATCAAAATGAGCGCTAAGTTCTTTGGGCCGATAACCCAGCATGGAACCCCAACGGCGGTTGAAAATAACCAGTTTGCCGCTGCTAATATCAAGTTGCCACAAGCACAAACCTGTCCCGTCGAGCGTTGCACTCAGCTTGTTGCGTGAGTCATGCGCAATTCTCTTGAGACGGGCATTATGCTTTTTGAGGTTCTGGATCTGTTGCCTGAGGATCTCTTCTGACATTGACCATATTTATGTTCAAATAATATCCATTTTTAACAGCTATTAATGAGTTGTAAATATGGCGCAGAAAAAATCGTGCTAGTTCCACTGTTGTTGTGAGGTTGAAACGCTTTTTCTCTTCTCAACCGGTATTAAAGAGAAAAAGACACCGCTAAGCATCGCGGCGAGCAGAATCCAGGATGTCGGTGAAAAGACGCTGTCCATTACCAGGCATTCGAGTAGCACGGCAATAACCGGAAAACAGATAAATACCAACGAGGTACTGAACGTCGATATACGTTTTTGCAGCGAGAAATAACACAAAATTCCGAACACCCCAGCCACAATGCCAAGGTAAATAATCGAGGCAAAAGACAGCCAGGTAATATTTTCAATCAGCGGTTTTTCCACTATCACACCAATCAGCGTGAGGATTAACCCTGCGGCAAGGCACGGCAGCGCGTTAAATGTGGAAAGCGAAACCTGGCAACTGCGCTTCTTGCATTGAACGTACATAAAAGCATGGATGAAAACGGCAAGAACGACGGCTAATGACCCTTTCCAGTTGTTGCTCAGGCTCATCCTGGCTTCTTCTCGCAGCAAGCAAAACAGTGAGAGTAGCGCCAGCATCGAACCCATGAGTTGTAACAGGCTGACAGGGGCGTTGAGCACTACGATAGAAATCAGCAGAACGGCAACCGGCAACACGGCAAAGATAATTGCCGCACTGCTGGCATCGACGTACTGCTCACCGTAAAGCACCAGCGTGAAGGGCAGGCAGTAACAGAACAGGAACACACAGAACTGGAAAATACGGTGGCCTGGTGGGAATAACAGCGATGAACGAGTGATCTTCAATAGCCACAAGAGGAGTGGCGCTGCGCTTAAAAAGCGCAGGCCGGTGGCAAAAATCGGTGGCATGCTGACTAGCGCGAATTTCATCGCCAGCCAGGTGCTACCCCACGTCAGAATAACGACGGCGAAAAGTGTCAACATTTTGGCTTTCTGCATGGGGTGGCTCCTTTTTTCACCTCAAATTAATGATCGATATACAGGTAGTGCATCCAGCTGGTCATACGCAGCAAGATTTTGCGGATAATGGAAACGTGTTCGAAATAATCCGAATACACGGCAACTTGTCCCATGGTACCGGCCGGTAAACGTTCTACATCTTTGACGTTGTTAAGCTCAATTTCTGCATAGATGCCGTCGAGTTTGGGATCCAGACTTAAACCTTGTAAGTAGCCTTGTGCCTGATAACTACTGTTGGCGATCGCCGGCATGATTTGTTTCACTTTCCCTTTCACGACACTGCCTGGCAGGCCGTTGAACACGACCTCGGCTTCATCACCCGCGGTTAAACGCAGGGCAGAGTTTTGGCGGAAAACGGCATAAACGCTGGTTTTCTGGTCAGGGACGAACACCATCACTGGGCGCAGCGGTATCGGGCGCACGAACATGCCTGGTTTCAGGAACAGTTGCGTTGCGTAGCCATCGCTAGGGGCGCGAATAACGGTTTTCTCAAGGAAGTATTCTGCTTCTTTGAGGTTGGACTTCAAGCGGTACACTGTCGCGTTTTCGCCGTTAACCAGCGCACTCAGTTCTGCCGCTGTTTGGTCGCGCTTCGACAGGGAAGAACGCCATTGCGCCTGCGCTGCCAGATAGGTTTGCTGTGCGCGAACCACTTCCTGGTCAGTAAACGGGCTTTTCATTTTGTCCTGGCTGCCATTGCGGTAACGGTCAGCATCTTTCATGGCTAAATCGCGTTGTGCTTTTACCTGGGCAATATCGGCATTTTCGGAAGCCAGGCGTGCTTGCAGCATTTCAACGTTCTTTTCTGCGCTTTCGATTTCACCTTTGATTGACTCGACTTTGGCCTGGTAGGCGGTCGGGTCAATACGGAACAGGAAATCCCCTTTTTTCAGCATCTCATTAGATTTAGCGGTCACTTCGACCACCGTACCCGATACTTCAGGGATAATAGGTACTGTCACGGTAACCATCTGAGCACGTTCAGTGTAAGGATGGTTGTAATTCATTAATAACAGCAGGGAGCCAATAAGAATAATCCCACCCAAAACTGCAGTAGGAACGCTCCATTTATTTAATGGAATTTTGAAGAATTTAAATATACCGACACAAATTGCGGTATATGTAAGAATAAGTAATAAATCCACAATGAATCCTGCTCAATAATTCGGTTACTGGTGGTTTGCTGTATTATTTTTGTGCTGAGCTTCCAGTTGAGCCAGACGTTCACGTAACGCCTCTAACTCATGGTTTTTAGTCGCAAATCCCCAACCACGATCTTCGCGATATAGCATCGCCCAGATCCACAAAAACGGCCAGATTGCGTGCAGTGTGAATAAACTCACCCAACCTGCAGCATGAATAGCATCTTGATGTGGATGATTGCGATGCACCGCGATTTCATAAGGAATATCGTGCACAACAATAACGCCATAGAAAAGCGTCAGTCCCACAAATATAAGAGCGCCTAAGGCAAGGTAGTCCAGGATCATAGTTTGGTGCCCCGTGATTAAATGTCCGGAGACACTAATGAGAAGGTGTGCGCGGCACCACTTTTAATTTGTTTAAATTTAAATTTTTGGCGATTTTTTAATTGCACAAAACCACAATAATGTGCAAGAGGAAAAATAAGAAATTACACTTCTTTTCATCATAGAAATAGTTGTAAAAAATGTGCAAAAAGGTGTTTTAGTTTTTCAATACATGGTTGTATGTAAGCAGCAAACACTTCAGAGTAGCGCTCCCCCGCTAGATCTTTGGCGTGGTATATACTTCAAGGAACCTGCATGTATAGTGAGTCATCTCAGGAAAAAAAATGATTATACCTCCTCCCACACGACCCGAAGCCGCCATCCAGCGCCTGCTGACCGCCCTTGAGCCCTATGGAACCCCCATGGAGATCATTCCTCGTAAGCGGATTAACTGGGAATATAAAGATGTCCCGCAGTTCTACGTCTTCAAGAAAGGCGAAATTTCTGTGCTGCGCGCAACGGATGGTTTAGTTATTGCTACGCTCTCCGGGCAGAATTTGTTCGGTATTGCGGAGAGTATCCAGCCTTTACGTAGCCATATTCTGCGTGCAGAAACCGATTGCACCATGCTACGTATGGATGCCAGCCAGGCACATGAAATAATAAGTCAGCAAGACCTTTGGAAAGATGTGGCTATTATTCTTGCTTACTACACCACCTACCTCTGCTACCGCGATTCTGTCGTCGTGCAGCAACGCACTTATTCCATTATTCGTGGTCATCTTATTGAGATGAGCCGCTTGCCGGAAGAATCTCGATTAAGAACTTCAATTCTTGATTACATTCAGGAAAGAACGCACTTATCACGTAGCAGTATTCTGAATGTCATGTTTGCTTTAAAGAATGGCGGTTACATTGACATTCGCCGTGGAGGTTATTTACTGGAAGTCATCAATTTGCCTGAGAAATTCTAAAGCACGCTAATTATTGTTGTGATATTGGTTTTGTGGGTGTGTTATGCAATGATTTAACCTAGTTCTTTTTCATTTAAAATTAAATGAAGTTCAAATTCCTTCTTGCAAGGAATATGAATATCATCCGTCGCTTAAATATTAATACCATTGAGCAATCTCCCAGCAGCGACTTCAAGGATTATGATGAAAAAGACTCTTATTGCGTTAATCGCACTCAACGCCTTCGCAGTAACGAACGCCAATGCCGCAGCCGATACCGATACCTGGTATGGCGGTGCTAAATTAGGTTGGTCACATTATTTCGATGGCAATGGTGACAATGATTTCAATGATAACGTAAGCAACGCGACCGACTTTGAAACCAGCAGCGACAATGTTGGCGGTGGCGTATTCGCAGGTTATCAAATTAATCCGTGGTTGGCTGTTGAAGGCGGCTACGACTATCTCGGCAATATGCAGATCCAAGGCAACAACGGCGTAGCCGGTGCCAAAATGGGTTCTCAGGGCTTGCAGCTTTCTATGAAAGCTAGCTACGGTTTCACTGATAACTGGGATATCTATGGCCGTGCCGGTGCATTTGCATACCGTGCTGAAGCTGAGCAAAATGGCGATTCTAAGTTTGATACTGGCGTGCGCCCACTGGCCGCTGTCGGTACTGAATATGAGTTCAATGACAACTGGGCTGGCCGCGTGGAATACCAATGGGTTGGCAACGTGGGTAACTCCAACCAAATTGGCGTGAGTTCTGATGTCAGCACTGTGACTGCCGGTGTGGTTTACCGCTTTGGTGCCAACGAAGCCGCTCCAGTTGCAGCAGCACCTGCTCCAGTAGAAGCGCCAGTAGAACCACAGCGTTTCAACCTGAAATCAGACGTGATGTTTGCCTTCAACTCAGCAGTGCTTTCTGCTGAAGGTGAAGCAGCGGTACGTGACCTCTACAACCGTCCAGAAATTCAGGCAGCTAAAGACAAATCCACTATGGTGATTGGCTTTACTGACCGTCTGGGTTCACAAGATTACAACCTGAACCTGTCTGCAAAACGTGCGCAAGCCGTTGCTAACGAACTGGTTCGTTTAGGTATGCCAGCTCAGAACGTCCAGGCAGAAGGCCGTGGTGCAAGTGAGCCAGTAACTGGAACAACCTGTGATGCAGTCACTGCGCGTCAAGAACTGATTAACTGCCTGGCACCAGATCGCCGCGTTGTTATCGAAATTGCCGGTGTAGCGCCACAGCAATAAGTCCCAACATGCAATTACAAAAATAGCAGTAACGTCCGTTTTGCCCGATGCCTTAGTGCCTATCGGGCTTTTTTTTTGGTCCGGAAACCCTGAAGAATAAAGAGGAACGCGATGAAAAATTTAAAAATGGCTTGTCTGATCGTTGCAACACTAAGCGCAGGTTCGGCAAGTGCGGTTTCATTTCATGGAGAGGCGGGTTCTAAATGGACCAACCTGGGTATGAGTTTTGGCGCCAATGAGCCTGGTTTTACCTTTAGTGGTAACTGGGCACATAACGATAATGACGGTGATGTTGCGAGCCTGGGACTGGGCTGGAATATCCCGTTGGGTTCGGTGCTGATTACCCTCGGCGGTAAAACGCTGTATCTGAACCCGGATGATAACGACGAAGGTTATGCCGTGGCAGTAGGGGGTGGTGCGCAGCTGCCACTGGGCGAAAATTTTACTCTGTTTGGCGATGCTTATTTTTCACCTGATTCGCTCTCAAGTGGCGTAGCACAGTATGGCGAAGCGAACGCGGGTCTTCGCTGGAATGTTAACTCCACGTTTTCCGTTGATGGCGGGTACCGTTATGTTGGCATGGAAGGGAAAGATGGCCGCAGCGATAATATCTTAGCCGATGGCGCTTACGCTGGGGTTAATTTTAGTTTCTGATAAGTTTATTTTTGTACGGAAATTAGTTTGCTGGCGAAATGGTCACACACTACAATTATCACGTTGATACATCAAGCCTCATTGATATCGTCAATTCGAGTGATTCGATCCTTTAATATTGTTTGTGCATCTTGCTGTGCCAATACAATATACCCGCCTGTCCGGCGGGTATTTTTTTATCTAAATATTAAAATTTATTTTTAAATAAAAAGAATTTTGAATACGTGGTGCATTAACCTTATGCTGGTTTCAGCTCATAGGGATGTGGGCTATGTAAGCAACCATCAAATAGTAAGCAGTACGAGGCCACACTATGGCAACATAGTGTGGCTTTTTGCTATGTGATTTTCTGCTAACGTGAGGAGGTTAAAGAGGTTTTTGTTACAGGTGAATGACGTAAAATAAATGTTCACTGTTTTGCTTTTTCATTTGGCTAGCGCACGGTTGCTATATATATAAATAAGCGAAAAGATTAATTATCGGGAGTGGGGTTAAGAGTGAAATCCAGGTTTTGATTCCGGTTCTTTTAATTATTATTCATTGTAATAAAATGAAAACATAAAGGGTGGAAAACTCCATTTCGAGCATGGTGAGCTCCAGGTTACATATCTGCACTATTGTAATTATTTTTGTTAAAATATGGTTAATTTATTTATTTAAAAATAAACGAGTAATGGTTTTCAATGTCCTTCGAGCTGCGTTAATAATAGAACTGTACTATTTGTATTAATGCTTATTGTTCTTAAGGGTATCGAATGAAGAATATGTTTAAAATTGCCATGATGGCAACCGTTCTGGCTTTTTCTGGTGTGGCTTCTGCATCCAACTCAACCGAAACACTGCCGCAGGATAACCTGGCACAGCAATTAAAGCTGACACCAGAACAAATGAAGACGGTGAAGGCACTGCGCGAAGATGCACAAAAAGAGATCAGTAAGATTAATACTGATGCTTTAACTCAGGATGCGATTGTTGATATGTTCCATACCGGCGTGTGGGATGACACTGCGGCGAAGAAACAGCTGACCGCGATTGGCGATATTCAAGGCCAGGTACGTTACCAGCGTGCGAAATATCTGTTTAATGTTAGCCGCGTGCTGACCACTGAACAAAAGCAGCAGTTGCAGCAGATGCTGATTGAGAAACAACTCTACTGATTGACGTTGAATATGTCGGATGACGCTAGCGCTTATCCGACCTACGCCAGATTAGGATTTTGTAGGGTGGATAAGCGTAAGCGTCATCCACCATTAATGCAGAAATGCCAGATTGGGATTTTGTAGGGTGGATAAGCGTAAGCGTCATCCACCATTAATGCAGAAATGCCGGATTGGGATTTTGTAGGGTGGATAAGCGTAAGCGTCATCCACCATTAACGCAGAAATGCCAGATTGGGATTTTGTAGGGTGGATAAGCGTAAGCGTCATCCACCATTAATGCAGAAATGCCAGATTGGGATTTTGTAGGGTGGATAGGCGTAAGCGTCATCCACCATTAATGCAGAAATGCCGGATTGGGATTTTGTAGGGTGGATAAGCGTAAGCGTCATCCACCATTAATGACAGAAATGTCAGACCAGGTATGTTCTCAGGAGTCTTTCTCGGTAAGCGGTTTTAATACCTTACCAATTTGTACTAAGCCATTCTTATTATTATCTTTCAGATAGATATTGTTCAGCTCACCAAACTCCTCGAGCCGTGTCAGCGCCTGAAACACGTTATCAATGCCATCCCGATTATCAAATACATCACCACTTTTCAGCTCATCCACTCGTGCCGATTTAATTTCAGCCGTCAGGCTAGCGATAGCTTGCTGATTGGTTTTGTGCAGGCTTTCTAATTCCGCAGGGTTACTATTCGCCGGGGCGGAAGGTGACGGGGTGGCGTGGAAGTCGAGAGTATTTAACGCTTCAACCTTATCATCGCCTGGTTGAGCACAACCGGCTAAAACGAAAGCGAATAAAAACAGGGATTTCTTGAACACGATATTTCCTTGCAGGTTGCTTACTATTTAACTCAGACGGCAACTTACCTGCACGGTTATCCGGAAACTATATTAAGTTTGTTTAAATTTGAACGATAAAAAAGGCAGGCCACCGTTGCAACCTGCCATCTGGATGTTATTTAACCAGTTTGTCTTCAGTACGCAAATCAAAGTCAGAGGCGTCGTGGCGTTCATGCAGCTGCTGCGACGGCTCTCCGAACGTGCGGTTCACAATACGCCCACGTTTCACTGCCGGGCGATTCGCCACTTCATCGGCCCAACGGACAAAGTTTTTGTATGAGCTGATGTCGAGGAATTCAGCAGACTCATATAACCCACCTTTTGCCAGGCTACCGTACCACGGCCATATCGCAATATCCGCAATCGTATACTCATCGCCCGCAATGAAACGATGTGTCGCCAGTTGGCGGTCCAACACATCTAACTGGCGCTTGGTTTCCATGGCAAAGCGGTTGATGGCGTACTCAATTTTCACTGGCGCGTAATGATAGAAGTGGCCGAATCCACCGCCAAGATACGGAGCGGAACCTTGCAGCCAGAACAGCCAGTTCAGGGTTTCGGTGCGTGCCGCCAGCTCTTTTGGCAGGAAAAGACCGAACTTCTCCGCCAGATACAGCAAGATTGAGCCGGACTCAAACACGCGAATCGGCGGGGTGACCGAATGGTCCATTAGCGCCGGGATTTTCGAGTTCGGGTTCACATCCACAAAGCCGCTGGAGAACTGATCCCCTTCACCGATGCGAATCAAATGTGCGTCGTATTCGGCCGCGCTGACACCTGCCGCCAGCAGTTCTTCCAGCAGAATAGTGATCTTCTGCCCGTTCGGTGTGCCAAGAGAATAGAGCTGCAATGGATGCTTGCCGATGGGCAGAGTGCGTTCGTGTGTTGGGCCGGCAATCGGGCGATTGATGTTTGCAAAGGTGCCGCTGTCGCTTTTATTCCACGTCCATACTTTCGGTGGCTGATATTGATTATCTGACATGTTGTGTCTGCCTTTGGGTTGCCAGGGAGTGACTGAAAAGTGTAACTCCACTTTGTTTTGTTCGGTAATCGCCCGCTATTTTTTTTTACTTCCGTAGGTGTGATCTGGGGTAACAATAAATTAACTATAAATTTGCAATATGAACCAAATGATACAACATTAGCCCAATTACCCCGAGCGACCAGGAGCCATCATGCAGCGTTCAATTGCAACCGTATCTATCTCTGGCACGTTGCCTGAAAAACTGGCCGCAATATCGGCTGCTGGTTTTGACGGCGTCGAAATCTTTGAAAATGACCTGCTTTACTACCCCGGTTCACCTGCGGATGTGCGCAAAATGGCCGCAGATTTGGGGCTGACTATCACGCTGTTTCAGCCGTTCCGCGATTTTGAAGGAGCCTCTCGCCCACAGTTTGCCAGCAACCTGGAACGTGCGCGGCGTAAATTTGCTCTGATGCACGAGCTGGGCTGCAACACCATGTTGCTGTGCAGCAATGTGGCTCCAGATTGCTCGCCGAGCCTTGATCTACAAGTCAGCGATTTAGCGCATCTTGCTGAACTTGCACAACAAAATGAAATTATCGTCGGCTACGAAGCATTGGCGTGGGGCACCCATGTAAACCGTTACCGCCAGGCGTGGGAGCGGGTAAAACAGGTCAACAGCCCAGCGTTGGGGCTGGTACTGGACAGTTTCCATGTGCTGTCGCTCGGCGACCAGTTGATTAATCTCGACGATATTCCGCTTGATAAAATCACCTTCCTGCAACTGGCCGACGCCCCGCTGATGAAAATGGATGTGCTGGAGTGGAGCCGTCATTTCCGCTGCTTCCCAGGGCAGGGTGAATTGCCGGTGGTGGAATTTACCCGTTTGCTGACCGAAAAAGGCTACCGCGGCCCGTGGTCGCTGGAGATTTTCAATGACAACTTCCGCGCCACGCCGAACGCGCCAACGGCGAAGGATGGCTATCGTTCGCTGCTATGGCTGGAAGAACAAACCTGGAATGGCAACCCGCAAAGTGATGCACCACTGTTCCATAGCGCGCCGCAAGCCAGCTACCAGGGGATTGAATTTTTAGAGTTCGCCACTGACGCGCAAGATGCCACAGCACTTGGCGAAGCTCTGCAACCGCTAGGTTTCGCGCAGACCGGGACCCATCGTTCAAAAGATGTTTCGCTGTGGCGCAACGGTGGGGTGAACGTGATTATCAACCATCAGGCGCACAGTTGGGCGGACGAGTTTCATCGTCGCCACGGCGTGTCGTTGTGTGCCATGGCGTGGCGGGTGAAAGGGGCGGCGAATGTGCTGCAACGCGCACAAGATTATGGTTACCCGATCTGGCACGAAGAACACGGCCCGGACGAGCGTGCACTGGCAGCGATTTGCGCGCCAGACGGTAGCCTGATTTATTTAATAGAAGCGCCAGAGCAGGGCGAAAACGATATTTATCAGACCGATTTCACGCTGTCTGATTCAGTGAATACTGGCGTATTGCGCGGCATTGATCATCTGGCATTAGGCCTGGTGGAAGGTAGCCGCGATAACTGGATTATGTTCTTCCGTGCGGTATTTGGTTTCGAGCTGGATAACGAGCTTAGCGTACCGGACCCGTATGGCCTGGTCAGAAGCCAGGTGATGCACAGCCCGTGTCATTCGATTCGCCTGCCGCTGAATATGTCGCACAGCCTCGATACGCAAATCGCCCGTTCAGTGGCGAGTTATCAGGGAACCGGCCTGCAACATGCGGCATTTTCCTGCGATGATTTACCGGTGACAGTGGAAAGCCTGCAATCGCAAGGGCTGAAATTGCTGACGATCCCGGCCAACTATTATGACGATTTACTGGCGCGTTACGGCGCAAACAACGCGTTATTACAAGGACTTGAGCGCCTCGATATTCTTTACGAGCGTGATACACGCCAGCAGGAATTTTTGCACGCCTATACGCCACCGTTCCGCCCGGATCGTTTCTTCTTTGAATTGGTTGAGCGGCGCGGGGATTATCAACAATATGGTGCCACTAACGCGGCTGTTCGCCTGGCGGCAATGCAGATGCAGTCATTCGATTGATAACAATAAATGAACCTTAAGGTTCAATAAAACACCTGTAACCTATAAAATAATAGAGGAAGCAACCATGGCGAGTTATGGCCAGGGCGACATCGCCGCCCAGAAAACTGGTGTTGTAAAACGAACCCGTACCCGAATGGTGATTCTGACCCTTTTGGCTATCGGGACCATGATTAACTACCTGGACCGCACCGTTCTGGGTATTGCGGCACCGCAACTGAGTGCCGATCTCGGCATCGGTGCGGCCACCATGGGGATTGTCTTCTCGGCGTTTGCCTGGACTTATGCGGCCATGCAGATCCCCGGCGGCATCTTCCTTGATCGCTTCGGCAACAAAGTCACTTACGCGCTGGCACTGTTCTTCTGGTCGGCATTTACTTTATTCCACGGTTTGACGGTCGGGCTGAAAACGCTGTTGCTCTGCCGCTTAGGCCTTGGGATCAGTGAAGCGCCGTGTTTCCCGGTCAACAGCCGGGTGGTCGGCAAATGGTTCCCGCAGCATGAACGCGCCCGCGCTACGGCGGTGTATACCGTTGGTGAATATATCGGTCTGGCCGCGTTTGCTCCGCTGTTGTTCTTTATTATGGAAACCTTCGGCTGGCGTGCGCTGTTTATTACGGTGGGCGTGGTCGGCATTTTGTTTGTGCTGGTGTGGTGGCGTTTTTATCACGAGCCGCATGAGTCAAAAACCGCTAACTCGCTTGAACTGGAATACATCGGCCATGATGACAAAGAGGCTGAACCTGAGCCGAAGATGAATTTTAGCTGGGCGAACGTCGCAAGGCTGGTGAAATGCCGCCAGATCCTTGGCGCGGGGATTGGCCAGTTTGCCGGGAATACCACCTTAGTGTTTTTCCTGACCTGGTTCCCGACTTATCTTGCTACCGAGCGCCATATGCCGTGGCTGAAAGTGGGCTTCTTCGCGATTATGCCGTTCCTCGCTGCGGCAGTAGGCGTGATGTTTGGTGGCTGGGTTTCTGACCAAATTCTGAAACGCACCGGTTCGGTGAACATGGCCCGCAAACTGCCGATTATTGCTGGCCTGCTGATGGCGAGCCTGATTATTTCGGCGAACTGGATGCCGACTGACGCGCTGGTGATTACGGTGATGTCGGTGGCGTTCTTCGGGCAAGGCATGGTGGGACTTGGCTGGACGCTGATTTCTGATATGGCACCGAAGAACCTTGCGGGGCTGACGGGTGGCTTATTTAACTTTTGCTCAAACCTTGCGTCGATTATCACGCCGTTAATCGTTGGTTTTATCGTTGCAGCTACCGGTAACTTCTTCTACGCGTTGGTGTATATCGGCGGAGCGGCACTGCTGGGCGTGTTTGCCTATGTCTTTATTCTTGGCGATATCAAACGTATTGAGCTGGCGGATTAATCATGGAAATTAGTGGCAACACCCGTTTAATCGCCCATTTGGGCTACCCAACTACCACCTTCAAAGCGCCGATGATTTACAACCCGTGGTTTGAAGAACAAGGCATTGATATCAAAGTGGTGCCGATGGGGGTAAAGCCTGGTGATTATGCGCAACTGATTCCTTCTTTATTCAGCCTGACCAATATTGTTGGGGCGCTGGTGACGATGCCGCACAAAGTCTCGACCTGCGAGTTAGTCCACAGCCTGAGTCCGACGGCACAAATCGCCGGAGCCTGTAATGCTATTCGTCGCGAACCAGATGGCAGCCTGCGCGGCGATATGTTTGATGGCGACGGTTTTGTGCGCGGTGTGTTGCGCAAAGGGATTCAGGTTAAAGGCGCCAGCGCGTTGGTGGTGGGCAGTGGTGGCGTCGGTTCGGCTATCGCGGCGTCGCTGGCGGCGGCGGGCGTTGATAAGCTGGCGTTGTTTGATACCCGCCAGGCAAGCAGTGAAGAACTGGCGTCTCGTCTGCGTCGGCATTATCCGGCGCTCACGGTACTAACGGGGTTGCGCAACCCGCAGGCGTTTTCCATCGTCGTCAACGCAACACCGCTGGGCATGAATCCAGGTGATGAATTGCCCATCGACGTGGATGCGATAACACCGGGGAGTTTTGTTGGCGAAGTGGTGATGAAAAGTGAAATCACCCCATTTTTGAGTGCCGCAATGCAAAGAGACTGCCAGATTCAACCTGGTACCGATATGTTGTTTGAGATGATTCCGGCTTATATGGAATTTTTTGGCCTGCCAGAAGTCACGCCTCAAGCGCTGCGCAGAGTGGCGAAAATAGATTATTAACAATGGATTAGCTTCACATTGTGCCCCTGTTAAGCGAAGCGCTAAAACAGGGGTGTTTTAGCTCCAGAGCTGTGGACGGCTAAAATAATCCTTGTCATTCATCGCCTAAGCATGAGTTAATACGCCCCATCGGTTTGACGTACAGACCTTTAAAGCAACTTAGTAAAGCAGTCCTTCAAGAGTCATCCCTGGATACCCTTTGTCGTGTGCTCTTCTACCGCTTCATAAAATCTGTAAAGCATACCAAATCGCCGTAAGGCACACTTAATCCAAAAGGTAATACACATGTCTAACAAAATGACTGGTCTGGTAAAATGGTTCAACGCTGATAAAGGTTTCGGCTTCATCACTCCAGACGACGGTTCTAAAGACCTGTTCGTTCACTTCTCTGCAATCCAGAACGAAGGTTACAAATCTCTTGATGAAGGCCAGAAAGTTTCCTTCACCATCGAGAACGGCGCTAAAGGCCCAGCAGCTGGTAACGTAACTAGCCTGTAAGGTTAGCGTTAACTAAGCTCTAAAGAATTTAAAAACCCGCTTCGGCGGGTTTTTTCGTTTCTGGCGTTTTATTCGTTAACTCATTTCTAGTAACAGACACGATTCCTGCCGTTTTTCTTCGCCTTGTAAAGCTGCTGGTCGGCTTGTTCAACTAACATTTCCAGTGCCATTCCTTCGCGCCATTGCGCAATTCCCTGGCTGACAGTCAGTACCGCCGAAACGCCAGAACCTTTATGCAGTATATGGGCATGGGCAATATTCTGCTGGATTCGCTGGCTGATGTTTTTCGCCTGGGAAATATCGTTGCAGACAGTTAATACCACAAACTCCTCGCCGCCAAAACGGAAGGCGCTGTCAGTCTCTTTGCGCAGGGATTGTTCGATGCAGCGTGACACATTGATCAGGCATTTATCGCCAGCCACATGCCCATATATATCGTTGTATTGTTTAAAGAAATCAATATCCAGCACTATCATAAACAGCTTTTTCTTGCTCTGCGCGAGCGTGCTGACGTGCTCTTCAAAGTAACGCGCCAGGCTCAGACGGTTATACAAACCGGTTAAGGCATCGTAGTGCGCTTGCTGAACCAGTTTTTTGATCAGGATATTTTTTTCATATTCGCTGCGCTGCACGCGCTGATACCACTCCAGCAAAATGTAGCGTGCAGAATAGATAACTAGCAGCATGATCAACGCACCGACGAATTGTGCGATGCTGAATTTACGCTGAAAGAAGAATTCGACATACAGCAAACACAAAACTAACGGGGCAGAGAACAGTAACAATAAGCGGCCAGAAATAAAGAAGGTGATGGTTGCGGGTAATAACAATGATACGGCCATCATCAGTGTGACAAGCGGGTTTTGGTAAAACTGGGTGAAGTTATACAACAAAACGGACCACAACAAACCAAAGGTCAGCACCACAAAGGGCAGGGCGTAGTGGTAAAAACCGTCGTTAATATTCTTCTTTATTTTTAGCGTAATCATCAGGTTTATTGCGGCTAACGCGATGATACAACCGCAAAGTATTTGCAACGGAAGCGGCAGGGTATCGAGATCGCTGCGATGAATACCGCGCAACAGCAACCAGGCGCAGAAGATAATATTCAGTGATAAAAACCACATGTAGCCTTTGGTGCTGGTGATGACACTTTCGCCCGTGCTGTGGTTAATATCCATTGATAAGCCTTATTTCATAAGTTTAATAAATGATACCGTGCTCTCCAGTGCGGTGCCACCCTTGAAATCCGCGGCTTCCAGGCCCTTAACTTCGCACCACTTATCTTGAATATGCTTGATGCTGGTCTATGCTCAAATCAGTTATTAGGCGAGAGTGCGGTTTCTCGTGTAATTGAAAAATAAAACAAATTTCTCTCTTTACCAGGTGATGGTTATGACCAGGGCGCTGCTGTTTCTTCTGGCATGGACAACGTTGTATACCTCCTGCTTGCGGCACCCGCCGTGCAGCCGGATAAACTGCTATGAATAAATCCACGTATTCGCTGGCGGTGGTGCTCTCGCTCGGGTTGTGGCAGCCCACGGACGCCCACGCCGCAGGGTTAATTGACCCAACCGACGGTATGCTCGATATGAGCGAGTACTTGCGTGATAACCGCTACGGGTTTCTGCCGATTCCGGTGGTGATCACCGAACCGGCAGTCGGTTATGGCGGTGGGTTATTTGGCCTTTTCCTGCACGACTCTGCTGACGGTCAGCCTGGGCATACCCGTCCGGACGGGCGATCCATCCCGCCAGCGATGTCAGCATTCGGTGGTGGAGCGACACAAAACGGCACCTGGTTTGTCGGCGGTGGGCATCGCCACACCTGGAACAATGACGGCATTCGTTATCTGGTTGCCCTCGGCTATGCCAATGTAAATATTGATATTTATTCAGGCGATATCGCAGGTTTTGACAACGGAAAAGGCATTAGTACCCAAACAAGAGGGTACGGAGGTATGCAAAAATTACTGTTCCGCGTTGCAGATACTCCGTTTTTCGTTGGTGGTTCGCAATTCTATGCAAATATGGAAATATCGGCCGATAACAAGCTTATTGACCGTACCTTTCAACGTGTTCTTGGCGAGCAAAGCACCACTTCCGGTGTTGGCTTGCTGATGGAATATGACACGACGGATAACTTCTTTTATCCACGCAATGGCTTGTCGGTTACCGGCGAATACCAGTTTTACTCCAGCTTTCTCGGTGGCGATTACCGATACGACATGCTGACGCTTGATGGCAAATATTTCCAACCGCTAAGCCGTGATTTTACCCTCGCGCTGGCGGGTAATTATCAATCGCTTTCGAACCATGACAGCCATTTGCCACCTATGGCGCGGCCATACATCAAATTGCGAGGCATCTCGCAATATCGCTATCAAGGGGATTATGTCGGGATCGTGCAAACGCAACTCGAATGGCAGATGACGCCGCGCTGGGTATTGCAGGGTTTTGTCGGTGCAGGCAGTGCCAGCAACGATGCTGACGATCTTTTCCATACCGCGGAAGTGGCCTGGGGCGGTGGGTTCCGTTATCTCATCGCCCGCGAATTTGGTCTGCATACTGGGATTGATGTGGCGTTTAGCGACAACGAACAAGCGGTCTATTTCAATGTGGGGGCGGGGCTGTAGAAGGATTTTGCCGCCTGACTGACCAAGTAAAATTTAAAGAGAACGCAATGAAAACAAAATTAAAAGGTATACAGCAGTGCCGGGTATTTGCGCTTCCGCTGCTGTTTTTATCAGGTGCAGCCTTTGGCGCATCCACGGACACCACGACCAGTGATAGCAGCACATTTCCTATCTGGGGAGATGAAGCCCGAGCGCGCGGATATTCCATCCCGCTGCCGTTTGGCGTGAATCTCAGTTACATGAACATCCGCCAGAATGTGGATGTAGACAGCATTACTTTCTCCGGCCTTAAACTGGGCCAGCATGCTATTCCCAGCGACATGTTTAATATCGATGTCGGCCACACGCGCGAGCGCAGTAACAGTGAAAACCTGCGCATGGATATGTGGGTATTCCCGTTTCTGAATATTTACGGGCTGGTGGGGTACACCAAAGGTTCATCGGTTTCCAACGTTTCGGTTGATGCGGATCCGTCGCTGTATACCGGGATTGATCGCCTTATTGCTGCTTCGGTTCATCGCCTGAATCAAAGCGGTGACTTGCAGAATATTGATTTCACGCTCGATTTCGAAGGCATGACCTACGGAACGGGTTTTACGCTGGCGGGTGGCTATAAAAACTGGTTTACGCTGGTGGACACCAACTACACGCGTACCGATTTCGATATTCTGGATGGTAAAATTTCGGCGCTGACGGTTTCACCACGCGTTGGTTATCGTTTTGATATGCCACAAATTTCCGGGCCGTCGCACTTGAGCATCTGGGTTGGGGCGATGTACCAGGACGTGCAGCAGGAGTTTAAGGGGAATCTCTCTGACCTGCATATGCCAGCTTCGCTTCAGCCGCTGATAAGCGCGGTGAACCAGGATAACCAGGGGCGTTTCGATGTTAAGCAGCATCTCACCTCGCCGTGGAACACGCTGATCGGTGCGCAATATGAAATCACGCAAAACTTTAATGTGCTGACAGAAATTGGTTTTAATGAGCGTAATAGCTTCTTCCTGGCAGGTGAATACCGATTCTGATGAACACAAGCAGCGCGCTATTTTTGGGGTTGTTAAGCCTGATGTTGATACCGACCGCCACTGAAGCCATGACGCGCGAAGAGATTGACGGTTTTCTGGGTAAGTTGGGGGCGGATAATCAATACGACCCAAGCAAGGGCATTAACTGGAGCGTGCTGCCAGGGCCGTTTTATACCCCGGAGTTGAAGCTTGGCCTCGGGACGGCGGTGGCGGGTGTTTACCGCGTTGATCCTCATGACCGTGTGACGCAAAACTCGTCGCTATCGTTAACCGGGTTTGTCAGCACCAGCGGGGCGCTGGGGCTGGGCATGAAAAACTACACGTTTTTCACCGGTGACGAGTGGCGGTTGTTTATCGACGGATCGCTGGCAAAAATTCCCACTGGATTTTGGGGGATTGGCTACGATGCGGCGCAAGGTAACGAGCAGAAATACACCCAGCAGTCGTTCAGCCTCCATCCCCAGATCATGCGTCAGGTGCTGGATAACTTGTATGCCGGCGTGGGTTGGGATTTTTCGAACTACAAAGCCGACAACATTGATGATCCGCATCCAGGCGATAACTTTTCGAGTTACAACGCGGGTGGCAGCACGCTGAGTTCCGGCGTGACGGCGACCATTAATTACGATTCGCGCGATGTGATCACTCGTCCACAACACGGTCAGTTTTTCAGTGCTGAATACAGCGTTTTTGATCCAGCATTCGGCTCGGACACGCACTTCACCGCTCTGCAACTGCAATACAATTATTATCTTCCGCTTAGCGATCAGGATGTTCTGGCGTTCGATCTTTGGGGGCGCTTCACCCGTGGTGATGTGCCGTGGGATCGTTTATCTCAGGCGGGGGACGACAACCGGATGCGCGGTTACTATCAGGGGCGCTATCGCGATAAAGACGTGGTCAGCACACAAGTGGAATACCGCAAAAAACTCAACTGGCGACACGGCTATGTTTTATGGGTCGGTGCAGGGGCGTTGGGTGACAGCCCGCATAATTTGTCAGATAACCCGCTGTTGCCCACTATTGGCGCGGGTTATCGCTTTGAAGTTAAGCCAGACATGAATATCCGTCTCGATCTGGGATTTGGCAAAGAAAGTACCGGTTTTTATTTTCAAGTTGCGGAGGCATTTTAATGCGCGCCTGGATTTTTACTCTGTTGCTCGGTGCCGCCTGCGTGAGCGCAAGTGCTGCCGCAGCATCAACAGATTTTCTACCCATCGAACAGGCGCGGCGCGTGTGGCCTGTTGCTCAGGAGCTTACCGCCCCAGAATCTTTGCGGCCTTGCTGTGCGTTTGGTTATGACCTGCAAGTGCGCGCCGTGGGTGTGCCAATTCCGGTCTACCAGATTGGTAATATTCTGACGCTCGCGACGCTTGGCAATCATCGTTATAACGACAGTGCACTAGGGGCAGTCAAAAATATCGTCGGTCTGAGCGAGGAGAAAAGCGGCCTGATTTATACCCGTCACGGCGGTTTTATCGATATCGCCCACGTCCGTGATACCGCCGATAACACCTTCTATCTTTTCACGCAGATTTATTCGCGTCTCGGCCAGGACTGGCGGCTATTCTACAGTGAAGAGTTGGGGGTCAGGCGCATTCAACTGCATGCGTTTACTCCACCGGCCTCGATGTCGGAACGCTACACGATTGCTGCGTGGCTTGCGGGGCATCTCGCATTTCAGCTCGCGCAATGGCATGAGATTGCCCAGTGGTACGGCTTCGAGTCTGTGCCGGGGTTTCCTGAGGAGATATCTGCGTTCTCACCCGAAGATCTCTACTCCAATCTATTGGGGGCAAGGCTTGCGATTAACGTGATTCTGCATGGCCAGGCGGGGTCGATTGACTCCTACGACTCCGCAATAGACAAAGCGTTGCACAAGGCGCTGGTGCAGTTGGGAGCCGTCTCCAAAGCAGAGACAGAAAGAGAGTTTCGTGAAGTGGACGGCAGTTGGTGGAACAGCAAACGCCGGGTGCCGGATAAGTTTTTGGTGCTTAACCGTAATTACGATTTGAGTGAGAACCGCTATCCAACTCCAGTCCCGTTTGAAAGGGCGGAACCTTATCGCCTGGTGATGCCTGTCACCGTCGCGGGCGCTACGCTGAGCGAGCTTGGGGAACTGCAAATTCATACCGGGAGCGATATGCGTGGCCTGAAAGCGCCGGAAACCTTTTATGTCCCCTCGCAATTCCCGGAGCTGGCTGAACAGGCTAAATTCGCTGACCAGATACAGCTCCAGCAGATGAAGAAATGAGGTCATAAGTAATCGTTATTGGACGAACGTCAGCGAGTCCGCTTTGATGTTGCAAATATGTTAGTAACATTTTGAAGGTTAAACATGTTCACCATTAAAATCGACGATTTGTCCCATCATGCGGTACAGACATTAGTGGCCTTCCATATTTCTGGCATGCTGGAACAATCACCACCGGAAAGCAGCCATGCTTTGGATGTGCAAAAACTCCGTGACCCCGCCGTGACATTCTGGTCGGCGTGGGAAGGGGAGCAACTAGCCGGCATTGGCGCGTTGAAAATGCTCGATGGCAGCCACGGTGAGCTGAAATCAATGCGCACTGCGACTGAGTTTTTGCGCCGTGGCGTGGCGAATCAGTTTTTAGTGCATATTTTGCAAATCGCGCGCGAAAGGGGTTTGCAACGTATCAGCTTAGAAACGGGCACCCAGCCAGGATTTGCCGCCTGCTACCAACTCTATCTCAAGCATGGCTTTGTCGATTGCCAACCCTTTGCCGATTACCAGCTCGACCCGAATAGCCGCTTTATGACATTGGTGTTGTGAGTGGATGCACCCTGAGCCTGCCGGTGATGGAAAGACTGGCAGGATAATTCCGCACAGCATTTACCCTCAGTTATTTACTCCTTATAAAATAATTCATCTGTTAATCAATTCCTCTTTTATATCCACCGTACATATTACGTATTGGCGCCTGATTAGCGGGGGTGTGGCATCGCTATTCTTTAAATAGGCAAATAATCATGAAACTTCCTAATCTTCACTGGCTATGACGGAGATCCCATAATCATTAAACGATAATGATGTATCAATCTTGTGAGTGATGAATCATGATAAAGTTATCCATGCAAACTATATGTGTTTATAGAAATTTGGTTGTTTTTATTATTTTTACTCATGACTATCAGTGACATACTCAAAAGGAAATAAAGATGAAAAGAATCATTTTAGGCATGGTTGCTTGTACATTCACGTTCAGTTCATTTGCTGCAGAAATGATGTCGCAAAAAAATTTTGAGAAGGTGAAAGATCAGTATGTCGAAGTTGGAAATATCTCTACTTCGGGTGAAACCAGTACTGCTGATGCGAAAGCTGAGTTGTCAAAAAAGGCTGATGAGAAAGGCGGTGATATTTATGTGCTGACATCAGGGAATACCAATAATAAAATACATGGAAATGCAGTGGTCTATAAGAAGAAATAACGTTTCAGCACAGCATCAGCCGTTTATGGTTGATGCTGTTTTTTTTTGTAGTGTCATGGGATCGGATAAAAACGTTGGCAAGGTTTTTGAACAGCGCTTGCAGTGGTTAATCCACAGAAAGCAAAAAACCCGCCATAGGCGGGTTCTTCTAAATGTGGTGCCCGGACTCGGAATCGAACCAAGGACACGGGGATTTTCAATCCCCTGCTCTACCGACTGAGCTATCCGGGCAACGGGGCGCATTAAACCGTAATCTGCATACCCCGTCAACCAAATTTCACATTTTACCGTTCGGTTGCTTAACTTTGCGGCAAACTCTGCTTTTTGGGCATTTTTTTGCTTAAAATCACAGCACGCCGTTGTCGCCTGCTCGTGCCTTCCAGCCGCTTTTCACTGAAGTGACATGGCGTAAACCTGAAATATAATATCCGTTAACGCTCTCTTCACCTTCTCTTGGGGAACTGATCGCGATCTCAGCATCGACGCCTTTATTGTAGCTACCGTGATGGCTGGCTACGGTGCCGATATAGCATTTTTCATTCAGCCAGACTGGGATGTAGGCGACGCTCTCAAAAGCGTAGTGCAGGGGGACACCCCGGTGGTAACTTTCCGCTTCTTTCGCTGATGTGCCGGGTGGAATAGGGCAAATTGGCGAGACTTTCTGGTCAGCAGCCATATCCTTCAGAAGATGGTCCTGCATGGTATCAAGCGACTTTAATAATCTGGCCTTGTCTTTGTCACTTAGCGCAGGTGTCTTCGGTTGATTTTCTTCGGATGAGCCGATGGTATCCAGTGTGTAGCGATAGCGGATGGTGACAGCAGGGGTTTTGTCATCAACGCTAAACGGGCGCAACAAGTAAAGATTGTCTTCACCAAACTGCCCGTTGAACCAGAGAGCGTAAACCTGGCCGTTGATGCGCACCCATTCGCTCCACTGGTTCGCTCCGCGCCCGTTTTCTGAGAAAAAGGGGCCAAAACCGTCGTGACTTGAACGGTCAGCTCGAGGGTTGTAGAACGAATTCTCACCGCGCTTTAAAACTCCGGTGTAACTATATAATCCCGTACCGCCCACGTAGCTGTTGATAATGAGATCTCGTTTGCCATCGCCATCCATATCAAGCAGCGTGTAGCTAATACTGCCATCTTCCGACTCCACCATGACGGGGCTGCGTAAAAATGCCTGCCATTCGTCGTCACTTATCTCTGCTGAGGGTTTGGTTTTTGACGGTGTAGCATCTTCAACAGTGGAAAGTTCAAATTTGGTGACTTCGCCGGTTAATGTGAATTGATTGGCAAGTTTAGTGAGGGTTAATTCAGGATCGGTTTTTTTCAGGTCGGTCACCGCCTGGTAAAGCTTCTGTAACGCGGCTTTGTCGGTATCTACGTCGTGTTGGGTACGTACTCTGCTGACGAACGTAGGTAGAGTCCAGGCGCCGTTGTGGCCACTGCTACGGTATTGATCCCGCAGAAGAAACTGCTTACCGTTCCAGACCCATATTTGTATTGGGCCACTGAGCCGGGCTATTTCGCCATTTTCATATTTACTGGCATCGTGGGTGATCAATTCTGGGCGAGCGGTAAGGGTATTGTCGGTCAGCCACAAGGCAAAGCGGGAACTATCAAAGCATTCGGTTTTAATCAGTGCATGATTCTTATCGACAGGAATGCGGTAATACGTTCGCGTTTGTTCATCCGCAATTTCACGGCATTGCATCTCAGGGGTGAGTTTTAGCTGAGGCGCTATTTTTTGTAATTGCGTGGTAGTCAAAGGTACTGCGTCTGGATCCGGGATAACGGGTTGGCTGATGATAAGCGGGGCAGGTTTAGCCAGTAATACATTGTCGGTATTTTCATTGCCGGGATGAAGCATGGCATTGGAAGTATTGGTGGTTTTTTGGAATTCATCCATCTTCAGCAACACGGCATTGGAACCTGCTGATGAGAGCGGGATACGCTTTCCGCCAGATTCGAATTCTATGGTGTTGTCCTGGCTCAACGCGGTCAAAAACGCGTCTCGGGCGGTAAATTGGATGGAAAAACTTCCGTCTGAAAGAGGGGTTAACTCGCCTTTCTGTTCACCATCTATAAAAAGCGTGGCGGATGATGCCGTGGGTTGTGCGAAGGTGACTTCAACTTTTGCGCTGGTTTCGCGACCGGCAACCCGCGTTAATAAGACGCTTACCAAATCGCGGCTGTATCCTGCCGCCCGACAGGTGCCGGTATTGTCGCAGGAAACTTGCCAGTCTTTATGTTGGAAAGATAATCCGGTTAACGGTGCGGCAAAAAGCTGAGTTGAAAACAGGCCAGCGCAGGCCAGCCAGATCAGATGACGCATATAATTCCCTTTAACATGTGAATGTTGCCGAAATTATATGCGTTTAGTGGACGATTAGGATATCTAAATCAGGTCAACGCTCCACCTTGTCGGCATTGCGCAAAGCGCAGAATATCTTCAGCAAGACGGCGAGCGGTTTCGATGTCTGCCTGGCTGCGTTTCACCAGTAAACGGCTCAGGCAACCTTCCAGCACCAGCTCCATTTGATGAGCTACCATCGTTGGGTCATCCACTTCCAGCTGCGTAAGCAGTTGATGGCTGAATTCCCAGGCCGCTTTTTTCTGCTGATCCGCTAACTGGTGAATCGGGTGTGAGGCGTCTGGATAGAAGGTGCAGGCCGCGATAAACAGGCAGCCTGGATAGCGCTGTTTATTGACACATTCAGTCAACGCTTCGTAGCGCTTCAACAACTTTTGTTCAAGCGACAGCTCATCGTTAAGCGTGAGCTGGCGTCGCCAGACGTCAACTTGCTGGCTCAAATAACGCAGCGCGTCATAGAGCAACGCTTCACTGTCAGGCCAGAATTTACTGATTTCTTTTATCGGATAGTCTGCTTCATTGGCGACCATCTCAAGTGTGGTGCTGGCAATCCCCTCACGTTCAAGAACGCCCAGGGCATGCTCTAATACTGTTTCGCGTTGCACGGTATTTTCCTCCCCTCCGTCGTTCATTCAACGGTTTGTCCCATAAGTAGTGTTATTTACGGCGCCAGATTCTGCAAATGCGTACTAAAGGTGTCTGCATCCATAAAACCGGTAACGCGTGCGCCAGTCTGCTCATGGCCTTGTCCATCAAAGAACAAAATCGTTGGCAGTCCTAAAACCTGTAAATGCTTTAACAGGGCGACATCCTGCGCGTTATTGGCAGTGACATCAGCCTGCAATAAAACAGTATTTGCCAGGTGTTTTTGCACTTTCGGATCGCTAAAAGTGTATTTCTCAAATTCTTTGCAGGCCACACACCAGTCGGCGTACAAATCGAGCATCACCGGTTGGCCTTTGGCATTGGCGAGTGCTGCGTCGAGCTGTTCAACGTTGGTAATCTTTGTGAAATTGATATGTGCCTGGTTTGCTGCGACGGAGGTGCCAAATGCCCAGTCTTGCAGCGGGCGAGCACAGACTAGCGCCGCGCCGAGCAGGATTATCTGCACGATACGCATCCATGATTTGCTGGCTTGCAGGCTGGTGATAAACGCCCAGCTAAAGAACGCTACGCCGAGTAATCCCCACAAACGAATCCCCCATGTCTCTCCCAGTATGCGTTCCAGCAGGAATACTGGTAGTGCGAGGATCACAAAACCAAAAGCCGTTTTGACTGTTTCCATCCACGGGCCGCTTTTTGGCAGCAGGCGGTTGCCAAAAACAGTGATCAGCATCAGCGGCAGGCCCATGCCCAGCGCATAGAGATACAGCGTGCCACCACCCAGCCACAGGTTCCCGCTTTGGGCGATGTACAGCAGAATGGCGCTCAGCGGCGCGGTGGTGCAGGGAGAGCAAATTAATCCGGCTAATGCGCCCATCGCAAATACGCCACCTGCGGAACCCCCTTGTTGGCGATTACTCATTAGCGTCAGGCGGGTTTGCAGCGAGGACGGCAGTTGCAGGGTGAATAACCCGAACATCGACGCGGCGAGCAACACAAACAGTGCAGACAGGCCGATCAGCACATAAGGATGTTGAAGTGCGGCCTGGAATTGCAGCCCGGCGGCGGCAACCACCAGACCCAATGCGGTGTAGGTCAGCGCCATACCTTGTACGTAGACAAAGGTTAGCAGCAGCGCGCGGGTGGTGGATAAACGCTGTTTACCGCCGAGCACGATGCCGGAAATCAGCGGGTACATCGGCAGCACGCAAGGCGTGAAGGCGATGCCAATGCCGATTAAGAATGCCCACAGTGCGGAGAAGGGCAGTTGGGAGGGTTCCGTGTTGTCTGTACCCCTCACCCCGGCCCTCTCCCCAGGGGAGAGGGAGGAAGGCGGTTCCGCGGTAGGCGCAGGGGAGAGGGAGGAAGGCGGTTCTGAGTCGGCACTGGTTTGTCCCCTCTCCTGGGGGAGAGGGTTAGGGTGAGGGCGTCCCTCAGCCGATACAACCACTTCACTCAGCGGCACCACACGTGTCTCCGGCGGGTAACAAAAGCCCGCTTCGGCACAGCCCTGATAAGTCACGCTGATAGTCGCGCCTTTGGCCGCAGATTGAACGGTAACGGGCAGATTGAGCTGTTGGGTGTAAATCTCGGTCTTACCGTAGAACTCGTCCTCATGCCAGCTGCCTTTTGGTAATTCCAGCGGGGTGAGTTCGGCCTGCGCCGGATTGAGTTTGATTTGCTGGCGATAAAGGTAGTAGCCCGGTTTTATCTGCCAGTTGAGGTTAAGCTGGTTTCCAGACTGCTGAAAATCGAACGCAAAAGCCTGATCGACAGGAACAAATTGGGATTTGCTCTGGTTATCGAACAGACCTGCAAAAGCGTGAGTGCTGAATAGCGCAAAGATTAGCGCAAAGATGCGTAGAGCCATGAGAGGTAATCACTATCTCCGTGGGTAACTGGCAGAACCAGTAATTCAGGGGTTTGGTATGGGTGATGCGATTTGAGACACGCGATCAAGGCTTCTTGATGTTCGATATCGCTTTTGAGCAACATCTGCACCTCATACTCCTGTTCCATTTTTCCCTCCCAGTAATACAACGAAGTGGCACCGGGCAATATTGTGACGCAGGCCGCTAGTTTTTCAGCCAGCATTAGGGCTGCGAGTTCCTGAGCGGTGGCTTCGTCTGGGGCAGTACAAAGGATGACAACAGCCTGAGTGTTCGGCATAGCTAACCTCGTATCCGGGGGAAACAGCGGTTGACTATAGCACGGTGAAGCGGGGGGAGGTGTTAAACGGGCCGCTGTACGACCCGTGTTTTGAAAGATTTACAGAACCAAACCACCGACGATAAAGCCGAGGATGACGCACAACGTAATGGCGATAACGCCAGGAACCAGGAACGCGTGGTTAAACACGTACTTACCAATTCGTGTTGAGCCGGTGTCGTCCATTTCCACCGCCGCCAACAAGGTTGGGTAGGTCGGCAAGACGAACAACGCAGATACTGCAGCGAACGAAGCGATAGCGGTCAGTGGGCTCACGCCGAGCATCAGCGCCGCTGGCATCAATGCTTTGGTGGTCGCCGCCTGGGAGTAGAGCAATGTGGCGGCGAAGAACAGCACTACCGCTAACAACCACGGATAGCTTTGTAGTAAGTCGCCTGCAACGGCCTGAATATCCTGAATATGGTTTTTGACGAAGGTATCACCCAGCCATGCCACACCCAGCACACAGATACAGGCACTCATACCCGATTTGAAGGTGCTGGCATTAAGGATTTCGCCAGTATCAATTTTACAGGTGACGCAGATAAGCGTGGCGATGGTCAGCATGAACACCACAATCGCTTCGTTACGCGGCAGGATTGGGTTTTGAATCAGGCCAACGGTATCGCTGATGGCAGTGGCGTAGAACATCACGGCGACAATGCCGATCAGGAACAGCAGCACAGAACGTTTGGCGTGTGGCTTCAGCACAAACACGCTGCTGCCACGCAGTTTCACTTCACCTTTGGCGAGGCGTTCCTGGTAAACCGGATCGTCTTTCAGTTCGCAACCGAGGAAGTTACAAACAATCGCTGTCAGCATGACAGCAACCAGCGTCACAGGAATACAGATGCCGAGCAGTGTCAGATAGCTGATGCCCATTGGCTCAAGGATGCCCGAGAAGAACACCACCGCCGCAGAAATCGGCGAGGCGGTAATGGCAATTTGCGAAGCGACAACCGCGATAGACAGTGGACGCGATGGGCGAATCCCTTGCTCTTTCGCGACTTCAGTAATCACCGGCAGCGTGGAGAACGCGGTGTGGCCTGTTCCCGCAAGAATGGTCATAAACCAGGTGACCAACGGGGCGAGGAAGGTGATGTATTTAGGATGGCGACGCAGTAGTTTTTCTGCAAGGCTGACCAGATAGTCCATTCCCCCGGCCACCTGCATGGCGGCAATTGCGGCAATAACTGCCATGATAATTTCGATAACATCGAACGGAATCGCACCAGGTTTAACTTGAAAAACAAGAGTTAAAATCAGTACGCCAAAACCGCCAGCAAAGCCAATGCCTATGCCGCCGAGTCTGGCTCCGAGATATATCGCTAACAGCACGATAACGAGTTCTGCTCCAAACATAACTGCCTTCCTTGTGTTTGATTATTTGATAATTATATGTTGTGTTTTTGTTGAACGTACAAATGAAAAAGGCACGTCCAATGGACGTGCCTTTTATTAACACCTGTTAAGACTACTGTTCATTTTCATCGGTATAACGTTTCGCTTTATAAACTGGGTGCATCAGGTTGTTAATAGAGAAAATATCATCCAGCTCGGCTTCGGTGAGTAACCCGCGCTCCAGCACGACTTCACGCACGCTCTTGCCAGTTTCAGCACAAATCTTCCCTACGATATCGCCATTATGGTGGCCAATGAACGGGTTCAGATAAGTCACGATACCAATCGAGTTGTAGACGTAGCTTTCGCAGACTTCTTTGTTCGCGGTAATGCCGTTGATGCATTTTTCCAGCAGATTGTAGCAAGCGTTAGTCAGAATGTGGATAGATTCGAACATTGCCTGGCCAATCACTGGCTCCATCACGTTCAACTGCAACTGACCTGCTTCGGAAGCCATGGTGACGGTGATGTCGTTGCCAATGACTTTGAAGCAAACCTGGTTAACCACTTCTGGAATTACCGGGTTTACTTTCGCAGGCATAATAGAAGAGCCGGCTTGCAGTTCTGGCAGGTTGATTTCGTTCAGACCAGAGCGCGGGCCGGAAGATAGCAGGCGAAGGTCATTACATATCTTCGACAATTTCACTGCCAGGCGTTTCAGCGAGCTGTGAACCATCACGTATGCGCCACAGTCAGACGTCGCTTCAATCAAGTCTTCAGCCGGAACACAGGCCAGGTTGCTGACTTCAGCCAGTTTCTGCACAGCCAGTTGCTGGTAACCTTCTGGGGTGTTCAGACGAGTCCCGATGGCGGTCGCACCAAGGTTAACTTCCAGCAGTAATTCTGCGGTACGCAGCAGATTGCGGGTTTCTTCAGTCAACAGGACGTTGAACGCATGGAATTCCTGGCCCAGCGTCATCGGCACGGCATCCTGCAACTGGGTACGACCCATTTTCAGGACGTTTTCGAACTCAACTGCTTTGTTCTGGAAGCCGTCGCCTAATTGATTGATTGCATCAATCAGTTTCACAATAGAGGCGTACACCGCGATGCGGAAACCGGTTGGGTAAGCATCGTTGGTGGACTGGCATTTGTTGACATGGTCGTTCGGGTTCAGGTACTGGTACTCACCTTTCTGGTGGCCCATCAGCTCAAGCCCAATGTTGGCGAGCACTTCGTTGGTATTCATGTTAACGGAAGTACCGGCACCGCCCTGGTAAACGTCCACCGGGAATTGGTCCATACATTTGCCGTTATTCAGAACTTCATCGCAAGCCTGGATAATGGTGTTCGCGATGCTTTTCGGAATGGTTTGCAACTCCTTGTTCGCCATTGCCGCTGCTTTCTTAACCATTACCATACCACGTACAAATTCAGGTATGTCACTGATTTTGCTGTTGCTTATGTAGAAGTTTTCAATCGCTCTCAGAGTATGAACACCATAATAGGCATCCGCTGGCACTTCCCTGGTACCCAACAAATCTTCTTCGATACGAATGTTATTTAACATGTGAACCTTCTTAATTAAAGCTGCCATTGATTGATCATTGCACGAACAGGATCTTTGGTCGTGCGATGAATAGACCGACGATTATGTCCATATTCGGTCACCACGCAGTGATGATATGCTGATGATAGAGAAATGCAGTAATCTGGATCACTTAATAAACACCAGCTCACATAACAATTATTAATATGTGATGCCGATCAATTGTTGAAAATTTCCAGAAAAATAATACGGCAGATAGATTGATTTTTGACTAAGACGCCGCCATCTCTTTTATCTGGCTAAATAGCCAACTAATTTCCCGCAAGTGCTTGATGGCGCTTGCTACAGACTTCCCAATGACAGGAGTGCACGGTGCGCTGGATACCGTTAATTGCCGTTTTCCTCTATGTTTACATAGAGATCTCGTTGTTTATTCAAGTCGCCCATGTGATGGGAGTTTTCCTGACGCTGGTGCTGGTGATATTCACCTCAGTTATAGGTATGTCACTGGTTCGCAACCAGGGCTTTAAGAATTTCATGCTGATGCAGCAGAAAATGGCGGTGGGTGAAAGCCCGGCGGCAGAGATGATTAAAAGTGTTTCGTTGATCATCGCCGGTTTGCTGTTACTGTTGCCTGGCTTCTTTACGGACTTCCTCGGTTTATTGCTGTTACTGCCACCAGTACAGAAACACCTCACGCTGAAGCTGATGCCTCATTTGCGTTTCTCACGCACTCCAGGTGGTGGTTTTAGTGCGGGCGCTGGTGGTGGTTCAACGTTCGATGGTGAGTATCAACGTAAAGATGATGCACCAAAACAGCTCGACGATCATGACAACGACGATCGTCACAATCGTTAAAAATCGAAAATTTTTTTGTTTTCCCCCCTTGAAGGGGGGAAGGCGCATCCCCATCTCTCAGGTCACCAGCCGATAACCCATTTTGGGCCGGCGTTACCCAAACACTGATACAGACTTTCTCAAAGGAGAGCTATCACATGAGTATTCGTCCATTACATGACCGTGTCATCGTCAAGCGTAAAGAAGTTGAATCTAAATCTGCAGGCGGCATCGTTCTGACTGGCAGTGCAGCTGGTAAATCAACTCGTGGCGAAATCATCGCTGTCGGTAAAGGCCGCATTCTGGAAAACGGTAACGTGCAACCGCTGGACGTAAAAGTCGGCGACATCGTGATTTTCAACGATGGCTACGGTGTTAAGTCTGAGAAGATCGACAATGAAGAAGTGTTGATCATGGCAGAAAGCGACATCCTGGCAATTGTTGAAGCGTAATCCGCGCAAAAACTGAACGAACATAAACGAATTTAAGGAAAGTTAAGAATGGCAGCTAAAGACGTAAAATTCGGTAATGACGCTCGTGTGAAAATGCTGCGTGGCGTTAACGTACTGGCAGATGCAGTGAAAGTTACCCTCGGCCCTAAAGGCCGTAACGTGGTTCTGGATAAATCTTTCGGTGCACCGACTATCACTAAAGATGGTGTTTCTGTAGCGCGTGAAATCGAACTGGAAGACAAGTTCGAGAACATGGGTGCACAGATGGTTAAAGAAGTTGCCTCTAAAGCGAACGACGCGGCAGGCGACGGTACTACCACTGCAACCGTGCTGGCTCAGTCCATCATCACTGAAGGCCTGAAAGCTGTTGCTGCAGGCATGAACCCAATGGACCTGAAGCGCGGTATCGATAAAGCTGTTATCGCTGCTGTTGAAGAGCTGAAAGCTCTGTCTGTTCCTTGCTCTGACTCTAAAGCAATCGCTCAGGTTGGTACTATCTCTGCTAACTCCGACGAAACCGTGGGTCAACTTATCGCTGAAGCGATGGAGAAAGTAGGCAAAGAAGGCGTTATCACCGTTGAAGAAGGCACCGGCCTGCAAGACGAGCTGGACGTTGTAGAAGGTATGCAGTTCGACCGTGGCTACCTGTCTCCGTACTTCATCAACAAGCCAGAAACTGGTTCTATCGAACTGGAAAGCCCGTTCATTCTGCTGGCTGACAAAAAAATCTCCAACATCCGTGAAATGCTGCCAGTTCTGGAAGCCGTTGCGAAAGCTGGCAAACCACTGCTGATCATCGCTGAAGATGTTGAAGGCGAAGCGCTGGCGACTCTGGTGGTTAACACCATGCGTGGCATCGTGAAAGTTGCTGCGGTTAAAGCACCTGGTTTCGGCGACCGTCGTAAAGCCATGCTGCAAGATATCGCTACTCTGACTGGCGGTACCGTCATCTCTGAAGAGATCGGTATGGAGCTGGAAAAAACGACCCTGGAAGATCTGGGTACTGCTAAGCGTATCGTTATCAACAAAGACACCACGACCATCATCGATGGTAATGGCGAAGAAGCTGCAATCCAGGGCCGTGTGTCTCAGATTCGTCAGCAGATCGAAGAAGCAACTTCTGATTACGACCGTGAAAAACTGCAAGAGCGCGTAGCTAAACTGGCTGGCGGCGTTGCAGTCATCAAAGTCGGTGCTGCTACCGAAGTTGAAATGAAAGAGAAGAAAGCACGCGTTGAAGATGCCCTGCACGCGACCCGTGCTGCGGTTGAAGAAGGCGTGGTTGCCGGTGGTGGTGTTGCGCTGATTCGCGTAGCGTCTAAACTGTCTGAACTGCGTGGCCAGAACGAAGACCAGAACGTGGGTATCAAAGTTGCGCTGCGCGCAATGGAATCCCCACTGCGTCAAATCGTTCTGAACTGCGGCGAAGAGCCATCTGTTGTTGCTAACAATGTGAAAGCGGGTGACGGTAACTACGGTTACAACGCAGCAACTGAAGAATACGGCAACATGATCGACATGGGTATTCTGGATCCAACTAAAGTGACTCGTTCTGCTCTGCAGTACGCAGCCTCTGTAGCTGGCCTGATGATTACCACTGAGTGCATGATTACCGATATGCCAAAATCTGACGGCCCTGATTTAGGTGGCGCAGGTATGGGCGGTATGGGTGGCATGGGCGGCATGATGTAATTGCCCAAACACTGATGTGTTTGTAACACCGTGTTAAGAAAACCCTCAGTCAGAAATGTCTGAGGGTTTTTTCTTTTTGGTCACAGTCTGGTATAAGATCTCACCGGGCGATGGTGGCCCGCTACTTTTCAAGACAGCATTGATAACGGGGAACAACATGCGCATTAAAGTTTCAGCAGGAATGGCTGTAGCAGCGCTGCTGCTGGCAGGCTGTAGCACTAGCAACGATCTTTCTGCTGGTGGGCAAGGCGTCCGTTTTGTTGAGGATAAGCCAGGCACCGAATGCCAGTTATTAGGAAACGCAACCGGTGAGCAAAGTAACTGGTTTTCCGGGCAGCATGGCGGTGAAGGCGGTTCTATGCGTGGCGCAGCAAATGCTCTGCGTAATAACGCAGCGGCGATGGGCGGTAACGTGCTGTATGGCGTGAGCAGCCCGACTCAAAACTTGCTGTCGAGCTTCGCTCCGACTGCCAGCACCATGACTGGCCAGGTTTATAAGTGCCCGAATTGATTTTTGGGTGAAACCACCCTCACCCCGACCCTCTCCCTAAAAGGGCGAGGGAGAAATCGTACATTTCCCTCTCCTCGGGGAGAGGGTTAGGGTGAGGGCGAAATTCTCGAAAACGATCAGCTCTGGCGCAACTGCAAATCTATCGGTGTTTTGCTCGGCTCACCGCCAATCTCACGTGCCAGTTTCGGCACCATATAGCCTGAAATCAACGTCAGCAGTTCACGCATAATCAATCTTGCCTGGTCGTCACTGACCATAAAATGTGCCGCACCCTGTACTTTATCCAATACGTGCAGGTAATAAGGCATCACTCCGGAATCGAACAACGCATTACTCAAATCTGCGAGTGTCTGCGCATTGTCGTTCACATCGCGCAACAGCACGCTTTGGTTAAGCAGTGTTACGCCCGCCTGGCGCAGGTGCTTCATGGATGCGGTAAATTCATCCCCAATCTCATTGGCATGATTGATATGGTTAACCAAAATAACCTGCAACCGGGAACCAGCGATGCGTTCGACCAGCGTGTCAGTGATGCGCGCCGGGATAACAATCGGCAAGCGGCTGTGGATGCGTAAGCGCTTAATATGCGGGATTGCTTCCAGTTCACTGAATAACCAATCCAGCTCGTGATCTTTTGCCATCAACGGGTCGCCGCCGGAGAAAATAATCTCGTCCAGTTCCGGATGCTCGCTGATATAAGCGATAGCCGCCTGCCAGTTGCGTTTGTTTCCCTGGTTATCGGAATAGGGGAAATGGCGACGGAAGCAATAACGGCAATTGACCGCACAACCGCCTTTTACCAGCAACAACGCCCGGTTGCGGTATTTGTGCAGCAGGCCCGGTACTACGCTGTGTTGTTCCTCCAGCGGATCGGTGCTAAAGCCCGGAGCGGCAATAAACTCCTCTTTGGCGGTTAACACCTGGCGTAAGAGTGGGTCGTTCGGGTTGCCTTTTCCCATGCGAGCGACAAATGCTCGTGGGACACGCAAGGCAAAAAGTCGACGTGCATCACGTCCCGCCAGCAACTCTTTGTCAGCGTCTAGCTCTAAAATATGCAGCAGTTCGTCAGGATCGGTTATAACATCGGCAAGTTGCGTTAACCAATCTTCTCTGCGGGGGGGATTTAGGGTTACAATGTGTGCCATTTTTTGGCTAAGCTACCAATTAACAATTTCAGAGGGCCTTATGGCGACTTATTCTAGCAACGATTTTCGTGCCGGTCTTAAAATCATGTTCGAAGGCGAACCTTACGCAGTCGAATCCAGTGAATTCGTGAAACCAGGTAAAGGCCAGGCCTTTGCTCGCGTTAAAATGCGCCGCCTGCTGACAGGCACCCGCGTTGAGAAAACCTTCAAATCTACCGACTCCGCTGAAGGCGCAGACGTTGTAGATATGAACCTGACTTACCTGTACAACGACGGTGAGTTCTACCACTTCATGAACAACGAAACCTTTGAGCAGCTGGCTGCAGATGAGAAGGCTATCGGTGATAACGCTAAATGGATGCTTGACCAGGCCGAGTGTATCGTGACCCTGTGGAACGGCCGTCCTATCGCTGTTCAGCCACCAAACTTCGTAGAGCTGGAAATCGTTGAAACTGATCCAGGTCTGAAAGGTGATACTGCTGGTACCGGCGGTAAACCTGCAACACTGTCTACTGGTGCTGTCGTTAAAGTACCTTTGTTCGTTCAGATTGGCGAAGTCATCAAAGTTGACACTCGCTCTGGCGAATATGTTTCTCGCGTTAAGTAATACGTGAAGGTTGGCGGTGAGGCATTGCATGCTTCACCGCTGCTTGCAAAAGGCAGGGAAGATGAACCGTTTGATTAAACATTTACTTTTCATCACGTTGTTAGCCTCATTTCTCGCCGGTTGTAACACCACTCGCGGCTTTGGTGAAGATCTTAAGCACCTTGGCGGCTCAATTGAACGTGCAGCAAACAAGTAATTTCCAACACTCCTAAAAACCTGCTTTTTCCCTCAGACTGCCATTTTTTGACTATGCTTTAACTGCTATACACAAACAATATCGTCAAAAAAGGATACGGTTATGATTAAGAAAACTATTGCAGCGTTTTTTTCTCTCATAGTGCTTTCATCGTTACTGACTGCGTGTAATACGACTAAAGGTATGGGTGAAGATATTCAGGATGGTGGTCAGGCGATTTCTGGTGCAGCAACAAAAGCACAAAATTAATATATTAGCTGGCGGTACGGTATCAAGCCCGTACCGCTGTTAATTTTTATTATTGGTGTTGTTCTATAAACAATGAAAAGCGATTATTAATACCAAGTTTCATGCGGATATTTCGCTTATAGGTATAAACTGTCTTGGTACTTATCCCCATCATTCTGGCAATAAAATCATTATTGGCTTCATCGGTCCACAGTTTTAATATCCTCTCCTCACGTAGTGTCAGCAAGGGCGAAGTGTACTGCTGCCCAGTGTGAAACGGTGGCCGGGTACTGAGTTGCGTTTGAATGGCCGCATAAAGCTCAGGTAATGGTGTAGATTTGCTATATATCGAATGTGAGCCTTGCGACAGGCAATATTCTTCAATCTTCACGTGACGCATACTATTCAGCAACATTAAACGTATTGACTTGCCGCAAGCTGAATAAATAGAGGAGAGTTGCTGGACATTATGTAATGAGCTGGCAAAACTGGTGAAGTCAGCAATAACAAGGTTTGGTCGCCACTGTATTATTTTTTCACGAGCTAAAAGTAAATTGTCCGTTTCAGCAATGGAAAAGGCCATATTGTGACTCTGCCAGCTTTTAAAACCTTGTCGACTATAATGACAACGGTCCACTAACAATATCTTATTCATACTTACCGTTCGCGTGACTCACTATTACAGCCTTTTCTGAATGTGCGAGAAAACATTATAATATGAAGAAAACATCGGAAATGAATTGCGGATTTGCGGGTTAATTAGCAGTCAATTCTCGGCTTAGCGTCAAACACTCACTCAGCATGGCAACTAAACGTTACTGGTTTTGTGATAACAAAGTGTTTTTTTGGCTGTTCTAAGCTCGCTGGGTTGTTAAAATAACGCCCTCACCAGCCTTATGGGACGACCCATAAGCGCTTCTTGATTCCGGGGACGGCCCCATTGCTGGAGCTGTTTATGGCCTGGTTGATTCTTGTTATTGCTGGTTTATTAGAAGTTGTCTGGGCTGTCGGCCTGAAATATACCCACGGGTTCACTCGCTTATGGCCTAGCGTTATCACAGTGGTGGCAATGGTTGTAAGTGTCGCGTTGCTGTCATGGTCAATGAAAACGCTGCCGACCGGTACGGCTTACGCGGTCTGGACGGGAATTGGTGCCGTGGGTGCAGCCACTACAGGTATTTTACTGTTAGGCGAATCAGCAAGCCTGGCCCGCATCGCGAGCCTGGCGTTGATTGTTCTCGGGATTATTGGCCTGAAACTCAGCACCCATTAACTACTGGGTTGTTTAATCCACAGTAATTTTTCAACCTGGAAGCCCTGTTGTGCGGCGATTTTCAGCATTTGCTGTTTCACTTCAGGGCTGATGGTTGGCGTGCGTGACAATATCCACAGATAGTCTTTATCCGGCCCACACACCAGTGCGTGTCGGTAATCTTTATCTATCGCAATCACGTTATAGCCACCGTAAAATGGCCCAAAGAACGAGACTTTCAGTGCCGCACGGCTCGAGTCACCCGTAAAATACGCTTTGCCAACACTTTGCTGCCACATTTGCCTGTCTGGGTTAAAACCTCTGTTTATCACCCGAATACCGCCGTCATCCATGGTGCTGTAAGTGGCGGTCACTTGATTCAATCCACTTTCAAACTTATGGTCGAAGCGGGCAATTTCATACCACTTACCGAGATACCGTTTAGCGTCAAAGTTATTAACTACCGTGGTGCCTGGTGGTGGAGTAGGGGAACTACAGGAGACAACAAGAAACGCAACTGCAAGGGTGGTGATAATCGGCCAGATGCGCATAGCAAAATCCTTGTTTGTTTTTTGCTAAGTGTAGATTGCGGCGGGAAAAATTGCGGCGTGTGGACGGAAATAAATCGGCCTGCGGTGCAGGCCTGAATATATTACTGCAATGCTTCGAGGATGGTGTACCCAGCTTTTACGCGCTCGGGGTTGGGATAACTTTTATTTGCCAGCATCACAATGCCTAGCTGTTGCTCAGGGATAAATGCCACATAAGTACCAAATCCCCCGGTTGAGCCAGTTTTGTGGACCCAGGATGCCTTAACAACAGGTGCTGGCGGGTCGATGGCTACGGCTTTTTGTGGGGCGAGCGCCACTTTGTTATCGCTGCCATCAATGATGGTTTTAGCCTCAACCGGCCAGTTGAGCATTTCCCAACCTAAGCCCTGATACATGTTGCCCACTCGCCAGTAGCGCGATTGCGCGAGTTCAATTCCCTGGCGCAGTGTTTTATCACCGACCTGGTCAGGCTGCATATTGGCCTGCATCCAGCTCGCCATGTCTGTAATCGTCGATTTCACACCATAGGCTTCAGAATCCAGCATGCCTGGTGAAACGTGCACAGCCTTACCGTCACGGTAACCCCAGGCGTAATTTCTTTCTTCAGAGGCGGGCACTTTTATCCAGGTATGTGACAGGTTCAACGGCTGGAAAACACGTTCGGTCATCGCCTCTTCAAAGCTCAATCCTGACGGTTTCACTGCCAGCGCACCGAAAAGGCCGATGCTGGAATTGGCATACAGACGAGTCGTCCCCGGTGCCCATTGTGGCTGCCAGGTCTGGTAAAAGTGGAGCAGGGAAGCCGGGCTGGTGACGTCATCAGGCACCTGCAACGGCAAGCCTCCTGCGGTATAGGTGGCAAGATGCAGCAGGTTTATATCTTTCCATTGTTTACCGGTTAATTCAGGCCAGTACTTGATTGCCGGATCGCTCAGTTTAATTTCACCGCGCGCGACGATATCGCCGCCCAGCACGCCAGTAAAGGTCTTACTGACTGAGCCGAGCTCAAATAATGTCTCTTTCGTCACCGGTAAATTTTGGCTGATATCAGCTTTGCCATAAGTGAAGTAATACGGTTTTCCCTGATAAATCACGGCGACCGCCATGCCTGGAATACTCTGCTGTTTGAGTAGCGGTGCGATGACACGGTCGACTGTCTGGGCAATCTGTTTTTCAGTCAGCGTATTCGGGGCGGCAAACGTCGAGCAAGAGGCCGTGAGTAGCAGCGCACAGCTGAGAGTTTTGTTCATCATTGGTATTCCTCCATAAAACGACACTTTAGTTCTGGCCGGTACAAATAAAAAGGCCTGCGCAATGGCAGGCCTTGTTGACAATCAATGTGATTAGAGAGTGATCACACCGATAAAGGTTACGACGGTCAGAATGGCAGCAAGACCGTAGAACACCCACTTGCCAGACGGCACGTGAATTTTCAGGTCGTGCATCGCGTGGTGGATACGGTGAAGCCCACACCATAACGGCAGCACAATCATCAGGAAGATGAACAGGCGGCCAATCAGGCTTTGCGAAAATGCCAGCACACGCTCATAGCCCAAAGCATCGCCCGGGAACAGACCCAGCGGCAGCATAATGCCAACCAGCAACACGATTACCGGAGCGATGATCGCCCCCCACATGCCGCCTGCGCCAAACAGACCCCAGAATACCGGCTCGTCGGAGCGTTTTGGATTTGGATTAATCATGACGTCCCCTTACCAGAACAGTGCAACAAACAGAATGACGACAGTGGCGACAATGGTCACCGCCCACAATCCTTTAATCACCGGCTCTGGCCCCATTTTCTCATCTTTAATGATGATATTGGCGGCCTTCGGTGCCAGTTCAAACCAGGTTTTGGTATGCAGTAAAGCCGCCGCTAAGGTGATCAGATTGAGGATAACCACAATCGGGTTTTGCAGAAAACTGACAAATCCCGCCCAACTTTCCGGGCCACTTTTCAGCGAAAACAGACCGCAGATCAGCAGAATACTGAACCACACGGTTGGCACCGATGTTCCTTCGCGAATCATATAGAAACGGTAGAAGCCCAGTTTTTGCCACCAGGTCGGAGTCATCGTCCGTACATATGGCTTACGTTTCGTAGTCATTTTGCACTCCTTAGCGTGGTTTCAGGGTGGCAATCAAAAAGTCTTTCGAGCTTTCGACTTTACCCTGCTGGATGGCAGCTGCCGGATCGACGTGTTTCGGGCACACCTCGGAGCAGTAGCCCACGAAAGTGCAACTCCAGACGCCGTTCTGGCCGTTGAGCTGCGCCATACGCTCTTTCTTGCCATGGTCGCGGTTATCCAGGTTGTAACGATGAGCAAGCGTAATGGCCGCCGGGCCAATGAACTCAGGATTCAAACCAAACTGTGGGCAAGCTGCATAGCACAGGCCACAGTTGATGCAGCCGGAGAACTGATGGTATTTCGCCATCTGTGCCGGGGTTTGGGTGTTTGGCCCCTGATCTGGCGTACGCGTGTTGCCGATGATGTAAGGCTTAATCGCTTCCAGGCTTTCGATAAAGTGAGTCATGTCGACGACTAAATCGCGCTCGATAGGGAAGTTCCCCAGCGCTTCAACCTTCATACCTTGCGTGTATTCACGCAGGAAGGTTTTACAAGCCAGTTTCGGTACACGGTTGACCATCATGCCGCAAGAGCCGCAGATAGCCATACGGCACGACCAGCGGTAGGTCAGGTCTGGTGCCAAATTGTCTTTGATGTAACCCAGCGCATCAAGCAGCGAGGTTTGTTCATCATAAGGCACTTCGTAGATAGCACTGTGTGGCTCGCTGTCCGTTTCCGGGTTGTAGCGCATCACTTCAATCTTCAGAGTCTTCATCACATCAGCCATTCGACGTCTCCTTCTTCTTGTCGGCTGCTTCGGATTCCGCACCGTAGACGCGTTTAGCCGGTGGCAAAGTGGTGATTTTCACATCACTGTATTCCAGACGTGTCGTTCCATCTGCGTCACGGAAAGCGAGAGTGTGCTTCAGGAAGTTAACGTCATCACGCTCGGTACAACCTTCGTCTAAACGCTGGTGTGCACCGCGAGACTCTTTACGCGCCATCGCCGAGTGCGCCATACATTCCGCAACGTTCAGGCCGTGGCCCAGCTCGATGGTGTAGAGCAAATCGGTATTAAACACGCTGGAGGTATCGGTGATGCGTACGCGTTTGAAGCGTTCTTGCAGCTCAGACAGTTTATCGATGGTTTTCTGCATCAGCTCTGGGGTGCGATAAATACCGCAGCCTTCTTCCATCGACAGGCCCATTTCATCGCGGATTTTCGACCAGTTTTCATTGCCTTCCTGATTAACCAGTTTCTTCAGACGCGTTTCGACATCAGCGGCTTGCGCATTCAGCGCGGCATCATTCGCAGGCTGCGCTTCGTTCGCGCGCTTCATGGCACTTTCGCCCGCCATACGGCCAAACACCACCAGCTCAGCAAGAGAGTTAGAACCCAGACGGTTTGCACCATGTAGACCAACGGAAGAACATTCGCCGACGGCAAACAGCCCTTTGATACGGCTTTCGCATTGGCTATCCGTTTCGATACCGCCCATGGTGTAGTGCGCGGTAGGGCGAACTGGAATCGGCTCTTTAACCGGATCGACGCCAACATACGCTTTGGACAATTCGCAGATAAACGGCAGGCGTTCGAGGAGTTTTTTCTCGCCCAGATGACGCAGGTCGAGATAGACCACATCGCCACGTGGCGTCGGAACGGTGCGGCCTGCGCGCCATTCGTGCCAGAAGGCTTGAGAAACTTTGTCGCGTGGGCCAAGTTCCATGTACTTGTTACGTGGTTCGCCAAGCGGAGTTTCTGGTCCCATGCCGTAATCTTGCAGATAGCGATAGCCATCTTTGTTGACCAGAATACCGCCTTCACCACGGCAGCCTTCTGTCATAAGAATGCCGGAGCCTGGCAGGCCAGTTGGGTGATATTGCACGAATTCCATATCGCGTAGCGGTACGCCGTGGCTTAACGCCATGCCCATACCATCACCGGTCACGATGCCGCCGTTGGTGTTGTAGCGGTAAACACGACCTGCACCGCCGGTTGCCATTACCACGGCATTCGCGCGGATTTGCACCAGCGTGCCTTCCATCATATTCATGGCGACCAGGCCACGTGCTGCGCCGTCGTCCACCAGAATATCGAGCACGAAATGCTCGTCAAAACGCTGGATCTGCGGGAACTGTAATGAGGTCTGGAACAGGGTGTGGAGCATATGGAAGCCGGTTTTATCCGCGGCAAACCAGGTACGCTCAATCTTCATGCCACCGAAGCGACGCACGTTTACGGAACCGTCCGGACGGCGGCTCCATGGGCAACCCCATTGCTCCAGCTGTGTCATTTCGGTTGGGCATTGATGGACGAAGTAGTCGACCACATCTTGCTCGCACAACCAGTCACCACCGGCTACGGTGTCATTAAAATGGTATTCGAAACTGTCGTGATCCTGCGCAACGGCGGCAGAACCCCCTTCAGCGGCCACGGTGTGGCTACGCATTGGGTAGACTTTGGAGATCAGAGCGATTTTGGCTTGTGGATTGGCTTGTGCTGCCGCAATGGCTGCTCGTAAGCCCGCTCCGCCAGCGCCTATTATGGCGAGATCGGCTTGAAAGGTTTGCACGACATTCCTCCAGATTTTAGTGATTTCGTATAGCTAATGTAACCAAAGGTAGTTCACCAATACGGCGCTAGCTACGCGAAAGGGTTATCCCTGCTCCTTTGTAGGTAGCGGATTATAGCCGTAGGCATATTAAGGAAATTTGACGTGTTCGATTTTTTTGCTGTTCAGATCGGTAATTAATTAATTTTGATGATGAGTCAGGTCACGAAATTCAAATTTTTACTGCCAAATCGGTTCGTAGGCTGATGAAAATTTACCAGGCAAAATTTGTCTCCCTGGAGTGTTGCGAGTAGACTTCTCCGCCTTGTTTGTATACGGAGATTCCACCATGAGCGAAACGGCCACTTGGCAGCCGAGCGCATCCATCCCCAACCTGTTGAAACGCGCCGCGATCATGGCGGTTATTCGGCGTTTTTTTGCCGATCGCGGTGTACTGGAGGTGGAAACACCCTGCATGAGCCAGGCAACGGTTACAGATATTAACCTGTTCCCGTTTGAAACCCGTTTTGTTGGCCCAGGCCACGCTCAGGGCGTCAATTTGTACCTGATGACCAGCCCGGAATATCACATGAAACGCCTGCTGGCGGCGGGCATTGGCCCGGTATTCCAGTTGTGCCGCAGTTTCCGTAACGAAGAAATGGGTCGCCACCATAATCCAGAATTCACCATGCTGGAGTGGTACCGCCCTTGCTACGATATGTATCGTCTGATGAATGAAGTGGATGATTTACTGCAACAGGTTCTGGAAACTGATGCGGCAGAAACGCTCTCTTATCAGCAGGCTTTCCAACGCCACCTGGAAATTGACCCGCTTTCTGCGGACAAAACCCAGCTGCGCGAAGTGGCGAGAAAACTCGATTTAAGCAACATTGCCGATCAGGAAGAAGACCGTGACACCTTGCTGCAACTGCTTTTCAGCATGGGTGTCGAGCCGCATATTGGTAAAGATAAACCGACGTTTGTGTACCACTTCCCGGCAAGCCAGGCCGCTCTTGCACAGATCAGCACCGAAGACCATCGTGTAGCTGAGCGCTTTGAGGTTTACTTCCGAGGTATTGAGCTGGCGAATGGTTTCCACGAATTAACCGATGCGCGTGAGCAGCAGCAGCGTTTCGAGCAGGATAACCGTAAACGTGCCGCTCGCGGTTTGCCGCAGCAACCAATTGATGTGAATTTGTTGGAAGCGTTGAAGGCAGGTTTGCCAGATTGCTCAGGCGTGGCGTTAGGTGTGGATCGTTTGATTATGTTGGCTCTGAAGGCTGAAAGCCTGGCCGATGTGCTGGCGTTTCCGGTAGATCGCGCTTAAACCACCCTCACCCTCACCCTGGCCCTCTCCCTGAGGGAGAGGGGATAGTCTGGTGTTCTCCCCCCCTGAGGGCGGTACCGGTTTTCTCCTTCTCCTGGGGGAGAAGGCTCGGATGAGGGCGACCTTGCTTACAAACTCCCCGGCGTCCTGCCCGCTTTCCCTGAAGATGTCAGCGTTTTACTGCTACGTTGCCCGCCTAAAGTATCCAGACGCATCTGGAATGGTGGGAACGGTAGCTCGATTCCGTGTTCGCGGAACCCTTGCAGAATCAACTGATGAATCTCGTGACGTAGTGGCATACGGTGGTTCATCTCAGCGGCATAAATACGCAGCTCAAAAATCTGAATACCCGCCTGTAAATCCACCAGGAATGCTTCTGGCGCTGGGTTATCAATCACCAGTGAACAACGCTCAGCTGCCTGTAACAGCACCCTCGTCACTTCTTCGCTGTTCGCATCCGACGGGGCTGGAACGGTTAACACCACACGCGTTACCGAATCCGACAGCGACCAGTTGATGAACTGCTCGGTGATAAACGCCTTGTTCGGTACGATGATCTCTTTACGATCCCAGTCGCTGATCGTCGTGGCACGGGTATTGATCTTGGTGACGCTACCGGTGAGATCGCGGATCGTCACGGTATCGCCAATACGAATCGGCTTTTCGAACAAGATAATCAGGCCAGAGATAAAGTTGGCAAAAATTTCCTGTAAACCAAAACCTAAACCCACACCGAGGGCGGCGACCAGCCACTGCAATTTCGACCATTCGATACCAATCATCGAGAAACCGACCAACGTCCCCACCAGTAACAGCAGATATTTGGTGACGGTAGTAATCGCATAACCAGTACCAGGGGCTAAATCCAGATGCTGTAGCAGCGCGAGTTCAAGCAGTGCGGGAAAATTACGCACCAGTTGCATGGTAATAATCAGCACCAGAATCGCAATCAACACCGCACCAAGCGTAATCGGCTCAAGGCTTTCCACGCCTTGTACGGTTGAGGTCACATCCCACAAGGTGATGTTCTCAAGGAAGCCAAAGGCGGAATGGATTTCTGACCACAATACAATGACCGACAACAGTGCAATCAGCATCAGAATCGACCGCACCAGGCGCAGTGACTGCACACTGATGGTATCCAGATCGATTTCCTGTTCTTCGATGGTTTCAGCAGAACTTTCTGCGCTGAGGCTATGAGTGGTTTCTTCTTCGCCACGCGCACGCTGGGCGAGGATTTCAGCACGGCGATGTTTTGCACGATCAAACGCCAGGCGGCGACGCTGAATCAGCATCCAGCGGCGGATGATATGGTAGACCACCAGCAGCAGGAACCAGATAGCGACTGAGGTTTCCAGCCTGGCAAGCAAGGCCTGTGCGGTCGCGAGGTAACCGACCACGGCCGCCAGAATTGCCACTAATGGAGCGGCAAGCAGCAGGTTCCACAGCACGGTGTTCGCGATGTTTTCGCTATTGCCTTGTTTATCCAGATACAGCGGTATACCCGCACGTTTCAGGCTTAAGGTCACCAGCGCTAACGCACCACAAATCAAAATAAAGCACAGCCGCCCAAGTGAGCCTGAGAATTCACGATCGCTAAGATTATCAAACATAATCAAGGCCATAATCAGTGGCACGATCAGGCCGATACTCATCAGGTAGTAACGCATCGCGCGGGCCACACGTTGTTGCGGCCAGCCAAAATGCACGATGAACAAACCGTTAGGGCGCGCAAACGTGGCACAAATCATCACGGCCCACAGCAAGGGAACGGTGGCGGTTACACCATCACCAATTGCCACCGCGAGGGGATACGGCCACGCAGCCTGAAGCCCGAAACCGAGCGTTGCCCATAGCACCGGCAGCGGGAGCGCCACCAGAATCGACCAGAACACGGTGCGCAAGGTTAAGCTGAAATGATCCTGCGTCACTTTACCGACTTTGGCGCTTGAGCGGTCCAGGAAGGCGGTGAAATGGCGGCGCGAACTAATACTGAAACCGACGAGGATCAACGCACCAAACAGCGGCAACAGCGTTTCCTTGCTGGTCAGCATCATCATGGTAGCGCTGCCGAGTTGGCTGAAGGTATCCATCGAAACCAGACGGCGTAAATCCTGCACTAACTCAACCGGCCAGGCGAATCCTATTGGACTAACGTCTGAGGTCCAGAACAGGTAACGGTGTGTGGCTACGTTGACCTCTTTGAGTGCATCTTCCAGTTGGCTGTTCGCCACTTTCAGCTTGGTCAGTTCAAGGATGAGGTTATCGCCACCTTGCAGCAAAGAATTGAGCAGTTCGCGCTGGGTACGTAGTTGCGCTTCCAGAATACGATTTTGCTCGCTGGTGAGCGGCTGACCATTGGTTTGGCGAGTTTGCATAAGCTGTTGTTGTTTACTCAGCAGGTCTTCGTAATGCAAACGCTGGACACGCAACTGGCCGAGTTCGGTATCCACTTGCTGAGGTTTTGGCATTTCAGGCAAACGGGCTACTTGAGCACGCAGCGCTTCGCCGAGGACGTTTGAAACGCCCAGCCATTGTGATTGCTCGCGCAGCGTATTAAGTGCCTGGCGCACTTGCACCGTCTGGCTGGAGGCCTGGCGTTGCTGCGAGGCCACTAAATCCATACGCTGAGCTTGTTGGTTCAATGCCTGAGATAGTTGGCGGTTATTATTAAACTGGGCAACGATCTCTGGCGGCAGGTTGGCGCTGCTTTCGGCCAACAGTTCGGTGCTTTCCAGCGCTTGTTCTGCTTCACGCTGGCGCTGGTTATTCAGTTGGTTACGCAATGCCTGAAGATAAGCATCCAGCTGTGCGCTCTGTTTTTGGGCCAGCTCGGCCCGCAGGCGAGCGAGTTCCTGGCGATTACTGGCTGACAATTGTGCCAGTTCCAGTTCATCGACTAACGCTTTCAGGCGTGAAGCTTCAGCCTGCAAAGCGATGTTCTGCGCCTGAGTTAATGGTGTGCTGGTGGCTGGCAAGGTTCCCATCCGACGCTCAACGTCGTTTAACTGGCGGCGAGCATCAGTTTGCTGCTGCGGGAGCTGGCTGAGTGAGTCCGTGATTTCTCGGGTGCGTTCCTGCTCTTGCTGCGCAAGACGGCTTTTATCCAGCAACTGACTACTGACTTGCAGGATTTCCTGATTTAACGCATCGGTCGACAGGCCATCAGGCACTTTTTGTGGTTCATCGTGCTGATTATTGATTTGTCGACGCAAGGTATCTGAAAGTTTGGGGAAGTTATCTATAACTTGTTGATATTGTGTGGCTCGTTCCAGGGAGACTTTGCGTTCATCAAGCGCATTAAGGGCCGCCTGTAGAGCTTCCACAGTTTCAGCACTGCCTGGTTTATCCTTCGCAGATTTGGCTTGTTCCAGTTCCTGGGTGATTTGTTTGGCGTCGGGGGCCGTTGCGGCGTAGGCACCGAGGCTGAGGCAGCAACCGATCAGTAATGTGATTATCAGGCGCACGTCAGTCCCTTATTTATGAACCAGCCCTCATGGTGAGGGCTGGAGATAATAGCGTTATTAGATGTCTGGTTTGTTCTCTGGTGTGTCCGTTTCAGCTGCCACTTCTGGTTCGGGAATTTCGCTTACCGGAATTTCTGGTTCACTCATCGGTTCAGTCGAGATTGCCAGCGGCTCACCAATTTTGGTCGCAGACAGGCTTTGCAGCTGTTCAACCAGGTTCACTTTACCCGGTGCGAACAAGTTAATAACCGTTGAACCTAGTTTAAAGCGACCCATTTCCTGGCCTTTTAACAGTGCCACAGAACCTTCGCTTTCGCCCGCAGGCCATGTCCAGCGTTTGATAACGCCTTCACGCGGTGGTGTGATGGTGCCAGCCCAGACTGTTTCGATGCTGCCAACAATGGTGGCACCCACCAGAATTTGGGCCATCGGGCCAAATTCGGTATCAAACAGGCAGATAACGCGTTCGTTACGGGCAAACAGATTCGGCACGTTTTGCGCGGTTAAATGGTTCACAGAGAACAAGTCGCCCGGCACGTAAATCATCTCACGCAAAATACCGTTACAAGGCATGTGAACGCGGTGGTAGTCACGTGGTGACAGATAAGTCGTAACGAAGCTGCCGTTACGGAACAAATCTGCCATTAAGTAGTTACCGGCGAGCAGGGCTTCGAGGCTGTAATTATGGCCTTTTGCCTGCAAGATTTTGTCTTCTTCAATTGGGCCTAACTGGCTGACTACGCCATCTGCTGGCATCACCAGCACATTAGGGTCGGTGTTCACTGGGCGAACATCGTCACGCAGTGGGCGAACGAAGAATTCGTTGAAGGTGCGGTAGCTGGCGGTGTCCGGCTTCTGTGCTTCCTTCATGTCGACTTTGTAGTATTTGACGAACAGATCGATAACCAGTTTGGTTAACCAGCCTGCTCGTTTGCTTGCACCCCAGCCTGCCAGGCGTGTCAGCCAAAGTTTAGGCAGGATGTACTGGAGTGAAAGTTTAAAATTGTCTAACAAGATAGCCTCCTGGCTAAGTACACATGTAAGCGGGCATACACAAAAAGGAGCGCGATTTTAGCGATGCCCAGCTTAATTGTCAGCGGTCAGTATCGGAAAAGGTTTTACGCGATTTTACCTCGGACATACTTTCCAGTATGCGGTGGTAGTTATCGAAACGCGTTTCTGCGATTTCCCCACGTTCAACAGCTTCGCGCAGTGCGCAGCCTGGATCGTTGGTGTGGCTGCAGTCACGGTATTTGCAACGACCTAAATAGTCGTGGAATTCAGTAAACCCATGAGTGACCTGATCCGGCTCTAAGTGCCACAAACCAAACTCACGCACGCCTGGGGAGTCGATAACATCACCGCCGCCCGGGAAGTGATACAGACGTGAAGCGGTGGTGGTGTGTTGACCTAAACCGGAGTTGTCCGAAACGTCATTGACCAGAATCTGGACTTCTTTAAAGCCGAGAAGGTTGTTGAGCAGGCTGGATTTGCCCACACCTGATTGCCCGGCAAAAATACTGACGCGGCCAATCAACGCTTCTTCAAGCTCTTTCAGACCTTCAACTTTGTGGCTGGAAACGAACAGAACGCGATAACCAATCTTGCGGTAGATATCCATTTGTTCATTGACGAACTTCAGGCCTGCTTCGTCCAGCAGGTCGGTTTTGTTCAGTACCAGCAATGGTTCGACATCGAGCGTTTCGCACGCCACCAGATAACGGTCAATAATATTCAGTGACAGCTCCGGCAAGATCGCGGAAACCACGATGATTTGGTCGATATTAGCGGCAATAGGTTTTACGCCGTCGTAGAAATCAGGGCGCGTCAGGACGGTAGTGCGCTCATGTACTGCATCTACAATGCCTTTAATCGTGACACCGGCAGCCGCTTCTTTAGCTGGGCGCCAGACCACGTTGTCGCCAGTCACCAGCGAACGGATGGTGCGACGAATATTGCAGCGGTGAATTTCACCACCGAGAGATTCAACATCGGCATGTTGGCCGAAACGGCTTATCACGCGGCCATCGCGCGGTTCACCAAACTGAGAGTCGTCGGGATCGGCTTTCTCCACAGTCTGTTTAAGCCGACGCTGGTGGTTTGCTGAAACCCGGCGCTGCTGTCCTTTGGAGAGTTTATTTTTGCTCAATCTTACTGGCTCCTGGTCGCCCGTAGTGGGCAAAACCTCTATGATACACACTATTTTATACGAGTTAACCCATCGACAAGGGTGGGCTACGCACAAGAAGGGTGGAAAATAGCATGAGTGGAAATGAAAACAATCTCATTTGGATTGATTTAGAAATGACCGGCCTGGACCCCGAGCGGGATCGCATAATTGAAATCGCCACTCTGGTTACTGATGCCAATTTGAATATCCTCGCTGAAGGACCAACCATTGCTGTTCATCAGTCTGATGAGCAACTGGCGCTGATGGATGACTGGAATGTGCGTACTCATACTGGAAGTGGCCTGGTTGAGCGTGTCAAAGCGAGTACCCAGGATGACCGCGCAGCTGAACTGGCAACACTTGAGTTCCTAAAGCTTTGGGTGCCAGCGAATAGCTCGCCAATCTGTGGTAACAGTATCGGCCAGGATCGTCGTTTCCTGTTTAAGTATATGCCTGAGCTGGAAGCTTACTTCCACTACCGTTATCTGGATGTCAGTACGCTCAAAGAGCTGGCGCGCCGTTGGAAACCTGAGATTCTGGCTGATTTCAAAAAGCAGGGCACTCATCAGGCAATGGACGATATTCGTGAGTCAGTGGCTGAGTTAGCATTCTATCGCGAGAATTTTATTAAGCTTTGACAGGCGTGTGGGAGGAGCTAAACTCCTCCATCGCTGAGATATTAATCATTTTGGCGTTTAAATCGCCATTCAAACTAATTTTGTGAAAAAAACCTTTTGAGGGGCTTGCGACTAAAACGATTTCTCGTATAATGCGCCTCCCGTACCGATGCAGAATTTGCAGCGTTACACAGAGCGGGAATAGCTCAGTTGGTAGAGCACGACCTTGCCAAGGTCGGGGTCGCGAGTTCGAGTCTCGTTTCCCGCTCCAAATTTGATTAGGCTTTTTACAGCCAGCACCACCCAAGCGGGAATAGCTCAGTTGGTAGAGCACGACCTTGCCAAGGTCGGGGTCGCGAGTTCGAGTCTCGTTTCCCGCTCCAAATTCTAATATCCAGTACAAATTATCCACAACGCTAAGTCGCGTCGGTGGTGGTTTTTACGTTCCTCAAAAACTATTGTGAACAGACTTATCCACAGCTTAGTTTTATTCCCTTCGATCGCTAATTATTTATTAACTTTTACATATTTAGTTTAACTAATTGATTTAATTCATTTTTATAATGTTTAAAAATGTTAACTCGATCGCTTGCAGATTTTACATCGCTTGTGGGGCAAGGCTTTCAAATTTTTATTCACATCCTGTGGACATTTCACGCATCACGTTTTAACCCCTTTTCAATGACTCGAACCAGACGCTGTTTTTGCGGTAACTGGACTTCCGTTGCATTCGCGCTTCGTCTGGTTAATTGTTGCGCAATCGCCCAGTCGATGTGTTCGTCAAGAAGTGGGTGCTCACCTTTTCGTTGTTGTAGTGCTTCCAGAATCGCTTCATCCCATGGCGCATTACCCATCGCTACCGCAATATTTCGCAGCCAGCGCAAATGTCCAATGCGCCGAATTGCCGAACCTTCGGTTACCCGCAGGAAATACTCTTCACTCCAGGCGAATAACTCAACCAGCGGTGGTGCATGTAACGCACGGCGCGGGCTAAAGTCGTCTTCTGTGGTGAGTTGCGAAAAACGATTCCACGGGCAAATCAGTTGGCAGTCGTCACATCCATAGATGCGGTTACCGATTAATGGTCTGAACTCTTCGGGAATGGCGCCTTCAAGCTCAATGGTGAGGTAGGAGATGCAGCGCCTGGCATCCACGGTGTATGGCTCCACAATCGCGCCGGTTGGACAAATAGTCATGCAAGCCACACAGCGCCCACACTGTTCCTCGATAGCTTTATCAACAGGAAGAGGGATATCGACCAACAGCTCGCCGAGGAAAAAGAATGAACCGGCTTCCTGATTAAGGATAAGTGAGTGCTTACCTGTCCAACCCAGACCGGCTTTTTCTGCCAACGGGCGTTCAAGAATCGGCGCAGAATCCACAAAAGGTCTAAAATTCAGCGTGGAACAGTGGGACTGGATCATTTCACCCAGTTTTTTGAGCCGATTACGCAGCAGTTTGTGGTAGTCACGTCCAAGCGCGTAGCGGCTGATATAACCAATTTTGGGGTTTTTGAGCGTTGAAGCGAAGGCTGCGTTTGCCGGAAGATAGTTCATGCGCACGCTAATCACACGCAAAGTGCCGGGGAGCAGTTCGTGAGGCCGGGCACGCATCATGCCGTGACGAGCCATCCAGTCCATCTCACCGTGGTATTGTTTATCCAGCCACATCTGGAGCGCAGGCTCGCTGGCGGTGAGATCGGTATCGGAAATTCCAACTTGCTGGAAGCCGAGTTCGATCCCCCACTGTTTAATATTTTGCGCTAATTGATTGAGATCGAGGGGCTGTGACATGACGGACCTGAGCCTAAAAATAACCGCTAAAAGTATACCACATTCAGTCTGGTCAGCAGACTGGCTGCGCACCGCTGAAAAGCAGGCGGCGGATGACTTAGGGTTAACGCTGTATGAATTGATGCAACGAGCGGGAGCGGCGGCGTTTAATTTAGCCCGTGAACTGTACCCGCAAACTCACCACTGGTTGATTGCATGCGGGCATGGCAATAACGGCGGCGATGGTTACGTGGTGGCTCGGCTTGCTCAGGCTGCTGGCATCCGCGTGACATTGCTGGCATTAGAAAGCGATAAAGCCTTACCGGAAGAAGCTGCTACAGCGCGCGATGCCTGGCTAAATGCCGCGGGTGTGATTCACGCAGCGGATACTGTCTGGCCCGATGATATCGACCTTGTGATTGATGGTGTGTTGGGAACCGGTCTGAATAGCGTGCCGCGTGAGGCTGCAGTACAGCTTATCGAACAATGTAATCAGTATTCGGCACCGGTCATTGCGCTGGATATTCCTTCAGGCCTGCTCGCAGAAACTGGGGCGACACCAGGTGCAGTGATACATGCCTCCCATACCCTGACGTTTATTGCTCTCAAACCTGGCTTACTAACGGGAAAGGCTCGGGATGTGGTCGGTAAACTGCATTTTCATGCGCTTGGTCTTGAAGAGTGGTTGCAAGGCCAGACAGCGCCAATTTCTCGCGTGGATAGCGCACAATTATCCGGCTGGCTACCGCCACGGAAACCTACTTCGCACAAAGGCACTAACGGGCGGCTGGTGGTTATTGGTGGTGATTACGGTACTGCCGGAGCGATTAGAATGGCGGGTGAAGCCGCATTACGGGCGGGGGCGGGTTTAGTCAGAGTGCTGACACGTATCGAGAACGTTGTACCATTGCTCACTGCTCGTCCGGAATTAATGGTTCAGGAACTGACTGCACAAACGCTTGATGAATCTCTTGAGTGGGCTGATGTGGTGGTCATTGGCCCAGGTTTAGGGCAGCAGGAGTGGGGCAAAAGCGCCTTACAAAAAGCAGAGAACAGTCAGAAACCGATGTTGTGGGATGCCGATGCGCTTAACCTTCTGGCAATCAATCCCGATAAACGTCAGAATCGCGTGATTACGCCGCATCCTGGAGAGGCCGCCAGGTTATTAAATTGTACCGTATCTCAAATTGAGAGTGACCGCTTACTTTCCGCGGACCGCCTGGTAAAACGTTATGGTGGAATTGTGGTCTTAAAAGGTGCCGGTACGATTGTGGCCAGCCAAAGTGGTGAGTGCGCAATGATTGATGTGGGTAATGCTGGTATGGGCAGTGGTGGAATGGGGGATGTGCTGTCCGGAATTATCGGAGCGTTGCTGGCACAGAAGTTAACCCCGTATGATGCTGCTTGCGCTGGTTGTGTTGCTCATGGTGCTGCTGCTGACATGTTAGCCCATCGCTACGGCACGCGTGGCATGTTAGCGAGCGACTTATTAACGACGTTGTACCCTTTTGTTAACCCGGATTTGAATAGCAAAGAAAATGATTAATCGAGTTATCGCATTACCTGATGAAGCTGCGACATTAGAGTTGGGTGCCCGTCTGGCTAAAGCCTGCGAAGGTGCCACCGTTATTCATCTGTATGGTGACCTGGGCGCGGGGAAAACGACATTTAGCCGTGGTTTTATACAGGCGCTAGGCCATAAAGGGAACGTTAAAAGCCCAACCTATACGTTGGTGGAGCCGTACACCCTCGGCGATTTGATGGTGTATCACTTCGATCTTTACCGTCTTGCCGATCCAGAAGAACTCGAGTTTATGGGAATCCGTGACTATTTCACCAATGATGCAATCAGTCTGGTGGAGTGGCCGCAACAAGGTCAGGGTGTGCTTCCAGAACCGGATGTCGAAATCCACCTAAGTTACCAGGCTTGCGGGCGCGAAGCGTGTCTGAAAGCAGTTTCCTCATCTGGTGAGTCGTTACTGGCGCGGTTGGCCAAATAACAAGGATGACGGGATGATCTCTCGCGTAAAAAGTTGGTTGATGGCGGTGTGTTTACTGGTACTGACTGTACAGGTCAACGCCGCAAATTTAGCAGATATTCAGGTATCAAATGGTGATTCGCAGGCGCGGATCACCTTTAGTTTTATTGGTGACCCTGAATATGCTTTTTCTCAGGATGATAAAAAAAGCGTTGCTCTGGATATCAAGCAAACCGGTGTTATTAGAGGTTTGCCGCTGCTATTCAGTGGCAATAATCTGGTGAAAAGCATTCGATCCGGGCAACCTAAAGATAGCGGTTCTTTACGTCTGGTGGTGGACCTCACCCAGCCAGGTAAAACACGAGCGGTGAAACAGCAGCACGGCGCTAATTATACGGTGGTATTTACCATTAATGCCGATGCACCGCCGCCGCCACCTCCACCAGTAGTGGCGAAACGTGTTGAAGTGTTGCCAGTAACACGTCCCGCTGAACCGGCAAAAAATCCTTTTAGTTCTCAAACCGTAACCGGTGCCATGAGTTCGAATACCGTCACGCATCCGGCACGAGCGAAACGCACCACCACTCAATCCGATACTATCGTCGTCGCCATTGATGCCGGTCACGGTGGGCAAGATCCTGGCGCGATTGGCCCCGGTGGTACCAAAGAGAAAAACGTCACTATTTCTATCGCCCGTAAACTTCGTGAGTTGCTTAATGACGACTCCATGTTTAAAGGTGTGCTCACTCGCGATGGCGACTATTTTATTTCAGTGATGGGGCGTTCAGATGTCGCCCGTAAGCAGAACGCCAATATTCTGGTGTCGATTCATGCTGATGCCGCACCAAATCGCGATGCAACAGGGGCTTCTGTCTGGGTGTTGTCAAATCGCCGGGCAAATAGCGAAATGGCAGGCTGGCTTGAGCAACACGAAAAACAATCCGAGTTACTTGGCGGCGCGGGCGATGTGCTGGCCAACAGCCAGGCGGATCCTTATCTCAGCCAGGCGGTGCTGGATTTGCAATTCGGCCATTCTCAGCGCGTCGGGTATGATGTGGCAACCAAAGTTCTGGCGCAGATGCAGCGGGTAGGCGCGTTACATAAACGCCGTCCGGAGCATGCGAGCCTTGGGGTGTTACGTTCCCCGGATATTCCTTCTGTGTTGGTGGAAACCGGGTTTATCAGTAACCATTCGGAAGAGCGTCTGCTGGATAGCGATGATTATCAGCAAAAAATTGCCCAGGCTATTTATCAAGGGTTAAAGGATTATTTCCTGACGCATCCGCTACAATCAGCACCTGACTCTTCTCAGACCGCACGCTCAGGCTCAGGTGTCGATCAGGTCGCGATTACTCAATAAGGATATTTCATGCCGATTCAGGTTTTGCCGCCGCAACTTGCCAACCAGATTGCGGCTGGCGAAGTGGTAGAGCGCCCCGCGTCGGTGGTGAAAGAACTGGTTGAGAACAGCCTTGATGCGGGTGCTACGCGGATTGATATTGATATCGAACGTGGTGGTGCCAAGCTCATTCGCATTCGCGACAATGGCTGCGGGATTAAAAAAGATGAGCTGGCGCTGGCGCTGGCTCGTCATGCCACCAGTAAAATCGCCACACTTGATGACCTTGAAGCCATTATTAGCCTTGGTTTTCGTGGTGAAGCGCTGGCGAGTATTAGCTCAGTTGCGCGGCTGACGTTAACGTCGCGTACTGCTGAACAAAGCGAGGCGTGGCAGGCTTATGCCGAAGGACGCGAACAAGATGTGACGGTTAAACCTGCCGCACATCCTGTTGGAACCACGCTCGAGGTGTTGGATCTGTTCTACAACACGCCTGCCCGGCGCAAATTTATGCGCACCGAAAAAACTGAATTCAACCACATTGATGAAATAGTCAGACGTATTGCGCTGGCGCGCTTCGATGTGTCAATTAATCTCACCCATAACGGTAAAGTGATACGTCAGTACCGTGCTGTAGCGGAAGGCGCACCACGTGAACGCCGCCTTGGGGCAATCTGCGGTACTGCATTCCTCGAACAAGCGTTGGCCATCGAATGGCAACATGGTGATTTGGCGTTGCGTGGCTGGGTGGCTGAACCGTCTGCCACCACGTCTGCGCTTGCTGAGATTCAATACTGTTATGTGAATGGACGCATGATGCGCGATCGCCTGATCAACCATGCGATCCGCCAGGCCTGTGAAGATAAGCTTGGGGCCGAGCAACAACCCGCATTTGTGCTATATCTTGAAATTGACCCGCATCAGGTGGATGTGAATGTGCATCCCGCTAAGCATGAAGTCCGTTTTCATCAGTCGCGCCTGGTACATGATTTTATCTACCAGGGCGTGTTAAGCGTTTTGCAACAGCAGAGCGAAAATCGTCTACCGTTGGAAGAGACTGCGGAAGATCCACAACCGCGCTGGCAGCCTGAAAACCGCGTTGCATCGGGGCGGAATCAGTTTGCGACCCCTGCTCCGGCAACGACACATCGCGAAGCGGCATATCGTGACGTTGCACCACGTAGTTCTGGGGAAAATATCCCTGGGCATAGCGGTGGGGGCGTGAATAAAGTCGCACCATTGTGGCCCCATGCTGCACCCGGTTTTCAGAAGAAAGAAGGTGCGTTGTACCGCGAGTTACTGGATACACCCGCATCTGCGGTGGAGAATCGTGTTGCTGAGCCTGAAGTTTTCGAGGCGTTAGATGCACATGCGCAAAGTTTTGGCCGCGTACTGACGGTTCTTCCTCCGGACCTGGCGTTGCTGGAACGCGAAGGCAAATTGATGCTGCTTTCACTAAGCGTAGCTGAGCGCTGGTTGAGAATGGCGCAGCTCGTGCCGGGTAGTGAAGGCGCTCGAGCCCAACCGTTGTTGATACCCGTTCGGTTGAAGGTGACCAAAGAAGAACAGGATGTTTTGCTGAAAAATCAATCACTGTTGCTGGAAATGGGCATCGAATTTGTTGCGGAGTCGCGTCAGATAACAATTCGCACGGTACCTTTACCTTTGCGTAAACAAAATTTACAAATCTTGATTCACGAACTGCCAGGATACCTGGCGCAACAGACAGAGGTTAGCGCAACACAGATTGCTCAATGGTTTGCTCGTCAAATGGACGGCTTTCATGAACAATGGAACCAGTCACAGGCAATTGCCCTGCTGGCTGACGTAGAGCGTCTTTGTCCGCAACTGGTGAAATCACCACCTGGCGGTTTGTTACAACCTGTTGATTTACAATTGGCGATGAACGCCCTGAAACATGACTGAAGTTAAGCAAAACCTGCCACAGGCAATTTTTTTGATGGGGCCGACGGCCTCAGGTAAGACAGCGTTAGCCATTAATTTGCGTAAAACGTTGCCGGTAGAGTTGATAAGCGTCGATTCGGCCCTTATCTATCAAGGGATGGACATCGGTACCGCGAAGCCAACGGCAGAAGAACTCGCCCAGGCTCCGCATCGGTTACTTGATATTCTCGACCCGGCACAGGCTTATTCCGCCGCAGATTTCCGGCGTGATGCACTGGCTGAAATGGCGGAAATTACCGCTGCAGGACGTATCCCCTTATTAGTAGGGGGAACGATGCTCTACTTCAAGGCATTGTTAGAAGGTTTATCGCCGTTGCCATCCGCCTCTCCTGAAGTTCGGGAACGGATAGAAAAACAGGCAGCAGAGCAAGGATGGGATGCGTTGCACCGTGAATTAGCACTGGTTGATCCGGTTGCTGCTGCTCGTATTCATCCAAATGATCCACAAAGGCTTTCCCGGGCACTGGAAGTTTTTTTCATTTCGGGTAAAACTTTAACGGAACTGACACAAACGTCAGGAGAAGCTCTGCCTTACCAGGTGCATCAGTTCGCCATCGCCCCGGCGAGCCGTGAACTGCTCCATCAAAGAATTGAGCAGCGTTTTCATCAGATGTTAGCTTCGGGATTTGAAGCTGAAGTACGGGCTCTTTTTGCCCGTGGTGATTTGCATACGGACATGCCTTCCATTCGTTGTGTGGGTTACCGGCAGATGTGGTCTTATCTGGCGGGTGAAATTCCTCATGATGAAATGGTTTATCGTGGTATTTGCGCGACGAGACAATTGGCTAAGCGTCAAATGACCTGGTTGAGAGGTTGGGAAGGTGTTCACTGGTTAGACAGTGATAATCCGTCCCAGTCTTACAACGATGTAGTACAGGTAGTTAGTGCGAAGCATCAATGAATGTGTACAATTGAATCGTTATGGTGCGCAGTATCTTACGCAGTTTTTCAGAGCCTCAGGGCTCTTGAGTTACAAACAACAAGCATATAAGGAAAAGATAGAATGGCTAAGGGGCAATCATTACAAGATCCGTTCTTGAACGCACTGCGTCGCGAACGTGTTCCAGTTTCTATTTATTTGGTGAATGGTATTAAGCTGCAAGGTCAGATTGAGTCTTTTGATCAGTTTGTGATCCTGTTGAAAAACACGGTTAGCCAGATGGTCTATAAGCACGCGATTTCAACTGTTGTTCCGTCTCGTCCGGTATCTCATCACAGCAATAACACCGGTACTAGCGGTTCTGGCAGCTACCACCATGGTGGAAGTGCGCAAGGTTCTGCGCCACAACAAGACAACGAAGACGCTGAATAAGGCATAACGTTGTTTTTCCAAGCCGGGGAACCAGGGATGCTGGGTTCCCCGCTGGTCTTTTTGAGAGGTTATACGCTTGTTTGACCGTTATGATGCCGGTGAGCAGGCGGTGCTGGTACACATCTATTTTACGCAAGACAAAAACAAAGAAGATCTGGATGAGTTTGAATCTCTGGTCTCTTCAGCTGGTGTCGAAGCGTTACAGGTGGTTACTGGTAGCCGTAAAGCTCCTCACCCGAAGTATTTTGTTGGTGAAGGTAAGGCAATTGAAATTGCCGATGCAGTGAAAGCCACTGGGGCATCGGTCATTTTATTTGATCATGCGTTGTCTCCAGCTCAGGAGCGTAACCTCGAAGCGCTGTGTGAATGTCGTGTCGTCGACAGAACCGGCCTGATTTTAGATATTTTTGCTCAACGTGCGCGTACCCATGAAGGTAAATTGCAGGTTGAGCTGGCTCAGTTACGTCACATGGCAACTCGCCTTGTGCGCGGCTGGACCCACCTTGAGCGTCAGGGAGGGGGGATAGGTTCACGAGGCCCTGGGGAAACTCAGCTCGAAACCGACCGCCGTTTACTGCGCAATCGGATTATGCAGATCCTTGGTCGCTTAGAACGAGTCGAAAAACAGCGTGAGCAAGGGCGAAGATCGCGTGCCAAGGCTGATGTCCCAACCGTTTCTCTGGTGGGCTACACCAACGCCGGCAAATCCACCCTGTTTAACCAAATAACAGCGGCAGATGTTTATGCCGCAGATCAGTTGTTTGCTACGCTGGATCCAACATTGCGTCGTATTAACGTCGCCGATGTGGGTGAAACGATCCTGGCGGATACAGTAGGATTTATTCGTCACCTGCCACATGACTTAGTGGCAGCATTTAAAGCAACCCTGCAGGAAACTCGTCAGGCGACATTGTTATTACATGTGATTGACGCAAGTGACCTCAGGATCGAGGAAAACATTGCCGCGGTTGATACCGTTCTCGAAGAGATTGAGGCTAATGAAATTCCTGCGCTAATGGTGATGAATAAGATAGATATGTTGGACGACTTTGTTCCTCGTATCGACAGAGATGATGAAAATATGCCGATACGGGTCTGGCTTTCTGCCCAGACCGGTGATGGCGTTCCACTGCTTTTCCAGGCTTTGACTGAGCGTTTATCTGGTGAAATTGCACAGCATACGTTGTGCTTGCCCCCCCAGGCTGGGCGACTGCGAAGCCGTTTTTATCAGCTTCAGGCAATCGAAAAAGAGTGGATGGAGGAGGACGGCAGTGTTGGCTTACAAATTCGTATGCCTATTGTTGACTGGCGTCGCCTCTGTAAACAAGAACCGGCACTCGTTGACTACATCGTTTAGCAAGTCAAGGGACTGTCCTGAAGACTTTTTCCCCTTAGGGGGATATCACCGCACAACAAATATGGAGCATAAACATGGCGTGGAATCAGCCCGGTAATAACGGACAGGACCGCGACCCGTGGGGAAGCAGCAAACCAGGCGGCGACTCTGGGGGTAATAAAGGAGGGCGGGATCAGGGGCCTCCTGATCTTGATGATATCTTCCGGAAATTAAGCAAAAAACTCGGCGGCCTTGGTGGCGGTAAAAGCGGTGGTGGTGGCGGTACCGGCGGCGGTTCTTCACAGCTTCCGCGTCCACACATCGGTGGTCGTATGGTCGGCATTGTTGCTGCCGTAGCCGTGGTTATTTGGGCTGCTACTGGGTTCTATACCATCAAAGAAGCCGAACGTGGTGTGGTGACTCGTTTTGGTCAATTCAGCCATTTGGTTGAGCCAGGTCTGAACTGGAAACCAACATTTATTGATAAAGTCACTGCGGTAAACGTTGAAGCAGTTCGCGAATTGGCGGCTTCTGGTGTGATGCTGACCTCTGACGAGAACGTGGTTCGCGTCGAAATGAACGTCCAGTATCGCGTGACCGATCCGCGTCGCTATCTGTATAGCGTAACCAGTGCAGACGACAGCTTGCGTCAGGCAACCGACAGCGCACTGCGTGGTGTTATTGGTAAATACACCATGGATAAGATCCTCACCGAGGGTCGTACCATTATTCGTAATGATACTCAGCGTGAACTGGAAGAAACCATTCGTCCGTACAACATGGGTATCACCTTACTGGACGTTAACTTCCAGACAGCTCGTCCACCGGAAGAAGTAAAAGCTGCGTTTGATGACGCGATTTCTGCGCGTGAAAACGAACAGCAATACATCCGTGAAGCTGAAGCTTATACCAACGAAGTTCAGCCGCGTGCTAACGGCCAGGCGCAGCGTATTCTCGAAGAAGCTCGCGCTTATAAAACACAGACAGTGTTAGAAGCGCAGGGTGAAGTTGCACGCTTTGCGAAGCTGTTGCCAGAGTACAAAGCCGCACCGGAAATCACCCGTGAGCGTCTGTATATCGAAACCATGGAAAAAGTGCTTAGCCATACTCGTAAAGTTCTGGTTAACGACAAAGGCGGCAACTTGATGGTTCTGCCTCTGGATCAGATGCTGAAAGGTGGCTCTCAGCCTGCAGCAAAGAGTGACAGCAGTGGCGCGAATAATCTGTTGCGTTTGCCACCTGCATCCGGCTCTAGCAGCGGTAGCGCCAGCACACCGTCCTCAACTAGTCAGGGCGATATCATGGATCAGCGCCGCGTGAACGCGCAGCGCACTGATAACCAGCGCGTAGGGAGTGAATAACGATGCGTAAGTCAGTCATTGCTTTAATTATCATCGTGCTGGTGGTGCTGTTTACCTCGGTCTTCGTGGTACAAGAAGGTGAGCGCGGGATTACGTTACGCTTTGGTAAGGTGTTGCGTGATGATGAAAATAAGCCGGTGGTCTACGAGCCAGGTCTGCATTTCAAAGTACCGTTTATCGAGTCAGTTAAAACTCTTGATGCGCGTATTCAGACCATGGATAACCAGGCCGACCGCTTTGTAACCAAAGAGAAGAAAGACCTGATCGTTGATTCTTATATCAAATGGCGTATCAGTGATTTCAGTCGCTACTATCTGGCAACCGGTGGTGGTGATGTTTCTCAAGCTGAAGTGCTGTTAAAACGTAAATTCAGTGACCGTCTGCGTTCTGAAATTGGTCGTCTTGATGTGAAAGACATCGTGACCGATTCCCGTGGTCGCCTGACTCTGGATGTTCGTGATGCGTTGAACTCAGGTTCTGCGGGTGCTGACGATGAAGTGTCAACGCCTGCTGCGGATGATGCGATTGCATCGGCGGCGGCGCGTGTGACTCAAGAAACCAATGGCAAAGTGCCTGTGGTTAACACGAACAGTATGGCGGCTCTGGGTATCGAAGTGGTCGATGTGCGTATCAAGCAGATCAACCTGCCAGCAGAGGTTTCTGAAGCAATCTACAACCGTATGCGTGCAGAGCGTGAAGCCGTTGCTCGTCGTCACCGTTCACAAGGCCAGGAAGAAGCTGAGAAGCTGCGTGCTACCGCCGACTACGAAGTCACTCGTACTCTGGCAGAAGCTGAGCGTCAGGGCCGTATTAGCCGTGGTGAAGGTGATGCTGAAGCTGCCAAACTGTTTGCAGACGCATTTAGCCAGGATCCAGACTTCTATGCCTTTATTCGTAGCCTGCGCGCTTACGAGGCCAGCTTCAATTCTGGTCAGGACGTGATGGTGTTAAGTCCGGAGAATGATTTCTTCCGCTACATGAAAACGCCAGCGAACAGTTCACGTTAATTTTCGCGAGTTATACAAGAGCCGGTCTGACCGGCTCTTTTTTTATTGGTGTTTGAGGGAAATATGAATTCGACTATCTGGATGGCATTAGCGTTAGTTTTAGTGCTCGAAGGACTCGGGCCAATGCTTTACCCGCGTATGTGGCGCCGAATGATTGCCGCTTTAACTCAGCTTCCCGACAATACGCTGCGCCGTTTTGGTGGTGGTCTAGTGGTTGCAGGTATTGTTATCTACTACATGTTGAGTCGAAGCGGTGGTTGAGTCACATTGAGGGCGATGATTACCATTTTGCATACTAAAAGGGCTGATCATCGAAGAAACCGATGGTAGAATCCTTTTTTAAGCAAACGGTGATTTTGAAAAATGGGTAACAACGTCGTCGTACTGGGCACCCAATGGGGTGACGAAGGTAAAGGAAAGATCGTAGATCTTCTGACTGAACGGGCTAAATATGTTGTGCGCTACCAGGGCGGTCACAACGCAGGCCATACTCTCGTAATCAACGGTGAAAAAACCGTTCTTCATCTTATTCCATCAGGTATTCTGCGTGATAACGTTACCAGCATCATCGGTAATGGCGTTGTGCTGTCTCCTGCTGCACTGATGAAAGAGATGAAAGAGCTGGAAGACCGTGGGATTCCGGTACGTGAGCGCCTGCTGTTATCTGAAGCATGTCCACTGATCCTTGATTATCACGTTGCGCTGGATGTGGCTCGTGAGAAAGCTCGTGGTGCGAAAGCTATCGGTACTACCGGTCGTGGTATCGGTCCTGCATATGAAGACAAAGTGGCCCGTCGTGGCCTGCGCGTTGGCGACTTGTTCGACAAAGCCACCTTTGCAGACAAACTGAAAGAAGTTCTGGAATACCATAACTTCCAGCTGGTTAACTTCTATAAAGTTGAAGCGGTTGATTACCAGAAAGTTCTGGACGATGTCATGGCAGTTGCTGACATTCTGACCAGCATGGTAGTTGATGTGTCCGACCTGCTGGACGGCGCACGTAAACGCGGCGACTTCATCATGTTCGAAGGTGCTCAAGGCACGCTGCTGGACATCGACCACGGTACCTATCCGTACGTGACCTCTTCCAACACCACCGCGGGTGGCGTGGCAACAGGTTCCGGCATTGGTCCACGTTATGTTGATTACGTTCTGGGTATTATCAAAGCGTACTCTACTCGCGTTGGCGCAGGTCCGTTCCCAACAGAACTGTTTGATGATATCGGCGAGTTCCTGTGCAAACAAGGTAACGAGTATGGTGCTACCACTGGCCGTCGTCGTCGTACCGGTTGGCTGGACATCGTTGCTGTGCGTCGCGCAGTGCAGATTAACTCCCTGTCAGGTTTCTGCCTGACCAAGCTCGACGTACTGGACGGCTTGAAAGAAGTTAAACTGTGCGTAGGCTACCGTATGCCAGATGGCCGTGAAGTGACTACCACTCCAATGGCTGCTGACGACTGGGAAGGTATCGAGCCAATCTACGAAACCATGCCAGGCTGGTCAGAAACCACCTTTGGCGTGAAAGAGCGTAGCGGTTTGCCTCAGGCAGCACTGAACTACATCAAACGCATTGAAGAGCTGACCGAAGTACCAGTAGATATTATTTCTACCGGTCCGGACCGTTCTGAAACCATGATTCTGCGCGATCCGTTCGACGCATAATGATGTGATGGGGTGTGCGCATAGCACGCCCCAACTGCTTTATCCTGCCGTTTTATCTACCTTCCCCGTTAAATAAATTAGCTGGCAACCATATGGCTGGTTTATCATCAATATATCGCCCTGATGGCGAAAAGCGTTTCCCCTCCCACCCTAGAGGTTGATGTGCAGTTAACGAGTTTTACTGATTACGGTTTACGTGCTTTGATTTACATGGCGTCTTTGCCAGAAGGCAAGATGACGAGCATTTCTGAAGTCACAGAAGTGTATGGTGTATCACGTAATCATATGGTGAAAATCATCAATCAACTCAGTCGCGCAGGCTATGTGACGGCAGTGCGCGGCAAAAACGGTGGCATTCGCCTCGGCAAGCCGGCGGTATCTATCCGTGTCGGTGATGTGGTGCGCGAGCTGGAACCGCTTTCTTTGGTGAACTGTAGCAGTGAGTTTTGTCATATTACCCCCGCATGTCGCCTGAAACAGGCACTGGCCCAGGCGGTGCAAAGCTTTCTTACAGAGCTGGATAAGCACACCCTGGCCGATTTGGTGGACCAAAACCAACCGCTCTACAAATTATTGCTGGTGGAATAAATCACGATTTCCTCAGCAAATGACAACGGAGGAACCGCAATGTCAAAAGATCCTTTTCAGGAACGAGAAGCCGAAAAATACGAAAACCCGATCCCAAGCCGGGAGTTTATTCTCGCTCATCTCTCCAAACGTGAAAAACCAGCCAATCGTGACGAACTGGCTGAAGAACTGAATATTACCGGTGAAGAACAACTTGAAGCGCTGCGTCGCCGTTTGCGAGCCATGGAACGCGATGGACAGTTGGTCTTTACCCGCCGCCAGTGTTACGCCCTGCCAGAACGTCTCGATTTGCTAAAAGGCAAAGTCATTGGCCATCGCGATGGTTTTGGTTTCCTGCGCGTAGAAGGTCGTAAAGACGATCTCTACCTTTCATCTGAGCAGATGAAAATGTGCATGCATGGCGACATCGTGCTGGCGCAGCCGCTGGGTGCCGACCGTAAAGGCCGTCGCGAAGCGCGTATTGTGCGCGTACTTGAGCCAAGAACCGGGCAAATCGTTGGCCGCTACTTTACCGATGCCGGTATTAGTTTTGTGGTGCCAGACGACAGCCGCCTGAGCTTCGATATCCTTATCCCACCAGAAGGGGTAATGGGCGCACGCATGGGCTTTGTGGTAGTGGTTGAACTGACTCAGCGTCCAACTCGCCGCACCAAAGCTGTAGGTAAAATTGTTGAGATTCTTGGCGACAACATGGGCACCGGCATGGCTGTCGATATGGCGCTGCGCACCCATGAAATCCCATACGTCTGGCCGCCAGAAGTCGAAGCACAAGTCGCTTCACTTAAAGAACAGGTGCCGGAAGAAGCCAAAATTGGCCGCGTGGATTTGCGTGACCTGCCGCTTGTCACCATCGATGGTGAAGATGCGCGTGACTTCGATGATGCCGTGTTCTGTGAGAAGAAACGTGGCGGCGGCTGGCGTTTATATGTCGCTATTGCCGACGTAAGCTATTACGTTCGCCCGCCAACCGCGCTGGATAAAGAAGCTCGTAACCGTGGCACGTCAGTTTACTTCCCATCGCAGGTTATCCCGATGCTGCCGGAAGTGCTGTCCAACGGCTTGTGCTCGCTCAATCCACAGGTTGACCGTCTGTGTATGGTCTGTGAAATGACCATCTCTTCGACGGGCCGTCTGACCGGTTCGAAATTCTACGAAGCGGTAATGAGCTCCCATGCGCGTCTGACCTACACCAAAGTGTGGCACATGTTGCAGGGCGACCAGGAACTGCGCGAGCAATATGCGCCGCTGGTTAAGCACATTGAAGAGCTGCATAACCTGTATAAAGTGCTGGATGTTTCCCGTGCGCAGCGTGGCGGCATCTCGTTTGAAAGCGAAGAAGCGAAGTTTATCTTCAACGCCGAGCGCCGTATTGAACGCGTTGAGCAAACCGTTCGTAACGACGCGCATAAACTTATCGAAGAGTGCATGATCCTCGCGAATATCGCGGCGGCACGCTTTGTCGAGAAAAACAACGAACCGTCACTGTTCCGTGACCACGACCGTCCAACTAACGAGGCGATCACGTCATTCCGTTCGGTGCTGGCTGAACTAGGTCTGGAACTGCCTGGCGGGCAGAAACCAGAACCGCGTGATTACGCAGAATTGCTGAACTCGATTGCCGATCGTCCGGATCATGAAATGCTGCAAACCATGCTGCTGCGTTCCATGAAACAGGCCGTTTACGATCCAGAAAACCGTGGTCACTTCGGCCTGGCGCTGCAATCTTACGCGCACTTTACTTCACCGATTCGTCGTTACCCGGATCTGTTGCTGCACCGTGCGATTAAGTATCTGCTGGCAAAAGAGCAGGGTCATAAAGGCAACAGCACCGAGTCTGGTGGCTGGCACTATGAGATGGACGAAATGCTGCAGCTTGGCCAGCATTGTTCCATGGCAGAACGCCGCGCCGATGAAGCGACGCGCGATGTTGCCGACTGGCTGAAATGCGACTTTATGCAGGATCAGGTCGGTAATACCTTTACTGGCATCATCGCCAGCGTTACCGGCTTCGGCTTCTTTGTACGCCTGACGGATCTGTTTATCGATGGCCTGGTACACGTTTCCACTCTCGATAACGACTACTACCGTTTCGACCAAATCGGGCAGCGCCTGATTGGTGAATCCGGTGGTCAGACTTATCGCCTGGGTGACCGTGTCGAAGTGCGCGTTGAAGCCGTCCACATGGACGAGCGTAAAATTGATTTTGCTCTGATTTCCAGCACTCGTGTTCCTCGTGGCGCGGGTAAAACTGAGAAAGACCGAGCGAAAAAAGGCGCAAACGGCAACGGGCCAAAACGTCGTCAGGGCGGTAAACGCACGAACTTCGAGCCAGACAGCACTTTCCGTAAAGAGAAAGGGCCAGCCAAGCCGAAGAAAGCGAAAGCCGAGAAAAGCGCCGACACAAAAGCCGAGCCGAAAGCGAAGAAACCAAAAACGCAGTCGGACAAAACTCGTAAAATAGCCGCCGCTACTAAAGCCAAGCGCGCTGCGAAAAAGCAGCCGAGCTAACGAGTAATACCTCTCACCCTAACCCGATCGGTTTTCTCCCTCTCCCTGGGGAGAGGGCCGGGGTGAGGGTGACCATATCAGCATTAACAACGGTGCATCAGCACCTGAAATGAGTAACAGTAATGAGTGAAATGATTTACGGCATTCACGCCGTCCAGGCACTGCTTGATAACGCCCCTCAGCGTTTTCGGGAAGTCTTTATTCTTAAAGGCCGTGAAGACAAACGTCTGATGCCTTTAATTCATGCGCTGGAAGCTCAGGGTGTGCCGGTTCAAATGGCAAACCGCCAATGGCTGGATGAAAAATCTGAAGGCGCGGTGCACCAGGGCATTATTGCTCGCGTGAAACCGGGTCGTCAGTATCAGGAAAATGATATTCCAGACCTGCTTGCCAGTATCGATACCCCGTTCCTGCTCATTCTGGATGGCGTTACCGATCCCCACAACCTCGGTGCCTGCCTGCGTAGTGCAGATGCCGCTGGCGTGCACGCGGTTATCGTTCCGAAAGACAGATCTGCCCAGTTGAACGCGACTGCCAAGAAAGTGGCCTGCGGTGCCGCAGAGCACGTTCCGCTTATCAGTGTGACCAACCTGGCTCGCACTATGCGTTTATTGCAGGAATCGAACGTCTGGATCGTCGGTACAGCGGGCGAAGCTGACCATACTTTATTCCAGAGCAAAATGACCGGCCCAATGGCGCTGGTGATGGGCGCTGAAGGTGAAGGCATGCGTCGCCTGACGCGTGAACATTGCGATGAGCTGATTAGCATCCCAATGGCCGGAACGGTTTCTTCATTGAACGTTTCCGTTGCGACCGGTATTTGCCTGTTCGAAGCTGTGCGTCAACGCAGTTAATTCTCGGTGGGGTGCGCTCGCACCCCGCTTTGTGATCCTCCTCCATGCATAACTGCCGTCACCGTCCATACTAATGGCTATGCCATTAATGGGAGGGAACACGATGCGCTGGCAAACTCATACCGTTTTTAACCAACCAATACCCCTCAACAACAGTAACCTTTTTCTTTCTGATATTTCGTTAACCGAAGCTGTTTTACGTGAAGGTGCTGGCTGGGATGCTGAACTTCTGGCGAGTATTGGCCAACAACTCGGCTCGGCTGAATCGCTGGAACTCGGGCGGCTGGCAAACGCGAATCCCCCTGAATTACTTCGTTATGACTCTAGCGGCGAACGGCTTGATGATGTGCGGTTTTATCCCGCCTGGCATTTGTTGATGCAGGGATTGTGTGCCAATCGGGTTCATAATTTGCCGTGGCAGGAAGATGCCAGGCAGGGCTCGTTTGTTGCCCGTGCAGCGCGTTTTGTTCAGCACGCACAAGTGGAAGCAGGCACGTTATGTCCGATAACCATGACATTTGGTGCGATCCCTCTCTTGCTTAAGCATCTACCCAAAGAGTTTCAACCGTGGCTGAAGCCGATGCTCAGCGATCGTTACGATGCCCATCTTGCACCCGGTGCGCAAAAACGTGGCCTGTTGATTGGCATGGGGATGACCGAAAAGCAAGGTGGCTCGGATGTACTCAGCAACACCACTCGCGCTGAAGCCATCGACAAACGCGGCCCTGGCGAAATGTATCGCATAGTCGGCCATAAGTGGTTTTTCTCCGTTCCACAAAGTGATGCTCATTTGGTTCTGGCACAGGCGAAAGGTGGGTTGTCCTGCTTCTTCCTGCCGCGCTTTTTACCGGATGGGCAGCGCAATCAGGTTCGCTTTGAGCGGTTGAAAGATAAGCTTGGTAATCGTTCAAACGCCAGCAGTGAAGCCGAGTTTCTCGATGCAACAGCATGGCTTATTGGCGAGGAAGGCGAAGGGATTCGTTCGATTCTGAAAATGGGTGGCTACACCCGTTTTGATTGTGCATTGGGTAGCCATGGCCTGATGCGCCGTGCGCTCTCGGTTGCGTTGTATCACGCACATCAACGGCAAGCATTCGGCAAGACGCTGATCGACCAGCCTATTATGCGCCAGGTGCTTGGACGAATGGCATTGCAACTTGAAGGGCAAACGGCGTTTCTGTTCCGTCTGGCTCGCGCCTGGGAATCACCTGCTAACCCACATGAATTGGCCTATAGCCGCCTCTTTACCCCAGCTGCCAAGTTTAGCGTCTGTAAATCAGGTATCCCGTTTGTCGCAGAAGCGATGGAAGTACTCGGGGGAATCGGCTATTGCGAAGACAGCGAATTACCTCGTATTTATCGTGAAATGCCGGTGAACAGTATTTGGGAAGGCTCCGGCAATATCATGAGCCTTGATGTGCTGCGTGTTTTGACTAAACAGCTGGGTGCTATGGAAATGCTGCATGCAGAATTTGATGAGGTAAAGGGGCAAAACCGGCATTTCGATCGTAGCTGGCGGCAGTTGCAACAGCGGCTGCACAAACCACAAGAAGAGTGGGGCAGGGAACTGACACGGCTGCTGGCGCTACTGGCAACCGGCGCACAAGTTTTACAACATCTCTCTCCACCGTTGGGCGAGGCCTGGTGTCGTATGATGCTGGATTCGCGTGGGGAAAGTGTATTACCGAATCAAGTATTGATTGATGTGCTGCTGCGAGCGACGGGGCGTACTGGATAGAAACATAAAAGCCAGCGCTATAGCGTTGAGCTAAATGGCTGCTGGCTTATTTACGCATAAATAATGGCTTGTACACGCCAGCCTTCAGCAAGCTGGTTTTCCTGCATTTTGACGATACGATAGTAAGACGCACCGTGCTCATCGGCCTTTAAGGCAATGACTTTTTCCACATCTTGCACGGTACCGGCGATACCGTTTACTGAAATCATGCCGATTTCATTCAAACCCGTCACACAATCTGCGGCAACATCTTCTGCCGATTGCGCCGATGTTGTAATTAGCCCCACGGACAGCAGTAATGAGGTTAAGGCAAGCGATCGTTTCATAGTTAGCTCCTTTAATACTTACCCTAAATCAGCAGGGCATTCCTTCGCGTTAGTTGAACTCCAGACCTGTCCGTTGGCTGAAGTTCATTGTGCATAACAAACGATCAGTTGACGCAAAGCTGTGTAAATCTTAATAAAGGTAAACACCGCACTGCATTACTTGCGATACAAAATTGCCTGGGCATACCACTGTCCCGGAACCACCGTCTCATCGTTTAACAAGATTTGGTAGTAATCCGCTTTCGCAGCAATTGCTTTCTCTTTTATCGCTCGCTCAGAGTCCATTGGTGAGCCGCGTTCGAGTGCTGTTACTGTCCCTATTTTGGTTAATCCTTGCGTTTGCGAACGCTGAATTTCCTGAGGACTTTCGGTTACCGGCGGTGCGGGTTGCGGTGTACCCTGTAACACGCTACAGGCACTGAGTGCTGTCACAAGTAGCAAAGCTGATAGCAGTCGCATGATCGTTTCTCGTCTCTTAATAGCCATAGTGTAGCCCCGGTTTTTTTCTGGGAAGAGGGAATGTTCCCATTCTGTTAGCTTCCCCGCGCTTTTTAATCACTTTCGAATGAAAATCGCTAAGCAGATCTCATAGTGAATAAGAATCTATGTAAGCACATGGCTTGCCATCTAGTGAATGCTGGCTTACAAAAGAAGACGCACAATGATCCGGAGCGATTCCAATGATAGAAATGTACACCGAGCAGTTAGGCGGTATCGAAGTTCTGCATGCTGTACCTGCCGGGAAAAAAGAAAGCAAACTGCCGGTAGTTTTTTTCTATCACGGTTTTACGTCATCCAAACTGGTGTACAGCTACTTTGCTGTCGCACTCGCTCAGGCCGGAATGCGCGTGATTATGCCTGATGCCGAGCAGCATGGTTCCCGTTTCAATGGAGACGATGCGGCGCGGCTGTATCAATTCTGGTCGATTCTCAAACAAAATATTGATGAGTTTTCTCAGCTTCACAAGGCACTGTGCGAACGTTATCCCATAGATGAACATCGTGTTGCAGTAGGTGGTGCGTCGATGGGAGGAATGACCGCTCTTGGAATTATGGCGCGTTACCCGCAAGTGAGTTGTGTGGCATGCCTGATGGGGTCGGGATATTTCATATCGCTTGGTAAAAGTTTGTTCCCACCGCAGGTGTTAGATCTGGAATCACTTAACAAACTTGCAGACTACGACATCAGCCATCAACTGGAAAAGGCCGGGAACCGGCCACTAATGCTGTGGCACGGCGAAGAAGATGACGTAGTTCCGGCGGCAGAAACCTGGCGTTTACAACAGGCACTGATTGAGAAGGGGCTGGACAAACAGCTTCTTTGCTTGCGTGAACCGGGAGTGAAGCATCGTATTACCCCTTCAGCGCTTGAGGCGACCAGCCGCTTTTTTAGCGAATATCTTTGATTACACAAGAATGACCTGCACACCCTGATCTTCAAGCTTTTTGACCACTTCAGGGTTTGCTTGTTTACCGGTGATGACTAAATCAATTTGCTCAGCCCGGCTAAAAAGCATACCTGCACGTTGGCCCACCTTCGAGCTATCAACCAGTACTGCCAGTTTACCCACCACACCTAGCATCTTCTGCTCAGCCATTGCCGTCAGCATGTCAGTTTTATAAAGCCCTTCCGCAGTCAAACCCTTACCGCTGGTAAACATCCAGTGTCCGGCGTACAGCGAAGTATCGTTATCTTGAGGCCCAAGGGTGATGGAATGGCTTTTATTGTACTGACCGCCCATGATCACCACACTTTCATGTTCTTGATCGATAAGATAATTAGCAAGCGGCAGATAGTTAGTAATGATCTGCACGGGTTTTCCGCAGATCTGTTGGCCGAGTAAAAAAGCGGTCGACCCACAGTTAATCACCACACTTTCTCCCTGTTTTACGAGGGCAGAAGCGGCGCTGGCAATACGGCTTTTCTCATCATGATTTTGCGCCAGATGTATATTCATTGGCGTCCAACGTAAGCGCTGCTGGCTAATGGCTTCGGCACCATTGCGGACTTTTTTTAACCTGCCGCTTTCATCCAGTTTGTTGATATCACGACGTGCTGTAGCGGGAGAAATTGCCAGGCGTTCCATAACTTGTTCGACAGTAACAAACCCAGTCTGCTGGAGCAGATCAAGCAAGATTTGGTGGCGTTGTGCTTCGGTCATGCTTATTCCCGAGGAAAGATGATTTTTAAAGATGATATTTGAAAAATAATGAAACACCTAAAGTTATGCTGAAGATGCCGGGCGTAAACCCGGCTTTATGTTATTACAGGAAGGATTTGAACGGTAAGTCTGGTTCGAGGGTAAAGCAGTCATCAAAACCGCGAGGATAGTGATATTCGAATAAATCTTTATCCAACGGCCAGGTAAACTTGCCACCAACTTGCCAGATAAACGGCTTAAAGCCGTATTTCAGGCGATCTTTCTTCATGTTCCATAAGACGCGGATCTCTTGTGGATCGGCCTGGAAATTCGACCAGATATCATGATGGAACGGGATGACAACTTTAGTATTCAGTGACTCCGCCATACGTAAAATATCAGCACTGGTCATTTTATCGGTGATCCCGCGTGGGTTCTCGCCATAAGAGCCGAGTGCCACATCAATCTGGTGGTCATTGCCATGTTTGGCGTAGTAGTTGGAATAGTGGGAGTCGCCACTGTGATACAGATTGCCGCCTGGTGTTTTGAACAGATAATTTACCGCCCGCTTGTCCATGCCATCCGGCAGTACGCCCAGTGCTTTTTCATCCGCAGGTAGTGTAATAAGTGCAGTGCGATCAAAGGCATCCAGCGCATGAATTTCAATATCTTTCACTTTCACAATATCGCCAGGCTTCACCACAATGCAGCGTTCGCGTGGAACTCCCCAGCCAATCCATAAATCAACGCAGGTTTGTGGCCCGATAAACGGCACATCATCAGCGCAATTTTGCATTACGGCAGCAGCCACGTTGACGTCGATATGATCGTTGTGATCATGCGTCGACAGCACTGCATCAATATGACGAATGGCGAAAGGATCGAGCACGAATGGCGTGGTACGCAAGTTTGGTTGTAGCTTCTCGACGCCAGCCATGCGCTGCATTTGATGGCCTTTTTTCATTAGCGGGTTACCGTGGCTTTGTTTGCCGGTTCCGCACCAAAAATCTACACAGATATTCGCACCACCCTGAGATTTCAACCAGATACCCGTGCAGCCCAGCCACCACATGGCAAAAGTGCCAGGAGCGACAACTTCCTGCTCAATTTCTTCATTCAGCCAACTTCCCCACTCCGGGAAGGTGTTCAATATCCAGGATTCGCGGGTAATCGTCTTAACCTTGCTCATCATTTCTCTCCTTTCCATTCAGAATTTAAAATCAATAGTGGTCATTAAATGATTTAATTTGATTGATATTGACATCAAAAAATTAACTTGAGAAGTGTTTTTTAGTTTTCTTGTTTGCTGTTTGATTCCATAAAAAACTCACTTAATGACATCGCTGCAGTGCTTTACTCTCACTATTCACATGATATTTAGTGATTATTTGTCTGAATTTATTATGAAGCATTAACCATTGTGAAACTGTGTAAAATAAATTGCGTGGCATCTCACAATTAATCATTTTCAATCTTGTTGTGATTACTTTTGACAAATAAAGTGAGGGCGAACATTACTTCAGCCTGTTTTCTCATCAAAACAGGGAGCGACTACCCTACGGAGAGCTTTATGGAGATCCTCTACAACGTCTTTACCATCTTTTTTAACCAGGTAATGACCAACGCCCCGCTGTTGTTGGGGATTGTCACTTGTCTTGGCTACTTGCTGCTGCGAAAAAGCGCCAGTGTGATTATCAAAGGCACCATCAAAACCATTATTGGTTTCATGCTGTTACAAGCAGGCTCTGGCATTTTGACCGGCACGTTTAAACCGGTAGTGGCAAAAATGTCTGAGGTTTATGGAATTAATGGCGCGATCTCAGATACCTATGCCTCAATGATGGCCACTATCGAAAGGATGGGGGACGCTTACAGTTGGGTGGGGTACGCGGTGTTGCTGGCGCTGGCTCTCAACATAACTTATGTGCTGTTACGGCGCGTGACGGGGATTCGCACCATCATGCTGACTGGGCACATCATGTTCCAGCAAGCCGGTTTAATAGCGGTGTTCTTCTTTATTCTCGGGTATCCGATGTGGACGACCATCATCTGTACCGCTGTTTTGGTTTCCCTCTATTGGGGCATCACCTCAAACATGATGTACAAACCTACACAAGCTGTGACGGAAAATAGCGGTTTTTCCATTGGCCACCAACAGCAATTCGCCTCGTGGATCGCCTATAAAATTGCGCCGTATTTGGGCAAAAAAGAGGAGAGCGTTGAAGACCTCAAACTGCCCGGTTGGCTCAACATCTTCCATGACAATATCGTTTCCACTGCCATTGTAATGACGTTGTTTTTCGGTGTGATTCTTTGCTCATTCGGCATTGATGTCATGCAGGCTATGGCTGGTAAAACACACTGGACTATCTACATATTGCAAACCGGCTTCCAGTTCGCCGTGGCGATTTTCATCATCGTGCAGGGCGTCAGGATGTTTGTTGCTGAACTCTCCGAAGCGTTTAACGGTATTTCGCAGCGCTTGATTCCCGGTGCGGTGCTTGCCATTGACTGTGCGGCTATCTATAGCTTTGCGCCTAACGCCGTGGTGTGGGGCTTTATCTGGGGAACCATCGGCCAGCTTATCGCTGTCGGTATTCTCATCGCCGCTGGCTCCTCCATCATGATTATTCCTGGTTTCATCCCGATGTTCTTCTCGAACGCCACCATTGGCGTGTTTGCCAACCACTTTGGCGGCTGGCGTGCTGCACTAAAAATCTGCCTGGTGATGGGCATGATTGAAATCTTCGGTTGCGTTTGGGCGGTAAAACTTACCGGACTCAGTGCCTGGATGGGCATGGCCGACTGGTCGATTCTGGCACCTCCGCTAATGGAAGGATTAACACTGGGCCTGTGGTTTATGGGGGTCGTGATAGTCATTGCACTGGTTTACATGTTCTTCGCCGGGCGCACCTTGCGCCAGGAAGAAGATGCTGAAAAACAACTGACGGAATCTTCCGCCAATTAAGGAATTGAGATTATGACCGTACGAATTCTGGCTGTATGTGGTAACGGGCAAGGCAGTTCCATGATCATGAAAATGAAAGTGGATCAGTTTTTGACGCAGCAAGGTGTTGATCATTCCGTAAACAGTTGTGCCGTGGGGGAATACAAAAGTGAACTGAGCGGTGCCGATGTGATTATCGCTTCGACGCACATCGCAGGTGAAATCACCGTGACCGGCAACAAACATGTGGTGGGGGTTCGCAATATGCTTTCTGCGGCGGATTTCGGACCAAAGTTGATGGAAGTGATCACCGCGCATTTTCCTCAGGATCTGAAGTAAGGAACGCCAATGAAATTACGTGATTCTCTGGCACAAAATCATTCCGTACGTTTACAGGCTGAAGCCAAAACCTGGCAGGACGCGGTAAAAATCGGCGTCGATTTGCTGGTGGAGGCAGACATCGTCGAACCGCGATATTACCAGGCGATTCTCGATGGTGTGGCGCAATTTGGCCCTTACTTCGTTATCGCTCCAGGCCTTGCTATGCCGCATGGTCGCCCAGAGGAAGGAGTGAAAAGCACCGGTTTTTCACTGGTGACGCTGAAAACACCATTGGTGTTCAACCATGAAGATAACGACCCAGTGGACATCCTCATCACTATGGCGGCCGTTGATGCCACCACCCATCAGGAAATCGGCATCATGCAGATTGTGAATCTGTTTGAAGATGAAGCCAATTTTGACCGTTTACGCGCCTGCCGTTCCGAACAGGAAGTGCTGGATTTAATTGACCGCGCTACGGCGCTGGCAACTGCTTAAGGAGCTTTTCATGTCTCATTCATTACCGATGCTGCAAGTTGCGCTGGATAACCAAACCATGTCAGACGCATACAAAACTACGCGCCTGATAGCTGAAGAAGTCGACATTATTGAAGTGGGGACCATTCTTTGTGTCGGGGAGGGCGTGCGAGCTGTGCGCGATCTCAAGGCGCTCTACCCACATAAAATTGTACTGGCAGATGCCAAAATCGCCGATGCCGGGAAAATACTTTCGCGGATGTGTTTTGAAGCCAATGCCGATTGGGTGACCGTCATTTGCTGTGCTGATATCAACACCACCAAAGGTGCACTGGAAGTGGCCCGTGAATTTAACGGAGATGTGCAAATCGAATTGACCGGTTTCTGGACGTGGGAACAGGCACAGGAATGGCGCACCGCAGGAATCGAACAGGTGGTTTATCACCGAAGTCGTGATGCGCAAGCCGCTGGGGTGGCATGGAGTGAAGCAGATATCAGTGCCATCAAACGCCTTTCCGATATGGGCTTTAAAGTGACGGTGACCGGCGGCCTGGCTCTGGAGGATTTACCACTATTTAAAGGTATTCCAATCCATGTGTTTATCGCTGGGCGAAGTATTCGTGATGCGCAATCTCCGGTAGAAGCAGCACGCCAGTTTAAGCGCACTATCGCCCAGCTCTGGGGTTAAGGACGGCTCATGTTACATAAGCAAGTTCCGCTAGGTATCTACGAAAAAGCGCTCCCTGCAGGGGAGTGCTGGCTCGAAAGATTGCAGCTTGCCGCCAGCCTGGCGTTCGATTTTGTCGAAATGTCAGTTGATGAAACCGATGAGCGCCTGGCGCGTCTGGACTGGAGCCGCGAGCAGAGAATAGCGCTGGTTCAGGCTGTAGCACAAACCGGCGTTCGCGTGCCTTCGATGTGCTTGAGTGCGCATCGCCGTTACCCGCTAGGAAGCGAAGACGACGCGGTGCGTAATCAGGGGCTGGAGATAATGCGCAAAGCCATTAAGTTTGCGCAGGATGTGGGTATCCGCGTCATCCAACTGGCTGGGTACGATGTTTATTACCAGCAAGCTAACGATGAAACTCGCCGTCGCTTTCGTGAAGGTTTGACTCTGGCAGTCGAAATGGCGAGCCGTGCGCAAGTCACGTTGGCGATGGAAATCATGGACTACCCGCTGATGAATTCCATCAGCAAAGCGATGGGGTATGCACATTACCTGAATAACCCGTGGTTCCAGCTTTACCCGGACATCGGGAATTTATCCGCCTGGGATAACGACGTTCAGATGGAACTCGAAGCAGGGCGCGGACATATCGTGGCAGTACATGTAAAAGACACGCGTCCGGGGGTATTCAAAAATGTTCCCTTCGGCAGTGGGGTAGTGGAGTTTGAGCGCTGTTTTGAAACATTAAAACGCAGTGGCTACCGTGGCCCATATTTAATTGAAATGTGGAGTGAGACTGCGGCGGATCCGATTGCCGAAGTCATTGCCGCTCGCGATTGGGTATTGGCGCGAATGGCGGCGGCTGGGTTGCAGGAGGCCGGCGATGCAGCAGCTTAAACAACAGGTATTTGAAGCAAACATGGCATTACCGCGCCATGGTCTGGTGACGTTTACCTGGGGAAACGTCAGCGGGATAGACCGTGAACGGCAATACATTGCCATCAAGCCTAGTGGTGTAGCGTATGAACAAATGTCTGCGGACGATATGGTCATCGTGGATTTGAACGGTACGGTCATTGAAGGGAAGTATCGACCATCTTCGGACACTGCTACCCATCTGGCGCTTTATAAAAAGTACGCCGAACTCGGCGGCGTAGTGCATACCCATTCCACTCACGCAACCGCATGGGCGCAGGCTGGGCTCAGTATTCCGGCTCTCGGCACCACACACGCTGATTACTTTTTGGGTGATATCCCCTGCTCTCGTCCGTTGACCTGCGATGAAGTGCAAGGTGAATACGAGCTAAACACCGGCAATGTCATCATTGAAACGCTGGGCAGTGGTAATCCTTTGCACACGCCTGGTGTCGTGGTCTATCAGCACGGCCCATTTACGTGGGGAAAAAGCATTGAAGACGCCGTTCATAATGCAGTGGTCATGGAAGAAGTCGCACGAATGGCATGGATTGCACAGGGTATAAACCCGCAGTTAAAACCAATCGACAGCTATTTGATGGACAAGCATTTTCAGCGCAAACACGGCGCAAATGCTTATTACGGACAGCGTTAGTTGAGCATTATTAGGTATTACGCGAGCTCATTCGAAATACAGCTAGGCGGCAAGAGGGCGAATCCCCGGGAGCTTACTAAAGTAAGTGACCGGGGTGAGTGAACGCAGCCAACACCCCTGTATTTTGAATGAGAAAGCGTAATAAAAAGGCCCCCGCAAGCGGGGGCAAGTCAAACGTTGGCTTTCTATGTCGTTGTGGTATTCCTGGTGTTAACGCGTTACTTCATTACCTCATTGCATTCTATTACCGATAGATATCAGCGCTGATACGCATATTGCCGTTGCTATCTGGCTCTCTCATCAATATCGGGTGAAAGTACTTTGCTCCGTGCTGATCCGTGTCGCCATTAATCGCGACTTCGGCCTCTTGTTCGGTAGCAAAATTATGATTGATGTAAATCACCCCTAAGCTCATCACATCATCCATATTTTTTGCCTGATGGTTGTCTATTTTGATAGCGGCTGTCGCATTCACGCAAAGCAAAAGTGCAGCGACAAAGGCTAATGCGATAGTTTTCATATTCCGCTCCACTATACCCATAGCCCAGCGTTCTGAAGCAGCCAGGGTATACAACTTAGTGTGTTAGATGCGGTCGTCGCTCCTGTTAATAAATAATAGTGGCGGCCTATGACAGTAAGTGTAACTCCATCATGTTGAATAAAAAGCGACCATTTCTGATGGTGTTGGTCAAAAATTTAAAGTGATCTACGTCAAAGTTATAGATTTCACTGAGTTAGTACGCAGTTTAAATTTTAGCCTTCATGCAAAAGAATTAATTTCTGTATTGCCTTGAGTTTAGCGGGCTGCACTTGTATGATTACGCGTCAATTTTTTCAGCCGCCTTTATAAACACGTTCCTTGCTTCCATGGGCCGCGGCTGACCCTGACAGGAGGCTGAATAATCCGTAAGGAGCAATTCGATGCGTCATTACGAAATCGTTTTTATGGTCCATCCTGACCAGAGCGAACAGGTTCCGGGTATGATCGAACGTTACACTGGTGCAATCACTGCAGCAGAAGGTACGATCCACCGTCTGGAAGACTGGGGCCGCCGTCAACTGGCTTACCCGATCAACAAACTGCACAAAGCACACTACGTTCTGCTGAACGTTGAAGCTCCGCAGGAAGTGATCGATGAGCTGGAAACTAACTTCCGCTTCAACGACGCCGTTATCCGTAGCATGGTTATGCGTACTAAGCACGCTGTAACCGAAGCTTCACCAATGGTTAAAGCTAAAGACGAACGTCGTGATCGTCGCGATGACTTCGCTAGCGAAACTGCTGATGATGCAGATGCTGGGGATTCTGAAGAGTAATTTCCAATGACGGCCAACCGCCTGGTATTGTCTGGCACAGTGTGCAAGACGCCCCTTCGCAAGGTTAGCCCGTCAGGAATTCCTCATTGCCAGTTCGTGCTTGAGCACCGTTCTGTGCAAAAGGAAGCCGGTTTAGATCGGCAGGCGTGGTGCCGTATGCCAGTTATTATTAGCGGGCACGCACACTCAGCCATTACTCAAAGTATAACGGTCGGCACGGTACTCACAGTTCATGGTTTCATTAGTTGCCATCAGGCAAAAAATGGGCTGAACAAAGTGGTATTGCATGCCGAGCAGATTGAATTGATAGATTCTGGAGACTAGCCTAATGGCACGTTATTTCCGTCGTCGCAAGTTCTGCCGTTTCACCGCGGAAGGCGTTGTAGAGATTGATTATAAAGATATCGCTACACTGAAAAACTACATCACTGAAAGTGGTAAAATTGTCCCGAGCCGTATTACCGGTACTCGTGCAAAATACCAGCGTCAGTTGGCTCGCTGCATCAAGCGCGCTCGTTACCTTTCTTTGTTGCCATATACTGATCGTCATCAGTAATCGGCCACTGTCCATTAATGACTTTGAGAGGATAAGGTAATGCAAGTTATTCTGCTTGATAAAGTAGCAAACCTGGGTAGCCTGGGTGATCAGGTTAACGTTAAAGCGGGTTATGCTCGTAACTTCCTGGTACCACAGGGCAAAGCTGTTCCTGCTACCAAGAAAAACGTTGAATTCTTCGAAGCACGCCGTGCAGAACTGGAAGCTAAATTAGCTGACGTTCTGGCTGCTGCTGAAGCTCGCGCTGCGAAGATCAACGCACTCGAAACTGTTACTATCGCGTCTAAAGCTGGCGACGAAGGTAAACTGTTCGGTTCCATCGGTACCCGTGACATCGCTGACGCTGTAACTGCAGCTGGCGTTGAAGTGGCTAAGAGCGAAGTTCGTTTACCGAACGGCGTTCTGCGTACCGCTGGTGAGCACGAAGTGGACTTCCAGGTTCACAGCGAAGTATTCGCTAAACTGATCGTAAACGTTGTTGCTGAAGCGTAATTTTCGCTGATTCACGCGTAAAGACGCCGGCCTTGTGCCGGCGTTTTGCATTTCTGTATCCGCTAAATCAAATCAGCTGTTAACGAGCACGCTCAAAGCTGCCATCCGGCTGGCGTGTAAACAGCACTTGCTGATCGTTACCAATATCAATTGTCAGCCCTGTCACCACGCCACTGGCATTCTGGCGAATCTGCACCATCTGCCCGGTTTGCAAAGTACTCAGCGGTTTATTGTTGCCCTCTACCTGCGCCATTGAATAAACATCAGCGGGCGGTAAATTATGATCGCGGAACAGCTGCGCCATGGTTTGCCCGGACTCTACACGGTATGAACGCCATTGCTGCTCTATATCATTATTGGCTTGTGGGGTTGGCGCTTGTGGCTGTTCCTCAACGCGAGAAGGTTCGACAGGCGTCGCTGGTTCAGTATTGGCTGGTGGGTTGACTAAGTGGGCACGAATTGGGGATTGTGATTCAATGGAGAGCTGCGCATCGCGGGTGACCGGACGGACTGTCTCATCAGGCATTGGCCACAGAAATCCTGTCACGACGACCAGTGTCGCAATAATAATGCCGCGGCGATGCAAGGCCGGCAGTGGGTCCATCAGCCGGATGTTATCGGGTGCGTGCCAAATCCGCGCAAGCCAGGGTTTAATAGCGAATCGCATCAGCAACACTCCTCATATACACAATGTGCTCTGTCATTATCCCTTCCATTATAGAACGCTAACTATTTGATGCATTGCACAATCCAGGTTTATGTGACGTTCTACTCGTCATCTAACTCGCTATTGCCACTGATATTTAGCATTCATTCAAACCATTGTTCCTGTTTCGTCTGCATTTGTCACCTTTGCCGCTTTTGCATTTTACCCAATAGATTGACGCTGCTATGCTGCTGGCCTGCTTTTAAATACATTAAAGGAAAACCCATGACGACCCCTTCTTTTGACAGCGTCGAAGCGCAAGCAAGTTACGGTATTGGTTTACAGGTAGGTCAACAACTCAGTGAATCTGGTCTGCAAGGCCTGCTGCCAGAAGCGCTGGTAGCGGGTTTGCGTGATGCTCTGGAAGGGAATGCTCCGGCAGTTCCAGTTGACGTTGTTCATCGTGCACTGCGTGAAGTCCACGAGCGTGCTGATGCTGTTCGCCAGGAACGCCAGAAAGAAATGGCTGTTGAAGGTCAGAAATACCTGGAAGAAAACATCTCCAAAGAAGGCGTGAGCAGCACTGAATCTGGCCTGCAATTCCGCGTTCTGACTCAAGGCACTGGTCCAATCCCAGCGCGTAAAGATCACGTTCGTGTGCATTATACCGGCAAACTGGTTGATGGCACCGTGTTTGACAGCTCCGTACAACGTGGTGAGCCTGCTGAGTTCCCGGTAAGCGGCGTTATCGCAGGCTGGATTGAAGCGCTGACTCTGATGCCTGTTGGCTCAAAGTGGGAACTGACTATTCCTCATAACCTGGCTTATGGTGAGCGTGGCGCTGGCGCGTCCATTCCTCCGTACAGCACCCTGGTTTTTGAAGTTGAACTGCTGGAAATTCTGTAAGCGTTCAAATAACCCTGCTTCGGCGGGGTTTTCACTTGCCTGAATATTAGTTCGCATTATTTTATTCTGGTTTTACTTCTGCATAAGGTGCTTTTGTGATGCAATTCTCGCTATTAGGGTGATTATGTACACAAAAACAACATAAAATTAACAATATTGTTTTTTTCAGATATTCACCCCATCAATTCTTCCCTATTATTGTCGCTGCCTTGCAGTGCAACATTTCGGCAACATCACATTTCAAAGGCCAGTAGAGCCTGAACACCACAGACAGACAGGAACATACAACATGGTAGATCAGATTAAAGTAGCTGACGTAGCTGAAGCTCCGTCCGAACAGTCGCTACGGCGCAACTTAACTAACCGTCACATCCAACTTATCGCCATCGGCGGTGCCATCGGCACAGGTTTATTCATGGGCTCGGGTAAAACCATCAGCCTTGCTGGCCCATCGATAATTTTTGTTTATATGATCATCGGATTTATGGTGTTCTTCGTCATGCGCGCCATGGGCGAATTGCTGCTATCAAATCTTGAATACAAGTCGTTTAGTGATTTCGCCGCAGACTTGTTAGGCCCATGGGCAGGCTACTTCACCGGCTGGACATACTGGTTTTGTTGGGTAGTCACCGGTATGGCTGACGTCGTGGCCATTACGTCCTATGCGCAATTCTGGTTCCCTGGATTATCGGATTGGGTTGCGTCAGTGGCAGTCATCCTGATACTGCTGAGCCTGAACCTCGCCACCGTTAAAATGTTCGGTGAAATGGAGTTCTGGTTTGCGATGATCAAAATTGTCGCTATCGTTGGGCTGATTGTCCTTGGCGGGGTGATGATTTTAACCAATTTCCACTCTCCGTCTGGCGTTGAAGCATCCCTCAATAACCTGTGGAATGACGGTGGCTGGTTCCCTAAAGGGCTGAGCGGCTTCTTTGCCGGATTCCAGATTGCGGTGTTCGCGTTTGTAGGCGTTGAACTGGTAGGGACAACCGCTGCTGAAACCAAAGACCCAGAGAAATCACTGCCGCGTGCGATTAACTCGATTCCGGTGCGTATTATCGTGTTTTACGTCCTGGCGCTGATCGTGATTATGTCCGTGACACCATGGCGTTCTGTGGTCGCAGATAAAAGTCCGTTTGTTGAATTGTTTGTTCTGGTCGGCTTGCCAGCTGCGGCGAGCATCATCAACTTCGTGGTGCTGACTTCAGCAGCTTCTTCTGCCAACAGCGGCGTGTTCTCCACCAGCCGTATGTTATACGGCCTGGCACAAGATGGTGCAGCGCCGAAGGCTTTTGCGAAACTGTCTAAGCGCGCGGTTCCGGCGAAAGGTTTAACCTTCTCCTGCATCTGCTTGTTGGGTGGCGTGGTGATGCTTTATGTGAATCCGAACGTCATTACCGCTTTTACGATGATCACTACCGTTTCGGCGATTCTGTTCATGTTCGTCTGGACGATTATTCTGTGCTCGTACCTCGTGTATCGTAAACAGCGTCCGCATCTGCATGAGAAATCTATCTACAAAATGCCGCTCGGTAAGCTGATGTGCTGGGTATGTATGGCGTTCTTCGCGTTTGTGATTGTGCTGCTGACGCTGGAAACGGATACCCGCCAGGCCCTGATGGTGACGCCATTGTGGTTTGCGGTGTTAGGTGTGTGCTGGATGTTTATCGGCAAGAAGCGCATTGCGGCAATGCGTAAGTAATTTTTTAGCCCTCACCCTAACGGTATGGTTTTCCCCCTCTCCCTGAGGGAGAGGGCCGGGGTGAGGGTTATCTTACTGATTTATTCCCCAGCTAACGCCCGTGGGAACAGCACATTATTCTCAAGACTAATGTGGTTCATTAAGTCATCAATCAATTCGTTAATCCCGTTATACATGGCTTTCCACGTGGTGCAGGCTTCTGGCGGTGGTGTCACATTATTGGTGGTATGTTTGATGACCTCCAGCAATTCACCCGCTTCATCATGCTCGCTTTCCATCACGCTAATTGGGCCGTTCGCCTGTGAACCCATACCTTGTTTGATCATCGGGAACAGGATCTGTTCTTCTTTCATCATATGGCTGCTTAGTTCCTGATGCAGCATGGTGAGATATTTCGCCAGGCCTTTTGGTACATTCGGTTTATCTGCATGTACGCGCTCAACTTTTGTTGCCTGAAGAATCAGCTCTGGTAGTTGTTCGCGGTGACGGTCGTGGTAACGCACCAGAATATGGTCGATGATTTCGGCCAGCGGTGCCGCACGCCACTCTTTCTCAACTGGTTGTTCAGCAAGCGTTGCTAGTTCTGCTTCAATCGCATCAAGATCCAACTCTTTACGTGTCGCTGCACGTTCAAGTGTCTGCTTTCCGCCGCAGCAGAAATCGAGATCCAATTTACGGAACAGCGCGGAAGCGCGTGGAATGGTTAAAGCCAGTTCACCTAAAGCCTGGTCGCGGAAAGCCATGAGCAAATACCTCGTTGTCGATAATATAAGATGCATTTTAAATGCATCTTTATGTCGGCGCTATGACTATTTCGAGGTAAGACGCTATTTATCCGTCGTCATAACCACTTCAGCGATTGTACTTTTCTGCGGTTTCGTCATCACGGCCAGCACCACGCCCGCAACCAAACAGACGATACCGAGTAATGTCATCAACGGCGGCCAGCTGTTGCGCAGCATAAATGTGTAAGCCAGTCCCGCCAGGGTTTCAAAGACGATTAACGGGCCGACGATTACCGTCGGTAAGCGCTGGCTGGCAATGTTCCAGCACAGCGCGCCCAGCCACGAACAAAATAGTGCAATGGCTAACATCAACGTTAAAAAGACTTCCGGACGTGGACCAAAGGGCAGGGCAAAGTCGCTGTCGGTGCGAGACATCCACAAGCAAACCGCGATGTATCCGATAAATGAAAACGGCAATATAGAAAGCCCTTGCGCAGTTGCCCACATCAGCGGGTTTTTATCCGGATTCTCACGCAGCCAACGGGCATTTCGCAGCGCATACCACGCCCAGCAGGCGACAGAAATAAACGCCAGCCCTATGCCGCTGATATATCTCCACCAACTGAAATCGAGCTCGCCGGTGCGTAATTCGGCGGTATTCACCATTACCAGGCCCAGCGCGATAATCACCAGCGCAGGTGCCAGCCGGTGCCACGGGAGCTTGCCATCACGCTTGCTATAAAGCAGGTTGGCAAATACCGGAATAACGACCGGCAGCGTGCCGATAATCATGGTGGAAATGGGCGCCCCGGTGCGCTGAATCGCGCTGGCCAGGCAGACGTAATAAATCAGATTGCCGACGGTCGAAAGCTTGAGCGCGGTGAACCAGTCAGTGCGGGTCAACTGGCGCAGACGCTGGCGTCCAAACCAGGCCAACGGGAGCGCAATCAGCCCCAGCGCCAGATAGCGTCCGGTTGACTGCATTGCAGCAGGGTAATCAGGAACAATCAGTGGCCCCACGAAAATCAGCCCCCACATCAACCCAGCCAGCAGGGCGTACAACACACCAGTTAACATTTTCTTCATCCACTTAAATGCTTTGCATAGAGTGTAGGTGTGGACTGGAGGAAAATATTGTACCAGCTTGCGGTATTGCTAACGGGCGACCTGCTTTTGATAACGCACCGGCGTGATGCCATAACGCTGGGAAAAGGCGCGAGTCAGATGGGCCTGATCGGTGAGCCCGCTGGCAGCGGCAACTTGAGCGGCGGGCATCCCATTCGTCAGGAGTCGCTTGGCGTGCCACAGGCGAATCGCCATCAGCATCTGATGCGGCGTGGCGTGGAAATGGGCTTTGAACATGCGTTGAAAGTGATAAGGACTCAGCGAAACCACGGCGGCAAGCTCATCGAGCGTTACTGGGTGCATATAATTATCGTGCAGATAGTCCCGAATTTGCTCAAAACGATGCGCCGACTCTTGCCGCGTCATGGGTAAATGGTGAGCATAAGGCTTAAACGTATCGATAAGATTCAGCAACAATCCTTGCTGAGCCAGCTGATCGTTTTCGTTCCATAACCCGTTAATCAAGCGTGATACGTGGCTCGCCCGTAGCGGATCGCAAGTGACCACTTCATTAAATGACCAGTTACGCGAACCCGTCACCGCTTCGAGAATGTCCGGTTCGAGATAAATCATGCGGTACTGCCAGCCATCTTCGGTAGCCGCTTCACCAGTATGCAGTTCATCAGGGTTCATCAACACTAACGAATCCGTGGCGGCGACATGCTGCACACCGCGATAACGAAAACGCTCGGCCCCCATAGTCACAGTGCCAACACCAAAGGCTTCATGAGTGTGCGGTTCAAAGGCGTAACGCGAAATATGCGCGTGATAAAGCTCAACGCCGGGCAGCTGTGGCAGATGCCGGAATTGAGCGTGGTCTTTTTCATCACTGAACTGTTCAGGAACGCCTTGCACATTAATCTCCGTCAGGACACCCCGTAAGTATAGGGATGTCCTGGTTTAACGGAAAGTTAACAATTACAGCGCAGAACGCACGCTTTCGGCAAGTGAGGTGGTTGGGCGGCCAATCAACTGACTCAACTGGCGGCTATCCTCGAACAGGCCACCTTTCGATGCGCCAGCATCGGAGTTTGCCAGCATTGCGGCTAACCCTTCTGGCAGGCCAGCACCGAGCAAAGCCGCTTTAAAATCAGCTTCTGGCAGGTTTTGATACACCACGGTTGTGCCGCTTTGTTTCGTCAATTCTGCCGTCAGCTCAGATAGCGTCCAGCCGTGGTCGCCAGCCAGTTCGTAAACTTTGCCCGCCTGGTTGTCGAGGGTCATCACTTTTGCGGCGGCAGCCGCATAATCTGCACGTGTGGCCGAGGCGATTTTGCCTTCTCCGGTGCTGCCAATAAATGCACCATGTTGCAGTGCTGGCGGCACGCTGGCGAGGTAGTTTTCGGTGTACCAACCGTTGCGCAGCAGCACAAATGGAATGCCTGATTGTTTAAGCATTTCTTCGGTTGCGATGTGTTCATCTGCCAGACCGAGCGGTGAAGAATCGGCATGCAGCAGGCTGGTGTAAGCAATCAGTTTCACGCCCGCTTCTTTGGCGGCTTCAATCACGTTGTGGTGCTGAACCGCACGTTGACCGACTTCGCTTGAAGAGATCAGCAGCAGTTTTTCAACGCCACGCAGCGCTTGCACCAGCGCGGTTTTATCTTCATAACTGGCCGCACGAACCTGAACGCCACGCTCAGAAAATGCCTTGATTTTTGCTGGGTTACGCACAATAGCAACCAGTTGGTCAGCAGCAACAGTTTTCAGTAATTCCTCAACAACGAGTTGGCCCAGTTGGCCGGAAGCTCCGGTAATCGCGATCATGATAAATCTCCTGTGGGGGTTCTGCTTAAGTTGTGCCACACTATCACCAGCACTAACTTTAAGTAAGTACGCACAAAAAGGTAAGTATGAAATGAGTGAGATTGAGAACCGCCCGTTGTCGTTAACCGAGCAAATGCGTGATGGCAATTTGTTCGCCGAACAATGCCCGTCGCGAGATGTGTTAAAGCACGTCACCAGCCGTTGGGGCGTGCTGATTCTGGTGGCCTTGCAGGGTGGTACACATCGCTTTAGCGACCTGCGCCGTAAAATGGGCGGGGTGAGTGAAAAAATGCTCGCGCAAACGCTGCAATGGCTGGAAGCCGACGGTTTCGTGAATCGCAAATCCTACCCGGTGGTACCGCCTCATGTGGAATACAGTTTGACGCCGTTGGGCTGTGAAGTGGCTGAGAAAGTGGCTGAACTGGCTGATTGGATCGAAGGGAATTTGCCAAGGGTAATGGCGTCCCGCAGTGAGCGGGACGCGTGAGTGATTACTTACTCAAATCCAACTGATAAATCGCAAAGCCGATTTCGTCGTTGCCAACGTTTTTCATCGGATACTGGCCTTTATCTTTGATAAAGGTGGTGGCTTTCTCCGACGGTGAAGTTTCAAAGCGAATATCTAATTTCTGATTACTGTGGATTGGCGCAAGGCGCCAGTTGTTATCGGCAGCTGGGTGAATCTCTTTGCTCGCGGTAATCCAGTTCGCCAGCACCGAGCGGTTCTCATCCGGCGAGGCGAAAGCGATATGGCTATCACCGGTACCCGCAAACTTGCCGCCGTAAGCGCGATAGTTATTGGTTGCCACCAGGAAAGTCGCGTTCGGGTCGATTGGCTTGCCTTTGAACGTCAGCCCTCTAATACGCTCGGCCTTCGGGTTCACCATCTGGCATTCGCCGTCGTAACGCGCCGGTTGCGACACATCAATCTGGTAATCCACGCCGTCGATAACATCAAAGTTATAGGTGCGGAAACCATCCCAGTTGATCAGCGACTGCGGTTTGCTGCTGTTCACATCAATCTGATTAAACTGCCCAGCGGAACACTCCAGCCATTCCTTCACCTCTTTGCCGGTGGCTTTTACTACCACCAGCGTGTTCGGGTAAAGATACAAATCGGCGGCATTACGGAAGGTGAGCTGGCCTTTTTCCACTTCAACAAAACTGGCTGGGTCATTCTTACGCCCGCCGACTTTGAACGGTGCCGCAGCAGACAGCACCGGCAAATTCGCCAGATCCGGGTCGCCCTGAATGTATTTTTCAACGTAGGCGAGCTGCGCGTTATTGACCACTTGCACCGTCGGGTCATCCTGAACCAATGCCAGATAGCTGTACATATTGTCGGAGGATTTGCCGATTGGCTTGCTGACAAACTCGCGCGTGGCGTCGTGATCGTGTTTCATCACTTCCACCAGTTTGGCGTCTTCTGGCACCAGCGCTTTCTTCGCTACGCTGTCGTAGATTGGGCGTGCTTCTGCCTTGCTGCTGGTGACCTTCCACGAGCCGCTATCGTTGTTCAGCACCAAATCAACCACGCCAAGATGGTCGCCCCACATTCCCGGCATCACCGCCGGAATACCGTTCAGCGTGCCTTTATCAAGATCAACACCTTTGATATTGGCAAAATCTTTGCCAGGGAAAACAGCATGAGCGTGGCCAAACAGAATGGTATCTACACCCGGAACTTCGCTGAGGTAATAAACGGAATTTTCAGCCATCACATGATATGGGTCGCTGGACAAGCCGGAGTGGGCGATAACCACCACTAAATCCGCGCCGTTTTTACGCATCTCAGGCACATACTGGCGGGCGGTTTCGGTAATATCTTTAACCGTCACTTTGCCTTCCAGATTGGTTTTATCCCACGTCATAATTTGTGGCGGCACAAAACCGATATAGCCAATGCGTAATGTCTGCTCTTTGCCGTCTTTATCTTTCACTACCGTTTCTTTGATGACGTAAGGCGTGAACAGCGGTTTATTGGTTTTGGCATCAATGATGTTGGCATTCACATAGGGGAATTTCGCCCCGGATAACGCCATCTGCAGGTAATCCAGCCCATAGTTAAATTCGTGGTTGCCGAGGTTGCCGACGGCGTAGTCCAGCGTATTCAGCGCTTTATAAACCGGGTGAATGTCGCCTTTTTTCAGACCGTTGGCCGCCATGTAATCACCAAGCGGGCTACCCTGAATCAGATCTCCGTTATCCACCAGTACGCTGTTTAGCGTCTCACTACGGGCGGCATTGATTAAGCTTGCTGTCCGCACCAGCCCGAATTTCTCTGTCGGGGTGTCTTTGTAGTAATCGAAATCCATCATATTGCTATGCAGGTCGGAGGTTTCCAGGATTCGCAGGTCAACGGTTGCGGCGTTAACGCTGGTGGCAATCAGCATGGCAAGGATCGTTGCGCTAAACTTAATCATGTTAAAGGTCCTTTTTTAAAGCTAGTTCACAGAAGGCTATGTATATAAACGTTGTTGCTTACAATTTTGTGAAGTGTGCCAGAAATCAGAATCGTTAAACCGGAATCGCTTCACAGATGGCGCAACCCGACGCGATGAGATATATACCCGACATACTTCAAATTGCCTCATTGTTGGCTGCGTGAACGCGCCCGAATCACTTACTGATGTAAGCTCATCGGCACTTGTTCTCTTGCCGCCTCGATGCAATTTGAATTATTTAGGGTATAAGTAAAACAACAGGTTATTTGTGTGACACAACATGAGGTGGAGAATGTTAGATAAAATTTGCCAACTGGCTCGGGAGGCTGGAGTTGCCATCATGCAGGTTTATGAGGGGCAAAAGCCGCTGGAGGCGACCCATAAATCCGATGACTCACCCGTGACGGCAGCTGACATTGCGGCTCACACCATTATCCTGAAGGGGCTGCAAGCGCTTACGCCAGAGATTCCGGTACTTTCTGAAGAAGATCCGCAGACCTGGGAAACGCGCCAGCACTGGCAGCGTTATTGGCTGGTGGACCCGCTGGACGGCACCAAAGAGTTCCTGAAACGTAACGGCGAATTCACCGTCAATATCGCGCTTATCGAAAACGGCAAAGCCGTGTTGGGCGTGGTGTTTGCGCCAGTTCTGAACGTGATGTATAGCGCGGCAGAAGGCAAAGCCTGGAAGGAAGAAAATGGCGCGCGTAACCAAATCCATGTGCGCGATGCCCGCCCGCCGCTGGTGGTGATCAGCCGTTCCCATGGCGACGACGAACTGAAAGAATATCTTCATCAGTTGGGTGAACACCAGACGACATCCATTGGTTCATCACTGAAGTTTTGCCTGGTGGCGGAAGGACAGGCGCAGCTTTATCCGCGTTTTGGGCCAACCAACATCTGGGATACCGCAGCAGGCCATGCGGTTGCGGCAGCGGCTGGTGCACACGTTCATGACTGGCAGGGTAAGTCGCTCGACTACACCCCGCGCGAGTCATTCTTAAACCCTGGTTTCCGGGTCTCGATTTACTAAGTAGCTATTTACTCAGCAGTTCTCGCAGCAGGCTTATCACCTGCTGCACTTCTTCCTGAGTCAGTGCGCCATCTTTGGCAAACTGAACACGGCCCTGTTTATCCAGCACCACAATCGCTGAACTGCCGGTTTCGAGCTGCCATGATTTTTGCGCTACGCCGTTGCTGTCGACGATAAATTGCGACCACGGATACTGAGTCTTGTTGCTCTCCAGGCTGCTGCGCACAAACATCCCGGTGCCAATAATCGCGTCATCGGTGTTCACAATCGTGGTGGTTTGATAGCGGTCATGGGGGAATTTAGCCGCTTTAATTGCTTCAACGACACCGGCATTTTTCTCTTTCGCACTGGTGCGCCCGGCAATAAGTTGCAGCGTTCGCACTTTCCCCACCAGCTGCGCGCTATTCCAGCTTTTGTAGCTAAACTTATCATTATCGAGCATCAACTCACCTTTATCCGTAATACCAATCGGTGAGACACGCTGATTTTTCTCGAAATTATGTGCCGATGCTGCAAGAGGTAACAGCAACAGGGCAAGCGCAAGGGTTGTGCGTAGGGACATGATGACTCCTTATCTTATTATTGGCGAAAGATTGCAGGTGATCCGACCACTCGTCGTGACGTTTTAAGCATATGTGCTGAATAGCTTTCTGTCCCGCAACAACAATGCCAGTTTGCGGGGTGCCGCACATATCCCTGTAATTCGAAGGCTTAAGCTTAGATTTGTTTACATTTGCAAAGATTATTCTGAGAAATTGTAATCATACGGTAAATAAGATTGTGCAAACTAGGTGTCGGTTTGTATATGGACTATAGTTTCCAGGCACCAAATTTTCCGCCTCGTTTTGTCGGGCCAAATGTGGAACCGCAGGGGCGTTAACACTGCAGGAGAGAAGAAGAATGAAAATTTTCCAACGGTACAACCCGCTTCAGGTGGCGAAGTACGTGAAAATCCTGTTTCGTGGACGGTTGTACATCAAGGACGTTGGCGCTTTTGAATTTGATAAGGGCAAGATTCTTATCCCAAAAGTGAAAGATAAGCAGCATCTATCTGTTATGTCAGAGGTAAACCGCCAGGTTTTGCGTATGCAGGCGGAGATGGCTTGAAGCCATAAGTAGTACCAAAAACGGCACCCGAGGGTGCCGTTAGTGTTTCTGGATTTTGAGAATTAAGCTGCGTTCTGTTCTTCACCATCCGCCGGTTTTGGCGTCAACGGCGTTGGTTTATTATCGATACGTGTCACCAGCAACTGGTCGATGCGGTAGTTATCAATATCCACCACCTCGAATTTGTAGCCAGAAAACTTCACTGAATCAGTACGCTTCGGGATTTTACGCAGCATAAACATCATGAAGCCGCCGATGGTTTCATAGTTGCCAGACTGCGGGAACTCATCGATATCCAGCACGCGCATCACGTCATCAATCGGTGTGCCGCCTTCAACCAGCCAGGAGTTTTCATCACGAGCAACAATTTGCTCCTCCATGCCCTGGCCAACCAGGTCGCCCATCAGTGTGGTCATCACGTCGTTCAGCGTAATGATACCCACCACCAGCGCGTACTCGTTCATGATAACTGCAAAGTCTTCACCCGCAGCTTTGAAGCTTTCCAGTGCTTCGGACAGCGTCAATGTATCGGGAACAATCAGCGTATTACGCAGATGCACGCCACTGTTGAGCGCAAGGCTTTGGTTGCCCAATACGCGGTTCAGCAACTCTTTTGAATCAACATAGCCGACGATATGGTCGATATCGCCATTACACACCAGGAACTTGGAGTGAGGATGCTCGGCGATTTTATTCTTCAGACTCTGCTCGTCGGTATGCAAATCAAACCAGATGATATTTTCGCGCGACGTCATGGATGACGGCACGGTACGCGATTCCAGCTCGAACACGTTCTCAATCAACTCATGCTCTTGCTTACGCAACACTCCCGCCAATGCACCCGCTTCAAAAACGGCATACACATCATCGGAGGTGATGTCGTCATTGCGCACCATCGGCAGTTTGAAAATGCGGAAAATGACGTTGGCCAGGCCGTTGAAGAACCACACCAGCGGACGGAAGATAAACAGACAGAAGCGCATCGGGTTGATGATTCGCAAAGCAACAGATTCAGGCGAAATCATACCGATGCGTTTCGGAGTGAGGTCTGCAAACAAAATGAACAGGCTGGTGACCAGCGTGAAGGAAAGAATAAAGCTCAATTGGTCAGCCATTTCTGGCGAGAAAAAACGCTCCAGAAGGACTTTAAAGGCCGGGGAAAACGCTGCGTCACCGACGATACCGCCGAGAATGGCTACCGCGTTCAGGCCAATCTGCACCACGGTAAAGAACATGCCAGGGCTTTCCTGCATTTTCAGTACGCGTTGTGCGTTCAAGTTGCCCTCATCAGCTAGCAGCTTGAGTTTGATTTTGCGGGATGCAGCCAGTGAGATTTCCGAAATAGAGAAGAACGCACTGACGGAGATAAGAAGAAGTATTAATAAAATACTGTTTAACATAGTTTATCCGGCTTAGAGCCAGAGCCTCGGAAGGAAAGTTGAAAATCTAAGGGTTAGTACATTTTGACTGCCAGTCCGTGGAGGTTGGGCCAGCAATTTCAACGGGTAGTATAGCGTAAGGGTGTGTGAGGCTGCCAGAGGACAAAAACCGCTTTCGTAGGGCGGGTAAGCGCAGCGCCCCCGCCGGAACCGGCGCAAATGGTGGATGACGCTAGTCGCTTATCCACCCTACAACTACTGATACAGGTTACAAACCGTTTTCGTAGGGCGGGCAAGCGCAGCGCCCCCGCCGGAACCGGTGCAAATGGTGGATGACGCTAGTCGCTTATCCACCCTACAACCACTGATACAGGTTACAAACCGCTTTCGTAGGGCGGGTAAGTGCAGCGCTCCCGCCGGAACCGGTGCAAATGGTGGATGACGCTAGTCGCTTATCCACCCTACAACTACTGATACAGGTCACAAACCGTTTTCGTAGGGCGGGCAAGCGCAGCGCCCCCGCCGGAACCGGTGTAAATGGTGGATGACGCTAGTCGCTTATCCACCCTACAACTACTGATACAGGTTACAAACCGCTTTCGTAGGGCGGGTAAGTGCAGCGCTCCCGCCGGAACCGGTGCAAATGGTGGATGACGCTAGTCGCTTATCCACCCTACAACTACTGATACAGGTCACATA
>NZ_SNVY01000008.1:130152-176135 GCF_004361975.1 Buttiauxella sp. JUb87
TCGTAGGGCGGGTAAGTGCAGCGCTCCCGCCGGAACCGGTGCAAATGGTGGATGACGCTAGTCGCTTATCCACCCTACAACTACTGATACAGGTCACATAACCTCTTTCGTAGGGCGGGTAAGCGCAGCGCCCCCGCCGGAACCGGTGCAAATGGTGGATGACGCTAGTCGCTTATCCACCCTACAACTACTGATACAAGTTACAAACCGCTTTCGTAGGGCGGGCAAGCGCAGCGCCCCCGCCGGAACCTGTGCAAATGGTGGATGACGCTAGTCGCTTATCCACCCTACAACTACTGATACAGGTTACAAACCGTTTTCGTAGGGCGGGCAAGCGTAGCGCCCCCGCCGGAAAAGGTGTAAATGGTGGATGACGCTAGTCGCTTAGCCATCCTACAACTGCCAACGCCAATTTCCATCACCCGCTCAATTTTTCTTCAAACCTTAATATCCGCCCGGCATTGCCCAGCACCAGCAACGTACTCATATTATGCAGAATGGCGGCAATCACCGCGCCGGATGCGCCGAGCCAGCCGAAAGCGGCGGCGGCAACAATCACCACTGTCCAGCCCAGGCCAATCAGCACGTTCACTTGCAGCGTGCGGCGGCACAGGCGGCTTAAGCGCACGCAGGTTCCCAGGCGGCGTAAGTCACCGCCAATCAACACGATATCGGCGGATGCCATAGCGATATCCGAGCCGCCAGCGCCCATCGCCACGCCGACTACGCCCGCTTTGAGTGCCAGTGAATCGTTGATGCCATCACCGACCACCATGGGCCGGAAGCCGTTGTCGATTTGCGTGCTGACCTGTTGCAGTTTATCGGCGGGCAGCGCTCCGGCGATCACGTCATTGATGCCGACCTTTTTGGCGATGCGTTCTGCCACAGCCTGGCGGTCGCCGGTCAGTAATAATTGCTGATTCAAGCCCAGTTCACGCAGTTCTGCCATCGCGCTGGCCGCTTCGTCACGTAGGCTGTCTGCCAGTAAAATCCAGCCACGGAAGCGGCCTGCCAGCACCAGCCCGACAATCGGCCCATCGTGTGGTGGTTCTTCGGGTAAATCAGCCAGCTGCGTTTTTAAAAGCTCATGCCTGCCGAGAAACGCTTCGCCCGAACTTGTCGTCGCTGATACGCCTAATCCTTGATGTTCATAAACATTTTCAAGCTGCGGCCATGCGCTTTGCGGGGCGATATTCACCAGCGCGCGGCTGACCGGATGGTTGCTGGTTGCGCCAAGACTTGCCGCCAGAGCAGAGATCATTTCCGGTGATTCTCCTGCTTGCGGGCGTAACTCATGAAGTTGCAGTTTGCCGTGCGTCAGCGTGCCGGTTTTATCGATGATCACCGCGTTCAGTTCGGCTAGTTCTTCGAGGAAGGCCGCACCACGGATTAAAATACCGTGGCGTGCTGCGACGGTAAGCCCAGCAATGGAGGTCGCGGGCGCGGAAAGCACCAGCGCACACGGGCAAGCGGCAACTAACACCGCTAACATCGCCTGAGCGTTTTGCGTCAAAAACCAGGTGCTGGCAGCGATTAACAACACCAGCAGCAGATAACGCGCCGCGTGGCGTTCAAGCAAACGGGTAATTGGCGGGCTGGCTTGCTCGGCACTTTGCATCAGGGCAATCACGCGCCCAAGCGTTGAGGTTTCTCCGGTGCGCGTGACTTCGATACGCAACCGCCCGTCGAGATTTATCGCACCGCCATACACCTCCATGCCCGGTGTCACTTCCAGCGGCACCGATTCACCGGTAATCGGCGCGGTATCGAGGCTCGCCTGGCCTTCCAGCACGCGTCCGTCGGCAGGCAAGCGGTCGCCCGCGCGCACTTCTACAATATCGCCCGCCACCAGTTGATGGTTATCGACGTCATGCAAATGCCCCTCGGCATCAAAACGTCGCGCCCGGCTGCGCGTCAGTTTACTCAGTGATTCAATCGCTTCCTGCGAGCCAATTACGCTGCGCTCCTCAAGAATATGGCCGACGATCATAATCAGCGGTAACAGTGCGGCGGTGAGTAAATCTCCGGTTGCCCACGAACCGATCAGCGCGAGTGCTACCAGCTGATCGGTGATGCCGTGCAAGCTCGGGTAACGCAGGCTGTAAAAGGCGTGGCGCAAGACGGGGATGGCGACCATTAACGAGGCGCAGCCTAATAAAATGTCGGCTACGGCGATTTGCTCCGGTGCCATCCAGCGCCACAGCAAACCCAAAATGAGCGTGCCGCTGGCGACCAGCGCGAGGATTAACTGGCGGGTGATTTGTCGTTGTTCTTGATGCGACAGCGCGCTGCCGGGGTTCACTGAATGAGTTGTCATGGTTTAGACGGTTCCTTTTTCCCGGCCGCTTGCAGGATCAAATTGGCATCATCCTGGGGGGATACGGTGACCACCGATTCGGCCTGCGCCAGAATCGCCGCAATGCGTTCGCGGTACACTCGCGCTAACAAATCCGGATCGTTATGGCTACCGGCCAGGCGGTTGACCAACGCGGTGTCAGACTGCGCTTTCGCCACTTTTTCTTGTGCCTGTGCTTGTGCGGTTTGGCGTAGCTGGTCGGCAAGCTGTGTCGATTTCTGGCGTATTAACGAAGCGTCGGTATTTGCGTTGGCAATCGCTTGTGACGCTTGCTGGCTGGCGGTTAATACCGCGTTGAAGGCGGTGACGGTGGTTTCCGGCAAAGTTGATTGCACGGTTACGCGCTCAAGCGTAATACCAAGTGGGCTGCCCGCCAGCGCCAGGCGTTGCAGATTCTGTTCGATATTGTGCTGCACATCGGCACGCAGGCGTTCGCGCTGTTGGGCGACATTCGAATCGCCGCTGACCATTTCTGGCCGCGCCACCAGAATTGTATCCAAATCCCGCGAGGCACAAACGGCAATGGCTGCGCGCTGTACCAGGCGGTCGAGTGCTGGCATCACATGCTCGCCCTGCAAGACATAAGCCATTGGTGTGACCACACGATAAAACACGCTGATATCCAGTTGCACCACGCCCGCATCGCCGGTTAACAAGTAACCGGAACCCGCCAGCGCATCGCTGCTGTCATCGCCGCGCTGCGCATCGGCTGAGCGTAACAGTGCGGTCACGTGATGTTCGATAACGCGGTCGGGCGCAGGAACCATCACCACATCGTCAATCGGCTTCGGCCAGGTTAACAACAAACCCGCTTCATCCACGCGCTGCTGTGCGCCAAAGTGCAGCACCACCGCGCGGCTGTCGGCGGGGATTTGGCGGATGTTCGAGAACAACCACGACGCCGCAGCCAGCAACGTCAGCGCATACAGCGCATAAAAGGCAAGGCGTATGGATTGCGTCCACGGGCCAGCGGGTTTATTAACCTGATGCTCACTCATGGGTTTTATCCAGTTTCGGCCCTTCAACTAACAGGTGGAACGGCGCGGCATCGGTGCGTAACACCAGGCGAGTGCTGGAATTCACCACGCCACTGAGCGCATCAAGCTGGCGCAACAGGCTGTAAAGCTGAGGCGAGCTGGCATACGCCTTGCCATAAATTTCAGCGGCTTGCACCTGAGACTGCGCTTCAATATCTGCCGCCTGAACCTGCGCCTGAGCTTCAACAATGCGAGCATCCCGTTCTGCTGCCGAGCGGATTTCTGCGGCAGCGCGTTTGCCTTCGGCGGTGCGCTCGGTGGCAATGGTTTCGCGTTCGGCACGCATCCGGTCGACTGTCGCGTTAAGCGTGACCGCCGGTAATGTCAGGCGTTCAGTGCCAACTTGCACTAAACGGATGCCGTAACTTTCGAGCAGCGGCTGGCTGATTTGCGCCTGCAAATGGCTTTCAAACTGGTTCAGTTGCACTTGCTGGCTATCGGTATTGACCAGTTGCGCGAGGCTAAAACCGCTGGCGGTGGTTTCCAGCGCTGAACCTAAATAAGCGCGGATTTGCCGTGCCGCTTCATCGGGCTGGTTTTGCACCGCGCGCATAAAGCGCTGCACATGTTGCGGCGTGTTATCAACCTGCCAGACCGCATAAGACTGCACGATGATCCGCAACCCGTCACGCGTACCAACATCCTGTAACCCGCTCGATGTGGTACGCAGCCGTAAATCCACAGCGGTCGCCATCTCAAACGGTGCGGGTAAGCGCCACGCCAGCCCAGGGTTGAGCAGCACGCGCACCGGGTTACCGAAGCGAGTAATGATCAGCGATTCGCCAGAGCGCACCTGCACCAGGCTTGCCGCCGCGACCAGCAAAGCAACCAGCAATCCCGCACCCGCAATACGCTTCCAGGCTTTGGTTTTGGGTGCATCGGGGTGATGGCTGTGATGGCAACCGCAACCATGATGATGTGAATGGCTCAACGGGAAGACTCCTGTGTCGGTTTGGATGGCGCATCGCGCCGTGCTGCATCGTTCAATGAAGGAAACTCGCGCAGGTCGATAGTCGGTGGCGAGCCCGCGCCAATACGCTGGTCGATAATTAACAGCGGGCTGTGGCCGAGCGTCTGGTGCAGCTGGCTGTACCATAATTCATCAATAAACACCTGACCCGACTGCGCCACCGCCTGTTTTTGGGCGGCGAAACGCACCGCTGTGGCTTGTGCTTTGCTGGTCACATCGCTGGCATTCATCTGTGCCTGATTTTGGCGGGTGGTCGCGGTGGTTTGTGCGCTGGCCGCCAGTTCCGCCGCGTGCCCGCGTTCACGGGAAATCAGCGCCTGGGCAGAAATTTGTGCCGCCTGTACGCCATGAAAAGCATCCGCTGCACCAGCGGGTGGATGGATGGCTTCGACCACGGTCGATAACAGTTCGACGCCGGACTGCAGGCTATCGAGTTTTTGCTGCACCGCGCGGTTAATCTGGCTGGCTAAGGCGATGCGTTGCTCAGCCAATAACTGCTCAAGCGTCTGAGAGGAAAACTGATGCACCAGCACCTGGTTGGCAGCGCTGCGAATCAGTTCTGGCAGATTGGCACTGTTGTAAGTGGCTGCCAGCGCCGCGTTGTCGGTCAGGCCGATGCGCCACATAAAACGCACATCGCTATTAATGATTTGCAGGCTCTGCTGGCTACCACTTTGGCTGGCAATAATCTGTGCTTTATCAAAACTATGCACCGCGTCCCACAGGCGATCGGCACTTTGCGGTGCTTCACCTTCGGCGCTGGTCAATGGTTCCGCGGTGGTGCCGGGTTCTTCACCTGTGGCTAACTCGTGCACCTGGCCATTTTCCGTCAGCACCACTTGCCCGAATGGCCACGGCAGCCCGTAATGCAGGCCGGATGACAACACTTTTACCGGCTTACCAAAGCGTTCGTAAATTCCACGCTGCGTGGCAGAAATTTGCTGCAAGCCGGTCAGCAACCAGCCGCAAATCAGCATCACCGTCAGCACCGGTAAAAAAGCCCGCCGCAACACGGTAAACGCCCACAGCTGGCGCAAATCTATCCCAAAGTGTTGATGCAGCTCGCGCTGTAAAAAAAGCAGCGGGCGAGGCGGCCAAACGAGCTGCGCGGCCAGTTGGCTTTTGGCGAGGAAATCCGGTTCGCTATCTGCTTCTTTTGGCGGAGTAAACAGGGAAAACAGGCCGCGCAGCAGGAACTCAAGCGCGACCAGAATCACCAGCATGGCAGGGAGATCGACCAGTAACGGGAGGTTAGCCGCCGGGAAAATTAGCGCGATCAGGGTGAGACATTGCACCGCCAGAGCCAGGCGTAATAGCGGCGCAATAAATTTTGCTTCCGGCCAGGCTTCATCGACGGTGGCCGCCAGATGGCGTTCAGCCACCAGCGTGGTAAACATCGCCGTGGTAATTATCCCAACCGCCACCCAGCGCAAGTTGCCTTCATCCAGCGCCAGGTATTGCGTGGCAAAACCCACTTGCGCGACAAACAACACAAACAGCGCCATCGAAGCGAGCCAAATGCCATCACTCTTAAGCAACGCATTGATACGGCTGAAATTGACAGGAATCAGCGCCCCAAGCCGCTGGTAAATGGTCGGCGGGGGAGCGGGTTCGGTTTGTGCTTCAGGTTCTGGCACGGGGGCGAACTTCCCGGCGCGCCACTGGCAAATCCGCTGCGCATTAAATAAAGAGATCGCCAGCAAAATCAGGGCTGCGGCATTGCTGCTTAATAGCACCGGCCAGCGGGAAGATGACTCGAACATACTGACAACCAGCGCCACTAAAATCATCAGGAAGATCGCGGCGCTTAATCCGCCGACCAATCTGCCGGTCAGCCTGGCTTGCGCGGGGGCGAGAGAGTCACGCGCCTGGGAGCTAAACGGCGAGCGTTTGGTGGGTTCAGTCATTTGGGAGGGCTGTGTCATTGAGGTTTATTGTTACCATATAACATATCACGGCCAGCAATTATTCGTAAACGGAACGCGGGTAACGGTTTGTACAGTCTGATGTGAAGGGGGAATGAGCGGGCAACCAGAACGGATACCCGCGTTTGGTGACTGTGTTACCAGGTACCGCTGGCGTCGAGGGTTTTGCTTTCGGTCTGTTTTTCAACAGACTGCGTAATCCGCTCGTCAAGCAGTGTCTTGTACAGCTCTTCGTCGAGTGGCAATGTTACCCAACCGTCGGTCCAGCTTGAAAGGTGCATGGCGTTGGAAATCGTCAGCCCGCGAATCCCTTCTTCACCCGGTGCGATGAGCGGCTCGCCACGCAGCACGGCGGCGCAGAAGTTACGGGTAATCACATGATGTTCACTGCATTCAGACGCGGTAGAGATCAGCACTTCCCAGCACTCCGGTTCGCCAAATCCGCCGGTCCAGCGGGCGTTGAACTCGGTTTCGGATTCCCGCAAACGCCAGTAGCGAAGCTTGCCTTCCTCAACCACCACTTTGCCTTTATCACCGATAATCTCCAGGCGGTTGGTGCCGGGGGTTTCTGCCACGGTGGTAATAAACACGCCGGTCGCGCCGTTGGCGTATTCCGCGTAAGCGGTCACTTCATCTTCCACTTCAATCTTGCGATGTTTACCAAACTGGCAAAAAGCGCGCAGGCGAACCGGCATCCCCACCAGCCACTGCCACAAATCCAGTTGATGCGGGTCCTGGTTTAGCAGCACACCGCCGCCTTCGCCTTTCCAGGTGGCGCGCCAGCTTCCGGAATCGTAATAGCTTTGCGAGCGATACCAGTTAGTAATGATCCAGTTTGAGCGGCGGATTTCACCCAGCTCGCCGCTGTCGATAAGGTCTTTTACTTTCTGGTACAGCGGGTTAGGGCGCTGGTTGTACATCAGGCCGAAAAGTACATCGCACTGCTGCGCGCATTCATTCATTTCACGCACTTGCGCGGTGTAGACGCCTGCGGGCTTTTCGCACAAAGTATGAATGCCGTTGCGCATCGCCAACATGGCCAGCGCCGGGTGGTCGTAGTGGGGCGTGACGATTAATACCGCGTCGATAAGCCCACTTTGCAGCATTTCTTCTGCGTCACTAAATAGCGGGATATTTTCCCCAACCAGTAGGCGAATCGCCTCATGCTTTTGCGGATTGTTATCGCAAACGGCGCTAAGAACCGCTTCTTTCACCGTACCTGCCAGCAAATAACGGGCGTGTACGGTGCCCATATTGCCAACTCCAATAATGCCAAAGCGTACTTTTTCCATGTTACAGGCCTCGCTCATTAATGACGCTATTCAGGGCGTTCACCGCACAGGTAAATGCGGCTTCACCATGGTCCATTTTGTCACTGGTTATCGCGCTATTTTCTAATGCTTTGAAACCGCTGAAATCGGCCAGATGGGGCTCAAGGGACAAGAATCCCTGGTAACCGCAGGCTGCCAGTTCTGCCAGCATGTCGCCGATGCGCCCGTCACCCAGGCCCGCAGGCATGACATCGCCCGTGGCGAACAGAGCGTCTTTAATATGGATATAGACGACGTGTTTGCGCAGCAGCGTAAACGCATCCGGGAAGGGAGTGACGCCGCACTGCACAAAGTTTGCCGGGTCGAAAACCGCTTTGACTTTCGGCGTATTCAGCGCTTCCAGCAGTTGCAGGCAACGTTCGGCGGTATCACCGAAAATGTCTTTTTCGTTTTCGTGCAGTAGCGTGACGTCATAGCCTTCGGCGGCGGCAACCAGTTGCTGCCAGCGGTGCAACACTTCCGGCCAGTATTGCTGCGGATCTTCATCTTTCGGCATCCAGAAGCTGAACATGCGGATGTATGGCGCTTCAAGAATTTGGGCGATTTTTAAGGTGTGACGAAACAGGTCAAGATGCGCGTCAAAATCTTCATCGAGGCCAATTTTGCCAATGGGCGAACCGACAGAGGAAATAGCAAAGCCGCGCTCATCCAGGCGTTGTTTAATTAATTTCACTTCATCTAAGGTGTGTTCTACCAGCGGGCGGTCATTCACGCCGCGCATCTCGATATGGCGGATATTGAATTTATCCAGCACATCCATTTGTGTTTCCAGCCACGGCGAAATCTCATCTGCAAAGGCAGATAAAGTAAATTGGTGCATCAGATAAACCTCTTAGCTCATGCCAAATAAATGGGGAAGGAATAATGAAATTTCAGGAATATAAGTCACCACCAGCAATAAAATAAATTCGATGGCGAAGATCGGTAATAACGGTTTAATGACTTTTTCCATCGGCACATTGGCGATGCTGCAACCCACAAATAAGGCGCTGCCCACCGGCGGTGTGATATTGCCGATACACAAGTTAAAGACCAGCATCACGCCGAAGTGAATCGGGTCCATGCCGATGCTTTGTGTAATCGGGAAAAAGATCGGTGTGAAAATCAGTAATGCCGGGCTGATATCCATAAAGGTGCCGACAATCACCAGCAGCAAGTTCATGATCAGCAAGATAATAATCGGGTTTTCCGAAACAGACAGCAGCAGTTCGCTGACGGTATCCGGAATAGACAGCCAGGTCATCGCCCACGACATAAACGACGAAGCGGCAATCAGGAATAAAATCATGCCGGAAATAATCGCCGACTCGATCATAATTGCCGGTAAATCTTTCGGCTTAATGGTGCCATAACACAGCGAAAGAATAAGCCCGTAGAAAACCGAGATGACGCCGCCTTCGGTCGCGGTGAATATGCCAACAATAATTCCGCCAATCACCACCACAATCATTAACAGGCTAGGAATGGCATCAAAAACAATACGCAGCGCCTGTTTTAACGGCACTTTATCTTCTACCGGATAGTTATGTTTTTTGGCATAGATCCACGCATAAAACATCACACCGAGGCCCATTAAAATCCCCGGCACATAACCGGCAACAAACAACGTTGCTACCGACGTCCCGGTCATTAATGAGAAGACAATAAACAAACCGGTTGGGGGAATAAGCAAACCGGTAGGTGCTGAAGCAATGTTAACGGCGGCGGAGAAGTACGGATCGTAGTTTTTCTCTTTTTGCAGCGGTCCCATAAAACCACCGACCGCAGAAGCGGCGGCGACGGAGGAACCGCACACACTTCCAAACAGCATATTACTGATAACGTTGGCATGCGCCAGCGAGCCAGGAATGCGCCCGCCAAGCAGCATCGCTAAGTTAACCAGCCGTCGGGCTATCCCGCCTTTATTCATTAAGTTACCGGAAAGAATAAAGAACGGTGCCGCTAACAGGCCAAAGTTGTTGATGCCGGTAAACATTTTCTGGCTGCCGGAATAGAGAATATCCCCCACCGACATGCTGAAAATCAGCGTGAAAATCGACGACACCATAATGGCAATCGCCACCGGTAATCCGAGCACTAAAAAGAAAATAAAGCTGCCCAGCAGCATGCTGCAGGCGATGAGAATTTCGGAATCAATCATGGGCATTCTTTCCCTGGCAATTGCTGATGATATTGATGATTTCCAGCAAAATAATAAGCACGCCGCTCAAAGGAATAATGGCGTGGATCCAACCCATTGGAATGCCCAGCGTACTGGAGCGTTGACCCATGCCTTCGAGCATAAATTGCCAGCCGCCGAGGATCATGACGAAGAAAATGGAAACCATAATAATCACGTGATGCAGAGTGTTTAGCTTTACACGCAGGCGGATATTGAGTTTCGATTCCAGCAGCGTCAGAGCTAAATGACGCTGGGAAGAGAAGCAGCAAACTGCCCCTAAAAAGCCCATCCAAATCATAATGTAACGCAGTAATTCTTCGGTATAAGTGCTGGGGTCGTTAAGGATATAGCGGGTAAAAACCTGCCACATCGCAATCAGGCACAAGGCAGTGAGCAGGCACGCCACCAGCAGCCCGATACCTTTATCAAGGTATGACTTAAAGGTTTGAAGGTTCATGAAGTACTCCGGAAAAGCTCGCCCTGTAAAGCCAGCCGTCTGGCTTTACAGGCTAATTGCTTTTATTGCATTGAATTACGGATTTCGGTTACTTGCTGCATTTTGTCGGCGGGAAGCTCGGAGTACATCGGTTCCACTAAATCCTGGAAGGCTTTTTTCTCTGGGTAGTAGAATTTCACGCCCATCGCTTCGGCATCTTTCTTCGCTTTCGCCTGTACTTTTGCCTGCTCTTCGGTCTGCATTACGGCGGAGTTCAGTGCGGCTTGTTTCAGTTTTACCTGTTGATCTGGCGTCAGTTTTGCCCACGTTTTGCTGCTGATAACCACAATGTCCGGCACCAGCGTATGTTCATCAAAAGAGTAGGCTTTCATCATTTCGCCATGGCGGGCATCCGTTAGCGTCGAAACGGCATTTTCTGCGCCATCGACCACACCCTGCTGCATGGCACCGAAGACTTCGCTGTACGGCAGCGGTGTGGCGGTTGCTCCCAGGCGTTTCATCATATTCAGTACGGTTGGGTCGGCCATGACGCGAATTTTGACGCCTTTCAAATCTGCGGGTTTTTCGATGCCTTTATCGCGGGTATAGAACGAACGGAACGAGCTGGTATAGAACGTCAGCCCTTTAATACCGCTGGATTCTGGGTAGGCGTAGAAAGTATCAGCCAACGGGCTGAGGCTGAACTTCAGATAAGCTTCGTTGCTGGGGAACAGATACGGCATGGAAAGAATCGAAAACTTGTCATTGAACGATTGCAGGTTAGACACAGAAACACGCGCCATATCGACGGTCCCTTTCTGCACATCCTGTAAAACCTGAGTTTCATCGCCCAGCGCACCGTTGGCAAAAATACGTAATTTCACTTCGCCATTAGTGGTTTTTTTTAATTCGTCGTTCATAGATTTGAGCGCTAAAACGGTCGAATCGATAGCGAGATGGTTATCTGCGACTTTTAACGTAATAGCGTGTGCAGAATAACTCGTCAAAAGAGCGAGGGCACAGCTAATAACGGAACCTTTAAAGAGAGTCTTTTTCATTGTGCATTTCTCACCTGGATGTTAATTGGCGCTACAGTAAGAAACTGCCCGAATCTCAGCAAACGGATTTTGTGATAATATTCGCAGCTTAAGTAATTATCTGTCTTGTTTTTAATATTTATCTTTTAAAAACAAAGGAATATCCGTGATAATATTTGCATGGATGCATTGTGTCAGGGATCACAAAATGGCAGGTAAATTAAAGATGCAACAAATAGCCGTAATGACAGGATATTCTGTCAGTACGGTTTCAAGAGTTTTAGCCGGGAAATCGAACACCAGCCCACAGGCGCGTAGCGCTATACTGCGTAGTGCTCAGGAGTTTGGTGTATTAGATGAACTTATCAGTGGGCGTTTATTAATTAACGGTGTGATTATATTTGCCCCGGACCGTGCTTTTAATAGCCGTGATGACACATTTTATAATGAAGTCATCAAAGGCATCGTCGAAGCTATTGCTCCGCATGATATTTATATCCGTTATTGTGGGCTGGAAGAGCAGCAGGCAGATTTGAAGTTGTTTCTTAAAAAAGCCAGCGACAGCAATATTAACGCGATGATCATTATTGGCGTGGACGACCCAACCATTCATAAACTCGCCGCCACACTAAACAAACCCTGCATTCTTATTAATACCACCGACCGGGAAATGCTTCTGGATAACGTCTCGCCAGACCATCGGGCCATCGGTTTTAGTGCCGCTCGTCATCTTTATCAACAGGGGCATCGGCGCCTGCTGTGTCTGACCAGCCTGCGGCGCGACACTATGGTGAGCCGCCTGGAGGGGGTCAAAGAAGCGGCGCGTTACTTCCATGCTCCATTCGATGAAGCTCTCAATTTGGTGGTGACGGAAGGATTTGGCGCGGTGGAATCAGAAGCGGCGCTGGAACGCTGGTTTTCACAACATTCCCAGGAACAATGGCCGACGGCCATTCTTTGCGCTGGGGTATTTATGGCAAAAGGGGCGCAACAAGTCTTGCAGCGCCGTAACCTTACTGTCGCGCAGGACGTTTCGCTGATGGTCACCGACTTTAGCTGGACACTCTCCGAGCCCTTTAGCCCCGCATTAACGGCAATTCAGGTGCCTTGTCGTGAATTGGGCATTGAAGCGGTGCATTTATTACAAAACCGTATTACTCGCCCCCACACCCCGGTATTCAACCTGATGCTGCAGGGGCGTTTGCTGGTGCGTGATTCGGTGATCCGCACTACCCGCTCAATCCCGCGGGAGCACGCTTAAGCTTGCGGCGGTAAACAGACACCAATGCCACCAATGCCGCAATAGCCATACGGGAATGCTATGTGTAGAAAAAAAGTATACTAATTTTATATTCACATGTAATTAAGGTTTTTTTTAATTGTTTTTATCTCAAAATATAGCGTATATATACTTTTATTGTATACTGATTATACTAATATGATTTCCTGCAGTATCTATCAGGTGAACTGATTGAGTTTCCACCCTTGCGACATCAGAAACATGATCTTTACATGCTTTATGGGTGCGCGACTAAGTGAGTCAACTCTTAATCAGAAGTGATACCCTCAACTCCACATAAAATAGATAACTTTATAATGAAGAAATGAAAGCGATCTTTCTCTGCAGCATTCAAATGAGAATGTACCCGTCAGGCTATTCCTACCATGTAGCCAGTGATGCGATGAGTGGTAGACTGATCCCGCAGAAGTCTGAGGGGTTTTATTCCGGTTTATAATCACTGCTTCTGGAACAGCAATTTTTACGTAAACGGAGAAATCAATAAATACTATCTTTTGAGCCTAATTACAGCGATCTGCAAACTGAAAATCAAACAGCTGAAAACAAAAAGGCATCAATCACTTGTTGATACAGAGAATCCATTTTTAATTGCTGTGTATGCTCTGAAATAGAAAAAGCTGACGGAGTTGTTTCACTGAAATCCATTTTAAGATCGATTTCTCTGAGCGGAGCTGAACCATGTATTGGCATAAAATCTGGTGATGAAGATGAAGTCCCAAGCGTTGGGGATAACTCGTCATCAATTTGTGGTTGCAGAATTTTATAGTCTTCTGGTAAGTCTTCAGCCAGCCGCGTAGAGAATAATGTCATTTCAGCAGTAGCCATTGTAAATAACCAGGCTTCCTGATTTTTGCTGTGATTCACCCGTAAAATCCTTCCCAATACTTGTCTGAAGTAAAGCTCCGTTTTAACAGTGCTCAGGTGGCAGCAAACCTGAAGGCGGGGAATATCTGTACCCTCGCTGATCATGCCAACACTGACAATCCATTCGGTTGATGCTTGCCTGTAATGCGCTATCTTAGTAAGGGCGTTTCTATCGTGGTACGTCACAATGGTTGCTGTTTGGGCAAACTCATTTTCCAGCATACTCACTAGCTGGTACGCATGCTCGACAGATGCAGCAACAATCAGACCGCCCGCATCAGTATTAACTTTGCGTATTTCACGAAGTTTTTCACATCCAGCTTTGAGTACATACTTCATTGCATCTGGATGCCAAATTATGGATTGATATGAAGCTATGGTTTCATTTAGAAAGTCTGCAATGGAAGCAAACTTTTTCACTATCTCATTCGATGCAAAAACAACATTATTGCTGTTTATCAGGACAATTTTAGGTTTACGACATACATTATCGACGATAGCCTCATGTAAACCATATATATAATCGCAACAGATCTCTCCATCCGGAACGGTGTAATTTGACAGCACTATTGGTATATTATCCGTTCGCCATGGGGTTCCAGTTAATGCCAACGTGTAACTTGCACATTGCTGAACCTGAGACAGTATTTCACCGCCCCACATGTTGGCATTATCCAAAGAATCACCGGAGCAATGATGAATTTCATCAAAAATAACTAACACCCGGTGTCCCTGTAGAGAGTTCCAGAAACTCTTATCGAAATACAACAGACTATGGTAAGTATACGCAGCACCAACCGCCCCCAGGCCACCATTAAAGTTTCTTTGCAGAATATGGGAAAAAGTACTTTCCACGGATGAGACCACTGCGGATGAAGGTGCAAAGCATATGACGAGGTCTACCAGATCAAGCTCCAGCATTCTCCTGGCAACTTCGGCCGCCATCACCGTTTTCCCAGCACCTGGACTGGCTAGACACAGGAAGTGTGGCGATCCAGATTGGTATTTTTCTAAAGCCGCTTCAGCGCACTTATTCTGCCACACCCTCAGCATACGCAATGCTCATTGTTATGCTGTCCGAGCACTTTTGATAAAGCAGCCACCCTGCCAAGTAAAGCAGCGGACTGATTTTTTGCCTGCAGATAGAGATCCATAAAGCATCGCTTTCTGCTGGGAAAACGTTCCATCAGAGACTGGTACTCTTCTATTTCACTGAGAATGACGGCAAGCTTGGCTTCGTGAACAACTTTTTCTTTCATCAGATCTACGAGGAAAAGATCAACTTCCGAAACGGGAGGGGTCACTTTTTCAGGTATAGCTACAAGGCGTGAGTTTTTTGGCAGTTTTCTTGGTACGAAAGTAGTTGAATGGAAGCTTTCTGTTTTCTTGTAAACGTTCCTGGATCGCCCACCACTATTTTCAATTTTATGTACGAAGCCCAATGCCTCCAACCGAAGAAGTTGTCGGTGGACGAATTTTCTGGCTTCTGTCACATCAGCATATTCATCTGTAATTTTCAGCAAAGCGTCCCTGAGATGGACAGCCCCGAACTCATCAAAATCTTTTTCTATCAATAAATTATAAATATACGGGTGCAACTTTACTGCAGACTTCATTATAAAAAAATCCAAATCATTAAACTTAGAATTGCTAAGTATACAGAAACCAACGAAACTTAGACAATCTAAGCACCCTAAGGCAATGATGATGACTACGTGGCCCACCCAAACCCGATACCTGAGAGGCTCAGAGCAGCCAGAACAAAAGCCGGGATCACTCAGAAGGAATTGGGTATCCGAATTGGCATGGAGCCAAGTTCAGCGAGTGGTCGTATGAACCATTATGAGAAGGGGAGACATACTCCTGATATTGATACTCTCAAACGTATGGCTGATGAACTTGGGGTACCGATTAATTATTTCTTTTGTGAGAACGAAACAACCGCAGAACTGGCTCGTCTGATAGCAAATATGACAGAGCAGCAACAAATTGAATTAATTGATATTTTGAGTAAGAAACAGCTTTAGATTTTTCACTGCGCCCATTCTGGAACGTTTTTTAACATATTCTGAATATTCGCATCCCCCGGATCATCCAATCGCATTTTATTTTCTCGCTATTCACGAATGACCTGTTTATCTCCAGCAGCAGTTCTGAACAACTATGGTCTGCCGGGAGCATAGTCATTTGCACCCGGAAATGACACTTTGAATTGATTCGGGTATGGGCTCACTGATTTTCTTTCGAACACTGCCAGTGTTCCACATCCGCAAACGAATACTCAGGGGATACACACCATCTACTGGCTGTCCCCTTTTTGAAGGTTGTGGAATGCATCCGATCCGCGATGAAAAGGTTAGTGATGACAGCGATAAATCAGTGTGTTGCTTATGTTTACCTGGACTGGGCGAATAAACAGCACGATGTATGTGCTCGGTTTAAAAATGGTGAACGCGTTTTCATGCACTGAACATGAACAAGGAGCGCTGGATCCCTGGCTCAACAAGTTGTGCGAACGGGTAAAAGGCAAGAAACGTGTCCTCACCTTACTTCCAAAGTGTGCGAGAATAATCGGGATTATTGCTGTCGTTTCTGCGTTAACCTGATCTCACTAGCTGGTTATTTTCTCACCCCAAACCTTTACCGCAGGAGTGAACTGAATAGTGGTGATGCTCACCAAAAATTTGCCAGTAATTGCTCTTTTGAGAATATGTTGCCATTTATTTTGTCTTTCTCTGAAAGGGTAAGCAGTTTTAACAGGGTTATTGCGTGCTCTTGTTCCTGTCGCGCACCACAGGACTCAATGTCATACGCCGGTACACCATTTTGCGTAACCAGGATAGGCTCAGCATGATCGAGCCTGGTTGCATTTTTTTTCACGTGACGGGTTGTTCCTGTTTTCATCATTAACCTTATGTCAGGTGTCAGGTTTAAAGGTAGGGCTCACTAAGAATGAACGGTTCAGAAATAATTGAGTTCCTGGGTAAGCGATAGAGCAGCAGAGATGGTTTTCAAAACGGTGTATTTTCACAGTCAGGAGGTTTTACAGGTCCTCTGCTTGTCAAACATCTGCATCGTTCCTGCATCTCATGTCATGAAACGCCATATCCGTATCAATAGGCTACTGGCGTATAGTTTTGCTCCAGAACAAGAACCACGACTTCACTTTTTACTGCTACGATAAATTGTCGTTTGCGCATAACTGAACACTTCTATTATGACTGGCAGTTTTAAGGTGTGGTAGTAATTCGTGAACATTCCGCAAGGGTAATGCCCATGCAGTATAAGGCAGCTAACCCACCCCTGTATTTCTTTCTGGCATATCGTCCGCAGGTTCAAGCCGGAAACATTTCACCTTTCCCGGCAAAAAAACCAGACGCCTAAAAAGGTGGTTTTACTTCTAAAAGGACATCCGAACTCCATCCAGCAACACCGCCATACTTGGCCAGTTGGCCACCAAGTTTAATATTTAAGCGCCCTGAACCGTTTCAGCATTAAATGTTAATAATAACACATGTAAACTATATAGAGTTTGCCATGTTGCTTTGCAGGTGACATAAGACAAAATCGTTGGTTTAACTATTTGAAGCTCGGATTTGCTTAGGCCCTGTTGAAGGGCCTTTTTTTTATCGGTTAAGTTCCACTAATGGAACGCCGGATTGTAAAATCAGGACGTTAGTGCTTCAACTATATACAAGAGTTTTGCGGTTAATTGATATTCAGGTGTTTTCACCTCAATGAGCGCCTGGATGGGTTTGATCCCTATCAACCGCACTTACAAAAGCTTTCCAGTCTACAAACATGGGAAAGGCATGAGTGACTGGTGAGTGTATCCGTCTGAGCACAGGGAGTGACCACCTGTCGAGCCAGCACTGAGTCTGATACTCACCTGGTATTTTCATTTCGTAGTGAATTGAGCTTTGATTATTGCTTTAATGCCCCTGTTATGACTGACCCCGTAAAGCGGGGTGGTTCATATTAAGGGGCTTTTTCTTTTCAGGCTCATTCAGCCCACCTTCGGGGCTGCTGAACGACTCAGGTAAAGATATGTTGATATCAGAGTGATGAAAAACTTCCCCGCGACCTACTTTCCCAGGCGACGCATGTTCAGCTTAACGCAACGCCTCCAGAGTCACTGTCCGCTTTATGGCTTCGGTGTTGGTCTCTGCGGTTGGGTAAAATCAGACGAACTGCCTGCCGCAACTGCATACGCCATTTTGTGACAATCTAATCTCAGGTGAAAATCGTAGTGTGCCCATAGACTGCTTCATTGCTCGAAATACAGGGTTGATTTGTCTACGGGCACACTGGCTCCAGGATTAGCAGTTTAATGTCTGATTTTGGGAAAGACGTTCAACCGTCTGCTACCACGTAATAAAGCCCAGCTTACCGTTGAGAGAAATATGACCAATGGTGGGTTCCGGGTAGAGATAAATGATATACGCCTCCTCTTCATTTTTACCTGTTACCATGTCTCCTGTATAAAAATCACGGTAATAAAAAGGCCTCGTCACCGTGTCCACATCCATGGGGTCTGTGCTTTGCTCATCCAGATGAACATCTCTGCTTGTCAGCAGGATAAAATAGCGTCCTTTCCAGTAACCCATTATACCTGATGCAGAATAGGCCTCCTGAGTCACTAAATGGTTCACAGAAATCTTCACCTGGCCGTATTCACACTGTCCATACAGGCTACCCAGGCTTGGGTTGCGTACAATAAAACTGGCGTTGCAACCCAGACTGTTGATGAAAGGGGCGGGAAGAATGCAGCATGCTAAGGACAGCAATAAAAGAACGATTTTTTTCCTATTTAACTTCAGCATACTGAAACCCATTTGATTGTGAATTCACATAAATATAATTGCCTGGCGGCAAGAACTGAGGGATGTCTTCATTAATCACAGACCCGTAACCACAGAACTTTGAACCCTTGATATGCTCGCAGGACAGTAGGGTTAATTGCGTGGTATAAAATAAAATATTTAGTGCTATAAATAATCCCATAGAAGCGCTCAGCAGATAAAAAGCTAAAGAAAGCCATGCGCCATTGAGTGATTTTTTTGCAGTAGACTTTTTGAACGTCTGAACCATGGAAGGTGACGTAAACGACATAGCACTACTCAACGGTTTGCCAGGTGTTACCTTGTCTGCCTTTTCGGGATAAGCCTCTTTTCCGGGGATACAGGAGGGTATCGTCTCATGCCTGCCTGATAACTCTGCATCTGCATCTGCATCTGCATCATACAGGTCACACTGGACATCTTGATGATTCCAGGAGAATCCTTTTTTGAAATGAGTGGTGATAACCTCTGTTTCAACGGTATGAAAAAATTGCGCTCTGATTTTCTTTATGGCCACATTTAATGAATTGGGAGTAACGTCTTTGTCAGGCCACGCAATATCCAGCAGATCGTTCCTTCCAATAAAAGAAGTTGATGAGTTAATGAGTGCCGTCAGTATGCGGCCCTCAACTACATTAAGTTGGGCAACTAAATTTTCCTGATAATAGAGAGTTCTGGTATTTATATTGAATTTAAAATAAAGCTTATCTTTCATGACTCATTTTTCTGTTTTAAGGACCCAGTCATGCACATACTGTTTGTATGTACGCGTTGCGTATATCGGAGGTTTATCTTGCGTTGTACCGCGAAACAAAACTCAGTTATCACAATTGCGGATGCCATTTTTGCTGGCTATGCGATGCTCGGAATGATAGCGATGTTGAAATATTAAATAATGAAAAAGAAGTTAATAAGGGTAAATAGGGTAAATAGAAAGAACACAATCCACTAAAAACAGGCGCTTAAATCATATCCTTCAGGTATGAGCAAAGTCTCGCAGGCAGGCAGAGGAAGTGTAAAAAAAAATGAAAAAGAACGGATTTTTATCGAGAAAGTGTGAAAAATCAGCATTGTGAACGTAAATTCACAACTGAGGTGGGTTATTCATAAGTGCCTGTCTATGCCTCAGGCCATGCTGGTCTTCGACATTTTGCAGCACAAGAGAAGCTTTGTAATGGAGCCGTAAATTAGTGAACCTTGACTATCTATTAATATAGCAACAGATAATTGATGTTATCGGGTAAAGACCAATCGCAAACATTTCAGATGCCATTTCTCTCCAGAGATTAAAAAGAATCGATCGAGTTGGCTGTCATATATCAGCAGAACGTAGTTGGGTGAGTCCAGATTCTGGTACTTGATCCCTGAGCATTGCGTAAACTGAAATAAGTGACCTCTGCAAATCGTTATAGCTTTGAAACGTAATTCAGGAGCCGAAAAATCAAATTTATGGCTGGAAAAACAAAAGCAGACGGTTGTGCCGGAAAGCCAGTTCCCTTCAAATCAGTACGTGAATCACACAGGTGATAATGAAGTTGTCTGTTGTGGATCTTGGTACCTACAGAAAATCACTCTCAGTGAATAATATCCCCCCGACACCTGTCTGATGGTGCAATGCGTTTGCTACCAGCGAACAAATCAGGATGCTTCAATGAGATTCATACTATCCGACAAAAATCTGCAATTAACTAGTATTAAAATAGGTAAGTTAAAAAACAACCTGCCAATCGATCTCTTTTTTTAATCCATGTGTTATAAAATAAAACGCTCACAATGATATTATCATATCAAAATTATTTTCATGAAAATTAAAAAGTAAAATAAATTGATGTGAACTTGTGAATTCAATTCAAGGGATTGATTTAATTGATTATTTTGTTTTTTTGATTTTCATGATTTATGTGGCGAGTTATTTAAAAATAGACGCAGTTGAGTTGATGCAACTTTATCCGTTAGCAATTTATTGCATCACCACAACAGAAACGTTTTTGTTGTGTTGTCAGTGTATATATGTATTTTTTTTAATAAAAATTAATCCACCAGAGAGTATAAAATGAATATCAAGTCTAAATTAACTGTTGTCAGCGGTGTTATTGCTTTGTCAATGGTTGCATTCGGTGCGCAGGCAAATGAAGGAACCGTGAACTTTAAAGGGGCTGTTATTGATGCACCTTGCGGTATCACGCCAGAAACAATCGATCAGACTGTTGATTTCGGCATGATCACTACCGTTGACCTTGAGTCTGGTGCCCTTATTGGTAAGCAGGATTTTAAAATCGAGCTGGTTAACTGCGATACCACGGCCCTGGTGGGCAAAACCGTTGATGTGACCTTCAATGGTGCCACTGTCGCTTCTGCACCGACTGAATTAGGTACTGTGGGTGGAACAGGTACTGCTATCGTTATCTCCTCCCCAGATGGCTCTGATGTCACATTCGGTACACCAACTGCAGCGCAGGTAATTGGCGATGGCAGCAACTCACTGCTATTCAGTGCTGCCGTGAAGAAAGCAACGGGTGGCACTGTTGCAGAAGGTGATTTCACCGCAGTATCTAACTTCACCTTAGCGTATCAATAAGGGTATGTAGCCGGACCAACTGGTCTGGCTTTTTTTACCCATCAGGCGCAAGTCAATATGCAAAAAAAATCTGTTTACAGAGCTATGTTAACTCTGCTTTTAGGTTTGTCCTGGCCGGTAGAGTCGTCGTTTCCGTTTTCCGCGGAGAGTCGTTTTTTTACTGAAACGGAAGACGGAGAAAAAGTGTGGATGCATGGTCAGACACGTTTTTCTGGACAGGTATTAGCCGCTGCATGTTCTTTGGCGATGGAAGATGCCTGGCAGTCTATTGATATGGGGATGCTTCCTGTTCGGAATATTCAGGTCAATACATCGGGACCGGAAGTCATCTTTTTTTTGCGACTGGAAAATTGTGGGTTACTTAAAACGAATAAAGGAACGTTCACAGGTTCACCTGTTTTTGTCACCTTTGACGGGGTACGCGGACAGCAGCCGGATCGGTTTGGTCTGACAGGTCAGGCACAAGGTGTGGAACTGCGCATCCAGGATAATCAGGGGTATACAGCTTACGTTGGTGAAGTTATGCCGCCACAGTCTCTTACAGGTAATGGGCAGCAACTTCATTACACGCTTCAACTGGTCCGAAACGGAAAAACATTACAGGCTGGTGACTATTATGCTGTTGTGCGTATGAAGATGGAATACGAATAATATTTGTACCTTACAACGAAAATTAATTTTATCTCAAATATTAACAATAACAGGTAGTGGCTGGTCATGGCATATTATAAATCATTCGTTATTCTTTCCCGATATTGCCTTGCTACCTTATCTCTGTCAGCTTTGTTAATGCCGACCGTTGCTGCCGTCGATTTTAATACCGATGTTCTGGATGCCAGTGATCGTAAAAATATTAATCTTAGCCGGTTTTCACAGGCCGGTTACGTCATGCCCGGAGAGTATCAGTTACAGGTGATGCTTAATGAGCAACCCCTGGGGCCATCCTCTTTTCCCGTTACGTTTTTTGAACCCGCGACAGGTTCGATAATCCCGGATAAAGATGGTGTGACAACAGGTAATAACAAAGTCATTAAAGAGAGTGACAGTGGCGACACAAAACGCCTTCCTCAAGCTTGTCTGACGCGTGATGTAGTCAATCTTATGGGATTGACTGAGGACTCACTCAGTAAAGTCGCCTGGGTGTTATTTGGTGGCACTGAATGTGCCGATTTTAGCCAGTTGCCCGGTGTTGAAATTAAACCTGATTTAGCCGCTGGTATATTGCGCATTAATATGCCTCAAGCCTGGCTGGAATACACTGACGCCACATGGCTTCCTCCTTCCCGATGGGATGAAGGTATTTCCGGGGCGTTACTGGATTATAACGTTAACGCTTCGGTTAACCAGCCTCATGAGGGTGAGCAAACCCGAAATATCAGTTTTAACGGTTCTACGGGCGCTAACTTAGGACCCTGGCGTCTGCGTGCTGATTATCAGGGCAATATGAATCACACCGAAGGTGAGGAAACGGACAATCAGTTTAACTGGAACCGCTTCTATATGTACCGGGCTATTCCGGGTTGGAAATCCAGGCTGACATTTGGTGAAAACTATATTAATTCCGATATTTTCAGCGCCTGGAATTATACCGGAATGAGTCTCGAAAGTGATGACAGGATGTTACCCCCTAATCTAAGAGGGTATGCCCCTCAGGTATCCGGTGTCGCTGATACCAACGCCCGTGTCGTGATTTCACAACAGGGCCGCATTTTATATGACGCCACGGTGCCTGCTGGCCCGTTTAATATCCAGGACCTGGACAGTTCGGTTCGTGGACGGCTGGATGTGGAAGTTATCGAACAAAACGGACAAAAGAAAACGTTCCAGGTAGATACGGCTTATGTTCCATATCTGACGCGTCCAGGGCAGGTGCGCTATAAGCTCGCCAGCGGTAAGTCGCGTACGCATGAACGTGAGCTGGAAGGGCCGGTATTTGTCAGCGGCGAAGCTTCATGGGGGATAACCAATCTCTGGTCCTTGTATGGCGGGAGTATTCTCAGCGGTAACGATTATAACGCTGTGGCGCTCGGGGTCGGCCGCGACATGAGCTTATTTGGCACGATGTCTGTAGACCTGACGCAGTCGGTGGCTCTTATTGACGATGAGCATGGCACCAAACGCGGAAAATCCCTGCGCCTGAGTTATTCCAAGCGTTTTGATGAGCAAAATGCAGATATCACCTTTGCGGGTTACCGGTTCTCGGAAGAGAACTACATGACGATGCAACAGTACCTTGATGCACGTTATCGTGATGATTTTTCTGGCAGGGAAAAAGAGCTTTATACCGCGACGCTGAATAAGAATTTAGGGGAGGATGGTCGGACATCCGTGGGACTTCAACTTAGTCACCAGACTTACTGGGATGATACCGATGAATCTAACTACTACACCTTTAGTGTCAACCATTATATGGATATCGGGGATTTCCGCGGTGTGTCGCTGAGTTTTTCTGCATCACGTTCTCAGTATTACGACGAAGATAATGATTCGGTTTATTTCCGCCTGTCAGTACCCACCGGCAGCAGCGGAACGGCCAGCTACAGCCTGAATACTACAGATGATCGCCTGAGTCAGACCGTCGGATACAGCGATACCCTGAATGGGGGGCTGGACAGCTACAGCATCAACGCCGGGGTGGAAACAGGGGGCGGTGAGTCGGCGGAAGGGCAGTTTAGTGGCTATTACAGCCACAATGGTTCCCGGGCAACCGTATCCTCCAACGTTGCTGTTGTTGGGGGGGAGTATAGCTCTCTGGGGGTTAATATTTCGGGCGGGGCCACCCTGACAACTCAAGGGGTTGCGCTGCATTCCGGGGGGATTAACGGTGGTACCCGTCTGCTGGTTGATACCGACGGTATCGCAGGGGTGCCTGTGGACGGTGGTCGCGTCTATACCAACCGTTGGGGGACCGGAGTCGTGACAGATGTGAGTAGTTATTACCGTAACTCCACGAGTATTGACCTGAATAAGCTGCCGGATGACATCGAGGCCACCAGTTCCGTTGTGGAGTCTGTGCTGACGGAAGGTGCAATTGGTTATCGTAAGTTTGCCGTACTTAAAGGAACGAAACTGTTCGCCGTCATGAAACTGAAGGACGGTACTGTGCCGCCGTTTGGCGCCAGTGTCACTAATGAGAAAGGGACTGAAGTTGGCATGATCAGTGATGATGGCCTCGCCTGGCTAAGCGGTGTCGCGCCGGATGAACAGCTTAAGGTGAGCTGGAATGGGAAAATGCAGTGTAGCGTAATCCTCCCTACCGGGATGAAGCCTGAGCAACAATTGTTATTACCGTGCCAGATATAAGATATCGGGCGCGACCATAAATCTACTGTCATGCCGGCAGACGGCCGTAAACAAAACTGTATTGATTAAGGATAGCTATGAACCCTGTAATGAAATACCTGCTGCTGGCAATAATGAGTCTGAGTGTTGTTCCCACGGCGCATGCAGCCGTCTCACTGGACAGGACTCGGGTCATTTTTAATGGTGGAGATAAGTCCATGACGCTGAATATCGCTAATGATAATAAGCAGTTGCCCTACCTGGCGCAGGCGTGGATAGAGGATGCCCAGCAGAACAAAATCAGTACCGGCCCGATAGTGGTGACCCCACCGGTACAGCGTCTGGAGCCGGGTGCCAAAAGCCTGTTGAGGCTGTCAACAACCCCCGACATCAGCAAACTGCCGCAGGACAGAGAATCGGTATTCTACTTCAGCTTACGTGAGATACCTCCTCGCAGTGAAAAAGCTAACGTATTGCAGATTGCACTGCAGACTCGCGTCAAAATGTTCTATCGCCCTGATGCAGTTAAGGCCAGGCCGAATGCCGTCTGGCAGGACAAACTGGTGCTGACGAAAGAAAGTGCGGGTTACAAGATAGAAAATCCCACGCCCTATTATGTGACAGTTATTGGTATCGGCGGGAATGAGAAACAGGCGCAGGAGGGGAAATTTGAATCGGTTATGCTGGCCCCGATGTCAACGCAAAATGTGAAAGCTGACACTCACGCGTCACCTTATCTGGCCTACATCAATGATTATGGTGGACGTCCGGTTCTGAATTTCACGTGCAGTGGGAGTCGTTGTACGTCAGCCCCGGCTAAGTGACAAACCACCGTACGTCTGTTGATGACTAAAGGAAGAGGGAGATGAAAAGAGTCACGTCAATGTTGGTCTTTCTGGGATTAGTTCTGGCAACGTCGATGAGTTGTACGTTGCGAGCAGATGAGTTGCTGACCCAGGATCGCTATTTTGCCAAAAATACGGATGTTGCCGAAAATTATGCGAGCACAGGGGTTCTGGAAATCCAGGGAGCATTATTGTCATCTCCCTGCATGCTGGCCACCAATGAAGTCCCTTTGTCACCTGATGCTGACCGCGTTCCTGTGATACTGACTCTGACCGGATGCGGTGAGGGAGCAGCGATGACAGCGAACAGTGCTGGTTCAGTACAGCTTGTACATGGAGCTCTGCTGAAAGGTCCTGTTGAAGGTGAGTGGAGGTTAAGCCCGGCGCACTTGTTTATGCAGGGAGCGGTGACTCTACGGGGCGGTGATAACCAGTTGACTTATCAGATGAGTAGAAAAGAACAGCAGGTCACCAGGAAAGAGTGGGATGCTAAAGATGCCGTGCTGCGACTGCGACTGGCGTATGAATGAGAAGGGGATACAGATGATGAAACAGGGAGTGTTTGCGAGGCGAACCATTCATTCTCCACAGACCTTGTCTGGCCTGCTGGCCCTAGCGCTACTGGTATCTGGCGGCGTTCAGGCTGATGATGTCCAGATAAATATCACAGGGGAGATAACGATCCCTCCGTGTGTGGTGAACAATGGCACGCCTGTCAATATTGATTTTGGAACTATCGATGCGACTACCGTGAACGGGACAACGCATTCAAAAACGCACGCTGTTCCTGTTACCTGTACGTATTACAGCACCAATGTGGCGAAAGTAAAAGTGACAGGCAATGCAATGAGCACCACTCTGGGGACTGATAATGTGCTGGTGACCACGGGGCCTAATGCGGGCCATCTGGGGGTAGCTTTGTATCAGGGGCCTGCTGTTGATGCTTCTAAACCATTACTTCTTAATGGTAATGGTGCAGGTTTTGATATCACCGATACGGGTTGGACAGGAAACGCAAGCAGCAGTCAGTTCATATTCACGTTAGTACCCTACAAAGAAGGTGTGGCTCAACTGCTGGGGGGCACTTTCACGGCTACAGCAACATTAGGCATCACTTACCTGTAAGGTACACATTGAGGCGAAATACGGACGTACTTGCCAATGGGGAGGGGTATGTCTACCGGACAGATATTAAAGGTATATCTATAAGGATCAGCTTTATGCAGTGGTGTACCGGAATGTCACGGGGCTGGTATTACGTGACCACTACAGGTGAATACATTCCTTGAGACGGGTATCCGCCGCAGATATGTCTTAAGGCTTTTGTTTGGGTCAATGTTGCTGCGCTATTCATACCGCAGGTGGCACATTCGTCAGGTTGGACACAATTGCTGAAATTTATGGCTCTGTGTGCTACTCCGAAAAAGCTCAGCCAGGCAAATGGATTTGACTGGCTGGGTGTCTGGTTTACGGACCAGAGCCCCACAGGGATAGCGGCAGGAACGTTAGAAAACCATCGACTCCATAACTGCGGCTTGAGGAGTAACTTCTACGCCAGAGGCTGAGTCAGAAAGCCATGGTTTAAAGAAGGCAATATTACGAGGACGGTGGCGACAATGAACTGATGGTCAATTAAATACCGCGAGAATGCGGGACTGATCCGAGTGCAACAGCGGCAGGAACCTTCGTAGTCAGTACTAAACCGTTACAAAACCACACAACCTTAGCATCACGCAAACAAACATACAGGAACACACGAAATGCAAAACACGACTGCCAGCAATGACGAATGGATAAAATACCGTTCCCGCAGCTCCCTTTTCGGTCTCATATGTCTCATCACTCTCTCTTACGTCGCCCCCACCTCTGCAGAGGCGATAGATATGAACATCACTGGGACGATCTCCGCATCCATATGCCGCATAACCGCAAACGGCGGCACCGACGTCGACTTTGGTGTGTTACGTGACCACGAAATCATATCGAACGCACAAGTCGCGCGAGTAAGAAAACAATACACCGTCGATTGTGGGTCCAACCCTCCCACGGGCCTGCAGATCGGGTTCCAGGGGGTCTTCGACGGACACACACAATACAGCGGGCTAAATTGTCCGCTAATCAAAACAACTGGGAACAATGCGGGCGTGGTGGGGATCGCCACGGTGATGCACGTAAATAGCAGTTCTGTATGCCAAATGAGCACGACCCCAGCATATATCCCTTATACTGGCCAATTCGAAGTAATGTACGCTGCCGCTCTCAATGTGGATGCGGGTACGACCACGATCGAGGAAGGGACTTTTTCAGCTGCTGTGACACTGATCTTGACACAGGTGTAATCGCCTTGCTCCTGGAATAACAGCTACTAAACCACTCATACACCGTCGTACGGTGGGCGAACCACATGGTAAAAATCGAGCACACAAGCAACACTTTAGACCAGCCACATGGGTAACAGTTATAAATGACATAGCACTGGCGACTCACTGTGTCCTGGATGAGACCCGACCCATGCAGCGTCTTGATTTCATCCGTGCCAGCCAGACCGGCACGGAACCGTTTTCCGCGTTGGGTCGCTACCCGGAACGTCCATATATGGTCAATAGAAATGCAGAGCACTTACAGTACTATAACTGCAAGAGACATGGTGTTCCGTTCACGGGAGGTTTGCAAAGAATCTGGCTACGGGTGCTAAGTGTAATCCATAATATAGACACGTATTCCAGCGAAGCGTCAGCATGCAAATATAGTCTATGGCATCATCCTCAGATAAGGTCTTTACCCCGCGCTCAAAACTTGGGATAGAAGGCGTAGAACCTCGAGGTCGGGAGTCATCAGTAAGTCCGGCATCTGTGCGAGGCTTGTGATGGAACTCATGGAGGCCTGTGAGTGGGTCAAATATCCAGACTTTCCCCCCTGCTTTGTAAACACCTACAGCGTGCCCTTCTCGGAAGTTTCCGTCGTCGTTGTTATGTTGCAGGTTAAGAAACAATACGTCGTGATTGTGCATGTCATCTATTAGGTCATACCATCCTTCAGAGTTCCCGGCAAGGAACTCCCCTGAATAGTGTGAGCATTTGCACCCAAACGTAGTTACTCGTCGCGCATCCGAAGGTCTGGAGTTACCCGCGATGTCGCTACTAAACAATTTCTCCAGGTATGACACAAAACGGAGAGGGTATTCACCGTTGTCAAACTTGGTGTAAAGGTCGTTTGCTTCTTTTGTAGAGGGGATGTGTCTGGCGAACTTTTCACCGGATTGTGTGTAAGGCATGTATTGTGTGTAGCGCACGTGATAAAAGCAGTGTTCGTTTAACAGATTGAGCTTTACCTTAGTACGAATAATCATAAGCCATCGGCAGACGGCGGCTTCGCATACACCAGCGATATTCTGCCCGTCACCGCGGTTATTGAATGGTTTTATAAGTGTCATTTTGTTCATCCGCTGAAAAAAGTGGTCGTAATGGTTACCAGTCTGCATATTTGGCGTAGACGGTTGTTTTACTGTCATCACGGGGGAAGACCGCGGGCTTTTCTATAAGCCAGGAGGTGGTGTTGTATGTCCGCAAGCGTCATGCAGCCCTGTCTGTCACGGCCTGTTGATTGGGCTGCGAACCATATGCCCAGCCAACCAAACCTGTTTCAGATATGACCCATCTGCGGCTCATTGGGATGACATGTAGTCTCATAGCCTGTTCTGGTCAAAAATCAGAACAGGTTATGACTACTCCCAATTCACAATAATGAATGGCAAGATAATCGATTATTCTATTGGAGATTATCAGTTATCACATCAATCAATACTTTGAATTTTGTGACAATTTATACCTGGTATTTATTGATAAAAATCAAATTATCAAAGTTCAGGGTATTTAGATTATTTAATTGATGGCGTAATTTTTTATCTAAGGGTTCTATATCACTGGCGCTGACAGTTGTGCGAGTTATATGTAGTTATGGCTACACTACCGCTCCACCACTGTCATGTCGAAGCTGAGATGTTGCAACTTGTGGCCGATTCAGGTAACAGCCCAGGTGCCTGGCTCTCCCGCCAGGTACCGCGTTTAACATCGATCCACCGCGGATGACCAGGAAGTGGATATACACGTAGAAGAATATAACACCAGACACATGGCAAGAAGCATACAGCGGTAGCACTACTGCCATGATCGCTCTGCTGGCATGCAACTGTTTTAAATGTGGCAAGCCAGCAAAGTACTGATTCCTGGATATCCTGGCCCCCTCAAGGGTAAGGCAATGATCATTTTATGTCGGTGAACTTTTACGAGAACGCGAATAATATGGTTCTGTAATATCCTTACTTCGCAAATGATAGAAATATTTAGTAGAAAATTAAAATAAATTTATATGTTTAATTTTACATATTTCATTCGGTTATTTGTTCGCCAAATTTCATTCTAAATAAATAGGGTGAATATTTGATGCGAAATACCACCTTAAGCGAAAAATGTGAATTTTATTGATATGTGTCAATAAAAATCCATTCTTGAAATAAATCTCTGTTGTGTTGTTTATGTTTGGCTGATCCCTCTATTATCTCTGTAAAATACAGTCGATATTCAGGTTGATTGTGGGGTGCGCGGTATTATTTCCTGCCTTTACATAGATTGAAAATCTCCATGCAATCAAAATTTCAGATCTTTTATCTGAGAGGTTGATCTAGATTGGGTCTTTACTCTATCCTTACTTACGGCAAAATTCGGGGATTTATCACTGCAATACAAGTACCATGATATGGTCAGTTTTTGTTGACCACTACTAGCCAACCTTCAAATGCGAGAGACTAAAAACACACGTTAACATCCAGTGGGGGAGAGCCTACTTCCGAAGCCACTAGCAGTTTGGGGGAATAGAAAATTAACCACCTGCTATTAAAAAATAAAGTAGATGTTAGTAACAATAACTTTAATAGAGACCAGCCTGAATCAAACCCTGGAGTTAAATTTTTTGTAAAAAATATTTTTTCAATGGCTTTTTTGAGGGGTCATACATTATTTCAAATAAATGAAAAAATTTATAATCAGAGAAAATTGCTTACAAAATGCCCCGTGTCAGCATTGTGTTTGCCATAAATAATTTACTTTTCACTTTGACGTCTTATTTTTTGGATGATGATGTTTTCCGAAAAAACCAGATAAAACTCTAATCGTCCCCACTATGACCAGAAATTACATAATGAACTGAGAGCCCTTGTCCCTGAGCTACAGGGGGAAAGTTTAAATAGAGTAACTAAGACGAAGAGGAATGTAATGACCGCATTCCACGCACTCAAACCCGATGTGTGGTGTGAGTACAGGAATAGATGTACATGGACGGTTGCGTCTCATCGTTCTGATTCGGCTGTTGCCTGAGCAGCTAATGGGAAAAGGTCGGCGTATGCAACTGGTGCGAACAGATTTTCCTTGCCTGAAAAATGGCAAACTCAGCGATGAACTGGCCCAAATGACAACTATCAGATTAAAGTTCGCAGTTTCATATTGCCGATATGGTGCTGAAAATTGTGGGTGTGCAGATTTTGAAAGTATTGTTGGTGATATCCAAAGGTAGTGTGACGATCATCGACCCGGATGAGCCGCGCACCATTGAACCGGGCGATGGCTGGCTCAGCCTGGTACCGGTAAAGGAGTGAAGTGATGGATAACTGGTTAGCGCTATTTGACGGGCAGACCCGCTATTTGCTGGCGATTAATGACAGCACCGTCCAGCCTGAAGTGCTGAAGTTTCGCGGGCGGGAAGCATTAAGCGAGCCGTTCACATGGGACATTGAATTCACCACCCCGCAGGCAAATATTGCCCCGGAACAGGTGCTGATGAAGTACGCCACCTTCCGGATGCGCAGTGGCAAAACGGTGCATGGCATCATGACCCGTCTGGAATGGCTGTCTACCTCCGCTGACCAGTCGCACTATAAAGCTACGCTCAGCTCGCGCCTGGCGCTGATGTCCTACAGTCGCCAGTGTGCGGTTTTCCAGAACCAGTCGGTACCGGAAGTGGTGGAGCAGGTGTTGCGTAAACACGGGCTGGAAGGGGCTGATTTCGAATTTCGTCTGGAACGCACCTATCCGCCGCGTGAAGTCATCACCCAGTGGCGGGAAACGGACCTGGCGTTTGTTCAGCGCATTCTGTCTGAAGTGGGGATTTACTGGCGCACGGAGATGGACAACACCCGTGAACTGGACATGTATATTTTTGCCGACAGCCAGCTGAATTATCAGTTTGATGTGCGCCTGCCGTACAGTGAACCTTCCGGTCTGTTCGATGGTGCAGCGGAATCGGTGTGGGACGTGCGCATCTGGCACCATCTGGTCACCGGTAGCGTCGCCACCCGCGACTACAACTACCGTACAGCCAGCACACCGCTGGACAGCACGGTCAGCGTGCGTCATGAGGCGGTGACCACGGGCGAACATTACCGCTACGCCGCACCGTACCGCGAAGCCGGTGATGATACCGATCCGGAGCCGGCCACCGAAAGTGGGGCGTTTTACGCCCGTCTGCACCATGAACGTGAACTGAACCGGTCTGCGCGTATTCACCTGTTCAGCAATGCGTCAAACCTGACGCCGGGACAGGTGCTGGAGCCGCAGGGCAGTGTGATTGCTGCGTTGCAGGAAGGTGTCATTCTCACGCTGGTCACTTTTGCTGCTTCACGGGATTCGCGTCTGCATGTCTCCGTGTGGGGCATGCCTTACAGCGAACGCTACAGCTTTCGCCCGGTTGAAATCTCGCGCCCGGAAATCCACGGCACGTTGCCTGCGCGAATTGAAAGCCGCGAGAAGAACGATATTTACGCCCACCTGGATGAACTGGGCCGCTACCGCGTAAAACTGGACTTTGACCGGGAAGGAACAGAGCAGGGTTACGGTTACCTGTGGCTGCGCCAGGCAAAACCGTATTCCGGTGACACCCTCGGCTGGCATACGCCGCTCACCGACGGTACGGAAGTGGCGATAGCCTACAGCAACGGCGACATCGACCTGCCGTATATCGCTCATGCGATGCACGACTCAGAACACCCGGACCACGTTAACCGCGACAACCACACCCGCAATATTCTGCGCACGCCTGCCAACAACAAACTGCGGATGGAAGACCAGCGCGGCGAAGAACATATCAAGCTCGCCACGGAATACGGCAAAACCCAGCTCAGCAGTGGCTATCTGGTGGATGCGCAGGGAAAACCCCGAGGTAAAGGCACCGAGCTGCGCACCGATGAACGCGGCACTATCCGCGCCGGAAAAGGGCTGTTTGTCAGTGCGGACAAGCAGGGCAAAGCCCGGGGTGAGGTGCTGGATATGGACGCGGCACTTAAGGAAATTGACCAGTTAAACCAGCACCTGCAACAGCTTGAAATGGCGGCAGAGCAGGCAGAAGCCCTGAAAGCTGATATCGACAGCCAGATACGGATGTTTGAACAACGGCTGAAACCGCTTAACGAAATCATTCACTTCTCCGCCCCAGCCGGGATGGCATTCACCAGTGGTGAGCACCTGCAAATGACCGCCACGAAAAACGTGGCGATTAATGCCGGTGGGGACATCAGCGCTGGCGTGATGGGCAATATGACGGCGCTGGCCGGAGAGAAACTGGGGCTGTTTGCCCGCACCGGGCAACTGAGCCTGAAGGCAGGGGAAGGCCCTGTGGATGTGCAGGCCCAGAACGCCAGCCTGCGGCTGTTTGCAGAGAAGAAACTGACCCTGACCTCAGAAAGTGATATCTCGTTTGCCGGGAAGAAGCGCATCACGCTGATGGGTGGTGGCAGTTACCTGAAGCTGGAAGCAGGGAAGGTGGAGTACGGCACCACCGCGAGCTATATGCGTAAGGTGAAAAAGACCATGGCGGCGGGAAGCTGCTCTCTGGAGGAAAACCTGACACAACTGGCCGCACCATTACCGGAGCTGTTATGTGTCCCGGTCGCAACTTGTGTCCATGTGACAGGCTCCGGTGCAGGGAGTGATGAGGATATTCCACTCGCTCCAGATGTAGATGCAGAGGTAATCAGACCGGACTCCCCTGAATTATCACAAAAGAGATATATCTATTCACCTTTTGTTAATAATCCTGATGTGTTGCTTTACGATTCACTGGCTAAATTTATTGATGGTAAACATCATCCAGAGATAGTTTTTGTTAACAAGAGCCAAAGAGATAAATTTTTTCACCAGCTTGCTGATGAGAAAATGATTATTATTGAGATAATTAAGCTACGTAATAAACATTCTGACGATGATATTAGTGAAGCAGTGTACGGAAAGTTTATTGATTTTCATCGTTCAACAGAAAAGTACCATTTTGGTGAAGAGCCGAAGCCGGTTATTTATGTTGTCGGGCATGGTTCCCCCGGAGATGATATGTTGTCCCCGACACCGGTCGAGAATATTCTAAAACGAAGATACAGTTTTAAAATAATTGAATCGCTGATAAAAACGAACCTGCCTGCAGATGCCATTATCAAGCTGGATTTTTGCGGGGGTAGAGTCGGCCAGCCCCCTGAAGATATCCCCGAAGATGAGTCAATGAAAACCTTTTACGCAGGTAACATGAAGGATCTTACGGGCAGTTCAGATAAAAATTTTAGTAATTTATTTACTGAAGCATTACAGAAAGCTATTCCATATTTTTGCGGAGAAGTTCAGCTTCCTTCCTGTACGCGGTGTATATCCTGCTTACAGAGACTGTAATTAACATTGTATCATTATCTGTTTTGATATAATCACTTCTATTACAGGGTGGGTTGTCAATGGGTAGGGTACTGCAATATTCGCCACACTTTTCGGGAAACTACCAGTAATGCTGCTTGTTTTGATGGTATCTGGGGGGAAGTACAAACGGAAAAATTAAGCATCTATATAGCGCGGAGTAACACCGTAAGTTACCGTTATTTTTTTCAGTAACAATAAAATGACAATCATGCAACTGAAACATGCTACACATCGCCGGGCGACGATAGAATCCCCAGTCGGTTCATTAGTAAGTATCCGGCGAACTCTCATTGACAGAACGGTTTTGAGCCGGATGTGCATATCACTACATTCAGTGATTCGCCAGACCTGAACAGAAGACTCCGGTATCTGTCGCAGATGATAAACCCGAAGTTTACGCCGTGAGCGTAAAACCCAAAGACCCTCCGCAGCCACCCAGTGTCTTAGTTTTTCCACTGAGACACTGGGTGGCTGCGGAGGTTACGACGTTCACTGCGCTTACACTTACATCTGCTGCTAACCTACTTACCTCAGTCCCTATATTTGTGAAAAAAAGAGAATTATGAATTTATTATTTAATAAGTAAGATATTGATATTGTTGAATGTTATTTTTTTTATTTTTCATGACTAATATGCTGTTTTTTTTGGATAATTAATTCTGCCTGGCTGGTGTAATTTCCATATTCTTGCTGACAAAAATTCAATTTCATTTTGTCTTTAATTGAAAAACAACAAGCAACCTTATTTCAGGACGCTGCTGTTGATAGCTTCTAAGCCAATGTTCCTTCAGGGTGCAGGTTTGGTCATTACCGATGCGGACTTAGCGGGAAACGCGGGCAACAGTATTTCACCTTGTTGTTCGTACCCTGAAAGGAAGGCGCCGGGTACATCGCTACCAGACTGAGCAACAGACAGAACCCGCTATGGTGCGATAACAACACATACCCTTAACGGATTTTCTAAATGCCTACATATATCTTCTCCAGAACCCTACACACTGTAGTACGCACGATGCTGCTACTTATTTGCACAGACGCGTACGCAGCCACCCATCAACTGACCATGGTTGCATTCTCTATGGAAGATAACAGCGCCAACCCTGGTCCTGTCAGCGGGGACAGCATATCATTCACAATCTACCCACAAAAATACAATTCGTACGACCAGACCTGCCGAGAAAATGGTGCAATTGATAAGTTGGACCACAGCCGTGTGGATCAACAGGGCTATATGCTGCGCCCCTCATTTTCATACACATTACCGTCGGGTGGGAGCGTAACACTGTCATCATCTGCCGAACTCACCGACGCTCACCGCATCATCGATTCCAGTGGAAACTATCTCTACCATAAGGCTGTAAAGTCGACATCAAACAACTACTATCCCTGCCAGTACCGTCCAGATATAGCCACCACCTTTTGGGGAAGCATACGTACGACGGTAGCTGGATTAAACCAGCTACCTGTGGGGGCGAGCTATACGATCCCAGTACCAGTGAAATCGTATTACGGTCAAGGCGTTGGGGTTGACGATGCCGAAATGCTCTCTCCGCAAACATGGGAGTGGCCCGGTGGGCAATTTGAGTACATCGAACTTAAAATATCGAAACAGGCGAATTGTACTATGTCTGTGCTTGACCATATCGACTTTGGTTCCCTGCCAATCAACAACGCGGATGGCACTATTGTGAGTGCACGCGTCGATGTGGATTGTGATTTTAACAATGTCCCTGTCCGCCTGGAAATGCTTTCCCCGTCTGCACCACCGATAAGCGATGATGCCGAGTATATGAATGTTGGCCTGGGCAATGGTTGGGACGCGGGTGTGTGGTTCGATGACACCGGCACCGGAACAGCTTATGAAACCACGACGTCGTCAAGCGAAATGATAACGCTCTCTGCCGGCCTGACCAGGCACGCCGACTCCAGGCCCGGTGCCCTGTCTGGTAGTTTTGTACTACGCATGACACTGTTGTAATCATCTGAAGCGCTTGGGTATCCGGACTACCACCGGTACCCCGCGGCACTCGGCACACGGGGACGAACAGCACGACCCGGTATGCGGTTGACCTTTCAGTGAACGACTGCAGTCTGTGTGTTCATGTCTGGTCGTGTGGTTAATAGCATGCGCAATGGACTCGTTGAGTCTGAAGAACGAGTAGGTGCCACAAAAGGGTTCCGATGATGACCCAAACAAAGCCGTCCGGGATATAAAACGATGGACGGGTTATGACAATCGCTATTGTCCCCAGCCATAATGATGGACTATCACTCTGTGACGCAGCAAATAGATAGCGTCGAGCTGTGGATGTGTTCAGATTTTTTGGTCGCTAAAAGCTATCTGGAGAATACCCGCCCTCTCAGTGTGGACACCGGAGCAGGGCATTCCAGTTGATTCACAGGCGTTCAGGCAGACAAATGACTTGCAGTAAATAACTCCCGCGCGTGATCTCAATATATCCCCTGGTTTTTAGCGCAGACACCACGTTTAAAATACTACTGCGTGACAACAATGTTCTTTCCTGAATGTACTCAAGAACAGAAACTCTTAACCGGTGATCCAGTATCAGATTGTTCATTTCCAGGAGAAGTGAACGAATAACAGAATAAGTACGCTGCCCTACGACCTGCGTATCGCGATAAAGAAGAAAGGCGGTATGGTAGGCAAGAATGGCCGCCATATCCTGCCACAATCCCGCAGTGCATATCAATTCATGCCCAAGGCTGGCATCCAGCCGAAGGAGAAGACAATCAGTTTCTGCTCGCAGGATATGTTTGCGCAGGGGATGAAGGTTCTCTGCAACCCCGAACAAGCTTTGACCATCTACGGTAGTAATAACCAGGCCATCAGCCTCCCTAAGCACCGAAAGCTCACCGCTTTTTATAATATAGAATTGCTGCCTGCCCTGATATTCCCAGTGTAGCGACTCATCTGAGGTAAGCTCCAAAGGTGTGCTAAAGGGCTCAAGTGCGGAAATCAGGCGTTTGATCTCGGCTTCGGGGCGCTTGTGAAGAGGGGTCGTCATCTGTTTTCCTTACTGTACTTACTATTTCGCTGATGGTTCAGACCTCAATAATTCTGCATTGTTCCTGAACTCCAGACTTTAACGCCAGTATTTTATAGAGACTGACGGTCTTTATGCTACTTTGCCAGTTTCTGGCTTCAGGATCGGCACAAAAATGGCTGTTCAGTGAGTGAGACCATGGTGATGTGACTGACGACAGTTCTGAAATCGAGTGATCCATTTTATCTTGCCTGTTTTTGCCGTGCAGTATGATGGATATCCGATTGTGCAATTTTGGTTGATCGCTATTTTCACGTATTCAGGCTTGCAATACATGAAAAAAAACAAAAGAGTTCAGAAAATAATTTATTTAAAATCAATGTATTATTGTGTATTCATGAATTCACAGCTCTTTATGCTAATTTGACTATGATTGCCATAGAGCACAAACACGACATTAATTTCTTTTTCTATTTTGCTGTCACCGGGGCCACCCCTGGTGTGTCAGTGGCACTCATGTGGTGTCGATACATTCTTTTGTCGCAAGCGTATTGGCGATTTGCTCACAATCCTGCTTTTCTGGATCAACCAGTAGCATTTTCGTACCGGCTTTAAAGGCCCGCCGCAGACATTCAGTGTGTGGAAGCGTTCTTTAGCTCCGGCAGAAGGGCCGACACTGATGGCTGACATCCGTATCGCCCGCAGGTTGAGCCTGGTGAACTGATCGCTGATCTGTGGGGCAGGGGATAAATTACCCGAAAAAAATCAGCGGAGCTGGCATGGCAGGCATCAAAGCGGGCAAAACTGCGGTGTACCGTTTTAAACGGCAACCACTATCGCTGCCCCGGAAAACAATGGACAGGAGGAATGAATGATTGTCCGGGGCACTGGCGTGTTTACAGAGTGTTCGATACTTTTAAAATTTATATAAAACAAACCCGTTTAAACTTTTATCTGCTCCACAGAGGTCAGAAGCTATAACCCATCTTCAGGTAGATCCCCTGATTGTCATCTTTGCCCATCGCATATTCCAGGTTAACGACGATACCTGCTTCTGGTTTAAGTAAATACTGGACACCTGCCCCCCATGCTGGATAGATATTTTCACTGTCGCCGCAATTGAGGCTTTCTCCATTGGTGGCGTCCCCATACAGACAGGCAGCGCCGGCAAACACTGTCGCTGTCCAGCGATCTGCCAGTTTATAGCGTTCTTCCACTTCTATCGAAGACATGTTCTGAGCAAGGTATTCACCCGGGGTGTAACCCCGCAGATAAACAGGAGAGTAGGCTCCGACAGGCGCATCGCTGGAAAACTGGTGGCGGCTACGTACCGCAAAGACATTGCCATCGCCATGCTGCCAGTAGCCACGATAATCGACGCGGTAAATATCGAAGTCCTGCTCACCGCCCAGACCTTCCCGATAGGCCAGGTTGTTCACATTGAGATACCAGCCTTTGGTTGCTTTGAAGTCGCTGTCACGGGAATCGTGCATGACAACCGCGCCCACGCCACCAGATTTGTAACCGACCAGCCCCATTTCATCGAGGATTTCGTCGGAAGTCAGATCTTTCCCGCTCATCTCATAGTTGGAGTAGACACCCTGACCACCAATGAACCAGTCTCCCTCTACACGATAGAGGTAACGTAAAAAGGCAAAGCTGTAATTGTCATTGGTCTCCAGTGGTTTACCAGAGCCCAGGTAATTTGCGTAATCATTGTTAATATCACCCACCATGATGCCCGCAAGGATACGGTGGTGATCTTCACCAAAAGAGGTTCTGGCAAATGCGTTGGCAATCAGCGATTCGGAAGTGGTGTATTTAGCTGAAACACCAAACATTGAAGGACGTGACTTCTCATCAAATTTGTACATATAAGCGCCCATCAGACCCGCCGCCGTATCAAGCTTAGGGCTGGAGCTGAACAAAGGAACAAACAGCCAGGGAGACTGAGAGGGACTGTCTGCCTTTGTCGGACTGTCCTCTTTCTGGCTTTCTTCTGTTACGTCATTTTTCACTTCAACTGGGGACGTTCCGGCAGCGATAGCCGGTAATGTAAGTATCGATAAAGCCAGGGTTAAGCCAGTGAAGAGAGTGGCACTAGGCATGAAAGCATAAACTCCGGGTGAGAAAAAAGGCATCTGTGAGTGATAATCCTGAGGACAGCCAGTATCACTGGACAATCGAGAAAATGGAGTTTAAATTCAATTTAAAGTATGACCAGTTCAAATAGGTTTAAATTTAAATATGATCTGTGTCGCAGTTTGATTTTAAAGAGTTAATGCCAGAAAGGTTTAAATATGAGCAGAGCATCCCGCAGTGATGGCGTATTAACACGGGCCAGGATCCTCGAAGCGGCAGGCACGTTGATAGCAAAACAGGGTTTTGCCCAGACGACGAGCAAGCAAGTTGCCAGTGCAGCGGATGTGGATTTAGCAGCCATTAATTACCATTTCAATGGCCGGGATGGTCTCTATCTTGCCGTACTGTCTGAAGCACATCAGTACTATCTGGATGGTACAGAGCTGAGATCGCTGCTAGAAAGCACACTCGCACCTGATGAAAAGCTGGAAGCATTCCTCGAAATTTGCCTCCCACGTCGGGCAGAACAAAACAGCTGGCATGGATGTGTGTACACCCGGGAGTTACTTTCTCCCTCGCCACTATTCAATGATTTTATGCAAACAGAAGGTATGGGTAAGCGTCAGACGATGCTGAAGCTCATCAGTCAGATTGCTGAATTACCGGAAGATGATCCACTTGTTTTACCCTGTTTCCTGAGTATCGTCGGCCCTTGCATGATGCTGATGGTGACTGGGAAATTCACTTTCAGTCCGATAAACACCCTGGCAGACACGATGAGTCATGCTGAGCTGGTTGCGTATTTTAAGAAATATTCACTGGCTGGTCTTCGCTCATTTAAGTAGTGGAAGGTGCGGACGGCTGTGTGGCCCCCTGAATTCTGTCATTCCACCATATCTGCCGGACAGCATGGCAAAAAATTATAAAACATAAGATGGGAATGAAGGGGCTCTCATTACCTGACTGGGAAAGGTTAGCCGTCAGGGTATTTTGTCCGAACGGGTGCAGGTCACGCTGACAATTCTGTTATGATCTGAATACCACTTTGTAGGATCTGTCAGAAAATCATCAGACGAGACTGAAATGAAGCTTACTCAACAGGAGTCTTTTTCTATTTTATGACGACATTCCGGAGCGTACTGAAGCGTCAGGTGAGGGGAACTGGCTGACGTTCTCTTTCTTAAACATCAGGGATGAATTGTGGTAAGTCATATACACGTTCTATGTTCAAAGTATAAGGCTGAATTGTCTGTGGACTTGGGGGCTGTTTTCTCTGGCAGTTCAAACTGAAGAGGGCGGTGCATATTTAGCGAGAGTCAATATGTCGGATATGCCATAATTAACCAGACGAACCGGCATCCGCTGACGAAACTAACTCAGCTATGACTTTTTTATGGCTGCAGTGTCGCTAAAAACCAGCACAACAGCGATGAGTGCCTGCGACAGATATTATCCCATAAACACCTTTTGTTGACTGAATAAATGGTGGTGTACAGGAATATATTTCTCAGGCAATACATCAGTAATGTAAAAAATTATTCGAATATTTACCATGTGAATGGCCATCCACTGAGAAGGTAAAATAATAACATTAGTGCCGATGCAAAATACAGCATCATTAGATGAATAAGCATGCTTTTTATTTTATTTTTTAACCAGGATAATTTCAATTTTATTCACCATGAGAATGTATTTGGATAAGATATACGGCTATCAGTTCTGATATACTGAAAAGTGCCAGCAGAGTGCACCAATAACCTGATATCATCCATGCTATGAGGAAGATAACGCTCTGTGCACCTTTAAACATCGGACTAACTCTTCAAACTCTCTGTACAACCCGCACACCAAAATGACCATTGCGATGGCAGTAAATAAAAGAATGATGTAGAAATGTCGCTTCCTGATTTTTGAATGTTTCCTCTTCTGGGTGATATACTGAAGTGCGGTAAAATGCGTAAGTATGGCTAAAGGAAAAGCCATAACGTAGAGCATACATCCCATATATAAAGGCAGGTCAGATTTCAGGACAAGGCTTCGCTGCACTAAAAAAACGCCGCTAACAGAAATAGTAATACAGACAAAGATATCTCTGTACAATTCGAAGATAACCCGTCTGCATTCATACCACCCCCACAATGCTCTATGCCTTTCTGCCCAGAAAATATCGTTTCTTTTAATTTTCATAACGTTATTTAGTTCCACTAATTAGCATCCTGGTGTATTTGGTTGCAGACAAATCCATGGAGCCAGGGCATCGTAGTCTTTGACAGAAATGCTGGTTACAAAGCCACAACAAGACAATTTATTTGTCATATGGATGCCATCGTACCAAAGAAAAAAACAGGCCAGGCAACATAACTATCTTTCAGTTTTAATGAAGCAATAATTGTAATTTAGATTCAGATAAAAATGGCAAGCAGTAAAGAAATAATACAACTACCCAAAAGAGACTGAGTTCTGGCTCTCTTTATAGAAAAATTTAACATTCAACTGACTTGCAATAGCTTGCCTCTCATTGTGTTGTGCCCATGGTATATTATATAACTTCGAAATCTCAGCTAATACTGAGATTTCAGAAGATGCAATTTTCTGATTGTTTGTAGTAAACAGCAAAGACGGAATTATTTATTTTTAACTAAAAATTTTCTGGAAATGTCCTCATTGAGGAGGTCTTGTTTATAATTTGTATCAATGCCGACGTAATGCAAACCCTTCGCTTGTCCTTGTGAGCCAGGACAGTTCAGAGAAGGTTCGTCTTGCTTTCTGGTTAATAAATCACCTGGTTGAATTGCGAAGAGGGTATCACCTCTGGTCAGGTGGCCAAATTAACTATGCCACTAGCCCGCCATACGGATGTGAAATGACTATCGAGAGATGTGGGTAATTACAATCCTCTGATTATGCTGATTTTTTACAGATGATGCATATTAAATTTAAATTTAAATTTAAATAAACCTGCTTTTGTCATTCATTCGACTGTACTGCATTATGGCGTTTCTTTCTTATTCTGAAGGCGCTGTTATCCCGATTATCATTTGCTCATGTCAGCACATGTTCGTGGTTTAAATGTTCAGTTAATAATCCCGAATTATTTTAATCGGGGTTATTACTGCGCCCAGGATATTTGTACAAGCCATATATGTTTTCTGTATGGCAATTTTTATTATTGTCAAATTAGCGAGAGTATTCATTTTTAATGTCCTCTGCCTCTATTTCTGCCGTCGAGACTTCGCCACCAGTGATGTTTGTCCCTGCACCTGAACTGCCCATGCATTCCGGGTCACTGTCGGTCAGGGATTTGTCTGGGATCACACCCCTCACGGTGCAGAAGATTTCACCGGTGATATTCCCCTGCCTGAACGGGTGGCGCTGTTACAGCACGCCGATTTTTTCATCGGGCTGTCCAGTGAGCTGAGCTGGCTGGCCTGGGCCTGCCGAATTCCGGTGGTGATGATAAGCGGCTTTACGCTGCCGAACTGCGAGTTTGACACCGCATACCGCGTCTTTAATCCGCATGTGTGTAACGGCTGCTGGGATGACGTGCGTATTGATTTTGACCATAAAGATTTTTTCTGGTGCCCGCGTCACAAGGGCACGGAGCGACAGTATGAATGCAGTCGCTTTATTACCGGCAAGCAGGTTATCGGGCATATCACCCGACTGCGGCAGGCCACGGTGCCTGCCACTCTGAACTCAGACGGTGAGGCCTCCTCCCGTTCTTCACACACTCATTTTATCGGCACAACAACAGCAACAAGGGAAATACAATGTACAGTGGTTTAAATCATATTTATCGTCTGGTCTGGGATAATGTCAGGGAAGCGTGGGTGCCGGTGTCAGAGCACTGCAAGAGTTGCGGCAAAGGTGTGGCGCGTCGTGCGGCCCTGACAGGAAAGCTGTCGTTGCTGGCGGTGGCGGTACTTCCCGGGGTGGTGAATGCATACACTGAGAACGTTAACGATGGCATGACGGTATCTTGGGAAAATGTGTTTCAAGGAGCTACACAGAATATTAACAGTGGCGGCCATGCATCTCATATTTCAGTCGCCTATGGTGGCATCCAAAACGTCAATAATGGCGGTACAACTTCATCCGTGACGATGATGTACGATGGCGTTCAAAATGTCCACAGTGGCGGTATAACGTACGAATCTACCGTCCATTGGCACGGTATTCAAAATGTCAATAGCGGTGGTGTAGCGTACGACACCTCTGTCTGGGGGGAGGGGATTCAAAATGTCAATAGTGGAGGCATCTCGTACAACACCACTATCAGTTACGCTATTCAAAATGTTGCTGGCGTAGCATACAACACCGTCATCGATAGTGAAGGCATTCAAAATGTCAATAGCGGTGGTGTAGCGAACTTCACCTTTATTTCAGCTTCCTACCTTAACGTTAACAACGGCGGGATTGCTAACAGTGCCGTTAATAACGGTGGACAGATACACGTCTACTCCGGTGGGATAACCAATGATTCCACTATAAATCACAATGGCACTGAAACAGTCCATGCCGGCGGTATAGCTAATGGCACTACACTTGCCGGAGGCCGCTCAACAGTCGAAACAGGGGGCGTTGCTAATAACACCACAGTCAACGCGGGAGGTTTTGATGTCTACGGTGTTTCCAATGACACAGTTGTAAATGGTGCCTATGAAGCACTCAAAGCTGGCACTGGCGCTATAGCCAATGGCACAACAGTCAATGGTGGTTTCCAGCAAGTCGAAAGCGGTGCCATCGCCAATGGCACGACAATTAACACTACAGGCTTACAAAAAATCCTCAACGGCGGTATAGCCAATGACACCATAATTAACAATGCTGGATTGCAAGCTATTGAAAGCGGTGGTGTTGCTAATGGCACCGCCATTAATGAGGGCGGCAAACAAGAAGTCCAGGCGGGTGCTACAGCAAACGACACCACAATCAATGGTGGTTTCCAGCAAATTGAAGGCAATGCCGTAGCCAATAACACCATAATTAACAATGCTGGGTTGCAAACTATTGACGGTGGTACAGCCAATACGACCGTGGTCAATACGGGTGGCATTCAAAACGTCAACGATGGTGGTGCTGCAATATTGACCACTCTTAACTACGGGGGGCGCCAGAACGTCAACACAGGTGGTACGGCGACATCGACCACTGTGAATGCCGGTGGCGCCATGAGCGTCAATAGCGGCGGTACAGCGATATCGACCACTATCTGGGGGACGGGTTCACAGGGCAGACAGGATATCGCGGCTGGCGGTACAGCGATAGATACCACGGTGAATGCCGGTGCTTTTCAGGGCGTCTCAGGTGAAGCGACTACGACCACCATTAACGAGGGTGGCTGGCAATATACCTATGCAGGTGGGATTGCCAGCGATACTACGGTTAACAGTGGAGGGATACTGGAGGTGGCAACGGGTGGTACGTCTCTCGGGGTCATGCAAAACAGCGGTGCCGTGCTGAAGACGAACACCGATGCCACCGTCGTTGGCACGAATGCCCTGGGTGCCTTCTCCATTGATGCAGCAACGGGCATCGCCAGTAATGTCCTGCTTGAAAATGGCGGACGTCTCACCGTCAACACCGGCGACACGGCCAGTGGTACCACTGTGAATGCCGGTGGCGCCATGAACGTCAATAGCGGCGGTACAGCGATATCGACCACTATCTGGGGGACGGGTTCACAGGGCCGACAGGACGTTGCGGCTGGCGGTACAGCGATAGATACCACGGTGAATGCTGGTGCTTTTCATGGCGTCTCAGGTGAAGCGACTACGACCACCATTAATCAGGGTGGCTGGCAATATATCTATGCAGGCGGTATTGCCAGCGATACGACCGTTAACAGCGGGGGGCTATTTGAGGTTGTTGCGGGTGGTACTGCTGTTGGGGTTGTACAAAACAGCGGTGCTGCGCTGAAGACGAATACCGATGCCACGGTCAGTGGCACGAATGCACTGGGTGCGTTTTCCATCGATGCGGCAACAGGCACCGCCAGTAATGTCCTGCTTGAGAACGGTGGACGTTTCATCGTCAACACCGGTGACACAGCGACGGATACGACGATTAATACCGGAGGCTACGTAACCGTTAATGCCGGGGGCGTTGCTAATAACACCACAGTCAACGCGGGTGGTTTTGATGTCTATGGCATAAGCAATGACACCGTTTTAAATGGTGGCCATGAAGCACTCAAAGCTGGCACTGGCGCTGCAGCGAATGGGACTACAGTGAATGGTGGTTTTCAGCAAGTCGAAAACGGTGCCATCGCTAATAACACGACAGTCAATGCTACGGGCGAGCAAAAGGTCCTCAACGGTGGCACTGCTAATGACACAACAGTGAACACCGGGGGAACAGTTAACGTTAATGGCACAGCCACAGACCTGACGGTCAACGGCGGAGCAGGCTACATCTATACCGGTGCTACCCTGGGTGGTGATGTGTCCGTCACGTCCGGTGGTCAGTTAACGGTGACGGCTGGCGCAATGACGGACAGTGCGAATATGACCCTGTCGGATTCCGGTGCACTGTATCTGGACAACACCTCAGCAGTCAGTGGCAGCAATACGCAGTACAGCATGGGTGCCATGACCATGGATGGCGGCAGTGTTTACTATGAACAAAGTGGCTATGCCGACCTGACCATGACGAGTCTGGAGGGGACGGGAACATTTTATATGAACACCGAAGTCGCGACGCTGCAGAGCGACACCCTGACAGTGACGGGAGAGGCTAACGGCGACTTTGATGTGTTTATCGCCGATACCGGGGTGAGTCCGACGTCAGACAGTAGTATGCAGATGATACAGACCGGTGGCGGTGAGGCGGAATTCACCCTGGCGAACCCCGGTGGGGTCGTGGATGTGGGGACGTATCAGTATTATCTGGTGGACAACGGCAATGATACCTGGTCACTCAATTCGACACCGGATGCACCTGTGCACTCCATAGAACAACAAGACCCTGCGCACTCTCTTGAGGTGGTGCCTCCTGTAGAACCGACTACACCGTCAGTGGGACCGGCAGAACCAGGTACACCGACGCACCCTATTGAGATCGTGCCACCGACAGAACCAGTAGATCCGACGACGCCTGTAGACCCGACGGCACCACCGGTAGACCCGACAACCCCACCAGTGGTCCCGGTAGAGCCAGCACCGCCGTCAGAAATGACGATATCGCCAAGTACGGCAGCGGTGCTTTCCAT
>NZ_SNVY01000009.1:0-129447 GCF_004361975.1 Buttiauxella sp. JUb87
CGCGACATAAACACGCTGTCGCCTGGTGAACGGAACCTTCTCCGGCTCGGCAGGAACCGTCCCTCAAAGATGTGTATAAGAGACAGCCTGGGTGAGGGGGAAATGTCACTTCCTCATCTGCCCCAAAATACGGCTGCACTGATTGCCGCCATCTTCGGAAGGCGAGATCATCGCCAGCAGTGCGGCGGCTGGCGTCACCAGCGTTGCCAGTGCCGCAGCCACCGCGCCACGGGCAATCAATGGGCCGGGTTTCACCCCGGCATCCGGGTTCTTAAACGTGCCGCGCACATAAAGTGGCGAGCGCAATGTCAGAATTCGCACCCCTTTGCTTTCAGGATCAATGGTTAAATCGAGCCGTTCGCTGGCAAAGTTGGTGGTGCCGGTGACGTTGATCAGCGCGTTTTCGGTATCAAAGGCAAAAATACGTGGCGTCGCCACGCCGCCGCGTAAATCAAGGTTCGCCGCCGCACAGTTAATCCGCACTTCATCATCACCAAAGATTTGCCCGACGACGTAGTTCCCGACGTTCAGGCCGACAATTTCCATCAGGTTGCGGCTGATTAACCCGTCGTTCATCAGCAATTTCAGGTTGCCATCGCTGCTGCCCAACAGCTCCGCAATGGAGTTACCACGACCCCGCAAATCCGCATCACCGTTCAGTTCCCCGAGGGTTTTCTGCATCGATTCCACTTTTGGCATCAGCTGTTTGAGCTGCAAGCGACGCGCCTGAATATCCGCTTCTCCGCGCATCGGCTTCTTGTTGCCATCAAGGTGAATGTTGGCGCTGATGGTGCCGTTCGCCATGCCGAATTTTAGCGGTTGCAGGCGTAAGTCGGCATTTTTAAGGATCACATGCGTGGTGAGATTGCTGAGCGGCAGCGTGCCGCTGTGTTCGATGCGCCCGCCTTTAAAGCGCACGTCAGCATCCATTACGTCCCACTTGGCGGTTTCGAAACGGTCATACGGCAGAACTTTGTCGCCCGGCTGCACGGTTTTCTCGCCTTTGGCTTGTTCCGCCTTTTTGCTTTGTTGCGCGCCCTTGCCGGAATCCACGCCAATCAACGGGCCTAAATCGGCCAGCCGAAGCTGTTTAGATTCAAGGTCGCCTTCCAGTTTCGGCCGCGGTTTGCCTTGCGAATAAGTGAGCGAGCCATGAATGTCGCTGTCGCCAATACGTCCGTTAAAGTTCTGATAGCGGAACACCGAGCCTTTTTCTGCATCGATTTTTGCCAGTAAATGCCCGTCAGTTTCAAACGGTGGCGTATCCGGCAATAACACACCGGTCAGATCGTAGAGGTTGCCCAGCGAATCACCGGAGAACTTCAGTTGCAGGTCGACACCACCCATTTTCATCGGGTCGTTGATGGTGCCGATAAACGCCACGCGTGAGTTACCAGAATGCACGTCGGCCTGCACCGGAAAGGCGGTTTCGCCTTCGCTGCGCAGCGCTAACATACCGCCAATTTTACCGGAGCCTTCTATCGGCTCGCCGTTGTAGCGCCCACGAACTTTCAGGCCAAAGACATAATCTCCGGCTTTTGCGGCATCTTTGCCTTTGGGTTTGTGCCCTTGTATTTCACTAAACGGTAACGGTTTGCCAAGTGGATCAACGAGGATTTCCATCTCTGCTTTAGTGAGTTTGTCGTTAATAGCGATGCGGCCTTTATCGAACAGAATATTGTCCATTTTGAACGACCACGCTGACGGCGGTTGATTGGGATCTTGCGCTGCGCTACTGGCGAGGTTGAACGTCCAGTTATTGTTTTTTTCCGACAGCCGAATGATTCGCACATCGGGCTGAACCAGCTTGATCCACGGGATATAAACGGTTTTAGTGAGCAGCGTGAGAGGTGCAAGCGTGGCATCTACGCGCGGCAGATGCACCATAGTGATTTCAGGAATATCCGGCGGGTTGCCCAGAATAATATCTTCGGCGTGAACATGCGGCCACGGCACCCAACTGCGCCAGCCGGTTTCTTCTTTGTTACGCTCCCATACCACGCCTAAATCGCCACGAATGGCGAAGGGCCGATTCAGCTCTGTCGAGACTTTTTGGTTGATAGTCGGTTTGAGCCGATTCCAGTCGAACGTCGCAATCACAATGATTGCCACCACAACCAACAACAATAAACCCCCGACGACACCGCTGGCGACCTTTCCAGTTTTAGTCATGCCTTTTACCTTCTCCTGATGTGGCTCGCTTTAACTAAAGATAGTTGAGCGTGACCAAAACGGCATCAGGACAGGCGAGTTAGTACGCTCTCTAACTGTTCAAATGGAACGGGACGGGAGAGGAAATAGCCTTGTGCCGCAAACGCGGGGGAGTTTTGCACAGCGCGCCATTCCGCTTCAGTTTCGACACCTTCGACGATGACGCCTTTACAATAGCGATTCATCAATTGCAGCAACATGTTGAATAAATTCCGGCCTTCGTCGCTGGTGCGCAGCATGATGAACAAGTCACGCGCGACTTTGATGTAGTCGTAGTGCATCTCGCTTAAAGCAGAAAAGTTGGCAACACCGGTGCCGAAATCGTCCAGCCACAGCGGGCCGAATTCGTGCATTCCTGCCAGTGTCACGGCTTGCGGTTGGGTGATGTGCTCCACCAGTTCAAAGCGCACCCACGGCATTTTGTTGATAAGCCTTAGAATCGACTGATGATGCTTCATTGCCACAAGAGTCGGGCCATCGACATTCACCGACGCTAAAATGCCATAGCCAAGGAAGATGGATTCCCAACTGCGCAGCAAATTGAGTTGCTCTTCGATGACCATCAAGCGCGTGCGACTGGAGACAGATGAAAAGTAGCGATCCGGGGCAATACGCACCTCCGGCTCATCCGCGTGCGTGACCACCGTCAGCAGTTCTATCGCCATTAATCGACCATCGATTTTGTAGATCGGCTGGAAGGTGTACTGCCGCTGGCACTGCAACCAGAACCGCCGCTCCTGCAAACTTTCGACACTCGCCTCAAGCGTATTCAGCCGGTGAGTGATCTGATTAAACTTCATCATGTACGTCCTGTTTACCTTGATAACTCGGATGGCCCATCGTCAAGTTATCGGCGTAGCGCATGAGAACTTTATGTTCGCTTTGAGTACAACCTTAATGAAAGAGAGTTGGTTCACATTGGCAATAAACTGCCTTAGCTCAAAGTTTTCCGAAACATCGTTTTAAATTGTTTGACTCGTTTTTAGCCGACCAGCAAACTAGCGGTAATTTCATCAATTCAGGTTTACTGCTATGCCAACGCGCAAAATCGCCGTTATCGGTGAATGTATGATTGAACTGTCGCAAAAAGGTGCGGAAGTTAGCCGCGGCTTTGGTGGCGACACCCTAAATACTTCCGTTTATATCGCCCGCCAGGTCGATGCAAACGAGCTAGAAGTCCATTACGTCACGGCTTTGGGTGAAGATAACTTCAGCCAACAAATGCTCGACGCATGGCAGCAAGAAAACGTTCACACCGAGCTGACACAGCGCCTGGAGCACCGTTTACCAGGCTTGTATTACATCGAAACTGATTCAACCGGCGAGCGTACTTTCTATTACTGGCGTAACGAAGCCGCAGCCCGTTTCTGGCTGGAGAGCGAGCAAGCTCAGGCGATTTGCGCAGAGCTGGCTCAGTTCGATTACCTGTATTTAAGCGGGATTAGCCTGGCAATCCTCAACGCGGCGAGCCGTGAAAAGCTGATGGCGCTGCTGACTCAGTGCCGCGCTAACGGTTGCAAGGTTATCTTCGATAACAACTACCGTCCGCGCCTGTGGGCCAGCCGTGAAGAGACGCAACAGGTTTACCAGCAAATGCTGACCTGCACTGACATCGCGTTCCTGACTTTGGATGACGAAGATTTGCTGTGGGGCGCGAAGCCGGTTGAAGAAGTGATTCACCGTACTCAGGCAGCTGGCGTGCGTGAAGTGGTCATCAAGCGCGGCGCAGAGTCTTGCCTGGTGGCGATTCAGGGCGAGCCGATGTTAGAAGTGCCAGCGGTAAAATTACCGAAAGAAAAAGTTATCGATACCACAGCGGCTGGTGACTCTTTCAGCGCGGGTTATCTGGCGATACGTTTGACTGGTGGTAGTGCTGAAGAAGCGGCAAAACGCGGGCATTTGACGGCGAGTACCGTGATTCAGTATCGCGGGGCGATTATCCCGAAAGAGGCGATGCCTTCTTAAGGCAACCCTCACCCGGCCCTCTCCCTGTGGGCTGTCTCTTGTACACAACTCATCCTGGCTATCTTGTCAGGGTGAGATCTGTAAGCCTCGCTTATTTTCCGTTCACCCGTGCGTTCAGTTATCTCTTTAATTACAGAAAACGGTGAACGTATCAAGGGGTTTACGCCAACCCCTTGATAATCCAGGCGCCCGGCAAATCAATCGCCGCTAACGCGGTAAACACCGTTTTTCACCCAACATTCGGGGTCGTTCGCGATTCGTTCCCGACGATCGCTCTCTCACGTGGTTCCAGACCACGTGACCCCGACTGAAGGGTAAAAAACGGAGCGATTGAAGCCGGGGACAAGGTCAAAACCGGTCTGGCTTTTGACTTTGAATTTCGGGTCCGGCTTAAATCGCCTCCATTTTGACTCCAGGTGGCAGGGTCCAGCCGTCGGGAACGGCTGGAGGGCGCGATCGTCTGGAACGAATCGCAACCGACCCTGACACGGAGGCAAAATGGAGGTTTACCGCTTGCGGCGATTTATTTGCCGGGAGTCCGGGTTCTTAGGGTGGCGACGGTGGCCACCCTAAGACGTTCACCGGTTCAGTCGCGACATAAACACGCTGTCGCCTGGTGAACGGAACCTTCTCCGGCTCGGCAGGAAGCGCCCCTCAAAGATGTGTATATGAGGGAGAGGGCTAGGGCGTTACTGCGCCTGCGGCGTATCCGAAGAAACTTCCTGCTTAGGTTCATCAGTCAGCGGCAGTGCTTTAGCTGGCACCATCACCTTATCCCACGTCGCTTGCAGATCCTTCATGTTGAACTCAGGTTCGCCTTTTGGCTGCAACAGCACTAAAGCCATTTCTTGCGACAGTTGCTGGCGTAAATCCTGGTTCAGCGAGCTTAATGTCAGGCTGTTCAGGAAATCCCCGCGCAGTTTCTGATACTGTTCCGGAGCGATATCGACCACCTGGTTTTGCAGCGAACGCATACGCTGGCTGATCAACACATCGGTGTCGGTACGCGCGTAAGTGGCAAACAACTTGGCAAGTTCCGCTTTTTTCTGCGCAATTAACCCATCAAACTCTTGCTGCGACAGCCCTTTATCACGCACGTTAACCAGCTCTTTGCTGACGCTCGCCAAATTCGCATTCAGTCTATCGTTAGGTGACGCAAGGTTGATGCCGCACTGCGCACGCTGATACAACACGCGACACTCGAAGCTCAGGTTAAGATCCTTGATGTTCTGCTTGCTAAGGTTCTGCTGCACATGCCAGAACAGAGCCTCACGGGCGAGATCGGCACGCCAGTAACGCAGCATCGCAGACGATTCACGAATAGGCTGCCAGGCGTTGTCCCACATCAGTGAGAGCCTGTCCTGGCTCACACTGTCAGTCATTAAACTCACAGGAACACGCTTGAGCGGAGAAAGAGTCGCAACCGGAGCAGGCGTTTCACGTTTGCCCGTCAGGGTGCCAAACGTTTTATTGATTTGATCGGCAACGCTACGGCTATCGACGTTACCCACCACAATCAAGGTCATCGCATCCGGGGTGTACCACTTCTTGTAGAACTCGTTGAGTTGTTCGTTATCAACCGGCTGCTTGAGATCTTCTGCCGGGTCATGGCCCAACAGCGAGGAACCTTGCAAGCGATAGCGCCACCAGTTGTCTTTGGTGTCCATCGGCCAGGTTGTCACCATATCCTGAGTTTGCAGCGCAACGTTCACCGTTTCCGGGGTGATCGACGTTTTACCGGTGGTTTCCGCCAGATAAGCTATCGCTTCTTTGAGTAAATCATTGCGGTTATTAGGCAGGCTAAGATTAAACAACGTGAAGTCATACGAAACAACGGCTGGAGGCAGCGGACGCTGCGGGTCCACACTTTGCTGCCATAGTGAACGTACCTGCAATGGCTGCAAGCTACCGTTTTGTGTCAGTGCCATGCGCGGTAAGAAATGGCTAAAGCCGCTCTGCTGGGTGGTCTCATTCAATGAGCCGGTATTCACCAACAGACGAATTTCAATACGATCGCTTGGGCGTTGAGGTGTGGCCAGGACTTGCCATTGAAAACCATTGGCCAGCGTACCTTGCTGCCAGGCTGGATCGGGCTGTAGTGCTTCTGCCTGCACATTACTGGCGGCGGCGACCAACAGCAATCCGCCAGCTAAGAGTCGAATTTTGGTGCCCTGCATGTTAACCCCTGGAAAAACAATCCTGATTAAAAAGTGTAATGGCGACAAAAGATTACGCAAAAAAGCCGCCACGGTGATAATTCACCACTCCGTTTGACCGCATCTTCGCGCAAACGTCACTTTTAAAATGAAAAAAAACGCCAAAAATTTTGGCTCAAGGGTCAATTATGCGCAGTAGCCCACAGCGAGGGCAAGTCGCCGTGGGCAATTGAGGGGATTAAGAAGAGATTTCGTTCACTTTTTTCGCAGAGTTTGGATTATTGAGCGTTTCTACCAGTTGCTTCTCATCCAACTGTTTCACCCACTTCGCCACGACAACCGTTGCCACGCCATTACCGACCAGGTTTGTCAGCGCACGCGCTTCAGACATAAAGCGGTCGATACCGAGAATCAACGCCAGACCCGCAAGTGGCAAATGGCCCACCGCTGAAATGGTTGCCGCCAGCACGATGAAACCACTCCCTGTCACACCTGCAGCGCCTTTAGAGGAGAGCAGCAACACCACCAATAGTGTGATTTGATGGACAATATCCATATGGGTGTTGGTGGCCTGCGCGATAAACACCGCTGCCATGGTGAGATAAATTGAGGTGCCATCGAGGTTAAACGAGTATCCGGTTGGAATCACCAGCCCGACTACCGACTTACGGCAACCGAGTTTCTCCATTTTATCGAGCATTCTTGGCAGAGCGGATTCAGACGAAGAAGTACCCAGTACGATAAGCAGCTCTTCTTTAATGTAACGGATAAATTTGAAGATGCTGAAACCTGTCACCCGCGCGATGCTGCCCAACACCAGCACCACAAACAGGATACAGGTGATGTAGAAGCAGATAATCAACTGGCCGAGCTGCACCAACGAGCCGACGCCATATTTACCAATCGTGAACGCCATAGCACCGAAAGCACCGATTGGCGCGAGGCGCATGATCATGTTGATGATGCCGAAAATGACCTGCGAGAAGCTTTCAATCACGTTGAAAATCAACTGGCCTTTTTGACCAAGACGGTGCAGTGCAAAACCAAACAGTACCGCAAACAGCAGCACTTGCAGGATATTGCCACTGGCAAATGCGCCAATCACGCTACCAGGAATCACATCCAGCAAGAAGGCCACCACACCTTGTTGTTGTGCCTGTTCGGCATACATGGCGACAGCTTTGGCATCAAGCGTTGCCGGGTCGATGTTCATCCCAGCCCCTGGCTGGACGACGTTAACCACGATCAGGCCGATGATCAGCGCGATGGTGCTGACCACTTCGAAGTAAAGCAGTGCCACAGCGCCCGTGCGCCCCACGGCTTTCATGCTTTCCATGCCTGCAATGCCGGTGACGACCGTACAGAAGATAACCGGCGCGATAATCATTTTAATCAGTTTAACGAACGCATCGCCGAGCGGTTTCATCTGCGCGCCTAATTCCGGGTAAAAATGACCCAGCAGGATACCGATGGCTATCGCCGTAAGGACCTGGAAGTAGAGGCTTTTAAAAAGAGAGAGTTTCATAGCGTGTCCTTGAGAGGTAGATATTCCGCAGTACCAGGATTTAGGTAGATGACCTCGGCCTGCGGAAGCAAAAATACCACTCTCAAAAACGCTCAGAAGTGACACAGCGCTTATTTGTAAACAAAATTGTTAAATAATTGAGCTGACTCGCGCCAGCCCAATAACATTTGCAACAACTAATTTACTGATTAGCGCTGGATAAATACCTGGCATCAAACTCTTTAAGAGTCAGTGCCCTGGAGAAAAGATAACCCTGAGCAATGCTCACACCGGCGTTCAACAACCAGTCGCACTGCGCCTGGTTTTCAATTCCTTCCGCCACCAGTTTCAGACCCAGCGTGTTCGCCATACCGATAATCACCCCCGCCATGGTGTTATCTTCCGGCAAGCCATCCACAAAACTCTTGTCGAGCTTCAGCACATCCACCGGCAACGATTTCAGGTGATGTAAATGACGCAGGCTGGCATAACCCATGCCAAAATCATCCAGTGCGATGCGCACCCCTGCTTTGCGCAACGGACGCAAAATACTGACCGCTTTTTTCGGATCATCAATATTATGACTTTCCGTGACTTCCAGAATTAACATCCCTGGCTGGATACGATAGCGCGCCATTAATTCCAGCAGTGACGAACCCATTTCCTCGTGCAGTAACTGATGCGCAGAGATATTCACACACAGCGGCATGGTGACACCCTGGCTTTGCCAGCCCGCCAGCACACGGCAAGACTCTTCAAGGATCCAGTTACCAATTGTGAACATCAAACCGCTATCTTCGATACGCTCAATCAAGCCTTCCGGCAAACCCCAGCTACCATCAGGCTGCTGCATGCGCAGTAAAACTTCCGCGCTGACGACTTCACGGGTGCGCAAATTGACCTGCGGTTGTAGCCAAATAGCAAACTGCTGGTTTTCTAATGCCGTCAGTAAATCCTGCTCTTGCGTCAAATAGCGTTGCGCAATGGCCATCTGTTCAGGGTCAAAGAATTGAATCTGATTTTTGCCATGGCGACGGGCAGAAAACGCGGCGGAAACGGCGCGGCGATACAGCTGTTCTGCGGTCAAACCCCCGTGATACATCGCAATGCCGATGCTGGCCGTCGGTTTGAGGGAAATCGAGTGAATCGGTAACTTTTCGTTCAGCACCGCGAGAATTTGCTTCGCCAGTGCCATTGCCTGCCAGGCATCCTGAACGCCATGGGCAATAATGCCAAAATCGTTGCCGCTGAGCTGCGCCAGCACCATATTCGGTGGCAGAACACCTTTAATTTTCTCGACCAGCGTCAGCAGCAGCATTTCACGCTGCTCCTCGTTCAGCACCCCGGCAGTATCCTGCAAAGTTTCGCTGGCAATCACGATCAACGCATTCTTGTTATCGCTTGCCGTTAGTTGTTCAAGCAACGCCAGTAACAACGCCTTATTTGGCAACTCGGTAACTGTGTTTCGGGTGCTCATCGCGCTCATTTCTTCATGTAAGCGCTGCGACATTTGTTGATTACGGTTATAGCTGCGCACCAGCATGCCTATCTCATCATCGTGGTGAAGAGGAGGTAGATTGAGTTGATGGTTCGCCGCATCGTGCGGGGTTAAACTATCGAGCTCACGGGCAATTTTACGCAGTGGATGAACAATCAAACGGTTTATCGACCAACTGATCGCAACCGACAAAATGAGCGCCAGCAGCAGATATGTCGTCAGCAACGTCGAAATCGTACTAATGATGAATTTGTACATCCGCCAGGAGTCAGCTTGCAGCACAAGATAAGCCAGCGGCTGCGGATTTGCCGGGCGTTCCAGTGAATAAAGCGGTAGGGATATTTGAACCGGGAGTTCGAACAGGCGTGCAATCCAGACGGGAATCGGGCGTTCCGGGGTAAATCTTTGGCGCAACGCCTGGAATTGATTCGGCAGTACTACATCCGCCCGGCTGATAATGCCAGAAGGTTGAATTTGACTCAGGATGTACTCAGCCTGGGGAATATCCGCTTTCAGGATAGCTTCAGACAGCGGAATACGCACCGAATGGGCGATTTTCTCCATCTGGCTTGCTGTGTCGTAGCGGCTTTGCTGCACAAAGTGAAAAAGCTGCACCACGATAAAAATAAAAATAAACAGTAAAGCAACGGCTGACACCATTGCCATCTGTTTAATCGTTAATGAACGACTGACTCGCAAACTGACACTCCGCAAAAACTAAGCCCTAAATAGACATGGCTGAGTATACTGCATTGTGGTGGGTTTTAGGCTTGAGAAACCGAATCTGCATGCAGCGTGGTATGGATGCTGGCGGTTTTTTTCGGTGCTGCCAGATTGCGGGGGGGAATTTTGGAAAGCGCCTCGAGAAAACAACCCTCGTCCAGGCCTTCTCCCTGAGGACTATCTCTTAGTCACATCTTTGAAGGGTGTTTCCTGCCGGTTCGAAGAAGGTTCCGTTCACCAGGCGAAAGTGTATTTATGTCACCACGGAACCGGTGAACGTCTTAGGGTGGCCACCGTCGCCACCCTAAGAACCCGGACTCCCGGCAAATAAATCGCCGCAAGCGGTAAACCTCCATTTTGCCTCCGTGTCAGGGTCGGTTGCGATTCGTTCCAGACGATCGCGCCCTCCAGCCGTTCCCGACGGCTGGACCCTGCCACCTGGAGTCAAAATGGAGGCGATTTAAGCCGGACCCGAAATTCAAAGTCAAAGGCCAGAACGGTTTTGACCTTGTCCCCGGCTTCAATCGCGCCGTTTTTTACCCTTCAGTCGGGGTCACGTGGTCGGGAACCACGTGAGAGAGCGATCGTCGGGAACGGGTCGCGAACGACCCCGAATGTTGGGTGAAAAACGGTGTTTACCGCTTTAGCGGCGATTGATTTGCCGGGCGCCTGGATTATCAAGGGGTTGGCGTTAACCCCTTGATACGTTCACCGTTTTCTGTAATTAAAGAGATAACTGAACGCACAGGTGAACGGAGAATCAGAGAGGCTTACAGATCTCACCCTGACAAAATTGCCAGGGTGATGGCAAAAAAATCACCGTACCGACAACGCCACCAGCATCTTCAAACTCGCAGAATAATAATCCTCCTGCGCCGTAATTTGCGGCTGTGCAACGCTCCCCGGCTGGAACACTAAATCACGCACCGCCAGTAACCCGCCATCCATCATATACGGCGCGGTATCGCCAGTGGTGACGTTCACCCAGGCTGGTGTTTTCTCACGTGGATAACGCCCCCACCAGGTTTTATAAGCCTGTAACTCTGGGCTGCTGTGATTAAACCAATACACATACAGCGGAACGCGAATCGCATCGTAGCTAAAGCGCGCTGGCCATTGTTTTGCCGGAACAGTACGCCCATCGGAATACAATGAAACCCAGTCAGACGGGAGCTGAGGCTCGCCAAAGTGCATTTTCCCCAACAGTTTCTGCCCATCGTTAATCAAATCCGTCCACACCGTTAAATGGCTGCGGTTAGCGAAATCCTGCCACGCCGGGAAGATAAAGTAAGAGGGGTTGAGATTCACATAACTGTTGAGGTTAAAACCGTTAGCGCCAGGTAACATCACCTGGTAACCGGCAAAACGGATAACGTTGTGGGCAACCAACGCCTTAGTGATGGCATCTGATTCTTTCAGATAATCGGGGTTCTGCCACTTGTTGCCCGCTTTTAACAGCGCCCACGCGATAAAAGTATCGCCATCGACGGCGTTGTTTTTATCGGTGATCGGTTGTGCTTCAACGGGGTTATATCGCCAGTAGAACAGACCATTATCGGGGTTTTTCAGCGTTTTTCGCGTCCAGTTCCACATTTTATCGAAACTGGCACGGTCGTCGTTAGCCACGGCCATCATCATGGCAAAACCCTGGCCTTCGGTGTGGCTGACGTTTTTATTCCCGGTGTCGACAATGCGGCCATCGGGCATTAAAAAACGGGATTTATAGCTATCCCAGGCAGTGTCAGCCAGCGCTTGCTGGCAGAAGAACAAGGCAACAACTGCCACTATCAGCGTTTTGCATCGCTGCAACATCAAAGCACCTCATCGACTATTTTGATATCGAAAGTGTACCACTGTTGCTGACGGTGAAGACTCGCGCCACAGCGACACATGCGGTTTACCGCCCTGATCGCGTAACCAACGAGCGTAGACACCTTCCAGAACAGCGCTAAATGCGTGACTCCAGGAAACTTGCTGCGCTTCGTCTGCGGGAACAGGTAAAGCCATGTGGCGAATGAGCATCGCCGTTTCGCTGGCTTCGATATCAATATAGCCCCAGTTGAAACGGGCGAGCTGAACATTTATCTGTGATTCGAGTTCGCCCACAGTTCGCGCTAATGCTAATGGGTGACGTGCCGCCAGCGTGTCACCCATTTGCATCAGAAACGGGCGGCTTTCTTCTTCACCCGCATTCGCCACCATGCTATCAATCATGATGTGGAGCAAAGAGAACCAGCCCGGTTGGGTCTGCTGATTCTGAAAGTACTGCAACAACTGCGCGTCATTCATGATTAATTATTCCCCAGCAGGTAACGGAAGTAGAGCTGTGCGGTACTTTCGTTGTAATCACCAAAGGTGTCATAACCCACCTGACCACCAATCGTCATGTCTTTGTTAACTTTGTAATCGGCTGCGGCACGCAGATTATAGCCAATGCCGCTTTCGCTACTGCCGCTGTACCACGCTTCTTTCGCAAAGCCGTTGGCGACGTAATTTTCCAGTTGCGCCTGCATCGCCGAATCGGTCGGGAAGTACGGGCTTTGATTCTGGCTATAGGACTGATAACCCAACGATGCGCCCACCGACATATCCCAGTTATTAAACTTCTGGGTGTAATCCACCGGGAAGGAGACGCTGATATAGTCTTGCGGGCTGAAGTAACCGCCTTGCCCATAGCTGAAATAGCTGAGGTTTTTCGAGAAATCCATATACGTCATGCTGATACCGGTTTTCAGTTCGCGGTCATCAGCATGGAACGGGCGAATATAAACGCCAGCATTCCCGGTAACATTGCCGTTGCTCGGTACGTTTTCGCCAATGTAGTTATACAAACCCACACCCGCGTAGAAACCCGCATCGCCATCGTCGTAGCTCAGTTGCGCGCTACCGCCGTTCTTGGTGACCTGGCCCCATTTTTTGCCGCTGTATTTGTCTTCCACACCGACATAAGAAAGCAGGCTGTCGACCACGGCACGTCGTTCGCCGGTCAGAATCAATTTCAGGTAATCGGTTAATTGTGGCGACCACTGCACACCACCGACCACGGTATTTAAATCCTGGCCTAACGGCGTGGAGCCCACGTCGAGTTTGTACTGTTCGCCGGTTAACGCCATCCCAACTTCCACACCCGCAGCACTTTGCGAGCCTTGTGAAGGCACTTTTATCTTGTCGATATTTGGCAGTTCTGGCGGCGTGGTGGTCGAGGCGTTATACAGCTCCTCGCCAACCTGCCCCTGAATCAACGCGCCGGTACCAAAGCGGCGACTGGATTCGTCAGACGAGCTGCCCGCATTCAGGCTGATTGGCGTAACGTTAAGATCTAAACGTGAGTCGCCAAACGGCACCGTCGACCACTGCAATGGCGCTTTGATTTCGGTGAGTTTACTCAGACCGCTTTCGCCATCTCGCCCACGCACAGCCACCGCACCACGCGCCCAGGTGGCGGTTTTGTCGGTCAGCTGTTCCATCATGTTATCCACCTGGCGCAAGGTGCCTGCCTGTGCCGTCTCGACCGGCAGATCGGTACGCGTGGTACCCGGCGGTGCGGTTTGTGGATTACGCGCCAGCTGTGCGACTTGCCACGGCATCGCTTCGCCATACAGCGAGTTAGCGGCGGTGGCTTGTGGGGCGACGGAGGTTTTCGGGGTGAACGGGTTATCGGCTAATGCCAGGCCTCCGAGCGTTGGCGCGGTTCCGCTTTCGGCTCCTTGCAGGCCAAGCAGTTTGCCACGCGCGGTGCGCAGGTAGCCCATCGCCTGCTGGTGGTTGCCATCGGCTTCGGCCACGCGCGCCAGTAACAGCAGGCGATCCGGCGTTTCATCGTTGCGCAACCCGGTGGCCAGCTGTTTCGCTTTATCGACGTCTTTACTGGCGAGCGCCACGTCGATGGCACCCGCGCGCGCATCTTGTTGCGGCGTGTCACGCGTCATCAGGTAGTCGTAAACCACGCCCGCTTCTTTGTTCATTTTGCCGGACTGATACAGACGCGCCATCGCAAACATCAGGTCGGTGTTTTGCGGGTCGTTCTGCATCGCGCGGATAAGTTTATCGTACGCCGCCGCATAATTGCCCTGGGTACGCAGTTGGTCAGCTTCGTTGATCACGTAGCCATTGCGAACGCTGGCAAGCTGCGTTGGTGTGCTGCGCGACTGCAATTCTGGATTCGCCAGAAACGCCTGCGCTTCACGCCCCAGCCCGGCCTGGTTCAGCACTGCAATCTGGTCGCCATAATCACCGGCGTTGCCCTGCACGCCACGGCGCATATTGTCGCGCACAATCGTTACCGCCGTGCTGACATCGCCGGTTTGCGCCAGCATTTTTGCCAGTTTTCCCGCATCTGCCGGGCTTTGCGGCGGGCGCATCGCCAGCGCTTTTAAGGTATTCGCCGCCGCCACCGTATCGCCCTGCGCGAGGTAGCGTTCCGCTACCGACATTTGCAGATTGTAGTTCACACGTGCCGCAAGGCTGCGCATGTCGCTGGTCTGGCTGGACGCGGGAATACGCGACAATAAAGTTTGTGATTGCTGCCAGGCATTGTTTTCGCTGGCAAACAATGCCCCCGCGTACAGTTCTGTATTGGAGGCGTTTGGCCGGAAAGAAGCCGCCATCACATTGCTGGCTTCGTCACGACGCCCCTGTTTCTGGAGCTGGCGCGCTAAATCAAGACGCAGCCACGGGTCGGACGGATAACGCGCCACGCCCTGCTGCAAAATAGCGATGGCTTGTTGCGGGTTGCCATTTGCCGCGGCCTGCTGTGCCTGGCGGCGCAGCGGATCGGCTGGATTACCGCCAGAAACGCGCGGCTGCAATTTGGCCTGCAAACTGGCAGGCAGGGTTTGCAGCATCGCTTGCGCTTCGGCGGTTTTATTCTGCTCACGCAACACGTAATAGAGGTTTTCGCGCGCGGCACCATTATTCGGTTGTTCGCTCAAAATACTGCGTAAAGTCTGCTCTGCCTCGGCGTAATCTTTGTTATGGCGCTGGACATCCGCACGGAATAACTTCGCAGCATTTCCACGTTCACCGCTTTGCTGCGCCAGAGGTGCGCTGAGCGCCAGGGCCTGGCTAATATTGCCCTGTTTGAATGCTGCCTGAGCGCTCGCCAGTTGCCCGTAAAACTCGGCGTCATCGGCTTGTTGTTTGCGCTCGCCAGATTGATCGCCACCCTGCCTGGCGGCGCGATTCAGGTATTCTGCGGCGGCGGTGTAATCGCCTTTACGCTGCGCGATGTAGCCCATCCCGGCCAGTGCATCGGCGTCTTGCGGGTTGTTTTGCAGCACTTGTTCAAACTGGTTTTTTGCCACTTCGGTGTTGCCGCTATTGAGCGCGTTAAACCCTTCGCCTTTTGCGGCACCGCCAACACTTTTACGGTAGTGCTCTTGCACCACCGTATCTTTCGGATGGCGTTGCAGGAAGGTTTGATAATACTGCTCGTCGCTGGCAGTTGGGCCGAGCCACAACAGCGCCTGGCGCAAGGCTTTATCGGCATCCTGGCTACCGCTCGCCATATTTTGCAGGATGTCCATGCCTTCACGACGCGTGGCATCCTGGTAGGTCAGCACTTTACCAAGCGCAATACGCCCGCCGTTGTCCTGCGGATTTTGCGCGGCAAACTGGCGTAAACCAGCCACCGCTTGCGGATACAGCGATTTGTCGCCCGCCATCGTCAGGTAATATTCTGGCGCGAGGCTCGGCGGCGGCTGGTCGCCATTAAACAAACTGCGCCAGGTGGCGAGCGCGGCGGGAATATTGCCGCTGCGCGCCTGCTGACGCGCTAAATCCAGCTGCCCACGCGGGATTTGCTGAATCTGTTTAGCGTTATCCAGCGCCTGCAAATTACCGTCTTGTGGCGAAACAGAAGCCAGGCGTTCGCGCCATTGGGCGGCACCTTTAATATCCCCGGCTTGCTGTGCCCACAGCGCCATCAGGTACATCGCCTGGGTGTTATTGGCATCAACCATCAACACTTTCTGCAACGCGTCTTTTGCCAGCTCGTCATGTGACTTTTCATGCCAGTAATTGGCCTGGTCAAACAACGCTTTTAACGCCGGGTTGTTTTCCGCAGCGGTCGCGCTAAACGCCAGGCCGCCAAAGAAGCACAGAGTTAACAAGCGGCGGGCGTTTTTGTTTTTATGACTCATTGAGCACCACCTTTACTTACCATCATCCTGAGGATTAAGACGTTTATGCGCGCGTTTTTTCAACAGGGCGTACAAGCTCAAACCAATAACCGAGGCGAACAACAAACCTAAAATGGCCAGCAACGCTGAATGCTGGTTGGCATACCAGACCACCATCATGTACCACGGCATTTGGCCGCTCGGGAACTGTTGTCCAACACGGAAGCTACGCACCCCGTTTTCATCAGTAATGATGGCGGCATCGCCACGAATACCGGCGTTGATGCGCGAAGAACTTAAGTCGGTCTGCAGCCGCGAAAGCTGTTCGTCGGTACTGCCAATCGCCATCACCACCACACGGTCAGGGTTCCACTGCGAGCGGAAGCTGACAAACCCACGCCACGCTTCGTTAGATGAGAAATAGCGGTCAGCCGCAATGCCTTTCGATCCCCAGTCACCTTCAATCCAGTGCTGTATTTTTTGCCAGATTGAGCGTTCACGGACGCCGAACGAATGCTCGTTGCTGTTAAACGGCGACTGTGCCAGCAGCGTTTTGTTAAACGCGCTTTGATTGATGGTCGAAACGGAAAGCACGTGGCTATGTTCAAGGCGTTGCAAGTTTGCGCCCGCCGTTGGCACGCCAAACATCACCGTGTTGTTGTTTAACGAGGTGCCGGTTGCATTACCCGAACGGGCAGCCATATTCAGTAGCGTGCTGATTTCAGCCTCGCCAGGGTTTTCTGGCAGCATCAACACGGTATGGGCAAAGTCAGCAAAGCGGGAGAACGGGAACGACGCACCCACGAAGTAAGAAAGGTTTGGCAGCAACGAGAAGTGACGCGTTTTGCTCAAATCAATCCATGAATCGTCGGAGATACGGCTCTTAATGTTGTTATTGAGCAGCACGCTACACGGTGCCGATTCTTTGGTCTGGATGTTGAAGTACAGCGACAACTGGTTGTCGCCGTAAATCAGGTACGGCTCCAGCGCCAGGTTGTACTCTTCCTGGCGCGCATCGCCGCCCACTTTGCGCCACAGCGTTTCCAGCGCGCCTTGCTTATTCACCGGCAAGTTATGCAGGAAAGTGCCGTTGAGCGTCAGGGAAAGGTAAGAACGTTCTTCATCAATCCAGTTTTCCGTCGGGAAGCGATAGCCGATTTTCACCGGGATGGTGTCGCCATCCCACAAGAACAGATCCGGAGCCGCGCGGAATGCCACGCTTAATGGCTCGTGCCAGATGCCGGTCGCCGTCAGGCTTTGGTCTTTACGCATCAACTCGGACAGACGCACCGGGTGTTCAGTGGAGATCCAGCGCGGAGCGTCATAGGCTTTGCTCACTGGGATTGTCTGGTTTTCTACCGCAGTGCTTGCGGTTTGCCCAGGGAATTTCCCCTGCGTTAAACGCCACGCCGCAGCGCGCAATTGCTGGTCGGAATTGCCCACCACCAACAACAGTTTATAAACCGGGTTGCCTGGGTTATCGATGATTTGCAGCATCGGTTTTTGGGTTTCAGGCAAGGTCAGACCGCCAATCTGCTCGCCGGGCTTGCCAAACAGAATGCCGTTTTTCTCAGGCAGTTTGTCGGATAACGCGTTAAAGGAGATACCGCGATAATCCGCCTCAATGCCCAACCAGGAGGCAACCAACGCCGCCGCACTCACTTGTTCAGGCAGCGTTTTTGCCGGGAAAGCAAACTCCAATGAAGCGGGAGTCATCTGCATTGAGTCAAAGAACGGGCGCGGGAAATGGCTGAGATCGGCACCGATATTGAGCTGCTGACCTTCCAGATCCAACCGCGTGTTCGGCATGATGGTGACCTGGTATTTATCAGACAGGTCGCGCAGGCACAGCAGGGCATCGCCATCGTTGATTTTAAAGCTGATGTTATTGCTCGACACCACCATCGCCGCCGGGATTTCCAGCTGATAGTTGGACACATCGCTATCGGCAGAACCCAACGGCACCGTTCCCAGAGGCTGACCGTTCATCATCAGTTGCAGCGTAGTATTGCGCGCCGCCATCGCCGGAGAGACTTTCAGGTTCAGGTAAAGTTGTGCGTTGGTGATGACCTGATCGGTCGGCAGCGTGAAATCGATACCCGCCTGCAACTGCCCGCCGCTGAGCATAACGCCACGTGGTTGGCCCATTTGCGCCACGGTAATACTGCTCACGTTGCCAGGCGTAAACACCGATGGCGTGGGTGCATCCACTGCCGGAGCTGGTGCAGTTTCCGATACCGGTGCAGCATCTGGCGCAAAGGCCGCGTCGGGTGCAGGTAAATCCAGGGGAATTTGTGACTCCACCGTCGTGGCGTCTTCCGCCATAACCGGTGAGGCCAAAACCGTCAACGCGAGCAACAACTGGCAAAGCTTTATACTCATCCCTTTCATGCAACGTTGTCCTCGCGGGCTTCTTCCATACGTTTGGCTTCTTCCTGGCGCAGGCGACGGTTTTCGCGGCGCGATTTGAACGTCAGCCAGAACAGGTCAAACACACAACGAATAATGATCAGCAGGGAACGGAACGGGTTGTCCTGCGGTTTTGGCGGACGAATCCACGCATCGGCACGCGCCAGAACCACACGCACCAGTTCACGACGCCTGTCCAGTGGAATCTCTTCAAACATCAGGCGAATGGCCTGCTCGTCGCAAGCGATCACTTTCACCGGAATGCTGATAGAGCCGGACTTCAGTTGCAGCTCGATTTCTTCGATTTCATCATTGAGATGGCGGTCATCCGGCACTGCGATTTGGCAACCGCCCATCGACAAATCGATAGTGTTGCTACGGGAAGATATTCCACTGGCGTAGTGAATAACCACCGGGACTTCAACATCAATACGGATGGTTTTTCGCGTCTGGCGCGTTTCGCGGGCGACGGCAATCGCCGCCAGCAGGAACACCAGGCTGTACAACCCCCAGCCGACGTTCAGCGCGATAACATTCGGGTCAACACCAAAGTAGTCGTGCGCACAAGCACGCACAATCCCGGCGACAACCGCCACCGCCAGCAACACCGCGATAATCACATGAGGCCGCACCACGCTGAAATCGAAGTAGCCCACGTTCAGCAGCGCACCTTTATCCGTGACGTTAAACTTGCCGCGTTTTGGGAACAGCATGGTGATAACCGTGGGCAGAACCAGGTGGAACGCCAGCACCATGTCATAAATCTCGCCCCAGAAACTGTAGCGATAGCGCCCGTTCATGCGCGAGTTGAGATAAATGCTCAAGATCAGGTGCGGCAACGCGTAAGCAAAGATCAGGCTTGCCGAGGAGTGAATGATGTTCAGGTTAAACAGTAAGTACGCCAGCGGTGCGGTGACGAACGCCACACGCGGCAAAGCGAACTGGAAATAGAGCATCGCACTGAGGTAACAACAACGCTGTTGCCACGTCAGGCCACGGCCAAATAACGGGTTATCCATACGGAAGATTTGCGTCATGCCGCGCGCCCAGCGGGTACGCTGAATCACGTGCAGCACCAGGCGTTCAGTCGCCAGTCCCGCCGCCAGCGGAATATCCAGGAAGGCAGATTTCCAGCCCAGGCGCTGCATTTTCAGCGCGGTATGCGCATCTTCGGTCACGGTTTCCACGGCAAATCCGCCGATTTCTTCCAGCGCACTACGGCGAATTACGGCACATGAACCGCAGAAGAAAGTGGCGTTCCAGTTATCGTTCCCCTGCTGGATGGGGCCGTAGAACAGTGAACCTTCGTTGGGGATGTTTTGCCCGCCCGATAAGTTACGTTCAAACGGATCGGGTGAATAGAAATAGTGTGGTGTCTGCAACAGCGCCAGTTTCGGGTCTTTCAGGAATGCACCTACAGTGGCTTGCAGGAAGATACGCGTCGCAACGTGGTCACAGTCAAAGACCGTGATCAACTCGCCGTGAGTGAGTTTCATGGCGTGGTTGAGGTTACCGGCTTTGGCGTGTGAGTTATCGTTACGCGTGATATAGCCCACGCCCACATCGGCGGCAAACACCGCAAACTCGCGCCGCTTACCGTCATCAAGCAGGTAGATTTTGATTTTATCGCGCGGGTAGTCGATACATTGCGCGGCCAGAACCGTATCGCGAACCACATCGAGGCTTTCGTTATAGCTGGGAATATAAATATCGACCGTCGGCCATTTAGATGTGTCGTCCGGTAGCGGCACAATCCCCCGTTTTAATGGGAACGAGGTTTGCAAATAGCTCAGCAATAAGATGACCCAGATATACAGCTCGGCTAAAAATAACCCTATACCGAGGATGGCCTCTATTTCGGAATTAAAGTGCAGCGTTTGGGTAGCACGAAAATAAATATAACGCGTCGACATCAAGACTGAAACCAGCATCATGATTATCGACACGCTGTGCTTTTTGCTGAAGCCTAATAAAAACAGAATCGCCAGGCTGATAAAGCCAAAGATATACTGCTTCTGGCTGTCCATAGGCGTAATGATGATCAGGACTGCTATTGGCGCTAACACCAATAGCAGTAAATAAAACAGGACCTTTTTCATAGGACATCCTGGATGATTGTCAGAAATTTGACGTTCTCAGGCCGGTATGTACCGCGCCATCACCAATTTTTATGTCGAGAATACCTGCGACTCGCTTACTGATAAGTTCAATATCAAAAGCCGCAGCGGAAGCCGGACTAAAATCGAATATTGATTGCTGAGAAGCATTGGCTTCCGCCACACTTTCATCGCGGTTAATAACGCCAAGCAGACGATCGCCAAGACGCTGCTGCATAAATGCCGTGACATCGCGGCTTATATGGCGGCGGTTGTCACTCTGGTTGAGGATAAAATAGTATCCGGCTTTATTGTTTAGCGGTTCGCCAATCAGACGATGATTTTCAATATGCGGCAACAATGATAGCGAAGCGGTATCTGCCAGCATGGTCACCAGATGCAGGTCAGCCAGTCGCGAAACCGCTTTTAACGCCGGATTTGGGCCTGGTGGGAAATCGGCAATAATGACCAGGCCCGGGTAGTTAAGCAAAGTGCTTAATCCACGCATCAGGAAATGGTTGTCGGTGCTCAGGCGCTGCTCAAATTCAAGGCGCTGTTCTTCGCTGACATCACCATACGGCAGCACGAACATATTGCTGCCGGCAGTCAAAACCGACTGGCTCCAGTCTGCCGATTCGATAGCTTTAGCCACATAGCCACGGCCATCAGATAAAGGCACGCCAAAATGCAAACGCAGCGCGTTTTGCACATCAAAATCAATGGCTAACACCTTGCTACCTGCGCGAGCCAACGCATACGCCAGATTGGCGGTAACTGTGGTTTTTCCTACCCCGCCTTTTGGCGAGCACACACACACTAGCGGCATGAAGCGATCATCTCCAGCAACGGTTGCAGCGGTAAGTCTTTAGCGGGATGGTTGCGCGCCGTACTCCCTTTTGCTGCGAACAATTTGTCAAAACGCACGGGTTCTGTTTTTACCGGTTCGTAGCCCTGCGGCGCAGCGACAGCGGCAGGTTTTACGGTTTCTTTTATTGGTTCTTTTAACGGTTCAATGACCGGTTCTGGCTGCGCGGTGACGGGTGCCAGTTGTTCAAACAGCGTCGCGGTAGTGTGTTTGCTTTGCTCAGGTTGAAATAACTCGGTTTTGTTTTCTGGCAGCGCGCTGTTCAGGCTGTCGAGAATTGAGCCCTGAGAAGCTGACTGGCTGATGGGTTGCGCCACCAGCGGCTTGAAATGGCTGGCATCGAACTCATCAGCCTTTACCGCTTGCGGTGCTGGCACGGAAATACTTTCGGCATGGGAAAGCACGGAGTCATCGCCTTCGGTATGCATTAACTGTTTGATTATCGTCCAGTTACTGTCCGATAACTGCTGATTTTGCGCCGACATATCTTTGAAGTCGATAGAGCCTGTACGCGTCTTATCTTTGAAACGCTGCAAATCATCATAATTTTTCATTACGATACTCATGATTTATAAGACATTTGTATTTGATGTGTGAATAACTCAATGAATAAGGTTTATTGACTTCATAAACCATGAATAATTACATAACGTTATAATTCCATTTTTTATTATTCAATTTTGGAAAAACAACGATATTTCGAGCCAATATATAGGCACCTGCGGTCTTAGCTCCATCTTTTTTTCTTATTAATACCCGGCTAAGCATGAAACAGTCTTGATTTGTGATTGCGTAATATTTAATGCTACCCCTTAAAAGGTAGCAGCTTTCTTCTGTGATTTCACATAGATGAAGAGTATTTAATGATTGGGATGTTTTTTCCAAAACATATAACCATCTTCAGGGGAAAATGCCGCACGACTACACCTATTTTTGAGGGTGAAGCATTTAAATAATAGCCTGTATACTCTGTATGGTTTTTCAGAATGCTGTTGTCAGCACCTTCATCATGTAAAAGGATGTTCAGAGGCAATGAAAATTAATCATAAGATGGCGATGGCCCTGGTCGGGTTAACGGCGGCTACAACGTTTAACGCGCAGGCTTCCTATGATGATTTTGGCTGTGGATGGCAAGATGATTGCCCGCTTAACGGTGTACCCTGGCTGAATATTGATAACGATACGCGTGTGAATTTGATCCAACTTGAAGGAGCACGCAAAAATCTGGCGTTACCTCGCCTGCCCGTGCCTCCTGATTTTACCCGCAGCAGAAGCTATCACTTTGGATTTATCGGCTACAACGATCTACCTCATCCAACAGCAACCCCCTCTACTGAGAACACCACACCCGCCCCTGTCGCTGAAACCTCATTCAGCAAAATGTCGCAAACATTAGGCGTCGATACCTCCTCCTGGGAACACGATCAAGACGCAGAAAACCGCCATATTTCCAATAACCTGCAATCTGTAGAGCAATTCTTCGCGGCACTGCTTGATGACCCAACGATAAAACCAGAAGACCGTCATCATCTGGCTGTATGGCGAGGTAATATTTTTCTGAACTCTTATGACAAAGCGGATAGCCGCCTCCCGGTTGAAGCTTTCGATATCGAACCTGGCTCCCATACGGCAGCTTTCTCTGATTATCTCCGTGGGGCGAATGTCTTTTACCTTGGCGATTTTGTGGAAGCAAATAGCCTGTTCACCGCTTTGCAGAAAAGCAGCCAGCCGTGGGTCGCTGAAACATCAAGCTATATGCTGATGCGCGTTGCACTCAACAAAAGCACCGTCAAGGCGACTGATGAATACGGCATGTTTGATGCCACTAAAATCGATACTGGCGCAGCAAGCGAAGCTCGTGATTATGCCAATGCCTATTTAGCGACCTGGCCTGAAGGGCGTTATGCAGATTCCGCTCGCGGGCTTTTTCGCAGAATTAACTGGTACTTACAAGACTGGCAACAGCTGGCCCCGTTATATGAAAAAGCCCTGGCCCAGGCACCAGACGTAGACTCATTGCATAAAGTCATTTCTGAGCTGGATGACAAATTCCAAAGCAGGGATAGTTTCGGTAACTATGAGCCGTTTATCAGTGACGCCCAGGCACCGATGCTAACTTTCACCCAAACGTTACGCTGGCTCCGGAATAACCAAGGCCAGAACAAGTCGTATGAGGTGACACGCGAAAATCTTGATAGCCTGAAACCGATATTTGCCAGCGCAGAGTTGCAACCGTACTGGAGCTTTTTGGAAAACGCCTGGCTTTACTATCATGAAGGTAATTATGCCGCCGTGATTGAAGCCACCCCCTCTATCAACTTGTTAGCCTCCAGCGATCTACTCACCTTTAGTCAGCAAGTTCTGCACGGTGACGCGTTAGCAGCACAGAAACAGTGGCCTGAGGCACTGGCGCACTGGAAACATCTGCTTGGTCTGACTCAATCAGTAGAACAACAGCAATATATACAACTGAATCTGGCGGCGGTGATGGTGAACAACCAGCAGCCAGAAGCTATTTTTGCCGCTGACAGTCCAGTGACAAACCTGCGTTATCGCTCGCTGGTGCTGAAAACTGCCGCGCCAAAAGCGCTGCTGCAACAACAGGCGACCCACGGGGTAAATGATGAAGAGAAAACCATCGCGCTACATACGCTGCTGATGCGCGACCTGATGGTGGGTGACTATGAAGGCTACGACACGGATAAGTCGCTACGTCGCCATATCACTAAGCCAGTCACCCTTGAAGCGTTCAATGATGTCAATCTCGATATCTTTAACTGGAATGGGGAGCGGGCCGAGAAGGGTTATTTCTGTGCCTCGCTGGATGACACGGTGAAAACACTCATCGCAAGAAAAACCGACGCGCATGCACTTAATTGCCTGGGTGAGTTTTTCCGCAACACCGCGGCACACATTGATACGGAAGCGGAAGGCGGTGGCAATGACTTACTGGGCGATGCGATAGCAAAACCTGCGTTAAGCAACTCTCCGGATCGCCAGGCCTATTATCAGCAGATAATTAACGATCCGAAAGCGGAACCCGAAGATAAGACCTATGCGCTTTACCGGGCGGTGATGTGCTATTCCCCGTCTGGTTACAACGACTGTGGCGGTGAAGAGGTGAAACCAGAAACACGTAAACATTGGTTTACCGTATTGAAAACCAAATACAAAGGTAACCAGTGGGAAAAACTGCTCAGCTATTACTGGTAACGTTATTGTTATTGCTGGCGACTATTGTGCCGCCAGCAATGCCCAGCGAAGCGAAACATCAGGAATATACGGCGTACTGGCTGTGGTCGGGGGTCAGCTCACAGCCCGCGTTGCAGAATGCACAAGTGGTGTACCTGCATCAGGGTGAGATTGTCTCTCGTCAAAACCGCGCCAAATTTATCAAGCTTGGGGTACCTCGTTCTCCCCTCGCGTTTCCATCCGTGTGGGTAACCGTTCGCACCACCACCCTTGATGTACCTGATGATATTCTCAACAGCGTGCTGGATTTACCCGGTAAGTGGGCGGCAGCCGGGAACCATGTTGTGGGTTTGCAAATCGATTTTGATGCTGGAACCTACCGCTTGCAGGACTACCAAAAATTTCTGTTACGGGTTCGCCATAAACTGGATAAACGTTTTGCGCTTGGCGTCACCGGTTTACTGGATTGGGCAAAAACGGGCAGTATTCAACAGCTCAATGCTCTGCCTATTGATGAGCTGGTTATCCAGACTTATCAGGGTAAAACCACGGTGAAGGAGTATCAACGCTATTTGCCCGCACTGCTAAAGTTGCGCGTGCCATTTAAGATTGGCCTGGTGCAAAACGGTGAATGGGATAAAAGCTGGCAGACCCGGCTGGCAACATCTTCTTTTTATCGGGGGGAAGTGGTGTTTTTGCTTAATTCTGGCGGATGACGCAAGCTTATCCGCCCTACGAAAGCCCGTGTTTTCCCTAATCTTACCGCGACGCCCTTGTTCCCGGCTTAAATCGCACCGATTTTTCCCCTTCAGGCAGGGTTGCGCCGTCGGGAACGACCCTGCATGTTGGGGAAATAATCGGGGTTTACCGCGCAGCGGCGATTTATTTGCCGGGCGCCGGGGCCGCCAGGGGAGTGGCGTAACTCCCCTGGCACGTTCACCGTGTGCAACGGTTACAGAGATAACCAGATGTACAGGTGAACGGAAAAACAACGGAGTCTACAGACTCCCACTCGTCCTACCGAATTTCCCCGTTCTCATCCTGATCAACAGCAAAGCAAGCCACCAGCTGGCCACCGTACTCTTTGAGCTGTGGCTGCAACTGCGTGCACGGCCCAAAGCGGCGGCGGCAGCGGGCGTTGAACGCGCAGCCTGGTGGTGGATTCAGCGGGCTTGGCAGCTCACCGGTGAGTTTGATGCGTTCGCGGCGGTCGTCCGGGTTCAGGCGTGGTGTAGCAGATAGCAGCGCCTGGGTGTACGGGTGGCGCGGGTTAGAGAAGATCTGGTCTTTGGTGCCCTTCTCCACACAGCGGCCTAAGTACATCACCATCACTTCGTCAGCGATGTGTTCCACCACCGACAAATCGTGGGAGATGAACACATACGACAGCCCCATTTCCTGCTGCAAATCCATCATCAGGTTCAGAACCTGCGCGCGCACGGAAACATCGAGTGCCGATACCGGTTCATCGGCAATCACCACGTCCGGGTCGAGCATCAGGCCGCGGGCGATAGCAATACGTTGGCGCTGGCCGCCGGAGAACATATGCGGGTAGCGGTCGTAATGCTCGGTTTTCAGGCCGACTTTCGCCATCATCGCCAACGCTTTTTCACGGCGTTCGGCTTTGCTCAGGCTGGTGTTGATTTGCAACGGCTCTTCAAGAATTTGCCCCACTTTTTTACGCGGGTTCAGCGAGCCGTACGGGTTCTGGAAGACGATCTGGATTTTCTGGCGACGCAGCTTTTCGGCTGTTTCGTCAGGCTTGAGCAAATCTTGTCCCTGGTAGTAAAGCTCGCCACCGGTCGGGATTTCAATCATCGTCAGCAGGCGGCCCAGCGTGGATTTACCACAGCCAGATTCACCCACCACCGCCAGCGTTTTGCCGCGTTCCAGCTCAAATGATACGCCGTCGAGCGCTTTCACCAGGCGTTCCTGGCCGAAAATGCCTTTCTTCACCGGGTAGTGTTTTTTCAGGTCGATGGCCTGCAACAGAGGTTGCGCAGTGGCCTTATCGGTACTCATAGCGTTGGCCTCCCGGCATCATCGAGTGGGAAGTGGCATTTGGACTGACGCCCGTTATCCACCATGTTCAGTTCTGGTTCTATGCTGCGACATTTGTCGGTCGCATACGGGCAGCGCGGGTTGAGCAGGCAGCCGTTCGGGCGGTCATATTTGCCCGGAACCACACCCGGCAGCGAGGCCAGACGCGCTTTGTCCTGCGCAAATTCAGGCAGTGCACGCAGCAGCGCCTGAGTGTACGGGTGGCGCGGCGCACGGAAGATATCTTGCGATGCACCCGTTTCCACCACTTGCCCGGCGTACATCACGATGATTTTGTGTGCCGCTTCCGCTACCAGCGCGAGGTCATGGGTGATCAGAATCAGCGCCATGTTCTCTTTCTGCTGCAGTTCCAGTAACAGCTCGATAATTTGCGCCTGGATAGTGACGTCCAGCGCGGTGGTTGGTTCGTCGGCAATCAACAACTTAGGACGACAGGCAATCGCCATCGCGATCATCACGCGCTGGCTCATACCGCCGGAAAGCTGGTGCGGGTAAACGTCCAGACGCGAAGCCGCATCGGGAATACCCACCAGGTTCAGCAGGTCGATAGCTCGCTGAACGCGGGTTTTCTTGTTGCCGCCCTGGTGCACCTTGATGGCTTCCATAATCTGGAAACCGACGGTGTAGCAAGGGTTGAGGCTGGTCATCGGGTCCTGGAAGATCATCGCCACTTCGGCACCGACCAGGTTACGACGCTCTTTCTCAGAAATCTTTTGTAGATCCTGGCCGTTAAATTCCAGTTTTTCCGCCATTACGCGGCCTGGATAATCAATCAGCCCCATAATCGCCAGCGAGCTGACGGATTTACCGGAACCAGATTCCCCAACAATACCGACAACTTCGCCCTGATTTACACTGTAACTCACGCGGTCTACGGCACGGAACGGTGTCTTTTCGTCGCCGAAATGCACCGATAATTTATTTACATTCAATAACGCCATTACGTAGCCCTTTACTGCTTGAGTTTAGGATCGAGCGCATCACGCAGCCCGTCACCCATCAGGTTAAATGCCAGCACCGTCAGCAGGATTGCGACACCTGGGAAGGTGACCACCCACCAGGCACTTTGTGCGAACTGCAACACGTCGGAGAGCATGGTGCCCCACTCCGGTGTTGGCGGTTGCGCACCCATGCCGAGGAAGCCGAGAGCGGCCATATCGAGAATGGCGTTAGAGAAACCAAGCGAGGCCTGCACGATAAGCGGTGCCAGGCAGTTCGGTAAAATGTTGATGAACATCTGGCGCATCGGGCTTGCACCCGCCACGCGAGAAGCGGTGACATAGTCGCGGTGGACTTCCACCAGCACCGCACCGCGCGTCAGTCGCACATAGTGTGGGAGCGCAACGAAGGTCAGTGCCAGCGAAGCGTTGACGATAGACGGGCCGAAGATTGCCACTAACACCAGCGCCAACAGCAGGCTTGGCAGTGCCAGCATGATGTCGACAATGCGCATGATGATGTTGTCGATAAGGCCACCGAAGTAGCCCGCAATCAGGCCAAGTACCACGCCCATAACCAACGACAGCACCACCACCAGGCAGCCGACCAGCAGCGACAGGCGCGCACCGTACATCAGGCGCGCCATGATGTCGCGGCCTACGTCGTCAGTCCCGAGCAGGAACTGCCAGCTACCACCTTCTTGCCAGACCGGCGGGTGCAGCAACGAGTCACGGAACTGTTCAGCAGGACCGTGCGGCGCGAGAACGTTGGCGAAGATTGCTATTAAGATCATCACGGTGACATACACCAGGCCGATGACCGCCCCTTTATTACGTTTAAAGTAGTGCCAGAATTCCTGGAACGGCGTCATTGGGACTGGCGCTGCGGCTACTTTACTCTCAGTGACTGCTTTTTCAGTTGATTGCGTCATGATGGCCCCTTATTTCTTATGGCGTATACGCGGGTTCACCACGCCGTACAGTAAGTCGACGATCAGGTTCACGAGGATAATCATCGTCGCAACCAACAATACGCCGCCCTGTACTACCGGGTAGTCACGACGTTGCAATGCATCAATCAGCCAGCGGCCAAGGCCCGGCCAGGAGAAGATGGTTTCCGTCAGAATGGCACCCGCCAGCAACGTACCAACCTGCAAGCCGATAACCGTCACGACGGGCAGCATGGCGTTGCGCAGCGCATGAACCACGATGACACGCATACGAGTCAGGCCCTTAGCGCGAGCGGTACGGATGTAGTCTTCGCCGAGCACTTCCAGCATTGACGAGCGAGTCATACGCACGATAACCGCTAACGGAATCGTACCAAGCACGATGGCGGGTAAAATCATATGCGCCACGGCGTCGATGAAGTCGCCTGGCTCGCCCCATATGGCGGTGTCTATCAGCATGAAACCGGTGAGCGGCAAGGTGTCGTCGAGGAATACCGTATCGCTAACGCGCCCTGATACCGGGGTGAGGTTCCAGTAGACGGAAACCAGCATGATTAACATCATACCCCACCAGAAAATAGGCATTGAATAGCCTGTCAGCGCAAGGCCCACCGAAGTGTGGTCAAACACGGAACCACGTTTAACCGCCGCCAGCACGCCAACCGGAATACCCACGGCAACGGCAAACATCATCGCGCAGACACCGAGTTCCATGGTCGCTTTAAAGCGTGGAACGAATTCGTCCCAGACTGGAAGACGGCTTTTTAACGAAATGCCCAGGTCGCCGTGCATCACACCCCAAATATAGTGGATGTATTGCTGCCACATCGGCTTGTCGAGGCCAAGTTCGGCCAACAACTGAGCATGACGTTCAGGAGAGATACCGCGCTCACCGGCCATAATCATCACCGGGTCACCGGGAATCATGTGCACGAAGGCGAAGGTAAGAAGGGTAATACCGATAAACGTGGGGATAACTAATCCCAGACGTCGGAGGATGAACTGCAACATAACCCGGATTCTCTGTAATCTCCCGCCCTAACCCTCATCTTTCAGGCCACAGGTGCGTTGGCTTCACTCAGTCACCCCAGTCACTTACTCAAGTAAGCTCCTGAGGATTCCCGAGCTTGCCACCTTCCTGCAACCAGAAATCTGACGGTTAGCATAAATTGAGGCAGGATTGTATTGCTCACAAAAATTTCCACAAACCTGGAGGATGGCGTCGGGTTGTTGGACTTGTCGCCCTCACCCTAGCCCTCTCCCCCAGGAGAGGGAAAAAATCCCTCTCGATCTCCTCCCTCTCCCTAAGGGAGAGGGGCGGGGTGAGGGGGATATCTACCAGTATTATTCTACTGACACGTTCTCAAAGTGGTGTTTGCCCAATGGGTCAACCACGTAACCTTTCACTTCTTTGCGCACTGGCTCGTATACCGTGGAGTGAGCAACGATCAGCGCCGGAGCCTGATCATGCATCACGACCTGAGCTTGCTTGTACAGCTCGATACGCTTGTTGTGATCGTCAGTAGCACGCGCAGGTTGAATCAGCTCTTCAAACGGCTTGTAGCACCAGCGAGAGTAGTTAGAACCGTCTTTCGCCGCTGCACAGCTGAACAGGGTGGCGAAGAAGTTATCCGGATCCCCATTGTCGCCAGTCCAGCCCATCATCACAGCCTGGTGCTCACCTGCTTTGGCGCGTTTCAGATACTCGCCCCACTCGTAGGTTACGATTTTGGCGGTCACACCGACTTTCGCCCAGTCAGCCTGAATCATCTCAGCCATACGGCGAGCGTTCGGGTTGTACGGACGTTGTACTGGCATGGCCCACAGGTCAACGGTGAAGCCTTCAGCGTGGCCGGATTCTTTCAGCAGCGCTTTCGCTTTTTCAGGATCGTAGGTGTAATCCTTCACGTCATCGTTGTAACCCCACATGGTTGGTGGGATCAGGTTTTTAGCCGCAGTGCCTGCGCCCTGGTAAACCGCTTTGATGATCGATTCTTTGTTCACCGCGTAAGTCAGCGCCTGACGCACTTTTACGTCATCAAACGGTTTCTTCTCGGTGTTGAAAGACAGGTAACCCACGTTCAGGCCAGCCTGTTCCATCAGGTTGATGCTCTTGTCTTCTTTCATGCGAGCGATGTCAGCCGGGTTTGGATACGGCATAACCTGGCACTCGTTTTTCTGCAGTTTTGCGTAACGCACAGAAGCATCAGGCGTGATGGAGAACACCAGACGGTCGATCTGCGGCTTGGTGCCCCAGTAGCCCGGGAACGCTTTGTACAGAATGCGAGAATCTTTCTGGTATTGCAGCAGCTGGAACGGACCGGTACCGATTGGGTTCAGGTCAGTTTTTTCCGGCGTGCCGGCTTTCATCATGTTGTCAGCGTATTCTTTGGAAAGAATAGAGGCGAAGTCCATCGCGAGATCTGCCAGGAATGGCGACTCTGGGCGCGTCAGCACGAACTGAACGGTATTGTCGTCCACTTTCTTAATTTCGCTGATCAGGTCAGATAAGCCCATGCCTTCGAAGTATTCGTAGCTGCCGCCAGAAACTTTGTGGTACGGGTTGTTAGCATTCTTCTGACGATCGAACGAGAACACCACGTCATCAGCATTCAGATCGCGTGTTGGTTTGAAATCTTTGTTGTCCTGCCACTTCACACCTGAACGAAGGTGGAAGGTATAGGTTTTGCCGTCTTCGCTAACTTCCCATTTCTCAGCCAGACCAGGGATGATTTCGGTGGTGCCGGTTTTGAATTCAACCAGACGGTTATAAATTGGCACTGAGCTGGCATCGTAAGTGGTACCAGAGGTGAACAGCTGAGGGTTAAAACCTTCTGGGGAACCTTCTGAGCAATAAACCAGGGTTTTTGCCTGAACGCTAGCTGCTACGGTCAGGGCCACCAGGCTCAGACCAAATTTCAGCATCCCTGACTTCTTCAAGGAAAGACTCATTCTTCTGCTCCGTTGTGATGTTCCCTTATTCATTCTTATTACCGCTTTGTTGGCTGACATAAGAAATCTATCGGGACATGTGTCGTGTTGTTTTTATCCGTTAGACCTTTGTTATTGGAGTGCGGTCCGTTCGGTGTGCCCGGAGGCGATGGTGAGACCAGGGGTTCCTTTCGTCAGGCTAGCTGTGTGGTAGTGCGGACTGTCCATAATTTGCCCCTCACGCCCTACAATCTGTCAATAGATGAGTAAAACGTCAATATAGGTAAGGGGGATTTACAACCGAGGTGAGAATCGGCGAACAAAGTTAAAAAAAAGCCTGTCGCTCTATTTCCAGCAGGGAAATTTATGCTACTGCCATGTTTATAGAATATTCCACTGATTAAAAGTCGACCTACAGTCGTATTCAGATGTGTCATTTCTGTAAAAATTATTGCCGAATGCTGATTATCTGAACGATATGTTTTGTGATCCACTTCTCTTACAGCGAATCATGCTGGTATGAAACATAAGCATCGAGGTAATAAACCACGATTTTCCATAACAAAATACAATGGAAAATGTCACAAAATCGTCCACACGAGGTTGATACAACGCAAACCGCGGCAGAAACCCACTTTTGGTCGTTAAACAGGTCGTCATGCCGGTGCGGATAACTGGTGCCAAAAATTAAAACAACTAAAGGAATATAAATAACAAGCCTATTTTAGTACGGAATAATTCTTGACCGTGCTACAGCATTATTAATATGTTTGAGTCTTTCCGCCTGGAATTAATATGTATTTACGCAAGGAATGCTTTCACAAGAAAGCATCTAAAATTCTAATTAGTACCATTTTTGCAGGCTTATTAATTTCTGGATGTGATGATAAGCAGCCTAAAACTTCTGAAAGCGCCAGTGCCGAACAGACAGACACCCGGCATGCCCTGTGTAGTGACCTTCCGAAAATCCCGGGGACTATTCAAAATGGCGATTTCCCATACTGGAGCGATAATTTAGCTGAAAGTGATATTAAAAATTACCTGAACACACTTTCCGATATAGAAAAAAACCAGGGGAAAACATTAATCTATTATTCACTCGCCCTTATTATTCATGCCAGTAAAGCAACACAAGTAGTGAGCAAAGATACGTTTATCCCGGAAGAAGCACAATTACAGTTGGTGCAGCTCAATTCGCTGATTAACGCGGCGCAAGAATGTTATAAAGCAGCGCCGTCATCAAATAATTCCAGCCTGATTCGTTATAGCTTCCTGCTCGATGCGGCTGACCAATACGACAAGTTATTAGCAGAACGCATTCAGCGACATCAGAATAGCGTTCCTTATACCGAAGGCGAGAAAGGCCAGATTGGCGGTGTCACTGAATGGATGGTGAAAGGCTCGGTGGGAAGAGTGACCCGCAGCTATAACAATGTGGTGAGCAGTTTTAATGCGCTGCATTAGCAATGCGGGTGTTTTGTCGGATGACGCTAACGCTTATCCGACCTACGGTTCGATTTTGATTTTGATTTGGTAGGGTGGATAAGCGTTAGCGTCATCCACCATTTGCGCGAAACCCATAAACTACAGACGTAAAAAAACCCAATCTTTCGATTGGGTTTTCTTGAATTTGGTCGGCGAGAGAGGATTCGAACCTCCGACCCACTGGTCCCAAACCAGTTGCGCTACCAAGCTGCGCTACTCGCCGAATGCGGAGCGCATCTTACTGCGCACCGTTTTAGCCGTCAATCCCTGATACTTAAAATTATGTCCGTTTGATTCAAATTCCAGCATATGTGGCAAAAAAGTTACTGTTTCGCCTTGTTCGGCACATGGCACCAGTTGTTATTCTGGTTAATACCGCCGTCCGGCGATGTGTATCCCAGGCAACCCAAAATGGTGTCATACAACTCCACATGGCGGTGCGGCACTTTCATTTTCGCTTGTGCCTGCATGTGCTCAAACTCGCGTGCCCGCTCCGGGTTTTCCAGATATTTATCGGAAGCCCAGACTAACAACGGTACACGGAATTGCTCAGGTGGCGCCATGTTACGTGGCGTACCATGCAGATGTTTCTTCTCATCAATCGATTCGCCATGATCCGAGGCGTAGAAAATAATCGCCCGTTTATCTCGTAACTCAGATATCACGCTATCCAGCACCGTATCGGTGTACAGCACCGAGTTATCGAATGCGTTAATCAACTGCTCTTTACTGCACTCTGAATCAATACTGACGCACTCAGGAGCCCATTTAGCGAAGCTGCGCGGATAGCGTTGCACATAGGAGAAGTGCGAACCTTTAGTGTGCAGAATAATAAGATGTTTGCCGTCAGGATGCTTATCAACCGAACGCTTCATCTCCTCAACCAGCAACATATCGTCGACTTGTTTGCCGCTGTTACGCGGTTCAGCAGCGATTTGCTCACGGTAAGAGAAGTTGTCTGCCATGGTATTACCGTAGAACCACACTTCACTTTGCATCGCAAACAGCTCAGAACTAAAGCCAAGTTGCTTAAGGACAGCAAACACGTTCTGTTCTTTTAACGTCCGCTGCGGGTTGTCTTCCGCGCCACCTTCACGCACAAACATACAGCGCAATGAAAGCTTGGTGGCGGTATCGCAGGATTCGCCACGGAAAGCGACGAGGTTTTTCTCTTTGGCGAGTTTTGGTGTGGTATCACGGTCATAACCCAAAATCCCCATGTGATCCCAGCGTGTCGTTTCGCCAATCACAAACACCACATAGGTATCATCCAGCTCTTTGGGCGCGACATAAGTGAACTTCTTTGCTGGATTCATCAGCGAGTTGTTATCTGTTGATTCATCAGCCTGAGCCCAGGCAAAAAGACCTAATGCGGAAACCCAATTTGATGGCAGATATGAGTTAGCGACCACGCCACCATAGCTCGGCATATCAACGGTCGAGCGTTTCTCAGTGCGGTTTTGTTGTTTATCCAGCCAACGCAACGGCGCCCAAACCATCAGCCCGGCCAGCAGCACAATGGCCACATTTTTGATCCGTTGGCCCGGTGTTTTTAACTGATGAAGCAGCGTGTCACGCGTGTTGCTACCCCAAATGAGCGCCAGCGGGATAACGCTGACCAAAATCATCCACATCACGAACTGATAACCGACAATTTCTTTCGAAAGGTCGATATCGGTGGTCATGACCGAGGCAATAATCCCGTAGCCAATGACGACATTAAGTAACGTCATGTAGTAGCTGGCGGCAACAGAGAACACTACAACCAGGGTGGCGAAAATTCGCCAAATTGCGCGGCCAAACAACGATAACAAACGAAGCAAAAAGAAGGTGACCAGCACGCATGCCGCGATTTCAGCCAGCATAGCGACAGCTTTTAATCCGCTAAATTCCCGAATGAATCCTTCGAAACGATGGTAAAAAACCGAAAGGTTTAAAAATAGTCCGATGTACACCGCTAACAGTAAGCACAGCTTCTGTTGGGTCATCGATTTAACGTAATTCATGCAGTTGTCCGAAAAAATAAAGCAAAAAAAGAAATGTCATAAACACCACTCAGACTCCCTTTAGACTGGAAAATTCTGAGCGATGAAAAAATAAAGTCCCGTTCAGGACGATTATTAACCAGTTTTTGGAACGGATTAGTAGAGCATAGGGCTGGCAAAAAGTATCGGCAAAAATCCTAAACCGGGATGCTGTTTACATTTCTCCGCTCTGATTTACCGTTTTAGACGACATAACAATGAACAGACACAAGGAAGGATGACTTCGGGGATTTCACAATGAATTATGCCGCCGTATAACATCACGGCGGCATGGTTTGCGGCATTAATATAGGGTTATCAAGCGTGAGCTTGTTGCAGAACTTCTCGTGCCGGCGTACGGATAGTCGTGGAAATCGCCAGGGACAAAATCAGCAGCGCGAAGATAACGCAGAAGGTGACATAGAAGCCGCCAAAGACCGACGCGATAATCGAACCGCAGATGCTGCCAATACCAAACCCTAAGTAAATCACACCGTAGTTTTTAGTCAGGTTATTCAGCCCAAAGAACTCACTGACCAGTGATGGATAAACGGTGATGGTGCCGCCGAAGTTAAAGGCCACACAAGCTATCGCTGCGAAGAAAGTCGCTTCGTTGAGTGGGGCGAACAGCAGTGCCGCCATACCGACTAAAGAAATCACCTGGCCGATAGTGATAACGCGGATGCGGGCGATTTTATCAGACAGAATGCCAAGCACTAAACGGCCGCTCAGGTTAGCAATGGCGATAACAGTGACTGCGTTAGCCGCAGATTCAGCAGTCAAATGCACCATACCCTGGGCAATATCTTTCGCTACACCAATGACATACAAACCACTCATGCAGGCAGTCAGGAACATAATTGCCAGCATCCAGTACTGTGGTTGACGCATAGATTCTGCAAGGGTGTAATCTTTTTCAGTCACACCATTCACTGTTTTCACTTCCTGCAATGGCGCATCTTTCATCAGCATTGAACCGAACAGAATCATCACCATTGCCAGCCCACCCCAAATCATAAAGGTGCTTTCAAGGCCAACGGTTGCCAGCAAATGGCTGTCGATATATTTAAAACCTAAGCTGCCGAGGCCGTATGAACCAATGGCAAGGGCGGAAATCAGACCTTTACGCTCCGGGAACCACTTCACGCAGTTTGAGAGTGTTATCAGGTAACCTGCGCCATCAGCGAGGCCTACCAGCACACCAGCGCTCAGCCATAACATCAGCAAGTTGTCGGAGTGAGCGGTCAGGAAGAAGCCGACCCCCAGCAGCACACCAGCAGCCATCGTCACGTTACGAACACCAAAACGTTCCTGCAATTTCCCTGCGACGGAGGAAGAAATCGCAAGGCCAAGGCTTAACAAACCAAAGGAAAACGCCACCTGGCTGATTGGCTCACCCAGTTTTTGCGACAGCGCGCTATTGAACAGGCTCCAGGTATAAACGGAACCGAGGGCAAACTGAGTAATGATGGTGCCGATCAGAGTTAACCAGCGTGTACGGTTGTAGTTGGCATTATTCATGGCAGATGTCCGCAAAATTTAAGAGAAATCTTCTGCTGCCAAGAGTAACGAAGTGCATTTTATTCCAGGAGAAAAAGGCATGAGATGCACTCAGGCCGGAATGAAATGCCTCTGAGAGGGAATGAATGACCTGGACGTTGTCTTAATTTTTTGAACAGTTAGTAATTACTATCAATGGAGGCTGCGTAAACACTGATAATTAGATGTTAATTATCAGTGCCCAAGGTTAAATCAATGATCAGAATTTCGCACTAACGCCGACGTTATAAATATAGGCCTCGCCAGTGGTTAAACCTTCTGCTTGTGACATCGAAGCAAATGCCGCCATATTTTTACTAATTGGCATATCGGCACCGACGGTAATATCCATCCAGTTGCTATCCTGGCCCGACGCAGTATTCGCCCTCATCCCGGACTGGGCTTTCCACAAGTTCTCGCCGTACTGATGGTTATAGCTTACCTGTGCCCACGGGCGCAGATAACCGAGTGATGAATCTACCCGCCAGCCCACAGTGGACACGCTGGCATGCCACAGTTGATCGGTAAATCGTGAGCCAACCGCCGAATCACCGTACTCGTTATATATCCCAGTCGATGAGCTATCCCAACTGTACTTTGCGGTCGGCCCGGTGGTGAAATTTCCAGGCAAATCGATATTCCAGCCAATACCCAAAAGTGAGCTATCAGCTGTCACACTATCGTTGCCAGAAACGAGCAGCAGCCCCTCCTGGTTTTGGGAGGTAAACGAAGAATTAATCCGTTCTGCAAGAATATCGTTATAACTTGGTTGGTGACTACTGTCCCAAGTGTAATGATCCTGCATTTCGCCTGGAGCATCCTCAACAACATATTCTTGTTGCCAGGCAAATACATTCGTAGCATAAGACAGACAACACAAAGCCAGCACCGTGGTGAAAGTGACACGGCGACCACTGCATATATTTATGATCATTCAAGCGACTCCAGGAAAGAGCCAAATCCGGCGATATTTTTAGTCTTTTTGGCGGGCTTGCGGATAGCCCCAAAATAATTCAAGGTGCATCGAGGCGGCCAGAGAGCGAGTCCCGATGAACTTACATGAGTAAGTGATTCGGGTGAGTAAACGCAGCCAACGATGAGGCAACTTGAAGTATGACGGGGATAGCCCTGATTTAACTATTGTCTCTTTATCTGGCACGTCAAGTTGGCACGAGAAATTTCATCGAAGGAGAAACGTATGATTCGTTGTGGATGGGTGTCTCAGGATCCGCTTTACATGGAATATCACGATAAAGAATGGGGCGTACCGGTGACCGATGGGCAACACCTTTTCGAGATGATCTGCCTTGAAGGACAACAAGCCGGTTTGTCCTGGATTACGGTGCTGAAAAAACGTGAAAACTATCGTCGCTGCTTTAAAAATTTTGACCCGCAAGCCGTGGCGTTACTGCAACCAGAAGATGTCGACTTGCTGGTTCAGGACGCCAGCATTATCCGCCATCGTGGAAAACTAGAAGCCATTATCAATAACGCAAAAGCGTACCTCGCGATGGAAGCCAACGGCGAAAAATTCCCTGAATTTGTCTGGTCGTTTGTCGACAACCAGGCGCAAGTGACACAAGCCGCTACGCTTGCTGAAATCCCGACTACCACCCCCGCTTCAGATGCGCTATCCAAGGCACTAAAAAAACGTGGCTTCAAATTTGTCGGCTCCACGATCTGCTACTCATTCATGCAGGCCTGTGGTCTGGTCAACGACCACGTGACGAGTTGCTTCTGCCACCCTGATAATCTCAAATGATCCGCCGTCTACAACCCCATGAAATGGATGAGCTGATAGCACTTTGGCTTGCCAGCACCATTGATGCTCATCCGTTTATTAGCGAAAGCTATTGGCATGAAAGCGAATCCATCGTGCGGAACGTTTATATTCCACAATCGGTGACCTGGGTTTATCTCCAAAACGATAAAATAGCCGGCTTTATCAGCGTGATGGATTCACTGTTTATTGGTGCGCTGTTTGTGAGTGAACCGTTTATCGGCAAGGGAATTGGCAATGCTTTGATGGCACACGTCAAAAAGCAGTATCCCGCGTTGAGTCTTGAGGTTTACCAGAAGAATTATCGGGCAGTGGATTTTTACCACCACCAGGGCTTTCGTATTGAAGAAAGCGCCTGGCAAAATGAGACGCACCACCCGACGTGGATTATGAGCTGGCCGGAGGGAGAAACGCTGTAACCTCCGGAGCAGGGCCGAGATATTTTTCGGCCCACACCAGTGAAGAGTTCGCCGCGCAACCATTGGCGAGCCGCGAAGTCGGTATATCCAGCGTCAGCACGTTAACCGCACCGTTTTTACACAGCTTATCGTCATTCAGATCGGGCCATGCGCCCTGATGAATACAGACTACGCCCGGCTTGATGCCATCCGTCACTAAAGCCCCGACCAACACCTGCCCACGGGCATTCCACACTCGCACCAAATCGCCATCCGCAATACCACGTTCAGCGGCATCTTTAGGATGTAGCGTTAACGGCTCGCGTCCGGCAATGGCGTATTTCTCGCGTAGTGCCGCATAGTTAAGTTGGCTGTGCAAGCGGTGCGCCGGATGCGATGAAAGCAGTTGAAGCTGGCCTGCTGCGGCATTGCCCTGCCATTCATTCGGCGCAAGCCAGGTCGGGTGCCCCGGGCAATCAGCATAAGCAAAACTGGCGATGCGCTCTGAATAGATTTCGATTTTACCGCTCGGAGTTTTTAACGGATTAGCCTGTGGATCGGTGCGGAAATCAGCAAAACGGATGAAAGCGGCGTTCTTCTCACTTTCTGGCATTTCTATCAACTGGTTAGATTCCCAGAACTGCTGGAAATCGGGCAGTTCTACTTGTTGAGCCGCTCCGCGCTTACGCGCAATTTCGTAAAACTCTTCCAGCCATTGCAGCTCGGTTTTGCCTTCCGTGAAGCGCGTTTCGCCACCCTCTTCCCAGAGAGCACTAAGCTGTGCAAAAACGTCGAAATCATTACGTGCCTCCGCCTGTGGTGAAACCACCTGCTTCATCGGCACCAGATGCTGGTTGCTGTAATCGCCAGTCATCGTCAAATCGTTGCGCTCAAAAGATGTGGTGATCGGCAACACAATATCCGCGTGTTTTGCGGCAGCCGTCCAGAAGCATTCGGAAATCACCACCAACTCAGGTTTCTGCCAGGCTTTAATCAGGCGGTTAGTGTCCTGATGATGGGTAAAATTGGCACCGCCCGCCCACCACAACATGCGGATGTCCGGGAAGGTTTTTTGCTGCCCATTATGCTGATACTCGCCACCAGGGTTTTCCAGCGCTTCCACAATGCGCGCCACCGGGATTTTTTCCACGGCATCAGTTCCATTCGCCACCGCCCCCTGTAGAGACCCCAACACTGCCGCGCGACGCGTCGGATTACCGCCATTCGCAAAGTGATAAGACAGCCCAAAACCGCCGCCGGGCGTTCCAATCTGCCCAAGCATCGCCGCCAGCGTCACCAGCATCCAGTGTTTTTGCTCGCCGTACTGCTGGCGCTGCATTCCCCAGCCCGACATTAGCATGGTGCGTTTTTCACTAAATAAACGCGCCAGATCTTCGATGGTTTGCGCCGGTACGCCGCAAATCTCTGCCGCCCAATGCGCCGTTTTTGGCTGGCCGTCAGATTCGCCAAACAGATAAGCCGCAAATTTGTCGTAACCGTGAGTGCAGCGTGCCAGGAATGGCACATCGTGCCAGCCATTTTTTGCCAGCGTGTGGGCAATGCCCAGCATCAACGCCACATCGGTTCCCATATTCGGCGCAATCCACTGCACTTTTTCACCGAGGAAATCCACCGTCTCCGATCGCATCGGATCAATGGCGATTACAGTTTTACCGCTAGCCTTCAGCTGTTCGAAATACTTCACCCCCTGCTCATCGCTGGCGTTCCAGGCGATCTTCAGCGTATTTAGTGGGTTAGCACTCCACAACACCACCACTTCGCTATGCTCAAGCACCAGCGGCCAGCTGGTTTGCTGTTGATAAACTTCATTGGAGCCAACCACATACGGCATGATGACCTGTGCCGCACCGGTCGAATAATCACCCAGATGCCCGGTATATCCGCCCGCCAGGCTCATATAGCGTTGCAGTAAGGTCGCTGCTTTATGCAGCACACCATTGGAGCGCCAGCCATAGGAACCGGCAAAAATAGCAGCTGCACCATAAGTCTGGCGAATGCGTTGATGCTGCTGGTGAATGAGTTGCAGCGCTTCATCCCAGCTAATCCGCACATATTCATCCTCACCACGCACACCCTGTGGCGCATCGGGTGATGCCAGGAAACCTTTTCGGGCCATCGGAAATTGCACACGAGCCTTACTGTGGACCTGGTCCGGAACCGCACTTTGCAATGAATTCTCATGCCCGGTTTCCAGTGCGCCAGTGGAACTGAGGACACGCTCGCCGTCCGTTTCAACCAGCATCGGGCCCCAGTGTGCGGCCGTGAGAATTTTCTTGTTTGGTGAGAATGCGCTAGCCAATTTGGGCTCCCGTGTTTGCAGGTAATGGGCATGTGGCGATCTAATGACCACTCGATATTTTGTTTACAAATTCAGACGACTCTATAGAAACATCGACATATTCACACGGCATAATCAACCGCCGCTTAGCATGCGGTTGCTTTATTTAATTCACCAAGGAAATAAGATGAAAAAACGCGTCATGATGATTGCCGCCATAGTTTGCGGCACGTTAGCAGTTTCTGGCTGTACTACCAACCCTTACACCGGCGAGCGTGAAGCTGGAAAAGCGGGTGTCGGAGCAGGTCTTGGCTCACTGGTAGGTGCTGGCATCGGCGCTCTTTCCTCATCGAAAAAAGATCGCGGCAAAGGCGCACTGATTGGTGCCGCAGCGGGTGCTGCATTAGGTGGTGGCGTTGGTTATTACATGGATGTGCAAGAAGCTAAACTGCGTGAAAAAATGCAGGGAACTGGCGTAAGCGTCACGCGTAATGGCGACAACATCGTACTTAATATGCCAAACAACGTCACTTTTGACAGCAGCAGCGCAACGCTTAAACCTGCTGGGGCGAACACCCTGACCGGCGTGGCGATGGTACTGAAAGAATATCCGAAAACTGCGGTTAACGTCGTAGGTTACACCGACAGCACCGGCAGCAACGAGCTGAATATGAAGCTCTCCCAGCAACGTGCCGACGGCGTAGGTAGCGCGCTTATCACCCAGGGCGTGGCAGCTAACCGTGTACGCACCACCGGTGCAGGCCCGGCGAACCCAATTGCCAGCAACAGCACTGCTGAAGGCAAGGCGCAGAACCGCCGCGTAGAAATTACATTGAGCCCATTAGCTTAATCTTTGGCTTTCTCGCCCCGGCCATATGTCGGGGCGATGATTTTCCATCCTGGTATAAACCCAAAAATTCACATCGGTGGCGTAAGCCCGTTTTTGCCAGCAGAAATACCACGCGCCACCAACTGGCCTTTATCGTCTTTCGCAGCATGTACCATCACTTTGGTACCGGGTTGCAGCAAGTTTCGTGAGCCTGGGGTAATCAAGACGACGGGTACATCGTCCGGCACAATCACCGTTTTCTCCATGTCTTTAACCTTCACTGTCATGGTGCGGCCCTGGCTATTCACCAGTTTACCCACCGTCCCGTTCGTCATGGTATTCACGTTACCATCTGCAGATTCAAAGGGATTAAAGCCTTCGCCTGAGCCACGCAAGCTTGGGGCAAACACATGGACTTCCAGCGCCTTCAGCGTACCATCAGCCTGCTGGACAGCAGCCGTGCCAATAAAACTATCAGGCTTGATATCACTGATTTTGGCCTCGCTGATGCTGTTCACTTTGGTTTTGTCTGTCAAAACCACATCGAGCTTTTCCCCCTGTCGGGTGGTGATGATGACTGAATGGTCATTCACCGAATCAATTGTTCCGCGAATTGGCCTAATGACATTATCAACTTGAGCCGCCACAACTCCCGTACTCAGCATCAGAACACTGAGCAATAAAGCGGACAAACGATGCTTTAGCATGTCTCTCTCCTGTTTTCAGCGAATGAATAATTAGCAAGCTCATTAAGGGTAATTCGTGAATGAAAATCGGGGAGGAAAGTGGCGTGAAAGAGTGTGTTTAAAGATTTCTTCGAATCGTGTTACGGCTGGCAGTCGCGACTAAACTATCGTGATACGCTGCGTGAATTCGATAACCACCGTGCTGGTTCAGGAAACAATATGGCTTATAAATACGCTTTGATATTGCTTATCCCGCTCGCCATTATTGGCTGCTCATCGACTGATACTTCAGGCTATGACGGGCATAAAACTATTAGTCCGGCAGAGACTAACGAGGCATTAATGATGCGCTCGCAATATCCGGATCAGTATTATGGCCGTGAAAATTTAACCACTGAGCAGCGCAGAGAAATAAGTGAGAAAATGCGTGCAGACAGGCTGGAAGCACGAGGACGGCAGGATAACAGCACCGACAGCGGCGATGGTTTCGGGCAATCCGTTCCCCAGGGGTTTTACAACTAAGTCAATTTCAGAACCTACAAAAACAAAAAACCCCGCTGGTGAGGCGAGGTTTTTTGTTTTTGCTGCTAGTGCTTTTACTGCTTCGCACACCAGATCACATCAACCTCCAAAATATACGACGAAACCCACCCAGGTGCAAATACTTGCTGCTAATGTGAACAACGCATAAATCTGTGGCTTGCGAAGCTGTTCGCATTTTCATCTTTTACCTGTTTATTTATACAGTATAATGGATATACTGAGTGTGTTGAATGTGATGTGCTCTGAGGCCGCAAACCGCCGCGCAATTTAAGTCCTGGCTGAAACGGGTGGTGCCGTCAGTGCCTTAACCTCAGAGGAGCACATCGGATCACCTCAACAAATTCAGCAGGCAACAGGCAGCGGAAAGGCTCGTCGGCTGAAAGTGCTCCTGGCCACAGGAGAAAGCGTATGGGCTTGATGGAACTGGCAATTGCGTTTCTGAAACTCATGGTTGCCTTGCTGCAACTGCTTGAACTTGCCATGAAATACTTCAAGTAATTCATGGCCTTCAAGTCGCACCAAAAGGAGGCGGGAAACCGCCTCCTTTTAATAAAAAAGCTATACATCTTCCCAGGCGGGTAATCTGTAATACCACCGACTTAAGGCGTAATACATGGTCATTATTAAACCGAACGTCACTCCCGCTGACAGTATTTTCAACAATATACCTTCAGCACTATCTCCATCATGACGCCATTGCAGAAACCACATAATTCCCCCCCACAGCACGCCAAAGTAGAGGCTGAAGTTCAGGAAAGTCATGTAAAAAGGAACAAAATGAGGAGGCCGGCACCTGAAATTAAAACGCCAGAGCAAATTGACATAGAGTGGAGCATAAGTGCTTTTCCACATCCCTGTTTTGGCAAGTAAATTGAGCGCACGTTGTTTCTTCGCTTCGAAATCCATCCCTGCGTATCTCCTGATAATCATTTTTAACTTCAAAGATATATCTCGTCTTTAGATCGCACTGCGGCACATCACTCATTTCTGGCAACAAAAATTGCCGTTCAGGCTTTAAAAGCTGCCATTAAATCCCCTATCAAAAAGCATGACACCATAGGGCTTCATTATCTTTGTGTGGTAGATTCCTCTCGATTTTTTGACGCAGTCAGTTTTATAAACTGGCTTTTGGCATTTAAATCCCTACAACACACTTGAGAAAATGAAAAAGCTAGCCAACATTCACCTACTGATGATGTTAATTCTTTTGGTTGCCGTCGGGCAGATGACGCAAACCATTTATATCCCGTCGATTCCCGATATGGCTCACGACTTCGGTGTGCGCAACGGTGCAATCCAGCAAGTGATGGCGGCATATTTGCTGACCTATGGCGTTTCACAACTGGTTTACGGGCCAATTTCCGACCGCATTGGTCGCCGCCCGGTCATTCTGGCGGGCATGAGTATTTTCATCCTCGCAACAGTGTGGGCGCTGTTTACCACCAATTTAACCGCCCTGGTGATTGCCAGTGCATTGCAAGGGATGGGAACCGGTGTCGCTGGCGTCATGGCGCGCACCATGCCGCGAGATCTCTACGAAGGTGCCTCGCTTCGTTCAGCCAATAGCTTGCTGAACATGGGGATCCTGGTCAGCCCGCTGATCGCACCGATCATTGGCAGCTTGCTTGATTCCGTTTGGGGCTGGCGTGCTTGTTACGGCTTCCTGCTGGTGCTGTGCATCATTGTCGGTTTCTGCATGCTGCGCTGGCTGCCAGAAACGCGCCCTGTCCAGGCAACTCCTCAACGCCTGATGGCGAGTTACAAAACGCTGCTGGGTAGCGGCTCGTTCAATTGCTACTTGCTGATGCTGGTAGGTGGTCTTGCGGGTGTAGCGGTCTTTGAAGCCTGTTCCGGCGTATTGATGGGCGGTGTGCTGGGGCTTAACGGCGTGGTGGTGAGTATTCTGTTTATCCTGCCGATTCCGGCGGCATTTTTTGGTTCGTGGTACGCGGGCCGTCAAAATGCACGTTTTTCATCGTTGATGTGGCAAGCGGTTTTGAGCTGCCTGGTTGCGGGTATTTTAATGTGGATCCCAGGCTGGCTCGGTTTCATGAATATCTGGACTCTACTGGTACCTGCTGCGCTGTTCTTCTTCGGCGCCGGAATGCTATTCCCGCTGGCTACCAGTGGTGCAATGGAGCCATTCCCATTCCTCGCTGGGACTGCTGGCGCATTGGTTGGTGGGCTGCAAAATATGGGTTCTGGGGCAATGGCGTGGTTTTCCGCCTTGCTGCCACAGACCGGGCAGTTTAGCCTCGGAATGTTAATGACCGCGATGGGCGTGATGATTTTGTTCTGCTGGCTGCCGCTGGCGCATAAATTCCAGCAGCATGAGGAAACGGCGTAAGGATTTTCACCCTCACCCTAACTCTGTCCCAAGGGTGAGAGGGAACAGACCGGTTTTCTCCCTCGCCCCTACGGGGAGAGGGTCGGGGTGAGGGGAAAAACTTAAAGCACCTTACTCAAAAACTCTTTCGTCCGTGGGTTTTGCGGTGCAGTAAACAGCTGCGACGGCGGCCCCTGTTCCTGAATCACACCCTGATCGATAAACACCACGCGGTCGGCCACTTCACGGGCAAAGCCCATTTCGTGTGTGACAATCACCATCGTCATGCCTTCCAGCGCCAACTGTTTCATTACCGCCAGCACTTCACCGACTAACTCCGGGTCGAGTGCGGAAGTCGGCTCATCAAACAGAATGATCGACGGCTCCATTGCCAGCGCACGGGCAATCGCCACGCGCTGCTGTTGCCCACCAGATAGGCTCGATGGCCAGGCGTCAATCTTGTCTATCAACCCAACCTTTTGCAGCAGCTTTTCGGCGCGCGACACGGCTTCGGCTTTCGACAAACCTTTAAGCGACATCGGTGCCATCGTCAGGTTTTCCAGCACTGTCATATGCGGGAACAGGTTAAAACGCTGGAACACCATGCCCACGCCTGCACGCAGGGTGTTGAGATTAGTTTTCGGGTCGTGAACCGCTAAACCATTGACCACCACCTCGCCACCATCTGGCTTTTCCAGCGCATTCAGGCAACGTAAGAAGGTACTTTTACCGGAACCGGACGGGCCAATCACGCACACCACTTCCTGCGGAGCAATGTCACACGAGATGCCGCGCAGCACATGAGTTTTGCCAAACTGTTTCTGTAAATCCTTAACGTGAATCACTTTTGCCAAACCTCTTTTCCATGTGTTGCACCATCAGCGAGAGCATGAACGTCAGCACCCAATACACCAGAGAGATCGTCAGGTACGGCTCCCAATAAGTCGCATAAGCGCCAGAAACGGTACGTGCGGCGTAAGCCAAATCAGCCAGGCCAATCGCCGAAGCCAACGAAGAATCTTTCACAATCGCGATGGCATTATTACCCAGCGGAGGCAGAATACGGCGGAACGCCTGCGGCAAAATCACTTTGCGCATCGTTTTGCCCCAGCCCATCCCCAAGGCACGCGATGCTTCCATCTGGCCTTTGTCGATTGACTGAATACCCGCACGGAAAATTTCAGAGACATAAGCCCCGGCGTTTAGCGTAATCGCCACCACACACGACAGAAACGCGCCGTATTCAGAACGCAGTTCGCGGGCAAAATCTACCGACATCAGCCCGCTGGTGACCAGCATCCCGTCACGTGGGTTGATAAACAGCGGCACCAGCGCGAAGTGAACCACCATGATTTGCACAAACAGCGGCGTGCCACGAAACGCACTAACATAAACGCGCACTGGCCACTGCACTGCATAGCGCAGCACATGTTTCCATGGGCCGTCTTCGGCATGCGCCATACGGCCCAGCCCGAGCAGCAAGCCCCAGGTGGTGCCTAAAATCACGCAAATGATGGTGCACTTGATGGTCATTATCGCGCCTTGCATAAAAAGGGGCGCGTATTCTGAGATTATCTCCCAGCGAAATCCGGTCATACCTGTCCTTGTTGGGGCCGAAACGGCCCCGAGTCATGCGAAATTATTCAGCGGGGAGAGTCGGAACGTTGCTATCAAACCACGTGGTGTAAATCTTGGCGTAAGTCCCATCAGCAACGATTTTCTTCAGGCCTGAGTTGATTTTTCCCAGCAGTTCCTGATTGTCTTTCGCTACCGCGATGCCGAAATACTGGCGTTCAAATTTGTTGTCTTTAACCGCTTTCAGCGCTTTATCCGGATGGGATTTGATGTAGTACTTCACCACGCCGACATCGCCAACAGCGGCGTCGATACCGTTTTCAGCCAGTTCTTGCAGCAACAGTGGCGTGTTATCAAAACGTTTGATGTCAGTGCTGTTTTTGCCCAGGGTGTCAGAAACCACGGTGTCGCCTGCGCTGGAGTTCACCACGCCCACTTTCAAACCTTTCAGTGCGTTAACGGAATCCACTTTGGAATCACCCGGAACCACAATGGACTGCTCTGCCGGGAAATAAGGTGCTGAGAAACTCACCATCGCTTTGCGCTTATCGGTAATGGTGATACCGGAAATGATGATGTCGCGGTCGCCAGAATTCAGGGTGGCGAAGATGCCTTCCCACGGCGTGTTAACCAGTTTGATATCAAAACCTTCGGCTTTGGCGATGGCTTTAATGATGTCGATGTCGAAGCCTTCCAGTTGCTTCTGGCTGTTCTCAAATTCAAACGGACGGTAAGTACCACCAGAACCGACGACATAAGTCTGCTGTGCGGCATAAGCAGAAGAAAGTACGGTAGAAACCATGCACCCGGCGAAAAGAACTGACTTTGCGAACTTCCTTAACATATGACGCTCCCGATAAGTTATTTATGCATTTAATTTGCATAAAAATACATAATTTGACGGAGGGCGGCAACTACAAAATTACACCTGTGATTGAAGCCATTGAATAAACGCTTCAATTTTCGGCCATTGTCGCCCAGGCAGCGTGGTGGCGTAGTAATGCTGATGGCACTTCAACGTCATATCGCCAAATGGGGCAACGAGCTCACCGCGATCGAGGCGTTTTTGCACCAGTCTTTTGCGCCCCATCGCCACTCCCACCTGGTTCACGGCGGCAATTACCGCTAAATCTGAACGATCAAAACCGATGCCGGAAGAAGAAGGTAACGTGACCGAAAAATGCTGTGCCCAACTGTGCCATTCGTCGGTACCCGAATCGTTGCTCCATGCTTGGCGGTCATGCAGCAAGGTGCAATTGCGCAGGTGAGCCGGTTTATTTTTTAATTCAAAACGTTGCGCGTACTCCGGGCTACATACCGGTACGATAGCTTCATCCATCAGAAAATGATGGGTCAACTGCGAGGAAGGCGTGTCGTCAAAATAGAGTGCCAAATCAATTCCTGCGCGTTGCAGATTCACGTTGTCGTTGCCGGTGAGAATGGTCAGGGAAATAGACGGATAACGGCGGGTAAAATCCCCGAGCCGCGGAACCAGCCAGCACTGGGCAACGGAAGGGCGCGAATAAATCGTCAGCAGGCCAGAAAGCTCCTGGTTTTTGATATCAAGGATCTCCTGGTTGAGCGTATCCAGCGAAGATTTCAGCGCCCAGAAAACTCTTTTTCCTTCATGTGTTAACTCTACTTTACGGTGTGAGCGCACAAACAGCTGAATCCCCAACTCCTGCTCAAGCTGATTAATCCGGTGACTGACGGCGCTCGAGCTTAGCGAAAGCTCTTCTGCCGCCAACGCGAAGGATTGATGCCTGGCGGCAACTTCAAAAGTGTAGAGTTTTGATAGCTGCCAGCCATTCAGTAAGCGGTTTCTGACTTCGCGAATCGGGTCCATGGTGCTCTCCAGAGAGAAAAGATCATGGCGGCATTGTAAAATATGCCCCCGAAAACGTCGTCCTAAGATGCAAAAAATCGAACCAAAATCAAATTTACCCGTCACTTTTCAACCTTAATCACTCTTTTGCATCAATCTGGCTCATGTGAAGTGCCATTAATATCGTTTGTCAGCAAGGAGCATTTTTTATCCAATAGCCGCAGATAAATCGCAGAGTGAGGTAGGTATGGAATCTCAGATTTGGGTTGTGGGAACGCTGCTTAGCAGCATAATTTTAATCGTCTTTACCATCGTAAAACTGAAGTTTCACCCTTTCCTTGCTTTGCTGTTGGCTAGTTTTTTTGTCGGCACCATGATGGGCATGAGCCCACTGGACATGGTGAATGCCATTGAAAACGGTATCGGCAGCACCCTGGGCTTCCTTGCCGCCGTCATCGGCCTTGGCACGATTCTGGGCAAAATGATGGAAGTGTCCGGCGGGGCTGAACGAATTGGCCTGGCTTTGCAGCGTTGTCGCTGGTTGTCTGCTGATGTGATCATGGTTTTGGTTGGGTTGATCTGTGGCATCACGCTGTTCGTAGAAGTCGGTGTGGTACTGCTGATCCCACTGGCGTTTTCTATCGCCAAAAAAACCAACACCTCGCTGTTGAAACTCGCCATCCCATTATGTACTGCGTTAATGGCGGTGCATTGCGTGGTTCCGCCACATCCGGCAGCCATGTTTGTCACCAACAAATTAGGCGCTGATGTCGGTACGGTGATTGTGTATGGTTTGCTGGTGGGGTTAACCGCATCGTTAGTCGGTGGGCCGTTGTTCCTGAAAATAGTGGGAAATCGCCTGCCGTTTAAAACCGTGCCAGCCGAATTTTCCGACCTGAAAGTCCGTAAAGAAGAAACGTTACCTTCGTTAGGCGCGACACTGTTTACAATTTTACTGCCGATTGGCCTGATGCTGGTGAAAACGCTCGCCGAGCTGAACATGGCGAAAGGCGGGACGCTGTATACCGTGCTGGAGTTTATCGGCAACCCAATCACAGCCATGTTTATTGCGGTGTTTGTGGCCTATTACGTTCTCGGATTACGCCAGCATATCGGCATGAGCCAGTTGTTAACTCATACAGAAAATGGCTTTGGTTCTATCGCCAACATTTTGCTGATTATCGGTGCAGGCGGTGCGTTTAACGCCATCCTGAAAACCAGTGGTCTGGCGGATTCGCTGGCGGTGTTGCTCTCCAACCTGCATATGCACCCGATTCTGCTGGCATGGCTGGTCGCCCTGATTCTGCATGCCGCGGTTGGCTCTGCAACAGTGGCGATGATGGGAGCTACTGCGATTGTGGCGCCGATGCTACCGCTCTATCCCAACGTCAGCCCTGAAATTATTACCATTGCTATTGGTTCCGGCGCGATTGGCTGCACCATCGTCACCGACTCATTATTCTGGCTGGTGAAGCAATATTGCGGCGCAACGCTTAACGAAACATTTAAATACTATACAACGGCGACATTTATCGCCTCCCTGCTGGCACTGGGCGCGACGTTCCTGCTTTCCTTTATCATCTAAGCGCAAAGAGATTGTCTTATGAAAAACGCTGAAATAAACACATTGATTCAAGAGTTTCCGCTGGTTCGCGATCTGATTGATTTGCAAGAAACCTGTTGGTTTAACCCGGAAACCACAACACTCGCTGAGGGCTTACCTTACGTAGGTTTGACCAGCGAAGATGTGCAAGATGCTCATGCTCGCCTGACACGTTTCGCACCTTATCTGGCACAGGCGTTTCCTGAAACAGCCGCCACTAACGGTATTATCGAGTCAGAGCTGGTGGCCATTCCGGCAATGCAAAAGCGTCTGGAAAAAGAGTTTAAGCAAGAAATCGCGGGGCAATTACTGCTGAAAAAAGACAGCCATCTGCCTATTTCTGGTTCGATTAAAGCGCGTGGCGGGATTTATGAAGTACTGACCCATGCCGAAAAGCTGGCAATCGAAGCCGGTTTACTGACCACTGAAGATGACTATCGCAAGCTGCTGACACCTGAATTTAAAGACTTCTTTAGCCAGTACAGCATTGCAGTAGGTTCCACCGGCAACCTGGGTTTATCCATCGGCATCATGAGCGCACGCATTGGTTTTAATGTCACGGTGCATATGTCTGCCGATGCCCGCGCCTGGAAAAAAGCCAAACTGCGCAGCCATGGCGTTACAGTCGTTGAGTATGAGCAAGATTACGGTGTCGCCGTTGAACAGGGCCGTAAAGCCGCCGAATCCGACCCGAATTGTTTCTTTATCGACGACGAAAACTCCCGTACCTTGTTCCTTGGCTATTCGGTTGCAGGTCAGCGTCTGAAAGACCAGTTTGCCCAGCAGGGGCGTGTTGTTGATGAACAACATCCGTTGTTTGTATACCTACCGTGTGGCGTCGGTGGTGGTCCTGGTGGAGTGGCATTTGGCCTGAAAATGGCGTTTGGCGACAACGTTCACTGCCTGTTTGCTGAGCCAACTCATTCACCTTGTATGCTGCTGGGTGTTTACACCGGGCTGCATGATGAGATTTCAGTGCAAGATTTGGGCATTGATAATGTTACCGCAGCCGACGGCCTGGCGGTTGGACGGGCATCCGGGTTTGTTGGGCGCGCGATGCAAAGGCTGCTCGATGGTTTCTATACTCTTGAAGACCAGACCATGTATACGCTGCTCGGCTGGCTGGCAGAGGAAGAGAGCATTCGCCTCGAGCCTTCCGCGCTGGCAGGTATGCCAGGCCCACTGCACGTGAGCGCCAATGCGGCTTACCATAAAATGCATGGCTTCAGCGCTGAACAACTGCAAAACGCCACGCATATCGTTTGGGCGACTGGCGGCGGTATGGTGCCAGAAGCTGAGATGGCGCAGTATTTGGCGAAAGCGGAGTAATTACTCAGCATTACGAAGTAGCAGCATCAGTTCAGTCGGTGAACGGTGCTGCCTGATCAAATCCCGCATCGTTTTCATGTAAGGCGCGGTGTCTCTGAAAAATGCCCGATAGCCCTCGCATAACGCACTTTTATTATCCTTTATGCGATGTTTCGGGCAATCACCGTGGCAAAACGGCAATTCTGAGCAGGCACGACAATCTGGTGGCAATGTCGTGAGTTTTTGCTGCGCAAACTCGTACGCCTGCTGACTCTGATTGAGCGTTTTCAACGATGTTTCATGGATATTACCCAGCAGATACGGGGCAGCAACATAATGATCGCACTGATACAGCGCGCCATTTGCCTCGAGGGCAAAAGCGTGTCCACAGGTTTTACTCAGAACACACATCTGCGAGGGAAACCCCGCCCAAACTCCGAGAGTAGAATCAAACAGTTGCACAAAGACGTGACCAATATCTTCATGCATCCAGAGTTTAAAAACGGTTTTGAGGAAGGTTCCCCACTGTTCTGCCTGCACCGACTCAACCGTCAGGTTGCCAAAGTGGTCGCGCTCCACCAGCGGGATAAACTGTAAAAACGGCGTCCCGAGCGTGCGCAAATAGTGATACAAGCGCTCCGGTTGCTGGCTATTGTGCTGGCTGATAACCACCAGCAAATTAAATTCGATGCGATGGGCGTTTAATTTTTCAATGGCCGCAATGACCAGGCGATGAGTCGGTTTGCCACTCCGGGTGCGCCGATAATGGTCGTGCAGATCGGCAGGGCCATCTAGTGATATTCCCACCAGCCAGCCGTTTTCTTTGAAGAACTGGCACCAGGTATCATTCAGTAAAATGCCATTGGTTTGTATATTGTTCTGGATTCGTTTACCTGCGCTATAACGCTTTTGCAGCGCCACCACACGTTGATAAAACGGTAATCCGGCAAGAGTTGGCTCGCCACCTTGCCAGGCAAATTCCACCACCTCATTCGGTTGTGCGGCGATATGCTGGCGGATAAATGCGTCAAGCGTGGCATCGTCCATCACCGGTTGCTGCGGTTTATTGAGATAGAAACAATACTGGCACTGAATATTGCACTGTGAACTGGTGGGCTTCGCCATCACATGACAACCACGCATTATCAACCTCCCACCAGCATGACAAGCTGGCGTACATGTGCCGCAGAAAATAGCAGCGCCAGGCTACAAACCGCCAGTGCAATTAGCAATTTGGCACGCATGGTGCGTCGGTCTGCAAAATCGCTAATCGCGATATCCATCAGGTTTCGCCACTGAGCGTAGCGATAAATCACCATTGCCACCGTCGCCAGAATGATAAGTACCAGTAAGAAAAATATACCCGCATAATGCCAGCTATGACGCAACGCCAGAGCCAGCAATGCACCGTAGCCGAGTAGTGTACGAAACCAGGCAAGTGAAGTGCGTTCCGGCTGTAATCCTGGATCGTCGGTACGCCGTCGCTGGCGATTATCCGACATACACCACCATCACCATCACCGTCGAGGCAACAATCACCATCACCAGGCTGATTATTTTCAGGCAGCCGGTGTAGGGTAAATCCTGCTTCAGGCGCATCGCTTTTTCATTGCGCATCCAGCGGAGATAGCCATAAATCGCCAGTACTCCGGCGAACAGGCACAACAGCAGCGCAACGATTTCACGAATTAACGGTGTCGCGAGATCGGGGGCGAGTTGATCCAGCCCAACGCCAGCAGCAAGAAATCCTAGCGCGGTGCGAATCCATGCCAGGAAGGTTCGTTCATTAGCGAGTGAGAAACGGTAATCTGGTGCTTCACCTACGTTGGAGATTTTCATTCTGCTTCCTTTCTGGTGATACCTATAAGGCCACCCTCATCTTCTCCTGAGGGTGAGGGCGACCGCACTTAACTAAAACTTCAGCCTCTTCTCCTCCACCTTCACTCCCTGCGTTGGCATCCCGGTATCGTAATCTCTAACCACTGGGGAATAATCATCTTCAGGCCGTGGGCGGAATGCGCCCATCCAGCGTGGAGTGGCACTTTTGCGCCACGGGCGGCATGACCATTGGTAACTGCGGAACGGATCGCGGGTTTTATCCATGTAATCCATCAGTTCATCGTGTAGCTCGTCACGCTTTTCGGCGTAGCGTGGGTCATCAATAAGATTGTTCATCTCTTGCGTGTCGTTTTTCCTGTCGTAAAGCTCATCACTGGTGAACAAATTCAACACCAACTTAAAGTGGTTAGTCACCCAACCGCGCACCGGGATAAACCCTCCAAAGCTGTCGTGCTCAATTTCATAACGGTTGAATTCAATCATCACACCACGTGAGTCTTCAGCATCAAGAAGATTTTCACCAGGCAAAATATCTGGCTTATGGATCCCCGCCAGCTTCATAAGTGTGGGCAGAACATCCACATGACTGACAGGTGTATCAATCTGGGCGGGAGCGGCTTGCCCGGTTGGCGGACGGAAGATCAGCGGAATACGGGTGATGTCGTCATACATTGCCGCACCTTTGCTGATGAGCTGGTGCGCTCCCATCATTTCACCGTGATCGGAGGTATAAACCACCCAAGTGTTTTCACGTTGTTCAGGCGTGAGGGTATTGATGACTCGACCAATTTCATCATCAACAAAATCATTGCAGGCGAAATAGAGTGGGTGATGGTAGCGCCCATCCGTACTCACTGGTGAAGGCATCGCCTCCGCCCATAAGCGGTGATGCACGGGTTTGTTAGCTAAGTCATCAAATGCTTTCTCGCCCAGCTCGTAGTAAAAATCTTGATATTTTTCAAGATATTCAACCGGACATGTAAACGGGTGATGCGGCTCATCGTAAGAGATGACCATCAGGAACGGCTCTTGCTGGCGTGGCGATTGAGCGAGGAACTCTATCGCCCGGTTGCTAATGCGATGTGCCCAGGTGAAGGTTTTATCAATGCCATTTTCCAGCAAATCTTCGACGCTGTTTAAGCCATTGCGCCACAGGCCGATCTCTTTTTCTGTCAGTTCTGCGAGGTAGTTCGCACCGTCGAACCAGTAATCCTCGTCCCACTCTGGCGGGCAAATACCCGTTCCAAAGTAGTCGTGCCCGTCGAGATGCCACTTGCCGATGTAACAGGTTTTATAGCCTGCATCTTTGAAATAGCGCCCCATAGTCGAGATATTTTTCCCCGGTGCGACGTTATTAGTCCAGGGGCCAGACTGGTTGGAATAGATACCCGTAAATAACCCAGCTCGTGCTGGAGTACAAACCGGAGCACAGGTATACGCCGAATTAAAGCGAATCCCTTCTTCGGCCAGCTTGTCGATATTATCGGTGTTAAGTGCTTTACCGCTGTAGCAACCCACCATATTGGTAGCCTGGGTATCGGTCATAATAAATAGGATGTTAGGACGTTCCATTACTTATCCTCAGAGGTAGAAGAATAGACAACATGGGGTTCCTGACGCTGACGCCAGCTACTGTAAATAAGGTAAATAACCACCAGCGCAACAATCATGTAACTGGCGATAGTGATCAAACGGGTTTCGTAACCACCAAACTGCGCAAGCCCGGCGTAAACACCAATCATAGCGAATAGCACGCCGACCGAGGCAATTTTGGCGTTACGCCACGGCACCATATCCACCGCAAAAGCATCCTGGAATTTAAAGGGAGTGGCGCGGGGTTTCAGGAAACCAATGGAAAGCATCAGCAATACGTTGATGCAGAAAGTGAAGAACAGCACGTACAGGAAATGGAAGTTAAACGACACCAGATAATTAATAACGATATAACTGCAAATGCCGAATAACAGTGCGGCTTTTGCTGCAATCGCCGGAATACGTGGGAAGAAAAAGCCCATGATAACAATAGTGACCAGCGGCACGTTGTAAATGCCGTTGAGTTGTTTCATCCAGCTGTATAGCCCTTCAGGCGCGTTGGCTATCCATGGCGCAACCAGCACGGAAACCAGTGCGATAGCCAGGCCAAATTTACGCCCAACACTCACCAGTTGTTCAGAAGACGCGTTCTGATTAATGATGCGGTTATAAATACCGAGGCTAAACAGGGTACTTGCACTATTGAGAAAACCATTGAAAGTACTGATGATCGCACCAAACAATACCGCGCCAAAGAAGCCCACCAGCGGCAGCGGCATCACTTTATTCACCAGCGCCGGGTAAGCCATATCGTGTTTAGGCAAATCTTGGAAAAGATGGAAAGCAATCAACCCTGGCAGAACCAGAATCAGCGGGTCGAGCATTTTCAGTACCGCCGTTAACAGCGCCCCTTTTTGCCCTTCAGCCAGGCTTTTGGATGCCAGTGTGCGTTGCACAATGCCCTGGTTGGTACACCAGTAAAACGTGTTCACTAGAATCAGGCCGGTAAGTGCGGCCCCCATTGGCACTGGGTCGCTACTTCCGCCAATAGAATTCAGCTTTTCGCTATGCACGGTGGTGAGTTGCTCCAGTCCGCGCAGCATATTGCCGCCGCCCATCGCCATTAAGCCGAAAACCGGCACCATTAAACCGCCAATTACCAGACCGATACCGTTAATCACATCGGCAACCGCAATGGCACGTAAGCCTCCGACGACTGCATAGGCAATCCCCGCCAGTCCAAGCAGAACGACCATTACCCAAATTGCCGCACCCTGAGAAATACCGAGAGAGTCACCGACGTGAAATAAGCTATTTAGCGCCAGCGCTCCAGAGTACAAAACAATCGGTAAAAAACAGATGCCGGTGGCAATTAGAAAACAACAATCCACGATGATACGGGTGGTTCTGTCGTAGCGTTCTTCAATAAAATCCGGGATGGTCGCGATACCGCGTTGCAGGTATTTTGGCAAGAAAATCAATGCCAGGAAGATAAGTGGAATCGCGGAAATCACCTCCCAGGCCATCACCGACATCCCACTGCGATACGCCTGGCCGCTCAATCCCACCAATTGTTCGGTGGAGAGATTAGTCAACATCAGGGAGGCGGCTATCACCGGTGCTTTAAGGGATCGCCCTGCCAAGAAATAACCCTGCTGCGAACCAGTATCCGCTTTTCGTAGCTTCCACCAGGTGATTAATGCCACCATTAAGGTGAAAGAAAAAAAGCTCACAATTTGCTGCACATTCATCTCACTGCCCTTATTTATCGTTATGTTCCGGCGCATTGTTATCTGTAGGGAATTACGCCTGTACCGGATCACTGGCTGTTTAAGATAGTCATTTTTACCGGGACAAGAGAAAGCTGATAAATTAGCTGCGCTCGGCATGAGCATAAAACTCCAGCGGAGAATATAAATGAATGGAAAAAACAATCTCTGGGATGTAAAAAACGAAACAACCTACAATATCCCGCTGGTTATTGACGAAAATGTGATCTCAAGCGGCATATCACTTATATCTCTATGGCATACACTCGCTGATGTAAGCTACCAGGTTGTCTGGCCAAGAGATAAAAAGAAACCATTGATTGAAAACTCATGGGTGGCGGTCTACACGCTCCAGGGTTCAGGTAAAATCACTCTGAAAGATAATTCGCAAATTTTGTTAAATGGCAATTGTGTCATATTCCTAAAACCAACGGATATAAAGTCCTATCACTGCGAAGGGTTGGTTTGGGAGCAATACTGGATGGAGTTCATTCCTACTGGTGCAATGGAAATCCCTTTATCGCAACAAGCTATTATTTATAACGGTGATCTTTTTAATAAAGAGTTAAGTGAAATCACCGAATTAATCACCAGCGATATAGAGCTAAACAAAAATCTTGCCGTGGCGTTTATCACCAAGCTGATTTATCAATGGGTGTGCTTGATTGTGCAAACAGGTTCTAAAGACAAATGGTTGATTAAAATTGAAAAGCTACTTTCGGAAATCCATACCGACATCCAGAAACGCTGGACAGTGGCAGAAATGGCGCAGTGGATGCAATGTAGCGAGCAATATTTGCGGCGATTATTCCAAAAATACACCGGAAAAACGCCGAAAGAATTTTATCTGGATGCACGCCTCGAGCTAGCTCTATCGCTATTAAAACAAGGAAGTTACAACGTCAATCAGGTAGCAGATATGCTGAATTTCTTTGACTCGTTCCACTTCAGTAAAGCGTTTAAGAATAAATTCGGATATGCGCCATCGGGTGTGAAAGGGTTATATCAGGCACTGTAAACAGCATTAATGCCAATTAAAGGGAATTTGTTTAGCTTTATCGGTCTGCTAGTTGGAACCCTGGCTTTGCTGCTGGCGCTGTTCCATTTTTGGGCCGGTCCATTCACCACACACCCGGCCACACTTGAAACCCTAGTCGCCGAAAAAACCACCTCAGTCAGAGAAGCTGCGATAGCGGCACTGATGGGAAACCCTGTTCCGGAAGTCAAAACCGCCAAAAACTAGAGTATAGATACCATTTTGTCGGTATCTCCCTCAATGTTGGCCGTTGTCACAATTGTGCTGGGTGTTATCGCAGGGTTCTATAAAGAAAACAGATGGGGAGTGCAGGCTGCACTGTTTTTCGGGTTGAGTGTTCTCTCGTTTCAAATCGCTATATTTTGGTTTTCTGTACTGCTGGTAGTGTTATTTTTTGTGATGCTGGTTTCCGCGCTCACAGGGAATTTACCATTCTGATTAATGATCTATTTTCATTAAAAAATCGGCCTGATGCCCAGGCCGATTGCCATATTATGATCCGTGAAAAAAACTTATTTCAAATCAGGCCAGTAACCTTTGTTCGCCTCAATCAAATCATCCAAAATCGCTTTGGCCACCGAAGCACTTGGCACCGTTTTAGAAAGCGTAATCGCCTGCCACAACTTCACGTAAGAGCCTTCTTCCCACGCCTCTACTACCAGTTTTTCAACCGCAACCTGCTGGCTCATCAACCCTTTCTGGAACTGTGGAATATTGCCGACTACCAACGGTTCCGGCCCACTTTTTCCGACCAGGCAAGGGATTTCAACCATCGCTTCCGGGTCAAAGTTATTGATTGCCCCATTGTTTGGCACAATCAGCAGCATGCGTTCCTGGGTGTTAAAAGCTATGGCCGCCGCCAGATCGACGATGTACGAGGCATGTTCGTCAATCTCCAGTTCCCCTGCTGATGATTTCCCAGACTGAATGATGGCATTACAGGAACCAAACACATGTTTTTCACGGTGTTCCATCACTTCATTGGCGCGGGTGTGTGCTGGATTGGAGTGCTTAACCACGTAATCCGGGAACAGATAGTATTTCAGGTAAGTATTCGGGAAGGTGCTCGGGTCCAAAGCCCATACGTCTTTTGCTTTAGAGAATGTGTCGTTCCAGCTGGCTTCTGTCCCATGTTCATCTGATGGCGGAACATAACCAAATTTAGCGACGTGTTCGCGGATCTTTGGCATTAAATCATTACCATTCTGGTCCTCGATAGATGTCCACCAGCCAAAGTGGTTGAGGCCGTAATAGCGTACGCGCATCTCTTTACGATCTTTCAGGCCAGCGATTTGCGCCATACGGCTTTCAATGCCGATGGGCATATCGCAAATGTTGAGAATCTTTGCGTTCGGGCGCAGTTTACGCGTGGCTTCAGCCACAATCGCTGCCGGGTTGGAATAGTTAAGCATCCAGGCGTTTGGCGAATATTTTTCCATGAAATCAACCAGCTCTAATACCCCACCGATGGAGCGCATGCCGTAGGCAATCCCGCCTGGGCCGCAGGTTTCCTGGCCCAGAACGCCGTGACGTAGTGGGATCTTCTCGTCTTGTTCACGCATCGGGTATTTGCCCACGCGGATATGCGCCATCACGAAATCCACATCGGTAAAGGCTTCTTTCGGGTCGGTGGTGTAGCTGAACTCAATTTCAGGAGCCTGCTCTTTGAGGATAACTTTGCACGCTTCGGCGATGGTTTCCTGACGCGCGCCATCGTTGTCATAGAATTTCAGGGCGCGCAGCGGGAAGCGGTGCTGGTTTGCCAGTAACATCAATACGATACCAGGAGTGAATGTGCTGCCGCCACCGGCTACAACTACAGAGAATTTTTTCATGATACTGCCTCCGTCATGGATTTAAGTTCGGTCAAAGAAGTGTCTTTCATCAGGGTTTCAAGTTGGTCTCGGACTTGCGGGACATGCAGGCCCACAATCACCTGAATACCGTTGCCGCGTCGCACCACACCGTGGGCGCCCAGCGCTTTAAAAATGTCGTCGCTTTGCGTCTGCGCCATATCCGCAAGGGTGATGCGTAAGCGAGTCGCACAGTTATTGACGCTAAGAATGTTGCCAGTACCGCCCAGCGCTTCGAGGATGCCAGCAGCCTGACCTTGTTTGGTTTCTTTGGTGGCAGCAGCCGTTGTCTGACTGCGGGATACCTGGTAATCCGCTTTGCTGTACAGCTTGATCTCACTCTCTTCACGGCCTGGCGTTTTCAGGTTGAAGCGCAAGATTAGGGTGCGGAACACCACAAAGTAGATGCAGGTGAAGGCCAGACCGATACCAATCTGGATAAACATCATCGACGCGTGATTGTGGAACATCGGTATCCAGTTTTGCGGCAGGAACTGGTCGAGAAGCCCGCCACCCATGTTGCCCACCACGCCACACATGTACATTACGGTCGCCATCGTTGCGGCGAGAAATGCATGCACTGCAAATAAAACCGGCGAGATAAACAGGAAGGTAAATTCAAGTGGTTCAGTGATGCCCACCAGCATCGCGGTGAGTGTTGCAGGTATCAGCAAGCCTGCGACTTTCACGCGGTTTTCGGGTGCAGAAGTGGCGTACAGCGCGAGTGCAATTCCCAGGCAACCAAATATCTTGGAGTTACCGTGCAGTGCAAATCCTCCTTCCGGGAACAGCGTTTTCAGCGGCAGCGTGCTCTGGCTGAACTCCTGTAAATGCTGCGCCCAGTAAACCTGGATGCCACCTTCCACGACCGCCGGGCCAAAGATGAATGGACCGTAGATGAAGTGATGCAGGCCGGTTGGAATCAGAATGCGTTCCAGGAACGTATACACCCAGACGCCAAGCGAGCCGGCGCTGCGCAAAAATTCCTGAAGTGATTCAATGCCCATTTGCACTTTTGGCCAGCCAAACAGGGTAATCCAGGCGCAAGGGATCATGGCGAAGAAAGCAACAATCACGACGAATGAGCTGCCCTGGAAGATGCCGAGAAAAACAGGGAGTTGTTTTTCGAAATAGCGGTTGTGGATAGCCGTGACAAACCCGGAGATAACAATCGCGCCGATGATGCTGGTATCAAGCGTTTTGATCCCGGCAATCATAGTTAGTCCGGATCCCGCCACCGGATCGGCGTTGAAATCGACACCGAAATAATGGCCCCAGGTCATCCCCATGGCGTTGATGAAGTAGTTCCAGGTCATAAAGCTCACCAGCACCGCTAAGCAAGCACGGCCCTGCGCTTGCTTAGCGAGGCCAATAGGTAAGCCGACAGCAAAAATCAGCGGCATATTACGGAATACCGTCCAGCCACCTTCTTCAATAATGTGAACAATTTGCGCGAATAAGTTATCGGGTGCGGTGAGCGCTTCGCCGACGAACATCGGATTGCGCAACATAATGGCGATGCCTACGACAATCCCGGCGAACGGAAACAACAAAACCGGGGTAAACATTGCGCCACCAAAACGTTGTATTTGACTGAGCATTTTTAAATCCTCACGTAACAACCTGTAGGGTAAATGGCCTTATTTTTTAACGCTGATTTTAACGCTGGCCTGAGACTGAGAGTAGGGAGACGCAGGTGACTTATCGTTGCCCGTCGCACCGATTCGTGATCGCTTTCATAGTTTTTATTTGGTGTAAGTTGTCTACTTTTTGATTAATAACTAGACACGGTGATTTTTCCTTTCTAATTCATTAGGTGAATGCGAAATTAAAATCATTTAAATCATATAATTGATTAATGGAACGAGGGTTTATTAAGCCCAGCGTGAAGCCATTAAGAGGTCTACAGGTGATCTACAAATCTATCGCTGACAGGTTACGAATCCGGCTTAATTCAGCGGATTACAATATTGGCAGCCCATTGCCATCTGAAAAGCGTCTGGCGAGCGAGTTCGGCGTATCACGAATGACTTTACGCAAGGCTATCGATTTACTGGTGAGCTGGGGGTTAGTTGTGCGCCGCCACGGCAGCGGCACCTACGTGGCGAATAAAGATGTTCACCACGAAACCAGCAACCTGACGGGTTTTATCGAGGTAATGCGCAACCAGGGCAAAGAGGTGATAAGCAATGTGCTGGAGTTTCTGATAATGCCCGCACCACCCGCCATCGCCAGTCAGTTGCGCATTAATATTGATGAACGGATCTATTTCTCGCGCCGGGTGCGCTCAGTAGATGGCAAACCGCTGATGGTAGAAGACAGCTATATGCCGTTGAAATTATTTCGTAATTTGTCCGTTGCACATCTGGAAGGGTCTAAATTCAGTTATATCGAGGATGAATGCCACATCATCGTGTGTGGCAACTACGAAAGCCTGACGCCGGTGCTGGCAGACAGGCAGATGGCAAAATTGCTCAATATCGACGAGCTAACACCAATTCTGCGCATCACATCGCTGTCATATAGCGACAGCGGCGAGTATGTGAATTACTCGGTGATGTTCCGTAACGCCAGCGAATACCAGGTGGATTACCATTTACGGCGGGTGCATTTACCCGCCTGATCGTGCATCACATCCAGAACAGCACCGCCAGAAGCTGCGGTGTGATAATGCGCAAGAACATCACCAACGGATAAACGGTGGCGTAAGAGAGTGCTGCAGCGCCACTGGTGGCATGTAAACCGTTAGCGAAAGCCAGCGCAGGCGGGTCGGTCATCGAACCGGCCAACATGCCGCACAGCGTAAGATAATTCATTTTGGCGAGCAATCTGGCGATGAGCGCCGTCACCAGCAACGGAATACCGGTAATCAGAATGCCGTAGCCAATCCAGCTGACACCGTCGCCATGCAGCAACGTCGTGACGAAATCCCCTCCTGATTTCAAGCCGACTACCGCAAGGAACAACACAATTCCCAGCTCGCGCAGCGCGAGGTTGGCACTCGGTGGCATAAACCAATACAACGTGCCGATACTGCCAATACGCCCAAGAATAATCGCCATGATGAGTGGCCCGCCCGCGAGACCCAGGCGCAGTGCGACAGGGAAGCCAGGAATGAATAGCGGGATAGAACCCAGCAGCACGCCAAGCCCAATGCCAATAAACACCGGCAGCATTTGTACTTGCTGGAGTTTTTGCTGCGCGTTGCCCACTTGTGCAGCCACCGCTTCTATTGATTCAGGACGACCAACCAAATTGAGGATATCGCCAAATTGCAGGCTGACATTGCTGCCAGCAACCAGCTCGATACCCGCGCGATTCAGGCGTGAAATCACCACGTCGTACTTCTGCTTTAGGTGCAGATCGCGGATTTTTTTGCCGAGGACTTTCTCGTTGGTCACCACCACGCGCTCCACTCGCAGGTCGGTCCCGTGCGTAGAAAGCGAGGTGTCCACTTGCGTACCGATAACCAGCAGTGCGGAGTGCAGATCCTTTTCCTGCCCAACCAGGTGCAATAAATCTCCGCTTTGAATCACTGTACCAGGCGCTGGCACCATCAGTAATTCACCGCGTTTCAGGCGCGAACAAATAATGGTGTCGCTGTTGAGGACCGGCACATCCTGAATAGGCAAGCCGTTAAGATTGGGGTTGGCGACACAGATATTCATGGTCTGGAGTTGAGCATGACTTTGCCCGGTACTGGTTTCAAAGTGCTGCGCTTCTTGATCGACATTGACGCGAAATATCATTCGAATCAGCCACATGGTCATCAGGATGCCGCAAATGCCGAACGGATACGCCATCGCGTAACTCATCCCCATTTTATCAACCAATTCCGCAGGGGTACCAAGGTCGGTCAGGATTTGCTGCCCCGCGCCCAGTGCAGGGGTATTGGTCACGGCACCCGAGAAAATACCTAACACCACGGGCAGCGGGACATCGAAGATTTTGTAGATGAGCGCAGTTACCAGCCCGCCGATCACCACAATAAGCAGCGCGAAGAGATTGAGCCGCAAGCCCGACACGCGCAAAGAAGAGAAGAACCCCGGTCCGACTTGAATCCCAATGGTGTAGACGAACAGGATCAGGCCAAACTCCTGGATAATATGGAGCATGTCACTATTCAGGTCTATCCCGACCTTATTAACAAAGTGGCCGACAATAATCCCGCCGAATAGCACACCGCCGATGCCAAATCCGATCCCGCGAATTTTGATGTTACCAATCCACAAGCCGATGACGGCGACCAATGCCAACATACTGACTGTTAACGCTATTCCACTCATCGAAGAATTCCCTGTGAATAACATCGTTGTTATCAGGGATTCTGGCAGAGAGACAGCGGCGTTACTGGGGTGCAGAGCACAAAAAAGGCCCCATAAAATGGGGCCTTGAACGCAGTTGATGCGATTAGCTATTTAACGCCGGGCGCTCACTGATAGCGATGCGTTTCGGTGCAACCTCTTCAGGAATTTCACGTACCAGATCGATGTGCAACAGACCGTTGGTAAATGTCGCACCGGATACTTTCATGTATTCCGCAAGGGTGAAGCTCAGGCTAAATGGCTGAGTCACCAACCCTTGATGCAGCCAGGTCGTTTCTTTCTCTGGTTTGACTGGCGTCCCTTTGACATTCAGACGCGTGCCTTCCAGTTCAATCTCAAGATCTTCCTGGCGGAAACCGGCTAATGCCAGGGTTATCCGATAGTGGTTATCATCGCCTTTCTCAATGTTGTAAGGCGGGAATGTCTGCCCTTCGCTGCTGGTTTGTAAGGCATTAGCCAGTTTGTCAAAACCGATCCATTGACGCAGCAGAGGTGATAAATCGTAGTTACGCATGAGTATTCTCCTTCTTTGAAGCGAGTTAAATCTTCGGCTCCCTGACGGCAAGCCTAAGTTTGGGTACAACTTTTGAGTTGGGCCGCACAATACGGCGACCCGCGAAATTAATTGATTTCGATACGGCGCGGTTTCATCGCTTCCGGAATCACACGTTCCAGGTCGATATACAGCAGGCCATTTACCAGGTTAGCACCACGGATGTGGATGTTTTCAGCTAACTGGAATTTACGTTCGAAGTTGCGCTCAGCAATCCCCTGATAGAGATAAGTGCGCTCTGGTTGTGCATCTGTATGCGCGCCTTTTACAACGAGCAGGTTATCCTGGGCAGTTATATCCAGTTCGCTTTCTGCAAAACCGGCAACAGCAATGGCAATGCGATAGTTGTTTTCGTCAACTAATTCAACATTGTATGGAGGATAGCCGCCGTTGCTCTGGCTTTGGTTGTTTTCCAGCAGATTAAACAGACGGTCAAAACCAATAGCAGAACGATAAAGCGGGGATAAATCGAAATTACGCATAAATTAACACTCCTGATTATCAGCGAGACTCTAATATTGCCTTCCATCATGGACAGGCTTAGGTTACTGAGTACCCTTACGGCGTACTCTTAACTGGCTACGTTAATAAAATCGGTCCTGTTTCACGCTTTTCAAGGGTGCATTGGGAAATTTTTTGCGCCTTCCGGTGTCTATACATAGACTGTGTGTGGAGTAAACAGGATTAATCTGCGATAGCTGCCACAGAGTGGCAAACACATTATTTTTATTCTCAGCCTGGATGATATAACCCAGTGCAGCCAGGCCCCTGGAAGACGAAAATTTAACAGTGATGATGAAAACTAATATTCAGGCAATAATTCTGGGCAGCGGGATACTTACCGCCAGTGGATGCTCAAGTGTTATGACCCACACCGGTGGGCAAGAAGGGACTTATTCCGGGACACGAGCAAGTTACGCAATGCTGACCGACAGCAACACCAGTTGGGGCTACAAACCTTTTGTCGCACTCGATATGCCGTTTACGGCGGTGGCGGATACGGTGCTGATACCATGGGATATGTACCGTACCGACAAATCGCTGAAATCAAAGGTAGAAGAGAGCGAAGATCAGAATTTGGCCACCAATTCGGTGATCCCGCCCGTTCAGTAATTACACGCCTGTTTCCGTCATAAATAACTGACGGAATCCAGCGACGTTCTGCATCCAGGCAATGTGTTTTCCCTCTGGCGAAAACACGACGGCATCCGCCGATGGTGCATCGCAGCCTGCCTGCGTCAGCGCCGTGATTGCTCCAGTGCTTACATCACACAAAACAATCTGATTGTTCTGCACAAAACCCACTATTTTCCCAGCCGGATGCCAGTTAAACGCCGACTGAATATCGTCTTTTCCCTGCGTAACCTGGCGTGGTTCACCGCCATTTGGCAAGAGCACATACATTTGCACCACACCCGAATCGTCACGCATCAAAAACGCCAGCAAACTGCCATCCGGGCTGCTGCGCACCCAATGACGGGGCTGAGTAGCTAAACCGGGATAACGGCGCTGCTGAGTAAAGGTGAGCCGCCGTTGCTGCACTTGCGCAGGCGGTGCGGGTAAGGTGGTTGGCGTTCCTTCGATAGGCTCAGCGCCAGCCTCGAAGTACGCCTCTTTGTTCTCGGGTAAATCGACGATAAACAGTTCGGGCACTTTGTTGCCGCTTTCTGAAAGCGTATCGCCGATAAACGCCAGCGCCCAGCGCTGTTGGCTTCCATCTGCTTTACGGTAACCGTTATTGCCGACCCAGCCTTCTTCATAGGCGCGATTTATGTCGTCACTGCCAGCCTGTGGCGTTGGTGTCGTGCGGCTGACCAGCACACAATAATGGCTGCCGTCATATTCACGGGGATGTTGTTTCGTGGGTTTCACCGGGCCGAAAGGCAGCGCGATGCCGACGTTACGCAAATCTTGCGCCGCATCATATTCATGCATGACATGGTCGTTATAAGTGAAGCTCAGGCGCGAGCCGTCAGGGCTCCAGACGTGAACATGGCTGCCGCCCCGTAGCGCACCGGGTGTAAACGGCGGAGTGATATCCATCGCATCAAGATTGCTTGCAGTACCATTTTCAACCACTACACCGCGGCGGTGATGAAAATCGTACTGCCAGTTTGCATCCGGATTTTCCGGGCCGTGAATAAAAACATAACCTTCCGGACGTTGCGGATTCACCGTCACCACCCCGACATGCGCACCTTGTGAAGCTCGATACACGACCTCTACTTCACCCGTTTGGACATTTACGCGCTCAATGGTTTCACTGGTAAACGAGGCTCCTGAAGGGCGCACATCAAACACCAAATATTGGCTATCTGGCGTCCAGACGTTGGTATTGGTGAGCTGGTGATGACGAGGTGCAAAAGTGAGTTGTTTCATGTTGTTATCCAGGCGATGACGTCGAGGAAGCAGGAGTACAGCAAAACTTCACGCTGACTTCATATTCGTTTTCTACAGTACCGTTTATTCTCTCCCTGAGGCAAAGACAATGGAACATTTCGACGTAGCAATTATCGGGTTAGGGCCAGCAGGCTCGGCGCTGGCACGGCAATTAGCCGGGTCGAAGCGTGTGATTGCGCTGGATAAAAAACGCCAGCACGGCACTGATGGATTCACCAAACCCTGCGGTGGACTTCTGGCTCCGGATGCCCAACGTTCGTTTATTCGTGACGGTATAACCCTGCCAGTCGAGGTTATCGCCAACCCGCAAATTTTTAGCGTCAAGACGGTAGATGTGGAGACATCACTCACTCGTAACTACCAGCGTAGCTATATCAACATCAATCGCCACGCATTTGATTTATGGATGAAATCGCTTATTCCTGATGACGTCGTGGTTCACCATGACAGTCTGTGCCAGAAAATCTGGCGTGAAGAAGGCAAATGGCAGGTGATTTTTCACAGCGATGGCCAAAAACAGCAAGTTACCGCTGATTATCTGGTCGGTGCCGACGGGGCTAATTCTCTGGTTCGTCGTCACCTGTATCCTGATCATCAGATTCGCAAATACGTCGCCATTCAGCAGTGGTTTGTAGAACAGCACCCCGCGCCGTTTTACTCATGTATTTTTGATAATGACGTAACGGATTGTTATTCCTGGAGTATCAGTAAAGACGGCTATTTTATCTTTGGTGGCGCATACCCAATGAAAGATGGACAGCAATGCTTTGAAAAACTGAAAGAAAAGATGGCAGCATTCCATTTCCGATTCGGAGAAAAGGTAAAAAGTGAAAAATGCACCGTACTCTTTCCTTCGCGATGGGCGGATTTTATTTGCGGGAAAGAAAATGCGTTTTTGATTGGCGAGGCGGCAGGCTTTATCAGCGCAAGTTCACTGGAAGGTATTAGCTATGCGCTGGACAGTGCCGAGATCCTTAATTCAGTGCTGATGAAAACAACGGTCAATCCCAACGATGCGTACTGGCGCGCCACACGGAAACTACGCATTAAACTCTACAGCAAAATTATCAAAAGCCGATGCTTAACGGCTCCGGGGTTAAGAAAATTACTGATGCAGAGCAATGTCGCACATATCCCGCAGAATCGCATCACTGCGGTATGCAGGCCGACAGAGCAGTAATGTTGCCGGTAATGTCGGATGTCGCTGCGCTAATCCGACCTACAAAAATGATAAGTATCAGTTGGCTACCGGGGCTAAGAGATTACTGGACGTTCAACACAAACTTCTCAATCGCGTATGCAACGCCATCTTCAAGGTTAGATTTAGTGACGAAGTTACTGACTTCTTTCACCTTATCGATAGCATTTTCCATCGCAACCCCCATCCCGGCATATTCCAGCATCGCAATGTCATTTTCCTGGTCGCCCAGCGTCATCACTTCTTCTTGTTTGATACCGAGTGTTTCAGCCAGCGCTTTCACGCCAGTACCTTTGTTGACACGCTTATCGAGGATTTCGAGGAAGTATGGCGAGCTTTTCAGCAGCGTATAGCGCTCGTGGACCTCGGCTGGAATTTTAGCGATCGCTTTGTCGAGAATGGCTGGCTCATCGATCATCATCACTTTCAGATAGGCGCCGTTTTTATCCATATTTTCTGGCTCGCTGAACACCAGTGGGATATTAGCGATAAAGGATTCATGAACGGTGTAGTAGCTGATGTCGCGGTTGGCGGTGTACAGCGTGTACCGGTCCAGCGCGTGGAAGTGGGAACCGACATCACGAGAAAGCTGTTCCAAATAACGGTAATCGTCGTAGTTCAGCGCCGTTTGCGCCACGGTGCTGCCATCGCTTGCTTTCTGAACCAGAGCGCCGTTGTAAGTGATGCAGTAATCGTTCGGCTTATCCATATGCAGTTCTTTGAGATAGCTCTCAACACCTGCAAAAGGGCGTCCGGTACACAAAACAACGTTAACACCACGTTCGCGCGCACTGGCGATAGCGGCTTTAACGGCTGGAGAAATGGTGTGGTCTGGCAGCAACAATGTGCCGTCCATATCAATAGCAATGAGTTTTATAGGCATAGGATTTTCTGAGGTAATGAGTTTATCTCATGCTAACGCGATTAAGCTCGCAAAAATAGCGCTACGTTTCGCGAGAAAAAGGTCCGTTTTAAACATAAGAAAACGCCACCCAGAACCGCAAATAAAAAGCGTGAGTGGCGTTTTTCAACTAGCTGAAGAATTTATCCTTCAACATGTGGAAGCCTTTGGTGAGCAAATCTTCATCGTGAGCGACTTCACCCGCTGGTGAAAGCGTATCGACTATTTTCGGGAACTGCTCTGCCAGCAGTTGTGACGCGCTTCCCACGTCAATCCCGAGTTTCTCGGCTAGTCCGCTAATTGCGGGCAGACCCAGCACCTCTTGTATTTGCTCAGGGCTAACGCTTTGATTATGCGCGCCGCTTAACCATGAAGTGACGACATCAGAAAAACCCTTTTCCCGAAACTGTTCAAGAATGGCCTGAATGCCGCCCTGTTCATTAATCCACGTAAGGATGACTTTGAATTTATCTGCATCGCCACCCCTCATCATGCCAGTAACTTGATCGAAAAAGCCCATGACCTTGTCCTCCTGCATGCACGAAGTGTGCAATAGAAGTGTAGTCAATCACGCGGGGTTAAGACGATTTTGCCGAATGCGCCGCGGTCGAGATGTGCCAGCGCTTGCGGCAATTCTTCAAAGCGATAACAGGTTTCGATGACCGGTTTGATGCGGTTTGCGTCAATGGCACGAATAAAATCTTCTAGCGCACGGCGATGCCCGACGCCAATGCCCTGAATGGTCGGGGATTTCAATAACAGTTCGCCTGCAGGGCCAGAGATCTCATAGCCATCAAGCACGCCAATCACTGAAATACGCCCATGCACCGCAACTGCGCGCAGGGAATTAGACAGATTCGTGCCGCCAACAGTTTCAATAATATGGTCGATTCCATACTCATCAGTGAGTTCGTAGACGGTATCCACCCAATCACTTTGCAAACGGTTAATGCCGTAATCGGCACCTAACGCTTTGGCGCGAGCCAGTTTTTCGTCGCTACTCGAAGTCACAAATACTTTGGCGCCGTGGGTTTTGGCGATTTGCAGCGCAAACATCGAAACGCCGCCCGTTCCCTGCACCAGCACCGATTGCCCGGCGTGCAAACTGCCACGCTCCACCAGAGCAAACCAGGCGGTAAGCCCGGCGCAAGGTAGCGTACTGGCCTGAATATCATCAAGACTTGTCGGTGATGCCACCAGCCAGTTTTCGTTGATGACTACATATTCCGCGAGCATGCCCTGATAAACCCCGCCGAGCGTGCGATAAGGCGGAGTGCGTGCGGTGCCGTTGGGTTTTCCGTCAATCCAGTCGGGCGAAAACGTTGAGATAACGCGCGCACCAGGCTGAAAACGAGTCACGCCTTCACCGAGGTTTTCCACCACGCCCGCCATGTCTGACGCCGGGGTAAATGGGAAAGGAAGCGCCAGCGGCATCGTGCCATCAATGACCATTTTGTCGCGGTAATTGAGCGAAATAGCGTTAACCCGAACCAAAACCTCGCCAGGTCCAGGCTCAGGAATCGCTGCTGTAGAAAGTGTCAGGTTGTCACGCCCAACGGCGCTCATGGTCCAGCGCTGCATGGTTTTGCTGATCGTTTGGCTCATTATTTTCTCCAGGAATTTGGCTTCATTCATCACCACTCAAAGTATATCGTTGGCCTACAATCACCAGTGGCGATAGATTTTCTCGGTATTGGTTCCTGAATGGATACAAATGATGAGTGAACAACTGAAGGGGATTTCTGTTTTTGTTACGGCAGTTGAGGCGGGGAGTTTTGCACTGGCGGCGCAGCGCCTGCATCTTTCACGTTCGGCGGTCGGTAAAACAGTTTCTCAACTAGAGCAAAGACTCGGTGTGCGGCTTTTTCAGCGCACCACGCGAAGCGTAACGCTGACCGATGACGGCGCACTTTTCTATGAGCATTGTTTACGAGCGCTGGCAGAAATTAATACCGCTGAAACACTACTCGAAAATGGAAAACAGAGTGTCAGCGGGCGGTTACGGGTTTCAATGCCAGTGCTGTATGGGCGTATGTGTATTGCGCCACTGCTCGCAGAATTTGCCAGCCAGCATCCCAACCTGAGTATGGATTTGCTGTTTAGCGACAAGGTTTCTGACCTGGTTGAAGATGGATTAGATCTGGTGATTCGCAACGGAAAATTACCTGATAGCAGCGGCCTGGTCGCGCGGAAGATCGGTGAGCATCGCATGATGATCTGCGCGTCGCCTCGCTATTTGCTGCAACACGGTGAGCCGCAAACCATTGACGATTTATCGCATTATGAAGTGTTCAATTACATTAACGCTGGCGTGCCACATCGCTGGGTTATCAATGCCGATGGCGGCAAGAAAAGCGAGTTTATCCCCAAAGCACGTGTTCTGATGGATGATTTAGAAGCGATTGCGGATGCGGCGATTGCTGGATTGGGTATTGCGCTGCTGCCTTGCTGGCTGATTGAGGAAGAGTTACAGAATGGGAAACTGGTGAGGATACTGCGCGAAGACCTGGACAACGTTTATGAAAGCCATGCGGTGTGGCTCCAGACATCTCATCTACCGCTAAAAGTACGGCTGGCAGTAGATATGCTGGTGAGCAGATTGCCCACCAGCATTAACTAACTTAGATATCGATGTTCGCCGCTTTCAGGGCGTTTTCTTCGATAAATGCGCGACGTGGTTCAACCGCGTCACCCATCAGGGTGGTGAACAGCTGATCGGCAGCAATCGCGTCTTTTACGGTGACACGCAGCATACGACGGCTTTGCGGATCCATTGTGGTTTCCCACAGCTGATCCGGGTTCATTTCGCCCAAACCTTTGTAGCGCTGAATAGACAAGCCACGACGGGACTCTTTCACCAGCCATTCCAGCGCCTGCTCAAAGCTGGCAACTGGCTGACGGCGTTCGCCACGTTCGATAAACGCATCTTCTTCGATTAAGCCGCGCAGTTTCTCGCCCAGTGTGCAAATACGACGGTACTCGCCACCAACTATGAATTCTTGCTCCAGCGGGTAGTCGGTATCCACACCGTGAGTACGCACACGAATCACTGGCTCAAAGATATTCAGCTCGCGGTTGTGACGCACGATAGAATTCCAGGTGCTGCCGTGTTGCTCGTTTTCGTTCAGCGCGATGACCAGCTTAGAAACCCAGTCGTTCACTTTGCTTTCGTCAGTCAGATCGGCATCGGCAAGCGTTGCATGATAAACCAGGTTATTCAGCAGGTTGCGCGGATAACGGCGCTCCATGCGGCCAATCATTTTCTGGCAAGCATTGAACTCGGACACCAGTTTTTCCAGTGCTTCACCGGCGATGGCTGGTGCGCTGGCATTGGTGTGCAGTGTTGCGCCATCCAGTGCGATAGAGATCTGATATTGATCCATCGCTTCATCATCTTTGATGTACTGCTCTTGCTTGCCTTTCTTCACTTTGTACAGCGGTGGCTGTGCGATATACACATGGCCGCGTTCAACGATTTCAGGCATTTGACGGTAGAAGAAGGTCAACAGCAGGGTACGAATGTGTGAGCCGTCGACGTCCGCATCCGTCATGATGATGATGCTGTGATAACGCAGTTTGTCCGGGTTGTATTCGTCACGGCCAATGCCGCAGCCCAGCGCCGTAATCAGCGTTGCGACTTCTTGAGAGGCGAGCATTTTGTCAAAGCGCGCTTTCTCAACGTTCAGAATTTTACCTTTCAGTGGCAGGATCGCCTGGTTCTTACGGTTACGCCCCTGTTTTGCAGAGCCGCCCGCAGAGTCCCCTTCCACAAGGTACAGTTCGGAGTGAGCCGGGTCGCGTTCCTGGCAATCAGCCAGTTTGCCTGGCAAACCAGCCAAATCCAGCGCGCCTTTACGACGAGTCATTTCACGTGCACGACGTGCTGCTTCACGAGCACGAGCCGCATCAATAATTTTGCCGACGACGATTTTCGCGTCAGACGGGTTTTCCAGCAGGTATTCAGACAGCAGTTCGTTCATCTGCTGCTCAACCGCGGTTTTCACTTCCGAAGAAACCAGTTTGTCTTTGGTCTGAGAAGAGAATTTAGGGTCCGGAACTTTTACGGAGACAACAGCAATCAGGCCTTCACGGGCATCGTCACCGGTGGCGCTCACTTTCGCTTTTTTGCTGTAGCCTTCTTTTTCCATATACGCATTCAGCGTACGTGTCATCGCCGAGCGGAAACCTGCCAGGTGAGTACCACCATCGCGCTGCGGGATGTTGTTGGTAAAGCAGTAGATGTTTTCCTGGAAACCATCGTTCCACTGCAACGCCACTTCTACGCCAATACCGTCTTTTTCAGTGCTGAAATAGAACACGGTTGGGTGAATTGGGGTTTTGTTTTTGTTGAGGTACTCAACGAATGCGCGGATACCACCTTCGTAGTGGAAGTGGTCCTGGCGGCCATCACGCTTATCAATCAGGCGGATAGAAACACCGGAGTTCAGGAATGACAGTTCACGCAGGCGTTTGGCCAGAATGTCGTATTCAAACTCAATCACGTTGGTGAAGGTTTCATGGCTTGGCCAGAAACGGACTTGCGTACCGGTGGCATCGGTATCACCCGTCGCCGCCAGCGGTGCCTGTGGCACGCCGTGAACGTAAGTTTGCTGGTGTACTTTGCCTTCGCGGCGAATCAGCAGTTCCAGTTTCTGGGACAGGGCGTTAACAACAGAAACACCTACGCCGTGCAGACCGCCAGAAACTTTATAGGAGTTGTCATCGAACTTACCGCCAGCGTGCAGCACGGTCATGATAACTTCGGCAGCAGATACGCCTTCTTCCGGGTGAATACCGGTAGGAATACCACGGCCATCATCGGTGACGGAGACAGAGTTATCAGCATGAATGGTGACAACGATGTCTTTACAGTGACCGGCAAGTGCTTCGTCGATAGCGTTATCTACGACCTCAAATACCATGTGGTGCAGACCGGTGCCGTCGTCCGTATCGCCGATATACATTCCCGGGCGCTTACGTACCGCATCCAGCCCTTTAAGGACTTTGATACTGGAGGAGTCATAAGAATTCGACATCAACGTTTCTCGCTCATTTATTCTTGGGTTAATCCGTTATTTTACCCTGATCCACGACGAACATCTTCGAATTTTTGTCCGCCATATCCATCACATGTTCTGCGCTAATTGCGCTAACAAAAACCTGTGATTCCGTCGCCTTTAGCCGGCTGGCTAATAGACCACGGCGTGCATCATCTAGTTCAGAGGCAAAATCATCTATCAGATACAGGCAACGCCGCCCGTTCTGTCGGGTGAGAAACTCACCCTGCGCCAGTCTTAAAGCGCACATCAGTAATTTAAGCTGCCCACGCGACAAGGTATCTTCGACCGGAGCACCGTCAGCACGGATCCTGAAATCAGCTTTGTGAGGGCCGTGAGCGGTGTAGGTCAGCATTCGATCGCGTTCGAAGTTGCGTTCCAGTAGCTCGCCGTAGTCACTCTCTTTTTCCCAGCCGCGCTGGAAGGAGAAACTAAGCGAGAACTCCGGCAGAAATTGCGCACAAGTATCAGCCATGTCATCGGCAATGGCTGCACTGTAGTCGGCACGCCAGCGGCTAATTTGCTCCGCTAGTGGGATAAGCTCTTGATCCCATGGCCGCAATTGCGCATAACGCGTTACTTGTCGCAACGCAGCGTTACGTTGCTTAAGCAGGCGTTTGAGATTGCTCCAGGCGACAAAAAATCCTGGTTCGTTGTGGAAACATCCCCAATCGAGGAAAGCTCTACGGTATTTCGGGCCGCCGTTGAGCAGTGTAAATCCTTCAGGGGTGATGAGTTGCATCGGCATCAACAGCGCAAGTTCAGCCACTTTGTGGCCGTCGCTGCCGTCAATACGCACTTTGCTGTCGCCCGCACGGTCTTTGGTCAGGCCAAGTGAGATTTCCCGCTCGCCATTTTGTAAACGACCATGCAGTACAAAGGATTCTGTTTCATGGCGGATAACGCGCTCAATCTTCAGACTGCGAAAAGCGCGCCCGTGACCGAGGGTATAAATCGCCTCTAACACGCTGGTCTTGCCGCTTCCGTTGGCTCCCACCAGAAAATTAAAACCTGGAGCCAGAGCCAAATCAGCATTTTCGATATTACGAAAGTCTTTGATCAACAAACGCGACAGCGACATCTACAGTCTCATTGGCATGACTACGTAAGCCGCCGCTTGAGAGGCTGCATCTTCGATCTGCACACTAGAAACAGAGTCGGTCAGTAAAATGCGCACGTTCTCGCACTTCAGAGCGTTCAGAACATCGAGCACGTAACTGACGTTGAAACCAATTTCCATATCTGTGCCGTCGTAAGTGACGTCGAGAATTTCTTCGGCTTCTTCCTGTTCCGGGTTGTTAGCCGTGATTTTCAATTGATTTTGAATCACTTGCAGACGAACGCCACGGAATTTCTCGTTCGAGAGAATCGCCGCACGCGAAAATGCTTGTTTCAGCAAATCACAGCTGGCATCCAGGTGTTTGTCCGGATTCTTCGGCAATACGCGGCGATAATCCGGGAAACGGCCATCAACCAGCTTAGAAGTGAAGATAAAGTCACCGACATGAGCACGGATGTTGTTGCTGCCAATTTGTATGCGCAGTGGTGAATCACCGCCGTCCAGCATACGCATCAGTTCAATCACGCCTTTACGCGGCACGATCACCGAATGGTTTGGCAGAGACTGACCCACCGGCATAGAACACACCGCCAGGCGGTGACCATCGGTCGCCACGGTGCGCAGTTCTTCGCCTTCGGTTTCAAACAACATGCCGTTCAGATAATAACGAACGTCCTGATGAGCCATAGAAAACTGCGTGGCTTCAATCAGGCGTTTCATGGTCGCTTGTGGGAGCGTGAATTCTACTTCGCTCTGCCAGTCGTCGAGATTCGGGAAATCTGCCGCCGGCAGCGTGGAGAGCGAGAAACGGCTACGCCCGGAGCGCACTAACATGCGGTCGCCCTCAAGCTGTACAGCGATTTCCGCGCCTTCTGGCAAACCACGACAGATGTCGAAGAATTTACGCGCAGGCACTGTGGTGGCACCCGGCTCATGCGCTTGAACTAAAGCGACACGCGCCACCATCTCCATTTCCAGGTCAGTCCCTGTTAATGAGAGCGTTCCTTCCGCGACTTGCAACAGCAGGTTGCCGAGAATCGGTAACGTAGGACGGCCACCTAACGGGCCACTCACCTGTTGCAGCGGTTTTAATAAAGTTTCACGTTCAACGGTAAATTTCATAGCGTCACGAAGATAATGTTCTGATTAGGTTAGAGAAATCTTCTTTGATGTCGTGGCTTTCTTCACGCAACTGCTCAATCTTACGGCAGGCATGGAGAACCGTAGTATGGTCGCGGCCACCAAAGGCATCGCCGATTTCTGGCAAGCTATGGTTAGTCAGTTCCTTCGCCAGCGCCATCGCCATTTGACGTGGACGGGCAACCGAGCGGGAACGACGCTTGGACAACAGGTCAGCAATCTTTATTTTATAGTACTCAGCCACCGTCTTCTGAATATTGTCGATGGTGACGAGCTTCTCTTGCAGCGCAAGAAGATCACGCAGTGCTTCGCGCACGAAGTCGATGGTAATCGCCCGGCCAGTAAAGTTAGCGTTGGCGATAACACGGTTCAATGCCCCTTCCAGTTCACGCACATTCGAGCGTAAACGCTTGGCAATAAAGAAGGCCACTTCACCCGGCAGACGAATGTCATTCTCATCTGCTTTTTTCATCAGGATCGCAACTCGCGTTTCCAGCTCTGGTGGTTCGATGGCAACCGTTAACCCCCAACCGAAGCGCGATTTCAGACGATCTTCAACGCCGTTGATCTCTTTTGGATAACGATCCGAGGTCAGAATGATCTGTTGGTTACCTTCAAGCAGGGCATTAAAGGTGTGGAAGAATTCTTCCTGTGAGCGCTCTTTATTGGCAAAGAATTGAATATCATCTATTAGCAGCGCATCAACAGAACGGTAGTAACGTTTGAACTCTTCAATAGCGTTATTTTGTAGTGCTTTTACCATGTCCTGAACGAAACGTTCAGAGTGCATGTACACCACTTTTGCATTCGGTTTGCGCGCAATAATACCGTTGCCAACAGCATGCAAAAGGTGCGTTTTACCCAGGCCTGTGCCGCCATAAAGGAACAAAGGGTTATAAGCGCCACCGGGGTTATCTGCCACCTGGCGTGCCGCCGCGCGAGCCAGTTGGTTCGATTTACCTTCAACGAAGTTATCGAAAGTATGTTTTACGTTGACGTTGGAACGGTACAGTTGCTCAGCCGGGGCTGGAAGATTATCCCAACTCGGACGCATAGGTGCCGCAGGGCGAGCCATTTGCGCATGAGCAGGAGCAGTCGCTACTGCTTGCTGATTTAACGTCTGGCTGACCGGTTTGCTGCCCACTTCAAAACGTAATACGGGCGCATCTGTACCGCAAAAATCGTTAAGTAATCCATTGATATTATTGAGGTACTTATCTCGTACCCAGTCGAGAACAAAACGGTTTGGCGCATACAGGGCCAGCGTGTTATCGCTCAGTTCCGCCTGTAGGGGGCGTATCCACATACTGAATTCTGTGGCTGGTAACTCATCCTGCAATCGGGCAAGACACTGCTGCCAAAGCGAAAGTGACACGGCGGACTCCACTCGAACAAAGTCGATAAAATGACGAAGACTGAAAGTTTATATTCATGATTGTTGACACACGCCGACTCTTCCTCAACGGAACCCCGGTACGGGAAGCGTGCGAACCGCTATCTGCGGTTTACCCCAGGGTGAACGCTAAAGGATCACGATCGGGACCGCGGATCATAGCCTAAAGCGCGCCAGAGATCTTCTGTTTCTCACAGTTTCTTCCCGATTTATCCACAGGGCTGTTTTGTGGAGTCTAAGTGTAAACGATCCTGCCAAACGCGCAGCGCATATCATTCCTAAATAGGAAAATTTAATGACTAGCGCACAAAATCGTCTTAACTGATCTAAGGAAGATCCCTAACGATCCTTGCTCTTTAATGGGGACGCCGTATAATTCCCCACCCGTCGCGTGTCACCACGGCTTTATTTTGGACAGATCCTGGTCATTTTTAGGGTCAAAAAGCGAATTAAGGCACGGGAATTAAGGAAAGAGAATTGACTCCGGAGTGTACAATTATTACAATCCGGCCTCTTTAATCAGCCACACTGAGGCGTAAGTCTTTTGCAGTTTATGCAGGGCTCTTCGCTAACCCAGTGAAATTTATCCAAGTTTAGGTAGAAATCGCCATGAAACGCACTTTTCAACCGTCCGTACTGAAGCGTAACCGTTCACACGGTTTCCGTGCTCGTATGGCAACTAAAAATGGTCGTCAGGTTTTGGCACGTCGTCGTGCTAAAGGCCGTTCCCGTCTGACCGTTTCTAAGTAATAAAAGCTAACCCCTGAGTGGTTAAGCTCGCATTTCCCAGGGAGTTACGCTTGTTAACTCCCACTCATTTCACTTTCGTCTTCCAGCAGCCTCAACGGGCTGGCACGCCGCAAATCACCATCCTCGGCCGCCTAAATTCGCTGGGGCATCCCCGCATCGGTCTAACAGTCGCTAAGAAAAACGTTAAACGCGCACACGAACGCAATCGGATTAAACGTCTGACGCGTGAGAGTTTCCGTTTGCGTCAGCATGAACTTCCTCCTATGGATTTCGTGGTAGTGGCTAAGAAAGGGGTTGCCGACCTGGATAACCGGGCTTTATCGGAAGCATTGGAAAAGTTATGGCGCCGTCACTGTCGCCTGTCTCCCGGCTCCTGATAGGCCTGATTAAGGTCTATCAGCGCCTGATAAGTCCGCTTCTCGGGCCGCATTGCCGTTTCACTCCTACCTGTTCTCACTACGGAATTGAGGCATTGCGCAGGTTTGGGGTGTTAAAAGGCAGTTGGTTGACAGTGAAACGCGTATTAAAATGCCACCCTTTGAACCCCGGTGGAGACGATCCCGTCCCACCTGGACCTTTTGATACCAGAGAACACTAACGATGGATTCGCAACGCAATCTCTTTCTCATCGCTTTGTTGTTCGTGTCTTTCATGATCTGGCAAGCCTGGGAGCAGGATAACGCTCCAAAACCACAGGTGCAGCAGACCACGCAGACTACGACCACCGCAGCAGGTAACGCCGCAAGCCAGGGTGTGCCGACCAGTGGCCAGGGAAAAATCATCACGGTTAAAACTGACGTCCTTGAGCTTTCCATCAACACCCGTGGTGGTGATGTTGAGCAGGCGCTGTTGCTGACCTACCCGAAAGAGCTCAAATCTAATGAGCCGTTCCAGTTACTGGAAACCACGCCAGAGTTTGTCTACCAGGCACAAAGTGGCCTGACGGGTCGTGATGGCCCAGATAACCCGGCTAACGGTGATCGCCCACTGTATAACGTTGAAAGCGACAGCTTCGTACTGCCAGAAGGCCAGAACGAACTTGTTATTCCAATGACTTATACTGATGCAGCGGGCAACGTCTTCACGAAATCCTTCACCCTGAAACGCGGCGAGTTCGCGGTAAGCGTGGATTACAATGTGAAGAACGCCGGTGAGAAACCGCTGGAACTGGCTACTTTTGGTCAGTTGAAGCAGTCCATCAATCTACCGTCACACCGCGATACTGGAAGCAACAACTTTGCGTTGCACACCTTCCGTGGCGCTGCATATTCCACTCCTGATGCGAAATACGAAAAATATAAATTCGACACCATCGCTGACGGGGAAAACCTGAACGTTAATGCCAACAACGGTTGGGTGGCGATGTTGCAGCAGTATTTCGCAACAGCGTGGGTTCCGCGTAATCAGGGTACTAACAACTTCTATACCACCAAACTGAGCAATGATGTGGCGGCGATTGGTTATAAATCCGCGCCACAACTGGTTCAGCCTGGTCAAACCGCTCAACTGGGTAGCACCCTGTGGGTTGGCCCGGAAATTCAGGACAAAATGGCAGCCGTTGCGCCGCACCTTGACCTGACTGTGGATTATGGCTGGTTGTGGTTTATTTCTCAGCCGCTGTTCAAGCTGTTGAAATTCCTGCACGGCTTTATCGGTAACTGGGGCTTCTCCATTATCGTTATCACCTTCATCGTTCGTGGCATCATGTACCCGCTGACTAAAGCGCAGTACACCTCCATGGCGAAAATGCGTATGTTGCAGCCGAAACTGGCAGCCATGCGTGAACGTATTGGTGACGATAAGCAGCGCCAGAGCCAGGAAATGATGGCCCTGTATAAAGCTGAGAAAGTTAACCCGCTGGGTGGTTGTCTCCCGCTGGTTATCCAGATGCCAATCTTCCTGGCGTTGTACTACATGCTGATGGGTTCTGTGGAACTGCGCCATGCGCCGTTCGCACTGTGGATTCATGACTTGTCTGCACAAGACCCGTACTACATCCTGCCGATCCTGATGGGCTTGACGATGTTCTTCATTCAGAAGATGTCGCCGACCACAGTGACCGACCCGATGCAGCAGAAGATCATGACCTTTATGCCGGTCATCTTCACGGTGTTCTTCCTGTGGTTCCCGTCAGGTCTGGTACTGTACTATATCGTCAGTAACACAGTGACCATCATCCAGCAGCAGCTGATTTATCGCGGTCTTGAGAAACGTGGCTTACACAGCCGCGATAAGAAAAAGACCTGATAAAAATTAGCGAGAAGCTTACGAAAGGCGGTCAATAGACCGCCTTTTTCTTTTGTAGGGTGGATAAGCGAAGCGCCATCCACCAATCAATCACGAAGGGATAGTAATGAGCCATAACGAGACAATCGTTGCCCAGGCGACACCGCCGGGACGTGGTGGGGTCGGTATCCTGCGCGTCTCAGGCCTTCAGGCACGTGAAGTAGCACAAGCCATTCTGGGCAAATTACCGAAACCACGTTACGCCGATTATCTGCCATTCCGTGATGCTGGCGGCAGCGTTCTCGATCAAGGTATCGCGTTGTGGTTCCCTGGCCCGAATTCCTTCACGGGTGAAGATGTGCTGGAACTTCAGGGACACGGTGGCCCAGTTATCCTGGATTTACTGTTAAAGCGCATCCTGGCGCTCCCAGGCGTGCGTATCGCAAGGCCTGGTGAGTTCTCCGAACGTGCATTTCTGAACGACAAGCTGGATTTGGCTCAGGCCGAAGCCATCGCTGACCTGATTGATGCCAGTTCCGAACAAGCCGCGCGTTCAGCATTAAATTCTCTGCAGGGTGCTTTCTCCGCACGCGTAAACCATTTAGTTGAAGCGCTGACACATCTGCGTATTTACGTGGAAGCAGCGATTGATTTTCCGGATGAAGAAATCGACTTTCTGTCTGACGGCAAAATTGAAGCCCAGCTGAACCAGGTGATTGGCGATCTGGATGCGGTGCGCGCCGAAGCACGCCAGGGCAGTTTGCTGCGTGAAGGCATGAAAGTGGTGATTGCAGGGCGTCCAAATGCCGGGAAATCAAGTCTACTGAATGCTCTGGCTGGCCGCGAAGCGGCGATTGTGACGGATATTGCCGGAACCACCCGTGACGTATTACGCGAACATATTCATATCGACGGCATGCCACTGCATATTATCGATACCGCCGGTTTACGTGAAGCGAACGACGAAGTTGAGCGTATCGGCATCGAACGTGCGTGGAATGAGATTGAACAAGCAGACCGTGTGCTGTTTATGGTTGACGGAACCACGACCGCTGCCACTGACCCTGCTGAAATCTGGCCAGACTTTATTGCGCGCTTACCGGCACGTTTACCGATTACCGTAGTGCGTAATAAAGCTGATGTCACCGGCGAAACGCTGGGTCTGAGCGATGTGAATGGTCACTCACTTGTACGCTTGTCTGCGCGTACCGGTGAAGGTGTAGATGTGCTGCGCGATCATCTAAAACAGAGCATGGGCTTTGAAACCAATATGGAAGGCGGCTTCCTGGCGCGTCGTCGCCACCTGCAAGCGCTGGAACAGGCAGCAACCCATCTGCAACAAGGCAAAGCGCAGTTGCTGGGCGCATGGGCCGGGGAATTACTGGCTGAAGAACTGCGACTTTCTCAGCAAAGCCTGAGCGAAATCACCGGCGAATTTACCTCTGATGATTTGCTTGGACGCATTTTCTCCAGCTTCTGTATCGGTAAATAAACTAAAAAAGTAAGCGTGTGCTCACTTTTTACTCATCCCGCAACGCGCCTGATTTAGCAGGATAAGTGTTGCGGGATTTTTTTACCGTTTCGTCTGTAATTTAAAAACCTAAGTATTCATAGGGTTGATCAATTGATGTTTTTTTACACGCTCATCCCCGTGCGTTTCGTTGCTAAAAAATCTACAATTGAATGAAAAGTAGATTGCCCATTATCAAGGAGAGAAAAATGGCAACGCATTTCGCAAGATGGACGATCAATCCCAAATTCCCCTTTTCGAGCCGGCTGAATGAAGAATGCCTCGCCTTCGCTCAACAAATGCCGGAACATCGCCGTTCACGATTCTTAGCCTCACGTAGCCTGTTGGCTGAACTCCTTCATATGCTGTATGGCATTCAACAACTGCCCAAGATTGTCACCACTTCCGCCGGGCGCCCGCATTTTGCTGACACGTCGTTGATGGACTTCAGCATTGCTTATGCCGGAAACAAAGTCGGTGTGTTGGTCACCACCGAAGGCCGTTGCGGACTCGATTTCGAAATTAATCAGTCGTTCGGCAATCTTCCTTCTGTTGCTTCAGCTTCCATTTTCCGCAGCAATGAGTCTATCTGGATAAACACTCAAAAAAACCCAGGTGAGGCCAGAGCACAGTTACGCACACTGCATCAAAGTGCTTTTAAATTGACCGGTCGTGAAGAAAGCTGGCAGCTTCTGCCTGGTGCGGGTCGGATTCGCACAAATGATCAATCAGAAATTGAAGCGATCAGTGATGTGGAAGGCCTGTTAATCTGGGGATGCGTAGTGTCGCCCGCCATAGAAAAATTGAGTTTGTGGGAGTTTGAAAGCCCGCAAAGCTGGCATAGTCTGTGGGATGTCAAATCACGTTATCGCGATCCTAACGGCAGCATAATTCGCTTAACCAGTATGTCGTCAGAAAAAGCGTTATATCAAAACTGATCTTTCCTGAACGTCCTGACAAAAAGAGGTATTCATGTCCGACACGTTAAAGATAGTCACGTTATTAGGTAGCCTGCGCCATGGCTCATTCAACGCGATGGTCGCCCGCACTTTGCCTGGCATCGCCCCAGCGGGGATGAGCATTGAGGCATTGCCGTCGATCAAAGACATTCCATTGTATGACGCCGATATACAGCAAGAAGAGGGGTTCCCGGCAACGGTTGAAGCGATTGCTGAGCAAATCCGCACCGCAGATGGCGTTGTGATTGTCACGCCAGAATATAACTATTCGGTGCCAGGTGGCCTGAAGAACGCCATCGACTGGCTGTCACGTTTACCGGAACAGCCACTGGCTGGGAAACCAGTGCTGATTCAGACCTGTTCCATGGGCGCGATTGGTGGCGCACGCTGCCAGTACCATCTGCGCCAGATTCTGGTGTTCCTCGACGCGATGGTGATGAACAAGCCTGAATTTATGGGCGGCGTGATTCAAAACAAAGTGGATGTGCAAACTGGCGAAGTGGTTGATCAAAGCACGCTCGATCATTTGGCCGGGCAGCTGACGGCATTTGGTAATTATATTCAGCGAGTTAAAAACTAATTAGCTAAAGCGCGCCACATCGTTTCGAAGCCTAAAGCCTTAAAATCGCCAGCACGTTCCGGTTCACGGCTGGCGAATTCCATGGTCGTTTCTGCCAGCGAAGAAAAAATCGCATCACTAAACGCGCGATACGGGCCGCACTGAAAAGCCTTCAGTATCGATTGCGAACAGATCTCATGTAATTCCGGGAATAACTCCGCCACTTTTTGCTTCGTGTCATCATCAATCTTATCGCTCACCGACAGCTGACGAATCGCCCGATGCGCTTCAGGGTGACCAATCGCCCAGTCGATGTAGCTGTTCCAGATATAGCGGGTATATTCTTTCGGGTCTTTCAGTGTGCGGTCGAGATTCGCCTGCATGGAAATAAGTAAGCTTTGTTTCAAATACAGGTACAGCTCGTTTATCAAATCGTCCTTAGTGGCAAAATAACGAAATAGAGTACCTTCCGCGACGCCTGCGCCACGGGCAATTTGCGCAGTTGATGCCGCAATCCCCGACTGGCCTATGGCGATGGTTGCTGCATCCAGTAACGCTAATTTTTTATCTTCACTCTTCGGACGAGCCACAACGTTTTACCCCATATTTTAAAAACCAAATTGAATCACGCCAACTTCGCCACTGCAACGTTCAATGTCAGCGTTTGAAAAGCATCTTGACGGTCGTCACTCCTTATCTATAATGAGTGCTTACTCACTCATTATCAAGTTTACAGCTTCGTGCCAATGGATGGAACGATTTGTGCAGGCCAGGAAATGAAACGATTCTCCATATGCGCGGTAATAATTATGTTGATTGCAACAGCAGCCAGTTTGCCTTTTGTCCTGAATGCCGGGTTTGGCCAGGCTCCGCAAGGAGAAGGTCTAAGTTTAGTCGAACGCTCTGCAAATTACGTTGATGGACAATTTCGCAACCAGATCCCAACGCTTGGCTATACCGGGCAGAAAAGTAAGCTTGCGGCATGGTGGGGATTTTTAACCGCGAAGCGGGAAAATTCTCGCCCTCAACAACCTCTACCACTAGTGAAAACTTCACTGGCTAATCTGCCGCTGGAACAAGATACGATGGTCTGGCTCGGGCACTCCTCCTGGTACATCCAGCTGGCCGGCAAACGCATTCTTATCGATCCCGTTTTCAGCAGTTACGCCGCCCCGTTTTCATTTATCAATAAAGCCTTCCCTGGGGATTACCCGTGGACGGCTGAGTCGATGCCTGAAATCGATCTGCTGATTATCTCCCACGACCATTACGATCATCTGGATTACGCCACCATCAAAGCACTGAAGCCAAAAATCCGCCAGGTGATTACGCCATTGGGCGTTGGTTCGCATCTGCGTTACTGGGGCATAAATAGCGACATCATTCATGAAAAAGACTGGAACCAGACGGTAAAAATCTCGAACGACCTGACGGTGCATGTGTTACCCGCCCGGCATTTCTCTGGCCGCAGTCTGAAGAGCAACCAGACGTTATGGGCGAGTTTTATGTTCGTGACCAATGACAACAAAGTCTATTACAGCGGTGATACCGGCTACGGGCCACACTTCAAAGCTATCGGTGAACAGTTCGGTTCGATCGATTTAGCCATTATGGAAAACGGCCAATATGACAAGGACTGGAGCAATATTCATATGATGCCGCAAGAAACTGCACAAGCCGCAGTAGACCTCAAAGCTCGCGCCATACTTCCGGGCCATGCAGGCCGTTTTGTACTGGCAAATCATACGTGGGATGCGCCTTATAAAAGCCTCGCTGAAGCCAGTATCGGGAAAAATTATCGCCTGTTAACACCAAAGCAGGGTGAGCCTGTGCGGGTAAATGATAACGCACAACAATTTAGCGCCTGGTGGGAATCTGCCAGCGCAATGTAAGCGAACCACGCAGGGGGATGTATGACGATTTCAGCTCAGGTTATCGATACGATTGTTCAGTGGATTGATGACAATTTGCATCGACCATTACGCATTGATGATATTGCCGATCACGCGGGGTATTCGAAGTGGCACTTACAGCGTTTGTTTATGCACTACAAAGGTGAAAGTCTGGGGAAATACATTCGTGAGCGCAAATTGTTGCTGGCCGCGCGTGATTTACGCGACACCGATAACAAGGTTTACGATATTAGTCTGAAGTATGGCTTTGATTCGCAGCAGACGTTTACGCGGATATTTACGCGCACCTTTCATCAGCCACCGGGCAGGTATCGCAGAGAGAACCACAGCCAGCCACAATAACCGGCCATGGTTCACTGTTTCGTAGGCCGGATAAGCGCAAGCGCCATCCGGCAAAAACGATTAATGTGCGTCGATAAATACGATTTTCAGAATGAACAGCAGCGCCACAACAATCACGCATGGGCTGATTTCACGCCAGCGGCCCGTGCCGAGTTTCATCACGCAATAAGAGATGAAGCCCAGCGCGATGCCTTCGGTGATGGAGAAGCTGAAAGGCATCATTACCGCAGTAATAAACGCAGGAACCGCTTCTGTCAGGTCGTCCCACTTCACGCGCGATAAACTCGACGTCATCAACACGCCAACGTAGATCAACGCACCAGCTGCAGCATATGCCGGAACCATGCCTGCTAACGGGGAAAGGAAGATAACCAACAAGAACAGCAAACCAACGATGACCGCCGTCAGGCCAGTACGCCCGCCAACAGACACGCCAGAAGAGCTTTCGATATACGCGGTAACGGAAGAAGTCCCGATAAATGCACCCGCAACTGAAGACACGCTATCAACGTACAGCGCCTGCTTCATGCGTGGGAATTTCCCTTTTTCGTCGGCAAGCCCGGCTTTGTCTGTCACGCCAATCAGCGTGCCGGATGAGTCAAACAGGTTAACCAACATAAAGGAGAAGATAACACCCGCCAGACCAATGTTCAGCGAACCGGCTAAATCAACCTGGCCCACAACAGACAGCACGCTTGGTGGCGCGGAAACAATACCGTGGTATTGCACGTCGCCCATCATCCAGCCCAGCAGCGTGGTGACTACAATTGAAACCAGCACGGCAGCGTGAATATTGCGCGAGGCAAGAATGGCGATGATAAAGAAGCCCAGCGCGCCAAGCAGTACGCTGTGCGAAGTCAGGTTACCGATGGCCACCAGCGTGTCTTTATTAGCCACGATGATCCCGGCATTTTTCAGGCCCATCATGCCGATGAACAGACCAATACCGCTGGTGATACCGACACGCAAACTCACCGGAATGTTCGCAATCATCCAGTAACGCACACGGAAAATGGTCAGCAACAGCAGGCCTACTGCACCCCAGAAAATAGCACCCATCCCAACTTGCCAGGAAATCCCCATCGCACCTACCACCACAAAGGCGAAGAAGGCGTTCAGGCCCATTGCCGGAGCCAATGCGACTGGCAGATTGGCGAAAATACCCATCAGGATGCTACCTAATGCGGCAATCAAACAGGTGGTGACAAAAACGGCCTGGGTATCCATACCAGCGGCGCCAAGGATCTGCGGGTTGACGAAAACGATATACACCATCGTCAGGAAGGTCGTAAGACCGGCGATCACTTCAGTGCGTGCCGTGGTGCCGTGTTCGCGCAGTTTAAACACGCGCTCGAGCAGCCCCGGATTTGCGGCCGGAGTAGATTGTGGTTGGCTCATTAGTGTTAATTCCGAACATTGAGAGGGAAAATCCGTCGTTATCCTATACCAAAAATTCCCAAACATAATGACCCACGCTAATTTTTTTTCATTGAATTTACTTATACGGCAACGATTGCGTGCCGCAAAAATTCTGCAAATTGGGTAAAGTAGATATTTAATCTTATACCCGAGCTACTTCAAGATGCAGGTAGGCGGCAATCGAATGAATCCCGATGAACTTACTCAAGTAAGTGATTCGGGTGAATGAGAGCAGTCAACACCCCTGCATATTGAAGGGCGATGGGTAGAAATAAGGAAGCGGTATGTCCCGGATAGATGCGGTGTTCTTCGACTGCGATGGCACACTGGTCGATAGTGAGGTTATTTGCTCCAAAGCCTACGTGCATATGTTTGCGCAATACGGCATCGAACTTGCGCTCGAGGAGGTTTTCAAAACTTTCAAGGGAATCAAGCTCTACGAAATAATCGACACGATTAATACCCGCTATGGAGTGAACTTGCCAAAAGATGAACTGGAGCCGGTTTATCGCGCCGAAGTTTCGCGTCTGTTTGATAGCGAGCTGGTAGAGATTGACGGCGCAGCAGCACTAATTGCGCAAATCAACGTGCCGATGTGTATCGTTTCCAACGGCCCGGTCAGCAAAATGCAGCATTCACTGGGCAAAACCGGCATGCTCCACCATTTCCTGGACAAACTGTTTAGCGGCTACGATATACAGACGTGGAAACCGGATCCGGCACTGATGTTCCACGCCGCCGAGGCAATGAATGTGGATATCAAAAACTGTGTGCTGGTGGATGACTCTATGGCCGGTGCGCAATCCGGTATTGCCGCAGGCATGGAAGTTTTCTATTTTTGCGCCGACCCACACAACCAGCCGATTGATCACCCGAAAGTAACGACGTTTACCGATTTAGCGCAGTTGCCGGAGTTGTGGCGTGCGCGGGGTTGGAATATCACGGTTTAAGAACGATGGCGGATGGCGCAAGCTTATCCGCCCTACAACGACCGCGCTCAGGTGCTTTGACGTAATTCAACCTGGTAGTTGAACAACTCAACACGTGATTCATCTAACTCATCGTCATCATCGTTATTTAGTAACTCAATCAGCATTTTGCCCGCCTCTTTGCCCATTTTTTTATAATCTATACGTATGGACGTTAGTGTCGGATGGGTTTGATCGCAACTGTCAGAGCCATCAAGACAAGCGACTGCGATGTTTCCAGGAATTTTCAGCAAGCGGCGCTGGCACTCAAACATAATCCCCAGGGCAATTTCTTCATGGCTGCAAATAACCGCATCCAGATCCGGCTGGCGTTGCAGTATTTCAGTTAATGCATAACGCCCGAACTGCAGGCTGGCGGCTTCCGGAGTGGTAATCACTTGATCAGAGTTTTGATAGCGGCTGAGCATCGCTTTATGCCAGCCATTAAGCTGCTGGCGTTGCAGGCGGTTGTCCATATGCGCACCAATAAAGCCGATATTTTTATAACCCTGATCCAGCAAATGTTCCGTCAGTTTATGCGAGGCCTCAAAAAAGCCGGTTTCGAGGGAAATTTTCGCCTGACTAAATGGGGAACCCACAACGTTTATCGTCGGAATGTTAGCCTTTTCGAGTATTTGCCAGGTTTTCTCTGCCAGCTGCGAACCAAAAATCACCAGTGCCGCCGGGTTGCTTTGCAGCAGCGTCATTAATATTTCAGCTTCTTTATGCTGATTATGTTCATGACAGCCAAGCAGTAACTGGAATTCGTTTTTATTCAGCACTTGCTGCAGCGACTGCATAAAGCGCGAACTGGCTTTGTCGATCAAGGAAGGAATCAACACCGCGATGGTATTGCTGTGGCCAGAAGCGAGCGCACCAGCTGCCCGATTGGGGATATAACCCAGTTCTTCCACCGCTTGCTCTATCTTCTCGCGCAGTTTATCGGAAACCTGTTCCGGCGTTCTTAATGCCCGAGAAACGGTCATGGTTCCAACGCCTGCATAATTGGCAACTTCTTGCAGTGTGACCCGCCCGGTACCTCGGCGCTTACGCGTTTTTTCCATTCTGGCTCCCCGAGTTAATACAACTAACTGTTTTCATTATTTTTAATTCACCGTCTGTTCGTCAGACTATTGATCACGTTAGCAAAAACTCTCACGCATTGTATATGCAGGAACTGGATATAGCCAAAGTCAGACCTGGGATAAATGATAGCGCTATCACAATCCTTGATAGCGCTATCAGGTAGCGCTATCAAATGAGACAACCATCACATTAATGTCTGCGCAAAAAATCTACCCTCCTGTTAATTATCATCGGGAGTTATCAGTCGCATGTTAAAGAATCTATTAACCACAGAGGTCATTCAGGTCGTAGAACAGGCTAAAGACTGGCGCGATGCCGTGGCTATTTCATGTCGTCCGCTGATTGAAAATGGTTCGATCGAACCACGTTATGTTGACGCTATTTATCGCACTCATGAATCTATCGGTCCGTATTACGTGGTAGGGCCAGGCATTGCGATGCCACACGCTCGTCCGGAAGAAGGTGCAAATAAACTCGCACTGGCGCTGACGCTGATTACTTCAGGTGTGAATTTTGATGCGGATGAAAACGATCCGGTGAAATTGCTGATTGTGCTGGCCGCGACTGACAGCACCAGCCACATCGAAGCGATTTCCCAACTCGCCCAGTTATTCGATAACGAACAAGACATTCAGGCCATTTTGAAGGCCAAAACAACGCAGGACATTTTGTCCGTCATTGCGCGCTATTAATCCAGGGGAACAATTATGAAAATTACAGTGGTTTGCGGTAACGGCTTAGGTACTAGCCTGATGATGGAAATGAGCATTAAAACCATTCTGAAAGATCTTTCCGTTAATGCAGACGTCGACCATGTCGATCTCGGTTCAGCTAAAGGCACGCCAAGCGATATCTATGTCGGCACTAAAGACATTGCCGAGCAGTTAGTCGCGCAGTCTGTAGGCGGAAAAATCGTCGCACTGGACAACATGATCGATAAGAAAGCCATGAAAGAACGTTTGTCCGTGGCATTAACCGAATTAGGCGCACTGTAAGCAGGAGTCGATATGGATTTCTTTCGTTTTTTGATGAGCGATGTGCTTTCTGAACCAGCAGTGTTGGTAGGTCTAATCGCCTTGATTGGTCTGATCGCACAGAAAAAACCGGTCACAGAATGCATTAAAGGCACCGTCAAAACCATTATGGGTTTTGTGATTTTAGGTGCAGGTGCCGGACTGGTAGTTTCTTCTCTGGGTGATTTTGCGAACATTTTCCAGCACGCCTTTGGTATTCAGGGTGTGGTACCAAACAATGAAGCCATTGTTTCCGTCGCACAGAAAAGCTTCGGTAAAGAGATGGCGATGATCATGTTCTTCGCGATGGTTATCAATATATTGATTGCCCGTTTCACACCATGGAAATTTATCTTCCTGACCGGTCATCACACATTATTTATGTCGATGATGGTAGCTGTGATCCTGGCAACCGCAGGCATGAGCGGTGTAACGCTGATTGCTGTTGGCTCTTTGGTAGTTGGCGTGGCAATGGTCTTTTTCCCAGCCATTGCGCACCCTTACATGAAGAAAGTCACCGGTTCTGACGACGTCGCAATCGGCCACTTCTCAACATTGTCTTACGTGCTGGCAGGGTTCATCGGCAGCAAATTTGGTAATAAAGAACACTCGACTGAAGACATGAATGTGCCGAAAAGTCTGCTGTTCTTGCGTGATACACCAGTGGCTATCTCCTTTACCATGAGCATTATCTTCCTGGTGACCTGCCTGTTTGCTGGTGCAGACGTAGTGAAAGAGCTAAGCGGTGGTAAGAACTGGTTCATGTTCTCTATCATGCAATCCATCACTTTCGCGGCTGGTGTATACATCATTCTGCAAGGTGTGCGTATGGTAATTGCGGAGATCGTTCCGGCGTTCAAAGGTATTTCCGACAAGCTAGTGCCGAACGCGAAGCCTGCGCTTGATTGCCCGGTCGTCTTCCCTTATGCGCCTAACGCGGTGCTGGTTGGCTTCCTGAGCAGCTTTGCCGCAGGTTTAATCGGTATGTTCGCTTTGTATCTGCTGAACATGACGGTGATTATTCCAGGTGTGGTGCCACACTTCTTCGTGGGTGCTGCGGCAGGTGTGTTTGGCAATGCAACCGGCGGGCGTCGAGGGGCGATTTTGGGGGCGTTTGCGCAGGGCTTGCTGATTACCTTCCTGCCAGTGTTCTTGCTGCCAGTACTGGGCGATATCGGCTTTGCTAACACCACGTTCAGTGATGCTGACTTTGGTGCCCTGGGGATTCTGTTAGGCATTATCGTTCGCTAATCGTTGAACGACGCACCAATAAAAACGCCAGCGATTCGCTGGCGTTTTTTTATGAGTTTTATGATTACTCTTTCGGGTCTTTACCAGCCAACAGCTTATCCAGCTCATCGCCGCCGACATGACGGAAGTCCTGTCCTTTAACGAAGTAGAAAATAAACTCACAGATGTTCTGGCAACGGTCACCGATGCGTTCGATAGAACGCGCACAGAACAGTGCAGTCAGCACACTTGGAATAGTGCGTGAGTCTTCCATCATATAAGTCATCAACTGACGCACGATGCCTTCATATTCCTGGTCAACTTTCTTATCTTCGCGATAGATACGCACCGCTTCGTCGAGATCCATACGCGCAAACGCGTCGAGCACGTCATGCAGCATTTGCACGGTGTGGCGGCCTAATGATTCCAGGCTCACCAGCAGTGGCTGATGTTGCTGCGAGAATTTCTCCAGCGCCGTGCGGCAGATTTTATCTGCTACGTCGCCGATACGTTCCAGCTCAGAAATCGTTTTGATGATGGCCATCACCAGGCGCAAGTCACTGGCGGTTGGCTGACGTTTAGCGATGATGCGCACACAGGCTTCATCAATCGCCACTTCCATCATGTTAACTTTCTGATCACCTTCGATAACGCGCTTTGCCAGCTCGCCATCTTGATTGTGCATGGCGGTGATAGCATCAGAAAGCTGTTGCTCCACCAGCCCACCCATGGTCATTACCTGAGTGCGGATATATTCCAGCTCGGCGTTAAACTGGCCGGAAATGTGTTTGTTGAGATTGAGGCTATCCATTTTGTTCTCCAAATCAACCGTAGCGGCCAGTAATGTAGTCTTCAGTCTGCTTCTTGGCAGGCGTGGTAAACAGCGTGTCGGTTTCGCTAAATTCAATCAGCTCACCCAGGTACATAAATGCGGTGTGGTCTGAACAACGTGCCGCCTGCTGCATGTTGTGGGTCACGATTACCACGGTGTAATCTTCTTTTAGCTCGGTGATAAGCTCTTCAATGCGACCGGTAGAGATTGGGTCAAGCGCTGAACACGGTTCATCAAGCAGCAACACTTCCGGGCGAATCGCAATACCACGCGCGATGCACAGACGCTGCTGCTGGCCACCGGAGAGACTGTATCCGCTCTGGTGTAATTTATCTTTGGTTTCATTCCACAATGCGGCTTTGGTCAAAGCCCACTGCACACGTTCGTCCATATCACTGCGTGACAGCTTTTCAAACAGACGCACACCGAAGGCGATGTTGTCATAAATCGACATTGGGAATGGCGTCGGCTTCTGGAACACCATGCCCACTTTGGCACGCAGCAGGGCGATATCCTGGCTCTGAGTGAGGATGTTTTCCCCATCCAGCAGAATTTCACCTTCGGCACGTTGCTCTGGGTAGAGCGAGTACATTTTGTTAAATGTACGCAGCAGGGTGGATTTGCCACAGCCTGACGGGCCAATGAACGCGGTAACCTGGTTCTTAGCGATATCCAGATTGATGTTTTTCAGGGCATGGAACTTACCGTAATAGAAGTTCAAATCACGAACCTGAATTTTGTCTGGGGTAGTATCGACCATACTCATCTGTTTCTTAATCTCCATCCGACGCCGCCTTTGCCGCGCCGTAAAATTTAACCGTGTTTACTCTTCGCGAAAATCACACGCGCCAGAATATTTAGCAGCAGTACGCAAAGGGTAATAATCAGAACACCAGCCCAGGCTAACTGTTGCCATTCGGCAAACGGGCTCATGGCAAATTTGAATATCGTCACCGGCAGGTTGGCAATCGGCTGCATCATGTCCGTGCTCCAGAACTGGTTGGAGAGGGACGTGAACAGCAGAGGGGCCGTTTCACCCGCGATACGTGCAATCGCCAGCAATACCCCGGTAATAATCCCGGAAACAGACGCTTTCAGCGTTATCGCGGAAATCATTTTCCACTTTGGCGTACCCAGCGCGTAAGCCGCTTCACGCAGGCTGTCTGGCACCAGTTTCATCATGTTTTCAGTGGTGCGAATCACAATTGGGATTTGCAGCAATGCCAGCGCAATCACCCCGGCCCAACCGGAGAAATGCTGCATCTTCGCCACCACAACGGTGTAAACAAACAGGCCGACAACAATTGATGGTGCAGAAAGCAGGATGTCATTGATAAAACGAATGACTTCAGCCAGAGCGGATTTGCGACCGTACTCAGCCAGATAAATCCCGGCCATGATGCCCAGCGGCGTACCGAAAACAGTCGCCCACAGAATTAACAAGCCGCTACCCGCAAGGGCGTTTGCTAAGCCCCCGCCTTCGGTATTTGGCGGTGGTGTCATTTCGGTAAACAGCGCAATCGACATACCGTCGATACCGCGCGTAACGGTTGAGAACAAAATCCATACCAGCCAGAACAGGCCGAACGCCATGGTTCCCATTGAAAGTGTCAGAGCTACGCGGTTTTTGAACCGACGACGAGCCTGCATTTTGCGGCGAGATTCAGCTAACGCCGCGCGGCTTTGCATTTCCATTGTCGTCATGAACGCGCTCCTTCATTCTTCGCCAGACGCATAACCATGAACTTCGAGATAGCCAGTACGATAAAGGTGATCACGAACAGAATCAGGCCAAGTTCCATTAATGCTGCGGTGTGAAGGCCAGATTCCGCTTCAGCAAATTCATTAGCCAGAGCAGAAGTAATACTGTTGCCCGGCATATACAGCGAGGCGCTGTCGAGTTGGTAGGTGTTACCGATGATAAAGGTCACCGCCATGGTTTCACCCAATGCACGGCCCAGCCCCAACATCACACCACCAATCACGCCGTTTTTAGTGAACGGTAAAACGATGCGCCAGATAACTTCCCATGTGGTGCAGCCAATACCATAGGCTGACTCTTTCATCATCACAGGAGTTTGTTCGAATACATCACGCATAACCGCCGCAATGTACGGAATGATCATGATTGCCAGAATGACGCCTGCGGCAAGAATACCAATACCGAACGCCGGGCCGGAGAACAGCTCGCCAACAATCGGCACAGAAGAAAGCACGTTGCCAACAGGTTCCTGGAAGTACTTCGCAAACAGCGGAGCAAAGATGAACAAGCCCCACATGCCGTACACAATACTTGGAATTGCCGCCAGCAGTTCGATGGCGATACCCAACGGGCGACGCAACCAGTTCGGTGCCAGTTCTGTCAGGAACAATGCGATACCAAAACTGACTGGCACAGCAATTAACAGCGCGATAAACGAGGTTACCAGCGTGCCGTAAATCGGCACCAGTGCACCGTAAATATCGTTAGGAGCATCCCACTCTTTCGTCCACAGGAACGAGAAACCAAACTTCTGAATGCTCGGCCAGGAGGAGATAATTAGGGAGATGATGATGCCGCCAAGAAGAAATAGCACAATCAGCGCAGCCAGTTTTACCAGCGCGCTGAAAATGACATCACCTTGTTTGCCAGGGGACTTGAACGTCGGCTTACTTACCGCCATAGCTTACTCTTTGTAGTGTTGGGTTGACCCGGCGTAAGTTACTCTATACACCGGGTTTTATCACCCGAGCTTTAAAAAATTAGTACAGCGCTTTACCGGAGCTGTCTTTTACGTTGGTCTTCCATGCAGCACGAACCTGCTCAACCACGGAATCTGGCAGGGAAGCATAATCCAGCTCGTTAGCCTGTTTTGCACCCTCTTTATAAGCCCAGTCGAAGAACTTCAGCACTTCAGCACCTTGCTCTGGGTTCTTCTGCTCTTTGTGAACCAGGATGAAGGTCGTGGACGTGATTGGCCACGCAGCCTCACCTTTCTGGTTAGTCAGATCCTGAGCGAAGGTTTTGCTCCAGTCCGCGCCTTTAGCCGCGTTAGCAAAGTTTTCTTCAGAAGGGGCTACCGGCTTGCCATCAGCGGAAACCAGTTTGGTATAAGCCAGGTTGTTCTGCTTAGCGTAAGCATATTCAACATAACCGATTGAACCAGGCAGACGCTGTACGAAGGCTGCGATGCCGTCATTACCTTTGCCGCCCAAACCTGTCGGCCAGTTTACCGTTGAGCCTGCACCCACTTTAGTTTTCCACTCTTCGTTCACTTTCGCCAGGTAGCTGGTGAAGACGAAAGAAGTACCGGAACCGTCAGCGCGACGCACAACAGCGATGTTTTGTGATGGCAGTTTCATGCCTGGGTTGAGTTTAGCGATAGCTGCATCATCCCATTTTTTGATTTTGCCCAGGTAGATGTCACCCAGTGTTGCACCGTCGAGCACCAGCTCACCGGATTTCACGCCCGGCAGGTTTACTGCCAGAACAACACCGCCGATAACAGTCGGGAACTGGAACAGCCCTTCTTGTTGCAGTTTGTCGTCAGCCAGTGGGGCATCAGACGCACCGAAATCAACAGTGTTAGCAATGATTTGTTTAACGCCACCGGAGGAGCCGATACCCTGGTAATTTACTTTGTTACCAGTTGATTTATTGTAGGTATCTGCCCATTTGGCATACACCGGCGCAGGGAAGGTTGCACCGGCACCAGTCAGGCTTGCAGCGGCGTTTGCGCCAAAAGCAGTCAGGGATAAGGTCGCGGCGACAACAGTTGCGACAGTGGTACGCATAACTTTCATAATGTCTCCTGCAGAGGTGAACGTAAATCGTTGTTTAGTGAATGCAGGATAGAAAATAGGACAGTTTAGTGACAGTTAAATGTACGAAATATGACAGTTTTATGACAGCATCCTGCAACCAGAATACCAACAAATAAAAACATTTAAAATCAATCAATTGACATCAATAACAACAATCACTTTGTCGAAGATTATTTTTGTGTGACAGATAGAATTGTAGTTGAAGATGACAGTTTGTCATAAAAGCCGTGAACAGAGCTTCTGCCATGACAGCGAAAAAAGAGCCGCCAAGTGGCAGCTCTTGTAACGACTGTGACAATCAACCCAACCTAGTTGCCGCGATACACCTGTTGGCCTTCGAACATCGTCCACAGAACTTTTGCGTCCCTGAGGCTTTCAATGCTGACTTTCTCGAGATTGCGATCAAACAGCACGAAGTCCGCACTCTTGCCTACAGCAATGGAGCCAATCTCTTTATCACGACCAATCACTTTCGCCGCATTGATGGTATAGGCCTGCAACATCGCTGCCCGGTCGATCTTTTCACTATCTGGAGGAAGCTCACCCAGCTCCCCTTTACGCGTCACTGCAGTGTAAATTGCCAGTAACGGATTAGGGCTGGAGACCGGCCAGTCGCTGGCTCCCGCAATTAAGGCGTGATGGCGGTATAAGTCCCCAGCCGGATAGAGATGTGTTAATAACGGTGCCGGAACTTTTCCTTCCAGCATGGTAGTTGTCGCACCATCACTATCTATACCAGCCCACAACAGTTGCATTGATGCCGCCACGTTAAGTTGCTGGAAGCGTGGAAGACTTTCCGGGCTGACCACTTCAAGGTGGGTAATGCTGTGCAAAATATTGCTGTTACCGTTCGCTTTGCGGGTACAGGCAACGGCATCCAGTGATTCCTGAACCGCACGGTCACCGATGGCATGGAAATGCACAATCATGTTTTCGGCATCAGCCTTAGCAATCAGCTGGCAATACTTCGCCTTGTCGAGCGTATCGTTACCGCTGTACCCTGGTCGATTAAGATAAGGCTGGCTCAGCTTCGCCGTTTGAGAAGGGTATTCGATTACGCCATCCTGGAAGATTTTAATGCCCATCAGTTTGACATCAGGCGTCTGCGAGAATTGTTCTCTGATCGCGGCAATATCATCAATGGTGGCAGGAGAAGCGTTGATATTGACCAATGCCAGTCCGGTCATATGGCCGGTTAATTTACCGGCTTTTGCCAGAGCGGTATAAGCCGGAAGCACGCCTAAATCATTGCGCCCAGGGCTTGCATTAAACATCGGTGACAGCGGGCGAGTATTGCTCAGTGGCTCCATCCAGGCCGTTAACCCAAAACTGTTCATTACATCCGCTCCCGCTATAACAGCGCGGGAAAGTTTGGCGTCATCCATAGGTGGAATAGAACCCATTACATGGTCCCATGCGCCTTCCGTCATGAAACCGGTTATTTTACCGTCTGGCGTTAATATCGTTCCAGATTTTATATTGGCATCTGCCTTCTCAAGCGTTTCGGCGGTAACACCCGATTTAATTAGCATCGCCTGATTAGCCCAACCGGTATGAGCATCTGCTCCCGCTAATACCACCGGGATATTTTTATATTCTGGCGAATTAAACACGCTATCCAGCAGTGGTATATTATCCCAATAACTTAGCGGTACATTACTGTAAAATTGTATACCGCGAATATCGCGTTGCGGGTTATTGTTATTTTTCTCGACAAATGCACGAATAGCAGCGGCATCATTCATGCCATCTGGAAACTCCAGGGTGAGTGTCTGGAACCCGGCATAAGCCACATGCGCATGGCTGTCGATGAGTCCAGGCATGAGGTACTTGCCTTTTAAATCAACACGCTGAGCGTTTTCCCCTAGCTGTTGGAGAACATCCTGATATTTACCCACAGCAATAATATTTTTGCCTTCTATACCTATGGCTTCAGGATGGAGAACATTCGGATCAGAACTATATATTTCCCCGCCATAGATAATCGTTTTATTATCACTCTGCTGGGCAGCGACAGAATAAGAAGAAATAGCGAGGGCACACACCAGATAAAGCATCGAGCGTTTCATTATTAACTCCATTGTGTTGTATTACATTTGCAAATAAATACGACAGTTATTGTTGTAAATATTTATACTGCTGGTGTGCTTTTTAACGGAATAAAAATATCAAAAACATAATAATCCAGGGCAACATCTGTTTCGTTATGATATTTCTCATAACACGGAATATCGCTTCTGGTTAATCCCCGGTTCTTTATCCAGGCAAAAGCAATATCCCATGCGGTATCCAGATGCTCGCCACAGACAGCGAATTTACACACGGCGTAAGTCCCACCGGCTATCGTCTGAACGGCAACACCTCGGCCAGGCTTTTCCCCATCGTGCAGTTCAATACAGACATCGGTGCGGCATCGCGATTCCAGGGTTACCTCTGGCGCATCCCAGTAAATACATATCATCCCAGCTGGTTGCAGAGGTGTCCTGACAGGGAATGAGTTAAACAGATCCTGGTGCGTTAGCCAGCAAGTCTCTTTCCCATAAGCTCCAAATCTGCGCATATATGCCACCCGTCGAGCAGGCTGCGAAACAATGCTGGCAGAGACGAAGTTGGCCTCCTGCCAGCCGCTCTGCATGTCCTCATCCCTCAGAGAATAGGTGCTTTTTTCGGCTCCGACGTTTCCTGTCTTGCTTTTCGTCTCCGCGGAATACTGACGGTAAAACTCCCCAGGCGAGACAGAAAAATGCTGGCGGAATGCTTTGGCAAAGTTCTGCGAGCTTGAGAACCCGACCCGTAGTGCAAGGTCGGTAATATCTTTTCGAGGAGACTCGATAAGCCACATCGCCGCCCTTTCCATACGCAAACGACGGGTAAAACCAGCAATGGTTTCCCCTACCTGAGCCTTGAAAATACGATGGAAGTGAAAACTGGAGACGGCGACAGCACTGGCGATATCTTCCAGTGTCGGGTTAAAGCAGAGATTCTGGCTAATGTAATCCATCGCCTTAAATACCTGCATTCGGTAATCCTGAGGCATAGCGTTAACTATCTTCTGAATGGCGCGAGTTCATTCCGGTAATTTACGGACAGAAAGCCTGTTAGGGTACGCATTAATCAGCAACGTGTGAGCCGGGCATAAAAAAATCCGGTGTGCTTTTCTATCAGCACCACCGGATTTTTTATTAGTGACGATTCTGTAAGCAGAATCGCCTTAGCGAACGCGCTTTATTCTACGGTGACAGATTTCGCCAGGTTACGTGGCTGGTCAACGTCGGTGCCTTTGATCAGCGCAACGTGATAAGACAGCAACTGCAACGGTACAGTGTAGAAGATAGGTGCGATGACTTCTTCCACATGTGGCATCTCGATGATGTGCATGTTGTCGCTACTGGTAAATCCTGCATCCTGATCGGCGAAGACATACAGATGACCGCCACGAGCACGAACTTCTTCGATGTTCGATTTCAGTTTTTCCAGCAGTTCGTTGTTTGGAGCCACAACGATAACCGGCATGTCCGCATCAATCAGCGCCAGTGGGCCGTGTTTCAGCTCACCCGCCGCGTAGGCTTCTGCGTGGATATAAGAAATCTCTTTGAGCTTCAGCGCGCCTTCCATTGCGATTGGATACTGGTCGCCACGGCCTAAGAACAGCGCATGATGTTTGTCAGAGAAATCTTCAGCCAGCGCTTCAATGCGTTTGTCCTGAGACAACATTTGCTCAATGCGGCTCGGCAGCGCCTGCAAACCATGAACAATATCTTGCTCAATAGACGCATCAGCCCCTTTCAGGCGGCTCAGTTTCGCCACCAGCATCAGCAGAACGGTAAGCTGAGTGGTAAATGCTTTGGTGGATGCGACACCGATTTCAGTGCCCGCATTAGTCATCAGCGCCAGATCGGATTCGCGCACCAGGGAAGAACCCGGCACGTTACAGATAGCCAGTGAACCCAAATAACCCAACTCTTTGGACAAACGCAGCGCCGCGAGGGTATCTGCCGTTTCGCCGGACTGAGAAAGGGTGATCATCAGGCTATTACGGCGCACCGCCGATTTACGGTAGCGGAATTCAGAAGCGATTTCGACATCACACGGCACGCCTGCCAGTGATTCAAACCAGTAGCGCGAAACCATGCCCGAGTTATAAGAAGTGCCGCACGCCACAATCTGGATGTGCTCAACCTGAGACAGCATTTCGTTAGCTTTCGGGCCAAGCTCAGAGAGATCAACCGCACCGTGGCTAATGCGCCCGGTCAGGGTATTTTTAATCGCGTTCGGTTGTTCGTAGATTTCTTTCTGCATGTAGTGGCGATAAATACCTTTGTCGCCCGCGTCATATTGCAGATTAGATTCGATGTCCGGACGTTTAACCTGCTCGCCTTTGGTGTCAAACACGGTGACAGCACGACGAGTCACTTCCGCGATGTCGCCTTCTTCCAGGAAGATAAAGCGACGCGTGACCGGCAACAGAGCCAGTTGGTCGGATGCGATAAAGTTTTCACCCATGCCGAGGCCGATAACCATCGGGCTACCAGAACGCGCAGCCAACAGAACGTCCGGATTGCGGGTATCCATGATCACAGTACCGTAAGCGCCACGCAGTTGCGGAATAGTACGCAGCACGGCTTCACGCAGAGTACCGCCTTGCTCCAGTTCCCAGTGAACTAAATGCGCGATAACTTCGGTATCGGTCTGTGAAACGAAGGTGTAACCGCGACCCTGCAGTGTTTCACGCAGTGGTTCATAGTTTTCAATAATACCGTTGTGAACCACAACAATATGTTCGGAAACATGCGGGTGAGCGTTTACTTCGGAAGGTTCGCCGTGAGTCGCCCAGCGAGTGTGAGCTATACCGGTACCGCCATGCAGCGCAGTTTCCGCTGCTGCTTCAGCCAGTTTGTTCACTTTACCCAAGCGGCGCAGACGGGTCATATGACCTTTTTCGTCAACTACAGCCAGACCCGCGGAGTCATAACCACGGTATTCCAGACGACGTAGTCCTTCGAGAAGGATTTCAGCGATATCACGTTGCGCAACCGCGCCAACAATTCCACACATAAGATTAGTTTCCTGATAATGGCATTACGCCATGTGTTGTCGCTGACCTGTATTTTCCGGTATTTTCCGGAGCCCCGAGCCTTGTAGAGAGTGGGGTTATAGTTTTGGTACTGCAATTGGGCGGGGGAATATGTTTTCCCCTCACCAAAAAAACGCCTTCTCCTGAGGGAGAGGGGATAAAATTATTTTTTCTTCACCGGACGCTGCCAGCCCTGGATATGAGTCTGCTTCACGCGACTCACTACCAGTTCATCTTCACCCACGTTACGCGTGACAGTCGTGCCCGCGCCAATGGTTGCGCCACGAGCCACGGTCACCGGTGCCACCAGCTGGCTGTCGGAACCGACAAATACGTCATCGCCGATGATAGTTTTAAACTTGTTCGCACCGTCGTAATTACAGGTAATGGTGCCGGCACCGATATTCACGTTATCGCCAATTTCAGCATCGCCTAAATAACTCAAATGACCGGCTTTGGAACCTTTACCTAAACGGGCTTTTTTCATTTCCACGAAGTTGCCAACGTGCGCGCCTTCTGCCAGTTCGGCTCCAGGACGCAAACGAGCAAATGGACCGATGGTGCACGCGCTCGCAAGATTTGCATCTTCCACAACGGAATACGGGCTGATTTCACAGTCATCGCCAATCACGCTGTTTTTAATCACGCAACCGGTACCAATTTTGACGCGATGACCTAACGTCACTTTTCCTTCAATAATGACATTAGTATCAATTTCAACATCACGCCCATGTGTCAGTTCACCGCGTAGGTCGAAACGAGACGGATCACGCAACATGACTCCTGCTAACAGCAGTTTATCCGCCTGCTCAGTTTGGTAGACGCGCTCAAGGCGGGACAGTTGCAGACGGTTGTTTACGCCTTCAACTTCACTTAAACGATCGGGATGAACTGCCGTTATTTCGCGGCCTTCATGGTGTGCCAGCGCGATAATATCGGTGATATAGTATTCACCCTGAGCATTGTTGTTATCGAGGTTCGCCAACCAACGTTTCAGGTCAGCGCCATTGGCCACCAGAATACCGGTGTTGATTTCGTCAATTTTGCGTTGTTCTTCTGTGGCATCTTTATGTTCAACAATACCTACAACTTTGCCATTTTCACGAGCGATGCGGCCATAACCGGTTGGATCGTCCAGTTTTACCGTGAGCAGACCAATGCCACCTTGCGGTTTGGCATCACGCAGGCGTTGTAAGGATTCAACAGAAATAAGCGGCACGTCGCCGTAGAGCATCAGGATATCTTCATCATCGGCAAAGAAAGGTGCCGCTTGCTGCATCGCGTGGCCGGTGCCTAATTGCTCAGCCTGCAAAACCCAGTTCAGTACGCCATCACCGAGCGTGTTTTTCAGCAAGTCACCACCGTGACCGTAAACCAGATGCACACGCTGCGCGCCTAAATTATTCGCCGCATCAATAACATGCTGAACCATAGGTTTCCCGGCAAGGGTATGTAATACCTTCGGGAGATCTGAATACATGCGGGTCCCTTTGCCTGCGGCTAGGATAACCACGCTCATCGCATTGTTTGACATACGCGTCCTGACTTTAATTTGAGAGTGAAGTAAAACGATTTCTCGTTGAAAATTCTACATATTTTGCAACACAAATTGCACAGCCGGAAATTTATACATCGCGGCAGAATGCAGACAGATTTGACGGCTAAGTTTAGGCTTTTTTGCTGCAAACAAGTACTACAGATGCGTATGAAAGGAGCTATGCCATTGGTTTAAAGCTTATTTTCAACCTGAAATAAAGCCTGGTTTATTGCTAAGAATGGCTGTCGAAGAGGTAAAAAAAAATGCCAGTCAGGGAAACCTGGCTGGCATTTGTCTTTTCAAGCAGGTAGTTACATCGCTTTTCTGGTCAACTCGATAACACGAAGTTTCGCGATCGCTTTAGCCAGTTCAGCAGAAGCCTGAGCGTAGTCCACATCTCCGTGGGAAGTGTGCATACGCTCTTCCGCTTTACGCTTCGCTTCCAGGGCTCGAGCTTCGTCGAGGTCCTGCCCACGAATCGCGGTATCGGCCAGCACCGTAACGGTGCCAGGTTGCACTTCCAACACACCACCGGACAGGTAGATATACTCTTCTTGTCCGTGCTGTTTCACGATGCGGATCATACCAGGCTTAATGGCGGTGAGCAGCGGTGCGTGACCAGGGTAAATACCCAGTTCGCCTTCGCAACCCGTTACCTGGATCTTCTCAACCAGACCGGAGAACATTTGGCTCTCCGCGCTGACGACGTCCAGGTGGTAAGTCATTGCCATATCACCCTCCGATTAAGGCGTTAAAGTTTTTTGGCTTTCTCAACAGCTTCGTCGATAGTACCAACCATGTAGAACGCCTGCTCTGGCAGATGGTCGTACTCGCCGTCCATGATGCCTTTAAAGCCACGGATAGTATCTTTCAGCGATACGAACTTGCCCGGAGAACCGGTAAAGACTTCTGCTACGAAGAATGGCTGAGACAGGAAGCGCTGGATCTTACGCGCACGTGCTACAACCAATTTATCTTCTTCAGAAAGTTCATCCATACCAAGAATGGCGATGATATCTTTCAGTTCCTGGTAACGTTGCAGGATTGACTGCACGCCACGCGCGGTGTCGTAGTGTTCCTGGCCAACAACCAGTGGATCTAACTGACGGCTGGTGGAATCCAGTGGATCTACCGCAGGGTAGATACCCAGAGACGCGATGTTACGGCTCAGTACCACGGTTGCATCCAAGTGCGCAAAGGTGGTGGCTGGAGATGGGTCAGTCAAGTCATCCGCAGGTACGTATACCGCTTGAACAGAAGTGATTGAGCCAGTTTTGGTGGAGGTAATACGCTCCTGCAAAACACCCATCTCTTCTGCCAGAGTTGGCTGGTAACCTACCGCAGATGGCATACGACCCAGCAGTGCAGATACTTCTGTACCGGCCAGGGTATAACGGTAAATGTTATCAACGAACAGCAGAACGTCACGACCTTCGTCACGGAACTTCTCAGCCATGGTCAGACCGGTCAGTGCTACGCGCAGACGGTTACCTGGTGGTTCGTTCATCTGGCCATAAACCAGTGATACTTTGTCCAGAACGTTGGAGTCGGTCATTTCGTGGTAGAAGTCGTTACCCTCACGAGTACGCTCACCCACGCCTGCAAACACAGAGTAACCGGAGTGCTCAATCGCGATGTTACGAATAAGCTCCATCATGTTTACAGTTTTACCTACACCCGCACCACCGAACAGACCGACTTTACCGCCCTTAGCGAACGGACAAATCAGGTCCATTACTTTGATGCCGGTTTCCAGCAGATCCTGGGAGCTAGACAGTTCTTCGTAGCTTGGTGCAGCACGGTGAATAGCCCAACGCTCTTCTTCGCCGATATCGCCTTTCATGTCGATAGGCTCGCCCAAGACGTTCATGATACGGCCCAGAGTCGCTTTACCTACCGGCACTTCAATTGGGTGATCGAGGTTAGTCACTTCCAGACCGCGACGCAGGCCGTCAGAAGTACCCATGGCGATAGTACGAACTACGCCACCACCCAGCTGTTGCTGAACTTCCAGCACCAGACGTTCTTTACCATTTGTAACCTCAAGGGCGTCGTACACTTTTGGTACGGCATCCTGAGGGAACTCGACGTCCACCACGGCGCCGATTACCTGGATAATCTTTCCAGTAGCCATCTCGAATCCTCTAAATACGTAAACCTGGTTATACCGCGGAAGCGCCACCGACGATTTCGGTGAGTTCCTGAGTAATGCTGGCCTGACGAGCTTTGTTGTAAACCAACTGCAGCTCTTTAATCAGGCTGCCGCCATTGTCGGTAGCGGCTTTCATCGCCACCATTCGTGCGGCCTGCTCGCTGGCCAGGTTTTCTACGACGCCCTGATAAACCTGAGATTCCACATAACGGCGCAGCAAGGTGTCCAGCAGCGCTTTAGGATCAGGTTCATACAGATAATCCCAGGATTTCTTCTTCAACTCACCGTCTTCTGCTGGCGGTAACGGCAGCAGTTGGGTGAGGGTAGGAACCTGAGACATTGTGTTAATAAATTTGTTGCTGACAACATACAGCTTGTCCAGACGGCCTTCATCGTAGGCCTGCAACATCACTTTCACCGGGCCAATCAACTCGGACACGGAAGGGAAATCACCCATACCTGTCACTTGGGCAACAATATTGCCGCCTACAGAGTTGAAGAAAGAGACGCCTTTGGAGCCGATCATTGCGATTTCGCTTTGAACGCCTTTATCGGACCACTCTTTCATGTCAGCCAGCAGCTTTTTGAACAGGTTAGTGTTCAAGCCACCACACAGACCACGGTCAGTGGACACCACCAGGTAGCCCACGCGTTTGATTTCGCGTTCATCCAGGTAAGGGTGTTTGTATTCAAGATTACCCAGAGCAAGGTGGCCAATCACTTTACGCATTGTTGTTGCGTAAGGACGGCTGGCAGCCATGCGTTCCTGCGATTTACGCATTTTGGACGCGGCGACCATTTCCATTGCTTTGGTGATCTTCTGCGTGTTCTGGACGCTTGCGATCTTACTACGTATCTCTTTTGCGCCGGCCATGAGCTTCTCCTCAATGCCTTGCGGCTTGCCCTAAGACAAGCCGCCAGACTTTACCAGGACTGAGTTGCTTTGAAGGAATCGAGGATGCCTTTCAGCTTGCCTTCGATTTCGTCGTTATAGCCACCAGATTGGTTGATTTCTTGCATCAGTGGAGCATGGTCACGGTCAACGTAAGCCATCAGAGCGGCTTCGAAGCTACCGATTTTAGCCAGTTCCACATCTTCGAGGTAACCACGTTCAGCAGCGAACAGAACCAGAGACTGCTGCGCAACAGACATCGGCGCATATTGTTTCTGCTTCAGAAGCTCGGTCACTTTTTGACCGTGATTCAGCTGCTTACGGGTCGCGTCGTCAAGGTCAGATGCAAACTGAGAGAACGCAGCCAGTTCACGATACTGTGCCAGAGCGGTACGGATACCACCGGACAGTTTTTTCATGATCTTGGTCTGAGCAGCACCACCAACACGCGATACGGAGATACCCGGGTTAACCGCAGGACGAATACCGGCGTTAAACAGGTTGGATTCCAGGAAGATCTGACCATCGGTAATAGAAATTACGTTGGTCGGAACGAACGCGGAAACGTCGCCAGCTTGAGTTTCGATAATCGGCAGAGCAGTCAGGGAACCGGTTTTACCTTTCACTTCACCTTTGGTGAATGCTTCAACGTACTCGGCGTTAACACGCGCAGCACGTTCCAGCAGACGGGAGTGGAGGTAGAACACGTCGCCTGGGAATGCTTCACGACCTGGTGGACGACGAAGCAGCAGGGAGATCTGGCGGTACGCAACAGCCTGTTTAGACAGGTCATCGTATACGATCAGTGCATCTTCACCGCGGTCACGGAAGTATTCGCCCATTGCGCAACCAGCATACGGAGCCAGGTATTGCAGTGCAGCGGATTCAGAAGCAGTAGCAACCACCACGATGGTGTTAGCCAGTGCGCCGTGTTCTTCCAGTTTGCGAACCACGTTAGAAATAGTGGATGCTTTCTGGCCGATAGCAACGTAGATACATTTGATGCCGGAATCACGTTGGTTGATGATGGCATCGATCGCCAGCGCTGTTTTACCAGTCTGACGGTCACCGATGACCAGCTCACGCTGACCACGGCCGATTGGAATCATGGCATCAACAGACTTATAACCAGTCTGAACTGGTTGGTCTACCGATTGACGCTCGATTACGCCCGGAGCAATCGCTTCAACAGCAGCAAAGCCGTCGTGGTCCAGAGGACCTTTACCGTCGATTGGCGCACCCAGGGTGTTCACCACGCGGCCCAACAGGCCACGGCCAACTGGTACTTCAAGAATACGGCCAGTACACTTAACTTTCATGCCTTCGGCAAGGTCAGCGTACGGACCCATTACTACCGCACCTACAGAGTCGCGCTCAAGGTTCAGTGCAATGGCGTAACGGTTTCCCGGAAGGGAAATCATCTCACCCTGCATTACATCGGCCAGGCCGTGTACGCGGATGATACCGTCACTTACAGAAACGATTGTACCTTCGTTGTGAGCCTCGCTCACAACACTGAACTGAGCAATGCGCTGCTTGATCAGTTCGCTGATTTCGGTGGAATTCAGTTGCATGCTCCAGTCCCCTTAAGACTGCAAGACGTCTGTCAGGCGATCAAGACGGCCGCGTACGCTACCATCAATGACCATATCACCCGCACGGATGATGACACCTGCCATTACAGACTTATCAATTTTGCAATTCAGCTTAACTTTGCGTGACAGACGTTTTTCCATCGCGGCGCTGATTTTCGAAAGCTGGGCTTCGTTTAACGCGCTGGCAGAAGTCACTTCGACTTCAACCGTAGCCTCGCGGGCTGCACGCAGTTGAACGAATTGCTCTAGAACATCAGGAAGAACCTTCAAACGACCGTTTTCAGCCATCACCTTAATCAGGTTCTGGCCGTTGGCGTCTAACTGGTCACCACAAATAGAGATAAACGACTGAGAGAGCGTTTCCGGGGCTAAAGCGCCGGAGAGTAGCTCTGTCATTTGTTCGTTTTTAGACACCTCAGCAGCGAAAGCTAGCATAGACTGCCAGTTATCAATGCCTTGGTGTTCGACGGCAAAGTCAAAAGCTGCTTTGGCGTAGGGGCGAGCTACAGTTACAAATTCAGACATCAGCCCCTCCCTCCTTACAGTTCAGCGACCAGTTTATCAACGATGTCGCTGTTAGCAGCTTCATCCACGGAACGTTCAATGATCTTCTCGGCACCGGCAATTGCCAGCAGAGCCACTTGCTTACGCAGTTCTTCACGAGCGCGTTTACGCTCAGCGTCGATTTCTGCCTGAGCCTGTGCAACGATTTTGTCACGTTCCTGCTCTGCCTCGGTTTTAGCTTCTTCAAGGATCTGTGAGCGGCGTTTGTTCGCTTGCTCAATAATCACCTGAGCTTCCGCTTTGGCTTTTTTCAGCTGGTCGGTCGCGTTGGCCTGTGCAAGGTCAAGGTCCTTTTTGGCACGTTCTGCAGAAGAGAGACCGTCAGCAATTTCTTGTTGACGCTTCTCGATGGCAGCCATGATTGGCGGCCATACGTACTTCATGCAGAACAGAACAAACAGGACAAACGCGATGGCCTGGCCGAGGATTGTTGCGTTAAGATTCACAGCACAATGCCTCTTTGTTAGTTAACGTTCTGATATTGCTTGATATGTTAAGCAATGCTTACTACGCGACGGCGAACATCACGTACAGACCCAGACCAACAGCGATCATCGGGATAGCATCCACCAGACCCATAACGATAAAGAACTGAGTACGCAGCAAAGGAATCAGATCAGGTTGACGCGCTGCGCCTTCCAGGAATTTTCCCCCGAGGATGCCGATACCGATCGCAGCACCGATTGCCGCCAGACCCATCATCACAGCGGCAGCCATGTACAGCAGATCCATATTCAGGTTTTCCATGACAGTCTCCAGTTTGTTTCAGTTAAAACGCAGTAGTGGTAAGTAAAATCAATGCTCTTCAGATGCCATCGACAGATAGACAATCGTCAGAACCATGAAAATGAAGGCTTGCAGCGTAATGATCAGGATGTGGAAAATGGCCCAAGGCACACTCAGAATCCACTGTGACCACCACGGCAACAGACCAGCAATCAGAATGAAAATCAATTCACCGGCATACATGTTGCCGAACAGTCGCAGACCAAGTGAGATAGGCTTGGACAGCAGGCTTACACCTTCAAGGATTAAGTTGAAAGGAATAAATGCCCAGTGATTGAACGGCTGCAGCGTCAGCTCTTTCGTGAAGCCGCCAATGCCTTTCATTTTGATGCTGTAGAAAAGAATCAGGATAAACACGCCCAGCGCCATAGACAGGGTGATATTCACGTCCGCAGACGGCACCACACGCAGGGCTGGCAGGCCAAAGATGTGCTCGCCGATATATGGCAAGAAATCGATTGGCAGCAGGTCCATCAAGTTCATCAGGAATACCCAGACAAAGACAGTCAAGGCTAGCGGTGCGATGACCTTGCTTTTGCCATGGTACATGTCTTTGACACTGCTATTAACAAAACCGATGATCAACTCAACTGCTGTCTGGAATTTCCCTGGGACACCACTGGTAGCATTTTTAGCTACTTTGCGGAATAACACCAGGAACAAGAAACCCAGAACCACGGAGAAGAACATGGAGTCAATATTGAGCGTCCAGAAGGTGGCCGGGGGGTTATGCGGATCCACCAGCGAGAAAGTACGCAGGTCCAACTGAAGGTTATTCAGATGGTGGCCTATATACTCCTGCGGTGTAGAGATTTCTCCTGCAGACATGATGCCTCTTACCCTTTGTTGTTAATTACAGCTGGTGCGAGTATCTGCACAACCAGCACCGAAACCCACGTCACAATAAGCGGCAACAATACCGCCTTAAAACCAGCTAACGCCACCACCAGTATGGTAAAGCTCGCAATCACCTTTAACACTTCGCCGATAGCGAAGGTCCAGGCCAAACGGCCTTTAGACGGTGTATGCACCTGGTGACGCCAGGCGAAATTCATAAACACTGCATTTGGCAACCAGGCTGCCAGGCCTCCGCCGAAAGCAGAAGCACCCCACGCGGGGTCTTTGAGGCAAAACAGCAATCCAATTGCTATCACTGCAAGTAGCTGAAGGAACAGAAGCTTACGAGCAACGTTTCTACTCAATAGCGACACAGACATGGCGTATCCTAACTCCTGCTCCCTTCGGGGTATGTCGCGTGTCGTATAAAACTTCCTTTACGACTCCGAGTCAAGCCTCAAAAAGCGAGCAAATTATACGGTGCGGCCCCGTGATTTCAAACAATAAGTAGCAAAAAGGTGAACAAATGTTTAAATATTTTCCTGTACCGTTATTTTTCAACTTTTGCTGAATAGCGGTTATTTTCCTGAAAACTGCAAATAACCGAAATACCCATAGAATAAAGCGTGCACCAGATCACAAATCGAACATGTCATATGCTCTGGACATTTGTCTGTCTCTTAAAGTGCGAAACACAGATGTCTGATAAATAAGCTGATTACAGTCTAGTCTATTTAAAACAACCTGAAACACTGCAAAAACATTTCATTGACATTTTTATTAAGCTTTTAACATTAGGCTAAGTAAAAAATTCACAAAACAATTAGCACGGTTATATTTTCAATGTTAACTATTTTTAAGCTCGATAATAGATAGCTAGTTAAAAAATAGGGGCGATAAAGTTAAAATATCGTTAAATGTAACCAGGGGTGTCAGCCATTTTCCCTTGTATTTTTAACGTTCACGAAACAATCCTTTCTCACCTTTTTTTGATAAATATTAAGTTTTGTTTGCCTTAATCATCACCAAATGTCGTTCACCATCAAGCTCCGGAACCTGCAAACGAATAACTTCTTCAACGCTAAAGTTCTCAGGCAAGGTTGCAATCTCATCATCAGGGCGTAAACCCTTTAGAGCGTAGAAGCAACCATTCTCCGCTGGCAGATGCTTACACCAGGTCACCATGTCCGTCATAGAAGCAAAAGCACGGCTGATGACGCCATCAAATGGCGGTTGTGCAGGGAACTCTTCCACACGACTTTGCACCGGCGTGATGTTTTCAAGATGCAGCTCATGCTGAACCTGGCGTAAGAAGCGTACACGCTTACCCAGGCTATCAAGCAGCGTAAAATGCGCATCAGGACGTACAATCGCCAGTGGAATACCCGGTAAACCCGGCCCAGTACCGACGTCGATAAAACGCGATCCCTGCAAATACGGTTCGACAACAATGCTGTCGAGAATATGGCGCACCAACATGTCATCTGGGTTACGTACTGAAGTCAGGTTATATGCTTTGTTCCACTTGTGGAGCAATTCAACATACCCTACCAGCTGTACTTTCTGGTTTTCTGGTAACGTGATACCCGCGCTTTTCAGCAGGCGATTCAGTTTGTTAAGCACGGCAGTCTGTATCCATCAAAATCTGTCAAAAAAAAGGCCAGGATATCCCGGCCCTGAAATATGTTCTCAGGCGCTACGGCGTAGCAAGCCTTGTTTCTTTAGCCAGACAAGCAAGATCGAAATCGCAGCCGGGGTGACCCCTGAAATACGCGATGCCTGTCCAATTGATACGGGCTTATGATCATTAAGCTTGGCGATCACTTCGTTAGAAAGACCACTTACCTGCCGATAATCAAGCGTTGCAGGCAACAACGTGTTTTCGTTACGTTGTTGTTTTTCAATCTCTTCTTGCTGACGAGCGATGTAGCCTTCGTATTTGACCTGAATTTCTACCTGCTCTGCGGATTGTGGATCTTCAAGGCCCGGTGCAAAGACGGACAATTGCATCATCTCAGCATAGGTCATTTCTGGGCGACGCAGCAGATCTTCGCCATTTGCTTCACGCGACAATGGTGCGCTCAGTTTGGCGTTCACTTCTTCGACACTTTCAGAATGCGGGTGCAGCCAGATGTCTTTCAGACGTTGGCGTTCAAGCTCGATGCTCTCCAGCTTTTCGTTGAAGCGTGCCCAACGAGCATCGTCCACCAGGCCCATTTCACGGCCAACAGCGGTTAAACGCAGATCGGCGTTGTCTTCACGCAGCATCAAACGATATTCGGCACGTGAGGTAAACATGCGGTACGGTTCTTTGGTTCCGAGGGTGCAAAGATCGTCAACCAGTACGCCAAGGTAAGCTTGGGAGCGTGCAGGTGCCCAACCCTCTTTCTCAGCCGAGAAGCGTGCGGCGTTAAGACCCGCCAGCAAACCTTGTGCTGCGGCTTCTTCGTAGCCGGTAGTACCGTTGATTTGGCCAGCAAAGAACAGACCCTGAATATATTTGCTTTCCAGTGTCGGTTTCAGATCGCGAGGATCGAAGAAGTCATATTCGATAGCATAGCCAGGACGCACGATCTTCGCGTTTTCCATACCTTCCATCGAACGGACGATCTGCATCTGGACATCAAACGGCAGGCTGGTGGAGATACCGTTCGGGTAAATTTCGTTGCTGGTTAGCCCTTCAGGCTCAAGGAAGATTTGATGCTGGTTACGGTCAGCAAAACGCATCACTTTGTCTTCGATTGATGGGCAGTAACGTGGCCCGATCCCTTCGATAACGCCTGCGTACATCGGGCTGCGATCGAGGTTATTACGAATAACATCGTGTGTTTTTTCGTTGGTATGCGTGATGTAACACGGTACTTGCGCAGGATGCTGGTTCACATTCCCCATGAACGAGAACACCGGCATCGGGTTATCGCCATGCTGTTTCGCAAGTACGCTGAAATCTATGGTGCGTGCATCGATGCGTGGAGGAGTGCCTGTTTTCAGGCGGCTGACACGCAGTGGTAATTCACGCAGACGGCGTGAAAGCGAAATGGACGGTGGATCACCAGCACGGCCACCGCTGTAGTTATCCAGTCCGATATGAATTTTGCCATCCAGGAAAGTACCTACGGTCAGTACCACGGATTTAGCGCGGAACTTCAGGCCCATTTGCGTCACAGCACCAACGACACGATCGTTCTCGACAATCAGATCCTCAACAGCTTGCTGGAAGATCATCAGATTGGGCTGGTTTTCCAGCGCAGTGCGTACCGCCTGACGGTACAGCACACGGTCAGCCTGAGCACGAGTAGCCCGAACTGCGGGGCCTTTGCTCGCGTTTAGTATCCTAAACTGGATGCCTGCATGGTCGATAGCTTTTGCCATCAAACCGCCTAAAGCGTCCACTTCTTTAACCAGATGTCCCTTGCCAATACCACCGATCGCTGGGTTGCAAGACATTTGCCCTAACGTGTCGATATTGTGAGTCAAAAGAAGGGTTTGTTGGCCCATCCGTGCAGCGGCCATTGCAGCCTCGGTGCCTGCATGACCCCCGCCAATGATGATGACGTCAAAAGGATCTGGATAAAACATGGTACTGCCTCACGGTTTTGCAAATGGGGGATGACTGATTCCCGGGGTTGGCGATTCTACTTAACTTTAGCCTTTCGAGAAAGCCTTGGGATCCCCGGTAATTAAAAGAAGATCTTTTTTATTTAAAGATCTCTTTATTATGATCTCTTATTATGATCGGCATGTTCTGTGGATAAGCGCTTTTATGGTAAAGAGATCAAGCGATTAAGAAGGATCGTTAGCTGTGAATGATCGGTGATCCTACGCAGTATAAGCTGGGATCAAAACGGGTACTTATGCACAACTCAAAAAGTGAACAGGAGTTGTTATTGGGATAACTACTGCTTAACCCAAGGTTTTAAGCATACTTATACACAGATAAAAGTGAGATCTTTACAAATCCTGGAGTAAATTCTTCCATGATCCGACCCAAATCTCGGCTGGATCTTCAGGAATATCGTGATCAAGGATGTTCACTTTCAGTAAAGAGCCAATTCTTTTAGCTCCGCACTCGGTCAAAAGGGTGTCGAGTTTCTCGATCGCGCCGCAAAAAGTGTCGTATTCACGACTACCAATCCCGACTGCACCATAATGAAGGGCACTCAGATCCGGGCGTTCTTCATTTATAGCGTCAAACAGAGGTTGCAGATTATCAGGAAGATCTCCTGCTCCATGAGTAGAAGAGACAATCAGCCAAATTCCACTGGTTTGCAGATCTTCTAACAATGGCCCATGCAGCGTTTGAGTACTAAAACCCGCTTCATCGAGCTTTTCAGCCAGATGTTCAGCCACATATTCGGCACTGCCCAGGGTACTGCCGCTAATCAGAGTAACTTCTGTCATTGCTGTCCACCTTTTCGAAACGATGGGCATTGTACGCTGTGTAACGCCTGCGATCTACCTGTGGATAATATGGGTATTAAAAATAACGCTTAGGGCTTGATGGTACGCATGATCGGGTTCTGGAGGGAGATCAACGTTTCAGTGGACTGAATTTCATCAATTGTTTGGATCTTGTTGATAAGTACCTGTTGAAGGGCATCTATAGATCGACACATCACCTTAATAAAGATGCTGTAGTGCCCCGTTGTGTAGTACGCCTCAGTGACTTCTTCCAGGCTTTCCAGTTTTGCCAGCGCAGAAGGATAATCTTTTGCACTCTTTAAAATGATGCCGATAAAGCAGCAAACGTCGTAACCCAGCTGTTTTGGGCTGATATCAATGCGTGCGCCAGTAATAATCCCGGCTTGTTTCATTTTCTCGACACGCACATGGATTGTACCTGGGCTAACGCCGAATTGCTTAGCCAGTTCTGCATACGCGGTACGGGCATTTGCCATTAATGCGTCAAGAATGCCGCGATCGAGATTGTCGATCTGATAATTATCCATCACTTTTTCCTATGATTAGTAACGATAGTTCAGATTTTATAGCCTTAAATTAGTCGATTGAAAACCAGTAAGGCTTTTTTATTGTTGATTATTGAATGTTATGCCGTGTTTGTTGCTTAATCATCGTCAGTAAAACAACACAATAAAGAGAAAGCCATGAAAACTGCCTACATCGCTAAACAACGCCAGATTAGTTTTGTTAAGTCCCACTTCTCCCGTCAACTGGAAGAAAAGCTTGGTCTTATGGAAGTCCAGGCTCCGATTCTCAGCCGCGTGGGTGACGGGACTCAGGACAATCTGTCTGGTTGCGAGAAAGCCGTGCAGGTCAAAGTGAAAACTTTGCCTGAAGCGCAGTTTGAAGTGGTGCATTCGCTGGCTAAATGGAAAAGAAAAACACTCGGCCAGCATGACTTCAGCGCGGGCGAAGGGCTTTACACGCACATGAAAGCCCTTCGTCCCGATGAAGACCGTTTGACCCCGATCCACTCTGTGTATGTCGATCAGTGGGATTGGGAGCGCGTTATGGGCGAAGGAGAGCGTCATCTCGGAACACTAAAGCAAACTGTAGAAAGCATCTGGGCGGCAATGAAAGCTACGGAAGCCGCAGTGAGCGAACAGTACGGTTTGACCCCTTTCCTGCCTGAACAAATCCATTTTGTTCATAGCGAAGAATTACAGCAGCGTTTCCCGAACCTTGATGCCAAAGGCCGTGAACGTGCGATTGCCAAAGAGCTGGGCGCAGTTTTCCTGATTGGTATTGGCGGTAAGCTGGCGGATGGCAAACGTCATGATGTTCGTGCGCCAGATTATGATGACTGGTCAACGGCAAGCCTGGGCGATTTCAAAGGCTTGAACGGCGACATTATGGTGTGGAACCCGCTTCTGGAAGACGCATTTGAGCTGTCTTCTATGGGGATCCGCGTGGATGCTGAAACGCTAAAACGCCAGCTGGCAGTCACCGGTGATGATGATCGTTTGCAACTCGAGTGGCATCAGTCGCTGCTGAAAGGCGAAATGCCGCAAACTATTGGCGGTGGTATTGGTCAATCTCGTTTAGTCATGCTGATGCTGCAACAGCCGCACATCGGCCAGGTTCAGTGCGGTGTATGGCCTTCTGAAATCCACGCGAAGGTTGCGTCACTGCTGTAAAGATTAACGCCGCCAGCGACGCAGCAGGCGGCTACGCATCCCGGTATCAAAGCGCCAGATATGATCGAAAATGCGCATGATGCCGGGTTTGCCGTGTGTCGACATCGCCACTGCATGGAAACGATGTTGATGAATACGCTGGAGATCCTTTACCTGCGCCACCACCTCGTCAGGCAGGCGTTGCGCGATAAAGTCAGAAATGACCACCGCATCGGCATCATGCCATTCACTGCCCTGCATTTTTTCTGCGATCGCCCGGAAACAGCTGGCGAGATCCGTGCCGCCACGGAAACGCTGGCTCAGAAAACGGATCGCCTGTTCTATGCCATCTGCGCCACACACTTCATAACGCACCACTTCGCTGGAAAACAGCATGATGAAACAGCGGCGGTTATCTGCCAGCGCCACGCGCATCAGTGCCAGGCAAAAAGCTTTGGCGCATTGTTCGTTAAAACCACCCATTGAACCGGACGTATCAACGCAAACAATAAACGGTCCGCGCGGCTGTTCATCAAATTTCTGGTGAACAACAGGGCGTTCAACGACTTTCTCGCGCCATGAGTCGCCATGCAATCGGTAAGTCAGCAATTGTTTTTCCACCAGCCGACGGTAGAACTCGAATTCCAGTTCACTGATGCCCAGCGTGGCTAACTCCGGTGGCAGCAAACGCAAAATGTCATCGCTACGCTGTAGGCCATCAACCTGTTCAGGAACGGTGGCGGGCTCACGCACCAGCATGCGCCAGGTCTCAGTCGGTGCATCTTTTCTCGGCACCGCTTTCGCTTCTTTAGAGCGCCCAAGTTGCTCAGCCAGTTTCAGTAATTCCGGCTGGCTGGCAAGAAAATCACCGTACTGGACGATGAGCTGATAATCCCCGCGTTTCAGCGCACCGGCACTCATATCCCAAAGCCTGCCCGCAGCGTTATCGCTGTCGACCAGAACAGGTTCAAGCTGACCGCTGAGTGCCAGGCGCTGTTGCACTTCCGCGAGCAGTTGTTCACGCTCGTCTTCCAGCAACTGTTGGTTAAACGATGTGGTCTGAACCACCAGACTCAAGCGCCAGCGTTGCAGAAACAGCGTATGTTGCGCGGCTGTCAGGTGCGGCATTTCCTCCACCAGCGTTTGTGCCTGTCCGTAAAATGGTGAATCGACACTTTTCAGCAGAAGTAAAATTTCGGGAAGTTTTGCGGATAACTGGCTGGTAGAAAGTAATTGGCTTTCCTGATAGCAGATGACTTCGCGAGCCAGTTCTTGGGGCACTAAAGTGTCCTGCAAGCGCGCTTTTAATAACTCGCGCCAGCGTGGGATATCTTTGGTTACGGCGTTTTTCAGGCGTGGGAATTTCTCAAAGAACATGGCTAACTGCGGTCCAGCCAGCAGCGTGATAATGATCTCTTCTATTAATTCTCCCTCGCTAATCGCGAGGATGAGATCCAGTGTCTCAACACTGAGCATTAATGCCGCGCCTGCTTAATTTGTTTTGCAACTTCTTGCAGGCTGGCTTCTATTTTTCCTAGCCATTCATTATTGATAAACAGGCATTTTTGTTGATCGTTAAAACGTTCATGTTGTTGATGGAGGGTAGCTTCCAGGGCTTCGAATTGTTGTTTGATCTCCTCCGGCATCGCTTGTTGCTGTTTACCCGGCATCACCAGCCGTGTGCCTTGCAGGCTAATGTCGCGCAGAACCAGATGCTGGCTGGAGTCGACTTCCATATTCAGTACCTGGGCAAAACCGATGCCATTGAGTTTGCCACGCAGTTCTCCACCTTTTATTAGCCATTGCGCACAGGCTTCACGGGAAATAGACACGTGGACAACTTCGATGTCGTGCAGTTTTAGCGGTTGCTGAAGCAGCAACGTCAGCGTTTCGCCGGTAAGGTTTTCTGGTAGCTGGTACTGCGGGCGGCGAGTGAACATCCCACCTTGTTTGGTCACAGTGATGGCTTCGCGGTCGCTATGCTGTTGTTGCAACTGAATGCGGCGCTGTACGATGGCTGCCAATTTAGCCAGCATTGAATTCTGCTGCCATGCGTGTCCGGTCATCAATATTTCAAGCTGTTGCTGCATCAAATTCATCGCAGCAGAGTCATGCCACAGGCAATCTTTAAGCAGGATCAAATCAATCGGTGCGACGGCATTGCGGCCACTAAAGAAGGCGCTGGCTTGCAGCAGGCGAATGGCTTTTTTCCAGCGTCGATCAGAAACATAAGGTGCGCCTGCAGCGTTCTCGAGTTGCTGGCGCAAGGTGAATATCAGCTCAAATACATTATCTGGCAACGCCACGGTGCCAATTTCTTGCTGCCACTGGAAATACTCGTCGTCGGTGATTTGCAGGTTTTCCGGAACCGGGTTGTGGTTCTCATCATGCTGACTGGTGAGCATGGAACGGAAATTGCCTTTGTCCTGCACTTTGTCGAGCCACAGACGGATCAGCATACGGTCATACAATGCTTCCAGGCTGCTGTCTGCTTCGGGCAGTTCATTGGATGCCGCTACCAGCAAACGCATGGGGATTTTGTCTTCGCTCGCGCCATTGCGGAAACGACGTTCGTTTATGGCAGTTAGCAGGGTATTGAGAATGGCGGGGCCGGCTTTCCAGATTTCATCGAGAAACACGATTTCCGCTTCTGGCAGATAACCGGCAGTCAAACGCTCATAGCGGCCTTCATCTTTTAAAGCCTGAATCGATAATGGCCCAAATACTTCTTCAGGGGTGGAAAAGCGAGTCATCAGGTATTCAAAGGCGCGCGCGTGCTGAAACGCAAACTTCAAACGGCGGGCAATTAAACTTTTGGCAATCCCCGGAGGGCCAAGCAAGAACACGCTTTCACCGCTAAGTGCTGCCAGTAAGCAAAGGCGCACTGCGTGTTGGCGTTCAAACAATCCTTTTTCCAGAGCCTGGCTGAGTCGTGAAATTCTTTCAGCCAATAAATGTGATTGAGCCATAATTAGCATTGCATCCTTACGCGGTGACCACTGATTGGGAAAGCGAGTATATATTATCGTTAATGGATTGATGATCGGCTCTTTTTTCCCTGACATAAATTAAGCCAGTTGTATTTAGGGGTACGATTTACTTGATTATCGTGCATACTGTGCGCCTTTTTGTGGGCCAAGGGACTAAGCACACGCTTTCGGGATTCCAACAAAAGATTAGTCTATGAGCGCTGATAATAAACAATCATTGCCTGCGATAACGCTGGCTGCAATTGGGGTAGTGTACGGCGATATCGGTACTAGCCCGCTTTATACCCTTCGAGAATGTCTGTCTGGTCAATTTGGATTTGGTGTTGAACGTGACGCCGTATTTGGCTTTTTATCTCTGATTTTCTGGCTGCTGATTTTAGTCGTTTCGGTTAAATACCTGACCTTTGTGATGCGTGCAGATAACGCCGGTGAAGGCGGTATTTTGACGCTAATGTCTTTGGCTGGCCGTAATACATCGGCAAGAATGACGTCGGTGCTGGTGATCATGGGATTGATCGGTGGCAGCTTCTTCTATGGTGAGGTGGTTATCACTCCGGCAATATCGGTGATGTCGGCCATTGAAGGGCTTGAGATAGCCGCGCCGCAGCTTGACGCCTATATCGTTCCGCTGTCGATAATTGTCCTGACACTGCTGTTTATGATTCAGAAACACGGTACCGGCATGGTGGGCAAATTGTTTGCTCCCGTGATGTTGCTGTGGTTCCTGGTGCTGGCGGTATTAGGTGCGCGCAGCATTATCGCTAACCCGGAAGTGCTTCAGGCACTGAATCCGGCATGGGCGGTGCATTTCTTCCTCGAATACAAAACCGTTTCGTTCTTTGCTCTTGGCGCAGTGGTTCTTTCTATTACTGGCGTTGAAGCGCTGTACGCGGATATGGGCCACTTCGGTAAGTTCCCGATTCGTATTGCGTGGTTCTCCGTGGTTCTGCCGTCACTGGTTCTGAACTACTTCGGCCAGGGTGCATTGCTGCTGAAAACGCCTGAAGCGATAAAAAACCCATTCTTCTTATTAGCACCAGACTGGGCGCTGATCCCGCTGATGATTCTGGCAACACTGGCGACGGTTATTGCCTCTCAGGCGGTGATCTCGGGGGTGTTCTCGTTGACTCGCCAGGCTGTGCGTCTCGGTTACTTGTCGCCAATGCGCATCATCCACACCTCGGAAATGGAATCCGGGCAGATTTATGTGCCAGCGATTAACTGGCTCCTCTATATCTCTGTGGTGATTGTGATTGTTAGCTTCGAGCATTCGAGCAACCTGGCGGCGGCATATGGTATTGCGGTCACCGGCACCATGGTGTTGACCTCAATCCTTTCTTGTACCGTGGCACGCAAAAACTGGCACTGGAATAAGATTGGGGTATTGCTGATGGGCGCTGGGTTCCTGTTTATCGACATTCCGCTGTTCTCTGCCAATGCCGTTAAGATTTTCTCTGGTGGTTGGTTGCCACTCTGCCTGGCGTTGGTGATGTTTATCATTATGACGACCTGGAAAAGCGAGCGTTTCCGCCTGCTACGCCGCATGCATGAACATGGTAATTCACTGGAAGCGATGATTGCTTCTCTGGAGAAATCACCGCCGGTACGTGTGCCTGGGACTGCGGTTTATATGTCCCGTGCATTGAACGTGATTCCATTTGCGATGCTGCATAACCTCAAGCACAACAAAGTGTTGCATGAGCGCGTAGTGTTGCTGACATTGCGAACCGAAGATGCGCCATACGTTCATAACGTGAAGCGTGTTTCGATTGAACAGCTTTCGCCAACCTTCTGGCGAGTGGTGGCAAGCTACGGCTGGCGTGAAACGCCAAACGTGGAAGAGGTATTCCACCGCTGTGGCCTGGAAGGGCTAAGTTGCCGAATGATGGAGACATCGTTCTTTATGTCGCATGAGTCACTGATCATCGGTAAACGTCCATGGTATCTGCGCCTGCGTGGCAAACTGTTCCTCGCGCTGCAACGCAACGCCTTGCGTGCGCCGGACCAATTCGAAATCCCGCCAAACAGGGTCATTGAATTGGGTACTCAGGTCGAGATATAAAGCTAACGCCTCTTCAATCGAAGGGGCGTTTTTTTTACCTGTTTGATTGCGCGCGCTCTCATTTGCCTCGTCGTGAAACAAGTCAGCGAAACGTTTCGATAGCGATCACATTTTCATAACTTCATGGTTGTTTTATCCACACACCTTTTCCTACACTTCATCTCAGCGAAACGTTTCGCTAGTGGAGTAAGAAAATGAAGAAAGGTACTGTTCTCAACGCTGACATCTCGTCCGTTATTTCCCGTCTTGGCCACACCGACACGCTGGTGATTGCCGATGCCGGGTTGCCCATTCCACGCAATACACCGCGTATTGATTTGGCACTGACTCACGGCGTACCGGGTTTTATGCAGGTCGTTGAAGTCGTAACGCAAGAGATGCAGGTTGAAGCTGCGATCTTAGCTTCGGAAATTAAACAACATAATCCCCAACTCCATGAAACGTTGCTCAAGCACATCGAGCAACTGCAACAACACCAGGGAAACACCATTTCTATTCGTTACATCAGTCATGAGCAGTTCAAGCAGCACACCGCTGATAGTCATGCGGTTATTCGCAGCGGGGAGTGTTCCCCGTATGCGAATATCATTCTCTGTGCTGGCGTAACTTTCTGAGGCCGGCATGGAACCGTTACTGCAATTAAAAGGTATCGATAAATCGTTCCCTGGCGTAAAAGCCCTTTCTGGTGCAGCGCTGAATGTGTACACAGGGCGCGTGATGGCGCTGGTGGGTGAAAACGGCGCAGGCAAATCCACCATGATGAAAGTGCTGACTGGCATCTATCAGCGTGATGCGGGTTCGCTGTTATGGCTGGGCAAAGAAACCACTTTTAATGGCCCTAAATCCTCACAGGAAGCGGGCATCGGTATTATTCACCAGGAACTCAACTTGATCCCGCAGCTCAGCATTGCGGAAAACATCTTCCTGGGCCGCGAATTTGTTAACCGCTTCGGCAAAATCGACTGGAAAACGATGTATGCCGAGGCCGATAAATTACTCGCTAAGCTCAACCTGCGCTTTAACAGCCAGAAGCTGGTGGGCGATTTGTCGATTGGCGATCAGCAAATGGTCGAAATCGCCAAGGTGCTGAGCTTCGAGTCAAAAGTCATCGTGATGGATGAACCGACCGATGCGCTAACCGATACCGAAACTGACTCTTTATTCCGCGTGATCCGCGAGCTGAAAGCTCAGGGGCGCGGCATTGTCTATATTTCCCACCGCATGAAAGAGATCTTCGAGATTTGCGATGACGTGACCGTCTTCCGCGATGGACAGTTCATTGCCGAGCGTGAAGTGGCAACGCTGACTGAAGATTCGCTTATCGAAATGATGGTCGGGCGCAAACTGGAAGAGCAATATCCTCGTCTGGATAAACAACCTGGCGAAATCCTTTTGCGGGTCGATAACCTTTCCGGACCTGGCGTACATGACGTCAGTTTTACTTTGCGCAAAGGTGAGATTCTCGGTGTGGCCGGTTTGATGGGCGCGGGTCGCACCGAACTCATGAAAGTGTTGTATGGCGCATTGCCGCGTACTGGCGGTTATGTGGCACTTGAAGGCCGCGAAGTGGTGACGCGTTCGCCGCAGGATGGGCTGGCAAATGGCATTGTGTATATCTCTGAAGACCGTAAGCGTGACGGGCTGGTGCTCGGCATGTCGGTTAAAGAGAACATGTCACTCACCGCATTGCGTTATTTCAGCCATAACGGCGGCAGCCTGAAACATAAAGATGAACAGCAAGCGGTGCAGGACTTTATCCGTTTGTTCAACGTCAAAACGCCATCAATGGAACAGCCGATTGGCCTGCTTTCTGGCGGCAACCAACAAAAGGTCGCCATAGCCCGTGGCCTGATGACACGCCCGAAAGTATTAATTCTTGATGAGCCGACGCGTGGCGTAGACGTTGGGGCGAAAAAAGAAATTTATCAGTTAATCAATCAGTTCAAAGCCGATGGGTTGAGCATCATTCTTGTTTCGTCCGAAATGCCGGAAGTGCTCGGCATGAGTGACCGAATCATGGTGATGCACGAGGGGCATCTCGGCGGGGAATTTACCCGTGAAGAGGCGACTCAGGAAATCTTAATGGCGGCAGCCGTCGGCAAGCTAAATCGCGTGAATCAGGAGTCTGTAAAATGAGTACCCAAGCTATTCCTGGCCGTCGCTGGTTCACTAAAGCGTGGCTGTTAGAACAAAAATCCCTTATCGCTCTGCTGGTGCTGATTGCGATTGTTTCGAGCCTGAGCCCGAACTTTTTCACGGTTAATAACCTGTTCAATATCCTGCAACAAACCTCAGTGAACGCCATTATGGCGGTGGGGATGACGCTGGTTATTCTGACTTCCGGGATTGACCTGTCCGTCGGTTCCTTACTGGCGCTGACTGGTGCGGTCGCCGCCTCGATTGTCGGTTTAGAAGTGAATGCACTGGTGGCGGTTGCAGGTGCGCTGGCACTCGGTGCCGCAATTGGTGCAGTAACCGGTGTGATTGTCGCCAAAGGGCGCGTTCAGGCGTTTATCGCCACGCTGGTGATGATGCTTTTACTGCGCGGCGTCACCATGGTTTACACCAACGGTAGCCCAGTAAATACCGGATTCTCTGACAACGCTGATGTGTTTGGCTGGTTTGGTATTGGCCGTCCGCTGGGGATTCCTACGCCAGTGTGGATTATGGGCGTTGTGTTCCTCGCGGCGTGGTACATGCTGCACCACACGCGTTTGGGCCGTTATATCTATGCGCTGGGCGGCAACGAAGCGGCGACGCGTTTGTCCGGCATCAGCGTTAACAAAGTCAAAATTATCGTTTACTCACTTTGCGGTCTGCTGGCGTCTTTGGCCGGGATCATCGAAGTGGCGCGTCTTTCTTCCGCACAACCCACGGCGGGTACCGGCTATGAGCTGGATGCTATCGCGGCGGTGGTTCTGGGCGGCACAAGCCTTGCTGGCGGGAAAGGGCGTATTGTTGGGACGCTGATTGGTGCGCTGATCTTAGGCTTCCTGAACAACGGGCTGAATTTATTAGGTGTTTCTTCTTATTACCAGATGATCGTCAAAGCAGTGGTTATTTTACTGGCGGTGCTGGTGGACAACAAAAAGCAGTAACAATCATAACCCTACAGGACATCTGAATATGAATATGAAAAAGCTGGCTACCCTGGTTTCTGCTGTTGCACTGAGTGCCACCGTTAGCGCCAACGCAATGGCCAAAGACACCATCGCGCTGGTGGTCTCCACGCTGAATAACCCGTTCTTCGTTTCACTGAAGGACGGCGCACAAAAAGAAGCCGACAAACTGGGCTACAACCTGATCGTGCTGGATTCGCAAAACAACCCGGCGAAAGAGCTGGCAAACGTGCAGGATCTGACGGTTCGCGGTACCAAACTGATGCTTATCAACCCAACCGATTCCGATGCGGTAGGCAACGCGGTGAAAATGGCCAACCAGGCTAAAATCCCTGTGATTACCCTCGACCGTATGGCAAACCAGGGCACCGTGGTCAGCCACATTGCTTCTGATAACGTGGCTGGTGGCAAAATGGCCGGTGACTTCATTGCTAAGAAACTGGGTGAAGGTGCGAAAGTTATCGAACTGCAAGGTATCGCGGGTGCATCTGCTGCGCGTGAACGTGGCGAAGGCTTCAAACAAGCGACAGCTGCCCACAAATTCACTGTTCTGGCGAGCCAGCCTGCTGACTTCGACCGAACTAAAGGCCTGAACGTGATGCAGAACTTGCTGACTGCGCATCCAGACGTGCAGGCAGTATTTGCTCAGAATGACGAAATGGCGTTGGGCGCATTGCGCGCACTGCAAACTGCCGGTAAATCCGACGTTCTGGTGGTGGGCTTCGACGGTACCGCTGACGGTGTGAAAGCAGTAGAAAGCGGCAAACTGGGTGCGACCGTTGCACAGATGGCTGACCAGATTGGCGTTATCGGGGTAGAAACTGCCGACAAAGTATTGAAAGGCGAAAAAGTCGACTCCAAAATCCCGGTTGAACTGAAGCTGGTTACTAAATAAGACGACATAAGAAAAGCAGGGCATCGCGCCACTCACTAATCTGGGGTGGCGCACTTAACTGGACTGAAAAATATGAAAACTAAAGGCAAGCTCGTCGTCCTGGGAAGCATTAACGCTGACCATATCCTTAACCTCGAACATTTTCCGACGCCGGGTGAAACCGTGACCGGGCAAGAGTATCAGGTGGCGTTCGGTGGAAAGGGTGCGAACCAGGCTGTTGCAGCCGGGCGCAGCGGCGCAGACATTGCCTTTATTGCCTGTGTAGGTAGCGACGACACGGGTAGTCGCGTTTGCAAACAACTGGCAAGTGACAACATCGACACCTCGCCGATCAGCACTATTAAAGATGCTTCAACCGGTGTTGCGCTAATTTTCGTCAATAGCGCTGGTGAAAACGTTATTGGCATTCATGCCGGGGCTAATGGGGCATTAACGCCTGCGCTTGTGGCGGAACAGAATCAGAAAATCGCTGAGGCTTCCGTGCTTTTAATGCAGCTTGAGTCACCGCTGCAAAGCGTGCTGGCTGCGGCTAAAATTGCCCATCAACATCAAACCAAAGTTGTGCTTAATCCTGCGCCTGCCTGTGAGCTATCTGATGAATTGCTCGGGCTGGTGGATATGATCACCCCGAACGAAACCGAGGCAGAAAAGCTCACCGGTATTCGTGTCGAAAATGACGACGACGCTGCGGTTGCCGCTCAGGCACTGCATGCGAAAGGCATTGAAACCGTCATTATTACGCTCGGTAGCCGTGGTGTTTGGCTGAGTGAGAGCGGTAAAGGGCAGCGCGTTGCTGGCTTTAAGGTCAAAGCGGTGGATACCATTGCCGCAGGCGACACCTTTAACGGCGCGCTGGTCACCGCATTGCTGGAAGATAAACCGATGGCTGATGCGATTCGTTTTGCTCATGCCGCCGCCGCTATCGCCGTGACGCGTAAAGGTGCGCAGCCTTCTGTGCCGTGGCGTAATGAAATAGACGATTTTTTGCAGCAGCAAGGATAATCATGGCCACCATGAAAGACGTCGCAAAAATGGCCGGGGTTTCGACTTCCACCGTTTCGCACGTCATTAATAACGACCGTTTCGTGAGTGATGCCATTCGCGCAAAGGTCGATGCTGCAATCAAAACGCTCAACTATGCACCTTCCGCTCTGGCGCGTAGCCTCAAGCTCAATCAAACGCACACAATCGGGATGTTAATCACCGCCAGTAGTAACCCGTTTTATTCTGAGCTGGTGCGTGGGGTTGAACGGAGCTGTTTTGAGCGTGGATACAGCCTGGTGTTGTGTAATACCGAAGGCGATGAGCAGCGCATGAACCGCAACCTGGAAACACTGCTGCAAAAGCGTGTCGATGGTTTGCTGCTGTTGTGCACTGAAACACATCTTCCTTCACCGGAAATTATGAGTCGCTACCCTTCTATTCCGACTGTGATGATGGACTGGGCGCCTTTTGAAGGCGAAAGCGATGTCATTCAGGACAACTCGCTGCTTGGCGGTGAGACGGCGACTCAACATCTTATCGATAATGGCTATACCCGCATCGCTTGCATCACAGGCCCACAAGATAAAACGCCAGCGCGGTTGCGGCTTGAAGGTTATAGAAAGGCAATGAATCGCGCAGGGCTTGCTGTCCATGAAGGCTACGAAATCATTGGCGACTTTGAATTCCAGGGCGGCTTCACGGCAATGAATTCACTTCTTGCACTCGAAGAGCCACCGCATGCAGTCTTTACTGGCAACGATGCAATGGCTGTTGGGGCTTATCACGCGTTGTATCAGGCAGGGCTTAAAGTCCCACAAGATATGGCGGTAGTCGGTTATGACGATATCGAACTTGCCCGATATATGACGCCACCGCTCACGACTATCCACCAACCAAAAGATGAGTTGGGTGAGTTGGCCGTTGATGTATTGATACATCGCATGGCGCAACCCGCCCTGGAACAACAACGTCTGTTTCTGACACCAGAGCTGGTGGAACGCGGTTCAGTTTAACGTTTGATCATGTTGCGCCCATCTTTCGGACGTAACAGCAAGAACACCAGAGCCGAAACTAACGTTACAGCACCCATCGTCAGGAATGTGTAGTGGAACTGCTCGACGGTATTAATGCTGTCGATACCTTCATAGATCCTGAGCACTGCGGCACTCACTGCGACTCCAAGACTAATTGCCAACTGCTGTGTTACGGCCAGAACGCTATTACCGCTACTGGCGTTTTCATCGGTGAGGTCGGCAAGCGTAATGGTATTCATCGCGGTGAATTGTGTGGACATCGCCATCCCCAGAATAAACAGTGGCAAAATGAGCAGCCATACTTCCATTCCCGGCGACTGCAATGAGAATTGCCCAATCAGTAAGCCAATGATCAGCGTGACGCCCACTAATGTTTTCCGATAACCCAGACGGCGCAATACTTGCGTTACGGTTGATTTTGCCAGCAGCGAACCCATTGCAGTAGGTGCCATCATGCAGCCGGCGATTAACGCCGAATAGCCAAAACCGACCTGTAGCATTAAAGGCATCAGGAACGGCACACAACCGGTTCCCAGACGTGACGCGAGATTACCGATGATCCCTACAGAGAAAGTTCTGGTGCGAAACATCGGCAGAGCGATAAGCGGTGTTGGGTGACGACGTGCGTGCCAGATATAAGCTGCCAGCAGAGCAAGCCCACTTAATATCGTCAGAATACCGATGTAACTGGCAACAATGCGTTCGCCGAATAACTCCATCCCGCTAGAAATGCACACCAGACTCAAGCCAAACAAAAGAAAGCCGGTCATATCAAAGCCACGCCGTGGAGTCGTAAAGTTTGGCATGTACTTGCGGGCATAGATAAGCCCGAGAATTCCGATAGGTATATTAATGAGGAAAATCCAGTGCCAGCTTGCCCATGTGACCAAAACGCCGCCGAGCAATGGGCCGAGGATTGGGCCAACAAGCCCTGGCATGGTGACGAAGTTTAAAACGGGCAGTAATTCGCTGCGCGGATAGGCGCGTAATAATGCTAAACGGGCAACCGGCATCATCATCGCACCACCAATCCCTTGTATTACGCGGAAGACAACCAATTCACCGAGTGAACTGGACATCGCGCAGGCGAACGAGCCTAGAGTAAAGAGGGAAACTGCGACCATAAACACGCGTCGTGTTCCGAAGCGGTCGGCCAGCCAACCGCTGACGGGAATCAGCATCGCAACGGTAAGGGTGTAGCTGATTATCGCGGATTGCATTGCCAGCGGCGAACGGCCAAGGCTATGGGCAATTGCGGGTAACGCGGTATTCAGAATTGTGGCATCCAGCGCCTGCATAAAGAAAGCCATCGCCGCAATCCACGGTAACCCGGCCATACTGCGAGCTGTTTTGGTCATTTTTGTCCTGATGTTTTAAGGCACTCAGGAGAACGTGAGACTTTACCCGTGTTCGAAGGGTTCTTTCAATAGATCCTGACCAGCGACTAATGCGGCCTGGCTATCACCCCGGGTAATGGCATCAACGATTGCCTGGTGCAAATCGAGCTTGATAACTTCTTTATCGGTTATAGCAGTAAAGTAATTGTAATAAATAGAACGGAATAAGTTAGCGAATGAACAGAGGAATGGGTTACCACTCATTGCATAGATTTGCTCGTGATAGGCCATATCAACTTCTATCCAGCGTTGACGATCAAATGCACCTTTCAATTTAACCATCTCTGCCATCATTTCGTTGAGAAAAGCTTTTTGTTCTTCAGTTCCATTAATGGCGGCCATGGCACAAGCTTGTGGTTCCAGGCTATTACGCATAACAAGGAAGTATTCCACCACATCATTAAAGTTCTCTTCTGTCATCCACCAGGTGAGCAGTTCCTTATCAAGGAAGTTCCAGTGGCTGCGAGGCATAACGCGAGTGCCAATACGAGGGCGGGGGAGAACCATTCCTTTAGCTGTTAATGTCTTTACTGCCTCTCGTACCGCTGTACGACTAACACCGAATAGCTCACCCAATTCGATTTCACCGGGCAAGATGCTGCCCGCTTCGTACTCACCCCGGAGAATGCGTTGTGCTAGTTTTTCCGCAAGAACATAGGAAAGGTTCTTTTGAGCGGCGAGTTGTTGTGCAGAGAGAGACATAAATGCAATTCCTTTAGCTTTGTTTCTATTAGTAGTATGCCATCTGGTCTGCATTTCTGATGTTTAAAACAGCAAATATCCCGTATTAGCTGGCTTTTGTAGTTCTTTTGGCGAAAAAAAAGACGTCTGGTAATCTTTTTGCAATAAACACTTGTCAGCTCCCAGAAAATCCCTATACTGCGCCTCCACTGACACGGCACAACGGCTTACAAACCGGCCCGTCAGCCAGATGAAAAGCGAAAAT
>NZ_SNVY01000010.1:0-126371 GCF_004361975.1 Buttiauxella sp. JUb87
GGCGCGATCGTCGGGAACGAATCGCAACCGACCCTGACACGGAGGCTAAATGGAGGTTTACCGCTTGCGGCGATTTATTTGCCGGGAGTCCGGGTTCTTAGGGGGGCGACGGTGGCCCCCCTAAGACGTTCACCGGTTCGGTAGCGACATAAATACACTTTCGCCTGGTGAACGGAACCTTCTCCGGATCGGCAGGGGCCGCCCTTCAAAGATGCGTATAAGAGACACCTCCCCCCACAAGAGGCTGAAAAACCACTCCCCCCCGCCTGGCTTGCCCCACTCGCCGCAACTACACTTCTTCTGCACTCCGTGTATAAGAGGAATAAGTTATGTCTGTTGGACCCTACATCTTTTTTGACGGCACCTGCGAAGAAGCGATCGCGTTCTATCAACAAGCGGTGGGTGCTGAATTGCTGTTTAAAATGACGTTTGGCGAAATGCCAAAAGACCAAAATCAGTCGGCTGAAGGATGCAACAGCGGTTTTAACTGGCCAGACGATAAAATCATGCACGCTAACGTCCGCATTGGCGGCGGCGACGTGATGATGAGCGACGGCAATATGATGGATTCCGATAAAGCGAAGCACGCTGGCTATGCGCTGAGTCTTTCCAGTCAAGATGTTGCTGAAGGAAAACGCTGGTTTGATAACCTTTCCGCCGGTGGCGTAGTCACTATGCCGTGGAGCGAAACATTCTGGGCGAAAGGCTTCGGAATGTTTACCGACAAATTTGGCATTCCGTGGATGGTAAACGTCGAAAAACCGATGTAATCAGTTTTAGGGGCGACCGCCTGCGATAACAGGCACCAGCCCCTTAATCCTAACGTGCAATCGCCCAGCTGATTGGGATTGCGCCCTGCCCGTGCAAATAGTCCTGTAACGGCTGCGGAACGTAAGGCCCTGCCAGCCATTCCCCGGTCACCGCCGACTGCTGCGGCAATTCTGAACCGCCCGTCAACCGCTCAATAACCGAATGGTGAACCATCATTGATGAGGTCACTGGCGGAGGAAGTTGGCGCGGCAAAATGCGCAAATAACGGGTTGGCGGATACCAGTCACAATGCAGCGGCCCGAGCGGGTCAGCCGCGACGTCGCTGGGGGCGAGATTAATCCCCAAATCGTCGAGCGCATCGTGCATCCACAAATACGCGCCATTCGACAAACTACGATCCTCACCAGTATTGTCATACCCCCCGCCGACATCCTGATGAATACCGGGAAACATCACCTGCAAAATACGATCGCGGTTGTCCCACAGCACCGGGGCTAAATCGACGCGCTGTTCATCAATCGCCAACGCCTGTAGGCCATATTTGACCCTTGGATGCAGCTCGGTATTATTAAAGCGGAAAACGTTGTAACGCTTGTCATTGAAATATTTAGGAATGCCCATCTGTCCGACCGTTTCCCACACCGCCACCGCTTCAATGGAAGACGGACGCGTAATGCAGGTTGGGTCGACGCTGTCGCAAAAAAAACCCGGCAACTCGCGTACCACGCTGCCTAACAGACTGGGGCTCATTTCTGGTGAATGGGCCAGATACTGTGCCCACACCGATGAGGCAAAGCGCCAGGCTTCTTCTTTATTGCGCAGGTTTAAATTCAGCTTTTCACGGCTTAATAGCCCACGATCGATGATCATCTCCGCCAGTACCCGCGCGGTATAAGCACCGTGGCTAAACCCCACCAAATAGATCCTGTCGCCCGCTTGCCAGTGGCGGCTGATAAAGGTGTAGCCGCGCAGGATCGGCACGATCAAATTCGCGCCAAATACGCCACTTAACCGTTTTACCAGGCCATTATGCGGATCGCCCATGCCATAAATATACTTCGCCACTTGCACCACATTGCCGCTGTTATCCGTCAGCACTTTTTCTTGCTCATTGGCTAACAACAAACTCTGCTGGTCAACAACGCCTTTCAAATCAATAAATAACTGATAAACATTACTGGCTACAGTCTCATCATCAATTTTTGGTTCTACACCTGGAGCGGTCCATGTGCCATCGGCACAAAAAATAATATTCTTGCTCATCGCTGCCTTCCCAATGACCGACGGGTACTAGTAAGGAAATACAAAAACGAAGCGACTCACAATACGACAAATAGTTGATTAGCCTGATGACTTCCAGGCTGTGACTCACTCTTCATCATATCGAAATATAACGTTAACAAAATCGTCACACTTCATCGGCACCATGAGGCAACTTTTTAAGGAGCCTTGTGATGCAAAACATTATTCGCGTCAACAAACTGAGCAAAACCTTCAACCAGCATCAGGCGCTAAATGCCGTCGATCTTGAAGTCAACGAAGGTGAGATGGTCGCTCTGCTGGGGCCGTCTGGCTCAGGCAAATCCACCCTCTTACGCCATCTTAGCGGCCTGATTACTTCTGATAAATCAGCCGATTGCCATGTTGAATTGCTCGGCCGCACCGTCCAAAAAGCGGGCCGTCTGGCAAGCGACATCCGTAAAAGCCGCGCGCACACCGGCTACATCTTCCAGCAATTCAACCTGGTAAACCGCCTGACAGTACTGGAAAACGTGCTGATTGGCGCACTGGGTTCCACGCCGTTCTGGCGCACCTGTTTTAACTGGTTCACCCGCGAACAAAACCAACGTGCGTTGCAGGCACTGACCCGCGTCGGCATGACTCAGTTTGCTCATCAACGTGTCTCCACCCTGTCCGGTGGGCAACAACAGCGCGTGGCAATTGCCCGCGCTCTGATGCAGCAAGCAAAAGTGATTCTCGCCGATGAGCCGATTGCCTCACTCGACCCGGAATCCGCACGCATCGTGATGGAAACACTGCACGACATTAACCGTCTGGATGGCATCACCGTGGTGGTGACGCTGCACCAGGTGGATTACGCCTTGCGCTACTGCGAACGCATTGTCGCGTTGCGCCAGGGCCATGTGTTTTACGACGGAAGCAGTTCGGCGTTCGACAACGAACGGCTGGGAAATCTTTACCGCAGTATGGCTCGCGTTGATGCGGTCGCTGCCTAACAAATTTGTCATCTACCTCAAGGAACAGTCATGAGCTACAAAGCCGTAAAAGCACTAGCCTTTACCAGCCTGCTGAGCGTTAGCGCCCTGTTCAACGCAGCCCATGCGGATGAACAAGAAAAATCCCTGAACTTCGGCATTATCTCCACCGAATCGCAACAAAACCTGAAGCCGCAATGGGAACCGTTCCTGAAGGACATGGAGAAAAAACTGGGCATGAAAGTGAACGCTTTCTTCGCACCGGATTACGCAGGGATCATTCAGGGCATGCGCTTTAACAAGGTTGATATTGCCTGGTACGGCAACCTTTCGGCGATGGAAGCGGTAGACCGCGCTAACGGCCAGGTGTTTGCGCAGACCGTAGCGGTAGATGGCTCTCCGGGTTACTGGAGCGTGCTAATTGTTAACAAAGACAGCCCAGTCAACAACCTGCAAGACTTGCTGGCAAAACGTAAAGACCTGACGTTTGGTAACGGTGACCCGAACTCAACCTCTGGCTACCTCGTCCCAGGCTACTACGTTTTCGCCAAGAACAACGTTTCGGTGAACGAATTTAAACGTTCGGTGAATGCCAGCCATGAAACCAACGCCCTGGCGGTTGCGAATAAGCAAATCGACGTGGCAACCAACAACACCGAAAACCTCGAAAAACTGAAATCCTCTGCACCAGACAAACTGAAAGAACTGAAGGTCATCTGGAAATCGCCACTGATTCCGGGCGACCCAATCGTATGGCGTAAAAACCTGTCCGAAAACACCAAAGACAAAATCTACGACTTCTTTATGACTTACGGCAAAACGCCGGAAGAGAAAGAAATGTTGAGCCGCCTGGGTTGGGCACCGTTCCGTCCATCCAGCGACCTGCAACTGGTGCCGATTCGCCAGCTGGCGCTGTTTAAACAGATGCAGGGTGTGAAGGACAACAAAGGCATGGATGAGAAAGACAAAACCCTGAAGGTCAGCGAGTTGCAAAACCAACTTAGCGACCTGGATCGTTTGACTGCCGCACTGTCTGCGATGACCAGCGTGAATAAAGCAGTTCAGTAATCGCCTCAGGCCCTCACCCTCTCCCTCAGGAGAGGGGATAGACCGGTTTTCTCCCTCTCCTGAGGGAGAGGGCTGGGGTGAGGGCAAAGAAGCACAAACCAACGGAGCACTCCATGCAGCAAACCATTCAAATCGCCGCACCAAAACGTAGCTGGTTCTCGCTACTGAGCTGGGCGATTTTGTTAGCGGTCCTCGTAGCTTCCTGGCAAGGCGCGGAAATGGCACCGCTCACTTTGATTAAAGATTCCGGCAACATGGCCACCTTCGCGGCCGACTTCTTCCCACCTGATTTCAGCCAATGGCGTGATTACCTGGGGGAAATGTTTATCACCCTGCAAATCGCCGTTTGGGGCACCGCGCTGGCTATCGTTATCTCCATTCCCTGCGGCCTGATGTGTGCCGACAACCTGGTGCCATGGTGGGTTTACCAACCAATGCGCCGCTTAATGGACGCTTGCCGTGCCATCAACGAAATGGTGTTTGCGATGCTATTCGTGGTCGCCGTCGGCCTTGGCCCCTTCGCAGGCGTCCTGGCACTGTTCATCCACACCACGGGCGTGCTCTCCAAACTGCTTTCTGAAGCCGTGGAAGCCATCGAACCCGGCCCGGTGGAAGGCATCCGCGCAACCGGCGCTAACAAACTTGAAGAAATCCTCTACGGCGTGCTGCCGCAAGTGATGCCGCTGCTTATCTCCTACTCGCTGTACCGCTTTGAGTCGAATGTCCGTTCGGCAACGGTGGTCGGCATGGTGGGCGCAGGCGGGATTGGCGTGACGTTGTGGGAAGCGATTCGTGGATTCCAGTTCCAGCAAACCTGTGCGCTGATGATCATCATCATCGTCACCGTCAGCCTGCTGGATTTCATGTCGCAACGACTGCGTAAGCACTTTATCTAGGTGATGACGATGGTCACTCTTTTCCGTAGGGCGGATAAGCGCAGCGTCATCCGCCGTAAATGCCACACAGAGGATTGACTGAAAATGCACTTATCCAGACATCCGACCAGTTACCCGACGCGTTACCAGGAAATCGCCGCGCTGCTAGAGCAGGAGCTGCGTAAAAATTACCACTGCGGCGATTACCTGCCAGCCGAAAGCCAACTGGCTGCACACTACGCCGTAAACCGCCACACGCTGCGCCGCGCCATCGATCAGTTAGTGGAAAAAGGCTGGGTGCAGCGCCGTCAGGGCATTGGTGTGTTAGTGCTGATGCGCCCGTTTGACTACCCGCTAAATGCGCAAGCCCGCTTTAGCCAGAACCTGCTCGACCAGGGAAGCCACCCCACCAGTGAGCGCTTACTCGCAGTACTGCGCCCGGCTTCCAGCCATGTCGCAGACGCGCTCGGCGTCACTGAGGGTGAAAACATTATTCACCTGCGCACCTTACGCCGCGTCAACGGTATCGCGGTGTGCCTGATTGACCACTACTTTGCTGACCTTTCGTGGTGGCCGGTGCTGCAACAGTTCAACCACGGTTCGCTGCACGACATCATCGAAACCCAGCTCGGCATCAGCCTTAAACGTACCCAAACACGCATCAGCGCACGCCGCGCTCAGGCTAAAGAAAGCCGCCAGTTGGAAATCCCCAACATGGCTCCGCTGCTTTGCGTGCGCACTCTCAACCACCGTGAAGGCGAAATCAACCCGGCGGAATACTCCGTCAGCTTGACCCGCGCCGACATGATCGAATTCACCATGGAGCACTAAATGGACGCACCGCAAATTGACATCGCACAGCGCCAGCAGTGGATGGCCGTGCTCGCCCACAGCCAGCCACAAGAACTGGCCGCACTTTGGGCAGAACTGAAACTAAATCCTGAATATCAAGTAATTCGCAAGTCCGAAACCGGACTTGTACAAATCCAGGCGCGCATGGGCGGCACCGGGCAACGCTTCTTTGCCGGAGACGCCACCCTGACTCGCGCCGTGGTTCAGCTTGCCAATGGTACTTACGGTTACAGCTACCTTTCAGGGCGCGATAAAGCCCACGCCGAACGCTGTGCTGTCATCGATGCGCTGATGCAAGAAAAAGTGCAGTTCCAGACTTTACAAGAAACCTTAATTGCACCGCTAGCCGCCAACCGCGAGCAACGCCTCGCCGCCCGTCGCACCCAAATTAACAGCAGCCGAGTCGACTTCTTCACTCTGGTTCGCGGAGATAACGCATGACCCTGATGACCGCTTTTAACCTGCCCGTGCAGGACGCCCAACAGAGCTTCCGTCGCCTGCTAAAAGCGATGAGCGAGCCAGGCGTTATCGTGGCGTTGCATTCACTGCAACATGGCTGGAAACCGCTAAACATCGCCTCCACCAGCGTGCTGCTGACGCTTGCCGACAACGACACTCCGGTGTGGATTAGCGAAGCGTTAAGCAATGACGTCACGCTGCAAAACGTCCGCTTCCATACCAACACCCCGATTTCCCAGACGCCGGAACACGCACAGTTTGCCGTTGCCGATAGCGCCATTACCGCTGAGCAACTTAACGCTCTGGCGCAGGGAACAGACGTGGCACCCGACACTAGCGCCACGTTGATTTTGCAGGTGTCGAGCCTGAGCGGCGGCCGCATGTTGCGCTTAACCGGCGCAGGCATTCTCGAAGAACGGATGATCGCCCCACAACTGCCCGACTGCGTGATTGACGAACTGACCGAGCGCCCGCACCCGTTCCCGCTGGGCATCGACCTGATTCTGACCTGCGGCGAGCGCCTGCTGGCCATCCCGCGCACCACTCACGTGGAGGTGTGCTGATGTACGTAGCCGTCAAAGGGGGCGAAAAGGCGATTACCGCCGCCCACCAATTGCAGGAACACAATCGCCGTGGCGATCAGAATCTGAGTGAGCTGAGCGTCGCGCAAATCGAGCAACAGCTTGGGCTGGCGGTCGACCGCGTGATGACCGAAGGCGGCATTGCGGATCGCGAACTGGCGGCACTCGCCTTTAAACAAGCCAGCGGTGACATGGTTGAAGCCATCTTTCTGCTGCGCGCTTACCGCACCACGCTGCCACGCCTGGCGGTGAGCGAGCCACTGAACAGCGCGGAGATGCGTCTCGAACGCCGAATTTCCGCGGTCTACAAAGACGTACCTGGCGGCCAGTTACTTGGCCCGACGTACGATTACACCCACCGTCTGCTGGATTTCACTTTGCTGGCAAACGGTGAAACGCCAGAACTGAAAACGACTGATGACAACGCCGAACCTGCACCGCACGTTTTCAGTCTGCTGGCGAAACAGGGGCTGGCAAAAGCGGAAGAAGATAACGGCGAAAAACCCGATGACATCACCCGCCAGCCGCCGGTATACCCGTGCTCACGTTCATCGCGCCTGCAACAACTGGTGCGTGGCGACGAAGGTTATTTGCTGGCTCTCGCCTATTCGACTCAGCGCGGTTACGGCCGCAACCACCCGTTCGCCGCTGAAATTCGCAGTGGTTATGTCGACATGGAAATTGTGCCGGAAGAGCTGGGATTTGCCGTCAACATCGGCGAATTGCTGGTAACCGAATGCGAAATGGTCAACGGTTTTGTAGCACCTGTTGATGAAGACCCGCACTTCACCCGTGGCTACGGGCTGGTGTTCGGCATGAGCGAACGCAAAGCGATGGCCATGGCGCTGGTTGACCGCTCGTTGCAAGCACCGGATTACGACGAAACCGTAGCAGGCCCGGCGCAGGACGAAGAGTTCGTGCTGGCTCACGCCGATAACGTCGAAGCCGCGGGGTTTGTCTCGCACCTGAAACTGCCGCACTACGTCGACTTCCAGGCCGAACTGGAACTGCTTAAACGTCTGCAAAAGGAACGTAATCGTGACTAAGGCACTCTCCGGCTACAACTTTGCTTATCTGGATGAACAAACCAAACGCACACTGCGCCGCGCGATCCTCAAAGCCGTGGCAATCCCCGGTTACCAGGTGCCGTTTGGCGGGCGTGAAATGCCGATGCCGTACGGCTGGGGAACCGGCGGTATTCAAATTACCGCCAGCGTGATTGGCGAAAACGACGTGCTGAAGGTGATTGACCAGGGCGCAGACGACACCACCAACGCGGTATCGATTCGCAACTTCTTCAAGCGTGTGACTAACGTGGCGACCACCGAATCCACTGCCGATGCCACGCTGATTCAGACCCGCCACCGCATCCCGGAAACGCCGTTGACTGAAGATCAGATCCTGATTTTCCAGGTGCCAATCCCTGAACCGCTGCGCTTTATTGAACCGCGCGAAACCGAAACCCGCACCATGCACGCGCTGGAAGAGTACGGCGTGATGCAGGTGAAACTGTATGAAGACATCGCCCGTTTCGGCCATATCGCCACCACTTACGCCTATCCGGTGAAAGTGAATGAGCGCTACGTGATGGACCCGTCGCCAATCCCGAAATTCGACAACCCGAAAATGGACATGATGCCCGCGCTGCAACTGTTTGGTGCCGGGCGCGAAAAACGCATCTACGCGGTGCCGCCGTATACCCGCGTCGAGAGCCTCGATTTTGACGACCATCCGTTTACCGTCCAGCAATGGGAAGAGCCGTGCGCGATTTGCGGCTCGCAACACAGTTACCTTGACGAAGTAGTGCTCGACGATGCGGGCAACCGCATGTTCGTCTGCTCCGATACCGATTTCTGCCGCCAGAACAGCGAGGCCGCAAGTTCATGACTCAACCCTTACTTTCGGTCAATAACCTGACCCATCTGTACGCGCCGGGCAAAGGCTTCAGCGATGTTTCATTCGAGCTTTACCCGGGTGAAGTGCTGGGCATTGTTGGCGAATCCGGCTCGGGTAAAACCACGCTGCTGAAGTCGATTTCCGCCCGCCTCGCCCCACAAAACGGCGAAGTGGTGTACCTCGATTCTTCTTTATATGACATGAGCGAAGGCGACCGCCGCCGCTTGCTGCGCACCGAATGGGGCGTGGTGCATCAACACGCGATGGACGGCCTGCGCCGCCACGTTTCGGCAGGTGGCAACATCGGTGAGCGTTTAATGGCGACCGGTGCGCGCCACTACGGTGACATTCGCGCTACCGCCGAGCGCTGGTTAGAAGAGGTGGAAATCCCGGCCTCGCGAATCGACGATTTACCGACCACGTTTTCCGGTGGCATGCAGCAACGTCTGCAAATCGCCCGCAACCTGGTGACGCATCCGAAACTGGTATTTATGGATGAGCCAACCGGCGGGCTGGACGTTTCCGTACAAGCGCGCCTGCTCGATTTGCTGCGCGGCCTGGTACGCGAACTGAATCTGGCAGTAGTGATTGTCACCCACGACCTGGGCGTGGCGCGTTTACTGGCAGACCGCCTGCTGGTGATGAAGCAAGGACAAGTGGTGGAAAGCGGCCTGACCGACCGCGTGCTGGACGACCCGCACCACCCATATACCCAGTTGCTGGTGTCATCAGTGTTGCAGAACTGATTTTTGTCGGACGTGTCGGATGACGACGCTAACGCGTCTTATCCGACCTACGAAAAATACACACTGCACACCTGTAGGTCGGATAAGGCGAAGCCGTCATCCGACGTCATGGCATACGTTTTAAGGAACCAATATGTACAGATTACGGGTTGAAAACCTGAGCAAAACTTTTGTGTTACACCATCAACACGGTATCCGTTTGCCAGTGCTGGCGAATGCCTCGCTGGAAGTGGAATCCGGCGAATGTGTGGTGCTGCACGGCCATTCCGGCAGCGGAAAATCCACCCTTTTACGCTCGCTGTACGCCAACTATTTGCCTGACCAGGGACATATTTGGGTCAAACATAACGACGCGTGGCTGGACATTGTGCAGGCTCCAGCGCGTGACGTGCTGGCAGTGCGCCGCCAGACCATTGGCTGGGTGAGCCAGTTTTTGCGCGTCATCCCGCGTATTTCAGCACTTGAAGTGGTGATGCAACCGCTGCTGGATTTGGGTGTTTCACGTGACGTCTGTGAAGACAAAGCGTCAATGCTGCTGACTCGCCTGAATGTGCCAGAACGCTTATGGAACCTGGCACCATCGACGTTTTCCGGCGGCGAACAACAGCGCGTGAACATCGCCCGTGGCTTTATCGTCGACTACCCAATTTTGCTGCTCGATGAACCGACCGCCTCACTGGATGCGAAAAACAGCGCCGCCGTGGTGGATTTGATTCTGGAAGCCAAAGCACGCGGTGCGGCAGTGGTCGGGATTTTCCACGACGAAAGCGTGCGCAACCTGGTCGCAGACCGCCTGCACAATATGGCAACCGTCGAGGCTAAAAATGATCATTAATAACGTCAAACTGGTGCTGGAAAATGAAGTGGTTAACGGTTCGCTGGAAGTGGCCGACGGCGTAATTCGTAATTTTGCCGACAGCCCAAGCCAGCTACCGCAAGCGCAAGATGGCGCAGGCGGCTGGTTGCTGCCGGGGTTAATCGAACTGCATACCGACAACCTCGATAAATTCTTCACCCCGCGCCCGAAAGTGGACTGGCCTGCGCACTCAGCGATGAGCAGCCACGATGCCTTAATGGTGGCAAGCGGTATCACCACGGTGCTGGACGCCGTGGCGCTGGGCGATGTACGCGACGGTGGCGACCGTCTGGATAACCTCGAGAAGATGATTAACGCAGTGATGGACAGCCAGGCGCGTGGTATGAACCGCGCCGAGCACCGCCTGCATCTGCGTTGCGAACTGCCGCACCACACCACACTGCCGCTGTTCCAGCAGTTGATTGAACGTAGCGGCGTGTCGCTGGTGTCGTTGATGGACCACTCACCAGGCCAGCGCCAGTTCGCAAACCTGGTGAAATATCGCGAATATTACCAGGGGAAATATCAGCTTAACGATGCCGACATGGACAGCTACGAAGCTGAACAGTTAGCACTGGCTGAACGCTGGTCACAGCCCAACCGCCTGGCGATTGCCGCCGAGTGCCGCGCGCGCAATATCGCGCTTGCCAGCCACGATGACGCCACCCGCGCTCACGTTGCAGAATCCCACGAGCTGGGCATTGTGATTGCCGAATTCCCCACCACGCTTGAAGCCGCCCAGGCCTCGCATCAGCATGGAATGAGCGTGTTGATGGGTGCCCCGAATATTGTGCGCGGCGGCTCGCATTCCGGTAACGTGGCGGCGCATCAGCTTGCGCAAGCCGGGCTACTGGATATTCTCTCTTCCGACTATTACCCGGCGAGTTTGCTGGATGCTACATTCCGCGTCGCCAGCGACGAATCAAACCGTTTCACCCTGCCACAAGCGGTGGCACTGGTGACGCGCAACCCGGCCAACGCATTGAATCTCGATGACCGTGGCGTGCTGGCAGAAGGCAAACGTGCCGATATGGTACTGGCGCATCTTCACGGTGACCACGTTCACGTCGGCCATGTCTGGCGTCAGGGAATACGGGTGTTCTGATGAGCAAAATTGTCTGGTTGATGGGGCCGTCTGGCTCCGGGAAAGACAGCCTGCTGACGGCACTGCGCCAGCAGGAGAATAATCAGCTACTGGTGGCGCACCGTTACATCACCCGCGCTGCCGATGCCGGATGTGAAAACCATATCGCGCTGAGTGAAAAGGAGTTCGCTCAGCGCCAGCAACAGGGTCTGTTTGCCCTGTGCTGGCAGGCGCATCACCAAAGTTACGGCATCGGCATCGAGCTGGATATCTGGCTCGACTCCGGCTTCGACGTGGTGGTGAACGGCTCGCGCGAGCATTTAGCACAGGCGCGAGCGCGTTATGGCGAGGCGTTAGTGCCAATTTGTCTGCATGTTTCAACCGACGTTTTGCGCAAGCGTCTTGAAGCTCGCGGGCGCGAAACTGCACCACAAATCGAGCAACGCCTGCAACGTGCCGCCTTCTACGCACCGGATTTGGACGAATGTCTGATACTTAACAACGATGGCAGTCTGGCAGAGTCTGTCTTATCGTTTATGCGTCTGGTGAATAACCGACGCAACACGAACATCGTCCATTTTCGTCCGAAGGAACCGCGCCATGTCTGATGTCATTGAGGTAAAGCATATCGTCGAATTACGTCCCGCAACCGCTGCTGACAGCGATGCCGTATATAGGCTGATTTGCGAACTCAAACAGGCCCAGTTTGATCGCCAGGCATTTAATAATGGATTTGCGGCAAACCTCGCAGAACGCAATGTGCATTACCATCTGGCGCTGCTCAATGGCGAAGTGGTCGGCATGGTGGGTTTGCAGCTGCAATTTCATCTGCACCATGTGAATTGGGTGGGAGAAATTCAGGAACTGGTGGTGATGCCGCAAGCTCGGGGATACGGCGTGGGCAGCAAGCTGATGGCCTGGGCGGAACAACAGGCGCGCATTGCCGGAGCTGAGCTGACCGAGCTTTCCACCAGCACCAAACGCCTGGACGCCCATCGTTTTTATCTGCGCGAAGGGTATCAGCAGACCCATTTTCGGTTTACCAAGCCAGTGGAGACACTGAATGAGCCTGACACTAACCCTTAGCGGAACGGGCGGTGCACAACTGGTGCCTGCTTTTGGCTGTTTTTGTGCCGCCTGCGAGCGTGCTCGCAATAATCCGCGATATCGCCGTAAGCCTTGCAGCGCCGTGGTGAGGTTTAACGAAGCGGTGACGCTGCTGGATGCCGGGATTCCCGATTTAATGGACCACTGGCAACCTGCGGAATTTCAGCAGTTTTTGCTGACCCATTACCACATGGACCACGTGCAGGGTTTATTTCCGCTGCGCTGGGGCGTGGGCGAGAAAATCCCGGTCTACGGCCCTGCCGATGAACAAGGTTGCGACGATCTGTTTAAACACCCTGGCATTCTCGATTTCAGCCACACGCTTGAACCGTTTGTTGGGTTTACCCTGCAAGCGCTGCGTGTCACGCCCCTGCCGCTCAACCATTCCAAACTGACACTCGGTTATCTGTTTGAAACCCCGCACAGCCGGGTCGCGTGGTTATGCGATACCGCAGGCCTGCCGGAAAAAACGCTGAAGTTTCTGGCCAACAACAAGCCGCAGGTGATGGTGATTGATTGCAGCCATGAGCCGCGCACGCAGACCCCGAAAAACCATTGCGATTTGAATACCGTAATTGAGCTAAATAAACACATCGGCTGCCCGCGTGTGGTCCTCACCCATATCAGCCACCAGTTCGATAACTGGCTGATGGAGAATGCGTTACCCGAAGGGTGCGAAGCCGGGTTTGACGGGATGGTTATTCGGGTAGATTAGTGTCGGATGACGCTGCGCTTATCCGACCTACGATTGAGTTTGAGTTTGGGTTTTGGTTTGGGTTTGGGTTTGGGTTTGGGTTTGGGTTTGGGTTTGGGTTTGGGTTTGGGTTTGGGTTTTGTAGGGGGGATAAGCCGCAGGCGTCATCCACCGGCCTTTCGTTCACCGGCACTAAAATCTTCCACTTCCCCCGCCCAATCCGCCGGATAAAGCCCTCGTTTTACATCTCGGTGAAAAGACGAATAAGGCCATTCGCAGGCCGTTTTGACGAAACCATGTTTAACCGGATTGATGTAAACGTAATCGACATGCGCCGCGTAATCGCGATCATCCTTGATGCAGTGTTCCCAAAAGCGTTTTTGCCAGACGGTGGGATTTCCGGGCAGGGATTTCGTGAAGGCTTTTTTGATTGCCCGCCAGCGCTGAGAATAGTTGCTGTCGTCGGATGGCAGCGTCCAGATGCAGTGCATATGATCCGGCAGAACAACCCAGGCGTTGATTTCGAAAGGATAGCGTTCTTTGACCTTTCCAAGTGCTTGCCTGAGTTCCTCAATATGTCTGACGAGCAAATCATCTTTGCGGTCATGCAGATTGACGGTGAAAAACCACGTTCCACCGTTGACCCGCATGCGGCGATAGTTGGGCATTTTCGCACCTGTGTTGGAGTCGGATGACGCTGCGCTTATCCGACCTACGATTGGGTTTGAGGTTGGGTTTTGTAGGGGGGATAAGCCGCAGGCGTCATCCACCGAGAATCATCGCAACCTAACACAACAAAATCGAAAAATGCCCGGCAAACACTCATTCCAGAACCCAGCTCGCAGACTACCGGTAATCATCATCCAGGCGGCGTTCGTCTTCTTCGAGCTGGCGGCGCTGGTCGTCTAACTGGCGCTGTTGGTTATCGAGTTGACGGCGACGATCTTCTAACTGTCGATGGCGGTCTTCGTACTGGCGTCGGTCGTCATCGTTGCGGCGTTGATTTTCGTCGTCCCAACGCCGATCGTCGTCGTTGTTATTGTTCGGCTTATAAGCATCGTTAATTGCCTGTGAAATAGAGCCGACAATGGAATTATCAAACAGACCATCCAGCGCATCGGCGTGGACAAATGTGGTCATGGTCAGGCTACCGAGCAGCAGCATGGTGGAGTATCGATTCATAAGCCAGCCTGATGGTATGTTAACTCCGAAAACGATAGGGAAAGTCACCGCATCTCAACAGCGGAGTATTCTCAATTTGCCCCTCCTCGCTCGCGATATTTATTAACGCTAATTCCACCCTCCTTTTTATTAATCATTTCGCTAAATAGCTATTTTTGGACATTTGAAGAGGAAAACATGATCGTTACCATATATTTCACATAAATATTAAAACGATATTTCAAAATATGTAAATCGAGTGTTTAATGTTTCCAATTCAAACAAAACCCACAATAACTCAAATGGCATTATTGCTATCTTGAAGTATCAGGGGCATAACTCATAGGGAACTACAATGTCTTACGATTACATTGTAATAGCGGGTTATTTCTTATTAATGGTCGCCATTAGTCTGCTATTCAAAAAAATGGCCAATAACAGTACCAGTGACTACTTCCGCGGCGGTGGCAAGATGCTGTGGTGGATGGTTGGGGCAACCGCGTTTATGACGCAGTTTTCCGCCTGGACCTTCACTGGTGCGGCAGGCAAGGCATTTACGGATGGTTTTGCGGTGCTGGCGGTGTTTATTGGCAACATGGTGGCCTATTTATTTGCGTGGCTTTATTTCGCGCGTCGTTTTCGTCAAATGCGTGTCGATACCCCAACCGAAGCAGTACGTCGCCGCTTTGGCCCGGTCAACGAACAATTCTTTACCTGGGTCATTATTCCTCTGAGCGTAATTAACGCTGGCGTGTGGCTGAACGGCCTCGGTGTTTTCGCCTCCGCAGTATTTAACGCCGACATTGTTACCACTATCTGGATTACTGGCCTGGCGGTACTGGCAATCTCCATGCTGAGTGGTGCCTGGGGCGTGGTGGCATCCGACTTTATTCAAACTCTGGTTATCGCGGTTATTTCCGTGGCTTGCGCCCTTGTGGCTCTGTGGACTGTAGGCGGTCCGGCTAATATCGTGACTGAGTTCCCGTCTGGCTTCTTCACCGGCCCGGACATGAACTACCCGTTACTGATGGTTGGCACCTTCCTGTTCTTCGTAGTCAAACAGCTGCAAAGTATCAACAACATGCAGGAATCCTACCGCTTCCTGAATGCTAAGGACTCCAAAAACGCCAGCAAAGCGGCGCTGATGGCGCTGCTGATGATGCTGATTGGCGCGGTGATTTGGTTTATCCCACCGTGGGCCACCGCGATTATTTACCCTGATGCGGGCGCGCAATACCCTGAGCTGGGCGCGAAAGCCCGTGATGCGGTTTACCTGGTGTTTGCTCGTGAAGCGATGCCGCTGGGAACGGTTGGGCTGCTGATGGCCGGCCTGTTTGCCGCCACCATGTCGTCGATGGACTCTGCGCTGAACCGTAACTCCGGTATCTTCGTGCGTAGCTTCTACGCAACGATTGTGCGCAAAGGCAAAGCGACGGATCAAGAGCAACTACGTGCCGGGCAAATCGCCTGCCTGGTGAACGGTTTGCTGGTTATCTTCATGGCGCAGTTCTTTAACTCGCTCAAGCACCTCAGCCTGTTCGACCTGATGATGCAGGTTGCCACACTGCTGCAATCGCCGATTCTGGTGCCATTGTTCTTCGGAATGCTGATTCGCAGAACGCCTTCCTGGGCTCCGTGGGCTACCGTAATCTTTGGTCTGGGCGTTTCCTGGATGGTGGTTGATGTGTTCACGCCGCAGTACGTGATGTCATGGTTTGGTGTTGAGAAACTGACTGGCCGTGAAGTGAGCGAGCTGAAAACCATCATTCCTATCGTCGCCCATCTGGTGCTGACGGGTGGCTTCTTCTGCCTGACTGCGCTGCTGTATAAGCCACAAGCCGACAAAAATGTCGCCGCGACTGATGCGTTCTTTAAGGATGTGGAAACCGAGTGTGTAGAAGATGACGCACAAGACATCGTAGACCGCATGCAGCGTAACAAGCTGGGCGACCTGACGATTTACATGGCAGCAGGCTTGTCACTGATGGTGTTAATTCCTAACCCAATGTGGGGCCGCTTACTGTTCCTCGGTTGTGCCACCGTGGTGTTCGCTGTGGGGTATGCGCTAAAACGTAGCGCGAAGATTGACAATCAAAGCGTGGTATTAAAAACCTCGACGCAAAGCCAGTCGTAATCCCTGCTTAGTTTTGTCGGATGACGCTGCGCTTATCCAACCTACAAAAAAACCGTAGGGCGGATAAGCGCCAGTGCCATCCACCGTTTACGCCCTCCGTGATACTTCATTAGCCACACGCAAGTGTTGTCTCTTATTTCGCCAATCTTATGTTTCTTATTCCACCAGCCCACAAAAAATGATCGCTTAATCGATGTTCAACCCTGCGTAATAATCAAGCAACAATAGTAACGGCACGGTTATTTATTATTATCGTAGTCATTAATTTAGCGTTTTATCCTGGCTTAAATATCTTAACCAGTAGTTAAAAACCATATAATAAACATGGCTAATCAATATAAGAATAATCGCAGAAACATTCGTAAATATTATGTAATAAGGACATAGAGCATCTACATATTATGTAACTTGCATGTATCATTGATGTTAATGACGCTGAAGTTGCCAAGAGTAAATGCCATGTCCAGACCTCGAAACGATAATCCCACCCGCCCTCGTCACCACCGTTTCGCTCTTGAGCCACGCCAGTTATTCGACGGTGCGGCAGCCGTTGAAAGCGCTAATCATGCAGATAACCCATTAGATACCACGCATCATGACAACGCCCCTGACGCCGCAAAAGCGGTGTTTGTGCCACCAGCACCGGTGCCAGCGCCTGCGTCAATAACCGCCCCTGCGCCTACCGATGCCCCTGCCGCACATGAAGTGTATGTGGTCGACAGCCATGTACAGAATTGGCAATCACTGGTAAATCAATTGCCGGAAGGCAGCCGCGTGGTGGTGCTCGACGCACAACATTCCGGGCTGGAACAGATTAATGAAGCGCTTAAGAACGATAAAAATATCACCGCGATTCATATCATCAGCCACGGTGCCAGCGATGAAATCACCCTGGGTAGCGACAAACTTAACGATCAGACCATTACGCAGTACCAGCAGCAATTAGAAAAACTTGGCGAAAAGCTGACGACTGACGGCGATATTTTGCTGTATGGCTGCAACGTCACGGCGCAAGACACCACGCTGATTACGCGTATGGCAGATTACACCCACGCAGATGTTGCCGCATCCAGTGACGAAACCGGCAGCGCGTTAAAAGCCGCCGACTGGACGCTGGAATCCCACACCGGGGTGATTGAAACCCGTTCGCTCGAGCTGGCTTACGACGGCGTTTTGCAGGCACCTGAACTGACCACCCGCGTGCCGGACATGGTGGTTTCCGAACCCAGCGTACTGCACCCAGGTGCGGAAACCGGCAGCTTTAGCGGCTTAACACTGAATGTCAGTGATGAAAAAGTTGCCATCAGTGTCACGCTGACCAACGGTGCCGCAGGCGATCTGGTTAATGGTAGCTCGACGGGGAAAACGCTGGAGTTCGTCGGTTCGGTGGCGGATGCGCAAGCCTGGCTTAACGCGCTGAAATTTACCGCCAGCGATAGCGAACTCGGCCAGCAATCTGCCGCAACCGACGTGCAGTTTTATATCCTGACGCTGTCCGGCAACGACAGCCTGGTGACGCATATCACCGTCACACCTGCCAACGACCCGGTGGTGGTGGATAACAGCACTTTGATCGTGCCAGAAAATAACGGTGCGGGAACCGTGATTACCGAAGCCACGCTCGCAGCGCTGGATCCAGAATTAGCCACGGGTGCGCAAAGTGCCTCGCAAATTGTCTACAGCCTGACCGAGATGCCGCAATACGGTTATCTGACCTTAAACGGCACGCGGCTGGGGGTCGGCTCGGTGTTTACCCAGCAAGATGTGCGCGATAACAAGCTGGTGTATGTCCACACTGCAACAGGCAGCGCACAAAACACCGCCGACAGTTTCACCGCCAAAGTGAACGACGGCGCAACGCCAATTAATCTTTCCGACACTGTGAAAGTGACGCTGGAAATCGCCCCTGAAAATCAGCCGCCAACCGTTTCAGGCGGTGGGATTGTCTTTGAAGGGCAGCCTGCCAACGCGGCCAACACCGGCAACGTTGGGCAATATATTGTCGCCGATGGCGGTGGCGATACCCAGGACGGCGAACTCACCTTAACGATTACGGCGCTGCCTACTCACGGCACGCTCTATTTTAATGGTGTGGCGGTGATTCAGGGACAGCAGATCAGTTATAACGACCGCAACTTGCTGACCTATGAAAACAACGGCGAAGAAGGCATTACACAAGACACCTTCGGCGTGCGCGTCACCGACCAGGGTGGCGGCACCGCAACACCTGCCAGCAGCGATGCGCTGATTGCGCTGACTATCCAGCCGGTGGATGACGACCCGGCTCTCAATCCGGATTCCACCCTGCTCGCCAATGTGGCGGATGGGCCGGACAGCGTGGTGCTGATGCCAGAAATGCTCGCCAGCATCGATGAGGACTCCCCACCAGACCGCGTCAGCTTTGTGGTTAACGTTGACGGGCTAACACACGGTTACCTGACGCTGAACGGCGCGCGCATGCAGAACGGCGACACCTTCACCATGGAAGACGTGGTGGAAGGACGGGTGGTTTATACCCAGTATTTGAACGCGCCCATCGATGGCATCGACAAATTTAGTTTCCGCGTCATCGACCACTCCACCGCTCTGCGCTGGAACGCCGACGGCAGCACTTTCACGCGCCAGGGTGGGATTTGGGACAGCGAAAGTCCCGATGCCAAATTGACCCATTTCGACTTCACCATTGGCCTGGTGCCGCTGGCCAACAACCCGCCACCGGATCAAGTCCCGCCGCTGGATACTTCTGGGGACAGTACCAGCTCTGGCTATATTGGCGATGACCCCAATGGCGCGGCGCATGGCATTATTCTGGAAGGCGGCTCACTGACCCTTTCCGGCACCGGTAATATTAGCGATGCCACGCCGGGCATGAGTTACGTGGTTCCGGGTGTTCAGCCCGAGCAAATTGTCTATACCTTCCTGGGCAGCGGCAGCGGGCAAACCGGCCTGACCATCCTGAAAAGCGATGGCAACGGCGGTTACACGGTGATCAACGCTTTCGGTACCTTTACCCAGGCCGATTTGAACAACGGGTTAATCAGCGTTCGCCATGACGGTGGCGAAAACTTCCACTTCGATGGCAAGTTTTCGGTTTCCGCAGGACAAGTCACGCTTGATAGCACCGGCAACCCAATGGCGGTGACCTGGAACCCAGAACTGAAAGTGTTCGTCACACCGGTGAACGACGCGCCGGTGATTGCCGGTTCTTCCAACACCGTGCTGGCAGAAGGCGAAACGGTGATCATCACCAACTCGCAGCTGCAACTGGGCGACCCTGATGACGCCAACAGCGGCTCACCGTGGGAAGATGGCCCAACGATCAACGGCAACGACAATAACTACGCTTACAATAACGATCTCACAGGCGACCGGGCGCTGAAGTTTGCCTTCCTGACTCTGCCGACCGGCGGCGTGCTGCAATACTTTAACGGCACCAGTTGGGTGACAATTACTGATGCAGATATCGGCACCTTAAAGCTCGATGCCAGTTTGCTGAAAAACGACAGCACCAGCGGCCTGCGCTTTGTCAGCAACGGATCTGAAGTCCGCAGCACCAGCTTTGTGGCTTATGCGGTGGACCGCTGGGGCATGCAGTCGGCGACCAACGCCACGGTGGGCATCACCATCACCAACGTCAACGATGGGCCGAAAATCCCCCAGACGCCGGATAGCCCGGAAATTGTGGTACCGCCAGATTCACCGAACAATATCGGCGGCCAACCGGCCAACAACCCGGCGACAGTGGTTGAAGGCAGCTATGTGCAAATCAATGGCTCGCAGTTGCAGGCTTACGACCCCGACAGCAGCCCTGAGCAGGTGCAATTTACCATCACCAACTCACCGGACCACGGGCATCTGGCTTTCTCCCGCGACGGCGTGAATTTTAGCACCATCGGCAATGGCTCAACCTTCACGCAGGCCGACATTAACAACGGTTATATTTATTACCTGAATGACGGCGATGAAATCAGCGGCGACGGCCTCAATGCCGATGGCTTCGACTTCACGCTGTCTGATGGTGACAAAGAACAAGCCGCTAATCATTTCGCGATTAATATTACTCCGGCAAACGACAAACCCACTGTCACCGCCCCTTCCGGGCCAATTGACATCGGTGGCAATTCCCATGCGGTCAGCGGCTTTACCGTTGCCGACCCGGATATCACTGGCACCAGCAGCGCGACCAATATTCTCCAGACCACCGTGCGCCTGCTACACAACGATGGCAGTGCGTTCAGCCAAAGCGAATACAACAACATCAGGCTGGCGGCCAATGGTGCAAGTGGCGCACTGATTACCGGCGGCGACGGCGGTTATCTGGTGATCACCGGGACTGTCGCGCAGATCAACAGTGCGCTGAGCGGTTTGACCGTCACCTTCCCCGATGACCGCAACACCGTTTATCAGGTGCAGGTGATTACCGATGACCGCTTGCGTACCGGCAATGGTCAGCTCAATGGCTCAGCCAACGGCGGGCCGGTCAACCAGCCGACTAACCCGGCAACCGGCTCGCTGCCAGGCGCTGTCGATAACGTCAATTACGACTGGTATCAGGATGGCGTCCCCGCCAATAACGGCAATATTTCGGCAAACCAGGTGGCGATTAACGCCTCGGAAGTCAACGACCCTGGCACGCTGGTCGTCACCGATAGCGACAAAAACACCTTTGAAGATCAAGCTACCTGGATTGGCGGTGATTTCGTCATTACTGACGTGGAATCCAGCGCCTTTGGCAAACCTGTGACGGTGACGCTGACGGTCGGCCAGGGGCAACTGGGGATTGGTGGTACTGCCAATGACAGTAGCCTGGAAATTAACGGCGTGACGATTCAGGGCGATAATTCCGGCACCCTGATTTTGACCGGCACCGCCAGCGCAATTCAGGCCTTGCTCAACGACCCGACCAACGGCCTGACCTACAAAAGTGCGCTGAATGCCAACCACGACCAGAACGGCGCGGCAGCAGGCGATGTGACGCTGAATGTTCATCTCGACACCAGCACTGCCAGCGTCGGCGACACCGGTGGCCTGCCGCCTGCCGATGTGCAAATAGCGCTGACGATTACGCCAGTGAACGACCCGCCAACCATCACCGCGCCTTCGGACACCATTCTGCTCGACAACAACGCGCCGGGCGGCAATAACGTCGACGGCTTTGTGATTGGCGACCCGGATGTTGCGGATGCAGGCGGTATTGCGGCAGGTGAAAACGACATCGTGCAGGTGACGGTACGCATCACCGATGAAAACGGCAACCCGTTGAGCGTGTCGCAATATCGCGATCAGCAAAACTCGGCGATTACCATTTCGTCGCTCAACACCACCTCTGGCGTGTTTATCCAGAACACCAGCCAGGACGGCGTGACGCCGCCCTCCAACGGGCAAAACGCGCCGCTGGTGATAACCGGTACCGTCGCGCAAATCAACGCTTACCTCGCGCAACTGCAAGTCACTATGCGCGGGGCGATTCTTGACGATGCTGACCAGTATTTCCGCGTTGAAGTGATTGTTGATGACCGCGTGCGTGATGCCAATGGCAACCTGACCAGCTCCGCAAACGGCGGCGATAACATCGGTCCTGGCGGTGTTGGCACCTCGCAAGTCCCCAACACGGTGATAAGCCCTTACGCCGCGATTCCCGGCGGGCTGGGGCAAAACGTGGCTTCCACTTACCGCACCATTTTCCAGAGCAGCGTTAACGACCCGGCACAAATCAAACTCGGTGAAAATCCAGTACTGAATACCGATGAAAACAGTGCCACCGTGACGCTGCCGCCGATTACCATCAGTGATTCGGATGCGGGCAGCCAGAGCATGACGGTCACCGTGAAACTGCCGAACGGTTTTGTGTTTGTGGCCCCCACCGGTAGCGGCGGAACAGTCACGGGAGCAGGCACCGACACGCTGACGTTCAACGGTTCTTACACGCAAATTAACAGTTATCTGGCGGGGCTGAGAGTCACACTACCTGACGCAGATGGCAGCGCCACGGCGGCTGACTGGAACGGCAATTTCAGCGTCAAGGTAACGGTTAACGACCACGGCAATTCCGGCTCAAGGCCGGGATCGCTGCCAGGAAGTGGCAACGACCCTCATCAAGACCCAGGACAGGTGGAATACGAAGAAGGCGATGACCCATCTGCGCTTATCACCACGCGTGAATTTACCTTCACGGTCAACGCAGTGAACGATGCGCCAGAGGTGGTCGGCACGCCATCCGTCACCATCCCGACGCTTGAAGAAGATACCCTCGGCAGTTCGCTTGCGGGCAGCAACATTCACGACCTGTTCTTCGATTTCTTTAACGATGAACGCGACACCATCAATAACGACGGCACCGTTGGCGTGGGCGGCGGTAGCAGCGCAGACAGCTTCTATGGTGTGGCGATTACCAGCCACACGCCGAATACCGCGCAGGGCGACTGGCAATATTCGCTTGATGGCGGCACCAGCTGGCAGAACGTTGGGGCGCGTAGCGACAGCAACGCCCTGGTGCTTACCGCCAGTGCCTCGCTGCGTTTTGTTCCGGCAGCCAACTATTTCGGCGATCCGGTAACACTCGGTGTGCGTTTAGTGGAAACCAACGCCAATGGCGATGTTTCCAGCACGCCTGCGCTGCCTGACAACGGCGAGCAAATTAATATTGATGCCACAGGCGGGCATGGCGGCACCTCGATCTACAGTGAAACCGTCATCACGCTAAGCACAGAGGTCACCAATATTAATGACCGCCCAACTCTTGGCGACACCACCGTCACCATTGCCGAAGACACCCCGACACCACAAACCATCGGGCAAATTTTCCAGTCAGTTTATGGTGATGCCACAGACAACCAGACCGCTATTGCAGGCGGTGGAAACGCCAGCGGCGCACTGGGGTTTATCGCCATTTATGGTGACGACACTGACGCCAGCAAAGGCCACTGGGAATACAGCACCGATGGCAGCAACTGGCTGACGATCCCGTCAGATGTCAGCGCCAGCAACGCGCTGGTTCTCGCCAGCACCACGCAACTGCGCTTTGTGCCATTAGGCGATTACAACGGCCCGGTGAGTGGCGGCCTGCAACTGCGCGCCTCGGATACCACCGATACTTCGTCAGCAGGCGCAGGGGTAACGAATGGGCGGGTGAATTTCTTCGACTTCGCCAAAGATGGCGACCAGACTTCGCACTGGTCGAATACCGCCAGGCTTTCCGTGACGGTGACGCCAGTGACCGACGCCGCCAACGACAGCTTCACCACCCACGCCAATGTGCCACTGGTGAATAACACCAGCGATTTACTGCTCAACGACACCTTCAGCAATGGCGATAAAACCGTGACCGCCGTGACGCAGCCGTCGCACGGCACGCTGACGTTAGTCAACAATGTGCTGACTTACACGCCAGATACCGGGTATGTCGGCTCCGACAGTTACACCTATACCGTGGTCAGCGGCGGCATCACCGAAACCGCGACCGTGACGATTAACGTCACCAACCAGGCTCCAACTGGCGTCACCGATAACCTGTCGATTGACGAAGATAGCCCGTTAACCCTCGGCAACGTGCTCACCAATGACAGCGACCCCGATGGCGCAGTCGATACCTTAACCGTGAAGAATTTCACCGTTGAGGGCAACACTTACGCAGCAGGTACCACCGTGAAACTGACGGGCAGCCACGGCACCTTACTCATCAACGCCGATGGCAGTTACCTCTATACGCCCGGCGGTGACTGGCATGGTGACATTGCCGTCAGTTATGTGGTCAGCGATGGCAATATGGGCGGCGACAGCAGTGCGGTGCTCGGTATCCACGTCGCCGCCGTTGACGATGCGAAAAACGATGTCGAAATCGAGCACACTGGCACGGTGATCACCACCGATGTGCTGGGAAATGACACCTTCAGCAATATCGATCAAGCCGTGACCAGTTTCACTCAGCCACAACACGGTACCGTGACGCTCGGGCCAAACAACAAGCTGATTTATACCCCGGATGCGGGTTTTGTCGGCAGCGACCGCTACAACTACACCGTGACCAGCGGCGGAGTGACGGAAACCGCGACGGTGTTTATCTTTATGACTAACACCCCGCCAGACGCTTCCAACCAATTCGCGGTCACCGATGAAGACACGCCAGCCAGCGGCGATGTTTTACACCTGATTATTGACCCGGACGGCGACCCGCTTCATGTGGTCGATTTCCAGATTGACGGTATCAGCGGGACATTTGCCGCCGGGCAAAAAGTGACTATCGCCGGCAAAGGCGATTTCACGCTAAATACCGATGGCAGTTACCTCTTTACGCCCGTTCCAGACTGGAACGGCAAAGTGCCGACCATCACCTTCCACGTTTCCGATAACACCAGCGTGCCGCCAACCGAAAGCTCGCTGGACATCACCGTGCGCCCGATGGTCGACATTACCCACGATACCGCGACCACCCACGCCGGTACGCCAGTGACCATTGATGTGTTAGCTAACGACCATTTCAGCAACTCCGATGCGGCCATCCAGCAGACCGTATTCTCGGCAGCGCATGGCACCGTCACTCTTGTCGGCAACAAACTGGTCTACACGCCGAATGCCGGATATGTCGGTGACGATGTATTTACTTACACGGTGAAAAGCGGCGGCATTGAAGAAACCGCCTCCGTCACCGTCACCATGACCAACACCTTGCCGGAACCGCGCAACTCGGTAGTGCGAACCCCGGAAGATACAACGATTACTAATGGCGATTTGCTGGATGGCGCGCGCGATGCCGATTCAGACACGCTGACGGTCACCAACTTCACGATTGACGGCGTAGTCTATGCGGCGGATGAGTCCGTCGAGATTGAAGGAAAAGGCACGCTGACCATCCACAGCGACGGGCTTTACACCTTCGTTCCGGTGCCGGACTGGAACGGGCAGGTACCGCCTGTCACCTTTACCGTCAGCGATGGCAACAACGGCGGCCAGGTCACCCGCAACCTGGTGATTATTGTCCAGCCGGTGGCCGATATTCTGCCGGACAACGCCACCACGCATGCCGATAACCCGGTCGCCATCGACGTACTGCATAACGACAGCTTCAGCAACGACACCAAAACCGTGACCGCCAGCAGTGACGGCACCACGCTTGGGCGCGTAGAAGTATTGTCTAATAACACCATTCGCTACACCCCTCCGCCAGGATTTGTCGGCACCGATACCTTTAGCTATTCGGTGACCAGCGGCGGAATTACCGAAACCAGCACCGTCACGGTAGTGGTCACCAACACCGCGCCAACCGCCAGCGACATGGAACTGACGATGGATGAAGACGGTACGTCGTTGAGCGGTTTGCTGACTGCCAGCGATGTCGATTCCGACGTAGTGCGGGTGACGTCATTCCATGTCGACGGTATTAGCGATGATTTCCTGATCGGCAATTTTGGCACCACCAGCGCCATTATTCCGGGCGTCGGCACCTTTACGCTGTCGTATGACCGCCACTACACCTTCACGCCGCTGGCGGACTGGAACGGTGACGTGCCAAAAATCACTTACACCGTGACCGATGATAACGGCGGCGCAACCGCCGTCGGGCATGTGGATATTACGGTGAATCCGGTGGTCGACATCGCTGATGACACTGCGACTCTTCACGCCGGAGGCAGTTCGACGATCAACGTGCTCGCCAACGACAATTTTGAGAATGACGATCGCGCTGTCACCCTCGTTGGCGCTGCGCAAAACGGCACCGTCACTATTGGCACGAACGGCAACGTGACATATACGCCGTCGCCGGAATTTGTTGGTACTGACAGCTACACCTACACCGTCACCAGCGGCGGCGTGACAGAAACCGCCACGGTGTTTGTCACCGTCGAGAACACCGCACCCATCGCTAACCCTGATACACAGTCGGTGAACGAAGATTCGACAATCACCGGCAACGTGCTGGATAACGACCGCGATCCTGATAACAACACGTCGGTGCAGGACACGTTGCGCGTCACCAGCTTTACCTTACCAGGTGAAAGCGTGGCGCATCTGGCGGGCGAAACCGTCACCATTAGCGGCATTGGCGAGCTGACATTAAACGCTGATGGCAGCTATCAATTTGTGCCGGTTGGCGACTGGAACGGCTCGATTCCGCTCATCACCTATCAGATCAGCGACGGCCACACGGGCGGCACTGCCAGCAGCACGCTGACGCTGGAAATCACAGCGGTCGATGATATTGCACCGGATTCCGCCAGCACCCACGCGGGGCAGCCGGTCACTATCGACGTGCTGAGCAACGACAGTTTCGAAAATGGCGACCGTGAGATTACCGCCACCAGCAGCGGCGCGCACGGCAGTGCCACCATTGTCGATGGCAAAATCGTCTACACCCCGCTGGCGGGTTTTGTTGGCAGCGACAGCTTCACCTATACCGTCACCAGCGGCGGCAAGCTGGAAACCACCACGGTGACGGTGCAAATCACCAACAGCGCGCCAGTGGCCAACCCGGACATTAACACCACGCCGGAAGACACCGTGGCGCGCGGCAACGTGCTGACTAACGACACCGATGCCGACCCTGGCGACGCTGCGGCACTTCACGTCACCCGTTTTACTATTGACGGTAACGTGTATGCGCCAGGCAGCGTGGTGACGTTAAGCGGCATGGGCGTACTGACGTTACGCGCCAACGGCAACTGGACTTTCGTTCCGGTCGCTGACTGGAATGGCACCCTGCCGGTGGTGAGTTACGACATGAGTGACGGCAACGACGGCGGGGTTTCCAGTTCCTCGTTAAGCATTACCATCGCGCCAGTTCAGGATGCCTTTAACGACCTGATTTCCGTCAACGGCAACAGCTCGGTGACCAGCGATGTGCTGGCAAACGACACTTTCAGCAACAACGATAACGCTATCGTTAGCATCAGCCAGGGCAACCACGGCACCGTCAGTGTCGAAAACGGAAAAATCACCTACACGCCGAATCTGGGTTATGTCGGCAACGACAGCTACACCTACACCGTGCTAAGCGGCGGCATTCTGGAAACCGCCACTGTGGTGGTGCGCGTCGCCGATCTCGCGCCGATCGTTAACCCGGAAGCGGTGATCACCCAGGAAAACACGCCGATCTCCGGAAACCTGTTAACTAACGACAGCGATCCGAACGACGACCCGCTGCATATCTCCGTGTTCCAGGTGGGTGGTACGCGCTACAACGCGGGCGAAACCGCGCTGCTGGCGGGCATTGGCAGCCTGACGGTGCAAGCCGATGGCAGCTACACCTTTACGCCGGTAAACAACTGGCATGGCTTCGTGCCTGCGGTTACTTACACCGTCAGTGACGGTTACGCCGTTGGGGAAACCAACGGTACGCTGCGCATTCTGGTAGCACCGTCGGTGGAAATTCAGGTGCGCGAAGATGGCCTGACGCCGCTCGACCCTGGCGCTCAGGAAGTCAGCGGCACGCTTGATTTGCTGTCGCTCGATAAACTGAAAACCTTCACTTTCCAGGGCCGGGTAATCACCGCCGAGCAGCTATTGCAGCTCAATCCGCTGTCGCCAATCACCATCGAAACCGTGACCGGCACCATCACGCTGCTGGCTTACTACAGCGCAGCCGATGGCGAAGGGCATCTGGATTATCGCTTTGTGTTGCGCGAGGCGGTGGCGCAGCCAGGCCAAATCAGCACCCACAACGATTACGCCGTGGAAGTGAACGGCGTCAACGTCGGGCAGTTGCGCATTACGGTGGTGAACGACCAGCCGACCGCCACCGATGACAGCGCGGAAATCTTGCAGGATCAAGGCCAGCAAAACGTCAGCGGTAACCTGTTTAACGACGACCGCATCGGTGCTGACCGGGCCGCAGACAACGGCCCCGTCACGGGTGTGATGTCAGAAAATACTGGCGCGGCCGGGACGATTGGCGGCACCAGCAGCGGCCAGTACGGCACGCTGTTTTTAGATAGCCAGGGCAACTGGCGCTATCAGGTCAACAGTGCCGATCCACGTGTGGCAGCACTGGATGCCAACGCCACTCTGAGCGAAGTGTTTGTCTACACCATCACCGACAGCGATGGCGACACCAGCGAAGCACGCCTGACGATCCGCATTTATGGCGTCACCGCGATGCCCAATGACAACAACGACCGTGATGGCGAGCAAATCTTTGGCCGTGACGACGACGAGTTGCTGACCCCTTACCGCCAAAGCTACCAGCCAGGGCTGTTTATTCTGCCATTAGTGTATGACTTACAAAGTGATGCTACTGGTCTGCAAACTCGCCTCAACAGCCAGTTTGCCGCGATCGGTTACGGCATCGAACAAGCCAGTTCGCCAGTGATGCAGCAGGCCGTGCTGTTCTCGCGCTGGTACAACGACAGCCGTGAACAACGGGACTTGCCTGGTTTAGCAAGCAACGGGCTGGGGCAAAACTCACTGGGGAATTCGCTTGGCCCGTTTGGCATCGGGCAAGACAGTGAACGAAGCGCAACCCCACCCATCGCCATGGCACAAGAAAGACCCGCTCTGGAACGATCAGCAGGTGAACAACCTTCGGTTATCACCCTGGGAGCACAGCCTTTATCGGCACAGCTCGCAGCCCTTGAAAGAAAAACTTTGGCGTCCGGGAAGCACATTACAGTCCCGACAATCACTCGCCGGTAACTGGCTGAGAGCAATTGTTTAAGATGGAAAAAACAACGATGAACGCATACGTGGTGGCGCAATATAAAAAACGTGGCGTACCGTTAATCAAACCCGTGGCCGGTTTGATTGCGGTGCTGGTTTTGGCAGGCTGTGGCACGGTGAAACCGGAGCCGATGACTCAGGATGAAATCACCGCACGCGTGAATCGCGACCGGGCGGAAATGTACCGCGGGCAGGAAGCCCTGCATGGCCCACTGACGTTATCCGACGCGATGGCGCGAGCGTTAAAATATAACCTCGATTACCGCCTGAAAATGATGGAAACCGCGCTGTCACGCAGCCTGCTGGATGTCTCGCAACAAGACATGCTGCCAAAACTGATGACGGATGCCGGTTATCGCTGGCGTGATAACGATTCGGGCGGCACCAGTGTCGGCATTGACGATGGCGTGATCAGCCTGCGTCCTTCCACCTCGGAAGAGCGCTCACATTACCTTGCCAGCGCGACTTTTTCGTGGGATGTGCTCGACTTCGGGATGAGCTACTTCCGCGCTAAACAGCAGGCGGATGAAGTGAACATCGCCGAAGAACGCCGCCGCAAAGTGCTGCAAAACATCGTCCAGGAAGTGCGTGATGCCTACTGGCGAGCGCTGGGCGCGCAGCGTTTGCTGGATGAAACCCAACCGCTGGCCGAGCAAATTGCCCAGGCGCTGGATAAAACCCGCGAAGCCGAACAGGCGGGGATTTTGCCACCGGTTGAAGGGCTGGAGTACCAACGCGCCCTGCTGGATGGCATGACGTTGCTCAACCAGAAACGCCAGCAAATGGAGCTGGCGAAAAGCGAGCTGACGGCGCTGATCAACCTGCCGCCAGGCACGCCGCTGGTGTTGCAAGACACCCCAACGCCGCTGGCTCCGGCACCGACTAACATCGATAAGCTCGAGCAAATGGCGCTGGAACGCCGACCTGAATTGCGTGAAGAAGATTACAAAACACGCATCGACAGCTACGAAACCAAGCGGCAAATTGCCTCGTTATTCCCGAACCTGAACCTGTTCGCCGGAATTAATTACGACTCCAACGACTATCTCTACAACAGTAACTGGATTGAGAGTGGCGTGGGGGTTTCGATGAACCTGTTCAAACTGTTGAGCATTCCGTCGATTAGCACCGCCAACGACGCGCGCGCGCAAACCGATGATGCCCGCCGCATGGCGCTGAGCATGGCGGTGCTCACACAGGTGCGTGTCGCCACCGAACGCTACAAACTCGCCTCCTATGACTTCCAGATTGCCGAGCAATCGGCGCAAGTTGACCAGCGCCTGGCGAGTATTTCCCGCGCCGGATCGGACAACTCGCTGACCAGTGATTTGGAAACATTAAGAACCCAGGCGCGTTCCATCGTTTCCCGCTTCCAGGAAGCGTCATCGTATGCCGAAGCGCAGGCCGCTTATGGCCGAGTGCTGAACTCAGTAGGTATTGATTTGCTGCCAGATCAGGTGACAAAAACCGACGTTGCCAGCTTATCGCGACAAATTCAGACCAGTTTGCGCCAGCAAGAAAGTGCGGTGTTTGCCCATGCCGCTGGTATTGCTGTTGAAAAACACCCGGTGTCGATTCAGGTCACACGCCTGCCAGCAGGCGTTTCGCGTGGCAGCATCGAGCAATCCGTCGGGCGGGTAATTGAAGCGAACCACCTGTCGCTGGAACCGTCTCCGAGCAGTATCCATTTGCAAATGAGCTTTAGCGGCGGCACCAACAATGGCACGCGCAAAGGCGTATGGACGATGCGTGTCAAAGATGCCACCGGTGCCGAAGTGCTGGCGCGTCAGTACGTGAGCTATCTGCCAAACGAAGCCAGCACGCGTTCTATCAGCGCCCTGGCCGAAGCGGCAACGTTATCGATTACCAGCGATTTACAACGAATTGCCGGGGCGACCCCCGTGTTGACCGCGACGCCATGAGGTATTTATGAAGACAAAAATAATGGTGGATGACGCTAACGCTTATCCACCCTACAAAAACAACAGCGTCATCCGACAAAAATGGATGGTCGGGTTGATCTGCGCACTTTCCTGCTTATCCGCGCCCGCGTTTGCCGCGGATGGCTCCGCTGCGGTGCGCTTCCTGGTACTCGCCAATCGTGAAAGCCCGCTTTCCAGCGTGGTTCCTGGGCGGATGGCGAAAATTAACGTCCAGTTGGGCGATACCGTCACGCAAGGCAAACTGCTGGCGAACATGGATTGTAGCGACCTGGTAGCCCGCAAAAATGCCGCTGAAGCGGAGTTTCACGCCGCCCAACTGCGCTATGAAGCCAAAGCCAAACTGCAAGGGTTACAATCGGCTGCGGCACTGGAAGTGGGCTTAGCCGCTTCCGAAGTGAACCGCACCAAAGGCCAGATGGGGATATTTGACGCCCAACTGGCGCAGTGCCGCTTCGTGGCTCCATTCAATGGGCGCGTCGCTAAAATCTATGTCAAAGAAGGCCAGGGGATTGGTGCGGGTGCGCCAGTGATTGATCTGGTCGGCAGCGGGACTTTGCGCGCACGGTTAAACGTGCCGTCAAGCTGGGTGCCGTGGCTAAAAATCGGCTCGCAGCTGAATGCCTCGGTCGGTGAAACCGGCAAACAATATCCGCTCACGGTGACGCACATTAGCGGCAAAGTGGATGCCGTTAGCCAGACCATCGAAATCGAAACCCGCTTCCCGGACAAAACCGACGACGTATTACCCGGCATGAGCGGACAAGCGGTAGCGGTTTGCCCGCCGGATGAAAACCGTTGCCTGAAAAGCGGGACTGCCAATTCGTGACCAGCAGTGTAGCTTTTTACCAACTGGCCGCCCGAGTCGAAACCATCAGCAATGCCGCTGAACTCGGGTTTGCTATCTGTAATGAAACGCGCCAACTGGTGGATTACCGCCAGGCCGCACTGCTGTCGCTTGCACCCAATAACCGCGCCAAACTGGTGGCCCATTCAGGGCTGAGCGATACCGACAACAACACGCCGTATGCCTTATGGCTGGCGGATGTGGCGCAGGAAATTGCGCCACATTGCCGAGCCTTACCGCCGGAAGCCCGTGTGCTGGCGCTGGCACCCGCACAATTAAGCGAAACGCTGGCTAAGCTGTGGAACGAGTGGTTGCCGCCACAGGTTTGGGTACTGCCGCTCACCGGTGCCGACGGCGAAATACACGCGTTGTGGTTTTTAGGGCGCGACGAACCGTGGCCAACCTCGCTGGCTCCAGCATCGCCAGAATTTACCCTGCTGCAACTGAGCGGTTTGTACGGTTACGCCTGGTGGGCGTTAACCGCGCGCCCGTCGCGCTTTAAGCAATTCTGGCAGCGCAACACCGGACGCCGCCTCGCTTATATCCTGCTGGCAGTGCTGCTGGTGCTGTGTATTCCGGTGCGCGAATACACGCTGGTGCCAGCGGAAATTATCTCGCTGCAAAGTGAAGTGATTGCCGCGCCCGATTCCGGGGTGATTAAGCGCATGGTGGTGTTGCCAAACAGCGATGTAGTGAAAGACCAGGTGCTGGCGACTCTTGACGACACCACGCTGCATAACCGGCTGGCGGTGGCACAGGCGGAGCTGGAAACCGCTGAAACCACGCTGCATCAGGCTTCTCAGCAAGCGATTGAAGATCAACAGGCCAAGTCAGAACTGGCGATGGCCGAAGGTAAATGGCGCGAGAAAAAAGTGGAAGTGGAGTCGATAGTCCGTGACATCGATAAACTCACGATTCGCGCCCCAGGCAACGGCGTTTTCGTCTATTCCGACCCGGACGACTGGGCTGGCCGCCCGGTGCAAACGGGTGAGCGTATTGGCCTGCTGGCTGACCCCAATAGCCTCGGCGTGCGCGCCTGGGCACCGGTCAGCGAATCCACCAACCTGAATCGCGGCGCACCGATGACGGTATTTTTGAAAGTCGCCCCGCTCGATTCTTTTAGCGCGAAACTGGATTACGCAGGCTATCAAACCGTTGAAGCGCCCAACGGCGTGGCCAGTTATTTGCTGCGCGGCACGCTTGAAGGTAAACCAGAAGTGGCGCGTATTGGCTTACAAGGAACCGCGCGAGTGACCGGTGACTGGGCAATGCTCGGTTACCTGTTGCTGCGCCGCCCTATCGCCACCTTGCGTGCCGGGAGCGGCTGGTGATAAGCGGTGCCGCCACAGCGCCGCCGTGGCCTGCGCTGCGTGATGAACTGCGCCTCAATAGCGCAGGCAGCAACCGCGATGGTTCGCCGGCCTGGCATTTGGCCGATCCGGTGCGCAACCTGTTTTTCCGCCTCGGCTGGCTGGAAATCGAAATTCTCAAACGCTGGCAACTGGCTGATACCGCAAAGATCGCGCAGGCGATTAATCAACACACCACGCTGAATGTGGATGAAGAGGACGTCAAAGCGTTTGTGCTGTTTTTGCAGCAGCAACAATTGCTGCGCACCGCGCGTTATCGCCCGGCGTCATCGGTGTGGAAATGGCTGTTGCACAGTTATTTGTTTATTCGTATTCCGTTGATTCACCCTGAAAAAGCCCTGCGTAAAGCGCTGCCGTGGTTGCAGCCGTTGTTCAGCAAAACTTTCTTGTGGCTGACGCTGTTAGTGGCGATGACCGGCATTGTGCTGGCGGCGCGCCAGTGGGATACCGTGGTTGCCACGCTGCATAATTCGGTGAGCTGGCAAGGTGCGGCGGCCTTTGCTATCGCGCTGGTGTTTTCCAAATGCTGGCATGAAATGGGGCACGCGTTAACCGCCACGCGCCACGGTGTGCGGGTTGGGCATATGGGTGTTGCGTTGCTGGTGATGCTGCCGATGGCCTACACCGACACCGGCGAAAGCTGGAAGCTGTTTCGTTCGCGCGATCGGCTAAAAATCGCCGCCGCCGGGATTGTCTCCGAGCTGGTGCTGGCGGCATGGGCGACGCTGCTGTGGTCATTCGCACCGGAAGGCAGCATCAAAAACGCGCTGTTTTTCCTGGCGACCACCGCCTGGGTGATGACCGTGGTGGTCAACGCCAGCCCGTTTATGCGCTTTGACGGCTACTACATTCTCAGCGATATGCTCGATTTCCCCGGCCTGCACGAACGCGCCGGAAACTGGGCAAAACGAGCGATGCGCTGGCACCTGTTTGGCATTAACGATCCCGCACCCGATAACGTCACGCCGGCCTTTGCGCGCTTTCTGACGCTGTTCGCTTTTGCCACCTGGATTTACCGCCTGCTGCTGTTTATCGGCATTGCGGTGGTGGTGTATCACGCCTTTTTTAAAGCGCTGGGCGTGATTTTATTTTTGGTAGAAATTGTCACTTTTGTGGTGCAACCGATGATCAAAGAGATCAAACACTGTTGGGCCAGGCGCGAGGAAAGCCAGCCGTTTTATCGCCGCAGGTTGCTGCTGATTGCTATTGCCGCGCTGCTGGTTATTTTTGTGCCGTGGTCAAATAAAGTGAGCCTGCCAGGTGTAGTGGAAGCCGGTTTTGTGCAACCGATTTACACGCCCTACAGCGCACGCCTTGAGAAAGTTTTTGTCACCGACGGCCAGCAAGTAAAAGCTGGGCAACCGCTGTTTGAGCTGATTGCGCCGTTGCCAGAAACCTCGCAACGTAAGGCCGAAGAAATGCGCCGCGCCTGGGAATACAGCGCCCGTGGTGCGTTAGGGCTGGAGAAAGACGGCCCCGCCAAACAGGTGCTGGCGGATCAAATGGCACGCCAGTATTCACTGCAACAAAGCGCGGGGAATAGCGAATTGCTGCGCCTGCGGTTAGTTGCCGCTTCGAATGGGCGCATTGAAGATCGCGATCTTTCTTTGCAGCCTGGAAGCTGGATCTCAGCATCCACGCATATCGCCACGCTGGTGAATGCCGATCGCTGGCGGGTGAAAGCGCTGGTCGGGGAAGAGGATCTGGCGCGTTTACGGGTAGGTGCAACAGCCAGGATTTATCAACCTGGCGAGTGGCAACCGCTTATCGGGCGCGTGGTGTCCATCGACCATAATGTGGTGATGCGCCTGCCTTCGTTGCTTTTAGCGAAAGAGCATGGCGGGCCGGTGGCATTAAACCCGACGGCGCAGGCCAAAGATTTGCGCCCACAAGGGGTTTGGTATCGCGTATCGATTGAAGGTGATGGTAAAGCGGCAGTGTTGAACCGGGAAAATCTTGCGGATATTTCAGTGGCAAGCTCGCGCCAGAGTCTTGCGCATCGTTGGTTTAATAGTGTGTCATTGATGTTGATTCAGCAAACGGGAATGGGCAAAGAGGGGTAATTTCAGCAGCGTCCTGGCATGAATGTCGGATGACGCTGCGCTTATCCGACCTACGAAAACAAATGGTTTCAAACAACGCGCATTAAAATTTGGGGGTTTTGTAGGGGGGATAAGCCGCAGGCGTCATCCACCAAACAGCGACCAAAGTCAGCCCCTCTTTGCAGAGGGGCTTAGTCCTTGCTACAGGATGCTCAATGAGGTGCATATCATTTAATGAGGCGGCTAAGTTACATTCCAAAACCCACCCCTTCCTCCTGGGATACTGGAAGGGGTCGTTCTATTAATGTCCGCTTCTGGACTCAGAGTCAATTGTTTGGAACTGACCTTTTCATTGATTTGCAATTCACCCGTCATACTTCAAGTTGAGTAACACGTCGTAATACTTTTGCCAGTTTTTGCTGATTAAACGGCTTACGCAAAAGCTCGACCGGCGGTAATTGTTGCCCGCTACGCCGCAGGTCCTGCCCGCTGATCAACAGGCAAGTCAGATGTGGATAATGCTCGCGCGCATGCTGCACCACATCAGCTCCGTTCATCGGCCCCGGTAACATCAAATCGCTGATGAGAATCTGAATATCCGGCACCTCTTTGAGAAACTGTAGCGCCTGCTGGCTGTCGCTGGTTTCCAGTGTCAAATAACCCAGTTGATGCAGTTGCTCACACAGCGTCTGGCGCACATCGTGTTCATCTTCCAGCACTAACACCAGTTGGTCCTGAAGCGGATTTTCCACAAGCATTAGCGGCACCGTTTCACTGACGGCCTGCGCAGATGCACGCGGCAGTTGCAAGCGCACTAACGTTCCCTGTCCCGGCGCACTTTCAATTTGCACTCGCCCACCGGACTGGCGCACAAAACCATACACCATCGACAACCCCAGCCCACTGCCGCTGCCAGTCTGTTTGGTGGTGAAGAAGGGTTCAAAAGCTTGCGCTTTGACTTCCGCCGACATGCCATGCCCACGGTCGGTCACTTCCAGCGCCACCATATCTTGTTTGCCACCGCCAGATCGCACCACTCGTTGGTTCCAGGTGCGGATTTTAATCGTGCCGCTTTGCCCTTCCATCGCATCACGCGCATTCATTACCAAATTGATAATCGCATTCTCAAGTTGATTCACATCGATCCACGCCGGCCACGCCGGATGCTGCGCTTCAATTTCCAGCGTCAACGTCGCAGGAAGTGAATGGCGAATCAGCGGGTCGAGGTTTTCCAGCAGGTTTTTCATCGCCACCGCATGAGGATGCAGCGATTGTTTGCGCGAAAAGGCCAGCAGACGCTGAGTGAGTTGCGCGCCGCGTTCGGCGGCTTTTAAGGCACGCTGAATGCGCGTGGCATCTGACGAATCCACCGATGTCAGCTCAAGACTACCGATAATCACCGCCAGCAAATTATTGAAATCATGCGCCAGGCCGCCGGTGAGTTGCCCCACTGCTTTCATTTTTTGGCTGTGAACCAGTGCTTCTTCCAGTGCTTTACGCTCGGTGCGCTCCAGCACCACGTTCACCATGCCGCGCCCCGGCACCGGGCTAAAACGCAGCTCGATAGTGCGATTATCGGCAAGCCGTAGTTCTTGTGGTTTGGGTAACGGGCGTGAGAGGTTTTCAAGGATATGTTCCTGGAGCGGCGACACCTGTTTTAACAGATTCATGTAATGCTGCCCACGCTGCAAACGTTCCGCTGCCAGCCCCAGCAGCAACGGATACTGCGGGTTCCACACCACCAAAATGCCGTCGTTATCGAACAACGCAAAACCATCGCGCATGGCATGGAAAGTGGTTTCCAGTTGAGTGCTTTTTTCTTTCAGTAATTTCGAGGTGTGTTCCAGCGAGGCGGTATTGCGCGCAAACACGTTAAAGGCACGCGCCAGCTCGCCCAGTTCATCACGGCGCTGCAACGCAGGCACGCTGACATCGCGCTCCCCCCGCGCCAGCCGTGTCATGGCGTGGGAAATTGCCGTCAGGTTCGAGCCAAGATTGCGATAGATATACCAGCCCGCAAAGCCGGTAATCACCAGCGCCAGCAAGGCAAACAGGCCAATAAAAGCAATCATCGATTGCAGCTCTTGATGGCTCTGTTCGCTGCGGTTGAGCGACTCCTGTGCCACTTTTTGCACGTACTGGTTGATGTCATCATTCAAAAACGCCACCAGCGCTTTGATGTGATACATAAACCACGAGATGCCCAAATCGCTGTTATCCAGCGCCTGAGAAAGTGGCAGTAATTGCTGCAAATGTGCGGTGAACTCCTGCAATATCTCATCGACTAGCGGTGAATCATCATGCGCCGGAAGCTGCGCCATGACTTCGGTGAGTTGCACCACGGTGGCTTTCGGCGAAGGGGTTTGGATGGCAATCAGAATCAGGCGGTCCATTTCCGTTAACAGCCGCGCTTCGGGCGTCGTCCGTCCGTCACGGGCATTGATGTCCTGAATATGATGCAGATAACTTTGGTTTTGATACAGCGCACTGAGCAGCGCGTTACGTTCCAGATGGCGACGATGCCCCAGTTCCAGCATGCGCGTAACACTGCTTTCCAGTTCGTTACTGCGCTCGGTGATGCGCTTGACCAGCTGCGGTTCATGGCTGGCGAGCGGCGCGTTCGCCAGGTGATTGAGCGAGTTTTGCAACGCCTGCTGGGTTTGCTGTAAACGCTGCGCTTCGCTCTGATATTCCAGCGCACCAACCACTTGCGTGAGGCGCACCGCCGCCGTCGCCACATTCGCGGTATCCCGCGCCAACTCCATGCTGCCGGACATGTCGCTGAGCGTTTGCCCCTGCACTTGTTCCTGCAAACGGCTGGCATGATTAAAGCCGAGAATTGCCACGCCACACACCATTAAGGTCACCGCCACCACCAGCAAGTTAAAGGACAGCAAGCGTCCGCGAGCGCTGGTGAGGAACGGTGTGCGGGGTGCAGGCATGGTTTGGCTCCGGTGATGATTTTCAGTGTGGTTTGCCCTCACCCCAACCCTCTCCCCCAGGAGAGGGAGAAAACCGATTGGCCCCCTCTCCCTCAGGGAGAGGGCTGGGGTGAGGGTGGATATATGACAAATATGAACGACTTCTGACATTTTGCATTTACTTAGACGTGTTCAACTGGCAGCAATCGAAACCTTACCTGCAGGAGCTGCGACATGAGTCACGTTCCCATTCTGGAGATGCGCAATATCGCCAAGTCATTCGGCAAATTTTTTGCGTTGAAAGGGGTCGATTTAACGGTGTTCCCCGGCGAAATACACGCCTTAATGGGGGAAAACGGCGCGGGTAAAAGCACGCTGATGAAAATCCTTGCCGGGGCGTATACCGCCACCAGCGGCGAGATTTTAATTAACGGCGAACCGTACAGCATCAAGGGGCCAAAAGATGCGTTAAACGCCGGCATCACGCTGATTTACCAGGAAATGCAGCTCGCCCCTAACCTCACCGTGGCAGAAAATATTTTCCTCGGCAGCGAGCTTTCACGCGCCGGTTTAGTGAAGCGTAAAGAGATGCTGATGCAGGCGCAGACGGTTATCGACCGCCTCGGCGCACAATTTAAGGCCAGCGATTTAGTCTCGCGCCTGACAATTGCCGAGCAGCAGCAGGTGGAAATCGCCCGCGCACTGCACCGTAACAGCCGCATTTTAGTGATGGATGAACCCACCGCCGCACTGTCGTCCCGTGAAACGCACCGCCTGTTCGAGCTGATTATGCGGCTGCGCGATGAAGGGATGGCGATTATCTATATCAGCCACCGCATGGCGGAAGTGTACGAGCTGTCTGACCGCGTCAGCGTGCTGCGCGACGGGCAATACGTCGGCAGTCTGACGCGTGAAAACCTCAACGCTAACGAACTGGTGCGCATGATGGTCGGCCGCCCGCTAAGCGATCTGTTCAATAAAGAACGCGATATTCCGCAGGGGAATGTGCGCCTGAACGTTCACCACCTGACGGATGGCGCAAAAGTGCAGCCGGTCAGTCTGCAAGTGAAATCCGGTGAAATCGTCGGGCTGGCGGGGCTGGTGGGTGCCGGACGTTCCGAGCTGGCACAGCTGATTTTTGGCGTGCGTAAATCGACCGGCGGCAACATCGAAATTGATGGCAAGCCGGTGAAGATTCATTCACCGCGTGAAGCTATTCACTACGGGATCGGTTTCCTGACCGAGAACCGCAAAGAGCAGGGTTTGTTCCTCGAACTCGCCGCACAAGACAACATCACCATGGCGACGCTGGAACGCGACGCACACTACGGCTGGCTGGATCGCAAAAAAGCCCAGACCATTTCTGACGATGCTATCAGCCTGCTGAATATCCGAGTGCCGCACGCGCAAGTGCGGGCTGGCGGGTTATCCGGCGGTAATCAGCAAAAACTGCTGATCTCGCGCTGGGTGGCGATCGGCCCGCGTATTTTGATCCTCGATGAACCGACGCGCGGCGTGGATGTCGGGGCGAAAAGCGAGATCTACCGGATCATGAGCCAGATGGCGAAACAAGGCGTGGCGATCCTGATGATCTCCAGTGAGTTGCCGGAAATCGTCGGCATGAGTGACCGGGTTTATGTGATGCGCGAAGGCAGTATCGCGGGCGAATTGCACCCCGCCGAGATCACTCAAGAGAATATTATGACGCTGGCAACGGGCGTTGAAGATGCCCATAAAAAGGGGATTCACCATGGCTAGCCCAACCACACCACAACAAGTCGCCAAATCTGCCTCGCTGAAAAAAGCGCTGTTCGGCGACTTGATGCAAACCGTCGGCATTTTGCCAATATTGATCCTGATCGTCGCCATTTTTGGGTTTATCACGCCCAACTTTTTTACCGAATCTAACCTGCTGAATATCGCCCGCCAGTCGTCGATCAATATCGTTCTCGCGGCGGGGATGACGTTCATTATTTTGACCGGTGGTATCGACCTTTCCGTTGGCTCTATTTTGGGTACCACGGCGGTGACGGCGATGGTGGTTTCACTCATGCCGGGTTGGGAATCACTGTCGATTCCTGCCGCGCTGATGATGGGCACCGGGCTTGGGTTGTTTAACGGCATGCTGGTGGCCTGGGCTGGATTACCGCCGTTTATTGTCACCCTCGGCACCTATACGGCATTACGCGGTGCGGCCTATTTGCTGGCTGACGGCACCACGGTGATTAACTCGAATATCAATTTTGAATGGATTGGCAATGCGTATCTCGGGCCGATTCCGTGGCTGGTGGTGATTGCGCTGGCGGTGATTGTCGTCTGTTGGTTCATTCTGCGGCGCACCACGCTCGGCGTTCATATTTACGCGGTCGGCGGCAACATGCAGGCCGCCCGTCTGACGGGCATTAAAGTCTGGATGGTGTTGCTGTTCGTGTATGGCATGAGCGGGCTGCTTTCCGGGCTGGGCGGGGTGATGAGCGCCTCGCGGTTGTATAGCGCCAACGGCAATCTTGGCACCGGTTATGAGCTGGATGCTATCGCTGCGGTGATCCTCGGCGGCACTAGCTTCGTCGGCGGGATTGGCACCATTACCGGCACGCTGGTCGGCGCGCTGATTATTGCCACGCTCAACAATGGTATGACGCTAATGGGCGTCTCGTATTTCTGGCAACTGGTGATCAAGGGTGCGGTGATCATCATTGCGGTGCTGATCGACAAATACCGTACCCGCCACCATCAAAGTGCATAACGTAAACGGTGGATGACGCTATCGCTTATCCACCCTACCAAACCGATAACCATGCTCTTTCGTAGGTCGGATAAGCGTGAGCGTCATCCGACAAAACCAGACAGGAGATTCACCATGCGTTTGAAGATACTAGCTGCAGCACTCATGATTGCCGCCGTACCGTTTGTTCAGGCAAAAGAGCTGAAATCCATCGGGGTGACGGTGGGTGACCTCGCCAACCCGTTCTTCGTGCAGATAACCAAAGGTGCCGAACTGGAAGCCCGTAAGCTTGCGGGAGATAACGTGAAAGTGACGCTGGTTTCCAGCGGTTACGATCTCGGCCAACAGGTTTCTCAAATTGATAATTTTATCGCCGCCAAAGTCGACATGATCATTTTGAACGCGGCGGATTCCAAAGGGATCGGCCCGGCGGTGAAACGTGCGAAAGACGCGGGGATCGTGGTGGTTGCGGTGGACGTGGCAGCGGAAGGGGCGGATGCGACGATCACCTCGAACAACACTCAGGCGGGTGAAATCGCCTGTAAGTACATTGCGGATCGCCTGAAAAACAAAGGCAACGTGGTGATCATCAACGGGCCGCCGGTTTCCGCCGTGCAGAACCGTGTAGAAGGCTGCGAAACCGAGTTTAAAAAGCATCCTGATATCAAGATCCTTTCTTCTAATCAGAACGCCAAAGGCAGCCGCGAAGGTGGACTTGAAGTGATGACTTCTTTGCTGGCGGCAAATCCGAAGATCGACGGCGTGTTTGCGATCAACGATCCGACAGCGATCGGTGCCGATCTGGCAGCGAAACAAGCCCAACGTAACGAGTTCTTCATCGTTGGTGTGGATGGCAGCCCGGATGCGGAAGAAGCCCTGAAACGCGGCGGAAATACGCTGTTTGTCGCCACACCTGCGCAAGACCCGCAAGTGATGGCTGCCAAAGCGGTTGAGATTGGTTACGACATTCTGCAAGGCAAGCCTGCGCCGAAAGAGCCGGTGCTGATTCCAGTAACCATGATCGATAAAAATAATATCGGGACGTATAAGGGTTGGACGGTGAAATAACTTTTCCCCTCACCCCAACCCTCTCCCAAAGGAGAGGGGGAAAACCGACCTGTTCCCTCTCCCCAACCCTCTCCCAAAGGAGAGGGGGAAAACCGACCTGTTCCCTCTCCCTCAGGGAGAGGGCCAGGGTGAGGGTTGTTGAAAGGAGACAAAATGAAACGCTCCGAAATAAACCAGATCCTCGCGCAAACACGCCATTTCTTTATGCAGCACGATGTTCATTTGCCGCCGTTCGCCTCGTATAACCTGGCTAAATGGCAGCAGACGGATAAACAAATCTGGCAAGAGGTGTTCAATCTCAAACTGGGATGGGACGTGACCGCTTTTGGCGGCAGCGATTTTTTGGCTCAGGGGCTGACGCTTTTCACCCTGCGTAACGGCTCACCCGATGGCGCACCCTATGCCAAATGCTACGCCGAAAAAATCATCCATGTGCGCGAAGGGCAACTCACGCCGATGCATTTTCACTGGCGCAAACGCGAGGACATTATCAATCGCGGCGGCGGTAATTTGATTGTCGAACTGTGGAATTCCGATCAGTTCGAGCAGACCGAAGACAGCGATGTCACTGTGGTTATCGATGGCTGTCGCCAGACTCACGCCGCAGGCAGCCAGTTGCGCCTGTCACCCGGTGAGAGCATTTGCCTGGTGCCCGGCATTTACCACAGTTTCTGGGGAGAGGCGGGTTACGGCGACGTGCTGGTTGGCGAAGTGTCGATGGTCAATGATGACGACCGCGACAACCGTTTTCTCAAACCGCTTGAGCGCTTTAATTCCATCATTGAAGACGCGCCAATCCAGCAATTGCTGTGCAATGAATATCGCCAATACCTTTAATTTTCAACCATTTTGTCCCAACACCAGGGGAAACTATTATGGCTTTGATATCGCTCGCAGATGGCCTGGCTCATGCCCGCGCAAACGGCTATGCACTCGGCGCTTTTAACGTTCTGGACAGCCATTTTCTGCGCGCCCTTTTTGCCGCTGCAAAACAAGAAAACTCGCCGTTTATCATCAACATTGCCGAAGTGCATTTTAAGTATGTGTCGCTGGAATCACTGGTCGAAGCCGTCAAATTCGAAGCAGCTCGCCACGATATTCCGCTGGTGCTCAATCTCGACCATGGCCTGCATTTTGAAGCGGTAGTGCGCGCTTTACGCCTCGGTTTTAGCTCAGTGATGTTCGATGGTTCTACACTTGAATATGAAGAGAACGTCCGCCAGACCAGAGAAGTGGTGAAAATGTGCCACGCGGTGGGGGTCTCGGTCGAAGCCGAACTGGGAGCAGTGGGCGGTGACGAAGGCGGTGCGCTGTATGGCGAGGCCGACAGCAACAAATTTACCGACCCGGCAGTGGCGCGTGATTTTGTCGACAGAACGGGTATCGACACGCTGGCGGTCGCCATTGGCAACGCCCACGGCAAGTATAAAGGCGAGCCAAAACTCGATTTCGACCGTCTGGCGGCGATTCGCCAACAAACCGGCCTGCCGCTGGTATTACATGGCGGTTCAGGCATCAGCGATGAGGATTTTCGCAAAGCGATAACCCTTGGTATTCACAAGATAAATTTCTATACCGGCATGTCGCAAGCGGCCCTCGGTGCCATCGAGCAACGCATGAATCAACGTCACGCCATTTATGACGAGTTCGCCGAGTTATTGCTGGGTATTGAAGAGGCGATTACCGATGTCGTCGCGCAACAAATGCAGATTTTTGGCAGTTCAGGAAAGGCGTAAGGAGAGGTTATGACAGAGCGCAGCGGGATTATTGCCGCCGGAAATATGTTGGTCGACCATGTGCATCAAATTGTGCAATGGCCGCAGCGCGGGTGGCTGGCAGAAATCGTTCACAGTGAACGCTCAACTGGCGGCGCGCCGTTAAATGTATTGCTGACACTGGCAAAAATGCATGTCGGGCTACCGCTGCAAGCTGTGGGATTGGTCGGTGACGATCATGACGGCGACTATATTATGGCCATGTTGGATCAGTATCATGTCAATCGCCAGCATGTGCACCGCACTACTTTCGCGCCAACGTCGATGTCGCAAGTAATGACCGACCCGAGCGGGCAACGCACGTTTTTCCACTCGCCTGGCGCTAATCGTTTGCTTGATTTACCCGCCTTTGACCGCCTTGAAACATCCTTCAAAATCTTCCACCTCGGCTATTTGTTGCTGCTTGATAGTCTTGATATGGAAGATGCGGAATACGGCACACGCAGCGCCCGATTGTTGGCCATGATGTCCCTGCAAGGCTATGAAACCTCGCTGGATTTAGTCTCGCGTCAGGGCGACCCGCGTTACCGCCCGATGGTGCTCCCTGCCCTGCGCTGGCTGGATTACCTGGTGATTAATGAACTGGAAGCCGGTGAGTTTAGCGGGCTGGACATCCGCCATGCTAACGGTGCACCGCATGTCGAAAATATTGCGCAAGCGGCAACGTTGCTGCTGGAATCGGGTGTGAAGCAAAGAGTAGTGATTCATTGCCCGGAAGGTGCATGGGGCATAGAACGTGGAGGCGAAGGCACATGGGTGCCGTCGTTTATGTTGGCTCAAGAGGAAATTGTCGGCAGCGTTGGTGCGGGTGACGCTTTTTGCGCCGGAATATTATATGGCTGCCATGAAAAATGGCCGCTGGTCGATAGCCTGAAATTAGCTCACGCCTGCGCTCGCGCGAATTTGTTATGTGCAAATGCGATCGATGGCGCAAAAACATTAACGGAATTGCAGAGTTTTATAAGCGAGCGGAGTTGATATTTATTACGCCTTCAACTAATAATCACGACATCAATATGATTAAGATTATTTACGAGGGATATTCCAGAACAATGTAATCATGATAAATGAATTACATTAGCAATTTAATATCTAATAAATAAAAACTCAATAAACTATGCGGCGGGTGCTTAGGGCTTTCTGTCCTGAGCATAAGTGAGGGATATTCTTAAACTTTAAGAATAAGAAAGCCCCGGGCAACTTTAACGTTAACCCGAGGCTGATCCTCAACTCCCAACAAGTTGAGGTTAGCCTCTTACTCGCCGCAAGGCAAGGAGTAAAAAGGCATGAAGCCTACAAAGACTGTTGTCATATGTTTATTAATTGTTTGCTTAACATTAATAGCAATTACCTTATTAACACGCCGTAATTTATGCGAAGTGAAAATAAGGAATGATAAACAGGAGGTAGCGGCCAGGCTGGCCTGCTCCGAATAGTAAAGCTATCCGGGCGGGGTTCGCCCCGCCCAACTTGTGAAGGAATTAAGGGAAAAGTCTTAAGCACCCATTTATTATTTATAATTCAAGCCGCATTATTCTCCGCCTGAATAACATCAGCGGAAAATACATAGCCAATACCGCGAATGGTGCGGATTAAAGCGGGCTGATGCGGGTTTAATTCTATTTTTCGCCGCAGGCGCATAATCAGCACATCAATCGTTCTGTCGAAGACTTCAAGGCTTTCGCTGTGGGTCAACTCCAGCAGTCGTTCACGCGATAATACTTTGCGAGAATTTTGCATTAATGCCAACAGTAAGCCGTATTCGCCCTGGGTGAGGTCGACTTGTTCATGGGCAGCATTCAATAACTGACAACGTTCGGTGTCCAGCCGCCAACCGTTGAAATGCAGGCCGCTGCTTTTTGTCGTCGTCGTTTCCACCGCCAGTGCGCCAGAACGCCGTAGCACCGCTTTAACACGCGCCACCACCACGCGCGGGTTGAACGGTTTGGCGATGTAGTCATCGGCGCCCATCTCCAGCCCCACGACTACATCGGATTCGCTGCCAAGGCCAGTTAGCATTACTACCGGTAAATCAGGACGCTGACGCTGAATATGTTGCAGCACCAGTAACCCGTTAATATCCGGCAGGATCATATCCAGCAGCACCAGGGCGATTTCTGGGTGCTGAGCAATCGCAGTCTGCGCGTCATTCCCGGAGTGGCAAACCCTCACCTCAAACACGTGCTCATTGAGCACATCGCGCAGCACCTCGCAGATCGCCAAATCGTCATCCACCAGCAAAATGGCAGGCTTCATTATTGAACTCCGGAGGATGAAAAGAGACATGGGGTAAGTGTGGGTGATTGTGGAAGGAGTGCCGCACAAAAGATAAATACCCATGTTGAATTTTCAACCGGTGTCACAAACCGTGTTCCGCTCGACACGTCACTTTTGACGATGTCCTGTTTTTCGTCAGGGTTTTGCTGCTTTTATCACCGTAAGATGCCTGTAATTCCCACTCTTTCTATGTGGCATAGATAATGCATAGAAAGTTGCAAGGTAAGCAATATTGACTGGAGCAACACTGATGAAAAAAGTCGTCACGGTTTGCCCCTATTGTGCCTCGGGTTGCAAAATCAATCTCGTGGTCGATAACGGCAAAGTCGTCAAGGCGGAAGCAGCTCAAGGTAAAACCAACCAGGGCGATCTTTGCCTGAAGGGTTACTACGGCTGGGATTTTATTAACGATACTAAAATCCTCACTCCGCGCCTCAAATCACCAATGATTCGTCGCCAGAAGGGTGGCAAACTCGAAAACGTTTCCTGGGATGAAGCACTGAACTACGTCAGTACTCGTCTGAGTGAAATCAAAGCGAAACACGGCTCCGATGCCATCATGACCACCGGTTCTTCTCGTGGTACTGGCAACGAAACCAACTATGTTATGCAAAAGTTTGCGCGCGCCGTTATTGGTACCAATAACGTTGACTGCTGCGCACGCGTCTGACACGGCCCATCGGTTGCAGGTCTGCACCAATCGGTCGGTAACGGCGCTATGAGCAACTCAATCGTCGAGATTGAGGATACCGATTTAGTGTTTGTGTTCGGGTATAACCCGGCAGATTCACACCCTATCGTTGCTAACCGTGTCATCCGCGCGAAGCAAAAAGGGGCGCAAATCATTGTGGTCGATCCGCGTAAAATTGAAACCGCGCGCATCGCTGACATGCATTTGCAGTTAAAAAATGGTTCTAACATCGCCCTGCTTAACGCAATCGGGCATGTGATTATCGAAGAAAATCTGTATGACCAGTCCTTCGTGGCTTCGCGTACTGAAGGTTTCGACGAGTATCGCAAAATTGTTGCGGGCTACACGCCTGAGTCCGTTGAAGAAATTACCGGCGTGACCGCGGCGGAAATTCGCGGCGCAGCGCGTATGTATGCGAACGCAAAAACGGCCACCATTCTGTGGGGCATGGGTGTCACCCAGTTCTATCAGGGCGTGGAAACTGTGCGCTCGCTGACCAGCCTTGCGCTGATGACCGGTAACCTGGGTAAAGCGAATGTTGGCGTTAACCCGGTTCGCGGCCAGAACAACGTTCAGGGTGCTTGCGATATGGGCGCACTGCCGGATACCTATCCTGGCTACCAGTACGTGAAAGACGAAGTCAGCCGCGAGAAGTTTGCCAAAGCGTGGGGCGTGCCGTCGCTACCGGCTCACACGGGCTATCGCATCAGCGAGATACCTCACCGTGTGGCACATGGCGAAGTGCGTGCCGCTTACATTATGGGCGAAGATCCGCTGCAAACGGATGCCGAGCTTTCGGCAGTTCGCCAGGCGTTTGCCGATATGGAACTGGTCATTGTACAAGACATCTTCATGACCAAAACCGCGGCTGCCGCCGATGTGATTTTGCCGTCCACTTCGTGGGGCGAACATGAAGGCGTTTATACCGCCGCTGACCGTGGTTTCCAGCGCTTCTTTAAAGCGGTAGAACCGAAGTGGGACCTGAAAACGGACTGGCAGATTATCAGTGAAATTGCCACCCGTATGGGCTATCCGATGCACTACAACAACACCCAGGAAATTTGGGATGAGTTGCGTGGTCTGTGCCCGGATTTCTACGGTGCCACTTACGAGAAAATGGGTGAACTGGGTTATATCCAGTGGCCTTGCCGCGATGTAGCTGAAAGCGACCAGGGAACCTCGTTCCTGTACGACGGTAAGTTTGACCGCGAAAACGGTCTGGGCGAGTTCTTCACTTGCGACTGGGCACCGCCAATCGACAAAGTCACCGAAGAGTACCCGATGGTACTTTCCACGGTGCGTGAAGTGGGCCACTACTCTTGCCGTTCAATGACCGGTAACTGTGCAGCCCTGGCAGCCCTGGCGGATGAACCAGGTTATGCGCAAATCCACATCGACGATGCCGCTCGTTTAGGTATTGAAGATGAAGCGCTGATTTGGGTTAATTCTCGCAAAGGTCGCGTCATCACCCGTGCGAATGTAAGCGAACGCCCTAATAAAGGTGCCGTTTATATGACGTATCAGTGGTGGATTGGTGCCTGTAACGAGCTGGTGACTGAAAACCTCAGCCCGATTACTAAAACGCCGGAGTACAAGTACTGTGCTGTGCGCGTCGAGCCGATTGCCGATCAGAAAGCTGCTGAACAGTATGTGATTGACGAGTACAACAAGCTAAAAGCCAGTTTGCGCGAAAGCGCGGCGGGTTAAAAATGTAGGGTGGATAAGCCGCAGGCGTCATCCACCATTTTCGCAAGTTGTGGCGGTTGACGCTGCGCTTAACCGCCCTACAAAACACGCTAAAGCTGCCCATTCGGCAGCTTTTTTTTTGCCTTTTTCCCCCTCTCTGTGCGGGACGTATTGATTAGATTTTCAACAATTTAATTAATGCGTGATCTGTCGCCCAAATAGTAAACAAAGCTCCCCAAGCCCCTACAATTAACGTTTGCTTGACATATTATTAACATCCTACAAGGAGAAAAAAAGCCATGAGCCAAATACATAAACACGCCATTCCCGCCAATATCGCGGACAATTGCCTGATAACACCGGAGCAGTACCAATCCATGTACCAACACTCGGTGCATGACCCCGACGCTTTTTGGGGCGAGCAAGGGAAGATCCTTGATTGGATCAAACCTTATAAAAAGGTGAAAAACACCTCTTTCGCACCTGGAAACGTGTCAATCAAATGGTATGAAGACGGCACGCTGAATCTGGCCGCCAACTGCCTGGATCGTCATCTTAAAGATCGCGGCGATCAGACCGCGATCATCTGGGAAGGCGACGACGCAACCCAGAGCAAAACTATTACCTATCGTGAACTGCATCGTGAAGTGTGCCGTTTTGCCAATACCCTGGTAGAACTCGGCATCAAGAAAGGCGATGTGGTGGCGATTTATATGCCGATGGTGCCGGAAGCCGCCGTTGCTATGCTGGCTTGCGCGCGTATTGGCGCGGTACATTCGGTGATTTTTGGTGGCTTCTCACCAGAAGCGGTCGCCGGGCGCATTATCGATTCCAGCTCTAAGCTGGTGATCACCGCCGACGAAGGCGTTCGTGCAGGACGCTCGATTCCCCTGAAGAAAAACGTTGATGAAGCGCTGAAAAACCCTGGCGTTAAAACTATTGAACACGTGATTGTGCTTAAACGTACTGGCGGGAATATTGAGTGGAAAGAAGGCCGCGACTTGTGGTGGAGCGAATTGGTTGAGAAAGCCAGCACTCACCACCAGCCCGTCGAAGTGAACGCCGAAGATCCGCTGTTTATCCTTTACACCTCCGGTTCAACAGGCAAGCCAAAAGGCGTGCTGCACACCACCGGCGGTTACCTGGTTTATGCCGCAACCACCTTTAAATATGTCTTTGATTACCATCAGGGCGACGTTTACTGGTGTACCGCCGACGTGGGTTGGGTCACCGGCCACAGTTATTTGCTGTACGGCCCACTGGCATGTGGTGCGATCACGCTGATGTTTGAAGGCGTGCCAAACTGGCCTGCACCAAACCGCATGGCGCAAGTCGTTGATAAGCATAAAGTGAATATTCTTTATACCGCGCCAACTGCGATTCGCGCCTTAATGGCCGAAGGTGACAAAGCGATTGAAAATACCGATCGTTCGTCGCTGCGCATTTTGGGTTCCGTGGGCGAGCCTATCAACCCGGAAGCGTGGGAATGGTACTGGAAGAAAATTGGTAACGAGAAATGCCCGGTAGTCGACACCTGGTGGCAGACCGAAACCGGCGGTTTCATGATTACGCCACTGCCTGGTGCCACCGAGCTGAAAGCCGGTTCCGCGACTCGTCCATTCTTTGGCGTGCAACCGGCGCTGGTAGATAATGAAGGCAACCCGCAACAAGGTGCAACCGAAGGTAACCTGGTGATCACCGATTCATGGCCAGGCCAGGCGCGCACGCTGTTTGGCGACCACGAACGTTTCGAGCAGACCTATTTCTCGACCTTCAAAAACATGTATTTCAGCGGTGACGGTGCACGTCGCGACGAAGACGGTTACTACTGGATAACCGGACGTGTGGACGATGTGCTCAACGTTTCCGGTCACCGTCTGGGTACCGCAGAAATCGAGTCCGCGCTGGTGTCGCATCCAAAAGTGGCCGAAGCGGCAGTCGTCGGCATTCCACATAGTATTAAAGGCCAGGCGATTTATGCCTATGTGACGCTAAATCACGGCGAAGAGCCAACGCCTGAGTTGTATACCGAAGTGCGAAACTGGGTGCGTAAAGAGATTGGCCCACTTGCCACACCGGATATTTTGCACTGGACAGATTCACTACCGAAAACCCGCTCTGGCAAGATTATGCGTCGTATTTTGCGCAAAATCGCCGCCGGCGATACCAGCAACTTTGGTGATACTTCAACGCTTGCCGATCCGGGCGTTGTTGAGAAGTTACTGGAAGAAAAACAAGCTATTACCATGCCTTAACTGCTCTTCCCCTCTCCTTTTTGGAGAGGGCCGGGGTGAGGGAGTTTCCATGGTGAAATGCCCTCATCCCAACCTTCTCCCCCAGGAGAAGGAGCCAAAACAAAACAATAAAAAACCCAACCCCTACTCTGGAGAGATCTGTGATGAGTGATCAACTTTATCAACGGATAGAAGACAGTGCGCATTTCAGGGAGTTAGTCGCTAAACGGCAACGGTTTGCCACCATTTTGTCCATCATCATGCTGGTGATTTATATCAGCTTTATCCTGCTCATTGCCTTCGCGCCTGGCTGGCTGGGCACACCTTTGCACGCAGGCACCACCGTCACCCGCGGCATTCCGATTGGGGTTGGCGTGATTCTGATTTCATTCTTCCTCACGGGCGTTTATGTCTGGCGGGCGAACGGTGAATTTGACCGTCTGAATAACGCTGTGCTGCGCGAGGTGAAGGTATCATGAAACGTCTTCTCGGCCTTGCTGCCGCACCGCTGTTAAGCCTGCCAGCCTCTGCGTTTGCCGCTGATGCTATTACGGGGGCTGTGCAACGCCAGCCTACCAACTGGCAGGCAATTATCATGTTCGTGATTTTCGTCGCCTTTACGTTGGGTATTACTTATTGGGCGTCAAAACGCACCCGCACGCGTAGCGATTATTACACGGCGGGCGGCAATATTACGGGCTTCCAGAATGGCCTGGCGATTGCGGGTGACTATATGTCTGCCGCTTCGTTCCTCGGTATTTCGGCGCTAGTATTTACCTCCGGCTACGACGGCCTGATTTACTCCCTGGGCTTTTTGGTCGGCTGGCCAATTATCCTGTTCCTGATTGCAGAACGCCTGCGTAACCTCGGTAAATATACCTTTGCTGACGTGGCTTCCTATCGCCTGAAGCAGGGGCCAATCCGTATTCTGTCGGCCTGCGGTTCTCTGGTGGTCGTCGCGTTATACCTGATTGCCCAAATGGTCGGCGCGGGTAAACTTATCCAGTTGCTGTTTGGCCTGAACTACCATGTTGCGGTGGTGCTGGTTGGCGTGTTGATGGTGATGTACGTGTTGTTCGGCGGCATGCTGGCAACCACCTGGGTGCAAATCATCAAAGCGGTGTTGTTGCTGTTCGGCGCAAGTTTCATGGCCTTTATGGTGATGAAACACGTGGGCTTCAGCTTCAACAATCTGTTTGCCGAAGCCATTGCCGTGCACCCGAAAGGTGTGGCGATTATGAGTCCTGGTGGGCTGGTGAAAGACCCAATATCAGCGCTGTCGCTGGGATTAGGTTTAATGTTTGGTACCGCCGGTTTGCCACACATTTTGATGCGTTTCTTCACCGTGAGTGATGCCCGCGAAGCGCGTAAAAGCGTGCTGTTTGCCACCGGCTTTATGGGTTATTTCTACATCCTGACCTTTATCATCGGCTTTGGCGCCATCATGTTGGTGGGGGCAAACCCTGCCTTTAAAGATGCGGCTGGCGCATTGATTGGTGGTAACAACATGGCTGCGGTTCACCTGGCTAACGCCGTCGGTGGCAGCTTGTTCTTAGGCTTTATCTCGGCGGTTGCCTTCGCCACCATTCTTGCAGTGGTAGCAGGTTTAACGCTGGCAGGCGCGTCTGCGGTTTCGCATGACCTTTACGCTAACGTATTCCGTAAAGGTGCGTCTGAACGTGATGAGCTGAGAGTGTCGAAAATCACCGTTCTGGTGTTGGGCGTGGTGGCAATCTTGTTGGGGATTTTGTTCGAGAAACAAAACATCGCCTTCATGGTCGGACTTGCATTCTCGATTGCCGCGAGCTGTAACTTCCCCATTATTCTGCTGTCGATGTACTGGTCAAAACTGACCACGCGTGGCGCGATGATTGGCGGCTGGCTCGGCCTGATTACGGCGGTGCTGTTGATGATCCTCGGCCCAACCGTTTGGGTGCAGGTTTTGGGTCACGCAACGGCCATCTTCCCGTACGAATACCCGGCACTGTTCTCGATTCTGGTGGCGTTTGTGGGTATCTGGGTGTTCTCAGCCACTGATAACAGCCCGGAAGGCAATCTCGAACGTGAGAAATTCCGTGCTCAGTTCATCCGTTCCCAGACCGGGATTGGTATTGAACAAGGCCGTGCGCACTAATTAGCATTATCCTTTCCCGGCTCGTTTGAGCCGGGCTATGTTTATGGCATCGACACACTTTCGGAATATGTCGATGAAATCATATTTTTTAAACATATTGCCGTGATATGTTTATCGTATCGACATATCGCCGTGACATGTCGATAAAATAGGATTTTTTAAACATATGAATTGGACAGCGGATAAGCCTTACAATCAACTTCCTCTCTTGCCACCAGATATTGAAAATATCGAAACTCGGAATGTGCTTAAGGCCTGCATCAATGCCAGGGCAGCACTAGCTGAACTGAAAACCGCTGGAGAATTACTTCCTGATCAAGGATTGCTGATCAACCTGCTACCTATGCTGGAAGCAAAAGACTCCTCGCGCATTGAAAACATCGTGACGACCAGCGATCAACTTTTCCAGTTTGTTAACCGCGCTGAACACGCCGACCCGGCGACCAAAGAAGCGTTGCGCTACCGCACTGCGCTTTATGAAGGCGTTAACCACCTGATAACCCATCCGCTATGTGCCAATACAGCAGTAGAAATTTGTACGACGTTACGAGCGATTGATACCGATATACGCAAAACGCCTGGCACTGTGCTGCGTGACCAGCATATGAATATTGTCTATACCCCACCAGAAGGCGAGGCTGCAATACGCGATCTGCTGAGCAACTGGGAAAACTTCATTCACGCGCAGGATGAGCTAGACCCACTGGTTAAAATGGCTATTTTGCATTACCAGTTTGAATGCATTCACCCATTCCCGGACGGAAACGGGCGTACAAGCCGCATAGTGAATATCCTGTATTTAATCCAGAGCGGTTTATTATCATTGCCCATTCTCTACCTTTCTCGTTTCATTCTTGAGCGACGTAACGATTATTACTCCTTGCTGCGTAACGTAACTGCTGAGGGGAATTGGGAGCCATGGATTCTCTTTATTTTGGAGGCAGTCGAAAACACCGCTAACTGGACGACAAAGAAAATTGCCGTCGTTCGAGAGCTAATCGAAACAACAACAGCCTGGATTCGCGAAAAACTTCCAAAAATCTATTCATGGGAACTGGTACAAGTGTTATTTGCACAACCGTACTGCCGAATTGAAAACCTGGTCGATGGCGGAATAGCAAAGCGCCAAACGGCATCTGTCTATCTCAAACAACTAGTAGATATTGGCGTACTGGAAGAAGTCACGGCAGGGCGCGAGCGGTTGTATTTGAATACACGTTTGTTGCGAGAACTGAATGATTGAGTCTGCTCGATATCGGGGAATTAAGAATACTTCCCCATGTAAATAATCTCTTGCCGATCGACTTCGCATTTCCCCCCGCTCAATACAGCATTGCTCACAGTTTCCCGCCGCCTATACGTGATATGTGTCACAGAGAATTTCTCGATTTTGCGAGACAGATCGCGAGTTTTGCCATTGCTGGCTGACACTGCGTTTTGTCCATAGGTTCCCGCACGACAACCCTTCCCCGCCTACTTATGATTATCCCAACAAGCTCACAGCGAATCCGCGTAACCGTTCGGCATTGAGCAGTAATGAAACATAGTGCGGGCTGCCTGAGGGCGGCGAATCCGCCCAGAGTTCAAGCGTATCGGCAAAACGCAGTAACGTTTCGCGATGCTGAGCGGCGGTTTTCGCCACCAGAGCACTGCCGCCATAATGCTCACTGATTTGCATATCGCTGACCGCGAAGGCGACATGCGAAAAGAGTTGGCCGTACATATCGGCGTTGAGCCAGGCGGCATCGAGGCGCTCCAGCGTGTCGTTGTGGCAGGTGATGCGCAGTTCACGCAGTTGCTGTACGGCGGAGCTTGCAAGGAACTGGGCGCTCTGTTTTTCCAGTTCAATCAACTGGCGCTGTTCAGCACCGAGCGCCGGGTCATCGGTCGGGAAAAGTGGCTGAAACGCCTGCGCCCAGTTGGCGCTGCGAACATCGGTATGCAGCAGTTGTTGCGCCTGAGCATAACTTTCCGGGATTTGGCTTTGGTAGTGCATACGCCGCCCAAGCAGATTCGGCGTTTTGCATAGCCAGTCGTAGCTTGAGGTGTACAAATCGCTGAAACGCTGGCGATCACGCTTGCTGCGGAAAGCGAGTTTTTGATGCTCAATCCAGCTGTCGATAACCGAAGAAGGTGCGGTGTTATTCGCGGCACTCAGGCCGAAAAGATTGATGCCATTGGCGGAATCCATCGTCAGTCCGTCAGACAGCCACTGCCATGAAACGCGCGCGGTAATGGTTTCGATATTGTGGTCGGCGAGGCTGGTCGCCCAGCTCAGGCGTCCCTGGATTTCATCGGCCAGATAACACGGCAGAACAGTCCAGCCGTAGCCAATGCCCCAGAGATCGTATTCGATCCATTTTTTACGCCCGCTGAGCGCAACAATATTCGGATGGTTAGCAAAACCTGGATGGTAATCCAGTTCCGTGGCTTTAATCGAGGCGCGAACATCATCCGGCAGGCCAGATAACACGCGGGAAAGTTGCTGGCGTGGCCAACTGGTATCAATGAAATCGCGCAGGATGAGCTTTTTGCCCTGAGCGCGTAACAGACTCCAGACGTGATGCAGGCTTTGTTGCCAGCCGTCGGTCTGAAATTGTGGGGTGGTCAGGCTTAATATCACGCCGCTGAGATGCGGTAATAACGGCAATAAGCGGGTCAGGCTCGACGAATAAAACTGTTGCCAGAAATCGGGCGTGCTGCGCTCATCAAATGCAAACTCCGGGAATTTACGTCTGATGATGTCATCGGTCGGCGCGGCTTCGCCTTGCAGCCAGAAGCTGAGATTAAATTCCTGCAAATAAGCACTGACCTTTTTTAAATATTGCAGGGCGTTATTTTGCTGATGAATCAGATTTTCAACGTCGAAGCGGTGACTGAGGGGTGACGGTGTCGCCAGCAGCGAAAGCAGCTCCTGCTGATGAAGAATAATGCCGGTAAAACCATGAACTTTGGCGGCGTTGACACAGGAAACCAACCACGGCCAGTGCCAAATAAACGGGCTGTTTAACTCCATTAATTGATGCGGAACCAGTTTCATAAGCATTACCGGAAATAAAACCAGGCAGGAATTGTAGGGTGGATAAGCGAGAGCGTCATCTACCACTTATTTAAATTGAGGACATTATGAAAAAATATGCGTTGGTAGGAACGGGCGGTCGCGCCGGGTTGTATATCGAAGCGATCGGCGGTAAATGGAAAGACAATGCGCAACTGGTGGCATTTTGCGATACCAATCAGACGCGTATGAATTACGCTAATAAGCTTCTGACCAACACCGGTGCGGCACCCGCGTCAACCTGGAAAGCCGCAGATTTCGAAACCATGATCCGCGAGACACGCCCGGATATCGTCATTGTCACCACCATGGACCGTACGCATGATGATTACATCGTGCGCGCGCTGCACGCCGGTTGTGATGTGATTACCGAAAAACCGATGACCATTGATGAACAGCGTGCCCTGCGTATTCTGGATGCTATTGAGCAAACCGGCCGCGAAGTGCGCGTCGCTTTCAATTATCGTTATGCGCCGCACCACAGCAAAATCCGTGAGTTACTGATGGAAGAAACCATTGGCGAGGTGTTTTCAGTACATTTCGAATGGTTGCTCAACACGGAGCATGGCGCAGATTACTTCCGTCGCTGGCACCGTGAAAAACGTAACAGCGGCGGCCTGCTGGTGCATAAATCGACCCATCACTTTGACCTGATGAACTTCTGGCTGGGCAGTTATCCGGAACGGGTGTATGCGGAAGGCGGTTTGCGTTTTTATGGCAAAGAGAATGCCGAAAAGCGTGGTGTTTCGCAGTTTTATCCACGCGCAAATGGTTTTGCTGCCGCGAAAGATGACCCGTTTGCACTGCACATGGAAGAAAATGCGCAGCTCAAAGCGCTGTATCTGGATGCGGAGCACGAAGATAACTACTTCCGCGATCAGAGCGTATTCAGCGAGGGTATTAACATCGAAGATACGCTGTCAGTGATGGTGAAATACCAAAACCAGGTGCAGATGACTTATTCGCTGAATGCGTATTTGCCGTGGGAAGGGTTGAATGTGGTGTTCAACGGCAGCCGTGGGCGGCTGGAAATGAAACTGGTTGAGATGTCTTACGTCAACGCCGGTGGCGAGCGTGAAAATGAAGGCAGCCTGGAAAGCTGTGATATCACCGTGTTCCCGATGTTTGCCGCACCTTATAAAGCCGATTTCACTGTTGGTGCGGGTGGCCACGGCGGTGGCGATAATGCGATGCTGGCGGATTTGTTTGGCGAGCCGGGCCATGATCCACTGCAACGCGCCGCCGATCACCATGACGGAGCGATGTCGATTTTGACCGGGATTGCCGGGAATATTTCGATGCAGCAGCAACGACCAGTGGCGTTTAAAGAGTTTGAGTTGGTTTCACGGTTGAAACGCTAGTTTTTAACTTTTCTGCGGGGATGAGGGCGATGTATCAGATTGAAACACCCCTCACCCCAGCCCTCTCCCTGAGGGGGAGGGGTCGCCACGCTATCTTCTTCGCCCGCTAAACACTTTGGGAATAGTATGGATATTCGTATGTCGAAATGGCCCCTTTTTGCACTCCGTTAAACACCACGTAATCCAGTTCAACATGACATTTTTTAAAGCGGTTTATTGCCGTAACCAACTCTTTCACAGTGTTAATTTTATAGCGCAGAACAAGCAGTGACAGGCCAATATGTTGAGCCGCTATAGCCGCATCAGTGATGGACAATATCGGCGGTGTATCGACGATCACGTAGTCATATTCACGCTGCGCCCATTGCATTAACTGCGCAAAGTTATCGTGCATTAAAAGCTCGGAGGACAACACCGCTCCCGCTCCACGGGAGATAAAATCGAGGCCTGATTGAGTCGAAGGCTGGACCGCATCTTTAAACTCAATGTTATTCTGTAAAATCTCGCTCAGACCATATTGTTCTTTAAGTCCAAGCATTTCATGCAGATAGCCAAGCCGCATATCAGCATCAATGAGTAAAATGCGTTTCCCGGTATCCGCCATTACAGCGGCCAGGTTACCGCATATAAATGTTTTTCCAGCACCCGGTGTCGCACCAGAAATCAGGAAGCTATTTTTATCAGCCTGTTTAAGTGCGATAAAAATAGCCGTTCGCAAACTGCGCATTGCCTCAATAGCCAGGTCATCAGGATGTTCCCGGGCCAGCCAAAAATCTTTGCGTATAGGTTTGGTTTTAAATTTTCGGAAGGTTTGGCTTTGTGGCCGTTTACTCCACGGAACTGAGGCCAGAACCTCCACGCCATAATTTTCAATAGATTGAGTGTCTTCCAGAAGACGGCGGAATAGGGATGCAATTAAGCAATATCCGCTGGAAAAAATGAACCCGAGAAAAGCGCCTAATACCGCACTCACTCCTTTTAATTTGCCGACCGGCTTCGGGTCGCTAATAGCTTCATCAACTATCCTGATGTTCGCAACAGTACTGGCTTTTGCAATGCCGAACTCATGCTGCTTTGCCAGCAACTGCATATAAATTTCCTGCCCGGCTTCTACATCACGCTTAATGCTCAATATTTCCTGCTGTTTTTTTGGCATTGTCGAAATTGCCTGAGAGAGGGCGACTTTCTCTTCATTAATCAGCGCTTCCTTTTCCAGCAAGGCACGATAAATTGGGTGGCTTTTGGTGTACAGTTTCGAAAGCTCAGCCTTCGCCAGTTGTAATTCATTTTGCTGTGATTGAATGGTAACCGATGATTCCAGAACCGCTTTCGCTTCCAGAGGGAGATCAATAGATCCATTTTCTTGCTTAAAAACATTGAGTTGCTTGTCAGCCCGGTTAAGACTTTCCTGTGCGACGGGGAGTAATTTGTTCACGAAATCAAGGCTTTTGGATGCCTCCTCAGCCCGTTGCGTCATATTGTCTTCTCGGAAATTCAGGCTGATATTGTTGAGGATTTGCGTAATCTTTTGTTTATTGTCTCCAGTAAGTGAGACATGGATCAGCCCGCTCGTTTTATTCAATTCTTCAGCTGTCAGGCGTTTGAGTAAATCCTGTATCACCGTAAATTTTGAGTAGATGGTGAGAGTAAATTTAGTTCCTGCTGGCGCAGTGATGTTTGCCACATTAATGATAAAACCACTTTGATTTAGGGTTTGATTAACCTTTCCTAAAAAAATACCGTTCTCTCCCAGATTAAGCTGGTAGCTGTCGGGGGAAAGCACTGTCAGCTCCCAATCCATATCTTCACTTTCCGGCGGGACGCTGAACGTTGGGACAATAATGGTGGGAGGTTTTTTACTGGAAAATGCAGCCAGGAAATCGCCAATATAAGGGAGACGTTTCTCGCGAACGACAAGCTGTAAACCCATTTCCTCAATTGTCATACTGAGAACCCGTCGGGATTTGAGGATACCCATTTCTGTTGCCGAAGAAGGTTCGTCATTGCCCAGTGGGCTCATCAATTTACTGATAAGGTTATTGTTAGGGTTTTTATCTAATTGAATTAATACACTGGCAATATAGGTTGGCTGTTTCGTCGCCGTATATAAAAAAGTCAGCACAGCAAAAAGCACCGTAGTAATAATTATTTTATACTTATGAGAGAAAAGCATTAGTACAATCTGAATGAGATCAATTTCATCCACATTATCTCTATCAGAAGAATGTTCTTTATTCATTTTCATAGTTATTATTCAGTCCATTTTAAAATAGTAATGCTTTTTTCCATGCTGTTGTCGCATCCATCATCCTCTGAAAAGTCATTCGATAGAGTTCATGACTTTTCCTGTAAGGGTCAGGAATATCAGCTCTTCCATTCCAGTGAGTTAATAGATGGCATTTACCACTGAGTTGTGGGTATTGGTGATTAATAACTTCCGCTTGCTTCGTTTCCATCACCAAAATGAGATCATACTCAAGACCTTTTTCAGGAGTGAATCTCTTCGAACGATGGTCAGTAAGAACAATACCTTTTTCTTCCGCAAGCTCTATCATTACGCTATCTGCCAGCATTCCTTTACTGGCATTTAACCCCGCCGAATGGACAGTAATGCGCGGAAGTAATTGAGCCAATAGCCGTTCAGCAACCGGTGAACGGCAAAGATTTCCCGTACAAATGACCAGGATGGAGGTAATCATTTATTTACCCCAATTATGAATAAAGTTAGCAGACTCAGTAATTTCTTTGACTCCACTAATGGTTGGGATTAACTGACTAATGACGCGATTCCAACGTGCAATGGGTGCGCTAGTGACATAAACAATGTCGTAGGGTTCTAACTGAAAGCTGGTACCCATCACAAGAGCGCTGGCATCGGAGGCATCCAGTTGGTAAATATTGGCAATTTTATGGTCAGATTGATTATTGCTTTGGGCGCGAATGACGAAAATACCTGTCGCATCTGAAGTCATTTGATTAATGCCTTCTGCTCGTCCCAGCGCTTCTGTCAGCGTCATGCCGCTACTGTCCATTTTAAGCATGGTTTGTTTATTGACTTCACCCATCACAAAAACTTTCAGCTCGTCATTGCGTGGGACATAAAGAATATCTCCGGCGAGTAATAACCTGTTTTGCGTCAGGTCTCCTGATTTCAACAATGCTTTTAGAGAGATCATTTCTTTTTGACCTGCCCGGCTTAATACCGCGTGATTCCAGTCAGCAAACTCGGTTAACCCACCGGCGTTATTGAGTGCATCGATAATTGTCAGAGGAACATTGGTAATCGCTTGTTGCCCGGAATTTGTGACTTCACCGGTAATATAGGCTTTTTGAGATCGAAAATTGGCGACGCTAACATCAACCTGCGGGGATTCAATCCACGGTGCGAGTTTTTCCGTTAACGTTTGACGCACATCTTCTAATGTTTTTCCATCGACATGAATTTTCCCCGCATAGGGATAAAAAATCGTCCCATTAGCTTGTACCCAGTTCCCTGTGTCACTGGCGCTACGATATTGCCCGGCAGGGGTCGTTAATTCCGGATGATCCCAGACTGTCACCATCAGTATATCGCCCACACCAATCCGGTAATGGTATTGCTGAATGAGCTTCTCAAGTTCGGGGTTGGCCTGGGCAGTGATTTTTGGCGTCAGCAGCGAAGAGGTAAGCTTTGGCGATATCGGGTAAATATTCACCAATGAGTTGATATCTACCGCAGTGCCGTGCTCTTTAACCATGTTTTTACTGGAAACATCCAGATGAGTGCCAGGAATTATCGTGCAGCCACTCATGAGGGAAAGCAGTGAAAAAATCACTGGTTTAATTAATATTATTTTTTTCATTATATCCACAACAAAGGGAATAGGCATATGACTAACTAAACGACAAAACTTAAATGACATCTAATTACCTTAGATGCCATAAAAATATTCAGTCCGCACACTCATGAATAAACATTAAGACCTGCACTGTCAACATGCCATTTATTAATGATATATTAAACTTTATTAATAACCCGTGACAGTAGTGCCCGATTAATACTTCTGCAGAAGAAATTATTCCCTACGCGTCAGAAAAAAAATAAACAAGAGAATTATCTTTGCTGAGTTAATAGCCAAATAAAATAACGATAAGCAACATGATATTGCATTAGATTGAGAAAGAACTGATGGGGATAACGTTCATACCGCCCTCACCCCGACCCTCTCCCTGAGGGAGAGGGAGGAAAGAGGTAATGCCCTCTCCCTCAAGCAAAGTGGGGAAAGTGTTTAAAACATCAGCCAACCGACCAAAGGTGCGATCAACACCATCACTACGCCAGAAAACATCATCACCAGGCTTGCTACCACGCCTTCCTGCGGACCCAATTCGTAGGAGCGAGCGGTACCTGCGCCATGTGACGCTGCACCAAAACCAGCACCCTTTGCCATTCCTTCACGAATAGCAAGGCGCAAAAACAACACGTCTCCCACAGCCATACCAAATACGCCTGTCACCACCACAAATAACGCCACCAGTTCTGGTTGCCCGCCAAGCGGTTTGGCAGCGGCTAATGCAAAAGGCGTGGTAATCGAGCGCACAGCCAGGCTGCGCTGAATTTCGTCGGAAAGGGTAAATAAGCGTGCCAGCCAGACTGAACTAGTGACAGCCACCACCGTTGCGGTGATAACGCCGGCTGTGAGTGACATCCAGTGGCGTTTAATCACCCTGAGATTGTCATAAACCGGCACCGCAAAAGCGATGGTCGCCGGGCCAAGTAGCCACAATAGCCAGTGCGCTTCACCCATGTAATTTTGATAGGAGATGTGGCCAAAAATGAGCATCGCCACCAGCAGTAATGGCGTTAATACCAGCGGCATTAATGGCAACTTTCGGAAACGGCGATAGAGTTTTTTATTCGCAAAATAGAGCCCGAGCGTGATAACCAGACACAGCATGCTTAGCTGGAAATTATTCACCGCGTGCCTGCCTGCGGGCTTCTCGCGCCAGTTCAAAACGATAGACTTTATCCACCACCAGCGCGGTAGTACCGAGTACCAGCGTGGTGCTGATAGCAATCACCAGGAAAATGCGCCAGCCGTCGACCATTAGTAGTTCGGCGTAATTCACCACCGCGACCACGGCGGGGACGAAGAACAACAACATTTCGGCCAGCAACCAGCGAGAACCTGCCCGTACCCATTTCAGGGGCACCACGCGGAAAACTATTAATGCCAGCAGTAACAGCATTCCTACCAGGTTCGCAGGCAGCGGCAAATGCCACCATTCCACCAACTGTTGGGCAAAAATAAACAATCCCGCGTATAGCGCCACTTGTACTGGCACCTGAATACGGCGAAAAAAAACTGGCGTAAATTCACGTAACGCCACGGCCATGAGAGCCACACTCCAAAAAAAGATCAGGTGGCGATTATAGTTAGCCAACTCCATTGAAAGAAATGAATTAAAATCATCAGAGGTATAGTCAACGGGAATAGTTATGGACATCAGGACACTGCGTTATTTTGTTGAGGTGGTTCGCCAGCAAAGTTTTACCCGCGCTGCCCAGAAGATGTTCGTCACTCAGCCGACCATCAGTAAAATGCTGCGCAATCTCGAAGATGAACTGGGCTGCACGCTGCTGATTCGCGATGGCCGCAAGCTGTTACTCACCGACACCGGTGAGGTGGTTTATCAGCACGGCTTGGCAATTTTGGCGGAGTTTCGCCAGCTGGAAGCCGAACTGGGTGATATTAATCATCTCAATAAAGGTGTACTGCGCCTTGGTATTCCCCCGATGGTCGGCATGTTGATGGCAGGGCCAATTAGCCTGTACCGCCAGCGCTACCCTGGCGTCGAGCTGAAGATTTCCGAATTCGGGGGTTTGACGGTGCAACAGGCGGTGCTTAATGGCGAGCTGGATTTAGCCATGACCGCGCTACCCGTTGATGACGAACATACCTTTTCCACGCTGCCGTTGATCCAGAATCCGCTGTGCGTTCTGGTGCCACGATCTGGCCCGTGGACGACGCGCACCAGCATCGACCCTATTGAACTTGCCGCGCATCCGCTGCTTATCTACAACGAAGATTTCGCCCTGAGCCGCCAGCTCATTCAGCTGTTTCAGGAGCATGGATTTACGCCGCGTATCGCGGTGCGTAGCGGGCAATGGGATTTCCTTGCCGCGATGGTACAAGCGGGTGTTGGGATTGCGATTTTGCCAGAAACGATTTGCCAGAAGCTGGATAAAAACACCTTGATGTGGCTGCCGTTAAACAGCGATTTGACGTGGCAACTGGCGATGATTTGGCGTGAAGGGGTTTATATTTCGCAAAGTGCGCAGGCGTGGATTGCGTGTTGTAAGGAGTTTTGGCCGGTTTAGAACAGAGTAAATAGCATCAATTATTTACGGACATAAAATCCAATGTGGATTATATATCCGTAGTTATATTGTTACAAGAAAGCTCTGATATAGAGATTTTATTGATCCACCTTAAGAAATCGATATTTCAATTACGTAACATCGGCCAAAACACTGAATGACTACAATTCATCGTATAAAAGGAATTAACATGAGAAGTGCTTCCATACAACTGATCTCCCGGACTGGTGGAAAGTATAACCACTATAGTCAAAATGATTATATCGTGAAAAATAAATGGGGACATGCGGACCCCTCTAAAAGACAGGGAGCATGGATTGGCAATAATCATGACAGTAAAGGCTACGTGACTGAATATGGTGTAGAAGGCGGAGTTTGTCTGGGACTGGCGGGAACATACCTGATGGCGGGTAAAAACTGGGAGACATTCAAGCCGTATATCGCAGGCGAAAGGGGGAAAGGCTTAGTCCGTGGCATCGTGAATTACCAGGAGCAATTAAGCAAAATTGGCAACATGGCGGCGATGAAAACGGTACTTCATACTATTCTCAAGAATAATAATGTGAATTATATTAATGAGAATAGAGTCTCCCCAACAAATACTGCTGAAGAAATCAGCACTGGAATATTAAATAATATAGAGCAAGGGTTTGGTTATCATTTGTCTATTAAAAGAGCCGGGGGTGGACACTCATTAGCAATACGCCAGGAACAGGGCAAAATAAAATTGTTTGACCCTAATTATGGAGAGGTAACTTACCCTTATGAACAAGGGCGTTGTGAGGGAATGGCTACATTTCTGACGCATCTCTTTTCTCAATATTATAATAAGTACTTTCTTATCTCGATTGAGCGCTATGCCTTAAATTAACGCTCTTCATCCTCTCCCCCTGCTGAGGGAGAGGAACCGGGAAAATTATTGCTGCTCGACCAATAGCGCTTCGAGCAAATCAAGATCGTGTAGCAGCTTCATCAAAGTGTCGTTGCTGATTTTCTGCGTCGCGCGTAAATGATAAAGCTCGGCGCGTTCGGAACGTAACGCGGCCAGACGGAAGCGGCGCTCAAGGTTCTCTTCAAGCTCGCTACTTTCCATATCATTTCGCCCATCAGCACGGCGGCGCAAGTTCCCTATCACGCGTGAGCTCACCTCTTTGAGCAGCTGATCGTCAATGTTCTCGTTGACGTCAGATTGCAGGCGTTCTTCCATTTTCTCAATGGCGGTGATCGCCACTTCAGCCGTGGCGGCACGGGCAATACGCTCTTCCTGGCGCGCCATCGATTTGTCAGGGACTTCGACATTGCGCAGCAGAATCGGCAGCATGATCACCCCGACTAACAGCGAGAATAAAATCACCCCAGCCGACAAGAAAATAAGCTCATAACGTGCCGGGAATGGCGTGCCATTACCGAGTAACAGCGGGATGGAAAGCACACCAGCAAGCGTAATTGCCCCGCGTACACCGGCGAACGAAGCAATACACAGCTCGCGCGTGGAAAAGGAACCGAACTCCAGCGGGCGTTTTTTCATAAAGCGCAAGCTGAGGCGTTTCATGGTCCACAGCCACAAGAAACGTAAGCCGATGAGGGCAAAATAGATAAGCCCGATGTCAACAAATAGCATCCACAATTCGACGTTCGGATCGGCGTTTGCGGCAGCAATCGACGTTTTCATGATGTCTGGTAATTGCAGGCCCAGCAGCAAGAACACCATGCCGTTGAACACAAACTCGAGCATCGCCCAGACGCTATTGGCACGCAGGCGCATCGCCAGTGGAGCACTGCGCAACACACCAGAACGGGTGATCGTCATACCGGCGGCCACGGCGGCCAGGATGCCGGAAACGCCAATGTGTTCAGCAATCAGGTAAGAAGCAAACGGCAGCAGTAACAGCAGCAGGATTTGCGTGGCGGGTTCGTCACCGCTCCAGCGGCTCATCAGGCGCAGTGATTTTCCGTACAGCCAACTGACGGCAATCCCCGCCAGCAGGCCGCCAATCGCCACTTTGAAGAACTCGAAGGTCGCTCCGCCGACGCTAAAGACCATCGACCCAACCGCCACCGCGACGGCCATTTTTAACGATACCAGGCCGGATGCGTCGTTCATCAGCGCTTCGCCCTGCAATATCCCCATAATTTTCTTAGGAATGCGCCCTTCTCCGACGATACCGGAAAGCGCCACGGCATCGGTCGGTGAAAGCACCGCCGCCAGAGCAAATGCCGGAAGTAGCGGAATGCCTGGCACCAGGTAGTAAATCAGGAAGCCAATGCCGACCACAGTGACCAGCACCAGAACCAGCGCCAGGCCAATGATTTCCCTCCCGTGACGAAGAAATTCGTTGGTCGGTGTTTTCCAGCCATCGGCAAACAGCAATGGCGGAATAAACAGCACCAGAAAGAGTTCCGGATTGAAATCAACATGCAAACCGAAGTGAGGCCAGGCAAGCACGGCACCTATCGCAATTTGCATTAACGGAAGCGGGATCTGGAACGGCAGCATACGTGTAGCCACACCAGAGAGCGAAACCACAAGGGTCATGATGAGAATAGTAAAGAAGATTTCCATGCTTTCCTTAGTCGCAGTGTTTTGTAAAACCCTTTTTGCAGGATGTTGTTATACCCAATAGTAAAACAACTTTTTACACAGGAAGGAAACAGGAAAAGATTTGATTGGTTTTGGCAGGAGTATTCAGAGTTTTTGCTCTAAATAATTCGAGTTGCAGATAGGCGGCAAGAGAGCGAATCCCCAGGAGCTTACTAAAGTAAGTGACTGGGGTTCGCGAGTGCAGCCAACAACCCTGCAGCTTGAAGTATGACGAGTAAAATTAAATTGCCCAACCGCCGGCATAGAATGCGACTAAGGCGATTGCGATAGCCACGGTACCGATGTTCAGCTTGCGCCATTCACCAGAAACAACGCGGCCAATGACCAGCGATGCAAAGCCAATCATGATGCCGGTAACGATGTTACAGGTCAGCACGATGAATACCGCAGTGATCAGGCCAGCCATGGCATCAACGAAATCAGCGAAGTCGATTTTTGCCACGTTGCTCAGCATCAGCAGACCCACATACATCAGCGCCGGAGCGGTGGCGTAAGCAGGAACCAGATAAGAGAGCGGAGAAAGGAACAGAATCAGCAGGAACAGCACGCCGACGGTGATGGCTGTCAGACCGGTTTTACCGCCCGCCGCAGTACCTGCCGCAGACTCGATGTAAACGGCCGCTGGCGCTGCACCCACCAGGCCTGAGAACACGGAGCTCAGGGAGTCGGTAGTCAGTGCTTTACCGCCATCAATGATTTGACCGTCTTTATCCAGCAGATTTGCCTGGCCCGCGACAGCACGGATGGTGCCGGTTGCATCGAATACCGCCGTCATCACCAACGCCAGAACGCTCGGTAACACCACTGGATTCAGCGCGCCCATAATATCCAGGCTACCAATCAGTGAATTGCCCGCTTCATCTTTCAGCGATGGCATCGCGAAGATGCCAGAGAAATGCACGGTTGGATCGAAAATCAGGCCAAAAATAGAAATACCGATGATGGTCAGCAGAATGCCGCCAGGGACTTTCAGCTTTTCCAGACCGATGATGACCGCCAGGCCAATCAAAGACATGATGACCGGGAAGCTGGCGAAATGGCCCAGTGCAACGGGCAAGCCATCCAGCGGGTTTTTGATAACCAGGCCGACTCCGTTTGCTGCAATCAGCAGCAGGAACAAGCCGATACCAATACCCGTGCCATGCGCAACACCCATCGGTAAGTTACGCAAAATCCAGCTACGAATGCCGGTTGCAGAGATGATGGTGAACAGCACACCCATCAGGAAAACGGCACCCAGAGCAACAGGCACACTGATGTGTTGACCTAATACCAGGCTAAATGCGGTAAAGGCAGTCAGTGAAATAGCGCAACCAATGGCCAGCGGCAGGTTTGCCCACAGGCCCATCACCAAAGAGCCAACACCGGCGACCAGGCAAGTTGCCACAAAGACCGCCGCAGGAGGGAAACCTGCTTTACCGAGCATGCCCGGCACGACGATCACGGAGTACACCATCGCGAGGAAAGTGGTTAAACCCGCCACCACTTCCTGACGAACGGTACTGCCACGTGCAGATATTTTGAACCAGGCATCGAGACCGCCGGTTGCACGCGGAGAATGATTAGACATAGTGAAAAATCCCCTGAGATTTTTATGATTACGTTGGTATGCGTGGTTGGCAGACCGCTGCCAATTAAACGTTCAAATTCTTAAAGAATACGAATTGATCCCTGTGCTGCGTTTGCGACAAAAAAGGGGCGTCACAAAAAAAGCAAACGTTTAACTCCGCGCATACAAACTGAGCGTCAAAATTAAGGCAAACGATTATCCGGCCTTCTTACATGGATTTTCAACCGAACTTTGCCGCTTTTTGCGGAAAAAAGCGTTAGCAGGCGAAATTATCGCCACCTCATGCGCAAACGTTATCGTCAATGCGCAATTTAGCAACAATGATGCAAGATACTGGTTATATATTTTCCTGACTCATAGGATTTTTCGATAGAAGGAATTAAGGGATTTCGAACGGCCCACCTTGCTGAATTGCTCTCTGCCAGGCAGGGCGCATTTGCACTTTACTGTGCCAATTCTGGAGATTCGGTAAATCGTTGATGCCGCCGCGAGAGAGCAACGCGATAACCGGGAAACTCATCTGTATATCTGCCGCACTAAACGCCTGGCCTGCAAACCACGGATTTTTTTGTAGCGAATCTTCGAGATAACGCGCATGGGTCATAATCTGTTTATTCAGATAGGCCTTTTGCACACCTTGCCCCAGTAGATTACCAACCGGACGCAGTAACCACGGAACAGGCTCTTTTCCCAGGCTGCCGAAAACCAGTTTCATCATTAGCAATGGCATTAACGATCCTTCGGCGTAATGCAGCCAAAAGCGATAACGCAGTTTTTCCTGGCTGGAAATCGGTTTGAAGCGGCTTTCTAAATCGTAGGTTTCTTGCAGATATTCAATGATTGCCCCTGACTCGGCGAGAATATTGCCGTTATCTTCCACCACTGGCGACTTCCCTAACGGGTGCACAGATTTTAATGACTCAGGTGCCAGCATGGTCGGTTCGCGCTGATAGCGAACAATCTGGTACGGCACTTGCAGTTCTTCAAGCATCCATAAAATACGCTGCGAGCGGGAGTTATTGAGGTGATGGACGATAAGCATGAGTCAACCTTCTGTTTAACAAGATGAGTTAACTATAGGTAAATGAGCAAAAAGTGAAGTATTAGAACTGTACAAAAAAGATGCAAATCACCTTGAAACCTGGCCGAAGGGATCTACAATTAAGTTGTCAGCGCAATCCGGAACCTCCTGAGAATGTGTGATTGAGGGACGCTGATGTCGGGGGAAACCCTCCTTGCGAAAAGCGGGATAGATCGAAAGACAAAGACCGGGAACAAACTAAAGCGCCGAAGTTGGGCGCTTTAGTTTTGCCTGCCATTCCATCGCTTCACGCCAGTGTTAATCCTCAAGAAGACGCGCGCCCGTCCCCTGCTCACCGAGTTTATCGCCAGGATTGCGCAATGGACAATCGGCACCCGATAAACAGCCGCAACCGATGCAGCCATCCAGTTCATCCCGCAATGCGGTTAATGTATGAATGCGCCGCTCCAGCTCTTCACGCCATTGTGACGACATCTTTTTCCAGTCGTTTTTATTAATTTTATGCCCATCAGGCAGCACACCAAATTCTTCACCAATCGTCGCCAGTGGAATACCTATGCGCTGGGCAATCTTAATAATCGCCACGTTTCGCAGCACATCACGCGTGTAGCGCCGTTGGTTGCCGCTATTTCGTACGCTTTTGATTAACCCTTTGCTCTCATAGAAGTGCAACGCAGACACGGCGACGCCGCTACGCTTCGCCACTTCTCCCGGACTCAGTAATGATTTAAAGCGCGGTGATTTCTTTTCCATTTTGCTCTTTACCTCAAGTTAACTTGAGGAATTATACTCGCTGCCAACAAATCCGGCTATGGGGATGGTTTATGGCACACCAGGATATTATTCAAACATTGACTGAATGGATTGACGATCACATTGATCAGCCGCTGAGCATTGACGCTGTGGCAAAAAAATCTGGTTATTCAAAATGGTATCTACAAAGGATGTTCCGTACCGTGAAACGCCAGACGTTGGGTGAATACATTCGTCAGCGCCGACTACTGATGGCGGCGAAAGAGTTACGCAACACTCAGCGCCCGATTTTCGATATCGCGATGGATTACGGTTACGTGTCTCAGCAGACTTTTTCACGCGTTTTCCGCCGTGAGTTTGACCGCACACCAACCGACTATCGCCATCACGCCTGACGCTGTCAGCTAAATATTTGTACCTGAGTTCATCGAAAAAACGGAACAGAAAATGTGCTGCGCAAGTGGCTATTAAAAGAACGATTGTGATATAGTTCACAAATCCTGTGAAACAGGAATTCTCTTACATTTTCGTTCCGAGGCACAGATTCATGGCGGCAATCACAACCAGCGTTTTGCTAATGCGCTGGCCTTTAGTCAGTGCGGTTTTGATGTTTTTAGCCAGCACGTTGAATATTCAATTTCGCAAATCTGATTACGCGTTTTTAGCCGCGATCAGCAGTGGCCTGGGCATCGCGGCTTCATTGTGGTTTGCGACCGGTTTATTGGGCCTGACATTGGCCGACTTCCCGGTTATCTGGGAATCGTTTAAAGACATTATGATTGAGATCTCAAGCCACACCCCACCTGAATGGCCGATGGTGATGACCTGATCAAATTGAGGGGGCAAAAGCCCCCTCAAGTTCATATTGACCACTGCAATCAAACTGTTTTACTGCTTCGACAACCCATCAAACCAGCTTTTCCATTCCGGCACCGCTGTCGCAAACGTACCACGATGATCGGTTTCCCCAGTGGAAATGGCCTTCACCATCGAGTCACCCTTCTGCACTGCATAAGTCATTGCCATACGCGCATCGTCTACCGGAACGGCTTCATCCGCGTCGCCATAATAATTGCGCACCGCAGAACGGTAATCCCATTTGTAGGCTTCGGTCTGACTGAGCAATTTCCCGAAAGCTGACGCTTTTAAAGCCTGAGGATCGTACATTTCAGGGCGAAGCAGGATATGCAGATCCGTCGGGATCGCACCGGTGTACGGCGTGCGGTCGTAAGCTGCTTTTGACATCGTATAGTACTTATCGGCAATCACGGATCGCGCTAAGTCAGGCGAATCGTAATAGTTTTCGAAGGAGAAGGCGGCAAGGATGAAAATGCTATTCAGCCAGACCGCAGGATGCGCTTGCGGTGTGTAGAGTGCACCACTCACCAGCGCATATAAATCCAGCGGCGCGCTAGCTGTCGCAGTGGCATCGACCTTCACACCCATAACATCAAGTTTTTGCAGCAATGACATCGAAACAAAGCCGCCTTGCGACCAGCCTGCAAGAAAGAGTTTATTGGTCGAAATATTCTTCTGCTTCAGTACGTTCCGGCTGGCCATTAGCATGTCATAAGTCGCCTGCTGATGGCTGGCTTTCACCATGTACCCTTCAGGCTCTGTCGACGTGCCAAGCCCAAAGTAATCCGCACCAATCAACACATAACCCTGGCCTGCGAACTGAGCAATCATTAGCTGAGTTTCCGGGGATTGGTCAGGGAATGATGGCACTTGTTGACGCCCGTAGACCGTGCCGTGCTGGTAGGAAACCATCGGTAATGTATGTGTTGTTGCCGCGTTATCCGGTATCGCCAGCAAACCTGATGCTACGGTTGGTTTATTTCCCATGTTGGGAATCACTGAAGCGTAAGTGACTCGGTACAGATTGACGGCATTGCGTGCCGGTGTGTAGATGGTATGAACACCGAACTGCTGAGGCGTATCGGTTTTCAGGATACGATTCAAACGATCGACATCCCAGCGTTCCAGAAATTCGATTTTTGTTTGTACCGCTGGCGGTGAAGTCTGAGCAGTGGTTTTTGATGGAGTTTCACTTCCACCACACGCGGTCAGTAATAGCGTAACAATACTGGCGAACAGCCAGGAAACAACAACTGGCATGCGGACGGGTCGAGACATAACGGATTATTTCCCTGTTTAAATTAAGCGGCCCGCGTGAATAGTTGTCATCACGGGAGGGTTTACCGAATTATTGATTTGGTTTGCTGCCCAGGCTTTTGGGTATTCGTACAGGCGAAAATCGGTGCGCAGATTTTACTCTTTTTGCCGCTTCGTCTGAGTGACGGGAATCCAGGTATTAGGATTTATCTGACATCATTAGAAATGTATTAATGGGTTTTTGAAGTTATTAAATCTAATAACTGTTGATAACGTATTCATCTATAAATAAAAAAACCCCGAAAAGATCGGGGTTTGATAACAGGTTTCTTAACGATGATTTCTAAAATTAATTTTAGAAAGGAATGTCGTCGTCGAAGTCCATTGGTGGTTCATTGTTAGATGGTGCTGGTGCGCTCTGCTGCGGACGAGATTGCGCGCCGCCGCTGAACTGGTTGCCACCCTGCTGCGGTTGCTGAGGCTGACCCCAACCACCTTGCTGCTGACCTGGGTTACCGCCACCTGCTGGAGCACCGCCTGCTGCACGGCCACCCAGCATTTGCATGGTGCCGCCAACGTTAACCACGATTTCGGTGGTGTATTTTTCAACGCCTGCCTGGTCAGTCCATTTACGCGTCTGCAATGCACCTTCGATATAAACCTGGGAGCCTTTACGCAGGTATTCACCCGCGACTTCTGCCAGTTTGCCAAACAGCACTACGCGGTGCCATTCAGTCTTTTCTTTGGTTTCGCCGGTTTGCTTATCGCGCCAGGACTCTGACGTGGCCAGAGTAATGTTGGCAACTGCGCCACCATTTGGCATGTAGCGTACTTCCGGGTCTTGACCCAGATTCCCGACGAGAATCACCTTGTTTACGCCTCTGCTGGCCATGGTCGTGTCTCCTGAAACGTTTAATAAGTAGTGTAAACCCTCGATTCTACCACGCCACCCCTAATCTTTATAGCTGCGGGATGCATTCCAGAATGTCTTCGGGGTATACATTGTTGCATTAAAACACTGGATATTCATTCAGGTTTTATTGTGTCATAATTAGCCGTTTGTGATCGTCGGCGGCCTCCAGTGCGGCCTGGCAAAAAGCGTTTAAACCGGGAAAGGTGAATGGATAAGATCGAAGTTCGGGGCGCCCGCACCCACAATCTCAAAAATATTAACCTCGTTATTCCACGCGACAAGCTGATTGTTGTGACTGGGCTTTCGGGTTCTGGCAAATCCTCACTGGCTTTCGACACCTTATACGCCGAGGGGCAGCGTCGTTACGTTGAGTCCCTTTCCGCCTATGCGCGTCAGTTCCTGTCATTGATGGAAAAGCCGGATGTCGACCACATTGAAGGTTTGTCGCCGGCGATTTCTATCGAGCAGAAATCCACTTCGCACAACCCGCGTTCAACCGTCGGCACCATCACTGAAATTCATGACTACTTGCGCCTGTTGTATGCGCGTGTCGGTGAACCGCGTTGCCCAGACCACAATGTCACGCTGGCAGCACAAACGGTCAGCCAGATGGTCGATAACGTTTTAGCGCAGCCGGAAGGTAAGCGCCTGATGTTGCTTGCGCCGATTATTAAAGACAGAAAAGGCGAGCACACCAAGACGCTGGAAAACCTGGCAAGCCAGGGTTATATCCGCGCGAGGATCGACGGCGAAGTGTGTGATCTCTCCGATCCGCCAAAGCTGGAATTACAGAAAAAACATACCATTGAAGTGGTGGTTGACCGTTTCAAGGTGCGTGAGGATTTAGCACAGCGCCTGGCTGAGTCGTTTGAGACTGCGCTGGATTTGTCCGGTGGGTCTGCGGTTGTCGCCGATATGGACGATGAAAAAGCCGAAGAGTTGCTGTTCTCTGCCAACTTTGCCTGCCCGATTTGCGGCTACAGCATGCGCGAGCTGGAACCACGTCTGTTCTCGTTCAACAATCCGGCCGGTGCCTGCCCAACCTGTGACGGGCTTGGCGTACAGCAGTATTTCGACCCGGAACGCGTGGTGCAAAACGGTGAACTTTCGCTGGCTGGCGGTGCAATTCGCGGCTGGGATCGCCGTAACTTCTATTACTTCACCATGATGCGTTCACTGGCAGAGCATTATAAGTTTGATGTCGAAACGCCATGGAACGAACTGAGCGCCAGCGTGAAAAACGTGGTGCTCAATGGCTCCGGCAAAGAGAGCATTGAATTCAAATATATAAACGACCGTGGTGATACCTCGGTGCGCCGCCATCCGTTTGAAGGCGTGCTGCATAATATGGAACGTCGCTATAAAGAAACCGAATCTTCCGCGGTGCGTGAAGAACTGGCGAAATTTATCAGCAACCGTTCATGCGCAAGCTGTGAAGGTACGCGTCTGCGCCGTGAAGCACGCCATGTGTTTGTTGAAAACACGCCGCTGCCAACTATCTCTGATATGAGCATTGGTCATGCGATGGAGTTCTTCCACAACATGAAGCTCAGTGGGCAACGTGCGCAAATCGCTGAAAAAATCTTGAAAGAGATTGGCGATCGCCTGAAATTCCTGGTGAATGTCGGCCTGAATTATCTGTCACTTTCCCGTTCCGCAGAGACACTTTCGGGCGGTGAAGCGCAGCGTATTCGTCTGGCAAGCCAGATTGGCGCGGGTCTTGTGGGCGTGATGTACGTGCTCGATGAGCCGTCAATCGGCCTGCATCAGCGCGATAACGAACGTTTACTGGAAACGCTGATTCACCTGCGCGATCTCGGTAATACCGTGATTGTCGTCGAGCACGACGAAGATGCGATTCGTGCCGCAGACCATATTATCGATATCGGCCCGGGTGCGGGTGTTCACGGCGGCCATGTCGTTGCCGAAGGCACCATGCAGGATATTATCGATGCGCCGGAATCTCTGACCGGGCAGTTCCTCAGCGGTAAGCGTGAAATTGCGCTGCCGAAACACCGCGTTCCCGCTGACCCAGAGAAGGTGTTGAAGCTGGTTGGTGCGAAGGGCAACAACCTGAAAGATGTGACGTTGACGCTGCCCGTCGGCTTGTTTACCTGCGTGACCGGGGTTTCAGGTTCCGGTAAATCGACGCTGATTAACGATACGCTTTTCCCGATTGCTCAAACCCAATTGAACGGTGCAACGCTTGCAGAACCTGCGCCGTACCGCGAAGTTCATGGTCTGGAGCATTTCGACAAAGTTATTGATATCGACCAAAGCCCGATTGGCCGTACACCACGTTCAAACCCGGCGACTTATACCGGCGTGTTTACACCAGTGCGCGAGCTGTTTGCGGGCGTGCCGGAATCCCGTGCGCGAGGTTATACGCCAGGGCGTTTTAGCTTTAACGTGCGTGGCGGGCGCTGCGAAGCGTGCCAGGGCGATGGCGTGATCAAAGTCGAGATGCACTTCTTGCCGGATATTTACGTGCCATGCGACCAGTGCAAAGGGAAGCGCTATAACCGCGAAACGCTGGAAGTTAAGTACAAAGGCAAAAGCATCCACGAAGTGCTGGATATGACCATTGAAGATGCTCGTGAATTCTTTGATGCCGTACCGGCGCTGGCGCGTAAGCTGCAAACGCTCATCGACGTAGGCTTGTCTTACATTCGGCTTGGGCAGTCAGCAACGACGTTGTCAGGCGGTGAAGCACAGCGTGTGAAACTGGCGCGTGAGCTTTCTAAGCGTGGCACTGGCCAGACGTTGTATATCCTTGATGAGCCAACCACTGGCCTGCATTTTGCCGATATCCAGCAGTTGTTGGAAGTTCTGCATCAGTTGCGCGATCAGGGCAACACCATTGTGGTTATCGAACATAACCTGGACGTGATTAAAACGGCAGACTGGATTGTCGACCTTGGCCCAGAAGGCGGTAGCGGCGGCGGAGAGATTCTGGTTTCCGGTACGCCAGAAACCGTCGCGGAATGCGAAGCTTCACATACCGCTCGTTTCCTCAAACCTTTGCTGAAGTAGTCAGTCAGAGAGCTGCTGCCTGGTTTCCTGTGGCAGCAGCGATAATGCCTGCTGGTAAGAGGCATCCACCAGATAATAAATTTGCGAGTCGGGCAGCGACCCATCCAGATATAACGTGCTCCAGTGTGCTTTGTTCAAATGCGCACTGGGGAACACGTCTTTGTGGCTCTCACGCAGTAAATCAGTCAGCCCCGGACTGGCTTTTAACGAAACAGCCGGGCGTGCTTCGATGTCATGCACCATGGCATACATCACATCCGCTACTTTGATTTGTGTGGCCTTCCAGTCGCTATGAACAGTTTGTTCCGCTCCGGGTTTGTTCATGCAGTACTGCAATAGCTCCGAATTGGTCATTTTTTTCCCCTTTTACCTGCTCCAGTGGATTCAATGTCGCGCCCAGTTTATGAAACTGGCACCTCTAAGTGTGCGAGCAACTCACCAAAAGGTAAAACCCGACAGGGGATTTTTGATGAAAAAAACGGCGACTTGCTTGCGCGCATCGCCGTCTAATATCAGTCAATATGATCAATATTCAGAGTTAACAATCACTTCCTCGCCAAAAGCCCCGGCTTTTGGCAGCGGTTGGTAGCTGGAATTCGAAGCGCGTAATAAACGGATGCCACGGGCACCTACATCTTGAGCGGCGGTAATATCACCGTCAGAATCGCCGTAGAACACTTTGATTTTCTTATCTTTCAGCCATTGGGTTTTGGTATTTTGTCCAGGTTGGTCACCGGCAAAAATAACTGGGTTTACATTGGCTTCCGGGATTAAGAAGTCTTTTTGCAGTGTCTGAGTTACGGTTTCGGTTTTAGTTTGGCTGCGGCCAGTCACAAAATAGATGCTGTCACCTCGTTTGAGGTGCATGGCGATAAGACTTTTCGCGACTTCTTTCGGCATGCTGAAGTCATCCCAGCCGTTGTTCATTTTTTCCCAGAAAGATGGGTTTTTCAGGTAATCCTGTTTGCCCGGTGAGAATTCTTTTTGCCCACGGTAAAAACCTGGGCTTGAGAACAGCACCGTGTCGTCAATATCGAAACCCACCGCCATCGGCGCACGCCCCATCAGGCTATTTTCAATTTGAGCGACAGAAACCCAGTGAATGGGGACTTGCTGTGCTAACTGCGCAACGGTGACGCCAGGATTCAGAGGAGCGGGTGCAGATTCCTTAGCAACGGCAGACTGGTTCAATCCTAATAACAAACACGCGGCACTTAATGCCAGGGTAATTTTACGCATCATTTTCCCTTTATTTTCATCAGTTTTTATCGTTAGAAAGTGGAACAACTGGTCAAAAACCTACCCGACCATACTCGCGAGAGGCTGATAGTAAAAGGAATTTATCAGGATTTGTCATAGAAAAAGGTGATGATCACAGAATTGAATTTGTGAAGAATCACCTCATCCCAGCCTTCGCCCTGAGGGCGAAGGAGTAAACCAGAATTAATGTGAGTAAGTACTCACATTACAGCGGCAAACGCCTGCGCCACGCGCTGTACGTTATTGCTGTTTAGCCCCGCGACACACATGCGTCCGCTGGCAATCAGATAGACACCAAACTCATCACGCAGACGATCGACTTGCTCCGCACTCAGGCCGGTATAACTGAACATCCCACGTTGTTGCAGCAGGTAGTCGAAGTTACGTTCCGGCATTTCAGCCCGCAGTACTGAAACCAGTGCCTGGCGCATATCGAGAATACGGCGACGCATCGTTTCGACTTCTGCCAGCCAGTTGGTTTTCAGCTGTTCGTCGTTCAGAACCGCAGCGATAACCTGCGCACCGAAGTTTGGCGGGCTGGAATAGTTACGGCGCACGGTAGCTTTTAGTTGGCCCAATACACGGCCTGCTGTTTCGGCATCGTCACAGACGACCGATAACCCGCCCACGCGTTCGCCATACATTGAGAAAATCTTGGAAAATGAGTTGCTGATTAAAGCTGGCAGGTCAGCGCTGGCAACTGCGCGAATCGCGTATGCATCCTCTTCCATACCCGCGCCAAAACCCTGATAGGCAATGTCGAGGAACGGAATTAAGTTACGCGCTTTGAGGATTTCAACCACCGCATCCCACTGCGCATCCGTCAGGTCAGAACCTGTCGGGTTATGGCAGCACGGATGGAGCAACACGATACTTTGCGCAGGCAGCGTGTTCAGGGTTTCCAGCAACGCTTCGAAGCGCACACCATTGGTTTCGCTATCAAACCACGGGTAGGTATTCACCTTAAAACCCGCACCACCAAAGATTGCGATGTGGTTTTCCCAGGTCGGATCGCTGACCCATACCTGTGAATCCGGAAAATAGGTTTTCAGGAAGTCCGCACCCACTTTTAACGCACCAGAACCGCCAACGGTTTGAATGGTCGCGATACGTTCTTCAAGCAGCGCAGGATGGTTTGCGCCAAACAGCAGCGGTGCAATCGCGCTGCGATAGCTGCTCAGGCCTTCCATCGGCAGGTAAAGAGATGCGTCATGTGGTTGAGAATTCAGGCGTTCTTCAGCTTCTTCAACAGCCTGCAACTGCGGGATGACCCCATCTTCGTTGTAATAGAGGCCAATGCTGAGGTTTACCTTGTCACTACGCGAGTCAACTTTGAAACGTTCCATTAAGGAAAGGATTGGGTCGCCAGCATAGGCGTCAACTTTTTGAAACACGGTGAGGTTCTCCTGGTTTACAGTGTTGCGGACAACCACTGTAAACCGGAAGCTGGGGCGAGATCGAGAGGTTTATCGCGGGAATTTGTAGGGTGGATAAGCGTTAGCGTCATCCACCAGATTGCGTCGGATGACGCTAACGCTTATCCGACCTACAAAAGTAAAAATAAAGGGGAAATTAATCCAGGTATTCCATCGCAACCCTTGAAGTCAGGCGCGTGATAAGTTCGTAAGCACTCACTTTTGTGATTTCAGCGATGCGCTCAACCGGCAAATTGTCACCCCACATCACCACGCTATCGCCCACTTTGTCTTCTGATTGTGGGCCGAGGTCGACACAAATCATGTCCATGGCGACACGCCCGACAATCGGCACTTCCCGGCCATTCACCAGCACAGGTGTACCAGATGGTGCCGCGCGCGGGTAACCGTCGCCATAACCCATCGCCACCACACCCAGACGTGTATCGCGCTCAGCAATCCAGGTACCGCCGTAACCCACCGCTTCACCGGCTTTATGTTGACGCACGGCAATCAGGCTGGAAGTCAGTGACATCACCGGCTGGAAGCCAAAATCGACGCCCCACGGTTTTTGCTCAAGAGGTGAAACACCATAAAGAATGATACCTGGGCGAACCCAATCCATATGCGAGTCCGGCCACAGCAAAATACCACCAGACGCGCTAATAGAACGCTGCCCTGGTTTGCCTGCGGTAAACGAATTGAAGATATCGAGCTGGCGCGGTGTGGCGTCGGATTCCGGTTCATCAGCGCGGGCAAAATGGCTGACGATATTCACCGGCTGGCTGACGTTTTTACAACGTGAAAGACGCTGATAAAACGCTTCGGCTTCTTCAGGCAAGATGCCCAAACGGTGCATGCCGGTGTCCAGCTTCATCCACACGGTAATCGGCTGGCTTAACTCGGCCTGCTCCAGCGCTTCAAGCTGTTCAATGCAGTGAACCGCGGTCTGGAAATTCTGCTCGGCAATTGTCGGCAGGTCGCTTGCATTGAAGAAACCTTCGAGCAGCAGGATGGGCTGAGTAATTCCCCCTGCACGCAACCGAACACCTTCTTCAAGGCGGGCGACACCAAAGGCGTCGGCATCAGCCAGGGTTTGGGCAGTCTCCAGCAGACCATGCCCGTATGCGTTTGCTTTCACCACCGCCACCATACGGCTGGCAGGAGCCAGTTCGCGCAGGCGTTGCAGGTTGTGTCGCAGAGCGCGGCGGTTAATTTTTACGGTTGCCGCTTGCATGTTCGTTCCTTGCTAAAATTTAATATTTGATTACGCAAATCCTCAAAATCATTCGCGTCACAACAAGGCGGCAAGAGAACTCGTCCCGACGAGCTTACGCAAGTAAGTGATTCGGGCGAGTGAGCGCAGCCAACGCAGTTGTGGCACGAAGGATGACGAGGATTTAGTCTTCGTCGTATTGCGGGCCAGCGTAGTTATCAAAGCGTGAGAACTGCCCGTTGAACGTCAGGCGCACGGTGCCGATTGGGCCGTTACGCTGTTTACCGAGGATGATTTGCGCGATGCCTTTCTCGTCACTGTTATCGTTATAAACTTCGTCACGGTAGATGAACATGATTAAGTCGGCATCCTGCTCGATGGAGCCGGATTCACGTAAGTCGGAGTTGACCGGGCGTTTATCGGCACGTTGTTCCAGGGAGCGGTTAAGCTGCGAGAGCGCGACGACCGGCACCTGTAGCTCTTTTGCCAGCGCCTTTAGCGAGCGTGAAATCTCAGCGATTTCCAGAGTACGGTTGTCGGAAAGCGACGGCACGCGCATCAATTGCAGGTAGTCGATCATGATCAGGCTCAGGCCGCCATGTTCGCGGTAGATACGGCGCGCACGTGATCGCACTTCCGTTGGCGTCAGGCCGGATGAGTCATCAATGTACATATTGCGTTTTTCAAGCAAGATGCCCATGGTGCTCGAAATACGCGCCCAGTCTTCATCATCCAACTGGCCGGTACGGATTTTGGTTTGGTCGACGCGTGACAGCGACGCCAGCATACGCATCATGATCTGCTCGCCTGGCATCTCGAGGCTGAAAATCAGCACCGGTTTTTCCTGCAACATCGCGGCGTTTTCACACAGGTTCATCGCAAACGTGGTTTTACCCATCGATGGACGCGCCGCCACAATAATGAGGTCGGAACGCTGTAGACCGGCCGTTTTTTTGTTCAGATCATGGTAGCCAGTATCCACGCCCGTCACACCATCGTGTGGGGTCTGGAAGAGCGTTTCGATACGCGAAACGGTCGCTTCGAGGATTTGGTCGATGCTTTTTGGGCCTTCGTCTTTATTCGCGCGGCTCTCAGCAATCTGGAACACGCGTGACTCGGCCAGATCGAGTAAATCTTCGCTGGTACGCCCTTGCGGGTCATAACCGGCATCGGCGATTTCATTCGCCACGGCAATCATTTCACGAACAACGGCGCGTTCACGCACAATGTCGGCATAAGCACTGATGTTCGCAGCACTTGGCGTATTTTTAGATAATTCGGCCAGATAGGCGAAACCACCAACGCTTTCGAGGTTGCCCTGTAATTCCAGAGACTCAGAAAGCGTGATCAGGTCGATGGGCTTGCTCATTTCGAGCAAACGCTGCATTTCGGTGAAGATCATGCGGTGTGGACGGCTGAAAAAATCGTTAGCCACGACGCGCTCGGAAACGTTATCCCAGCGTTCGTTGTCCAGCATTAAACCGCCCAACACCGATTGCTCCGCTTCCAGAGAATGTGGCGGCATTTTCAGCCCTTCCATCTGACGATCGCGGGGTTCTTTCGGTTTGTTGAAGGGTTTATTTCCTGCCATAGTGAGGGAGTTACCAAAATCAGATAAGAGGAACGAGAGTTTACTCTATCTCCCTCCGAGGAAACAGAAGGAGTTCTCATGGCAACGCGCATTGAATTTAGTCAACATGGCGGCCCTGAAGTCTTAAAAGTTGTTGAATTCACCCCAAACGCCCCAGCAGAAAACGAAGTACAAGTTGAGAACAAAGCGATTGGTATCAACTACATTGATACCTATATTCGCAGTGGTTTATACCCGCCACCGATGCTGCCAAGTGGCCTCGGTACTGAAGCTGCAGGTGTCGTCAGTAAAGTTGGCAGTGCGGTCACGCATCTTAAAGTCGGTGATCGAGTTGTCTATGCGCAATCCGGGCTTGGTGCCTACAGCAGCGTGCATAACGTGCCAGCGGATAAAGCCGCAAAACTGCCCGATGCCATCTCTTTCGAACAAGCCGCCGCGTCATTCCTCAAAGGGCTAACTGTCTATTATCTGTTGCGTAAAACCTACGATATTAAAGCCAACGAAGTTTTCCTGTTCCATGCCGCCGCCGGTGGTGTGGGTCTTATCGCCTGCCAATGGGCCAAAGCGCTGGGTGCCAAACTGATTGGTACGGTGGGTTCGGCGCAAAAAGCAGAAAGCGCCAAAAACGCCGGTGCCTGGCAAACCATTAACTATCGCGAAGAGAATCTTGTCGAACGCGTAAAAGAGATGACAGGCGGCAAGAAAGTCGCGGTAGTTTATGATTCGGTGGGGAAAGATACCTGGGAGGCATCGCTGGATTGCTTACAGCGCCAGGGATTGATGGTGAGTTTTGGTAATTCATCTGGCCCGGTTACAGGGGTGAATCTGGGGATTCTTAACCAGAAAGGCTCGCTGTATGTTACTCGCCCGTCACTGAATGGTTACGTGACCACGCGTGAAGAGCTGGAAGAAGCTTGCAATGAGCTGTTCTCATTGATTGCCAGCGGCGTGATAAAAGTCGATGTGGCTGAAAACCAGAAATTCGCCTTAAGCGATGCCGCTTTGGCACATAAAACGCTGGAGAGCCGTAGCACGCAAGGTTCTAGCCTGCTGATTCCATAAAAGAATTTGGGCCTCCCGAGGGAAGCCCATTCTTTTTTTGTTCGCACGGTATGTAGGGTACAGCGCGATGAATTCGTTTTTCGTGACCCAGTAATATTGTCAGATTTGGTAAATAATTGATACGCCACAGCCTGCAAACTTAGCCAGAAAGATGCGAGGTTGTGATCAACTCCGCAATACCTGAGCAACTAGCCGGGTTATTACCGACAAAAGTTAGCGCTTGTCCGCAACCAATGACAACGCATGTTCCACGACATCAATCCCGGCACCGGCTTTGTGGGCGTTTTCACTCAGATAACGACGCCACTGGCGTGCACCCGGAATCCCCTGGAATAAGCCCAGCATGTGGCGGGTGACATGGCCAAGATAAGTGCCGTTTGCCAGTTCACGCTCTATGTACGGATACATGGCACGAACCGCAGCAACGGTGTCGACTTCCGGCGCATCAATACCAAAAATTTCACGGTCAACCGCGGTCAGCAGGCCTGGGTTCTGATAGGCTTCGCGCCCGACCATCACGCCATCCATATGTTCCAGATGGGCTTTTGCCTCTTCCAGCGTTTTGATACCGCCGTTGATGGCCATCGTCAGGTGTGGGAAATCACGCTTGAGTTGATACACGCGCGGGTAATCCAGCGGCGGAATTTCACGGTTTTCTTTCGGGCTTAGGCCCGAAAGCCACGCTTTACGGGCATGGATAATGAACATCTCACATTCGCCCTTCCCGGCGACTGTACCGATGAAATCACACAGGAATTCGTAGCTGTCCTGGTCATCAATGCCAATACGCGTTTTGACGGTGACGGGAATAGAAACCACGTCGCGCATCGCTTTGATGCAATCGGCAACCCGCTGGGCATCAGCCATCAGACACGCGCCAAACATGCCATTTTGTACACGGTCAGATGGGCAACCTACGTTGAGGTTAATTTCGTCGTAGCCACGTTCTTCAGCCAGTTTCGCGCATTGCGCTAAAGCCGCCGGATCGCTACCCCCCAACTGCAACGCGATAGGATGCTCGTCTTCGCTGTACGCCAGATAGTCCCCTTTGCCATGAATGATCGCACCGGTGGTCACCATTTCGGTGTACAGCAGTGTCTGGCTTGAAAGCTGACGCAAAAAATAGCGGCAGTGGCGGTCAGTCCAGTCAAGCATCGGCGCAATAGAGAAACGATGTGGCTGGAAGAGGGTCTGGTTTGTTTGTGAGGACATAGGCACTGGGCGTTTACGGGCTACGGTTAAAAAAGGGTCGCCACTATAGCATAAAGCAGCGCCGGGACACTCGCTCGTCCCGACGGCTATTTTCATCAGAAGGTCATGCTAAGCTGTGCCCCTGCCCCCCAGGTTTCGTCTTCGCCGTACAGCCCCATTAAATCGATGTGAACGCGATTAAATGGCGCAAAGCCAACCCCACCGGTAAAGACGTTGCTATCGTTTGATTTGACGTCAGCCCGGTAACCGGCGCGCACCGCAAGCCACGGCAGCGGCGTAACTTCAGCGCCCACGCCAACGTACTGTGAATCGTCTTCGCTTTTGAAACCTTTTGTTTCGGTGAGATCGCCGTCGGCGCTAAGGGTGATGAAATCGTTATGCCAGGCTAAGCCCGCCGTCACTAACGGGCGAATCTGATAAGTGTCTTTATAGTTGACGGTTTCGCCCGTCCTGCCATTTGTGATCAGGATATCTTTGGTATCAATGTCATGTGAAATCAGGTTCTGGCCGCTCAGACCGACAGTCCAGTTTTCGCCAAAATCAGCTGCCACACCCGCATCAACGTTAAAGCCAGTGTCGTCGTTACGATAGCGGCTATTTTTCCAGTCGCTGCTGTCGTAGGAATAGATTGATGTGGTGTAGTTGTACAGCCAGGTTTTTTGCAGTTTCGGCGTGATGCCAACAGAGACAGGCACGCCGTTTAGATCAAACTGTTTCGCCAGCGCCACACCATAGTCGGAGACAATTGCGCCGCGCCCAGATGCAGTGGAGTTGAGATTGCTGGTGATAACATCAGAGCCATTAACGGCAGCATCTAGTGCGACTCCCCCGGCAACAACCCTGGAATTCGCGATGCTGTGCAGATAATCAATATCTTGTTGATCAATAGAGGAACTCACATGTGCTCGCGCATAGGCTTTTGCGACAAATGCCATCGACAGCACATCATTTGGAATACTGACTGCGATACTCGCCCCGGCTTTCGCGTTTGCTGTTTGACCTCGCAGATCTTCCAGTTCGCCAGCCAAGCTCCCCGCAGCGCCCTGAAGCTGACCAAGTGAACCATTTGGGTTTAAAAGGATATCCTGCAGGGTAAGATCGTCGATAACGTTCTGGTATTGATCGACCGTATCGCTAATGCCATCAATCTGATCCTGCAGGTTATCTTTATCTGTCATTTGCCCGCTCACGGAGGGCAAAATAACTGTCACTGAGTCGTCCTGTTTTGCCTTTGCCAGCAGCGCAGGGTTTGTTAGCACTCCACTTCCATAACTCGCTGAAGCAACGCCCGTCCCCCCCATTGCATCACTACGAGCTTCTGACCAGGTACCTGCCGCACTGGCTTGATTTGCCACAAATAAAGAGGCAGCGCTGAACGCCACCAGAGTTTTAATTTTTTTCATTCACCGCTCGCCCGTCTGTTAATCAGATTTCATAACTTGCCCCTGCCAGTTATGACTGAACAGAGGCGGACTATTGCTGTGAATAAAAAGCTAAAAAGGGGGATGTTTATCCCATCGAAATCCCGTTTCTCTCCATCAGGATTATGAGTTCAAAAATTCCCTGTAAACTTATTTATAGTTTACCGTTCGGTTTTCGTGAAGGATGGCCGTCATGTGGGCCAAAAAACTGCGGCGGGTGGTCAATCCAGCGATCCTGGCGTTGTGCGGCATAGCTCGCGTTTAGCGGGTAATAAATTCGGTTTTCGGCTTTGTTGGCCTCACCCACAATCAGCAACCGGACTTCATGCTCGGTGTTGTTGATGAAGGTATGGCAGACGCCCGTCCCGGCCGGGAAACCAACACTATCACCCGGTTCAAGTGAGTAAAGGTGGCCGTTAATCCACACCTGTGGATGCCCTTCCAGAACATAAGCAAACTCTTCCTCGCTACTTTCCGCATGCGGATAGGACGTCCGGCGGCCAGGGAGCAGGCGCTCGTGGTGAATCCCCAGGCGTGTTAGCCCAAGTTTGCGAGCCAATGGCGCGCCAATGGAAAACAATTCAGTACTGTCTGGATAAGTTGAGTCATCTTCACCTTCCAGTTCTTTCCAGTGACGAATGCAATCAGGTTTATTCATAGCAAACTCCGGGATAGTCATCTCAAAAGGCTGTGGCCAGCATGGCGCACCACTCGGCGTTTATTGCGCGTTGTGATAGAGTGTAGGGCTAATCTACAGGGGAATGCTGATGGACATCACGACTTCACAAAACGTGTTAGCGCAGGCTGAAAAACTATGCGAACAGCGTAATGTGCGCCTGACACCACAACGCCTGGAAGTGTTGCGTTTATTGACGCAGCAAGCGGGTGCAATCAGCGCTTATGATTTGCTGGATTTACTTCGCGCCAGTGAACCGCAAGCTAAACCCCCGACGGTGTATCGTGCGCTCGATTTTCTTCTCGAACAAGGCTTTGTCCATCGCGTCGAGTCAACCAACAGCTATGTTTTGTGCCATCTGATTGATCAGCCGACTCACTCATCAGCGATGTTGATTTGCGACAGGTGTGGCGCGGTGAAGGAGCATAGCGCGGAAGGTGTGGAAGATATTATGAATCAACTGGCTGCCCAGTCAGGATTTGCTCTACACCACAATGTCATTGAGGCGCATGGTTTATGCAGCGCGTGTGCGGAAGTTGAAGCCTGTAGCCACCCGGAAGAATGCGGGCATGACCACACCATTCAGAGTAAGAAGAAGTCACGCTAGCCTGAACCCGAAATAATTCGAGTTGCATTGAAGCGGTAAGTGAATGCAGCCAAAAGATGTAGCTTGAAGTATGGAGGGGATCGGTACATCCATGTACCAGGGCAGGTTAGCCTATGAGAGTTAACACATCTGAGGGATGAGATTACCAGCGGTAATCGTTACGTTTTTCCCAATCAACGACTTCGTTCTCTGCCTGATCTTTCGCATATCCATAGCGTTCCTGAATTTTACCGACAAGCTGATCGCGTTTCCCTTCGATGACGGTCATGTCATCGTCTGTCAGTTTGCCCCATTTCTCTTTTACTGTGCCTTTGAACTGTTTCCAGTTACCGCCGATTTCGTCTTTATTCATAATAATATCCTCATCGTTCGGTTAAGAACTGCTAATAGTTAACAACGCCCAGGTGCTGCCGTTTGGCTGACACTCACTATCTGCTGGACGTGGAAATAATTGTAGTCAAGGATATGGCAGTGAGGGGAAAACTAAGAACATTGAACCACAGAAGTAACAGAAATGATGCTGACTTGCCCCAAAATCAGGTGGCAAATCAGCATACTGGAGTGCGATTAAAAGCGCGTCAGAAGTTGTAACTAACTATGAGTTGTAACTAACTATGAGTTGTAACTAACTATGAGCTGTAACTAATCAGGAGTTCCAGCCGGAAACCAGCTGTTATCCCGCCAATGGCGACGCCAAATCCATCCCAAAGACAGTCCGCGCAAAGCCAGGAACACAGCCACGGATAACCACAGACCATGATTTCCCAGATAAGGCACGGTGAGCAACGTCAGCCCAAATCCCAATGCCGCAACCGCCATGCTGTTGCGCATTTCCGTACCTCGCGTTGCGCCAATAAACATGCCGTCCAGCAAATAACACCAGACACCAACAACGGGCAAAACAATCTGCCAGTGCAAGTAGCGGTCTGCCTGTAGCTGCAATTCCGGGATAGAGGTAAGAAGCGAAACAATGTGCTCACCAAACAGCGCATACACAGCGGCGAACATAAGAGCGACTAAGCCCGCCTGGCGACATGCAGCGCCCCATACTTCGAGCAATTGACCACGGTTTTTAGCGCCAAACGCCTGCCCGGAATGGGCTTCAACGGCATAGGCGAACCCATCGAGCGCATAGGCGGTGAAGGTTAATAGCGTCATCAACACGGCGTTAACCGCGACGATTTCGCTACCTAACCGCGCACCAAAGATAGTGACTGAGGCGAAACAGACCTGTAGCAACAGCGAGCGCAGCATGATGTCGCGATTGAGTGCCAGCAGACGCCGCACATTCCCGCGCCAGGACTCTTTGAGCATCTCAAAGCTGATTCCGCGCAAACCCATGACCTTTTTCACCATCAGCAAACCAATGATAAACGTCGCATATTCTGCGGTGACGGTGGCGAGTGCCGCGCCCTGAACATCCATGTGTAGCCCCATAACCAGCCACACATCCAGCACGATATTCAGTACGTTTCCGACAACCAGCAAGATAACTGGCGCACGCGCATACTGAACGCCTAACAACCAGCCCAACAAGACCAGGTTGGCAAGCGAGGCTGGCGCACTAAGCCAACGTATTTCAAGGAATCGCCGGGCCTGCAACAAAACATCTTCATTGCCGCCGACGATATGCAAGGCCAGGGATATCAGCGGTTCACGCAGTAAGACGATCGCCACCCCTGCTCCTAACGCCAATAGCAAGGGCTGAACCAGTGCACGCGCTAAAGCAGAGGGATTATTGGCACCAAATGCCTGGGCAGTTAAACCGGTGGTGCTCATGCGCAAAAACAGCAACAGCATAAATAAGAAGCTGGTTGCCGTCGCACCAATAGCGACACCGCCAAGATAAACAGGGCTATCCAAATGACCAATTACCGCGGTATCAACAAGGCCCAGTAAAGGCACGGTGATGTTGGAAAAAATCATGGGTAAGGCGAGGCGCCAGAGAGCTCTGTCAGCCGTCGAGAAAAATCGCATGGCCAATCCAGGAAGAGATAAGAGAATTAAGACGATGATGCGCATTAAAGCGCATCATCTGGAGAAGTTTACAGCCAGTCGCCGTTGCGAATTACCCCAACCGCCAACCCTTCAATAGAGAAGTTATGTTCGCGCAGGTCAACCACAATAGGTTCAAATTCGCTATTTTCAGGCAGAAGATGAACGGTATTACCCTGCTGCTTTAAGCGCTTAACAGTCACTTCGTCGTCAATACGCGCCACCACAACCTGGCCGTTACGCACATCCTGAGTTTTATGAACTGCAAGCAGGTCGCCGTCCATAATACCGATGTCTTTCATAGACATCCCGCTAACGCGCAACAGGAAATCGGCATTTGGTTTAAACAGTGATGGGTCAACCTGGTAATGGCCTTCGATGTGCTGTTGTGCAAGGAGTGGTTCCCCCGCAGCAACACGCCCAACCAGCGGAATACCGGTAACTTCTTCCACCAGCAAGCGGATACCGCGCGACGCACCAGAGATAATCTCAATGACGCCTTTACGGGCAAGTGCTTTCAGGTGCTCTTCAGCGGCGTTCGGAGAACGGAACCCCAGACGTTGAGCAATCTCGGCACGAGTCGGTGGCATGCCGGTCTGGCTGATATGATCCCGAATAAGATCAAACACCTCTTGCTGCCTGGTAGTTAACGCTTTCATTCCGCCCCCTGGGTGTTTATACAGTTATGCTGTGAGTATATACAGTCAAAGGCGATTTTGGAACCACAAATTGAGCAAAAAACCAGGGACTTAACTATTCTGGAAAGATCATCGCAAATGCGGCCAAAGCAGTGTGACCCAGGTAATAACTGCGAGGATAATGGCGATTAATACGGCAGCAGACCCCATGTCCTTGGCCCGTCCTGAAAGCTCGTGGTAATCGGTACCAACACGGTCAACAAGCGCCTCGATAGCGCTATTGAGAATTTCGACAATCATGACCAGCACAACAGAACCAATCAGTAAAATACGGGTGATAGGGTCAACATCTAACCAGCAGGCGATGGCGATGGCGATGAGCGCGCTAACCCCTTCCTGGCGGAAAGCCGCTTCGTTAATCCAGGCTGCTTTGAGCCCTTTCCATGAGTAGCCTGCGGCTTTGATGATACGGGTAAGTCCAGTGGTACTGCTCGCCATTTTGGGAAACCTTTTCAAATTATTTGGGTCAATGCTTATCTATATTGCAACGCCACAGAAATCTGAGCCAGATTCTGATATTCTTGCGGCGAATTTGCATCATTAACCTGAGGCTTTACATCGTTTATGTCAGGCTGGCCAAGAATCTACTACAAATTACTTAATTTACCATTAGGCGTTCTGGTAAAGAGCAAGTCCATTCCGGCAGATCCACAAGCCGAACTGGGCTTAGATCCCACACGCCCGATTATGTATGTCCTGCCGTATAACTCCAAGGCGGACTTATTAACGCTGCGCGCACAATGTCTCGCGCATAACTTGCCCGACCCTCTCGAGCCGTTAGAAATCGACGGTGCGGTATTGCCGCGCTATGTCTTTATCCATGGCGGCCCGCGTGTTTTCACTTATTACACGCCAAAAGAAGAGTCGATCAAACTGTTCCACGATTACCTCGACTTACACCGCAGCAATCCAAATCTGGATGTGCAGATGGTGCCAGTATCGGTGATGTTTGGCCGCTCCCCTGGGCGCGAAAAAGGCGAAGTGAATCCGCCATTAAAGATGCTGAACGGCGTCCAGAAATTTTTCGCTGTTTCCTGGCTTGGGCGCGACAGCTTTGTGCGTTTCTCCGCTCCGGTTTCGCTGCGCCAGATGGCAACCGACCACGGTACAGACAAAAAAATCGCCCAAAAACTGGCTCGCGTAGCGCGTATGCACTTTGCTCGCCAGCGTTTAGCGACTGTCGGCCCGCGTCTGCCGGTACGCCAGGATCTGTTCAATAAGCTACTGGCCTCAAAAGCTATCGCTCGTGCAGTAGAAGATGAAGCGCGCAGCAAGAAAATCTCCCATGAAAAAGCCCAGCAGAATGCTGTTGCTTTGATGGAAGAGATTGCCGCTAACTTCTCGTATGAAGCCGTGCGTTTGACTGACCGCGTGTTAGGTCTGACGTGGAACCGTTTGTACCAGGGCATCAACGTTCATAACGCTGAACGCGTGCGCCAACTGGCTCATGACGGCCACGAGATTGTCTATGTGCCCTGCCATCGCAGCCACATGGACTACATGCTGTTGTCCTACGTGCTTTATCACCAGGGGCTGGTTCCTCCGCACATCGCAGCGGGTATCAACCTGAATTTCTGGCCAGCCGGCCCGATTTTCCGCCGCCTCGGTGCGTTCTTTATCCGCCGTACCTTTAAAGGCAGCAAACTCTACTCCACCGTGTTCCGTGAATATCTGGGCGAGCTGTTTAGCCGTGGCTATTCCGTTGAATACTTTGTGGAAGGTGGCCGTTCTCGTACCGGGCGTTTGCTCGACCCGAAAACCGGCACGCTGTCGATGACCATCCAGGCCATGCTGCGCGGCGGTACTCGCCCTATTACCCTGGTGCCAATTTACATTGGTTATGAGCATGTAATGGAAGTGGGGACTTACGCGAAAGAGCTGCGTGGCGCGACCAAAGAGAAAGAGAGTTTCATGCAGATGGTGCGCGGGCTGAGTAAGCTGCGTAACCTCGGCCAGGGCTATGTTAACTTTGGCGAACCGATGCCGCTGATGACGTTCCTGAACCAGCGTGTTCCAGAGTGGCGCGATTCAATCGACCCGATTGAGGCCATCCGCCCGGCATGGTTGACGCCAACGGTCAATGAAATTGCCGCTGAACTGATGGTGCGTATTAACAATGCCGGTGCGGCAAATGCCATGAACCTGTGCTGTACCGCGCTGTTGGCCTCGCGTCAGCGTTCACTTACCCGTGAGCAACTGACCGAGCAGCTCAACTGCTACCTGAGCCTGTTGCGTAATGTGCCTTATTCACCGGACGCGACCGCACCAGACCAGCCAGCAGAAGCGCTGATTGAACACGCATTGCAGATGAACAAGTTTGAAGTTGAGAAAGACACCATCGGTGACATCATCATTCTGCCGCGCGAGCAGGCGGTTCTGATGACTTATTACCGTAACAACATCCTGCATATGCTGGTGTTGCCTTCTCTGCTGGCGGCAATTATTACTCAACATCGCCGTATTGACCGTAACGAACTGCTGCGTCAGGTCGAGCTGCTTTACCCGATGCTGAAGGCTGAACTGTTCTTGCGCTGGAGCACGACCGAACTTGCTGGTGAAATTGACATCATGCTCAATGAACTGGTTCGTCAGGAACTGGTGACACTGGCAGGCGATGAAGTGCAGATTAATCCTGCTCGTTCACGCACCATGCAGCTGCTGGCAGCAGGTGTTCGCGAAACGCTACAGCGTTATGCGATTACCTTCTGGTTGCTGAGCGCAAATCCGTCGATTAACCGTGGGACACTGGAGCGTGAAAGCCGCACCGTTGCCCAGCGTTTGTCTGTTTTGCATGGCATTAATGCACCGGAGTTCTTTGATAAAGCCGTCTTCACCTCGCTGGTTTTAACCTTGCGTGATGAAGGCTATATCAGCGATACCGGGGATGCAGAGCCTACTGAAACCATGAAGGTCTACCAGATGTTGGCAGAACTGATCATGCCGGATGTGCGTTTGACGATTGAAAGTGCGACGTCGCAGGCTGCGACTGAGTAAAAAATCTGGCGGATGACGCGATTGCTTATCCGCCCTACGGTTCGACTTGTAGGGCGGATAAACGAAGTGTCATCCGCCATTTAATTTCTGATATTAGAAGTGCACGTAACTCAACACCAGGCCAATAAACAACACCAGGCCAACGTAGTTATTATTCAGGAATGCGCGGAAACAAGCATCGCGAGCGCGATTCGCCGTCAAACGCTGCTGATGGATAAACAGTGCCCCCGCCAGCGCAATAGACCAGTAGAATGCCCCGCCTAATCCGTTTAACCAGCCAATCACCGCCAGCAAAACCATCACCGCAATCTGCAAAATCCCGATAATCACATTGTCATAGCGCCCGAACAGTATCGCCGTGGATTTGATGCCAATTTTCAGGTCATCATCGCGATCAACCATCGCATATTGCGTGTCGTAAGCGACCGCCCAGCAAATATTGGTCAAAAACATCAGCCAACAACTTAGCGGTACAGATTCGCTAACCGCAGCAAATGCCATCGGGATGGACCAACCGAACGCCGCACCCAACACCACTTGTGGCAAATGGGTGTAACGTTTCATAAAGGGATAAACCCAGGCTAATGCTAACCCCGCCACCGACAATAAAATTGTCATCGTGTTAAGCGTCAGCACCAGTAAAAACGACAGCAACACCAGTACCACAAACAGGATACGCGCTTCTTTTTCGCTGACTGCTCCGCTCGGTAGCGGACGGTGGGCGGTGCGTTTTACGTGGCCATCAAACTTGCGATCGGCGTAGTCGTTTACCACACAACCCGCGGCGCGCATCATCCAGACTCCGGCGATAAACACACATAAAATGGTCAGTGGTGGGACACCCGGTGTCGCGAGCCATAACGCCCATAAAGTGGGCCATAACAGTAAAAGCGAGCCAATCGGCTTATCCAGCCTCATCAGGCGTTGCCAGGCCTGCCATTTGCCCTGTTTAAGACTCCACTCCATTATTTTTCCTCTGCATACAACGGCGAAGCGGGAAGGAATAGTTCGGTCAGCACCAATGGCTTTCCGGCTAATCTCAGACGGGAACGACGCCCCCACAGCTCCGCACTACGACCAATCTCAATAAAATCCCGTGTCAGGGATGATGCACTAAATAGATAACGCCCGAGTGGCGTGGTGCCGAGCTGTTGCAAAGCCAGCTCCGGCCCTTCAAGAGTGGATTCTGGTACAACGGTGCGCCCCAGCAACCAGGGTTCATCGTCACCGCAGAGCACAACTTCACGCAGCCAGTAGCGTTTGGCTTCAGGCATCATATCAGCTTCCGGAAAATCGACAGGTGAATCGAAAAAACCTTCACGCACAATACGAACAGTGACTCGCGAACAATACTGTTCAAAGCGTTTAGTCATTGAGTCTTCAAGCAACAACCAGTCAAGAAGCGATGCGCTCAGCTCCTCTGGAATCGTAGCCTCAAAACGTAAGGCGCGCAGTGGCGAAAGCGCGTCAGACATGTGAATTTCTCCGAAACAAAACCGGCAGTCATTGTAACGCAGAATGGGTATAGCGGGGATGATTTAACAGTTCAGAAACCTTCTAAATCATTCGAGTTGAATCAAGGCGGCAAACGAACGAATCCCTATGAGCTTACTAGAGTAAGTGATTAGGGTGAGTGAGAGCAGCCAACGCCGAGGCAGCTCGAAATATGACGGGCAAAAAAAGGTGCGCTCAGTGAGCGCACCAAACCTCAAACATCAGCACTGCGGGGAAACGCTTACCCCTTGCCTTTTACACTGCTGATAAAAGTTTTACGGGCAGTAGTCGAGCCCAGGCGTTCAGCTTCATCCAGTAGTTTCAGGGCTTTATCAACATCACCTGCGGCTACTGCTTGTTTGATTGCCTGGTTGAAATAGGTTTCCGTATCACTCAGCACGGGCTCTTTTTTCGCAGCTGGAGCCACTACTGGCGCAGGTGCCGGAGCTGGAGCCACTACGGCGGTTGTTGCCACTGCCGCAGGTGCAGTGTAAGTGGTGGCTGGTGCGGCGGTATTACCGACCGTTACCGGGCCTGGGCCTGATGAACCAAACAGCGGCCCAACTAAAATACTGGAACTTGAAGAAGTTTTGACCTTAAGTGAAATTTCACCTTCAGTACCATGGCGTGCAATCGGATCAGGAATATCTGGTACCGCATTACCGTTGCCCCTGGCATAGGCTTTTGCAGGGTCAACCATCGTGGTGGTTTGTTGCAGGTCTTTATTGGTGGTGAACACCAACAAATAAAGTTTTTGTTGCCCCAGTGCTGGGGTTAATTTCATGACGCCTTCCAGGCGATTTAAAGACAACACTCCCGGTTCCTGATAGGCAAAGAAAGCCGATGGGAAATAAGCAGCAGGCGTCATGTTTTGGTCAAATACCAACACGTTTGGTGCAAATACCGTATCTTTATTCACGATACTTGAGAGCGTAATCGTCAGCTCCCCGATACTTGCCGGTACGCTGTAGGCCGCAACTGGCCCGGTGATATCACCGGCATTCAAGCTCTGGCCGGTGGTTGCGAGATTAGTCTTTTGGGTTTGGGTTTGATCAACCGGGATCCATTGCAGCTGTTGCAATGCGGAAGACGGGATAGCAGGTGCAGCAGAAAGATCCTGCGGCACGATATTAACATTGGCCAGGCTTAAGCCAGGCATGCTTGCGAACAACCCTGCGGATAAGCAGAGTGCCAGGAGACTTTTTTTCATTTTCATTGTTATCAACCTCAATGGGAAATCGGTGGAAAGTTAGCCAGGCAATAGCGCTTTCCATCGAAACAGGCATTGGCATACAAGGGTAATAACGAGGGGTTCAGTGGCGAACCCCTCATCGTTTCATAACATTAGGTTAAAGCCGTATTACCACCAGATTTCCATCTGGGCACCGAAGGAGAACTCGTCGTTATCGCCGCGGCTGGTAGAGAAGTTACCGTTACCAGTGTTGTCTGCGATGGCAAAGCGAGTGGCGTCGCCGTTAGCGTCTTTCGCGTAACCCCACTGCTCATCCCAACGGGCATAAGTTGCAAACAGACGCAGTGCCGGACGTGACCAGATGCTGTCACCTGCTTGCCATTGTTGTGCCAGGGTAATTTTGTACTGACCGTTGCGATCGCCAGTTTCCTGGGATTTCACGTTGTCGTAGCCAAGTTCCAGCAAGGTACTCATGATTGGCGTCCATTTGTACATTGGACGAATACCGATGGTGTACCATTCAGTCCCCTGGTTATCATCCATATCCAGGTTCTGGTACATACCGACGTACATCAGGTCCCATTTGTCTGCCAGCGTGATTGCGCCGTGGTCGAGGACACGGATCATGCTGCCGTCGTTGTTAACGCTACCGCCCTGCGCCTGGCCTTTGCCCTGCGAAGTCATAGAGTCAGTTGCATACTGCACAACGAATTTGTTAAAGCCTTTCAACATACTTTGCGTATGTTCTGCAGTCAGCATCCAACCATCTTTCGACGCACCTGGTTCCAGGTAGTAATCGTCAGGAATGTTGGTGTGACCGTAATCAACGCCCAGCTCCAGTGTGCCGCCGTCGTTAATTTCTAAACCAGCCCAACGCACGTCAAACACGTCGTTTGGTACTTTATTGTTATATGTACGCTCGCCAGTAGCCGGGTCGAATTCCGCATTCGCAGAAGAACCGCCAGACTCTGTAGAACGAGTGGCCGCGAAGGAAAGTTTACCTGCGCCGACGTCAATGTTTTCCAGACCCGCACCAGGACCAGAAATATCCCAGTAGTAGAAGTCAATCATGTGAACGTCATGACGTTGGTAGAAACGCTTACCTGCCCACATGTTTGCGCCTGGCAGAGAATCGATAAGGTTTTTACCCTGCACGTTGAATTCACGGATGGCTGGAGTGTTATCGTTTTCCCAGTCGTTCAACTGTGATGAGTTGTAGGCAATGTTGGAGTCGAAGTAGAAGCTCTTATCGCCTTCTTTCCACACTTCCTGGCCTAATTTAATTTCTGCGTAAGTATCACATTCGTTACCCAGACGATATTTAGATTGAGCACCAGTTGCCTGGAAGCATTCTTGTGGTCCGCCGCTACCGGTCCAGCCGATACCAGAACGGGCGTAACCGTGGAAGTCCACAGCCAGAGCCTGAACAGACATAACGCCTGCTGCTACGGCAACTGCCAGTGGGAGTTTGCGCAGAGTAATCATCGTTCTATCTCCTGAATCATTGCTTTTCTTTTTTATGGGAATGCTTAAACACCTGGCTCTTGATGCAGCCGACGACATGCAGTGCCATCCTCACGGAACAGATGGCAACGCTCTGGCGGCAAGCCAATAGCGAATGTGGCACCCTCTTTTACCAACACCACGTCATTCTGGCGGTACACCAGGTTCTGACGGATGGCGGGGATTTGGATGTGAATCTGAGTTTCATGACCGAGTTGCTCAACCACCTGAACTTCGCCTTCAAGCGTGACGTCAGCGATATCGCTTGGCAGCAGATGTTCCGGGCGAATGCCCAGAGACATATTGGCGCCGACCTGGACTTCTTTGCTCTCTACCGGCAGCCAAACTTGCTGACGGTTTGGTAATTCAACCTGTACCTGATCAATCGCAGTGGCGGTCACTTTCACTGGCAGGAAGTTCATTTTTGGCGAGCCAATAAAGCCCGCAACAAAACGGTCCGCCGGGTAGTGATACAGCTCGAGCGGTTTACCGACTTGCGCCACGCGGCCTGCGTCCAGTACCACAATTTTGTCGGCCAGCGTCATCGCTTCGACCTGATCGTGGGTGACATAAACCATGGTGCGTCCAAGACGTTTGTGCAGTCGGGAGATCTCAATACGCATCTGCACACGCAGTGCCGCATCAAGGTTAGAAAGTGGTTCATCGAGCAGGAAGACACGCGGTTCTGCCACCAGCGTACGGCCAATGGCAACACGCTGACGTTGTCCGCCAGACAGTGCTTTTGGGCGGCGATCTAATAAATGGGCCAGCTGCAACGTTTCTGAAACTTGTGTGACTCGCTGATTAATTTCGCTTTTCTTGGCACCGGCCAACTTCAGCCCAAAGGACATGTTTTCTGCAACAGAAAGATGGGGATACAGGGCATAAGACTGGAACACCATGCCAACACCGCGCTCTGCGGGAGGAATGTCGTTCATGCGAGTTTCACCAATGAACAAATCACCACTGGTGATGGTTTCCAGCCCAGCGATCATGCGCAACAGTGTGGATTTACCGCAGCCTGACGGACCAACAAAAACTACAAACTCACCTTCCTGGATGTCCAGATTGATATCTTTCGATACCACCACATCCCCCCAGGCTTTTGTTACGTTCCGTAGCTGTACGCTTGCCATGTACTTCTCCCTTCATTCATTCCGTCACGATGCTAATGGGCAGGTGATTCAAGATGTGTCGGACTATGACGGATCTATACATTTGGTAACTCCTCCACCCTGATGTTTTTTATGGGGGAGGAGGCGGGAGGATGAGAAGTGAGTTTCTGCAACCGGTTACAGTCGGCACAAGAGATTTTCGTGATCGTGGTTTCAAAAAACCGGGTGGTTTTGTGTGCTCCAGGACACATAACTGCCAGTTATGTAATGGGGATCACAGATAATCGGGGTGGGGCGTAGGGCTAAGGAGGATGAGAAGCACTTGCCATCTGCGCAAACTGGCAACCGTAACGCCACTAGCTTGACCTGATGTATCCACGCGCAAACCACCATTCAAAGGATGGGAACATATGAAAATTAAAACTGGCGCCCGCATCCTCGCTCTGTCTGCCCTGACAACGATGATGTTTTCCGCCTCTGCACTGGCAAAAATAGAAGAAGGCAAACTGGTCATCTGGATTAACGGTGACAAAGGCTATAACGGCCTGGCCGAAGTGGGTAAAAAGTTTGAGAAAGACACGGGCATTAAAGTGACCATCGAGCACCCGGACAAACTGGAAGAGAAATTCCCACAAGTCGCGGCGACCGGCGATGGCCCTGACATTATCTTCTGGGCGCACGACCGTTTCGGTGGTTACGCACAATCTGGCCTGCTGGCCGAAATCACTCCAGACAAAGCTTTCCAGGACAAACTGTATCCGTTTACCTGGGACGCAGTTCGTTACAACGGCAAAATTATTGCTTACCCAGTCGCGGTTGAAGCACTATCTCTGATTTATAACAAAGACTTAGTCCCTAACCCGCCAAAAACCTGGGAAGAAATCCCGGCTCTGGATAAGCAGCTGAAAGCCAAAGGTAAGAGCGCGTTGATGTTCAACCTGCAAGAACCGTACTTCACCTGGCCACTGATTGCTGCTGACGGTGGTTACGCGTTCAAACTCGAAAACGGCAAATATGACGTGAAAGATGTCGGCGTGGACAGCCCAGGCGCGAAAGCGGGCCTGACCTTCCTGGTCGACATGATTAAAAACAAACAAATGAATGCGGATACCGATTACTCCATCGCAGAAGCGGCCTTTAACAAAGGCGAAACCGCGATGACGATTAACGGCCCGTGGGCATGGTCCAACATCGATAAGAGCAAAATCAATTACGGCGTAGCGCTGCTGCCAACCTTCAAAGGCAAAGCATCTAAACCGTTCGTTGGTGTGCTGAGTGCCGGTATCAATGCGGCTAGCCCGAACAAAGAACTGGCGAAAGAGTTCCTGGAAAACTACCTGATGACCGACCAGGGCCTGGCTGAAGTCAACAAAGACAAGCCATTGGGCGCAGTTGCTCTGAAATCTTACCAGGATCAACTGGCGAAAGATCCACGTATCGCTGCCACCATGGATAACGCCCAAAAAGGCGAAATCATGCCTAACATCCCGCAAATGGCCGCCTTCTGGTATGCCACACGCACCGCCGTCATCAACGCAGTTAGCGGTCGTCAGACTGTTGATGAAGCGCTGAAAGATGCTCAGGGACGTATTACTAAGTAAGTCATTCCCCCTCACCCCGGCCCTCTCCCCGTTGGGGCGAGGGAGATAACCGAGCAATCCCCTCCAGCTCAGGGGACGGTGAGAACCGCGCAATCCCCTCTCCCTAAGGGAGAGGGTTAGGGTGAGGGTGGTTTCAGATGATAAGTTGTAGAGGTAGAGGAAGACCCCATGGATGTTGTTAAAAAGAGCCACTGGTGGCAAAGCGATGTACTGAAGTGGTCAGTCATCGGCCTGATGGGACTGCTGGTTGGTTATCTTATTGTCATAATGTACGCCCAGGGGGAGTACCTGTTTGCCATCATGACGCTGATTTTAAGCTCAGCTGGCCTCTATATTTTTGCCAACCGTAAGGCTTATGCCTGGCGTTATGTTTACCCTGGAATGGCTGGTATGGGGCTGTTTGTCCTGTTCCCATTGGTTTGTACCATCGCCATCGCCTTCACCAACTACAGCAGCACCAACCAGTTGACCCAGGAACGGGCACAGGAAGTGCTGATGGACCGCCAATATCAGGCGGGCAAAACCTTTAACTTCGGCCTTTATCCGGCGGGCGATGAGTGGCAACTGGCCCTCACCGACGGAGAAACTGGCAAAAATTACCTCTCCGACGCCTTTAAATTTGGCGGCGAGCAGCACCTGAAATTGAAAGAAGCGGATGCGCTGCCAACGGGCGAAAAAGCCAATCTGCGCGTGATCACGCAAAACCGCGCGGCATTGACGCAAATCACCGCGCAAATGCCAGATGAAAGCACGCTGACCATGAGTTCCCTGCGCCAGTTTTCCGGCACCCGTCCACTGTATACGGCGGCGGATAACGGTGAGCTGACCAACAACCAAAGCGGCGTTAAATACCGCCCGAATAACGATATTGGTTTCTATCAGTCTGTTAACGCCGAAGGCAACTGGGGCAACGAGCAATTAAGCCCGGGCTACACCGTCACCATCGGCTGGAAAAACTTCTTACGTGTGTTCCACGATGAAGGCATCCAAAAACCATTTATGGCGATTTTCGTCTGGACGGTGATCTTCTCAATCCTGACGGTGATTCTCACCGTGGCTGTCGGCATGATTCTGGCGTGTGTTGTGCAGTGGGAATCCCTGAAAGGCAAAGCGATTTATCGCGTGATGTTGATCCTGCCATACGCGGTACCGTCGTTTATTTCTATTTTGATTTTCAAAGGGTTGTTCAACCAAAGTTTCGGTGAAATCAACATGATGTTGAGCTCACTGTTTGGTATCAAACCCGCCTGGTTTAGCGACCCAACCACCGCACGTTCCATGATAATTATCGTCAATACCTGGCTCGGTTATCCATACATGATGATTTTGTGCATGGGCTTGTTGAAAGCGATTCCGGACGACTTATACGAAGCTTCGGCAATGGATGGTGCAGGCCCATTCCAGAATTTCTTTAAAATCACGCTGCCGCTGCTGATTAAGCCGCTGACACCACTGATGATTGCCAGCTTTGCCTTTAACTTTAACAACTTCGTGCTGATTCAGCTGTTAACCAATGGCGGGCCAGACAGGCTCGGCACCACAACGCCTGCGGGCTACACGGACTTGCTGGTGAGCTACACCTACCGCATTGCCTTTGAAGGCGGCGGCGGTCAGGACTTTGGTTTAGCGGCGGCTATCGCAACGCTTATCTTCCTGCTGGTTGGGGCATTAGCGATTGTTAACCTGAAAGCCACCCGCATGAAGTTTGATTAAGGAGCGATTCACATGGCAATGGTTCAACCCAAATCTCAAAAGCTGCGTCTGTTTACCACGCATCTGCTACTACTGATATTTATCGCGGCAATTATGTTCCCGCTGCTGATGGTGATTGCGATTTCACTGCGCCCGGGTAACTTCGCCACTGGCAGCCTGATCCCGGATCAAATCTCCTGGGAGCACTGGAAATTAGCACTGGGCTTTAGCGTGCAACATGCCGATGGCAGCGTCACGCCACCGCCGTTCCCGGTGCTGTTGTGGCTGTGGAACTCCATCAAGATTGCGGCGATTACCGCGCTGGGGATTGTCACGCTTTCAACCACTTGTGCTTATGCGTTTGCCCGTATGCGTTTCCCTGGCAAAGCCACGTTGCTCAAAGGGATGCTGATTTTCCAGATGTTCCCGGCGGTATTGTCACTGGTGGCGTTGTATGCCTTGTTTGACCGCCTCGGCCAGTACATTCCGTTTATTGGTTTGAATACGCACGGTGGGGTGATCTTCGCCTATCTTGGCGGTATTGCGCTGCATGTGTGGACGATTAAGGGCTACTTCGAAACTATCGATAACTCGCTGGAAGAAGCGGCAGCGCTGGATGGTGCAACTCCATGGCAAGCCTTCCGCCTGGTGTTGCTGCCGCTGTCTGTGCCAATTCTGGCAGTGGTATTTATTCTGTCGTTTATCGCCGCGATTACCGAAGTGCCAGTCGCGTCATTGTTACTGCGTGACGTCAACAGCTACACCCTGGCGGTAGGTATGCAGCAATATCTCAACCCACAAAACTATTTGTGGGGCGACTTTGCTGCTGCCGCTGTGCTCTCTGCCATCCCGATTACCGTCGTGTTCTTACTGGCGCAACGCTGGCTAGTGAGCGGCCTGACGGCTGGAGGGGTGAAAGGATAAGATTTCCTGTCAGTTATTGCTTCATCTTATGTCATGCCACTGCAAACCCTCAATTTGACTTAGTCTCATTTCTGGCGGCCTTCGGGCCGCCTTTTTTTATTCTCGTTTTAAGCGACTGCTATTACACAACCACAGCGTGATCACCAGTAACAAAATCGCCCCCGAGTAGATCAATACATCGCGCGGATCTTTATGGTCGATGATGATAAGCCGCACAATGGCGGTGATGCCGATATAGATAAAGTAACGCAGTGGGAAGTGATAACCGGATTGAAAGTACTTCACGATCAACGCGATAAATTCGAAGTAAAGAAAGTAAACCACCAGCCCTTCAATCAGCTGATACTTGCTGGCTTGATCGCTGGGCGCAAACAGCGAGGTGGCTAAGTGCAGCGTTTCTTTACCCAGGAAGATGATGAGGATTACGCCGAGCGCAAGCAACGCCAGATTGAGGACCGTTTGCATAACTTTAGCGATGAGTTCAACGCGGGGGGTGGTTGTCATAAGAACGCCTCATGTTTGGGTATTGAGGTGTTGTTATACGTTAAAACTGTGATCTGAATCTAATTTTTCTGCTTATGTTGCCCCCTCACCCCGGCCCTCTCCCTGTGGGCGAGGGAGAAAAGAAGAAGAACCCCCCTCTCCTGGGGGAGAGGGTTAGGGTGAGGGCATGATCACCTGAAATTAATATCCCGATCGCTCGTCATCCCATACAACTCAAACTTACGACCCAGCATCTGCCCACCGTCACGCGTCAGCGGTGTCCAGCTCACTTGCGCGCGGCTGCGGGTTGGTGATGATGAGAAAAGATCCAACGGCACATTGACGTAGAAACCTTTGGTGAAATCCCCTTCCCCGTACTCTTCTTTCGACACATTAGTAATGGTCGCGTACGTCCCCACCACCACGCCGCTGTCGAAGCGTTTCGAGATCTCCAGCGTGCCGCCTTTATCTTTTGCCAGATATTGGCCAATGCTGAGTTTAACCAGCACATCTTCGGCAAACGGTGGTGTCCAGTAACCGGTGATATGGCCAGTTGGCGCGCTGTAGTCGGTGAACTTCATCATGTCCAGCGAGCTGGTCCAGTCACGCTGTTTGACGTAGTTGGCATTGGCACCAATTGCCCAGTTACTGTCGACCGGACGATACAACACTTCTGCCCCAACCCCGCCATACATGGTTTCGAGATAACCGCCGTACACCTGTCCATACCAGCTGTTGCCCAAATACTGGAAGTAGTTGGCTTGCAGGTTGTTGACGTAAATATCGTTCTCGACGTAATCACGGACGTGAGTACGTACACGCGGCAACGTCGAATCATTCGGAGGATTGGTGTAGTTAAATTTGTCGTAGTTATTGGCGATGTTGGCAAACAGACTGCCGGTGGTCAGCAAGTGATCCGTCACCCACCAGTCGGCAGTGCCCATCACGCCAACCTGATACATATAGAAGCTTTCTGGCCCGCCGACAGACTGGTTGAGCACCGGGTTAATCGCGAAATTCAGCTTCGATTTATCGATGAAATAACCCTGCTCGGTTTTCTCAGGAATGATCGGCTCAACGCGCTTTTGTACCAGTTGCGTTTCATGCCCCAGCGGCTCACCTTCAAGGTGATGACGCAGACTCGCAACGTCTGTTTCAGTCGTTACCTGCGGCAGATTCAGACGCGTTTCGGTAATGCGAACCGTGCGGATATTCTCCGGCAGGTCGTTCATGATGATACGGTTGGCACGCTCAATCCCTTCGTGGGAGTCGCGGTATTTCACCTGCTCGCCAGTCACATACAAGGTATCGCCTTTTACCTGAATATTCGGGTTCGCCAGACCGGCGTTGTATTTGAGCTGCGTGAGCTGATTCGCCACCACCGTCGGTTGCAAAATTTCATCTTGCGGCTGCGGCTGATATTGCGGGCGGCGATTATCGTTATAACCTGGGCGCAAATCGTTGAAGTTAGTACGTAACGTGACGCCAAACATCAGGGTATTGCCACGCTCATAGCTGACGTTAACGTCGGCCCAATCGGCGACGCGGTAGATAGCACCGACGTTAAAGTTGCTACGCTGTTCGAGTTTCCCGGCAAAATCTTGCGTGTAATTATTACCTTCGTATTCCAGTTTCAGGCGCAGCGGTTGCCACGGAGTCTGGTATTCGATGCCGCCAAACAAGGACGCAGGGCCATGGAACATGCCGCTAAAGTTGAACGAACCGGCCTGGTTGTAGCTGTTATCGCGATAGCAAAAACCATTGCTCACTTCGCAGAATGGATTTTTCACGTTACCGCTGGTGCCCATGTAACCCCAGCCCATTCCGAGGGTAAAATCGAACGGCCCCCAGGCTTTGCTCGCCACGATATATTCGCTGTCAAACAGCCCGGTACCGCCTAAGTCACGGAACCCTACCGCCACTTGCGGCAAGTAATACCCTTCCTCCCAAAGACGGACTTTCATGTCGAAGGCTTTATCTTTGTAGGTCTGGTCGCCCGAGAAAGCGTCGACACTACTGTACTGTTTGGTGCGCACATCGGTGTAGCGCAGCGTCGTTTCCAGCCATGGGAACAATTGCACTGAAGCCGAGTAAAAGCGGTACTGATCGTTATCGCGATAGTTGAGGCTAAATTCCCCTTCGCGCGCCATGCGGGCCGTGGGAGTTTGCAGCAAACCGACGCCGCCGAAATCCGATTGCGATGGGCCAACAGGAGCCGGGAAAGTTTCAGCCTGGCAAGCCGATGAAACTGCCAGCGCCAGCAAACTGTAGAGCGTTTTCTTCTTCATCAATCCGGTCTCCGATGCGTCAGAGAGTGAAGGATTTGCTGATTCATTTGTTCAAAATCAGAATTAAGCAGGCGCTCTTTAAAGCCGACAAACAGGATGCTTCCCGGCGTGAGTTCGACGTGGCGGTTATTCCAGTAGGCGACTGGTGCTTTTTGCGTTTTGCCATCTGGATAGATAACCCATGCAAAACTGCGATCGGCACCACTGAGTTTGTCGATGCCATCGAGATATTCATCCGCGCTGCGCCCTGCCACAAAAGGCTTCGCCCCTGGTGAACTCACCAACCCCACCAGCGTGATGGTGGCCGGCTGCCCTCCCACCCACAGGCTGTAATCGCCTTGCAGCGGGACATTGGCGCGCGGATGCACGCGTACCCAGTCGGGGTCGAGATCAACAAACTGGCGTCCGGTAACGTGAACGGCCTGCATTTGCTGGCGCACACCGTTAATTGCCGCCGCATCATCACCGTCTTCCCCGGCGGCTAATGCGCTCAACGAAGCCAGTAATTTCTGGTGTTGTTGTTCAGCCACCGCCGTTGCCTGCTTTTCGCTTATCACCGCACCGGGCCACCAGGCGTTCGCCAATGAAGGTTGAGTCACCAAGTCGGCCAGCCGTTCTACGTTTTTAATGGTTTGATTTTGTGGATAAATCGTCACGATTCCAGCGGCGTAAGCGCTAAATTGAAGGGTGGATAAGCAAAATGCCGCTAAAACCCGTCGGATGACGCTGCGCTTATCCGACCTACAAAACCGTAGGGTGGATAAACGTAGTGTCATCCACCATGTGGTTGAAGAACGCGTCATAGCTTTTATTTTCATTCTTTCGCCGCCTTCAACAGAATCGTGGTGACAGGCCAATAATCAGGGCCAAGATATTGTTTTGACTGGCGTACCTGGCCTGCGCTGTCTATCCAGAAGCGGTTATGCCAGGTTTTATCCAGCGCGGTGATTTCTTCATCAAGAATGCGCACCGGCGTGGTGCTTTCAGCCACGTTCAGCGTGTCGGTACCGTCCCAGGTAAACGTTGAACGCGCCGAAGCCATGCGTACTTGCTGGTGTTCGGTCCAGGCCATTTGCCGCGTCCAGCTTATGCCATCGACAATTTGATTCGCTTTTGCCAGCGGGTCGCTCGCCATATTGGTCACTTGCTGGAGGTTGTCACCAAGACCGGTGGTTTTTACGATGCGGCCATTTTCAGTGACGACCATCGCCCGGTCTTGCGTGACCCACTTTTGCTGGCCATTTTCGTCATACGCCAGCACGACGAATATTTGCGGGCCGTTATTGAGGCGCATGTACTGGCTGGCGTAGCGCATATTCTGGATTTCGTCATGGGTTAGCTGCACGCCATCCTCACCCACAATGCTGTGCCAAAGCGAGGTACCAAGACCTTGAGTGGTGTCGGAGCAGGCCTGAAGTAACAGGCAGACAAGAAAAGTTGCGAGTCGCTGCACGAGGTTTTCCCGGATTCGAAATAACCACACCGAAGTGTGGTTAGGGTTAAATCACCCGTGAAATTAACGGGTGCTGGTCGTGGTGGTAGTGGTGGTTCCGGTATTGGAGCCATCGCCGCCACCGGTTGCCGCAAGTGCTACACCCACTGCCGACCCGACAGTGCTGGCGCTGGTCGCAGTAGAACTACCTGCGGACACAGAAGTTGCTTGTGCGCCGGCTGCTTCACCCACCGCTACCGGGTCAGCACTCGCCGCGCCAGCAGTTGCCAGCGTGAATATGGCTAAAGCGCCATAAAGAACTTTCTTCATAACTATTTCCCTTCATTGAATGAATGGAGATTTGCCCAAAAGGAATTTCAGGCGGTTTCGAGTATACACAACTAGTAATAGTGTTAGGCCGCAGAGGGGAATATCAGCAGTGCTTTAAGATAAATGGAAATATAACAACAACCAGATATTAATTTTTATTCATATGCATATAAAACAACAAGTTAAAATATTTATAAAAAACATATCAATCTAATTAATCCGAAAGTAAACCTCCTGAATTATCAGGATATAGTGAATTTTAGGATTAACCTCAGAGGAGAAATAAACAGATATTATGCGGCAAGGGGAATTATCTTATATTCCCCTTTAAATAAATAAGCCGGCATAACGCCGGCTTATATTTGAAGTATGACGGGTATTAGCGCCAGGACTTGTAACGGTTAATCAGACCATTCGTTGAAGAGTCGTGGCTGCTGATTTCTGCCGCATCACCCAGCTCAGGCAGAATACGGTTAGCCAGTTGCTTACCTAATTCCACGCCCCACTGATCAAACGTGAAGATGTTCAGAATGGCACCCTGAGTGAAGATCTTGTGCTCATACAGCGCAATCAGTGCACCGAGGCTGAACGGTGTGATTTCACGTAGCAGGATGGAGTTAGTTGGGCGGTTACCTTCGAAGACTTTGAACGGTACAACGTGTTCCAGTGTTTTCGGGTCTTTACCCTGGTCGGCATATTCTTGCTCAACCACATCGCGAGCTTTGCCAAACGCCAGCGCTTCAGTCTGCGCGAAGAAGTTAGACAGCAGTTTTGGATGGTGGTCGGAAAGCGGGTTATGGCTGGTTGCTGGTGCGATGAAATCACAAGGAACCATTTTGGTGCCCTGGTGAATCAGCTGGTAGAACGCGTGCTGGCCGTTAGTGCCCGGCTCGCCCCAGATGATTGGGCCAGTCTGGTAATCAACAGCGTTGCCGTTACGGTCAACGTATTTACCGTTGGATTCCATGTTGCCTTGCTGGAAGTAAGCCGCAAAACGGTGCATGTACTGGTCGTATGGCAGAATCGCTTCGGTTTCAGCACCAAAGAAGTTGTTGTACCAGATGCCGATCAGCGCTAACAGCACTGGCAGGTTTTGTTCTGCTGGCGTATTGGCGAAGTGTTTATCCATGGCATGCGCGCCGGACAACAGTTCAACAAAGTTTTCATAGCCGACAGACAGAATGATCGACAGACCGATCGCCGACCACAGGGAGTAACGGCCACCGACCCAGTCCCAGAACTCAAACATATTGGCAGTATCAATACCAAACTCACCGACAGCTTTCGCGTTGGTCGACAGCGCAGCAAAGTGTTTCGCAACGTGTTTGTTATCGCCAGCAGTTGCCAGGAACCAGTCGCGCGCGCTGTGGGCGTTGGTCATGGTTTCTTGAGTGGTGAAGGTTTTAGAGGCAACCAGGAACAGCGTGGTTTCCGGGTCAACGTTCTTCAGCACTTCAGCGATATGCGTGCCATCAACGTTAGACACAAAGTGCATGTTGAGGTGGTTTTTGTACGGACGCAGCGCTTCGGTCACCATGAATGGGCCAAGATCAGAACCGCCGATACCGATGTTAACCACATCAGTAATCGCTTTACCGGTGTAGCCTTTCCAGTTGCCGCTAATAATGCTTTCGGAGAAGGTTTTCATCTTCTCAAGCACTGCGTTCACTTCTGGCATCACATCTTTGCCATCAACGACGATTGGCGTGTTGCTACGGTTACGCAGCGCTACGTGCAGCACAGCACGGTCTTCAGTACGGTTAATCTTCTCACCAGAGAACATGGACTTAATTGCGCCCTGCAAATCAGTCTCTTTCGCCAAAGCCTGCAGCTTCGACAGGGTTTCTTCGGTGATGCGGTTTTTGGAGTAATCCACCAGCATTGAATCGTCGAAAGTAGCGGAGAACTTAGCAAAACGGTCGGCATCCTGCGCGAAAAGCTCAGCGATGGTGACGTCTTTCATTTCGTCAAAATGCGCCTGCAAAGCCTGCCATGCAGCGGTCTGCGTTGGGTTGATATTTTTCATAGCGATACCCTTTTGATTTGAGAACTGTGACTGCGGTCAATTGTATATCCACAAAACGGGATTTGTGATGATTTTTCTACCCTTGTATCGGGAATACCGTTTCAGATTATGTGCCAGCTAAAAAGTCGTCGCGCCTGGTTCCGCCCACGCAGAGCGCGTCTACACTGAGAAAAACAGTATGGCTTCGTAATCTAGGTAAGGTAAAAAATTTACGGAACTGTCCGTACCTCTTCTATTGGTGATTATCACCATCAGCTCACTGGCGGCACGATGGCTGGCGTGGGCGGCGCAAACTGTGGTGTTCGGTTTAGCCTGCGGCGGGCTGTTTGGATGGTTGCTCGGGAACGCGTGGTCTGAGCATGCGGAAAACCACTTCGATTTAAGCAATATTGCGCAAGTGCTGGCACTTTCGCCCAATCGGCATCAAAACGCACTGGCGGTTTATCATTTCAGCCATATTTTCGGCAGTGAAAATGTTTTTTCCATCCGCTCCGGTTCCGCATTAAAAGGTCGAACCAGCAACGAAAGTGCTCGTTTTCGTCGTCACGAGAAATTTTTTCCTGAAGATGTCACCTGGAGCAGGTTAAGCAGTCAGTTGGCCAAAGGTGCAACCATCAAAGCGACGCGACTAAATGAAAATTTTGGCTGGCTGGATTATTTGGAGAAAAATCGCGGTGTAGTGCCATTATTTTCCCGTCTGGAAGAAGGAAAAACTACTGCTATAAATGGCCCCACTGCTCCGACCTTACCCTGCACCCTGATTGCACTGGTGCAGAATGAAAACTCCTCAACTTCCAGGCGTTGACTTCTGTCGCGTTCCATTTTATTTGTATACGGCTACTTGCTCACTTGTGAGTAAGCCAGAAGAGGTGCGTCGCCCAGGTATCGTGTTTGAGGAGCCAATCCGAAGACGACACAGGAGGGGGAGCGACGCCGAGGTAATGTGCGTATGGCAGCGGATATTATCGACTACAAGGGCTGAATCCCTTGGGTTGTCACCTGAAGCATTCGGCAGTTGGATGCTTATACCCGGAATATTGCGCTGTGATGTACAGACTCTGGGTAGACAAGGTGGGGCGCTTCTGGGTGTATCCGTAGTTCAGTCTTCTTTTCTACGTCTGCCCCTTTCCCGCTCCCCCCTTGTGCCAAGGCTGAAAATTTAATGCCATTACCCCGTAATGATTCGAGTGTATCCAACAAAGATGCAGGCTGAAGAATGACGGATTGGTCCCTGACACGAGGTTGTAATGTCTTACCCACAAACCGTTATTGCCAAATTTGGCGGCACAAGCGTAGCCGATTACGACGCAATGAACCGCAGCGCCGATGTTGTGCTTGCTGATGAAAACGTTCGCGTAGTGGTGCTTTCCGCTTCTGCGGGTATCACCAATTTACTGGTTGCCCTGGCGCAAGGCCTGGAAGCGACCGAGCGTTTCGTTAAGCTCGATGCTATTCGCAAAATTCAATATGACATCGTCGAGCGTTTGGCTAATCCGCAGATTATTCGCGAAGAGATTGAACGCCTGCTGGAAAACATCACCACGCTTGCCGAAGCCGCATCACTGGCGACATCCACCGCGTTAACTGACGAACTGGTCAGCCACGGTGAATTAATGTCTACGCTGCTGTTTGTCGAGATCCTGCGTGAACGCAAAGTGGATGCGCAATGGTTTGATATTCGTAAAATCATGCGTACCAACGACCGTTTTGGCCGTGCTGAACCGGATGTGGCAACCTTAGCAGAACTGGCGACCCAGCAGCTTCAACCGCGTCTGGTACAATCTCTGGTGATTACTCAAGGCTTTATCGGTAGCGAAGCCAAAGGCCGCACCACTACGCTTGGCCGTGGCGGCAGCGACTATACTGCGGCACTGTTGGGTGAAGCGTTGAAAGCAACCCGTGTAGATATCTGGACTGACGTTCCGGGCATTTACACCACCGATCCACGCATGGTGCCAGCGGCAAAACGCATCGATAAAATCGCCTTCGAAGAAGCCGCTGAAATGGCGACATTCGGTGCAAAAGTCCTGCATCCTGCAACATTATTGCCTGCTGTGCGTTGCGATATTCCGGTGTTTGTTGGCTCCAGCAAAGATCCCAAAGCGGGTGGCACCCTGGTGTGCAACCAAACCGATAATCCGCCGTTGTTCCGTGCGCTGGCGGTCCGTCGCAAGCAAACCCTGGTGACACTAAACAGCCTGAGTATGCTGCATGCTCACGGCTTCCTCGCAGAAGTGTTCAATATTCTGGCACACCACAATATTTCCGTAGATTTGATTACCACTTCCGAAGTGAGCATCGCACTGACGCTGGATACCACCGGCTCAACGTCTACCGATGAAAGCCTGCTGACCACTGCATTGCTGACCGAACTTTCTTCGTTATGCCGTGTGGAAGTGGAAGAAAACCTCGCGTTGGTCGCTATCATCGGTAACAACCTGTCCAAAGCTTGTGGCGTGGGTAAAGAGGTCTTCGGCGTACTCGAGCCGTTCAATATCCGCATGATTTGCTACGGCGCATCCAGCTATAACCTGTGCTTCCTGGTGCCGGGAGACGATGTTGAACAAGTGGTGCAAAAACTTCATCACAATCTGTTTGAATAAATTTTAATCTCATGCCATGAATACCAAGTGCCGGGCTCGATCCCGGCATTTTTATAACCATAAAACAACACAACACTTGCAAGGATCTCAATATGCTCGCTGTATTCACCCGGCTGTTTCCGCTCTGGGCGGTTCTGCTGTCTGTACTCGCCTATTACACTCCCGCAACGTTCACTCCCATCGGCCCGTGGGTCAGCACGCTGTTGATGCTGATTATGTTTGGTATGGGTGTGCATCTGCGCATAGATGATTTTAAACGGGTGCTTTCACGCCCAGCTCCTGTTGCGGCAGGGACTTTTCTGCACTATTTGATCATGCCGCTGGCAGCATGGGTTCTGGCAAAGCTGTTCCATATGCCACCTGACCTTTCCGCAGGCATGGTTCTGGTAGGAAGTGTGGCAAGTGGCACAGCCTCAAACGTGATGATTTATCTGGCAAAAGGCGATGTGGCGCTCTCAGTAACCATTTCCTCGGTTTCCACACTGGTCGGGGTTTTTGCGACACCTTTGCTGACGCGTTTGTATGTCGATGCGGATATCAAAGTGGATATAGTGGGTATGTTGCTGAGCATCCTGCAAATCGTGGTCATTCCGATTGGCCTTGGATTGATTGTGCATCATCTTTTCCCGCGCCTTGTAAAGCGTGTAGAGCCCTATTTACCGGCGTTTTCGATGCTCTGTATTCTGGCGATTATCAGTGCCGTAGTGGCGGGTTCGGCTTCGCATATCGCGTCTGTTGGCCTGATGGTTATCATCGCTGTGATTTTGCATAACGGTATTGGGTTACTGAGCGGATATTGGGGCGGGAAGCTGTTTGGATTTGATGAATCCACGTGCCGCACACTGGCAATTGAAGTGGGTATGCAGAACTCAGGCCTTGCGGCGACTCTCGGTAAGATCTACTTCTCGCCATTAGCTGCACTACCTGGCGCACTGTTCTCGGTGTGGCACAATCTGTCTGGCTCGATTCTGGCGGGTTACTGGTCTGGCAAACCGATTGATGAAAACAACGGTAAGCATTTGAAAAAACGCCGCGCCTGATTCAACTCTGATTGAGCAAACTGCCCGGGAAACCGGGCTTTTTGCTTTTAACTCAGCGAAACGATGACAATCTTGCCATTGCAACTGAGCATATTTACCAACATTTTAGGGTAACTTTGCGACCAGACGCTGATTTTTACTGAGCTAGCGGGCACTTTGCTTTACACTGGAGGCCACTTCTTAAGAGGCCGCAACAATGTCCACATCAAGACTGACACAACAAGATATGACCGAAGCCGAGCAGCGCGAATTGAAAACGCGGCTAGACCGCGCACGCATCGCCCATGGTCGTCCCCTGACAAACTCAGAAATCAACCACGTTAAAAAAACTTATATCGACCAACTAATGGAAGCGCGTGAACAAGCAGCTAAAAAAGTTCGCCAAATCAAAAAGCAAAAAGCAGCAAAACCAGATACTTCTGCAACCTATTCCTGGTCTGCCAACAGCCATTCACGCGGAAAGCGCTAACTAGCGCCCTTTCTTTTTGCGCCCTGGCTGGGCAAAGCGTTTGCGCGAAGCAAGCTCTGCCGGGGTTTTCGCGCTGCTCTTTGGCCCTGCACTTACCGGTTTTTTGGCAACGGTAGGTTTGGATTTTGGCTTTTTCGCAGGCTTCGCCTCGGAAGAAGAGTTCTCAATCAATTTAAACAGCTCAACCAATTCATCATCGGTTAAATCACGCCATTCACCCAGCGGTACCCCTTTCATGCTGACGTTCATAATGCGAGTCCGCTCAAGCTTCGTCACTTCATAACCAAAATGTTCGCACATACGGCGAATCTGACGGTTAAGCCCTTGTACCAAAGTGATGCGAAACACAAACGGCGCTTCTTTCTTCACTTTGCATTTCTTGGTGACCGTTCCCAGCATAGGCACACCTGCGCCCATGCCACGAATGAACTCGTCGGTGACTGGTTTATTGACCGTGACGACGTACTCTTTTTCATGGTCATTCCCGGCACGCAGGATTTTATTCACCAAATCGCCGTGATTGGTGAGGAAAATCAACCCCTGGGAGTCTTTATCTAAACGGCCAATCGGGAACACGCGTTTACTGTGGTTAACAAAATCGACAATGTTGTCTTTTTCGCCATCTTCGGTGGTACTCACGATACCCACAGGCTTGTTCAGCGCGATAAGCACCAGGTCGTCTTCATCACGGGGTTCAATTAACTGACCGTTGACCTTCACCACATCTCCGGCAAATACCTGGTCGCCAATCGCGGCGCGTTTGCCGTTGATGAAAACATTTCCCTGTTCGATGTAACGATCGGCATCACGACGGGAGCAGATACCGCTCTCGCTAATGTATTTGTTCAGACGTATAGATGAGTTGGTCAGCATGGTTCCTCCGTAAAACCTGGAATATACCTTACCTGAGGGGCGATGCGAACAGACTCGGGCAACAAACGCGAAGTTCATTGCCCGTAGAGGGGTGTTTATTTTGCAGGTGTCGCCGCAACAATGGCTAACCGTTTCTGAATATCTTTATCGAGGTTATTGACCCAATGATTATACGAGCGGTGAATTTCGCCACCAGAGGCCAGTAAATTCACGCTGTTTACATAGTTAATTGAGTAATCTTTCTCGCTGTAGTTAATACGCACAGTGACGCTGTGCTTGCGAATGTTTTGTGTCGCATTAATGACGCCAGGCCCCGCTACCGACATAATCCAGTCGCGCCCTTGTCCGGCGGTGATAATCGCCTCCTTAACCTGCTCAGTCGTGACATGAGAGGTGATTATCGTCCGTGGCGTGCGAACCGGTTCAGTCCTGTCTAACGCCGAACATCCTGCCAATGCTGCAATACACACTACACCTGCCAACATCTGTTTTAGTTTTAGCTTCATCATTAAATTCCATTTTTAATCCATCAACAGAACGGATTATAAGCTGATGATTCATGCAGGAAAATTAGTATTCATCACGATCATCATCGTCGGGTTGTTCCAGAACGCTGTAGGCCACGGCGCAGAATAACGAGTTCAGGCGCTTCATATCGCCGAGCAAGCCCAGATGAAGTGAGCTGGTTTCGATACTCTGCACGTTTTGCTGATGCAGACGATCAACGTGGGCATGCGAGAAGCGGCGGTTCAGAATGCGGAAGCGATGTTTATTACGGCGCAAACGGCGCGCGCTGTTCACATCCGCGGAGAAGAATACCGACAGACTGAGTTTCAGGTTGCTGGTGAGTTGCTGAAGCAGAATATCCAGTTCTTTCAGGCCATCCGGGGAAAATGCCCGGCGCGCAGCTAACGATTTATCGGCGACTTCACTACCCATACGTTCGAGAATATCCGCCGCCTGTTCGAGGTTTAGCGACATCTCGATAATTTCCGCCCAACGGCGCGATTCGACTTCCGCCAGCTCTTCTTTCTGCATCTGCGCCATATACAGTTTAATCGCGGTATACAGCACATCGACATCGTCTGCGAGTTTGCGCAGCTCTTTTTCCTGGCGCGGTTCGCCGTGCATCACCTTGCTCCAGGTATCCAGCATTTGCTCAAGCACATCCCCCATACGTAAGGTTTCACGTGCAGCGTTCGATAGCCCAAGCGCCGGAGTATCCAGCGCGGTGACATCCAGATGTTTCGGCTTCATACGCGCATCGACTTCAGGGACTTCGCTAATCACCCTACGGCAAAAACGCGCCATCGCCCCGGCAAACGGCACCATCGCCAGGCAGCGAATCAGGTTGTAGAAGACGTGGAAATAGATAACCAGTTCAGATTCCGGCTGCGACAGTTTCTGCATCGCATCCGCCAGAATATGCACGAACGGCAGCACGATGATACCGCCCACCAGCTTGAACAGCAGGCTCCCTAACGCGACTCGGCGCGCCGCTGCATTCGCGGTGCTGTTGTTGATCATCGCCAACAGACCAGAACCGAGGTTAGCACCAATCACCAGACACAGCGCGACGTCAAACGAGATGATACCGGCAGAGGTCAGCGTGGCGGTCAGCAACACGGCAGCGAGGCTGGAATAACTGATAATCGCAAACATCGCGCCAATCAGTGCATCGAGCATGATGTCGCCCGTCAACGAGGCGAAAATCACCTGTACACCGGAAGCCTGGGTTATCGGCGTGACGGCGGCAACAATCAATTCCAGCGCCAATAAAATCAACCCAAGGCCGATACCGACGCGCCCGAGTTGGCCCGCCCGCGTCTGTTTACGGCTGAGGAAGAAAATCACGCCAAGGAAGATGAGTAGCGGCGACAGCCAGGAAAGATCGAAAGTCAGGATTCGCGCCATCAGCGCCGTCCCTACATCCGCGCCCAGCACGATGACCAGCGCCGGTGTGAGAGCCACCAAATCCTGGGCAACAAACGATGTCACCAACATGGTGGTGGCGTTGCTGCTTTGCACCAGCGCGGTGACACCAATACCCGCGCAGAAGGCGAACGGTTTTTTTTCAACACTGCGGCTAAGCACGCTACGGAGATTGGCCCCATACACTCGCATGATGCCGGTACGCACAATGTGTGTGCCCCAGACCAGTAGCGCCACCGCAGAAAGCAGATGCAGTAAAGTAAGCACGCGTTCTCCTGGAGGTTTTTACTTAATAAATTCCAGTATATAACGCCTGGCGACAATTAAACGATTCGAGATGTAAACCACCCTCACCCTGACCCTCTCCCTGAGGGAGAGGGAATAAGGCGGGAAGCGCCTCTCCACGAGGGAGAGGGAATAAGGTGGTAAGCTCCTCTCCACGAGGGAGAGGGCATAAACGGTGTGCTCCTTCTCCTGGGAGAGAAGGTTGGGATGAAGGCGTGCGAATGTTAGTCCGCGTCGTAGCCCAGGTTCGGAGCTAACCAGCGTTCAACATCGGTCACCGACATCCCTTTGCGACGCGCGTAATCTTCCACCTGGTCACGTTGAATCTGCGCTACAGCGTAGTATTTGCTGTCAGGATGGCTGAAGTACCAACCAGAAACGGAAGCACCAGGCCACATGGCGTAGGACTCGGTAAGTTTCATGCCGATCACGTTTTCTACATCCAGCAATTCCCAGATAGTCGCTTTTTCAGTGTGTTCCGGGCAGGCCGGATAGCCCGGTGCCGGGCGAATCCCCTGGTAGTTTTCGCGGATAAGCTCTTCGTTGCTGAGGTTTTCTGTTGGTGCATAGCCCCAGTAAACTTTACGCACCCGCTCATGCAGATATTCAGCAAACGCTTCAGCCAGACGGTCAGACAACGCTTTCACCATGATTTTGTTGTAATCATCATGCTGCGCTTCATAACCTTCTGCCAGTGCGTCTTCTTCCATACCGCCAGTGACCGCAAACGCGCCGATGTAATCTTCTTTGCCACTATGTTTTGGCGCGACAAAATCAGCCAGACAGTAGTTGGCAAAACCGACTTTCTCGGTCTGCTGACGCAGATGGTGCGCCACAGTTTGTACCTGGGTACGAGATTCATCGCGGTAGATTTCAATGTCATCATCCACGCGGTTTGCCGGGAAAATCCCCACCACGCCACGCGGCGTCAGGAGTTTTTCGGTATGCAGTTTGTCCAGCATATCGTTAGCATCTTTAAACAGGCGCTGTGCCTCTTCACCCACCACTTCATCTTCAAGGATGCGCGGATATTTCCCGGCCAGCGACCAGGTCATAAAGAATGGCGTCCAGTCGATGTAATTGCGCAGCGTTTCGATGCTGGCGGTCACTTCCTGCACACCCGGGCGGTGTGGTACCGGAGGCGTGTAGCTTGACCAATCAAATGCCAGATCGTTTTCACGTGCGGCAGCAAGCGACACCGGTGGAGTGCGCGGTTTTTTACGGCCATGTTGGGTACGCACGGTGACATATTCTTTGCGTGTACGTTCTACGAAATCGTCATGCTGTGTTGGCGAGAGTAGCGCTGAAACCACGCCAACGGTGCGCGAGGCGTTTTGCACGTAAACCGTTGGGCCACTGTAGTTTTGCTCTATTTTCACCGCCGTATGCGCTTTAGAGGTGGTCGCCCCACCAATCAGCAGCGGCAGCGTAAAGCCCTGGCGCTCCATCTCTTTGGCGACGTTGACCATTTCGTCCAACGACGGTGTAATCAACCCAGAGAGGCCGATAATGTCTGCGCCGACTTCGCGGGCGGTTTTCAAAATCTTCTCGGTTGGCACCATTACGCCAAGGTCGATGATTTCGTAGTTGTTACATTGCAACACCACCCCGACGATATTTTTGCCGATGTCGTGGACATCGCCTTTCACCGTGGCGAGCACGATTTTGCCGTTGGTTGAGCCTTTTTCTTTGCTGGCTTCAATGTACGGTTCGAGATACGCCACCGCCTGTTTCATCACGCGGGCAGATTTCACCACCTGCGGCAGGAACATTTTCCCTTCGCCAAACAGGTCGCCAACCACGTTCATGCCATCCATCAGCGGGCCCTCAATAACCTGAATCGGGCGTTCAGCCTGCTGACGAGCTTCTTCGGTGTCGAGTTCAATAAACTCAGTGATACCTTTCACGAGTGAGTATTCAAGGCGCTTTTTCACGTCCCAGCTACGCCATTCGGCTTGTTGCGCGGCCGCGCCGTCGTCACTTTTGCTACCGCGATATTTCTCGGCCAGATCCAGCAAACGTTCGGTACTGTCATCACGACGGTTGAGGATCACGTCTTCGACGGCATCACGCAACTCCGCAGACAAATCATCGTAAATCGCCAGTTGCCCGGCGTTAACGATGCCCATGTCCATGCCGTTACGGATGGCGTAATAGAGGAATACGGCGTGAATGGCTTCGCGCACCGGGTCGTTGCCACGGAAGGAGAACGACACGTTCGACACGCCGCCGGAAATCATCGCATGCGGCAGTTCGCGTTTAATGTCAGCACACGCGCCGATAAAATCCTGGGCGTAGTTGTTGTGCTCTTCGATTCCGGTCGCGACGGCAAAGATATTCGGGTCGAAAATAATATCTTCTGGCGGGAAGCCGACTTCTTCAGTCAGAATTTTATAGGCGCGGCGGCAAATTTCGATTTTGCGCTCGCGAGTATCAGCCTGGCCGACTTCGTCAAACGCCATCACCACCATCGCGGCACCGTAGCGGCGCACCAGTTTGGCGTGATGGATAAATGCCTCAACACCTTCTTTCATCGAGATGGAGTTAACGATGCCTTTGCCCTGAATGCACTTAAGGCCTTTTTCGATGACGTCCCATTTCGAGGAGTCAATCATGATTGGCACGCGGGCGATATCTGGTTCACCGGCAATCAGGTTGAGGAAACGCACCATCGCCGCTTCGGCATCGAGCATCCCTTCATCCATGTTGATGTCGATGATTTGCGCGCCACTTTCGACCTGTTGCAATGCCACTTCTAGCGCTTCGTTATATTTTTCTTCTTTGATCAGGCGCTTAAATTTGGCGGAGCCGGTGACGTTGGTACGTTCACCGACGTTGACGAACAGGCTGTCAGCGCCGATGTTTAGCGGTTCAAGCCCTGCCAGACGGCATGCCACCGGCAAGTCTGGTAGTTTACGTGGGGCAACGCCTTCAACCGCTTTGCTCATCGCCGCGATGTGTGCTGGTGTGGTACCACAACAGCCACCGATGATGTTCAGGAAACCTGCCTGCGCCCATTCGCCAATCTGGCGCGCCATTTCATCGGCATCGAGATCGTATTCACCAAAAGCATTTGGCAGGCCGGCGTTCGGGTGTGCGGTGACGTAGCAGTCAGCAATGCGTGAAAGCTCAGCCACGTACTGACGCAGTTCATCTGGCCCCAACGCACAGTTCAGGCCGAAGGTCAGCGCATCGGCATGGCGTAATGAGTTATAGAAAGCTTCGGTGGTTTGCCCGGAAAGGGTGCGGCCTGAGGCGTCGGTAATGGTGCCGGAAATCATGATTGGCAGGTCGACACCCAGCGCTTCAAATTCGGTTTTCACCGCAAAAATAGCGGCTTTGGCGTTCAGGGTATCGAACACCGTTTCAATCATGATGAGATCTGCACCGCCTTCCACCAGCGCACGTGTGGATTCGCGATAAGCCTCCACCAGCTGATCAAAAGTGACGTTACGGAATGCCGGGTCGTTCACGTCAGGTGAAATAGACGCAGTACGGTTGGTTGGGCCTAATACCCCAGCCACGTAGCGCGGTTTTTCCGGTGTGCGTGCGGTCCATTCATCGGCACAAGCGCGGGCAAGTTTTGCCGCCTCGTAGTTAATTTCCGCCGACAGGGATTCCATTTGGTAATCCGCCATCGCGATGGTTGTTGAGTTGAAGGTGTTGGTTTCGACGATGTCGGCACCGGCTTCAAAGTAGGCGTAGTGAATGGCGGCAATAATTTCCGGTTTGCTCAGCACCAGCAAATCGTTGTTCCCTTTCAGGTCACACGGCCAGTCTGCAAAGCGTTCACCCCGGAAATCGCTCTCATCAAGACGGTAGCTCTGGATCATGGTTCCCATACCACCATCCAGTACCAAAATGCGTTGCTGCAACTGCTGATGCAGTTTTTCTAATTTATTGCTCACTCTCGCTCCCACCTGTTTACCCAAGCCTGTCAGCCTAACCAATCATACTGTCACAAGTTGTAATGGGCGCAAAGCAATGGAACATGAGACATGTTCACCTGACTGATCCGATGAGTTGGATGCAGGTTGCATTATCGCCAAATAAAACGAAAATGATTTCCACGATATGAAAACAGGAGTCAGTTATGGTCGCTGCCGTTCCCGCCAAACGTGGAAAAAAACCACGTACAGCCACAGTGGCTGCACCACAGCCTACCGGACAGGTTCAGTCATTAACTCGCGGTTTGAAACTGCTTGAATGGATTGCCGAATCGCACGGTAGCGTGGCACTCACTGAACTTGCACAGCAAGCTGGCTTACCTAATTCCACTACGCATCGTCTGCTGACTACCATGCAACAGCTTGGCTTTGTTCGCCAGATTGGCGATTTGGGCCACTGGACGATTGGCGCACATGCGTTTGTCGTCGGCAGTAGCTTCCTGCAAAGCCGTAATCTGTTAGCGATTGTTCACCCGATGCTGCGCAAGCTGATGGAAGATTCCGGCGAAACGGTGAATCTGGCGGTGCTTGACCATAGCGACCATCAGGCGATTATTATCGACCAGGTGCAATGCGCTCAACTGATGCGGATGTCGGCACCGATTGGTGGCAAATTGCCGATGCATGCCTCTGGCGCAGGCAAGGTGTTTCTCGCCAATCTGAGTGATGACGAAGTCGTGACGTTGCTGCACCGCAAAGGGCTGCACAGCTATACGCCTGCCACGCTCACTTCCCCGCTGCATCTGAAAGAAGATTTAGCGCAAACCCGCAAACGCGGTTATTCATTTGATGATGAAGAACATGCGCTGGGGCTGCGTTGTGTGGCGGCGTGTATTTATGATGAGCATCATGAAGCGTTTGCGGCGATTTCGATTTCCGGGCCAATTTCTCGCGTGACAGATGATCGCGTAACCGAGTTGGGTGCGTTAGTGATAAAAGCAGCCAAAGAGATTACCCAGGCTTACGGCGGCGGGCGTTAACCCGCCTGCTTCAATTCTCCGAAACGGAGAATAAACCGCTGACGTTTGCGATAAGCAAAAACATCTTCCACATGCCCGTTGCGGATACGCTCCTGCAATGCGCGCCAGTAATCCGCACGGAACAAGTCGCTGTGCATTTCATCAAATATCTGGCGAATACGCGGGTCGGCGCATAAGTAGTGGCGGAATTCTTCAGGGAACACGTCGCCTGGCGCCACGCTGTACCACGGCTCGGCAGAGAGTTCGTCCTCCGGATAACGCGGCGGCGGGACGTCGCGGAAATTCACCTCGGTCATATAGCAAATTTCATCGTAATCGTAGAACACCACCCGCCCGTGGCGTGTCACGCCAAAGTTCTTAAACAGCATGTCACCGGGGAAAATATTCGCCGCCGCAAGCTGGCGAATCGCGTTGCCATATTCCTCAACGGCATCTCGTAATTGCTGGCCTTCGACCTGTTCCAGCCACAAATTCAGCGGCACCATTCGGCGTTCAATATAAAGATGGCTGATGGCGATGCGGTCACCGAGGTCGGTGAGTTTTTCAGGAACTTCCTGCTGTAATAATGCCAACAGCGGCTGGCTAATTTGATGTTTAGACAGCACAAAGTTTTCAAACTCCTGGGTATCGGCCATGCGCCCGACACGATCGTGCTCTTTGACCAGTTGATAGCATTCGCGCACGCGTTCGGCGGTCACCTCTTTTTGCGGCGCAAACTTGTCTTTAATCACCTTAAATACCCGATCAAAACCGGGGAGCGTAAACACCAGCATCACCATGCCACGAATGCCTGGCGCTTCAATAAACTGCTCATCGGTAGCAGAAATGTAGGTCAGATATTCACGATAACTTTCGGTTTTACCGTGTTTCTGGCAGCCAATCGCCATATACAGTTCAGCGGTGGTTTTGCCGGGGAGCAGCTCACGTAACCATTCCACCAGAGCCGCAGGGTGTGGGGCATAAACCATAAAGTAGGAACGGGCGAAACCAAAAACAATGCTGGCTTCGGCGCTGCTGGTTAAGCAGGTATCCACCACTAAATATCCGTCATCGGTGCGATGAATCGGCAGCAAAAACGGCACCTTGCCCGTCGGAAGCACCAGCTTCCCGACCAGCCAGGCGGCTTTGTTGCGATAAAACAGCTCGTTGGCAATGTCGAGGGAAGCCTGCTGCAAAGCCTCAGCACCAAAGGTTTCGTTGAGATGCGCAATGATGTAACCCGCATCACGTGCTAAATCTTGCCACGGCAGGCGCAAAGGTAAATCTCTGAGCAAGGAACGCAAAAGTGGCTGCCATCCTAAAGCCGGGGTAAAGGTTTTTGACAGCGGACGGGGGATAGTACGGAAACGTTTTTCATCCTGAGAGCTGAAGATAAAAAGCCGCTCGGGAGATAACGAGCGGTGATCGAAGAGGCGACAATAAACAGAATTGAAGAAGCTTTCAGCGATTTCGAAACGAGGGTAATCGGGTAACAATTGGGTGTACTGCGCTTTAACACGCAATAAAAACTCGTCGTCAGTATTTTGGCCGCCCGTGATACAGCGCAATTGCTCCACCACCAGGCCAACATGGTGATCATAAAGATGGATGCGGCTTTTCATCGCCCGCTGAACCGCATGCCAGTCAGCCTGCTCGAAGCGCTGCTGCGCTCCGGCAGTTATCTCAAGAAAGCGCCCATACTGCGCGTCAAAACCTTGCAGGATGGTGTGGGCAATTAACAGTTCCAGCCGACGAGTCATGAGTTACTCCGTGGTGTTTTCCACCCTCACCCTGGCCCTCTCCCTAAGGGAGAGGGGATTGATCGTGTTTTCTCCTTCTCCCTGTGAACTGAGGAAGAAAGGATGGATCGTGTTTTTCTCCTTCTCCCTCAGGGAGAAGGTTGGGATGAGGGTTGTTTTAGAACTGTTCTTCTTCCGTCGAACCCGTTAACGCCGTCACCGAAGACGCGCCGCCCTGAATAATCGTCGTCACTCGGTCGAAATAACCCGTGCCCACTTCCTGCTGATGGGAAACGAAGGTGTAGCCTTCAGGTGCTGCGGCAAATTCTGGTTGCTGGACTTTTTCAACGTAATGACGCATCCCCTCTCCCTGCGCGTAAGCGTGCGCCAGGTCGAACATGTTGAACCACATGCTGTGAATGCCTGCCAGTGTAATGAACTGGTATTTGTAACCCATTGCTGACAGCTCCTCCTGGAAGGACGCGATGGTTTTGTCATCAAGATTTTTCTTCCAGTTAAATGATGGCGAGCAGTTGTAGGCCAGTAATTTACCTGGGAAGCGAGCATGAATGGCATCGGCAAAACGGCGCGCCTGCTCAAGGTCTGGCTTTGACGTTTCACACCACACCAAATCGGCGTACGGCGCATAGGCCAGGCCGCGGCTGATTGCTTGTTCGATACCAGCACGAGTGCGGTAGAAGCCTTCTTGTGTGCGCTCACCAGTGACAAATTCGCGGTCGTATTCGTCGCAATCAGAGGTGATCAAATCCGCAGCATCGGCGTCAGTACGGGCAATCACCAGCGTCGGTACGCCCATAACGTCAGCAGCAAGACGAGCAGCAACCAGTTTCTGAATGGCTTCCTGAGTCGGTACCAGTACCTTGCCGCCCATGTGTCCGCATTTCTTCACGGATGCCAGTTGGTCTTCAAAGTGAACGGCAGCGGCACCGGCCTGAATCATCGATTTCATCAGCTCGAATGCGTTCAGTACGCCACCAAAACCCGCTTCGGCATCGGCGACGATCGGCAGGTAGTAATCGACATAGCGCGGATCCCCTTCTTCAATGTTCGAGGCCCATTGGATCTGATCGGCGCGGCGGAAAGTATTGTTGATCCGATCGACCACCGCAGGGACGGAGTTTGCCGGGTATAGCGATTGGTCCGGGTACATGCTGGAAGCCAGGTTGGCATCTGCCGCAACCTGCCAACCAGAAAGATAGATGGCTTCAATACCTGCTTTTGCCTGTTGTAACGCTTGCCCGCCAGTTAACGCACCCAGGCTATTGATATAACCTTTTTTCGATTCGCCATGTAGCAAACGCCACATCCTGGCCGCGCCATTTTGCGCCAGGGTACATTCCGGATTCACCGAGCCGCGCAGCTTAATGACTTCTTCTGCGCTATACGGGCGCTTAATGCCTTCCCAGCGTGGTTGTGTCCAGTCTTGTTGTAATTGTTGGATTTGTTGGGTGCGTGAGGTTTTCATTGCAGATGCTCCATATTTTTATTTGTGTAGGGTTCAGGCAAGCAGGCGGTAGCCTGGCAGCGTCAGGAAGTCGATTAACGTATCGGAAGTGGTGATTTGCTCCATCAGGCGAGCGGCTTCATCGAAACGCCCCTGGCTGAAACGCTTGTCACCTAATTCTTCCTGAATAACGAACATTTCTTCAGCCAGCATTTGGCTGAACAGCGCCTTAGTGACTGTCTCACCGTTACTCAACGTTTTTTCATGATGAATCCACTGCCAGATAGAAGTACGGGAAATCTCTGCGGTCGCAGCATCTTCCATCAAGCCGTAAATCGGTACGCAACCATTGCCAGAAATCCATGCTTCGATGTACTGCACCGCCACGCGAATATTGGCTCGCATACCCGCTTCTGTGCGCTCACCAGGACAAGGTTCAAGCAGTTGTGCGGCAGTAATCGGTGCGTCTTCTTCACGCAAAACAGGAAGCTGGTTTTTATCGTCGCCCAACGCTTTGCTAAAGACCTCCATCACTGTGTCAGCAAGGCCCGGATGCGCAATCCATGTGCCGTCATGGCCATTGGTCGCTTCCATTTGCTTATCCGCTTTGACTTTATTGAGCACCCAATCATTACGCTGGCTGTCTTTACTTGGAATAAATGCTGCCATGCCGCCCATAGCAAAAGCACCACGGCGATGACAGGTTTTAATCAGCAAGCGCGAATAAGCATTCAGGAAGGGTTTGTCCATGGTGACGGACTGCCTGTCCGGAAGGACGCGATCCGGATGATTCTTTAGTGTCTTGATGTAGCTGAAAATGTAATCCCAGCGGCCACAATTCAGCCCCACGATGTGATCACGCAGCGCATGCAGGATCTCGTCCATCTGGAATACCGCAGGGAGCGTTTCAATCAGCAACGTCGCTTTAATGGTGCCACGCGGCAGAGAGAAATGATCTTCAGTAAAACTGAAGACTTCACTCCACCAGGCCGCTTCTTGCCAGGATTGCGTTTTTGGCAGGTAGAAATACGGGCCGCTACCTTTTGCCTGCAAGGCGTCCACGTTATGGAAGAAGTAGAGTGCGAAGTCGAACAAGCTGCCTGGAATAGGCTCATCACGCCAGGTGACATGTTTTTCTGGTAAGTGCAGGCCACGAACACGGCAGACTAATACGGCTGGATCAGGCTTCAACTGGTAGATTTTACCGGCTTCGTTAGTCCAGCTGATCGTCCCGCGAATGGCGTCGCGCAGGTTGATTTGGCCGTCGATCACTTTGCTCCAGCTGGGAGCGAGGGAGTCTTCAAAGTCAGCCATAAAAACTTTGACGTTAGCATTCAGCGCGTTAATCACCATTTTGCGTTCGACAGGCCCGGTGATCTCAACGCGGCGGTCGAGTAAATCGGCCGGAATGCCGCGAATAGTCCATTCTGATTCACGAATGGAACTGGTTTCCGAAATAAAATCTGGAAGTTTCCCTGCGTCAATTTCAGCCTGCTGAACGATGCGTGCCGCCAGTAGCTTATTACGCTGCGGTGTAAAGCGGGTGACGAGCTCACTGAGAAACTCTACTGCATCAGGCGTCAGAATCTGTCGCTCTGGTTCACCAAACGGCTGGCTAAAGGCCAACTCTGCGCTAACTGTCTGTTGTGTCATTGGATTTCTCCCCTCGTCTTATCCCATCGATCATGCCAAATAGATCTGGTACGTCCAGTGTCTGGTTTTCATTCAACAGAGTTAAGACTACTTCATGATTTTTTAAAATCAAAAACAATTTCCATTTTTGAAATGAAAATCATTTATCACATTGATATATATGAAATTAAAATTTATTCATTTGGGGAATGTGTTTTTAGAAAACAAAAAAGGCACCTTAAAGTGCCTTGATCGTAGAGGTGACGGGATGCTGAAACGCTTAGTCGAGCGTTGGATTCATATTGCGCAGATCGAATGGAGTGATCTGGTAGACGTAGTAGTTTAGCCAGTTGGTGAACAGCAAATTCCCGTGGCTACGCCATGTTGCATGTGGCTTCTTCTGCGGATCGTTACCAGGGAAATAGTTATATGGCACTTCAGGGTTCAAGCCTGCTTCTACATCGCGGAAATACTCACCTGACAGTGTGTGTGAATCATATTCCGGATGGCCGGTGACAAATGCGATACGCTTGTCTTTGCTGCCAAATAAGTACGCATCCCCCTCTTCTGATTCAGCCAGAACTTCAAGATCGGTATAGTCACGAATCAATGATGCAGGGAAATCTGCGTAGCGTGAGTGTGGTGCCAGAAAAGTGTCGTCAAAACCGCGAGTTAACAAGGCATGTGGGTAAGTGAGGTTGTGTGCATAAACGCCAGACAGCTTATCATTGCGCGTTTGTTTAGGGATGCCGTAGAGAATATTCAGTGCAGCCTGCACAGCCCAACACACAAAGAGTGTTGAGGTAACATGATCTTTTGCCCAATGAATCACCTGTTCGATCTGTGGCCAATACGCAACATCGTTAAATTCTACCAGGCCAAGTGGGGCTCCTGTGACAATCAGACCATCAAAATTTTCATCCTGAATATCTTCGAAGTTGCAGTAGAAATTGTTGAGATGTTCAGTCGGTGTATTACGGGATTCACGGGAGTCGATGCGTAACAGCTGGACGTCAACCTGCAGGGGAGAGTTAGAAAGCAGACGCAAAAACTGGTTTTCGGTCTCAATCTTTTTCGGCATCAGATTAAGTATGAGCACCTTTAGCGGACGGATCTCCTGGTTGCTTGCGCGCGATGTAGTCATAACAAAGACATTCTCATCCCGCAGGAAATTGACGGCTGGTAACTCATCCTGCACCCGAATTGGCATAACCTTATATCCTCACAACATACGTTTAAACGTTTAGACATCCAGATAGCTGAAGATAACCCGACATATGTCAAATGTCGAGTATTCATAAGATAGTTGAAAATGTTTCACTTAAGCACGGATTTTAGAAATAGTGGATTAAACTGCGTACAGGCATGATCTTCAGAGGATTAGAGGGAGGAGATGAGTGTAATTTTCGTAAATCGCAGACAGCAAAAAGCCCTGTACTTCAGTACAGGGCTTTTTGCTTAATTGGAGCCTGGCAGTTCCCTACTCTCGCATGGGGAGACCCCACACTACCATCGGCGCTACGGCGTTTCACTT
>NZ_SNVY01000011.1:0-117929 GCF_004361975.1 Buttiauxella sp. JUb87
AGTCAAGCGTTTATTTTCGCTTTTCATCTGGCTGACGGGCCGGTTTGTAAGCCGTTGTGCCGTGTCAGTGGAGGCGCAGTATAGGGATTTTCTGGAGGCTGACAACCCCTATTTTCAATTTTTATTTCAACCGTCGATTTTTTATTCAAAATTGCTATGAACAGCCAGTTTTTCTAGTCTTGGGAAGCCATAACGCTGCAAAACGGGTGTTAATTGTGCAATCTCAGGAGTCAGCCCCATACAGAATGCAATATTCTCATCAGAAGATACAGCATGCGGAGATTCATGCTCTAAAAGCCATACAGTACGGCGAGCAATCGCAGCACCGGAATCTATCAGCCTTGTGCCTTCGGGTAAGACTTGTAGCAACTCTTCTTCTAATAGAGGGAAATGGGTGCAACCTAATACCACGGTATCTGGCGGCTCCTTCATTCGCAGCCATGGACGAAGAATCTTGCGTAGTTCCTCAAGATCTACAGGCTGACCATGCAGCTTGGCTTCCGCTAATTCCACCAGCTCTGCCGAACCGAGCATTTCGATTTTGCATTCCGACGCAAAGCGTGCGACCAGTTCGTGAGTATAAGGGCGGCGAACAGTGCCGCGAGTCGCCAGCAAACCTACAACGCCGTTAGTCGTCAAACGCGCTGCCGGCTTAATAGCAGGAACGACGCCCACCACAGGGAATGCGAATTTCTCACGCAGAGCGGGAAGTGAGACGGTACTTGCCGTATTACAGGCGATGATGGCGAGTGCGAGTGGGTAGCGTTCCTGAACCGCAGTAACAATTTCAACTACGCGTTCAACAATGAACTCTTCGCTTTTCTCGCCGTAGGGGAATGCTACGTTGTCGAAAGCATAAATGTAGTGCAGGTCAGGCAAAAGCTGCCGGACTTCATCATACACAGAAAGCCCACCGACACCGGAGTCAAAAACCAGTACGGTGGGACGTGTATTAGAAGGTATAGCTGCCAGAGAGATAGTATTCCCGTCCTGGGGTTTGATAGCCATAAACCGTCTCGTAATCTTTATCGAACAGGTTGGCGATTCTACCACGAACAGTGAGATGAGAGGTGACCGGATATGAAGCCGCTACATCAACTGTGCTATAACTCGGCAAAATTTGCTGAGTCGGGTTATAAGCAGAGGTGTTGTTGTCGTAGCGTTTGCCGTAATACTGCCACGCTACATCCATATTCACGTTAAACATCACCCAGTCGAGCTGGTACTTAGCCTGGCGCTTAGCGCGGCGAGCCAGCACTTCATCACTCTGGTCATCACGCGGATCCATATACTGCAACGTTAGCTTATGAGTAAAGATGCCAGTATCCACGCTACCGACCCATTCCAGTCCTTTGATAGTCGCAGATTTGATGTTGTCATAAGACCCGTCATAAGTGACCGGATCGGAGTAGTAGGTAATCAGATTTTCAATCGTGTAGTGATAAGCAGACAAACGCCAGTCCACAGGACCGGTTAATCCTTCAAGCCCAGCTTCCCATTGCTTGGATTCTTCTGGTTTCAGATTTGGATTGGAGTCGATGCCAAAGCGCGTGGAGCCATATTGTTGCCCGAGGGAAGGTGCAAGGAAACCCGTGCCATAAGAAACTGTCGCACGATACCCTTCAACGAATTCCCATCCAGCCGCGGTTTGCCATGTACCGTGCCAACCGAATTGCTCGTCGTGGTCTTCACGACCTGAAGCTTCCAGGGTCACATCGCCAAACTGCTGCTGACCACTCAAGTAGACGCCCGTGTTATCACGGTTATAACTGTCAGACATGACTGTGTCAGAAGAAGTCAGACGCTGTTGCTGCCAGTCAATACCTGCGCTGATCGAGCCATTCCCGACAACAAAGTTGTTACCCCACTGGACGTTGCGTTGGGTCATATAGTCGAGCGTCGTACCGTCGTTATAGCGGCCATACACGCTGCTATAGTTATAGTCCTTCACTTTTTGATAGCTCGCCAACAGCTGCGAAGAGTAGATCCCGGAATGGAAACGCAGGCCCGCATCGTAGTTCTGGTTATAGAGTTGATGCTCGTCTGCGCTATACGCCGGAGTATAAGGAGGCGCACCTAAATCGTAATCGCTGTTGTTGGAATAGCCATAAGTACGGAAGAAGCCGTCAAACTCCTCGCTAAACTTATGCTCCAGGCCAGCCCAATAGCTTTTGCTACGGTAACCATCTCTATCGTTATCACCGCTATAAGTAGAATGCGGCTGAACGTTAAAACCCTTAGTGGTTTCGTATGAGCCAGACACTGTCGCTACCGTATCGCCAAAACGCTGGCGCCAGGTACCGTCATATTGCTGATAGCTATCCGAACCCACACCCGCATTGATTTGCGACTTTTCTTCATCGCTCTGCGTGATGATGTTAACCACGCCGCCAATCGCGCCAGAACCGTAAACCGCGGAACGTGGGCCACGAATGTATTCCACGCGCTGCACTAAAGAAATCGGGATTTGGCTAACATCCGAGGAGTTGGAAATGCCAGGGCGGGCAAGCGGAATACCATCCACCAGCACCAATACATGGCTGGCGCTGGTGCCACGGACAGACATTGAAGAACTCTGCCCAAGACCACCATACTGAGCAATATCGACGCCAGGTAAACGACGCATGACATCGTTCATCGATTTTGCCTGCCATTGGTCGATCTCTTCCCGGGTCACAATATCAGTTGGCGCCAGAACGGTATTGACGGGTTGCTGAAAACGGTTGGCCGTTACCACCAGAGTATCGTCAGAATTGCTGTCTTGCGCCCAGCCTGAAAAAGCCGTTACGGACAGAGCCGTAAGCAGCGAAAGTTTTTTTACCATCATTTTAATAAGCATCCGCTTTCCAATAAGGATGCCGCAGACATAACCGATAGCACGCGATAGTTATGCAGATTGCGACGTATACCGGCAGGTCTTCGGGCTTGGAGGTGTGTGACTACTGGATGATGACTTCCCGCTTTGTTTAGCAGTGTCTGCACTTGGCGCTCATCCCACCGTTCCTTACCGCTGCGCGTCAGCCCCAGAGTTGCACTGGGTTCCCTTTTAACTCATGTAAAAAGGCCGGAAGTGCTATGCTACGATTTTGTTAATAAGATTGTCCAGACACATCAAAATGCAACAGCACTGGACATCATCAACCTATTCCCTACAATCGCCGCGTAGTTTGACTTTATTAACAGGTAGCAGATCATGACTCCCGAACATCTCCCAATTGAACAGTACGACGCGCAACTGGCCGAAAAAGTCGCCCGCTTGCAAAGCATGATGGCCCCTTTTGCAGCACCAGCGCCGGAGGTGTTCCGTTCGCCAACCAGCCACTATCGGATGCGTGCTGAATTTCGTATCTGGCATGATGAAGACGACCTGTACCACATCATGTTTGACCAGGAGACAAAGCAGCGCATCCGGGTTAACACCTTCCCGGCAGCCAGCTCACTTATCAACGCGTTGATGCCTGCGATGCTCGACGGCGTGCGTGATATTCCCGCCCTGCGCCACAAACTCTTCCAGATTGATTATCTGACGACGATGAGCAACCAGGCGGTTGTCTCGATGCTTTACCACCGGAAATTGGGTGAAGAGTGGCAGCAACACGCTGAAGCACTGCGCGACAATCTGCGGGCTCAGGGTTTCAATGTTCATTTAATTGGCCGTGCGACCAAAACCAAAATCGAGCTGGATCAGGATTTCATCGATGAGCGTTTGACTGTTGCCGGTAAAGAGATGATTTATCGCCAGGTGGAAAACAGTTTCACGCAACCCAACGCGGCGATGAATGTTCATATGCTGGAATGGGCGCTGGATGCCACGCACGGTTCAAAAGGCGACCTGCTGGAACTGTATTGCGGTAACGGTAACTTCTCGCTGGCACTGGCTCGCAACTTTAATCGCGTGCTGGCAACTGAAATCGCCAAGCCGTCTGTTGCTGCCGCGCAATACAATATTGAAGCGAATGAAATTGAAAACGTGCAAATCATTCGTATGGCCGCGGAAGATTTTACCCAGGCGATGAATGGCGTGCGCGAGTTTAACCGCCTGAAAGGTATCGACCTGAAAAGCTACCAGTGCGAAACCATTTTCGTCGATCCACCACGCAGTGGTCTGGATGCTGACACCGTGAAAATGGTGCAGGCGTATCCGCGCATCCTTTATATCTCCTGCAACCCGCAAACCCTTTGCGAGAACCTGGAAACATTAAGCGAAACCCATAACGTGTCACGGCTGGCGCTATTTGACCAATTCCCGTACACGCACCATATGGAATGCGGTGTGTGGCTAACACGCAAATAGCAAAACGGACGCCTCGGCGTCCGTTTTTGTTTTAGAGCAGGCTGCTATTCCGTCACCTGGGATTTACGAGCGCGGATTTTAATACCAATCCAGAACAACAATGCGACCGAAAGTACCGCTGGCAAGAAGTTGGAGCCAATAGCTGGATATTCAGCGCGTACAACTGCGCTATACAGCAACACGCCCAACACGAAACAAGCCGCTGCGATACTTGGCAAACCCACCGGCATCGTGCGGTTTTGGTAGCGTTGATGCAAACAGTACACCGTCAGCACCAGCGCGATAATTGGAAAAATGGAAAACGGCACAACCGAGCTGAACACTGCGGCAAACGTTCCGTTGATCGCAAGGCCTGCAATAAACGCTAACCCGAGCGTACCTCTATCTTGTAACTGTTTCATTGCCCTTCCTTCATTCACTCTTCAGATATTTGAGCCAATGCCATTTTTTCTTGCTCCCGGCGATACCAGTAATACGCACCTTTGGAAATCATGCGCAACTGAAGTACCAGACGCTCTTCAAGCTGACGACGCTGATCGGCATCGACGTCTAACGCTTCGGCACCAGCACTAAAAACAATCGTCACCATCGCTTCTGCCTGCGCTTCAGTAAAGCTGCGCGACATACGATTTTCGAGTTCCAGATAATCAGCAAGTTCCGCAATAAAGTGCTGAATTTCACGCGCGACGGCGGCACGAAATGCGGCTGACGTTCCAGAACGCTCACGTAAAAGCAAACGGAACGCGTTGGGATTATTACCGATAAATTCCATAAATGTTGAGACGGAGGTACGAATTACGCTTCCTCCTTTGGCAATTCTTTGGCGGGCCTGGCGCATTAACTGGCGCAGCATCAGTCCACTCTCGTCGACCATTGTCAGCCCAAGCTCATCAACGTCACGGAAATGGCGATAAAACGATGTTGGCGCAATACCAGCCTCACGAGCGACCTCGCGCAAACTCAGGCTGGCAAAACTTCGTTCAGCACTTAACTGGCTAAACGCGGCTTCTACCAGAGAACGCCTGGTTTTTTCTTTTTGTTGCGCTCTTACACCCATCATGTTGCCTGAATCCCTTAAATCGAGCCCGCACTATACCAGAGAATAACTTAACTGCTTTTATACAGGATTGTGAATGATTGTTTACGCGACCCTCCTCGCGTTACGCAGTAAAAAGCACAACGACAATTGGGTTATCCCGGCGTTGATGTTACCATCGTGTTGCTTTTATGTATAAGAACAGGTAAGCCTTACCATGTCACACACCTACGATTATGACGCAATAGTAATTGGTTCCGGTCCTGGCGGCGAAGGCGCTGCAATGGGGCTGGTGAAACTTGGAGCAAGGGTAGCTGTCGTCGAGCGCTACCATAATGTGGGTGGCGGTTGTACCCACTGGGGAACCATCCCCTCGAAAGCCCTCCGCCACGCCGTCAGCCGCATTATCGAATTTAATCAAAACCCTTTATACAGCGACCACACCCATCTTCTCCGTTCTTCCTTCGCCGACATTCTTAATCACGCTGACAGCGTTATTAACCAACAAACTCGCATGCGCCAAAGCTTCTATGAACGCAACCGCTGCGAGATGCTGCAGGGCGATGCACGTTTTGTAGATGAACACACCATCTCGCTGGAATGCCACGATGGCTCGGTAGAAATGATCACCGCCGATAAATTTATTATCGCCTGTGGTTCACGCCCTTATCGTCCACCAGAAGTCGATTTCAGCCACCCACGCGTGTACGACAGCGATTCCATTCTTAACCTGCACCACGAACCACGCCACGTCATTATTTATGGTGCTGGGGTAATTGGTTGCGAGTATGCGTCGATTTTCCGTGGCATGAACGTTAAGGTTGATTTGATTAACACCCGCGATCGCCTGCTGGCGTTTCTCGATCAAGAGATGTCCGATTCGCTCTCTTATCACTTCTGGAATAGCGGTGTCGTTATTCGCCACAACGAAGAGTTCGAGAAAATCGAAGGTGTGGAAGATGGTGTAATTGTCTCGTTGAAATCAGGCAAAAAAGTGAAAGCTGACTGCCTGCTTTATGCCAACGGACGCACCGGTAATACCGATTCATTGTCACTGGAAAATGTCGGGCTGGAAGCGGATGGCCGTGGTCTGTTGAAGGTCAACAGCATGTACCAGACTGCACAGCCGCATATTTATGCCGTGGGCGATGTGATTGGTTATCCAAGCCTGGCATCTGCGGCCTACGATCAGGGGCGAATTGCCGCGCAAGCGATGGTCAAAGGCGAAGCGACTGCTCATCTGATTGAAGATATTCCGACCGGTATTTATACCATTCCGGAAATCAGCTCCGTCGGCAAAACCGAACAGCAATTGACCTCGATGAAAGTGCCGTACGAAGTAGGACGGGCTCAGTTCAAGCACCTGGCTCGTGCACAAATTGTTGGCATGAACGTGGGTACGCTAAAAATTCTCTTCCATCGCGAGACAAAAGAGATTTTAGGTATTCACTGCTTCGGTGAGCGCGCGGCTGAAATTATTCACATCGGCCAGGCGATTATGGAGCAGAAAGGTGGCGGCAACACGATTGAGTACTTTGTTAACACCACCTTCAACTACCCGACCATGGCGGAAGCCTATCGGGTTGCGGCACTAAACGGCTTGAACCGCTTGTTTTAACGCTGGCTCAAAATGGCCATCCATGTGTGTACGGATGGCCTCTGCGAGTTGCTCATAGCGACCACGCAGCGGAGAACCCGGACGATAAACCAGGCCGATAGTCCGGCGCGGTTCTGGTTTATAACATGGCAGATAGACGACACCATCACGGCAACGCTCATTCGGCACGGCCAGCGCAGGTAATAATGTAATTCCACTGCCTGCCGCAACCATGTTACGCAGCGTTTCAAGGCTAGTTGCACGGAAATGCGTATCTTCGTCTGCACCCGCTTCAAAACAGAAACCCAGCGCCTGATCGCGCAGGCAATGCCCGTCTTCCAGCATCAGCAGCTTTTCACCCGCTAAATCAGACAACGGGACGCGATCGCGCTCGGCCCATGGGTGATCCTGATAAATCGCCAGCATCATCGGCTCGTCGAATAACGGTACTTCAATAAACGCTTCGCTCTCTTTCACCAAAGCCAGAATCGCACAATCAAGCTTGCCGCTATCAAGCTGCGCAAGCAGTTGATGGGTTTGCGCTTCGTGAAGATACATTTCTAGTTTGGGGAAAGTTTTATGCAGCATCGGGATAATCTGCGGCAGCAGATAAGGCCCAACGGTTGGGATCAAACCAATGTGTAGCGGCCCGGACATCGCTTCGCCTTGTTGGCTCGCCATCTCTTTCAGGACTTTAACTTCGCGCAACACAGTACGCGCCTGATCCACCAGCAGTAAACCTGCCTGAGTGAACAATACTTTTCGGCTAGTGCGCTCAAGCAACATTACGCCGAGCTCATCTTCAAGTTTACGAATCTGGCCGCTCAGCGTTGGCTGACTGACGTGGCAGGCATCCGCTGCCCGGCGAAAGTGACGATGTTCAGATAACGCCACCAGGTATTCAAGATCACGAATATTCATTCTCTATCCTCCGGCGCCATGATAGACCATGGCGATAGAAATCATAGCAACGAACGATTATCCCTATCAACCATTGATGTTCAATAATAGCCATCAACAGCACAAACCATCTACGACTCTGGAATGTGTTGTGAGAACTCAGTTCTCCGAATGACCTACTGAAGCCAACGTGAATCATTTAGCGGACATTATGTCCGCTCTTTTTTTATCCCTTATAAACAAACAAGCCCGGCACAAGGCCAGGCTCTTCTTATCTTGCAGATAACGTTAAACCAGACGCTGTTTCGCGTCGACAATCGCCTGTGCTACCTGTTTCGGAGACACGCCGCCTTTGGCTGAACGTTTATCCAGGCAAGATTGCAAAGACAGAATCGGGTAAACATCGTCACCAATCGTCGCACTGAATTTTTGCAAATCGGCGAGCGACAAAGCTTCCAGCGCCTTGCCCTGACGAATCGCTTCCACTACGGCCTCACCCACAATGTGGTGCGCTTCACGGAAAGGAACCCCCTTCGCGACCAGGTAATCAGCCAGTTCAGTTGCGTTGGCATAACCCTGCTCGGCAGCTTCTTTACAACGCGGGCGCTTCACCTGAATGCCATCCAGCACCAACACGGACATATGCAGGCAATCGAGCCAGGTATCAAGCGCGTCAAACAAGCCCTCTTTGTCTTCCTGCATGTCTTTGTTGTACGCCAGCGGCAGACCTTTCAGGGTCATCATCATGCCAGTCAGCGCACCCTGCACACGGCCACATTTGCCACGAATAAGCTCCAGCGCATCTGGGTTTTTCTTCTGCGGCATCAGGGAAGAACCTGATGTCACGCGGTCAGATAACTCAACAAAGCCCGCTTCACCCGTGTTGAAGAAAATCAGGTCTTCAGCAAAACGCGATAAGTGAACCATGCCGATAGACGCGTCAGAAAGCAGTTCCAGGACGTGGTCACGATCGGACACGCTATCGAGGCTGTTACGGGTGGCCGAGGCAAAACCTAACCAGCCCGCCAGTTGATCACGGTCGATTTCATAAGCCGTGCCTGCCAGTGCGCCGCTACCCAAAGGGCTAACGTCCAGGCGTTCGAGCGTGCTCTGTAAACGGCTTTCGTCACGCGCCAGCATTTCAACATAAGCCAGGCACCAGTGCGCAAACGTCACTGGCTGCGCACGTTGCAAGTGCGTGTAACCCGGCATCACGGCATCTTGGTTGTTTTCAGCGGTTTCAATCAGCGCCTGTTGCAATTGGCGAGTCGCCCCCAGCAATTCGCTGATTTGCATTTTGCACCACAGTTTAAGATCGGTGGCGACCTGGTCATTACGGCTACGGCCCGTGTGGAGTTTTTTACCAAGCGCACCGACTTTATCGATGAGCTTCCCTTCCACCCAGCTATGAATATCTTCCGCATCGCTCTCAAGAATGGCTTGCGGATTCGCCTGAACTTCTTCAAGCAGGAAATTAAGCGCTTGCTCAAGCTCCTGTTGTTCAGCAACGGTCAGAACACCAACGGTAACCAACGCTTTGGACCAGGCGACAGAACCGACAATGTCTTGCTCAGCCAGTCGGTAGTCAAAACGTAATGAGTCATTGAACGATTTGAACCGCTGATCTGCTGCCTGAGTAAAACGTCCACCCCAAAGTGCCATATTGATGCTCCATTAAATTCTTTTGTTCCCTTCTCTGAATGAGAAGAGTTAAACCATTCTGATCCCCTCTCCTAAGGGAGAGGGTTAGGGTGAGGGGAAATTTTGACTACAGACGCCCTCACCCCGGCCCTCTCCCCCAGGAGAGGGAGGCTATTGATTACTTCTTCAGTTCGTTCAGTGCACGAATACGTGACGACAGCGAGAACAGACGGATAAAGCCGCCCGCGTGGCTATGGTCATACACTTCGTCTTCACCAAAGGTCGCGAACTCTTCGCTGTACAGGCTGTCAGGAGATTTTTTCTGCGTCGCGGTGACCTGGCCTTTATACAGCTCCAGCACCACTTCGCCGTTCACTTCTGCTGCCAACGATTCAGCAGATGCCTGCAAAGATTTACGCAACGGCGCGAACCAACGGCCATCGTAAACCACGTAAGACATTTCCAGGCCCAGTTGCTCACGCCATTTGAAGCTATCGCGATCCAGAACCAACTGCTCAACACCACGCAGTGCCGCCATCATAATGGTGCCTCCTGGGGTTTCGTAGCAGCCACGGGATTTAATCCCCACCAGACGGTTTTCTACGATATCGATACGGCCAATGCCGTGTTTAGAGCCAATCTTATTCAGCGTTTCCAGGCACTGATAAGGCGTCATGGTTTCGCCGTTAACCGCAACCACTTTGCCTTGCTTAACAGTAACCGTCACTTGCTCTGCCTGGTCTGGCGCTTCTTTAGGGTCAACAGTCCACACCCAGCAATCTTTGTTTGGTGCATTCCATGGGCTTTCCAGCACGCCGCCTTCAGTGGAGATGTGCCATGCGTTTTCATCACGGCTGTAGATTTTCTCAAGTGACGCGGTGGTCGGAATATCACGCTCTTTCAGGTAATCCAGCAACGCTTCACGGGAACGCAAATCCCACTCACGCCATGGTGCAACCACTTTCAGATGTGGAGCCAGTGCAGCCCAGGTGGATTCGAAACGGACCTGGTCGTTACCTTTGCCGGTCGCACCGTGGCACAGCGCATCGGCGCCCACTTTAGTGGCGACATCAACCAGTGCTTTCGCAATCAGCGGACGCGCCATAGACGTACCCAGCAGGTAGCTGCCTTCGTACAGTGCGCCAGTCTGCAATACTGGATAGACGTAATCGCTGATGAATTCTTCACGCGCATCAACGATATAACACTCAGTTGCGCCAGAGCGCAGTGCTTTTTGCTCAACACCTTTCAGGTCTTCACGATCCTGGCCGATATCCACCACACAAGCGACCACTTCACAGCCGCCGTAGTTTTCTTTCAGCCATGGAATGATGGCTGAAGTATCAAGGCCGCCAGAATAAGCGAGAACGATTTTTTTGATGCCGTGATTTTGCATTGTCTTATCCTTTCAAAACTAAGCCAGAATACGGGTGCCAATGGCCACGCCGTTAAATAAAGAAGGTAACTGCTCCGCGTGACGCCATGACGCAATATCCACCGGGCGACCCAGCGTACGTGCTGCATCCAGCGCCGCGTTAACCTTAACAATCATGCCGTCGGTAATAATGCCTTGAGCGATCAACTGCTCGGCTTTTGCCGCCGTCATTTCCGCAATACGTTGCCCTTTGCCATCCAGAATACCGCTGACGTCTGACAGCAGAATGAGATCCGCGCCGAGCGTGGCAGCCAGTGCCGTAGCGGCCTGATCGGCATTGACGTTCATCAGCTCGCCTTCAGCGGTAACGCCAATAGAGCTAACAATCGGCAGGAAACCGGAATCCAGCAGCGTGGTAATCAGCTTAGCTGAACCTGGCTTTGCAAGGCCGACATGGCCCAATGCTTCATCGAGTTTGGTCACCGTGACGCTGTCGCCATCGCCGAGGCAAAGACCGACACCATTGATGTCATGTTTTTTGGCCCACGCCAACAACGTTTTGTTCGCCGTACCCGCCAGCGCACCGGTAATAATGTCAATCTGGTCAGCAGGCGTAACACGTAGGCCGTTTTTCTTGGTCACCGGTAAGGAGAGCTTTTTCATCAGCTCATCAACCACACAGCCACCACCGTGAACAATCACCAGCGGACGTTGATGGGACTGACGATAGTTCACCAGCGCGGTAAACAAGCGCTCCAGCGCTTCTTCGCTATCCAGCAGTACGCCGCCTAATTTGATAATTAATGGATTCATCATTCACCCAGCCGATTAAATAAGAGACTGCGTTTCGGCAAAGCCAAAACGAATATTCAGGCACTGCACAGCCTGGGCCGACGCGCCTTTCAGAAGGTTATCTTCGGTCGCGACGACAATCAGATGCTCGCCCTGCACTGCGAAACCAATATCGCAGAACGGCAGGCCAACCACGTTTTTCAGTGCTGGCACGCCTTTGTCATACAGGCGCACTAACGGTTTATCTTGATAAGCCTGATTAAACACCTCGACGACTTGCTGCTGGGTCACCCCGGCTTTCAGGCGGCAAGTAATGGTCGCCAGAATCCCGCGCGGGAAATTGCCCAAGTGTGGAGTGAAAATCACTGGAGTCCCGAGATGCGTGACAATTTCTGGATGATGGCGATGATTAAAAATGCCATACGGTTGCAGGCTCACTTCGCAGAAACTGTTAGAGATCGCCGCTTTGCGCCCTGCACCGCTCACACCGCTGGTTGCGTTAATCACCGGCCACTGGTTTAAATCCAGCAAACCCGCTTCAATCAGAGGTTTTAACGCCAGTTGGGAGGCCGTTGGATAGCAGCCTGGCACAGAAATTAAACTGGTTTCTTTTATTCTGTCGCTCTGCCATTCCGCGAGGCCATAAACCGCCTGCTCAAGCAATTCAGGGTGCTGATGCGTAAAGCCGTAATAGAGTTGATAAAACTTAGCATCGTTGACGCGGAATGCACCGGACAAGTCAATGACAACGCAGCCTTTCGCAAGAAACTGCGGTGCCAGGTCATGGCTGACTTCATGGGCTGTGGCAAGAAAAACAACATCCACACCATCGGTAAATTCGCTGATATCCGACATTGGCAGTAACGGCATGTCCACGATACCTTTTAATTGCGGATGCAAATCAGATATCAATTTTCCTGCGTCATTACTTTGCGCTGAAACCGTCAAAGCGGTTATGTTCATATGAGGATGGCGATTCAAATAGGTCACAAGCTCTGCGCCTGCATAACCGCTGGCACCAACAATCAGCGTATTCAACATCTCGGCTGTACACCTTCTTAGGTTGTGTCTGCTAAAGGTGTCAGCTGAAAGCCATCACCCAACGTACAACGACGTGGTTCAATCCACCGGAACCAGGGGTTCCATCGCGGCAGGTAATAATGTATTTTTATTCAATATTACTGCATGATTATGTATACCAACCTGAGCTAAGGCCTGTCAACAGTGAAGATGAAATTACCTCCTTTTATCGAGATTTACCGCGCATTGATCGCCACCCCTTCCATCAGCGCTACCGACAGTGCGTTGGATCAGAGCAATCAGTCTTTAATCAATTTGCTGGCGGGCTGGTTCCGCGATCTTGGCTTTAATGTCGAAATACAACCCGTACCAGGTACACGTAATAAATTCAATATGCTGGCGAGCACCGGTACCGGTGCCGGTGGGTTGTTGCTGGCGGGTCACACGGATACCGTTCCGTTCGACGATGGCCGCTGGACACGCGATCCGTTCACGCTGACCGAACATGAAAATAAACTGTACGGCCTCGGCACTGCCGATATGAAAGGTTTCTTCGCCTTTATTCTCGATGCGCTGCGCGATGTGGATGTGACGACGCTTAAAAAGCCGCTCTATATTCTGGCGACCGCCGATGAAGAAACGACTATGGCGGGCGCACGCTATTTCTCTGAAAACACCAGCATACGCCCGGACTGCGCCATTATTGGTGAGCCGACTTCGTTGCAGCCAGTGCGCGCCCACAAAGGCCATATCTCTAACGCGATTCGCATTCTAGGCCAGTCCGGTCACTCCAGCGATCCCGCTCGGGGCGTGAACGCTATCGAACTGATGCACGACGCAATCGGCCACATCATGTCGCTGAAAAACACGCTGAAAGAGCGTTATCACCACGATGCCTTCACCGTGCCGTATCCAACGCTAAACCTCGGCCATATCAGCGGTGGCGATGCCGCCAACCGTATTTGTGCCTGTTGTGAACTGCATATGGATATTCGCCCGCTTCCGGGCCTTACGTTAAATGATCTTAACGGTTTGCTTAACGAAGCGCTGGAACCGGTAAGCCAGAAATGGCCAGGCCGCCTGACGGTTTCTGAACTTCACCCGCCGATTCCGGGCTATGAGTGCGCCAAAGACCACCAACTAGTACAAGTGGTCGAAAAATTATTGGGCGCGCAAACAGAAGTGGTGAACTACTGCACCGAAGCGCCATTTATTCAGACCATTTGCCCGACGCTGGTTCTGGGGCCAGGTTCTATAAACCAGGCACACCAGCCGGACGAATACCTCGAAACACGGTTTATCGAGCCAACTCGCAAACTCATTACACAGGTTGTGCATCATTTTTGCTGGCATTGAAAAATAGCGATTCAGGGGGTTTTGCCCCCTTTTTCAGCTGCTTTTTAGCGGATCCTCATAAGAAACGCTTATCCACGAAGTTAGTAATTAAATTTCATGAATTAGCGCCATTTATTCGTTTGCTGAAACGATTTCGTAGCAATTGACGAATGATAACTTACGTGGCTTTATAAAGACGGTGTTGAACCTTCACGGGTGAAATTAAGTTACATAAAAAGATGGGGTGTGTGGGACTACAATGAACGAACAATATTCCGCTTTGCGAAGTAATGTCAGTATGCTCGGCAAGTTGCTCGGGGATACCATCAAAGATGCATTAGGTGAAAACATCCTTGACCGGGTAGAAACAATCCGTAAGTTGTCGAAATCGTCACGAGCGGGCAATGAAGCGAACCGTCAAGAGTTGCTCACCACGTTACAGAACCTGTCTAATGACGAACTACTCCCTGTAGCCCGTGCATTCAGCCAGTTCCTGAACCTGGCCAACACCGCCGAGCAATATCACAGTATTTCCGCTAATGGCGAAGCCGCCAGCAATCCCGAAGTTATCGCTAAGACACTCCAAAAATTAAAAAATCAGCCGGATATTAGCGAAGATGCCGTTCGTGATGCTGTTGAATCGCTGTCATTAGAATTAGTTCTGACCGCACACCCAACCGAAATCACCCGCCGCACCCTGATTCACAAGCTGGTTGAAGTAAACAGCTGCCTGAAACAACTCGACCATAGCGACATTGCCGATTACGAACGTAACCAGATTATGCGCCGTCTGCGCCAACTGGTGGCACAGGCCTGGCACACCGATGAAATCCGTAAATACCGCCCGTCCCCTGTAGATGAAGCGAAATGGGGTTTTGCGGTAGTTGAAAACAGCCTGTGGGAAGGGGTTCCTAACTACCTGCGCGAACTGAACGAGCAACTCGAAGACAATCTGAATTACAAACTGCCGGTCGATTTCGTCCCGGTACGATTCACCTCCTGGATGGGCGGCGACCGCGACGGCAACCCGAACGTGACCGCCGATATTACCCGCCACGTGCTGTTGCTCAGCCGCTGGAAAGCCACCGACCTGTTCCTGCGCGATATTCAGGTGCTGATTTCTGAGCTTTCGATGGTGGAATGCACGCCTGAACTGAGCGAACTTGCAGGCCCGGACGCCGCACAAGAGCCGTACCGTTGCATCATGAAAGGCATTCGTCAGCAATTAATGGTGACTCAAGCCTGGCTGGAAGCACGCCTGAAAGGCCAGCATCTGCCAAAACCAGAAGGTTTACTGACGCAAAACGAACAGCTTTGGGATCCGCTCTACGCGTGTTACCAGTCGCTACAAGCTTGCGGTATGGGCATTATCGCTAACGGTCAGTTACTCGACACCTTGCGCCGCGTGAAATGCTTCGGCGTTCCGTTGGTGCGCATTGATGTCCGCCAGGAAAGTACTCGCCATACCGAAGCGCTGGGCGAGATGACTCGCTACCTGGGCATTGGTGATTACGAAAGCTGGTCCGAGGCGGACAAACAAGCCTTCTTGATCCGTGAATTGAACTCTAAGCGTCCACTTTTGCCGCGCCAGTGGGAACCGAGCGAAGAAACTCGCGAAGTGCTGGATACCTGCAAAGTCATTGCCGAAGCTCCACGTGGTTCAATCGCGGCTTACGTGATTTCGATGGCAAAAACGCCGTCGGACGTGCTGGCGGTTCACCTGTTACTCAAAGAAGCGGGCTGCACTTTCGCGCTGCCTGTGGCTCCACTGTTCGAAACCCTCGACGACCTGAACAACGCCGACGACGTAATGACTCAGTTGCTGAATATCGACTGGTATCGCGGCTTTATTCAGGGCAAACAGATGGTCATGATTGGCTATTCTGACTCGGCAAAAGACGCAGGCGTGATGGCGGCATCCTGGGCGCAGTATCAGGCACAAGATGCGCTGATCAAAACCTGCGAGAAAGCCGGAATTACCCTGACGCTGTTCCACGGACGCGGCGGTTCTATTGGTCGTGGCGGTGCGCCAGCGCATGCAGCTCTGCTTTCTCAACCTCCGGGCAGCCTGAAAGGCGGCCTGCGCGTGACTGAACAAGGCGAGATGATTCGCTTCAAATACGGTCTGCCGGAAATCACTATCAGCAGCCTGTCGCTCTACACCAGTGCGATTCTTGAAGCTAACCTGCTGCCGCCGCCAGAGCCGAAGAAAGAGTGGAAACATATCATGGAGGATCTGTCTGCGACCTCCTGTGATATGTATCGTGGGTATATCCGCGAAAACGAAGACTTCGTGCCGTATTTCCGTTCAGCAACACCAGAGCTGGAACTGGGTAAACTGCCGCTGGGTTCACGCCCTGCGAAACGTAAACCTAACGGTGGCGTTGAGTCTCTGCGAGCCATTCCATGGATTTTCGCCTGGACGCAGAACCGTCTGATGCTTCCAGCCTGGTTGGGCGCGGGTGCCGCGTTACAAAAAGTTGTCGAAGATGGCAAACAAGATGTGCTGGAAACGATGTGCCGCGACTGGCCATTCTTCTCGACACGCCTTGGGATGCTGGAAATGGTATTTGCCAAAGCTGACTTGTGGTTGGCGGAATACTACGACCAACGTCTGGTGAAACCGGAACTGTGGAAGCTAGGTAAACAGCTACGCGACCAACTGGAAGCGGATATCAAAGTGGTGCTGGATATCGCCAACGATTCCCATCTGATGGCCGACTTGCCGTGGATCGCCGAATCTATCCAGTTACGTAACATCTACACCGATCCGTTGAACGTATTGCAGGCTGAATTGCTGCACCGTTCTCGTCAACTGGAAGAGAAAGGTGAGGAACCAAATGCGCAGGTAGAACAGGCGCTGATGGTGACCATTGCCGGTGTTGCGGCAGGTATGCGTAACACGGGTTAAGCCCGAAATCAGGCAGTTTTCAAACCCCGCGCAAGCGGGGTTTTTGTTTTTACCCCTATGCGGTGCCACCCACGATATTAACTGCCAGTCTGCGAAACGATCACCCTGCCGTTAGATGTAGCTCAACAAATACTCAACACCCCTACGGTAGAGTCAGTAGTAGTGAAGTTCGGGCAAGACTCGACTCACGGACTTGACCCTATCCACTTATAAGGGAAATAAAGTATGGATCGCATCATTCAATCACCGAGTAAATACATCCAGGGTGCCGATGTCATTACAAGACTAGGAGAATATCTGAGCCCACTGGCCGAACGTTGGCTGGTCGTGGGTGATAAATTTGTATTAGGTTTTGCGCAGGAAGCATTAAGCAAAAGCATGAAGGATGCCGGATTAGCGCTAGAAGTCGCGCCATTTGGCGGTGAATGTTCGCAAAATGAAATAAATCGTTTACGCGCCGTGGCAGAAAAAATGCAGTGCAGTGCAATACTGGGTATCGGTGGCGGAAAAACGCTCGATACCGCAAAAGCACTGGCGCACTTTATAGATGTTCCGGTCGCGATAGCTCCGACCATTGCCTCCACAGACGCTCCATGTAGCGCCCTTTCCGTTATTTATACCGATACCGGCGAATTCGACCGTTATCTGCTGCTCCCCAACAACCCCGAAATGGTTATTGTCGACACTAAAATCGTCGCCGGTGCGCCAGCTCGTTTACTGGCTGCAGGGATTGGTGATGCTCTGGCGACCTGGTTTGAAGCCCGCGCCTGTTCCCGAAGCGGAGCGACGACCATGGCGGGTGGCCGTTGCACTCATGCCGCGCTTGCTCTGGCAGAATTGTGCTACAACACACTGCTCGAAGAGGGTGAAAAAGCGATGCTTGCAGCAGAGCAGCATGTTGTTACGCCAGCACTGGAACGCGTCATCGAAGCCAACACCTATTTGAGCGGCGTCGGTTTTGAAAGCGGCGGCCTCGCGGCGGCTCATGCAATTCATAACGGTTTGACCGCAATTCCAGATGCGCATCATTTCTATCATGGCGAAAAAGTGGCTTTCGGTACGCTGACCCAGTTAGTGCTGGAAAACGCCTCGCAAGAAGAGTTCGAAACCGTTGCCGCACTGTGTCACTCGGTGGGTTTACCGCTCACGCTGGCACAGCTGGATATCAAAACTGAAGTTGCAGAAAAAATGCGCATTGTTGCGAGAGCTGCCTGTGCAGAAGGCGAAACTATCCACAATATGCCTGGCGGTGTGACAGTTGTTCAAGCCATTGCCGCGCTGTTAGTTGCTGACCAGTACGGTCAGCGCCTGTTAGAAGCCTGGGAATAATACCCATAAAAAATCCCCGCACTTACGCGGGGATTTTCATGTCAGATAGCAGATTATTTCAGGTCAAAGCGATCCAGATTCATCACTTTCACCCAGGCTGCAACAAAGTCTTTCACAAACTTCTCTTTAGCATCGCCACTGGCATACACTTCCGCCAGCGCACGCAGAACCGCATTGGAACCAAAGACCAGGTCTGCACGAGTCGCCAGATGTTTCACCTCACCCGACTGACGATCGCGGCCTTCAAACAACTCAGAAGAGTCATCGGTCGCTTTCCATTCGGTGCGCATATCCAGCAGGTTGACAAAGAAATCGTTACTGAGCACGCCAAGACGATCGGTGAATACACCTTGTTTACCGCCATCAAAATTCGCACCCAGCGCACGCAAACCACCTACCAGCACGGTGAGTTCTGGTGCGGTCAGCGTCAGTTGCTGTGCTTTATCAATCAGCAGGGATTCTGTTGTCGCCGCATCCACGCGAGCACGGTAGTTACGGAACCCGTCTGCCGCTGGCTCAAGCAGGTTGAACATCTCGATATCGGTCTGATCCTGGCTGGCGTCCACACGCCCCGGAATAAACGGAACACGTACGCTGATGCCAGCCGCTTCCGCTGCCTGCTCAACACCCACCACACCGGCCAGTACAATGATATCGGCCAAAGATACTTTACCAGAGGCTTTCTGAATCGCTTCCAGCGCTGGCAGAGCACGCGCTGCCGTCGCATTCACATCCCAGCTACGCTGAGGTGCCAGTGCCAGGCGCGCACCATTAGCACCGCCACGTTTATCGCCGCCACGGAAAGTAGAGGCCGATGCCCAGGCGACAGACACCAGTTCACTCACTGACAAACCGGAACGGGCAATTTCTGCTTTCAGGTGGTCGATATCTGCTGGTGTTGGGCTGAATGTCGCTTTCGGCAACGGATCCTGCCAAATCAGTTCTTCTCTTGGCACTTCCGGGCCGATATAACGCGCTACTGGCCCCATATCGCGGTGAGTCAGCTTGAACCATGCGCGGGCAAAGGCTTCATTGAATGCCTGAGGATCATTAAGGAAACGACGTGAAATTTTCTCGAATTCTGGGTCAAAACGCAGCGTCAGGTCGGTAACCAACATTGTTGGCTTACGTTTTTTCGAGGGGTCAAAAGGATCAGGAATGATTTCTGGCGCATTTACAGCTTCAAACTGAATGGCACCAGCCGGGCTGCGCGTCTGTACCCATTCAAATTTGAACAGGTTCTCGAAGAAGTAGTTACTCCACTGCGTTGGCGTTTGTGACCAGACGACTTCCAGGCCAGAAGTAATCGCATCAGCACCTGCACCTGAGCCGTGGCTGCTCGTCCAGCCTAAACCCTGCGCTTCAATTGGCGCGGCTTCCGGATCGACGCCCACATGGGTTGCTTCCGCCGCACCGTGGGTTTTACCCAGCGTATGACCACCCGCGATAAGCGCGACAGTCTCTTCGTCGTTCATCCCCATATTGCCAAAAGTCGCACGAATGGCAGCGGCCGCGGAGAGCGGTTCACCACTGGCATTTGGCCCTTCCGGGTTAACATAAATCAGCCCCATTTCGGTCGCGGCCAATGGGCGTTTGGCGAGCGCTTCAGGATCACGATGCTCAAGCCAGGCTTTTTCATTACCCCAGTTCACATCAAGGTCTGGCTCCCAAACGTCTTCACGCCCAGCGCCAAAACCGAAGGTACGGAAACCGGAGTTTTCCAGCGCCACGTTCCCCGCTAACACATAAAGATCGGCCCAGGATATTTTCTGACCATATTTCTGTTTAATAGGCCACAGCAGGCGACGGGCTTTATCAAGGCTAACGTTATCCGGCCAGGAATTAAGAGGAGCAAAACGCTGCTGACCACGGCCTGCGCCACCACGACCATCGACTGAACGATAGGTGCCAGCACCATGCCAGGCCATACGAATGAACAGCCCGGCATAGCTGCCCCAATCAGCAGGCCACCATGGCTGAGAATCGGTTAACAGGGCTTTGAGGTCGCCTTTCAGAGCAGAATAATCAAGTTTGCTGAATTCTTTGCGGTAGTCAAAATCTTCGCCCAGGGGGTTTGAACGGTTAGAGTGCTGATTGAGGAGGTCAACACGGAGTTGTTTTGGCCACCAGTCACGAGTGCTTGTACCCGCTCCTGCGCTTACATCCTGACTGCCCTGATGAAACGGGCACTTTCCTGCTGACAACGTATTATGATCGTTTTCGTTCGTACTCATCTTCCTGCTCCCTTTCACTGTTGTAGTACCAGGATATACATCTCTGCAGATAAGTTATAGATGAAAAAAACTACAGATTTGATAGTTATTACCTTCTGACCAGAGGCAAGGTAGCAAAAGTTTTTTTAACAAAACGTCGACAACCCCATAAACTTTCAAAATTAAGAATTAAAAGTTCGAAGGAAATCAGGAGAATGGATGTGAGTTTACTGCGGAGAAAGTCATGGCCCTTGCGGGCCATTTTCTTCAATCAGATAGTCGGGCGAACACCCAGCGTGTGGCAAATTGCGTAACTCATCTCTGCGCGGTTTAGCGTATAGAAGTGGAAGTCTTTCACGCCTTCACGGCTGAGAATTTTCACCATATCCATCGCAATATTAGCACCGACCATTTTGCGAGTTTCCGCGTCGTCATCCAGGCCTTCAAACATTTGCGCCATCCAGTGCGGAACGCGCACATTGGTCATGGTGGCAAATTTGTGTGCCTGCTTGTAGTTACTGACCGGCAGAATACCCGGCACGATTTCAACGTCGATACCCGCAGCGGCGCAGCGGTCGCGGAAGCGTAGATAACTTTCTACATCGAAGAAGAACTGAGTAATAGCGCGGTTTGCACCGGCATCAATCTTGCGCTTCAGGTTGATAAGATCAGCCTGCGCACTTTTCGCTTCAGGATGAACTTCCGGGTAAGCGGCGACAGAAATATCAAAGTCACCGACATCTTTAAGTAACGTCACCAGATCAGAAGCGTACATATCCGGTTTGCCGCCGCCCGGCGGTAAATCACCGCGCAGAGCCACGATATGACGGATACCGTTATTCCAGTAATCCTGCGCGATAGCACGCAGTTCATCGCGCGTTGCATCAATACAAGTGAGGTGCGGTGCCGCTTCCAGACCGGTGCGGTCTTTAATGCCTTTGATGATGCTATGCGTGCGGTCACGTTCGCCCGAGTTTGCGCCGTAAGTCACGGAGACAAATTTTGGCTTCAGGCTGCTGAGTCGATCAATTGAGCTCCACAGGGTTTGTTCCATTTCACTGGTGCGCGGCGGGAAAAATTCAAAGGAAACGTTAATTTGCCCGGCGACTTCGGCCAGACTCTGATTCAGTGCTTCCCGCTGGTTGGCGTGAAAAAAGCTCATACCCTTACCTCATTAATCGCATTTTATTATGTGATGTTGTGTTTTGTTGCTATCCAGACGTTTAGACGTCCAGATAGCAAGATGAAGGAAAAGCGTGACGTCGTCAACAGAAAATTCAACACAAGAAATGAGGATTTCTCACTCAAGTTGAAATTTATTCATGTTCGAGGAGGAGGATGAAAAAAGGCCAGCTAAAGCTGGCCTCGGTATTTCTGTCACTGCACCGTTTACAGCAACTGCGCCAAACGGTTGAGATCCGACTGAATAGCGCCAGCCGTCACATCCCGACCAGCGCCAGGCCCACGAATCACCAGCGGGTTATCGCGATACCAGCGGCTTTCGATGGCGAAAACGTTATCGCACGGCAGCAGCGAAGCCAACGGGTGCTCAGGGCGCACCGCCTCCACGCCGACACGCGCTTTACCATTGGCATCGAAACGCGCTACGTAACGTAACACCAGACCCATTTCCTGAGCCGCTTCAAAACGCTGAACCATCTGTTCGTTCAGCTCATCGCCATTTTCAAAGAAATGGTCAATTGAACCAGTTTCACTACCGTTTGTTACCAGCGATTCAACGCGCACCTGATCTGGCTCGATGTCATAACCTGCTTCACGGGCAAGAATCACCAGCTTGCGCATCACGTCTTTACCGGAAAGATCAACGCGCGGGTCTGGTTCAGTCAACCCTTGCTGCCAGGCCTGGTCCACCAAATCGGTAAACGGCACCGTGCCATCGAATTGCAGGAACAGCCAGGAGAGCGTACCGGAGAAAATACCGCTGATGGCAAGAATTGAGTCACCGCTTTCACGCAGGTCACGAACGGTATGGTTGACCGGCAAACCTGCACCCACGGTGGCGTTATACAACCAGTGGCGGCCTGTCTTGGTAAAGGCGTTGCGAATTTCACGGTACTTCTGGCTGTTGCTGGCACCGGCCAGTTTATTGGCGCTGATCACGTGGAAACCGTGGCTGGCGAAATCAAGATACTGATCGGCCAATTGCTCACTCGCCGTCACATCCAGAACCACCAAGTCGTCATACGGATGCGAACGCATCCACTGGAACAGGGATTCTTCATCCTGCTCTACCGCTTCGTCGTTAAAGAAAGCGAGCGCGCGGCTGGCATCCAGCCCTTCGTAATTCAGCAAACTGCGGCGGCTATCTACAACACCCGCCAGAACGAATTCAAAACCGGTACGCGCAGAAATAGTTTCTTGCTCACGGGCGAACAATTCCAGCCAGCGAGAACCAATATTCCCTTTACCGAAAAGCACCAGACCAACACGTTTTTCAGCGCGGAACAGGGACTTATGCAGACCCTTGATGAGATTTTCAGTTGGGCCAACACGCAGTACCGCAACCAAACTAATTCCGTCTTCAGACTGCCAGATAAACTCAACAGGCTGGTCTTTCAACTGCTGCCAGAAGCGGTGGCTATGCAGCGGGTTACGACATACGCCTGCGCCCACCATCGCCACCAGCGCCAGGCCTTCACGCAGACGTAATTCGCCCGGCAGGTTAGCTTTCGTGAGCGTTTCTAACACGCTGCCGGCAACTTCTGAGGTATAGCAAAGTTGCAGCAGGTTACGATCGGGATGAACGCCAACAGACAGCGGGCGAATCTGGGCACGTTTTAACAACGTATCCAGCTCTTTGTGTGCCAGCTTAAAATCTTGCTGCGGGGAAACCTGCAGTTCAATCAGGCAGACATCATCGTGGCTGGTGACGATACGTGCGCCAGTACCGGAAGCCAGCACACGCTCGATACGTGTTGAACCTTGTTCTGGTGAATAGCTGCAACGTAATTGCAGGTCGATATCGCTACCGGAAACAGGCTGCAAGGTACGGGCGTGTAGGACAGGAGCGGCCAGGCGAGCCAGCTCACTCGCTTCATCCAGGCGCAAAAGAGGCAGCAAGCACGCATCTTTCACTTTACGTGGGTCAGCGCTGTAAACCCCGGCAACGTCACTCCAGATGGTCACGCGGGAAACCCCAGCCAATGCACCAATTTGAGTGGCGGAATAGTCAGAACCATTACGGCCAAGCAGCACGGTTTCACCCGCATCATTACGGCAAATAAAGCCGGTAACGACGAGGCGCTTATGCGGATGTTGCGCCATAAGTTCTTGCAGCAAAGGCCAGGATAAGCCTTCGTTAACTTGTGGTTGAGCAGCACGTTCAGCGCGCATAAATTCACGCGCATCCAGCCATGCAGCCGGGTGACCTAACTGATTCAGCACCGCAGACATCAGGCGTGCAGACCAAATTTCACCATGCCCTACGACTTCGGCATACACTGCGTCAGTCATTTTGCCATCCAGCAAAGCCGCCAGACGCTCAAGATCCTGAATGAATGCACCGATCAGAGCATCAGCAACCTCAGGAGCCACAAGGCCGCTAATCAACTCGCTCTGATAACGACGCAGCGCTTGTTGAACCTGATGAGCAGAAAGACGATCGCTTTGGCTCAATTTTAGCCAGTTAATCAACTGGTTGGTCGTGCTACCGGCGGCGGAAACCACCATCATGTCGCCAGGATGAGAATACTCGGACATGATCCCTGCAACGCGCAGGTAACACTTCACATCTGCCAGACTACTGCCACCAAATTTATGCAGTTGGCGAACCGGCGCCGCTGCTGGTGCTGAAACACTCATGCTTACCCCTCGGCTGCAACCCGGAACGCATTTTCCAGGTCAGCAATTAAATCTTCACTATCTTCAATGCCAGTCGAAATACGCAGCAAGGTTTCTGAAATCCCTGCTGCTGCACGCGCTTCTGGCGCCATGCCCGCATGGGTCATCGTCGCCGCGTGTGAAATCAAACTTTCTACTCCACCCAGCGATTCCGCTAACGTGAAGAGAGTCAGGCTACTCAGGAATCGACGCAGCGTTTGCTCGTCGCCATTAAATTCAAAACTCAGCATCGCGCCAAAACCTTTTTGCTGACGAGCAGCAATTTCATGGCCCTGGTTTTCTGGCAGCGAAGGATGATACAGCTTTTTCACCAGCGGTTGCGTTTGCAGGAAATCGACAATCGCCTGGGCATTTCGTTGCGCCACTTCCATACGTGGTGAAAGTGTACGCAGGCCACGCAGCAGCAAGTAGCTATCGAAAGCACTGCCGGTTACGCCAATGTTGTTTGCCCACCAGGCAAGCTCGGTGACGGTTTCCGCGTCTTTCGCAATCACCACACCGGCAACCACATCTGAGTGACCATTCAGGTATTTAGTACAAGAGTGCAGAACCAGATCTGCGCCCAATGCCAGCGGGTTTTGCAACGCCGGGCTCAGAAAGGTGTTATCCACTACACTGATTGCCCCGGCTTCACGCGCGGCGGCGCAGATTTTCGCAATATCTACCACTCGTAACAAGGGATTACTTGGGCTTTCGACCAGCACGAGTTTTGGGTTTTCGTTAAGTGCTGCCGCTAAAGCAGCTTCATCACCTTGATCGACAAACAAAACACGGTATGCACCGCGTTTTGCCAGGCTGTCAAACAGACGATAACTGCCGCCGTAACAGTCATGCGGAGCCACCAGCAGATCGCCAGGCTTCAGGTAAACAGTCGTCACCAGATGGATTGCTGACATGCCGGTATTTGTCAGCACTGCGCCCGCACCACCTTCCAGTTCGGCCAGCGCACGCTGTACGACATCACGCGTAGGATTGCCACGGCGCGAGTAATCATGCGCGCGCGGTTCATTAAATCCGGTGAAATTATAAGTACTGGAAAGATGGATAGGGGGTACAACGCAGCCGTATTGCTCGTCATCGTTCAAACCGCTACGTACTGCGATAGTTGCCTGTTTACGCGTCATGGCTCTCGAATCCTTGCTGGTCGAATAAAAGTCAGAGACCAGAGTAAACACTGCCGAGTTAGACGTCAATACATCTGGACATCTAAACTTCTTTGCGTATAGATTGAGCAAACGCGCAATAGCCGTTAAAATTATACGCTTTAGGGTGATAGCGCCGCAGACCGCGGATCAATAAACGCTGTACACTACGTCCAGAAAATCGCTTCTGTCGTGTGTTGTCCGATTGAAGCACATTTATATTGATAAGAGGATTAAGTATCTCATGGCTGAATGGAGCGGCGAATATATCAGCCCTTACGCTGAGCACGGGAAGAAGAGTGAGCAAGTAAAGAAAATTACGGTTTCCATTCCTCTGAAGGTGTTAAAAATCCTCACCGATGAGCGTACCCGTCGCCAGGTGAATAACCTGCGTCACGCAACCAACAGTGAGCTGCTATGTGAAGCATTTCTGCATGCGTTTACTGGCCAACCGCTGCCAAACGATGCGGACCTGCGTAAAGAACGTAGTGATGAGATTCCTGAAGCAGCGAAGGTGATCATGCGCGAGTTGGGGATTGATCCAGAGACCTGGGAATACTAGTTACAGAAATTATCCTTATTCCCTATAGCATTCGAGTCGTAGGTAGGCGGCAAGGGAGCAAATCCCCGGGAGCTTACTGAAGTAAGTGACTGGGGTGAGTGAGTGCAGCCAACACCCCTACGGCTTGAATGATGACGGGAATAACAAAAAAGGCGCCGTTAGGCGCCTTTCTCTTACCGTCGGCGAATTACTTCTTCGCGCCTGGAACGCTGAAACGCTTGTTGAAGCGGTCAACGCGGCCACCGGTAGCAACATCACGCTGCTTGCCAGTGTAGAACGGGTGGCATTCGCCACAGACGTCCAGGTTCAGATCATGACCCACGGTAGAGCGAATCTTGATAGAATTACCACATGAGCAGTTTGCAGTAATTTCTGCGTAGTTCGGGTGAATATTCTTTTTCATGGAAAACCTCTGTATAAGGCCGCGTCGCTCTTCCAGCCCTAACGCCAGACACCACGCGAAGTTGATAAATTAGGTTTTTTGATACCAAAAACTGCGCATCAAAGGCGGCGAATCATACAGAACCCCGCGAATGGATGCAAACTGATCCGCATTTTCTGGAACACACAGTGTACACTATCTCGTCATTTTTATCAGCCTGGATGCATTCATGCCTGTCGCCCACGTCGCTTTGCCGGTTCCCCTTGCCCGTACTTTTGACTATTTCGTTCCTGATGGAATGCAGGTGGAATCAGGCTGTCGCGTCATGGTGCCGTTTGGTAAACGCCAGGCTGTCGGGATTGTTGTCGCCGTTAGTGAACACAGCGAATTGCCGATTAATGAACTAAAACCTGTTGCTGAAGTTCTGGATGGCGCTTCGTTGTTTCCTGTTTCACTGTGGCGCGTTCTGCTGTGGGCTGCTGAGTATTATCACCATCCGCTTGGCGATGTGCTTTTCCACGCGCTGCCCATTTTGCTGCGCCAGGGGAAACCCGCACACCACGCGCCGTTGTGGTACTGGTTTGCCACTGAAGAAGGTAAAGCCACCGATCTTAATAGCCTGAAACGTGCACCTAAGCAGCAACAGGCTTTGGCGGCAGTTCGACAAAATATCATCTGGCGGCATCAGGTGAGCGAGCTGGAAATCAGCGAAACAGGGCTACAAGCGCTGCGCGCTAAAGGTTTATGCGGCCTGAAAAGTGCCGCGCCTTCAACGCAAGACTGGCGCGATAGCTATTCCGTCGAAGGTGAACGTTTACGCCTGAACACCGAGCAAGCCACTGCAATCGGTGCGATTCACAGCTCAGCCGAAAGCTTTGCAGTCTGGCTTCTGGCGGGTATTACCGGTTCAGGCAAAACGGAAGTGTATCTCAGCGTGCTCGAAAATGTGCTGGCACAAGGCAAGCAGGCGCTGGTTCTGGTGCCGGAAATTGGCTTAACGCCACAAACTATTGCCCGTTTCCGTGAGCGTTTTAACGCACCGGTAGAAGTTCTGCACTCCGGGCTTAACGACAGCGAACGTCTTGCCGTGTGGCTAAAAGCGCGCAGTGGCGAGGCCGCGATTGTGATTGGCACACGCTCGTCGCTGTTTACGCCGTTTTGCCGGCTCGGCGTGATCGTGATTGATGAAGAACATGACAGCTCCTACAAACAGCAAGAAGGCTGGCGCTATCACGCACGCGATTTAGCGGTGTATCGCGCACATGCGGAGGATATTCCCATTATCCTTGGCTCCGCGACCCCCGCTCTGGAAACGTTGCACAACGTGCATTTGGGGAAATATCGGCAGTTGCGCCTGACAAAGCGCGCCGGTAATGCGCGCCCGGCAACGCAACAAGTGGTGGATTTAAAAGGACAACCGCTGAAATCCGGCCTGGCACCTGCGCTTATCAAGAAAATCGGCCAGCATTTGAAGGCTGATAACCAAGTGATTCTGTTCCTTAACCGTCGTGGATTTGCACCCGCCCTGCTGTGCCATGAATGCGGCTGGATAGCGGAATGCCCACGTTGCGATCACTACTACACCTACCACCAGGGCCAGCGCCATTTGCGCTGCCACCATTGCGACAGCCAAAGACCGGTTCCTCAGCAATGCCCGAGTTGTGGTTCCACTAATCTGGTTCCGGTCGGCATGGGGACGGAGCAACTTGAGCACAGTCTTGCGCCGGAATTCCCGGGCGTGCCGATTTCGCGTATCGACCGCGATACCACCAGCCGTAAAGGGGCGCTTGAACAGCAACTGGCGGAAGTTCATCGTGGCGGCGCACGCATTTTAATTGGTACGCAAATGTTAGCGAAAGGGCATCACTTCCCGGACGTGACGTTGGTGGCTTTGCTGGATGTTGATGGCGCGCTGTTTTCCGCTGATTTCCGCGCAGCAGAACGCTTTGCCCAGCTCTATATTCAGGTTTCCGGGCGCGCTGGACGAGCAGGCAAACCAGGCGAAGTCCTGCTACAAACGCACCATCCAGAGCATCCCTTATTACAAACATTGCTCACCAAAGGTTATGACGATTTCGCCAGCCAGGCTTTGAAAGAGCGCCAGACGGTGTTCTTGCCACCGTTTACCAGCCACATCATGTTCCGTGCGGAAGACCAAAATAACCATCAGGCCCCCCTGTTTTTACAGCAGTTACGAAATCTGCTGGAATCCAGCCCGTTAAGGGATGACCAACTGTGGATAATGGGGCCAGTGCCTTGTTTACAGCCCAAACGCGGGGGCCGTTTCCGCTGGCAAATTCTGCTGCAACACCCTTCGCGCGCACGCCTGCAACGGCTGGTTAGCCATTCGCTGAAACTGGTTAATACGTTACCTGAATCACGCAAAGTGAAATGGATGCTGGATGTTGACCCGATAGACGGGTAGCACAAAGCGCTACGGATATGCGAAGCGGATCGAAAAATTCAACAACCATCACACTTTTAATGAAATAACTGTAACCAACGGGTCTCAATTTCTGCTAAGAATGTGAGCATGGTCAGACACCAGGGACGTTGTCAGCACCTGTAAAGTGCACGCGAGGAGAAGAAGTTGAAGCCGAAGAATCAGGTTGCCAATGCAACCATGAAAGATGTTGCAGTGCAGGCGAAAGTCTCAACTGCAACAGTGTCCAGGGCCTTAATGAACCCGGATAAAGTATCGCAAAGCACTCGTAATCGTGTGGAACAAGCGGCTATAGCCGTAGGTTACTTACCCCATTCATTGGGGCGAAATTTAAAGCGTAATGAATCACGCACCATTCTGGTTATTGTCCCGGATATCTGCGATCCCTTCTTTAGCGAAATCATTCGCGGTATTGAAGTGACGGCGGCGGAACAAGGCTATTTGGTGTTAATTGGTGATTGCGCTCATCAAAACCAGCAAGAAAAAACGTTCATCAATCTGATTATCACCAAGCAGATTGACGGGATGCTATTGCTCGGCTCGCGCCTTCCTTTTGATGCCAGCATCGAAGAGCAACGCAATTTACCGCCGATGGTGATGGCGAATGAATTTGCGCCTGAACTGGAACTGCCAACCGTTCATATTGATAACCTGACGGCCGCATTCAACGCCGTTTATTATCTGCAACAGCTTGGCCATCAAAAAATTGCCTGTATTGCTGGCCCTGAAGAGATGCCGCTTTGTCACTACCGCTTGCAAGGGTACGTGCAGGCATTGCGCCGCACGGGAACGGTGGTCGATCCACATTACATCGCACGTGGAGACTTCACCTACGAAGCCGGTGCGGCGGCGTTATCGAAATTACTGGCACTACCAAATCCACCAACCGCTGTGTTCTGTCATAGCGACGTTATGGCGCTGGGCGCATTGTCTCAGGCCAAGCGCAGTGGCTTGCGCGTGCCAGAAGACTTATCAATCATGGGCTTTGATGACATCGCTCTGTCACAGTTCTGTGACCCACCTCTCACCACTGTGGCGCAACCCCGTTTCGATATTGGGCGAGAAGCTATGCTGTTGCTATTGGATCAGCTTCACGGGCAAGCCGTGAGTAGTGGTTCGCGTTTGCTGGATTGTGAGCTCATTGAACGAGGCACCACCAGCGCACCTGGCAGTAGAAAATGAACCGCTTTAGGACACTGGATTCTGGTCAAAGGGATGTCCATTAAGTAACATGGCGGGCTGATAAACGTAAAAAATATAGCGAATCGATAGTGGCACAACGAGATTATGTACGCCGCGGGCAATCGGCAGGTACGCGGCGTAAGAAAAGTAGCACCCGCAGCAAGCAACGCAGCCTACCGTCTGTCTCGCCGACAATGGTCGCCATTGCGGCCGCCGTTCTGGTGACCTTTATTGGTGCCCTGTACTTCATTACTCATCATAAGAAAGATGAAAGCGAAACCCTGCCTGGACACAAAGTCACAGGTAACGGCCTGCCACCTAAACCGGAAGAACGCTGGCGTTACATCAAAGAACTGGAAAATCGCCAGACCGGTGTGCGTAGCCCTACTGAGCCGACTGCCGGTGGCGAAGTGCAGAATAAAGATCAGCTCACCAGCGAGCAGCGCCAGTTGTTGGAGCAAATGCAGGCGGATATGCGCCAGCAGCCGACTCAGTTGAATGAAGTGCCATGGAATGAGCAAACGCCAGAACAGCGCCAGCACACACTCCAGCGCCAGAAAGCTATTCAACAGCAACAGTTCACCGCTCAACAAGTTGCACCGCAACCAAGAGCTGTGCAGCCGCAGCCGGTAACGCAGCAGCCACGTCCAGTGCAGCAGCAACCGCGAACGACGACGTCAACGCAGCAGCCGTATCAAGATTTGTTGCAAACCCCGCCGCATACCCAGCAGCGTGCAGCGACAACAACGACACAACCCAAAGCGGCTCAACCGGCAGCACCGATCGAAGCGGTCAAACCCGCTCCGGCACCACAGGAAAAGCCGAAAGACGAAAAACGCTGGATGGTACAGTGTGGTTCCTTTAAAGGCAGTGAGCAGGCGGAAACCGTCCGTGCGCAGTTGGCTTTCGAAGGTTTTGATTCGCGCATTACCACCAACAATGGCTGGAATCGTGTGGTGATTGGGCCAATCAAAGGTAAAGAGAATGCCGATGGTACGATCAACCGTCTGAAGATGGCGGGTCACTCTAACTGTATTCGTCTTGGCTCCGGGGGTTGAAACCCCCAAAATCCCCCCCATCTATAATTGCATTCAGCCCCGAACATATTTTGGGGATCATATTTCTACCCTAAATAATTCGGGTTGAAGGAAGGCGGCAAAAGAAGGAATCCCGATGAGCTTACTCAAGTAAGTGATTCGGGTGACTGAAAGAAGCCAACGCACCTACAACTTGAATTATGAAGGGTACAGCTGATGCAATAAGGGGTCTGCTCGTGACAACAATAGTAAGTGTGCGCCGTAACGGCCATGTCGTAATCGGTGGTGATGGTCAGGCCACGCTCGGCAACACCGTAATGAAAGGCAACGTTAAAAAAGTGCGTCGTTTGTATAACGACAAAGTGATTGCCGGTTTTGCTGGCGGCACGGCGGATGCCTTCACCCTATTCGAACTGTTTGAGCGCAAGCTAGAAATGCACCAGGGCCACCTGGTGAAAGCGGCGGTTGAACTGGCAAAAGACTGGCGTACCGACCGTATGCTGCGCAAGCTCGAAGCGCTATTGGCTGTCGCCGATGAAAATGCCTCGCTGATCATTACCGGTAATGGTGATGTTATCCAGCCAGAAGATGATCTGATTGCGATTGGTTCAGGTGGCCCTTATGCACAGGCCGCAGCGCGTGCACTGCTTGATAACACCGAACTGGGTGCTCGTGACATCGTAGAGAAATCGCTGGGGATCGCCGGTGATATCTGCATCTACACCAACCATTTCCATACTATTGAAGAATTAGCGTCTAAGGCGTAAGGAATCCCCATGTCTGAAATGACCCCACGCGAAATTGTCAGCGAACTGAACAAACACATCATTGGCCAGGACAATGCCAAGCGTTCCGTGGCGATTGCGCTGCGCAACCGCTGGCGCCGTATGCAGCTTGATGAAGAGCTGCGCCATGAAGTTACGCCAAAAAACATTCTGATGATCGGCCCAACCGGTGTCGGTAAAACCGAAATTGCTCGTCGTCTGGCGAAACTCGCCAACGCGCCGTTCATCAAAGTTGAAGCCACCAAATTCACCGAAGTTGGTTATGTTGGTAAAGAAGTGGATTCTATCATCCGCGATCTGACTGATTCTGCGATGAAAATGGTGCGTTTGCAGTCCATTGAAAAGAACCGATTCCGCGCCGAAGAAATGGCCGAAGAGCGCATCCTTGATGTTCTGCTGCCACCAGCTAAAAACAACTGGGGCCAGGCTGAAGCGCCACAAGAACCTTCTGCGGCTCGCCAGTCTTTCCGTAAGAAATTGCGTGAAGGCCAGTTAGACGATAAAGAAATTGAAATCGATCTGGCTGCAGCACCGATGGGTGTTGAGATCATGGCTCCTCCTGGCATGGAAGAAATGACCAACCAGTTGCAGTCTATGTTCCAAAACCTGGGTGGCCAGAAGCAAAAGCCACGCAAGTTGAAAATCAAAGACGCGATGAAACTTCTGATTGAAGAAGAAGCTGCGAAGCTTGTGAATCCAGAAGAGCTGAAGCAAGACGCGATTGATGCGGTTGAGCAACACGGCATCGTGTTTATCGATGAGATCGACAAAATCTGTAAGCGCGGTGGCAACAGCTCCGGCCCGGATGTTTCTCGTGAAGGCGTTCAGCGTGACTTGCTGCCACTGGTTGAAGGCTGCACCGTTTCTACTAAACACGGTATGGTCAAAACTGACCACATTCTGTTTATTGCATCTGGTGCATTCCAGGTGGCAAGCCCGTCAGACCTGATCCCTGAATTGCAGGGGCGTCTGCCAATTCGTGTGGAATTGCAGGCACTGACGGTTGAAGATTTCGAACGCATTCTGACCGAGCCTAACGCGTCTATCACTGTGCAATACAAAGCGCTGATGGGCACTGAAGGCGTGACTATCGACTTTACCGCAGATGGTATTCGCCGTATTGCTGAGGCCGCATGGCAGGTGAACGAATCCACCGAAAACATCGGTGCGCGTCGTCTACACACGGTGCTGGAGCGCCTGGTTGAAGACATCTCTTATGATGCCAGCGATCTGAGCGGCCAATCCATTCTGATCGATGCCGAATATGTTAGTAAACATCTGGATGAGTTGGTAGCAGATGAAGACTTGAGCCGTTTTATCCTATAATCGCGCTCAACGTATTTTCTTCATTACAAATGGAGGGCTTATGCCCTCCATTTTTTATATCTAACAGAGAGAACTATGAGCGAATCGCACTCTGTAAGCACCACTCAGGCCTGGCTTGAAAGCTTGCGCCCCCGCACTTTACCGCTGGCTTTTGCCTCTATCGTTTGTGGTTCTGCGTTGGCTTTTTGGCAAGGCGTGTTTAATCCGGCTATTGCGTTACTGGCGTTGCTGACTGCGGGGCTACTGCAAATCCTCTCGAATCTGGCTAATGACTACGGCGATGCGGTAAAAGGCAGCGATAAAGAAGACCGAATAGGGCCATTGCGCGGAATGCAGAAAGGTGTGATTACCCAGGCGCAAATGAAAAAAGCGCTGATCATTAGCGTGGTATTAATTTGCTTGTCTGGCATGGCATTGGTCGCTGTCGCCTGCCACACACTGGCCGATTTCCTCGGTTTCATGGCGCTGGGTTTGCTGGCAATCATCGCCGCAATTACCTACACCGTAGGTACACGTCCATATGGATACATGGGGCTTGGCGATATTTCAGTGCTGGTCTTTTTTGGCTGGCTGAGTGTCGCGGGAACCTGGTACTTGCAGGCGCATACTCTGGCACCTTTGGTCTTTTTACCCGCCACGGCGTGCGGATTGCTCGCAACAGCGGTGCTGAACATCAATAATTTACGCGATATCGACAGCGACCGGGAAAACGGTAAAAACACGCTGGCGGTGCGATTAGGCCCAGTGCTGGCACGTCGTTATCATGCCTGCCTGTTGATTGGAGCGCTGGTGTGCCTCGCAGTATTCAATCTTGTCTGGCTGCAAAATTTGTGGGGATGGTTGTTTGTCCTGGCCGCGCCGTTGCTCATTAAACAGGCGCTTTATGTGTTAAATGAAATGGAACCTGTCGCCATGCGCCCGATGCTTGTACGCACAGTGAAAGCCGCATTGCTCACTAACTTGTTGTTTGCGGTAGGAGTTGTGCTCAGCACGGTTTCGTTTTAGCTGACAAATATCAATTAACAATTGATGATTTTGCCAACAGTTAATATTAAGCGATATACTGACAACTCGTGCAGCAACAGAATCTTAATCCTATGAAATATGATACTTCCGAGCTTTGCGACATCTATCAGGAAGATGTCAACGTCGTTGAACCGCTGTTTTCCAATTTCGGTGGGCGGTCGTCCTTTGGCGGGCAAATCATCACGGTGAAATGTTTCGAGGACAACGGATTGTTGTATGATCTGCTCGAACAAAATGGCCGTGGACGTGTTTTGGTGATCGATGGCGGCGGCTCTGTACGCCGTGCTTTGATTGACGCAGAACTTGCCCGTCTGGCGGCTCAAAATGAGTGGGAAGGCATTGTGGTATACGGTGCCGTGCGTCAGGTTGATGACCTGGAGGAACTGGATATTGGTATTCAGGCAATTGCCGCCATTCCTGTTGGCTCTGCTGGTGTTGGCGTTGGCGAAAGTGACGTGCGCGTTAACTTTGGCGGCGTGACATTCTTCTCCGGCGACCATCTGTATGCGGATAACACCGGCATTATCCTTTCCGAAGATCCCCTCGATATTGAGTAACAAAATCGAATAACAAAACGGGCGCCCTGGGGCGCCCGTTTTTATTGAAGCTGTGGTCTTACACTTCTTCCATTTTACCCAGCAGGGCGTGCAGACGATCCTGCCACACATGCTGTTGCTCTTTCAGAGAATTGTTTTCGCGTACTAATTCTTCATGATTGCTCTGAGATTGCTGAACTTGCTGAGACAGATTGGTGTTCGTCTCTTTCAGTTCTTCGATTTCCATCTGCAGCAGGGTAATGGTATCAATCGCCTGCTGTACTTTTGCTTCCAGTTTCTCAAACACTTCAAATGACATTTCGAACCTCTCCTGAATTGCAAGGCGTTGATGGATGTCTAAATCCCCGTCCCGGATATTCCCCGAAGACACCTTATGAATATATGCGCACCACGCAGCGTGTCTCGATTGTAAGTAGCGTGAGTAGCCGTGTCCAGCGAGTTGAAGCGCTCTTTGCGTAACATAACGTTTTTCGGCATATACCGAATGGCGGCATGTCTTAAAATCACTATTTGTTAACGCATTAATTGCGGTTATGAATGTCGAAGTTATCTTCTCTGGGTGATAATGCGCACAAATTGGCGCGAGATCGCTCATTTTTATGACGAGACACGCAAATTTAAAGTTCGATATTTCTCGTTTATGTTCGTTAACGATAAATTAACACAACGCCTACATGGCACCTGCGCGGCAGGGAATGCCCGAACAAACAATAAACATTAATTTTGCCTTCAGGACCCTATTATGAGTCAGACAGCTCCATCAACCTTGAAAGGTCAGTGCATCGCCGAGTTTATGGGTACCGCGTTGTTGATTTTCTTTGGTGTAGGATGTGTAGCCGCCTTAAAAGTGGCGGGCGCAAGCTTCGGGCAGTGGGAAATTAGCGTCATCTGGGGGTTAGGGGTGGCGATGGCTATCTACCTGACCGCAGGGGTTTCCGGCGCGCATCTCAATCCTGCGGTGACCATCGCATTATGGCTTTTCGCCTGTTTTGAAAAACGCAAAGTGGTGCCATTTATTGTGTCGCAGGTTGCAGGTGCGTTCTGTGCCGCAGCTTTGGTGTATGGCCTGTATTACAATTTATTCCTCGATTACGAGCAGACGCATCACATGGTGCGCGGCAGCGTAGAAAGCCTGGATTTGGCGGGGATCTTCTCAACCTATCCAAACCCACACATTAATCTGGTACAGGCCTTTGCCGTAGAGATGGTGATTACCGCCATTTTGATGGGCGTTATCCTGGCGCTGACGGACGATGGCAACGGTGTCCCTCGTGGCCCGTTAGCCCCGCTGCTGATTGGCTTGTTGATTGCGGTTATCGGCGCATCAATGGGACCATTGACCGGTTTTGCCATGAACCCAGCGCGTGACTTTGGCCCGAAACTTTTCGCCTGGTTAGCAGGCTGGGGTGACGTCGCCTTTACCGGTGGCCGTGATATTCCTTACTTCCTGGTACCGGTGTTTGGCCCGATTGTAGGCGCGGCGTTAGGTGCCTTTGGTTACCGTAAGCTGATTGGTCGCCATTTACCTTGTGATGTTTGCGTGGCAGAGGAAGAAAAATCCAGCGCCGCCAAACAACAAAATGCTTCTTTGTAAGACTGACTTCAGGACAAAATTATGACTCACGAAAAAAAATACATTGTCGCACTCGATCAAGGAACCACCAGCTCTCGCGCCGTCGTCCTGGATCACGATGCCAACGTCGTTAGCGTTTCGCAGCGCGAATTTCAGCAAATCTACCCAAAAGCAGGATGGGTAGAACATGACCCGATGGAGATTTGGGCAACTCAAAGCTCCACACTAGTAGAAGTGCTGGCGAAAGCAGACATCAACTCAGACCAAATTGCCGCCATTGGTATCACCAACCAACGTGAAACCGCGATTGTCTGGGAAAAAGAGACCGGTAAACCGATTTACAACGCCATCGTCTGGCAGTGCCGCCGTACCGCAGAAATCTGCGAGCAACTCAAGCGCGACGGTCTGGAAGAGTACATCAAATCGGCAACCGGCCTGGTGGTTGACCCGTACTTCTCCGGTACCAAAGTAAAGTGGATTCTTGATCACGTTGAAGGCTCGCGTGAGCGCGCTCGCCGTGGTGAATTACTGTTTGGTACTGTCGATACCTGGTTAATCTGGAAGATGACTCAGGGACGCGTGCACGTTACTGATTACACCAACGCCTCACGAACCATGCTGTTTAACATCCATGATCTGACCTGGGATGATCGCATGCTGGAAGCGCTGGATATTCCGCGCGCCATGCTGCCAGAAGTGCGTAAATCCTCAGAAGTGTATGGCCAGACCAACATTGGTGGTAAAGGCGGTACGCGTATTCCTATCGCCGGGATCGCCGGTGACCAGCAGGCTGCACTCTTCGGTCAGTTGTGCGTAAAAGAAGGGATGGCGAAAAACACCTACGGTACCGGCTGCTTCATGTTGATGAACACCGGCACGCAGGCCGTTAAATCCACTCACGGTTTGCTGACCACGATTGCTTGCGGCCCACGCGGTGAAGTGAATTATGCGCTGGAAGGTGCAGTATTCATGGGCGGCGCTTCTATCCAGTGGCTGCGCGACGAGATGAAACTGATCAGCGACGCGACGGATTCCGAATACTTTGCCACCAAAGTAAAAGACACCAACGGCGTGTATGTCGTCCCGGCATTTACTGGCCTGGGCGCGCCTTACTGGGACCCGTATGCTCGAGGCGCAATCTTCGGCCTGACTCGCGGCGTGAACGCAAACCACATTATCCGCGCCACACTTGAGTCCATCGCTTACCAAACACGCGATGTGCTGGAAGCGATGCAGGCTGACGCTGATATTCGCTTACACGCTTTGCGTGTTGATGGCGGTGCGGTGGCGAATAACTTCCTGATGCAGTTCCAGGCGGACATTTTGGGGACTCGTGTTGAACGCCCTGAAGTTCGCGAAGTGACAGCATTGGGCGCCGCTTATCTGGCAGGCCTGGCCGTTGGCTTCTGGCAGAACCTGGACGAAGTCAGCGAGAAAGCGGTTATCGAAAAAGAGTTCCGTCCGGGTATCGAAACAACCGAACGTAATTACCGTTACGCTGGCTGGAAAAAAGCCGTTAAGCGTGCGCTGGCCTGGGAAGATCACGAAGAAAGTTAATTGCCCTCACCCACCGGGAGCTGTCTCTTATACACAACTTACCCTGGCAATTTTGTCAGGGTAAGATCTGTAAGCCTCGCAGGTTTTCCGTTCACCCGTGAGTTCAGTTATCTCTGTAAGTCCCGCAAACGGTTAACGTATCAAGGGGTTAACGCCAACCCCTTGATAATCCAGGCGCCCGGCAAATCAATCGCGACATAAACATGCTGTCACCTGGTGAACGGAACCTTCTCCGGCTCGGCAGGAACCAGTCCTCAAAGATGTGACTAAGAGACAGCCCACCGGGAGAGGGGATCACCCTACCCTGCCTGTGCTAAACTCCGTCGCAATTGGGCTTGCTAAATGAGTGTGCAATGAGACGAGAACTGGCGATAGAATTTTCCCGCGTAACTGAAGCCGCAGCGTTGGCTGGTTATAAATGGTTGGGACGTGGCGACAAAAATACGGCTGACGGTGCTGCCGTTCACGCGATGCGTATTGTGCTTAATCAGGTCAATATTGACGGCCAGATTGTGATTGGCGAAGGGGAAATCGACGAAGCACCCATGTTGTACATTGGTGAAAGAGTCGGTACCGGCCAGGGCGACGCAGTAGATATCGCCGTTGACCCGATTGAAGGCACACGCATGACCGCCATGGGCCAGGCAAACGCGCTGGCAGTATTGGCCGTTGGCGACAAAGGCAGCTTCCTGAACGCTCCCGACATGTACATGGAAAAGCTGATTGTCGGCCCTGGCGCTAAAGGCATTATCGACCTGAATCTTCCGCTGGCAGAAAACCTCTATAACGTCGCCGTAGCGCTCAATAAACCGCTCAGTGAACTCACCGTCACCATTCTTGCTAAACCTCGCCACGATGAAGTCATTGCCGAAATGCAAAAGCTTGGGGTGCGCGTGTTTGCGATTCCTGATGGCGATGTTGCAGCATCTATTTTGACCTGCATGCCGGATAGCGAAGTCGATGTGATGTACGGTATTGGCGGCGCACCTGAAGGCGTGATTTCTGCGGCGGTTATCCGCGCGCTGGACGGTGATATGCATGGCCGCCTGTTGGCTCGTCACCACGTAAAAGGTGACAACGAAGAAAACCGTCGAATCGGTGAGCAAGAGATAGCCCGCTGCACAGCAATGGGCATTGAAGCAGGCCTGGTGTTGAAGCTCGATGACATGGCGCGCAACGACAACGTTATTTTCTCGGCAACTGGTATCACCAAAGGCGATTTGCTGGATGGGATCACCCGTAAAGGGAATATGGCGACCACTGAAACTCTGCTGATTCGTGGTAAATCACGCACCATTCGTCGCATCAAATCTATTCACTACCTTGACCGTAAAGACCAGGAAGTACAGACCCATATTCTGTAAGCCCATCGTTTGTCTGATTGAGCTTTCCAGCTTTAACCAGCTGGAAATCTCTCACTTTTCTGGTGAAGATAGGAAAAACACAACACAGGGGAATGAACATCATGGCGGAATGGGTCAAAGGTAAAGTTGTCCAGATTGAAAACTGGACTGACGCTCTTTTTAGTCTCACTGTTCATGCGCCTGTCGCCCCTTTCACCGCCGGGCAATTCACTAAACTTGGGATGGAAATTGACGGCGAACGCGTACAACGTGCTTATTCCTACGTCAATGCACCCAGCGATCCGAACCTCGAGTTTTATCTGGTCACCGTGCCTGAAGGCAAGCTCAGCCCACGTCTGCATGCTCTGCAGCCTGGGGATGAAATTATGCTGGTGAGCGAAGCGGCTGGATTCTTTGTGCTGGATGAAATCCCGGATTGCCAGACATTATGGATGCTGGCAACGGGAACAGCACTCGGCCCGTATCTTTCGATTTTGCAGGAAGGTAAAGGCCTTGAGCGCTTCGATAACATCGTTTTGCTTCATGCCGTGCGTTATGCGCAGGATTTGAGTTATTTGCCATTGATGCAAAAACTCCAGCAGCAATATGAAGGGAAATTACGCATTCAGACGGTCGTTAGTCGGGAATCAATTCCTGGTTCGTTAACCGGCCGCGTGCCTGCACTTATCGAAAGCGGCGAACTGGAAGCGGCTGTTGGCCTGCCAATGAACATTGAGACCAGTCATGTGATGTTATGCGGAAACCCGCAGATGGTACGAGATACACAGCAGTTGCTGAAAGATACCCGGCAGATGACCAAACATTTACGCCGCCGACCGGGCCATATGACTGCAGAACACTATTGGTAACTTTATGGGTAATACTAGCGGTACTTCACTTCGCTGGTGTCTTTGCCAAAGCGGTTTTCACCCTGGGTGCCAACAAACGCGCCCAGGTCCATAATAACCATCACCAAAATCAGCGTTGGGATAAAACGGCCAAGCCCCCACTGCGCTAACGTTCCGAAAGTTTCCCAATTACCTGCAAGCAACAGCCACGCAGGAATAAACAGCAGCGCCCACCAGCCTTTTTTATTACGGTCATGCAGACGTTTGACGATCACGGCGGCAGTCGGAATCAACGAACCCGAAAGAAAGAAGCCGGCAGTGGAGTAAGGCATAATTTCAGCACCCGCGAGGGTGAAGAGAATGATCAGCGCAATTAGCCAGACGCCAATCCAAATCCAGAAGTCACGACGTCCAATACGTCCGTTAAAAGAGAACAGCCATTGCTGTATGGTCATGGTAAGGTCCATTTTATTGTTTAGCGCCGTAGTGTACCCCAGCTATGATGGGTTTTGACAAGCCAACGGAATGCCGATTTAATCGGAAAGCAGAATTCACAGGAGAATTTGTCGATGAGACATCTGGTTGCAGGTCTGGCTTTGCTGATACTACCCGTTACGGTGGTGTGGGCTGATCCGCCTTCAGATTCCACCTCAACGCTACAAGTTGCTCCCTATTTATTGGCAGGCGCCCCAACGTTCGACATGAACATTACGCAGTTTCGGGAAAAATTCACGACTGCAAACCCGTCTTTGCCCATCAATGAGTTCCGTGCCATCGACTCCAATTCCGATGAAGTGAACCTGATGCGTGCCGCCAGCAAAATCAACGAAAACCTCTACACATCAACTGCGTTAGAACACGGCACTCTGAAAATAAAATCTATCCAGATAACGTGGTTGCCGATTCAAGGGCCTGAGCAAAAAGTGGCGCGAGCAAAAGCGACAGAGTACATGGCCGCGCTGATTCGTACCTTTACGCCCTCGCTTTCAAAGCCACAAAGCGTAGCAAAACTCACCAGGTTGCTCAGTAACGGAAAGAACAAACGTTACTACACACAAACCGATGGCGCGATCCGCTATGTTGTCGCAGACAACGGTGAAAAGGGGCTGACCTTCGCTGTTGAACCGATTAAGCTAACGCTATCTGAGACACTGAACACCAACTAAACATACCCGTTAGCATTCCAGTCGCAGGTAGGCGGCCAGGGAGCTTATGCCGATGAGCTTACTTCAGTAAGTGATGCGGGTAAGTGAGTGCAGCCAACACCCCTGTGACTTGAAGGATGACGGGTATATATGACAAAAAGCAAAGCCTTTCGCTTGCTGAGTCTCTATACTGTTTCACAGACAATGCTGCCCTGACTGGCAGCGATTCTTTTATTAGTTTGACCTTGTGGAGAATTAAGATGCGACATCCTTTGGTGATGGGTAACTGGAAACTGAACGGCAGCAAGCACATGGTACACGAGCTGATTGCTGGCTTACGCAAAGAGCTGGCTGGCGTTGCTGGATGTGGCGTTGCTATCGCTCCTCCAACTATGTATCTGGATCTGGCTAAACACGCTGCATCTGGTAGCCACATCATTCTTGGTGCTCAGAACGTAGACCTGAACCTGTCCGGTGCTTTCACTGGTGAAGTTTCTGCAGAAATGCTGAAAGATGTTGGCGCTAAGTACATCATCATCGGTCACTCCGAGCGTCGTACTTACCACGCAGAGTCTGATGAACTGATTGCTAAAAAATTCGCAATTCTGAAAGAAGTTGGTCTGATCCCAGTTCTTTGCATCGGTGAAACTGAAGCAGAAAACGAAGCTGGCAAAACTGAAGAAGTTTGCGCACGCCAGATTGATGCAGTGCTGAAAACTCAGGGCGCAGCAGCTTTCGAAGGTGTGGTTATCGCTTACGAACCAGTATGGGCAATCGGTACTGGCAAATCAGCCACTCCTGCTCAAGCTCAGGCTGTTCACAAATTCATTCGTGACCACATTGCTAAAGCTGATGCGAAAGTAGCAGAGCAAGTGATCATCCAGTACGGCGGTTCCGTAAACGATAAGAACGCAGCAGAGTTGTTTGCTCAGCCGGACATCGACGGCGCGCTGGTTGGCGGTGCATCTCTGAAAGCAGACGCGTTTGCCGTTATCGTTAAAGCTGCGGCTGAAGCGAAAAAAGCGTAAGTTTCTCGCTTAAACATATACAGGCCCTGCCAGCAATGGCAGGGCTTTTTTATTTCAGTAACCCACAGTCGTGATCTTGTAGTTGCTCAGAAGAAGCCAGATTCAAACGCAGTAAATTCCGCTCCGTCGCCAACGCTACCCATTCCCCATCGGCCAGTTTAGCCATCGCCAGACTATAACGCCCCATATGCTCCCGAGCCTGTGGAACCTGAGTCGCCAACATCATGAATGGGCTACGTTGTGAAAATTCAGCTGCGCCGACTTTTCTGGCGATGTATGAGTTTCCAGCCAGATCAACCGGGAACGCCTGCCATTCGTTATTTAACGTTTTCGCATACCGATCCAATTCCCCGCGCACATCAGCGCGTAAACAAGAAATGTGGATATGAAGCTGATTTTGCGAGCGACCTGTCGCAGAGTTAATAGTGAGTGAAATAATATCGTCAGGAATCTGAGATCCCCGGCGCAGACTCAAAATAGTGCGCTGTTGCCAGGCTAGCCAGAAGAAATTAGCAGTTTTTGGCTGCAACAATTCCGGGCTTTCCATGCCGCTTATTTTTGCTGTTGGCAACAGCAGATATTGCAGCGGGCCATTGATATCTTTTAGCAGCACGTATCCCGACGGCAAATCCACTTTGGCACATGGCTCAGGGTTCTGATTGTCACGCTGATTGGGAACACATTGCTGGCTGACAATACGCCACAGCGCATCAGGATGATGCAGGTATTGCCGGAGACTGAAGCCGATCACCACAGCAATGGCCAACAACAGGAGAAGGAGAACTAACTTGCGTCGACACCACTGCATTGAAACCTCAGAAACCATAAGAGGGTCGCTCAGCGTAACGCAAACTCTGAAATCCCAAAAGCAAAACGGCCCTTTTCAGGGCCGTGAATACGATTAACGCTGACTAATTTGGTCGAAGGTTCCACCGTTCGAGAAGTGTTCTTTCTGCGCTTTTGTCCAGCCGCCAAACTCTTCATCAATAGTGAACAATTTAATTTTCGGGAAGGCATTCTCATACTTCTTCGCGACCGCTGCGTCACGTGGACGATAGTGGTTTTTCGCCGCAATCTCCTGGCCTTCTGGCGAGTAGAGGTATTTCAGGTAAGCTTCTGAGACTTCCCGAGTCCCTTTCTTGTCGACGACTTTATCCACCACCGATACAGTAGGTTCGGCGAGAATAGATTCACTTGGCGTGACAACCTCAAACTTGTCTTTGCCCAATTCGTTGGTTGCCAGTAACGCTTCGTTTTCCCAGGCAATCAACACGTCGCCGATTCCACGCTCAACGAAAGTACTGGTTGAACCACGAGCGCCGGAATCCAACACTTCAACGTTCTTATACAACGCCTTCACGAAATCCTGAGCTTTGGCTTGATCGTTGTTGTTGTGATGTAGGGCATAACCCCAGGCCGCCAGATAGTTCCAGCGCGCTCCGCCAGAGCTTTTTGGATTCGGAGTGATAACAGAAACGCCTGGTTTAATCAGGTCATTCCAGTCATGAATTTGTTTCGGGTTGCCTTTACGCACCAGGAAAACGATGGTCGAAGTGTAAGGCGCAGAGTTTTCTGGCAGGCGTTTGATCCAGTTTTTGTCGATACGGCCACGCTCAGCAATCGCATCCACATCGTATGCCAACGCCAGGGTCACCACATCAGCCTCAATGCCGTTGATAACAGAGGTCGCTTGTTTGCCAGAACCACCATGAGACTGCCGAATAACTACGTTGTCGCCGGTTTGTTGCTTCCAGTGAGCGCTGAAGGCTTTGTTGTACTCGTCATAAAGTTCGCGAGTGGGATCATAAGAGACATTAAGTAACTGAATATCTTTCGCCAGCACACTGCCAGACGCCAACAGTAATGTAAGTCCAACTCCCCACTTATTCATTTTTCGCTCTCTTTAATCAGATTTGATAAAAGCAGCGTGCCAGAAAGTTATCCATTCATTAAAGAATAAAAAAAGATTTGCTATAACTATTGAGCATATAACAAACAACAAAAAGCCGGGTTTCCCCGGCTTCAATTTTCACAGAAAGTGAATTAGTACAGTTTCTTAGCGCAATCCAGCCAGTCACCTTTGAACGGACGCTTCATGTTTTCGATAGCGTCGATGATGTCATGGTGAACCAGCTTCTCATTCTGAATACCTACGCAACGACCGCCGTGACCTTGCAGCAGCAGTTCGATGGAGTAAGCGCCCATGCGGGAAGCCAGAATGCGATCGTAAGCAACCGGTGAACCACCACGCTGAATGTGGCCCAGAACCGTTGCGCGGGTTTCGCGTTTGGTTTCCGTCTCGATATATCGGGCCAGTTCGTCGATGTCACAGATGTGCTCAGTGATAGCCACGATAGCGTGCTTTTTACCTTTAGCGATACCCGCTTTGATTTCTTCAACCAGGTCTTCGCGATTAAACTCAACTTCTGGCAAGACAACAAACTCACAGCCACCAGCGATGGACGCAGCTAAGGTCAGATCGCCACAGTAACGGCCCATCACTTCCACGATAGAAATACGCTGGTGGGAGGAAGAGGTGTCACGCAGGCGGTCGATTGCTTCCACGACTGTTTCCAGAGCGGTGAAGAAACCGATAGTGTAATCGGTGCCTTTGATATCGTTATCAATGGTACCTGGCAGGCCGATGCATGGGAAACCCATTTCGGTCAGGCGCTTAGCACCCATATAGGAACCATCACCGCCGATAACAACCAGTGCATCAATACCGCGATTTTTCAAATTCTCGATAGCCACTTCACGGACTTTCTCGTCCCGGAATTCCGGGAAACGAGCTGAGCCCAGGAAAGTACCGCCACGGTTGATCATATCGGACACGCTGTATCGGTCCAGGTTAACCATGCGGTCTTCATACAATCCCAGATAGCCATCATAAATGCCCGCGACTTCCAGACCTTCCGACAATGCCGCCCGCACCACACCACGAATCGCAGCGTTCATGCCCGGAGCATCACCGCCACTCGTCAACACACCAATTTTTTTGATCATGACTACCTCTGAACTTTTGAATGCAAATTAATCCTGTTGCCGGAAACGGCCTTCGGCATGCCGAGGCATCGACTCTGCTACAAATAGTATAACAACCGCTTCTTGCTGAATTGATTCAGGTCAGGCCATTTATCGGTATTCTATCCAAAAAATATCGACTCTGTCTGACTTTACAACGAAATATTAAAGCTCAAAATGCCCTTGCTGCTGCGTCGGGACAACCGAGCAGGGGTCCTGGTGAATAATCACATCTGACCCAGGGAAACGACGCAAAATCGCCTGTTCAACCTGGTCGGCAATCACATGCGCCTGAACCAGTGGCAGGTTGTCTTCCATTTCGATATGGACTTGAATAAAGCGGGTCGGCCCTGACTGCCGCGTTCGTAGATCATGCGCCCCTTTAACGCCGGGCCATGAATTGATGATCTCAATAATTACCTGTCGCTCATCATCTGGTAAAGCACGATCTAAAAGAGATTGCACAGCTTCATAACCCATGCGCAGTGCGCTATACAAAATATAGACGCCAATCCCTAACGCAAATATTGAATCTGCGCGATGCCAGCCATACCAGGACAACGCAAGAGCAACAAGAATTGCTCCATTCATCATAACATCAGACTGATAATGAAGCATATCTGCTCGAACTGCCTGACTTTGCGTTTTCCGCACCACCCAGCGCTGAAAAGTCACCAGAATTAACGTGCTGAACAACGCAATGACGGTAACCACCACACCCACTAAAGGCTGTTTCATTGGTGACGGTTCAGCTAAATGCTGAATGCCAGTCAAAAACAGGAACAGTGCAGAACCGGAAATAAACATACTTTGTGCCAGTGCTGCCAGCGATTCCGCTTTGCCATGACCAAAGGTGTGTTCTTCATCTGCGGGTTGTAGCGAATAACGTACGACAAGAAGGTTAGTTAGCGACGCGGCAATGTCCACTAGCGAATCGACCAATGCAGCCAGAATACTGACCGAGCCGGTGTACCACCAGGCGAAAATCTTAATCAAAAGTAACAGTGAGGCCATTACCGTCGCAGCAATTGCTGCGCGGCTAACCAGCTTCCCATATTGTTGATTCATAGGGGCTCCAGCAAATGATTGCTGGCTAGTATAGCGGATTCATCTGAACCATCAGGCAAAAAAAACCCGCCGGTTAAGGCGGGGAAGACAGGGATGGTGTCTATGGCAAGGAAAACAGGGTTTGTTACTGGTTACTACGCTTACTGCTACTACTCAGTGCTTGCAACGAAGACTTCTGTTGCAGATCCGCCAGTTCACGAAATTGATCCATGCGCTGTTGGTGTTTGTCGTTTAAAACGGCCTGCTGTTCAGGGCTTAACAAGCGGTACATTTGGTTGCGTACTTTCGCCATTTCAACCTGGCGAGCCACTTGTTCTTGTGCCATTTTTTCAGCCTGGGCACGCACTGCCGTTTCATCAAAATTTTCAGCGATGACCAGATTATGCATGGTCTCCATTTCGCTTACATTCACGGGTGGGCTATCATGCCGTGCCCGGTGCATTAGATCGCGCATTTGTTGGCGCTGTTGTTCGGTCAGGTTTATCCCTTCGAACATATGGCTCTGAAGGTTATTTCGCTTAACTAAGCCTTCACCGCCTTGGTACCAGTTATCGCTTGCCTGACTGGACAGGGTAATCAGAGTCAATGTAGAGGCCATGACGGCAGCGGTAACATTGCGCATCACTTGCTCCTGAAATCATCTGTGCTGCGATTCAACGAGATTCAGTCTACGATTCCCGCTGCAAACTAGCGTCAGGGGGTGTAAAACAACGTAAAGTCATAGATTAGCGCGCCTTGATGACGTAATTTCTGCCTCGGAGGTAATTTAACAATGAATAAAATTCTGCTAGTTGATGATGACCGAGAGCTTACTTCCCTGTTGAAGGAACTGCTCGACATGGAAGGTTTTAACGTAATTGTCGCCCATGATGGCGAACAAGCGTTGGAGCTTCTTGATGACACCATTGACCTTTTATTGCTCGACGTAATGATGCCAAAGAAAAATGGCATTGATACTTTGAAAGAGTTGCGCCAGTCACACCAGACTCCAGTCATTATGCTAACAGCACGAGGAAGTGAGCTAGATCGTGTTCTCGGCCTTGAACTGGGTGCAGATGACTATCTACCTAAACCATTCAACGATCGTGAACTGGTGGCCCGTATACGCGCTATTTTGCGTCGTTCACATTGGAGTGAGCAGCAGCAAAACAGCGACAGCGGTTCTCCGACGGTCGAAGTGGACGGTTTGAGCCTGAATCCTGGTCGCCAGGAAGCAAGCTTTGATGGGCAAGCGCTTGATTTGACCGGCACTGAATTCACCCTGCTCTATTTGTTGGCTCAGCATTTGGGACAGGTGGTTTCACGCGAACACTTAAGCCAGGAAGTTCTGGGCAAACGCCTGACACCTTTCGACCGTGCAATCGACATGCATATTTCCAATTTGCGTCGTAAGTTGCCGGACCGTAAAGATGGTCATCCGTGGTTTAAAACATTACGTGGCCGCGGCTACCTGATGGTGTCTGCTTCATGATAAGTAGCCTTACCGCGCGTATTTTTGCCATCTTCTGGTTGACGCTGGCGTTAGTGCTGATGCTAGTGCTGATGCTGCCTAAACTGGATTCGCGTCAAATGACCGAATTGATGGAGAATGAGCAACGTCAAGGCATCATGATTGAACAGCATGTCGAAGCGGAACTTGAAAACGATCCACCAAACGACCTGATGTGGTGGCGTCGTTTGTTCCGGGCCATTGATAAATGGGCACCACCGGGACAGCGTTTGTTGCTCGTGACCAGCGAAGGGCGAGTTATTGGCGCCCAGCGCAATGAAATGCAGATTATTCGTAACTTTATCGGCCAGTCTGATAACTCCGATCATCCGCAAAAGAAAAAGTATGGCCGCGTTGAATTAGTGGGGCCGTTTTCGGTACGCGATGGTGAAGATAATTACCAACTTTACCTGATCCGCCCTGCAAGTAATTCCCAATCTGATTTTATTAACCTGCTGTTTGATAGACCTTTACTGTTACTCATTGTCACTATGCTGGTCAGTTCACCGCTGCTGTTATGGCTGGCGTGGAGCCTGGCAAAACCGGCGCGTAAGTTGAAAAATGCTGCTGATGAAGTGGCTCAGGGGAATTTGCGTCAGCACCCTGAACTCGAATCCGGGCCGCAAGAATTCCTCGCAGCCGGTGCCAGTTTTAACCAGATGATTACCGCGCTGGAAAGGATGATGACAACCCAGCAAAGGCTGTTGTCTGACATTTCGCATGAACTACGTACTCCGCTCACTCGTTTGCAATTAGGTACAGCGTTGCTGCGCCGTAAAACAGGTGAAAGCAAGGAACTGGAGCGCATTGAAACGGAAGCTCAGCGTCTGGACGGTATGATCAACGACCTGTTGGTGATGTCCCGCAACCAGCAAAAAAATGCGCTGGCGAGCGAAACCATGAAAGCCAATCAAATTTGGTCAGAAGTGCTGGATAACGCCGCCTTCGAAGCTGAACAAATGGGCAAATCGCTGGAGGTGACTTATCCACCAGGTCCATGGTTGATGTACGGTAATCCCAACTCACTGGAAAGTGCGCTGGAAAATATTGTCCGTAACGCATTACGCTATTCGCACACAAAAATTGCCGTCAATTTCTCCGTTGATAATCAAGGTATTACTATCACCGTCGATGATGATGGCCCAGGCGTCAGCCCGGATGATCGTGAGCAAATATTCCGTCCTTTCTATCGTACAGACGAAGCGCGCGATCGTGAATCTGGCGGGACTGGGTTGGGGTTAGCGATTGTTGAAACTGCTGTTCAGCAACATCGTGGTTGGGTGAAAGCCGATGACAGCCCGTTGGGCGGATTGCGGTTAGTGCTTTGGCTGCCGCTTTATCATCGTTAATTTTTCGCCATAAAGAACAGGTCCTTCGGGGCCTGTTTTCCTTCCTGCTATAAATTGATATTCTGCGCGCCAGTCTTATGGGGGCAGTATGCTAAATATCGTTTTGTTTGAACCAGAAATCCCACCCAATACCGGGAATATCATCCGTTTATGCGCCAATACCGGCTTCCGGTTGCACATCATCGAGCCAACAGGTTTTGGCTGGGATGATAAGCGCCTGCGCCGTGCAGGTCTGGATTATCATGAGTTCGCAGCCGTGAATCGCCATCATAACTACGATGCATTTTTGGCGGCTGAAAACCCGCAGCGAATCTTTGCGCTGACCACAAAGGGAACGCCTGCGCACAGCGCAGTGAGCTATCAGGATGGGGATTATTTGGTGTTTGGCCCGGAAACACGTGGCCTGCCAGCAACGATTCTTGATGCTTTGCCTGCTGAGCAAAAAATCCGTATTCCAATGATGCCGGACAGCCGCAGCATGAATTTGTCGAACGCAGTATCGGTGGTGGTATATGAAGCGTGGCGCCAGCTTGGGTACCCCGGCGCCGTTCTGAGAAGCTAGATTCCGTCGCCGTACTCGAAGCCGTTGTTAGCACCGTTAAAGTGCTGATCCATATCGATGGCAGGCATATCGCTTTCAGGCTTGCCGACAATTCGCGCCGGAACGCCAGCTGCCGTGGTATGAGGCGGAACGGGTTGTAACACCACTGAACCTGCACCAATTTTCGCACCGCGCCCAATTTCAATGTTGCCGAGGATTTTCGCCCCGGCACCAATCATCACGCCTTCACGAATTTTCGGGTGGCGATCGCCGCTGGTTTTGCCAGTACCACCAAGCGTTACAGACTGCAAAATCGACACGTCGTTTTCAACGATAGCCGTTTCACCGATCACAATACCAGTCGCGTGATCGAGCATGATCCCACAACCAATTTGGGCTGCCGGGTGAATATCCACCTGGAATGATACTGAAACTTGGTTTTGCAGGAAAATAGCTAACGCCCGCCGCCCTTCTTTCCACAGCCAGTGGCCGATACGATAGGACTGCAGCGCATGAAAACCTTTCAGATATAACAGCGGGGTCGAATACTTATCGACTGCCGGGTCACGGGTGCGCACAGCCTGAATGTCGCAAGCCGCTGAGGCAATCATTTGTGGTTCCGCCGCGTAAGCTTCTTCGACAACTTCACGAATGGCGATAGCAGGCATAATCGGCGAGGCTAGCTTGTTGGCGAGCATATAGCTCAGCGCGCTGCCGAGGTTTTCATGCTTGAGGAGAGTTGCGTGGTAAAAACTGGCCAACATCGGTTCACAATCGGCAAGCGCTCGTGCTTCGGCTTTAATGTTGTTCCACACCAGATCCAGTTCTTCAGACGACATTGCACTCTCCAGATAGAAAAACAGCGCCCGGCACAAAGTACCGGAACGCTTCAGTTATCGCGGTTATGTTGTTCCATCAATTGCAACTGAACTAGTTGCCGCTCCGTTCATCCTTGCGTGTACGACCAAGCAACGTTAATGCTGCCTCGCGAGCGTTTTTTCCGCAATACAATACCTGATAAATTTCCTCGGTTATTGGCATTTCGACGCCAAAACGCGCCGCCAATTCCCGCACTTCTTTGGTATTGCGATAACCTTCAACCACCTGGCCGATTTTCTGCTGCGCAGAGTCAACATCGGCACCCTGCCCCAGCGCCATGCCGAAGCGACGGTTACGTGATTGGTTATCGGTACACGTCAGTACCAGGTCGCCTAAGCCAGCCATTCCCATGAAAGTTTCAGGGTCAGCGCCTAAAGCGGTACCAAGACGCGTCATTTCCGCAAGACCACGAGTAATCAACGCGGTACGAGCATTCGCACCGAAGCCAATACCGTCAGACATTCCCGCGCCAATCGCAATCACGTTTTTCACCGCGCCACCCAACTGCACGCCAATGAAATCAGGGTTGCTGTAGACACGGAAGCTCTTGCCGCAGTGCAGCAATTGCTGGAGATCCTGAGCAAAGGTTTCGTCGGTTGCCGCCAGTGCAATTGCCGTCGGCAAACCCGCAGCCAGCTCTTTGGCAAACGTCGGGCCGGAAATCACCGCTAATGGGATTTCGTCACCGAGAGCTTCACGCGCAACGTCTTGCAACAGGCGTCCGGTTTCCGCTTCCAGCCCTTTAGTCGCCCAAACGATACGCGCGTCTTTGCGCATAAGCGGTTTGATTTGGCGCAGAACTTCGCCAAAGACGTGGCTCGGCACTACGACCAGAATATTACGGCTGGCAGATAATGCTTTCGCTAAATCGCTTTCAAGGTGAAGTGTGTCAGGGAAAGGAACGTCCGGAAGAAACGCCGCATTACAGCGATCGGCCTGCAATACAGCAAGGTGTTTAGGGTCATGGCCCCACAGTACAACGTGGTGGCCATTACGCGCCAGAGTGATGGCAAGAGCGGTGCCGTACGAACCGGCACCGATCACAGTCATTGAAGCATTAAGGCTGTTCATCAGGCATCCTGATGGTTTTCAGCACCTTCGCCTTCGCCAGATTGCTGCTGCAGATAGCTCATGAACAGCGCATCGAAATTAACCGGTGCAAGGTTCAACTGCGGGAAGGTACCACGAGAAACCAGGCTAGTGATTGCTTCACGTGCATAAGGGAACAGAATGTTCGGGCAGTATGCACCCAGGCAATGTGCCATCTGCGGACCTTCGATCCCACCGATGGAGAAGATACCAGCCTGCTGAACTTCACACAGGAATGCAGTATCTTCGCCCAGTGTTGCGGTCACGGTTACACGCAACACAACTTCATAAACGTCGTCTGCCAGTTGGCTGGAAGCGGTATCAAGATCCAGCTTCACTTCTGGCTGCCAGTCTTTCTGGAAAACGTGTGGTGCATTTGGTGCTTCGAAAGAGATGTCCTTGGTGTAGACACGCTGAATCTGGAAAGCCATTTCTGTGTTGTTTTGTTCTGACATTGTTAAACCCTTAAAAAATTAATACGTCCTTAAACGACAGTAAGCGACAAAGGAGCTGCTCTAGCGCAGCAGGGGATCGAGTCCACCACGAGCATCAAGTGCATACAAGTCATCGCAACCACCAATGTGCTGTGCATCAATAAAAATCTGCGGCACTGTGGTTCGCCCACTGCGTTTAATCATCTCTTCGCGCTTAACAGCGTCGCCATCAATCGCTAACTCCTGAAACTCGACCCCTTTGCTTTGCAAGAGGTCTTTTGCACGATGGCAAAACGGACAGGTTGCTTTAGTGTAGATTTCAATATTCGCCATGGTTTTACCCCAGTGTGCGTATCAATTTATTTACCGCGAACTAATGGCAGGTTTTCCCCGCTCCAGCCAGCAATCCCTTCTTTCAGTAAGGTCACTTTTTCGAAACCGGCTTTTGTCAGCAGTGCGGCTGAATCTTGAGAGGAAACGCCATTGCCACAAACCACGATTACAGGCTGTGATTTATGTTTTTCCAGCTCACCGAAGTTACCACTTTTAATATCAGCTGGCAGTACATTCAGTGAGTTAGCAATATGGCCCTTGCGGTAATCATCACGAGAACGCACATCAACAACAACGGCATCTTCTTTGTTGATGAGGCGTGTCGCTTCACCACGGGTGATCACCTTAACCTTAGAGGTCAAACCTTTAAAAGTCATGAAAAGTACGGCGGCAAACAAGCCAACCCACGCCAAACTAAGTATGGGATGACGACCAATGAATTGCATAATTTCTTGCATGGGGGGGTGTAGCTCCCGACTAAGTAATATGAAAAAACCAAGTGAGGAGTATACATTTGCGTTGTGCCAAATACAGCCAGTCTGCGTTAGGTTATGTTGATTCTGCGGACTGTTACGAAAAAAATTACCTTAACGACGTAAAACCGATCACAATCCAACCCGTTTCTTTGATCTTCTGCGGCTATTTACCCCGTGGCCTGTAGTAAAATTACGCAAATTTTGTCTTTGACTTAGAGGTTATCGCAATGTCAGTTACTAAAAAACCTATGGTTCTGGTGATTCTGGATGGCTATGGTCACCGCGAAGAGCAGCAGGATAACGCTATTCTGAATGCTAAAACCCCGGTTATGGATAACCTGTGGGCACAGCGTCCACATACTTTAATCAACGCATCAGGTATGGAAGTCGGTCTGCCAGATGGCCAAATGGGTAACTCCGAAGTCGGTCACGTAAACCTTGGTGCTGGCCGCATCGTTTACCAGGATCTGACTCGTCTGGACGTTGAAATTAAAGAACGTACTTTCTTCGCTAACCCAACGCTGACTGCAGCTGTAGACAAAGCTGTTGCTGCTGGCAAAGCAGTGCACATCATGGGCCTGGCTTCAGCCGGTGGCGTTCACAGCCACGAAGAACACATTCTGGCGATGATTGAACTGGCCGCTGAACGAGGTGCTGAAGCCATTTACCTGCACGCGTTCCTTGATGGCCGCGATACACCGCCACGCAGCGCAGAATCTTCTCTGAAGAAATTTGCCGATAAGTTTGCTGCACTGGGTAAAGGACGCGTTGCTTCGCTGATTGGCCGTTACTACGCAATGGACCGCGATAACCGCTGGGATCGCGTTGAACTGGCTTACGATCTGCTGACTCAGGCTAAAGGCGAATACCAGGCAGAAACCGCTGTTGCGGGTCTGGAAGCTGCATATGCTCGTGATGAAAACGATGAATTCGTTAAACCAACTGTGATTCGTGCAGAAGGCGAAGCTGACGCTGCCATGAACGACGGCGACGCGCTGATCTTCATGAACTTCCGTGCAGACCGCGCGCGTCAAATCACCCGTACTTTTGTTAACGCTGACTTCGACGGTTTTGCCCGTAAGAAAGTGGTTAACTTCGGTGATTTCGTGATGCTGACTGAATACGCAGCAGACATTAAAGCCGCTTGCGCTTACCCACCAGCGTCACTGACCAATACCTTTGGTGAGTGGATGGCGAAGCACGACAAAACTCAGTTACGTATCTCCGAAACTGAAAAATATGCTCACGTTACCTTCTTCTATAACGGCGGCGTTGAAGAACCGTTTGCTGGCGAAGACCGTATTCTGATCAACTCCCCGAAAGTTGCTACTTACGATCTGCAACCAGAAATGAGTTCAGTAGAATTGACTGAAAAACTGCTGGCAGCTATCAACAGCGGCAAATACGACACCATCATTTGTAACTATCCAAATGGTGACATGGTCGGGCATACCGGCGTTTTCGAAGCGGCTGTTGCTGCAATCGAAGCACTGGATAACTGTATTGCTCAGGTGGTTTCTGCAGTAGAAAACGTGGGTGGGCAGTTGCTGATCACCGCTGACCACGGTAATGCAGAACAGATGGCTGACCCGGCAACTGGTCAGGCGCATACCGCGCATACCAGCCTGCCAGTTCCATTGATTTATGTAGGTTCCCGTAGTGTGAAAGCGGTTGAAGGCGGCAAGCTTTCTGATATCGCACCAACTATGTTGAACCTCATGGGCATGGAAATCCCGCAAGAGATGACTGGCAAGCCGCTGTTCATCGTGGAATAATCCCTCCCCATGAGGGGAAAGGCGATTTTTTCAATAACATGGGCCGTGAAACCGAAAGCGTTTTCAGTCAGGCCTATGATCTACGCCAGCGTTCTAAGCGCTGGCGTATTGTTATGCCCGTTTCCCAGCCATGCAGACGATCGCGCCGATTTGAAATCTATCCAGCAGGATATTGCAACGAAAGAACGCGCGGTACGCCAGCAACAGCAGCAACGTTCCGCCTTGCTTGCTCAACTCCAGGCACAAGAAAAAGCGATTGCCGAAGCCAGCCGCAAACTGCGCGAAACGCAAAACACGCTTGCCGATCTGAATCGCCAAATTGCCACCATGAATGCTTCCCTCGCGAAACTGCAAAAACAGCAGGCATCGCAGGAACGTAATCTGGCCGCTCAACTCGACGCCGCATTCCGCCAGGGGCAACATACTGGCATCCAGCTGATTTTAAGCGGTGAAGAAAGCCAGCGCGGGCAACGCTTGCAGGCATACTTCGGCTACCTGAACGCCGCGCGTCAGGAAACTATTGAACAGCTTAAGCAGACTAAAGCGGAAGTTGATGAGCAAAAAGCCAGTCTGGAGTCTAAGCAAACCGAACAACAGACGCTGCTTTACGAACAGCAAGCTCAACAAAGCAAGCTTGAAGGTGCGCGTAACGAACGTAAAAAAACGCTCTCCACTCTCGAATCCTCTTTGCAACAAGATCAGCAAAAGCTGAGCGAAATGCGCCAGAACCAGGCGCGCCTTCAGGGGCAAATTGCCCGTGCAGAAGCCGCTGCCAAAGCGAGAGCGGAAAAAGAAGCCCGTGAAGCTGAGCAAGTTAAAACTCGCCAAAAGGAAGCAACCAGCAAAGGCAGTACCTATAAACCAACAGAAAGCGAACGTTCTTTGATCTCGCGCACTGGTGGCCTGGGTGCACCGCGTGGACAAGCCTTCTGGCCGGTTCGCGGTTCAATCCTGCATCGCTATGGCGAACAGCTTCAAGGTGAGCTACGTTGGAAAGGGATTGTTATCTCCGCAGGTGAAGGCACTGAAGTTAAAGCTATTGCTGATGGGCGTGTAATCCTTGCCGATTGGCTACAGGGATACGGCCTCGTGGTTGTCGTTGAACACGGTAAAGGCGATATGAGTTTGTATGGTTATAACCAGAGCGCACTGGTTAATGTTGGAACACAAGTTCGCGCCGGCCAGGCTATTGCACTGGTAGGCAACAGTGGCGGTCAGGGCCGCCCGTCACTTTATTTCGAAATTCGTCGCCAGGGCCAGGCCGTCAATCCACAACCGTGGTTGGGAAGATAAGTTTTGCTTCAATTCCGTCGTGTGTTTTTCTCTCTCGTCAGCACACTCATGCTGACAACCCCCGTTTACGCTGGAAAGCTGGCAATTGTAATAGATGACTTCGGTTATCGCCCCGCGCAAGAAAACAAAGTTATCGCCCTGCCTGCCAACATTTCCGTCGCAGTTTTACCCAATGCTCCTCACGCCCGTGAAATGGCCACTAAAGCGCATAATGCCGGGCATGAAGTCCTGATTCATTTGCCGATGGCCCCCCTGAGTAAACAGCCGCTGGAAAAAGACACGCTGCGCCCGGATATGGGCAGCGGCGAAATCGAGCGTATTATCCGCGAAGCTGTCAATGATGTTCCCTATGCCGTGGGGTTGAATAACCATATGGGTAGCGCGATGACATCCAGCCTGTTCGGCATGCAGAAAGTGATGCAGGCATTAGGGCAATACAATCTCTATTTTCTTGACAGTATGACGATAGGAAATAGCCAGTCGATGCGGGCGGCGGCCGGTACTAACGTCAAAGTGATCAAACGTAAAGTGTTCCTGGATGACACTCAAAACGAAGCCGATATTCGTTTTCAGTTTAATCGTGCGGTGGAGTTGGCCCGTCGAAATGGCTCAGCGATTGCCATTGGTCATCCTCATCCGTCGACCGTGCGTGTTCTGCAACAGATGGTCTATAGCTTACCGGCAGATATCACGCTGGTGCGCCCGAGTAGCTTGCTCAATGAGCCTCAGGTGGATACCTCAAGACCAAATAACACGCGTCCTGTAGCGCCAGGCAAACCAGCTGAACAACCGCGTAATCCGTTCAAAGGTGTGAATTTATGTAAGCCTAAACAACCTTTGCAACCCGTCTATGCAACGACATTCTTTAGCGTGATCGGCGAAAGCATCAGCCAAAGCCAGTTGTTGAAGTACATGCAACACCAGTGGCAAGGCTGGGATAAATCGTTAAAGGCTACTCAATCCTGATTTTGTGGGCGTGCAGAGGAAGGATTTTCTCTGCACGTATTGCTGTTTAATTTTCCGTCCCAATACCAGGCCTTGAAGTATTTTAGAAAACTATAGAAAGTGGCATACAAACCTGTAACAAGCCCCACTCGCCCTTTCCTCCACGCCCCACTGAACAAATACCATTTAAAAAATGCACCGATGGCACTTATTATGCCCCTCAGCAATGAGGGCTTGATTTTTTTATTTATGACCAGGCGAGTCGTATAAGTGTTTAATTTATTGAAAACCTCATGAATAGTATAAAAGGTATCATGGCGAACAAAACCAGGAATAACAGATGAGTTAATAAACCCCTCAGCTTGATCATCTACCGGACGATCGTTAAATCGCGTCTGCCGACGGTTATACAAACGCACCGGGAAGTCCGGTGAGGATATGGGATAAATGGTTCGCACCTGTTCTCCGAGTACAAACCAGTAGCGCGAAAAACGCCATGCCTGCCCTTGTTCAGGTTCTTCACCCTGCTTGAGCTTAAGGATAAAAGCGGTTGTCTGCTCATCAAGAATTTCATCACTATCCATACATAACACCCAGTCATGGCTCGCAAGCCCGGTAGCATGGTTCATTTGTTCACCGTGCGTGTTAAATGGGTGATATATAGGTTCAATACCATAACCACGAGAAATATTAATAGTTTCATCACTACTCCCCGAATCCACAATAATGATTTCATCTGCAATTGATATTAATGGCTGCAATACTTCGTGAAGCAGACGTGCAGAGTTATAAGTCAGTAAACAAACTGATATTTTAAACATAGCCATTATGCCATAACAAAAAATCAATTATATCATGGTGAATAATTGTAGCTGCGAATTCGAAATCCGGATTCGAATTTTTATATTATTAATTCCTCCCGTAAAAGAGTCATCAAAAGCGTTAGTTATCACTCAATACTGCCTTTATAATGCCGCGTTGAATAATGCTACAGGAGCTGGTCGACGATGACGCAACAGCGGCATAAGATTCTCTTACTGGATAACGGTAAAGAGTGGGGAGGCGGTACCAATAGTATGTTGGAACTGCTCAAACGTATTGACCGCCAACGGTTTGATATCACGTGCTGCTTTTACTACAACTATGCGCGTGGTGAAGGTGAAACCATTGAGAGCGTGCTGAGCAGCATTCAGATTCCTGTCATTTTCATTCCTCAACGCAAACAACCTGGCTGGGCAAAAATCAGCAAAGAAGTCGCGCGAGCATTTTTGTTTTTCAGCAAGTCTGGGCGTAAAAAGATCACGGCATATATTGATAAACAATGGCGAATCAAACCGAATGCCACGGCTTTGCGCCAGCGATTGCAAAAAGATGGCTACGAAATTCTGTACATGAATAACCAGCCTGGTTCCAATTTGGAAGGTTATTTGGCAGCGGAGCCTCTTGATGTTGCAGTCGTTCAACACTGTCGCATTGAGCCGGTGATGAGTCAGTCGATAACCAGAGTGGTAAACCGTGTCAGCGATGCCGTGATTGCTGTTTCTCATGGCGTGGAGAGTGTGCTGCTCAATCATGGCGTGAAGAAATCACTCTGTGTTACGGTCCCAAACGCCATTGATATTCACCAGCCACTCCCATCAGGTATAGCAATACGTCGGTCACTAGGCATTGAAGATGGCACATTTTTATTTGGTAGTATTGGGTCGTTGATTCCAAGAAAATCCTGCCACCATACGCTTGAAGCATTGCATCGTTTTCAACTGCAACATCCCGAAGCAAAATGGAAATTTGTCCTGGTGGGTGAAGGGAGCGATCGCGAAAAGTTAAAGCGCCAGGCCGCTGACTACGGATTTGCCGATCGCATCATCTTTACTGGCTTTCGTAATAACCCGCTGGATTATTTGGCCGCATTTGATGCCTTTATTCTTGCATCAAAAAGCGAAGGGTTACCGCGCGTTATTCTCGAATCCATGTTGCTTAAAACGGTAGTTATCGGTTCAAATGTGACGGGGACTGCGGAGTTAATCGACTCAGGCCGCACTGGCCTGCTCTACCCTTATGGCGATACCATTAAGCTCGCTTCACAACTTCAGCAAGTGTGGCAAGATAGCGCGTTACGTGATGCCTTAACTCAGCAGGCCTGGCGGCGCGTGATTAATAATTATGCGATCGAGCACTATGTTGCCGGTGTCGAAGCCGTACTTGGCGCAGTAAAACCAACCCGGAATGAAAATGTTTAAATTTCTGAATCCAAAATATCGCCATATTACGGCGCGACATAATATTCCTTTGGCTCAGGCGGTTAGCGGGGCTAAAACCGTCCCAGTAACCTCCGTTGTGATCCCATGCGTTGGCAAAGATTATATTGAAGAAGGTACGCTTTCTGCGGTTTTTGCTGACCGTTTCGCGCCGCAACTTGAAGAAATTGTCATCGTCTCCGATCAACCAGCCAGTGCCTTTACCGATTTGCCAGGTAAAGCCCGGGTTGTTACGTTGAACGTTCCAGAAAGAGATGACAGCTATCGCTTCAAACAAATTTATCGTAGCCGCCTGATAAAGATTCAGGCTCCGCTATATGCCAGCACAGAAGGCTCGTTGATCATTGATTCCGATCTTAATCTTTTGCAGATGCCGAAGCTTGAAGTCGAAGAAAACACGCTGTATTCCAGTTTTCGCCAGGGGAAAATGATCGCTAAACTGGCAAATGCTCCAGCAGGAAAAGCACCAGCCTATTATCAAGGAACGATTCGCCCCACTCTCCAGGATCACGTAAATAGCGCCTTTCTTGCTGCAACACACAGCACCTGGCACCGGTTATGCCCACTTTGGTTGGCTCTGTTCCAGGATACCTGGGAACTGATGGATGATTCGCAACCCCCAACAGATCAGTTGCCTTTAGCTGCACTTCTCGACTTGCTGGATTTCAAAACCGTAAATTTAGGTGACTGGGTGAACTGGCCTGTCTCAAAACGCATCGGTGGTACCCCGGCGGTGATCCCAAAAGAAGTCATCGGTGCACATGGCGGCTTCCCACTTTCAGAATGGCAAAAGTATCTTGTCTCACCAGAGAGTGAATTGCTGTTTAAAGGGCAAGATTACACGCGAAAAGTGCGTTACCTGACGGATGCTGAAAAGCAGACCGCAAGCGAATAAAGATGTGAAAAAGGCCGGTTTCCCGGCCTTTTCTAACTTATCGTCGCGCGATTAATCCCAGCTAAGAATGACTTTGCCAGACTGCCCGGAACGCATGGCATCAAACCCTTTCTGGAAATCATCGATTCCAAAACGATGAGTGATGATCGGTGACAAATCCAGGCCAGACTGGATCAGTGCCGCCATTTTGTACCAGGTTTCGAACATCTCACGCCCGTAAATACCTTTGATGAACAAACCTTTGAAGATGACTTTCGTCCAGTCGATAGACATATCTGATGGCGGAATACCCAGCATCGCAATACGGCCACCGTGGTTCATAGTATCGAGCATGGTACGGAACGCCGGTGGAGCACCGGACATCTCAAGACCAACATCAAAACCTTCGGTCATGCCCAACTCTTTCATTACGTCGGTCAGATTTTCTTTGCTGACGTTGACCGCACGGGTCACGCCCATTTCACGCGCCAACTCCAGACGGTATTCGTTCACATCGGTGATCACGACATTACGCGCACCAACATGTTTAGCGACAGCCGCCGCCATAATACCAATCGGGCCGGCACCAGAAACCAGAACATCTTCACCAACCAGATCGAATGACAGCGCGGTGTGAACAGCGTTACCGAACGGGTCAAAGATAGAAGCCAGATCGTCAGAAATGTTGTCCGGGATTTTGAAAGCATTAAAAGCAGGCAGCACTAAATATTCTGCAAAACATCCAGGGCGGTTTACACCGATGCCAGTCGTATTACGGCACAGGTGCGTACGGCCCGCACGGCAATTACGACAGTGACCACAGGTAATATGGCCTTCACCGGAAACACGATCGCCAATTTTAAAACCTTTAACTTCCTGGCCGATGCCGACCACTTCACCAACATATTCATGACCGACAACCATTGGAACCGGAATAGTCTTTTGTGACCATTCATCCCAGTTATAGATATGCACATCGGTGCCGCAAATCGCAGTTTTACGGATTTTGATCAGCAGATCGTTATGACCCATTTCTGGCTTAGGCGCATCTGTCATCCAGATGCCTTCTTCTGCTTTCAGTTTCGCTAATGCTTTCATGACCGCTCCCTCAGGCGATAACGCCCAACTGTTTACCGATACGCGTAAATGCGTCAACCGCACGTTCAATTTGCTCTGTGGTATGAGCCGCAGACATCTGAGTACGGATACGCGCCTGACCTTTTGGTACTACCGGGTAGAAGAACCCAGTGACATAAATGCCTTCTTTTTGCAGCTCACGAGCAAAATTCTGTGCCACAACCGCTTCGCCTAACATCACCGGGATGATGGCGTGATCGGCACCGGCCAAAATAAAACCAGCCGCGGACATTTTCTCGCGGAACAGGCTGGCATTCGCCCATAAGCGATTGCGCATCTCAGCACCAGTATCCAGCATTTCCAACACTTTGATGGATGCAGAAACAATAGCTGGAGCCAGAGAGTTGGAGAAAAGATAAGGACGAGAACGCTGACGCAGCCACTCAATCACTTCTTTACGACCCGCAGTGTAACCACCGGAAGCGCCGCCCAGAGCCTTGCCCAACGTGCCGGTGATAATGTCTACACGATCCATCACATCGCAATATTCATGCGTACCACGACCGTTTTCACCCACGAAACCGACCGCATGAGAATCATCAACCATGACCAGCGCGTCATATTTATCGGCTAAATCGCAAACCCCATTCAGGTTAGCAATCACACCATCCATAGAGAACACACCATCGGTGGCGATCATGATATGGCGAGCACCTGCCGCACGCGCTTCTTTCAGGCGAGTTTCAAGTTCCTGCATGTCGTTGTTGGCATAACGATAACGCTGAGCCTTACACAGACGCACACCATCAATAATAGAAGCGTGGTTCAGCGCATCAGAAATAATCGCATCTTCTGGGCCGAGGAGAGTTTCAAACAGACCGCCGTTGGCATCAAAGCAGGAAGAATAAAGAATCGCATCTTCCATTCCCAGGAAGCTGGCAAGCTTGCCTTCTAGCTCTTTGTGGCTGTCTTGTGTTCCACAAATGAAACGAACGGAAGCCATCCCAAAACCATGTTTATCCATGCCCTGCTTCGCGGCATCAATCAGTTGCGGGTGGTTAGCAAGCCCCAGGTAGTTATTGGCGCAGAAGTTAATAACGTGGCTGCCATCAGCAACAGTGATATCAGCCTGCTGGGCTGAAGTAATGATACGTTCTTCTTTAAACAACCCTTCCGCGCGTGCGGTTTCAAGTTGGGATGTTAACTGTTGGTAAAAATCTCCGCGCATTGTGATTCTCCAGGCATGGCTAATTTCGGAACATATTACCCAAACCTATACCAGGAGACGAGATGACGTTTCAATGAAATTGGAATTTTCAGCATAAATCACGAGGTGCTTTCCAGATTCGGGTTATTAGGAAAGACAATTCGGGTGATGGTATGATAGGAGTCATTAACGCGTGAGGTATTGGGCCTCATTGCCCCCTAATTTGTTAAGGTTACGCTTATGATCATTGTCACCGGTGGTGCCGGATTTATCGGCAGCAACATCATCAAATCACTGAATGATATCGGTCTTACGGATATCCTGGTTGTAGACAATCTGAAGGATGGCACTAAGTTCGCTAACCTTGTGGATTTAAATATTGCCGATTACATGGATAAAGAAGACTTCTTAATCCAGATTATGGCCGGCGAAGAATTAGGCGAGATTGAAGCCATCTTCCATGAAGGTGCATGCTCTTCCACCACCGAGTGGGACGGTAAGTACATGATGGATAATAACTATCAGTACTCAAAAGAAGTTCTGCATTACTGCCTGGAGCGCGAAATTCCGTTCCTGTATGCCTCATCCGCTGCAACCTACGGTGGCCGCAACAGCGATTTTATCGAGTCACGTGAATTCGAGCAGCCTCTGAATGTTTACGGTTATTCAAAATTCCTGTTCGATGAATATGTACGTCAAATCTTGCCTGAAGCAAGCTCACAGATTACTGGTTTCCGTTACTTCAACGTCTACGGGCCGCGCGAAGGGCACAAAGGCAGTATGGCAAGCGTTGCGTTCCATCTGAATACCCAGTTGAACAACGGCGAAAATCCAAAACTGTTCGAAGGTAGCGATAGCTTTAAACGCGACTTCATCTATGTAGGCGATGTCGCCGCAGTGAACCTGTGGTTCTGGCAAAACGGCGTATCCGGTATTTATAACTGCGGTACAGGTCGTGCAGAATCATTCCAGGCTATTGCTGATGCCGCTCTCGCTTTCCATAAAAAAGGCAGCATTGAGTACATTCCGTTCCCGGAAAAACTCAAAGGCCGCTATCAGGCGTTTACTCAGGCCGACTTAACCAATCTGCGTGCCGCAGGTTACGACAAGCCATTCAAAACTGTTGCCGAAGGCGTAACAGAATATATGGCCTGGCTGAACCGTGACGCATAAGCAGGTAGCCTGACGCATGAAAATACTGGTGATTGGCCCGTCATGGGTGGGCGACATGATGATGTCGCAAAGTCTCTATCGCACGCTCAAAGCGCGCTATCCCCAGGCAATCATTGATGTGATGGCACCGGCATGGTGCCGTCCATTACTATCACGTATGCCGGAAATTAACGAAGCACTATCAATGCCATTGGGGCATGGTGCTTTGGAAATTGGAGAACGTCGTCGTCTTGGGCACTCCCTGCGTGCTAAACGTTACGATCAGGCGTATGTGCTGCCAAATTCATTTAAGTCAGCACTTGTTCCATTCTTTGCCAACATCCCACACCGCACGGGCTGGCGTGGGGAAATGCGCTATGGGCTACTCAACGACGCCCGCGTTTTGGACAAACAAGCCTGGCCATTAATGGTCGAGCGCTACATTGCGCTGGCTTATGACAAAGGCAAAATGCAGTCCGCGAAAGATCTTCCCCAACCGTTACTGTGGCCTCAACTACAGGTTAACGATGGGGAAAAAATGCAGACTTGTCAGGCCTTTAATCTCGATGCACTTCGGCCGATTATCGGCTTTTGCCCTGGCGCCGAATTTGGCCCAGCTAAACGCTGGCCGCACTATCACTACGCAACCCTGGCAGCCAAACTCATTGATGACGGTTATCAGGTGGTGTTGTTTGGTTCAGCAAAAGATAAAGAAGCCGGAAATGATATCGTCGCCGCGTTAACCACACAGCAGCAGGCTCATTGCCGCAATCTGGCGGGTGACACGGCGCTTGAGCAAGCCGTTATTTTAATTGCGGCTTGTCAGGCTGTGGTGTCCAATGATTCAGGTCTGATGCACGTTGCAGCCGCGCTCAATCGCCCGCTTGTGGCATTATATGGCCCAAGTAGCCCCGACTTTACTCCACCGTTGTCGCATAAAGCGCGAGTTATTCGTCTTATTAGTGGCTATCACAAAGTCCGTAAAGGCGACGCCGCAGAAGGCTATCATCAGAGCTTGATTGATATTACGCCCGAACGCGTGATGGATGAGCTAACCGCACTGTTACTGGCGGAGAAGGAAGCGTAATGCGGGTATTGATCGTCAAAACATCATCAATGGGTGATGTCCTGCATACGTTGCCTGCACTTACGGATGCCATGCAGGCCATTCCCGGCATCCGCTTCGACTGGGTTGTAGAAGAAGGTTTCGCACAAATCCCAGGCTGGCACCCTGCTGTCGATAAAGTTCTCCCAGTCGCAGTTCGTCGCTGGCGTAAAAGCTGGTTTTCGGCCCCAGTAAAAACTGAGCGAGCAGCGTTCTACCAGGCACTGCGAACTGAAAACTACGACGCTGTCATTGATGCTCAGGGGCTGATAAAGAGTGCCGCTCTGGTTACCAGAAAAGCCAGAGGGGAAAAACACGGCATGGACTGGAACAGCGCCCGTGAACCGCTGGCCAGCTTGTTCTACAATCGTCGTCACGCCATCGCGAAGCAACAACATGCGGTTGAACGCACACGTGAGTTGTTCGCCAAAAGTCTGGGTTACCAGAAACCAGCTGCTCAGGGCGATTACGCCATCGCGAAGCACTTTCAGGCGACAGCCTCCTCCGATGTGGGGGAATATTTCATTTTCCTTCACGCAACGACTCGCGATGAAAAGCACTGGCCGGAATCACACTGGCGAAATCTTATTCAATTAATGCACAAAAAGGGCTTACGTATTAAACTCCCGTGGGGTGCGGAGCACGAGCACAAACGAGCAATCCGTTTAGCTGACGGATTTGATAATGTTGAGGTGTTGCCGCGCTTATCGCTTGAGCAAGTCGCCAAACAACTTGCCGGAGCCAGAGCTGTTGTTTCAGTTGATACAGGGCTTAGCCACCTGACAGCAGCACTAAATCGGCCGAACATAACGTTGTATGGCCCTACCGATCCGGGTTTGATTGGTGGTTACGGTGAAAATCAGAACGAAATACGAGGCGCAGACAAAAACATGGCTAACATTACCGCTGCAGATACGTTTACCGCACTCCAGAAAATTAGCCACATAGCAGCAGAATAACCATTAATGAGCTATCTATTCCTCTTCATACTCTTTCTCCCGTTCAAGTTGTTCGGGAAACTGTTTTATAAAAAAACAGGCCGAAACTTGCTGATTCAAACGGCAAAAATAGGTGACTTCGTCAATGTCACCCCTGTACTCGCCCACCTGAAACATAGCGATGTTTTAATCAGCAAAACTGTTCTTCCGTTGGCCAAATATGATGAAACTATTAATACTATTTTTCTGATCGAAGAGCATAAAAAGAGTCTGTGGCGCAAATTTCGCCTCGCTGTTAAGTTGTTAAATCGATATGAAAATATCTACTTGCTACAACCTAACAGCACTAATCTTTTCTTCGCTTCAGTCTGTAATGCCGCCAATAAGCAGTTTTTATCTACCTATACCCGCCGTTGGTATCATGCGTTGTTTTATCTGACGGCAAATGGCGTTGTAGAACATCGCAAAGACCAATTAACCGTAGATGATTACCTTAAACTTGCGGATCGTAACCTGACCTGGCGAGACTCTCCGAAGCATGCGACTTTGCCATTAAGAAAACCGCAGACCTACCCTGCATCACTTGATAAACAAAACGTGATCAAAATAGGTCTGAGCATTTCTGCAGGAAACAAATCAAAAACTATCCCTTCAGAAGTCTGGAAGAAAATTTTTGATGCATTACAGGGGCTAAATTGTATTTATTATGTTTTTGGCCCTCAAAGCGAACAAGTCTGGTTAGATGATCTACATCGTGAAGTCGGGATGCGAGAGGATATTGTTAGCCTGGTTGGCGAACTTCCTTTAGAAGATGTCCCTTTCGCTATCAGTAAAATGGATTTCTATATCGCGTCAGACTCGGGAAATGTTTACATAGCCGATGCAGTAGGAGTCCCAATTGTTCTTATTTATGGGCCATGCTGTATTGCGGAGCAACGTCCGCTGGGGAATGTGTTACTGATTGGTAGCAAAGTGTATGAAAAGTCATACATCTTCGAAGCGCCTTATTATTTCGACCGTACAAGAGAAGAGATGTTTGCATTAACTGAGGATAATTTATCTGCCATTTATCAATTTATTGCTAATCATGAAAACAATGGATAATAGGATAAGATGAGCGTCTTATGAGTACTTTGACGAAACAAATATATCGCTATACGCACCCGAGAAGTATGCGTCATAATGAAAATTTATGGCCCTATGTCAAAATCCAACGAGATAAATTTGGTTCCATATCAAAGCTAAACTATAAGAACAACGAAATTCCATTACAAAACTTATCTATACTTAAAGATAGTTTTGATGGCAGCGTACTATTAACCGCAACTGGCCCATCGATAAAAAAAATAGATTTTTCAACCATTCCAAATATAACAGCAATTGGTGTTAATGGAGCATGGCATCTTAATGAACATGTTGATTTCGGTATTTACATTATAGTCGATATGTTATTTATTGATAGCAGAATAGACCTAATTAAAAAAATTGTAAGCAAAGAAGATTTAATCTTATTTACCACCATGCATGGTGTAGTGAAGTTAATTGATAAGCTTGCATTGATAAATATAAAGTGCAAGTTAGCTATAATAGAAGATAAATGCTTCCAGGTTTACAAACCAAAAGTCTCATCCAATGCTATTCATTCAACTTTCAAGTCTCAAACTAAAATAATTTTTTCGCAAGAAAAACAAAATATTGCATTTAATTATGACATTAGGAATGGGGTTTTTGATGCCGGGACTGTAGTCTATTGGTCACTTCAAATCCTTGCTTATTTAGGATTCAATATAATTTATATTGCTGGTTTAGATATGAATAATTTTTCTAGTCCGCGATTTTATGAGAGTCCAGACGATATGTTACCATCATTTCTTGATGATAAGTTACACGACACCATCATCCCAGCATTCCAACTTGCCAGACATGCGCTGGATAATAAAAATGTTGGGGTGATCAACTTATCATTAGACAGTGCAATCCCTTCTAATATTTTCCCCAAAATGGATTACCGTGATGCTTTTAACTAATCACTTACGCATTGAAAAGACATACTCTCTTTTTTTTGTAGCGTTTATGTTCTTCAGTGCTATATTCTGTAATGTATCAAAAGTAAATCTTCTTTTTCATACATCACTAATTATTTTTATTTCTACACTTGTGTTATCCCAGGCATCTCGAGAAAAATTCCTACAAGATAAGGCATTCTTGAAGAGTTTGATTCTCCCGCTGCTATTTTTATTTTATTTCTCTCTATCTAACTTATGGTCACAAAACCCTGTAAACATCAGCTCAACCTTAAAGCAAATGCTATACTTATTAATATTCATTTGCCTTTTCCGCCAGGTGGAAATATTAGGTTATAAAAAATATGTTATGGGTGCAGTGTTTCTTGGCATGAGTTTATTGTCTGTACTAACATTAATAATGGTCGATAAAACAATTATTCTACAAAACAGGCTGGACAATAGCTTCCCATGGGCACCAGATAATGTCATTGATCTGGGTGGTTATATGGCCATTGGAATGTTTTGTGGCATAATATTTATTCGAGAAACAGGGAAGAATTGGCTCTATTTACTTTTCCCTATTTTACTTGCATCACTTCTTTTGACACAAAGTCGTGGCCCGCTAATTGCCTTTACAGCAGCATTTGTGTTGTTATTCATAGTAAATCCTAGCTATAAGATAAAGCATATCCTTTATGGGGTGGCGATTATTGTTACTATTCTGGCGCTGGTATTTCTTACCAGTTTCCATCATATTTTTATCGATCGCTTAGAAAGTACGTATCAACAAAGCTTCATTCGTTTCGGCATATGGGAAAATACTTTAGAAATAGCGAAGGAAAAGCCAATTTTTGGATGGGGCTATGATAAAAGCCTGGTCTTCGTAAACAGCATTGGCCAAAACATTTCCACAACCCATACTATTTACCTGTCTTCTTTTTTAAAAGGCGGTATCGTTGGCTTTATATTACTTATGAGTGTCATTGGCTATGGATTGTTGCAACTGCGCAAACACATACGTGTACAGCAAAAAACAGAAGCATCCATCTTTATCTTTGCTTTGATTTACTATATGACTCAAGGAATGTTTATCATAGGGAACCCTCAGGAGTTTTGGTTCCTGTTTTGGTTCCCATTGGCTGTAATTCTAAGTACACCAATAAAATCGACAACTTCATGATAATGTAAAAACAAGAGCAGTTTACTGCTCTTGTTTTTCTTTCAGCTCATAATACTCAGCCAATGTCATTCCCCTGGTTCGCTCTGCGAGCCAGGAAAATAACGTATTCAAATCCTGATATAGCCTTTCAATATCAGCTTCATCTTTGAACGTTGGACTACCACCGGGCATAAATTCTGATGAATGAAGCATAAACTCTACGTAATCGTTGCCTTGGGATAAGGTTTTTTCTGCAACAGCTATCATTTGTGCAGCATTGCCACCTGATGGGCGCAACCAATTTACTGAAGGACTACGATATTTCCCGCGCATCTGGTCATAGCCTTGCTTAAAGCTATTCATCAGATTGCTATGCTTATATTGAATACTCATCGGGACTTCGAGTAATGCGGAGTTACCAGACTGGTCAATATTTTCCAGATCCATAAAATAAGCCTGGGTCGGGAAATGTTGATAATCCGTTCCGCCATTACCAGTAGGAGCCCCCTTCGCATTTCGCCAGTTAACTCTCGGCGTCACAGAGCAATCCACCTTATAACCCAACTCCACCAGTAATTTGGCATAGCGACTATCAAATGACCAACGCCCGGCACGATGACTAATCATTTTTGTGCCAAATGTTTCTTCCAGCAACGTGGTCATATAAACCACTTTCTCCCGCATGATCTCATCACTGTACTCAATGAGATAGGGCTGCCAGCGCCAGTCATCGCCCGTTAAATCGTGATCGGGTGGGCTATTCCATGCGTGTAAGTGCATGCCAACTTCGCCCTGACCACGAGCAATGACATCTTTGGCAAACTCGATAAAAACCGGATCTACAGCCATCTCATAGTTCGTAAGCCAAACCGGCTTAAAACCATATTTTTCACATAAAGACTGAAAACGAGGTAAGAACCGAGCATTCTCAGTTTTGATTTGTCGATGGTTTTGCCAGAGATTATCGCCTTCGGTATCAATGGTGATAATGAATGCAGGTTTGGTCATTTCCGTCTCTGAAATAAAGATGTTCACATCATGTTACGCAGCCTGCCAGATAAGGGCAAACCGCATACGATCAAATTTCTAACTCCTGAGCACAAATGTAGCAACCACACTCAAGGTCTATTAGAATCACCCTTTGGTTAATCTTCTAAAGATGATAATGAGTAACGCTTTGAATGCTCTTGCAGCCATGCCACCTACCCGTATTTTACTGATAAAGTTGCGCCATCATGGTGACATGTTGCTCACCACTCCGGTGATCAATGCATTACATCAAGCCTGGCCACACGCAAAAATCGATGTTCTGCTCTATGAAGAAACGAGAGACATGCTGGCGGCCCATCCATTCATTCATCGTATTTATGGAATTGACCGTAAATGGCGCAAACTCGGTACCCGCCAGCATTTATGCAAAGAGTGGCAATTACTTAAAACATTGCGCGAGCAAAAATATAGTCTGGTTATCAATCTGGCCGATCAGTGGCGTAGCGCCGTGGTCACTCGCTTCACTGGTGCTCCTTCGCGTATCGGTTTTGATTTCAATAAGCGCCGCGGCTGGATCTGGCAACATTGTCATACTCAACTTGCTTCAGTGTCAGGTCATCAGACCCTGCACACTGTGGAGCAAAACCTCTCCATTATTGCCCCGTTGAATATTGCTCCAGTCAGGGATGTTACGATGAGCTATCAGCCTGGCGACTGGCAATCCGTGCAAAGTAAGCTGCAAAGCAATGGGGTTGAAGGTTCCTATATTGTGGTGCAGCCCACCTCCCGCTGGTTTTTCAAATGCTGGGATGAGGGCAAAATGGCTGAAACCATCACTGCTTTGCAAAAAGATGGGCATTCCCTGGTATTGACCTCCGGGCCGGATAAAAACGAAAAAGCGATGATTGAAAAAATCCGTGCGTTATGCCCATCAGAGCGAATCCATTCCCTGGCGGGTGAGCTAACTCTGCGCCAATTAGCGGCACTGATCGACCACGCCCAACTGTTTATCGGTGTGGATTCAGTACCGATGCACATGGCTGCCGCATTGAAAACACCATGCATCGCGCTATTTGGCCCTTCAAAGCTGACATTCTGGAGCCCGTGGGACGTCGTCGGTGAAGTCATTTGGGCAGGAAACTATGGTGATTTGCCAGACCCTGACAAAATTGATACCAATACGAAAGAACGTTATCTCGATGCCATCCCAGTCGACATTGTTGTCGCCGCTGCAAGGAAACAGTTGTTATGAAGCGCTGCCGTCTGGCTATTGTCCGCCAAAAATACCGCCCGGATGGAGGCGCTGAACGTTTCGTTTCACGCGCACTTGAGGCGTTAAGCGCCCACGATATGGAACTCAACGTTATCACTCGGCAATGGCAGGGTGAGCGCCAGGATAACTGGCATATTCATATTTGCGATCCGATGAAACTAGGTCGAATCAGCCGTGAAAAAGGTTTTGCCGATGCGGCAAGAACGCTATGGCAACGTGAGAATTTCGATATTGTTCAAAGTCATGAACGTATAGCGGGTTGCGATATTTATCGCGCAGGTGATGGTGTTCACCGCCGTTGGCTGATGCAGCGTGCAAGAATTTTACCCGCCTGGCGCGGAAAGTGGCTATTTCTCGATAGATACCATCGTTATGTGATGCAGGCTGAGAAGGCGATGTATCAGGCTCCCGAACTAAAAGCCGTCATCTGCAATGCCGAAATGGTTAAAAGAGAGATTATCGAAGATTTCTCTATACCTGCTAATAAGATACATGTCATCTATAATGCTATTGACTCTTACCGCTTCGTTCCGGCAAATGATGAGCTACGCACGAAACTACGAGATGAATTATCTATCCCGCAAAGCGCAGTAACATTGGTCTTTGTCGGTTCCGGATTCGAGCGTAAAGGGTTAGCCAGTGCAATTAAGGCCATTGCTAATACCGACCGCTATCTGGTGATCGTTGGGCAAGATAAAGTCGAGAAAAGTTATCGAGAACTGGCACAATCTCTGGGGTGCCTGAATCGCATACGCTTTATGGGAATGCAGAAAAATACGCTGCCTTTCTATCAGGTAGCTGATGGACTATTACTGCCAACACTATATGATCCATTTCCAAATGTGATTCTTGAAGCAATGGCATGTGGTTTACCGGTTATTACCTCGGCTACCTGTGGGGGAGCTGAATTTATAACAATCGGACAAAACGGATACGTTTGTGATGCACTCAATATCCCACAACTTTCAGAAGCGGTAATGGCAATATCTTCACGCTTTGTGGATGAGAAAATGGGGGAATATGCTCGCGAGCGAGTCAGGGATGCGACACCGGAAAAACTTTCACAGCAACTTATTTCGCTGTATCAAAATATACTGGATTAGACGATGCGTATCCTAATGATTATTGATGGTTTACCTGGCGGCGGTGCTGAAAAAACCGTGCTTACCTTATCGAAAGGTTTGGTCGCAATGGGTCATCAGGTTTCCGTTTTCTCACTGCGTCGCGTCTGTGATTATGAGATTCCGGAAGGCGTTGATTATCAAGTGATTCTGGATACTTGTAAAAAACCGTGGCGTAAGCTGACGGAATTGTCCCGCCGTGCCGCTCTGCTGGATAGCGCAGTAGAACAAGCGCAGAAAAAAGGGAATTTCGACCTCGTTTTATCTCACCTGCATAAAACCGATCGCATTGTTGCCCACACTAAATCCATTGCGCGTGAAAAGCTCTGGTACTGTGTCCACGGCATGTATTCTTATTCATATCTTCAGCATCGTCAGGGTTTCTCACGCTGGATAAAACGTAAGAAAATTCAAAGCGTTTATCAAAATAGTAATGTCGTCGCTGTTTCTCAGGCAGTTTTGCACGATATTACGACAAATTTCGATATTACGCTGTCCGGGGGCACCGTCATTCATAACCCATTCGATATCGACGGAATACATTTAAAAGCAAAAGAGTCGTGTGAAATGGCCGGGCAGGATTATTTAATCCATGTGGGTCGCTTCCATGAACATAAACGCCATGACCGGCTGATCAGCGCTTATGCTCTCAGTGAAATTCAAGCTCCGTTGGTTCTGATGGGTAACGGCAGCAATGAGCGTATTGCCGAGTTAAAAGCGATGGCCACAGCCGCTGGTGTTGCCGAGCGTGTGATTATAAAATCATTCGCACCAAACCCTTATCCATGGATTGCCAATGCACGTATGCTGCTGCTTAGCTCAGATTGTGAAGGATTTGGCAACGTTCTGGTCGAAGCACTAATTTGCCAGACACCAGCCGTCAGTACAAATTGCCCTGGCGGGCCTGCGGAAATTTTGACCGGAGAACTGTCTCGCGGTCTTTCCGGCATGAGCGCTCAGGAACTTGCTGACACTATGCTGGATATTTACAACACCCCACCGGTTATTGATATCGCAACGATTGAGTCATATAGCATTGGTGCCATCTGCCAGCAGTATTTGTCTCTGGCGACAGAAGAAAGATAACAATATTTTCGGGTAATTTTATGCCACAGAGCCTACGTCCACTCCTTAGCGTTGTTGCTGCTGTTTATAACGGCGAGCTTTTTTTAGCTAAATTCTTTGCCTGTCTTGAAGCTCAGAACATCGACAGCATGGAAGTCATTATGGTTAACGATGGTTCAACCGATGGCTCCATGGCGATTATTAACGCCTGGCGCAGCAAGTTTCCTGGTATGAAAATAATCGAACAGGAAAATCAGGGCGTTTCGATTGCGCGTAATACCGGGCTTGCTGTAGCCACAGGTCAGTACCTCTCCTTCCCGGACATTGATGATGACTTTAAGTCCGGCATGTACCAGCATCTTCTTGATTTAGCCTTAAAAAATGACCTTGATGTAGTGACGTGCAATGGTAATTACGTTTACGAAAACAACAAAAAACCTTCACGGCCAATTTTTCCGCAAGACAAGCTTCAGTCTACCGACGTACTGAGTGGTCCCCAGTGGCTTAAACGTGCGCTCAATTCGCGTAAGTTTCTGCACGTGACCTGGCTAAACCTTTATCGCCACGATTTTATTCGCGAACATGGCTTTACCTTCGAACCCGGCTTACGTCACCAGGATATTCCGTGGACAACGGAGGTGTTACTCGCCGCGCAGCGCGTTCAGTACACTGACGCTCAATACTACGATTACTACATCCATTCGGCCTCGGTATCCCATAAACCAGACACGGATGACACCCTGATCCGCTCAGCACGTCATTATATGAAAATACTGGAAATGTTAGATGCCATTAACCAGCGTTATCCGGAAGCGGTAAAGAATATTCCAGCCTGTAACTGGCAAATCGCGAAAGAAGGTCTGGGGATATTGCACACTTTCAATAACATGAAAGATCCGCACAAGAAGAAGATGATCATTCAGGAATTTTTTGATCGCGGTATCTGGCGTCTGATTTGGAAAAATGCCCGTGGATTCCGCCTGCGCTGGCGTCTGGGTCGTCGTTATCTAAAATTGAAGAAAGCGACCCGAGTTCCGGGCTGAGGTACTGCCTCTAAGCGGGTGGATGCATGCCGCCCGCGACTTCTGTCCCTCAAGCACTAACCCATCTGAATACTAAGCAATGCCTTCGTGAAGTTACCAAAACAATAGCTTTAAGCTTCCCGAATGCTTAGAATTTGCCCGCCGATAATGAAAATACGGAAAATTCGCTTGGAATCGTTGTATACCGCTCTGTTCTATCTTATTCAGCCTTTTGTGTGGCTGCGACTGTTACTCCGTAGCCGTAAAGCTCCCGCGTATCGCAAACGCTGGGCGGAACGCTACGGCTATTGCCGTGGAAAAGTGGTGCCCGATGGTATTCTTCTGCATTCAGTTTCCGTAGGTGAAACCCTGGCGGCAATTCCGTTAGTTCGCGCCCTGCGCCATCGCTACCCAACGATTCCGATTACCGTCACCACCATGACTCCAACAGGTTCGGAACGTGCGCTGTCGGCTTTTGGGCAAAATGTGCATCATGTTTATTTGCCTTACGATCTCCCTTGCGCCATGAAGCGCTTTTTCAATACCGTGCGTCCCAAACTGGTTATCGTGATGGAAACCGAGTTGTGGCCAAACATGATCAACGAATTACACCAACGCAAAATCCCTTTGGTCATTGCCAATGCCCGTCTTTCTGCCCGCTCGGCAAAAGGGTATAAAAAGCTGGGTAATTTCACGCGCCGCCTGATGAGCAAAATCACCCTGATCGCCGCACAGAATGAAGAAGATGGTGGTCGTTTCATCGAGCTTGGTCTGAAACGCTCTCAATTAACCGTTACCGGTAGCCTGAAATTTGATATTTCAGTGACTCCAGAACTTGCCGCACGCGCAATTACGCTACGCCGCCAATGGGCTCCACATCGTAAAGTGTGGATTGCCACCAGCACCCATGATGGCGAAGAAAGTATTATTCTGGATGCACACCGCCAGTTACTGGCCAAATTCCCTGATTTACTGTTAATTCTTGTCCCGCGCCACCCGGAACGCTTCAAAGATGCGCGTGATATGGCTCAGAAGGCTGGTTTCAGCTACATCATGCGCAGCAGTGGTGAAAAGCCATCCAACAGCACCCAGGTGGTGATTGGCGATACTATGGGCGAGTTGATGATGCTGTACGGAATTGCCGATCTGGCCTTTGTGGGCGGCAGCCTTGTTGAACGAGGAGGCCATAACCCGCTGGAACCTTCCGCTCATGCGATTCCGGTACTGATGGGCCCACACACCTTCAATTTCAAAGATATTTGCGCCAAATTGCAGAGTGCCGACGGGCTGATTACCGTTACGGACGCGGCTTCACTAGTTAACGAAATCACCACCCTGCTAACCGACGAAGACTATCGCCTTTATTACGGTCGCCATGCCGTGGAAGTCCTTCATCAGAATCAGGGCGCATTGCAACGCTTGCTACAATTACTGCAACCGTACCTGCCGCAACGGAGCCATTAATGCCCAATCGCTTGTCTGTGGTGATGATCGCTAAAAATGCAGCGGACGTATTGCCAGAATGTCTGGCTTCAGTGGCCTGGGCTGATGAAATTGTTTTGCTGGATTCAGGCAGTACCGATTCTACTGTCGAGATAGCTCTTCAGACTGGTGCGAAAGTTTTCATTAATGAAGAGTGGCAAGGCTTTGGCAAACAACGCCAGCTCGCACAGAGCTACGCCAGCCACGATTATGTTTTGATGATCGATACCGATGAGCGTGTCACGCCAGAACTGGCCAGTACGCTAAAAGCGGTTTTAGAAAATCCGCAGACAGATGCTGTTTACAGTATCGCGCGCCGCAATCTGTTCCTTGGGCGTTTTATGCGCCACAGCGGTTGGTATCCGGACCGCGTCACACGCCTCTACGCTCGAGCGTTCTACCATTATAATGATAATCAGGTTCATGAGTCTCTCGAAGCTCCAGGGGCGAAAGTTATCCCACTCAAAGGGGATTTGCTCCATCTTACCTGCCGTGATTTCGCCAGCTTCCAGCGTAAACAGTTAAATTATGCGACCGCCTGGGCGCAGGAGCGTCATCAACGTGGCAAGCGAGTCTCTATTGCGGGTATTTTAGGTCACACATTTGGGGCATTCTGTAAAACGCTGCTGCTACGAGCTGGTTTTCTTGATGGGAAACAAGGTTGGCTACTTGCTGTCGTCAACGCACAGTACACATTTAACAAATACGCTGAACTCTGGGCGCTGAATCAAGGCTATACGGAAAACAAAACTCTATGACCACCCGAGCGATTTATCCTGGCACGTTTGATCCCATTACCAACGGTCATCTGGACATCGTGACGCGTGCTGCGATGATGTTTGATACCCTGATACTGGCGATTGCGAATAGCCCGCACAAGAAGACCTTGTTCACGCTGGAAGAAAGAGTCCAGCTCGCGAAAGGTGTTACTGCACATTTGCCTAATGTTGAGGTTGTCGGTTTTAGTGATTTGATGGCGAATTTTGCTAAAACTCAACAAGCTAACGTTTTGGTCAGAGGACTACGCACGGCGGCAGATTTTGAGTATGAGATGCAGCTGGCTCATATGAACCGCCACTTAATGCCAGAGCTAGAAAGCGTGTTCCTGATGCCATCAAAAGAGTGGTCTTTTGTCTCTTCATCGCTAGTTAAAGAAGTCGCGCGTCATCATGGCGATGTTGCGCACTTCCTGCCTGAGCCGGTATGCAAAGCGTTACTGGAAAGACTCAAGCAGGAGACAGCTGAATAAAGAGCTAGTGCTGGCAATGGCGGCAATAAAACGTGCTGCGTTGCCCATGCTTGCTGATGAGAATAGGCGCTCCACATACCCGACACGGTTCTCCTGCACGCCCATAAACTTGTAACTCCTGAGCGAAATACCCCGGTTTACCATCCGATTGCAGGAAATCTTTTAGCGTCGTCCCACCTTGTTCAATAGAACGCAGTAGTACCGCTTTAATGGTTTTGACCAGTAATTCACACTCAGTTTGTGATAACGACTGCGCAGTACGATCCGGATGGATGCCCGCAGCAAACAGCGATTCACTGGCATAAATATTACCCACGCCCACCACCAGCTTGTTATCCATCAGCCAGGGTTTAATCGCGAGTTTCTTTTTCGCAGATTTTTCACGCAAATAGTCTGCCGAAAATGCGTCGCTCAATGGTTCCGGCCCCAGATGAGCCAGCACATTGCTGCCCTCCAACTCTTTAGCCCATAACCAGGCACCAAAACGGCGCGGATCGGTATAACGCAACACTTTACCGTTACTCATCACCAGGTCGACATGGTCATGCTTTTGGGCAGGATAATCTTCAGGAAGGATACGCAGGCTACCTGACATGCCAAGATGGATAATAATCCAGCCATCAGGGAGTTCGAGCAGCAGATACTTAGCGCGGCGTTGCACGCTTAAAACAGGTTTGTCGCTTAGAGCATGGATTTCATCGGAGACAGGCCAACGCAAGCGACCATTACGCACCACGGCGTGAAGAATAGTTTCCCCGACCAGATGTGGTTCAATACCACGGCGACTGGTTTCTACTTCCGGCAATTCAGGCATCTCTCCTCCAGACTCAAAAGCCTAAAACGAAAAAACCCCGCCGAAGCGAGGTTTTCATCAAAGACACTAAAATTATTTAATTTTAGCTTCTTTGTACAGTACGTGTTGACGGACAACTGGATCGAATTTTTTCAGTTCCAGTTTTTCCGGCTTAGTACGCTTGTTCTTCGTGGTGGTATAGAAGTGACCAGTACCAGCAGAAGAAACCAGCTTGATCTTCTCGCGAACACCTTTAGCCATGACTTAATTCCTCTTAGTACTTCTCGCCACGGGTACGCATATCGGCCAAGACCGTTTCGATACCCTTCTTATCAATTACACGCATACCTTTAGCAGATACGCGCAGTGTGACAAAACGCTTCTCGCTCTCAACCCAAAAACGGTGAGAGTGCAGGTTCGGCAGGAAACGGCGTTTGGTCGCGTTCATTGCGTGGGAACGGTTATTACCGGTCACCGGACGCTTGCCAGTAACTTGGCAGACTCGGGACATGTCTATTCTCCAAAAATCAAATTAGCTCGAGCTTCGTATAGGGTTATGGCGCCTCGTCAGGCCGCAAGCCTGGTCCCTGGCGGTTCCATGTGAACCACAGTTCCAGGCGCATAATGCCAAAACCCGAGATTCTCAAAGGTGGCGTAGTATACGCTGCCTAACGCATGTGCTCAAGTCCCGAACAGACAAAGATCCCCAAGGATCGCGCAATTCGGCCTAAATCCACCCACGTTCTGCAAAAGAAACGTACTCTCCACGGCCGATAACAAGATGATCGAGCACTCGAATTTCCATAAACAGGCAAGCTTTTACGATGCGTTCGGTAATAACGCGATCGGCTTTACTCGGTTCTGCTCGACCAGACGGGTGATTATGCGCGAGTATTAACGCCGCTGCATTTGATTTCATCGCTTCACGCACAATTTCTCTCGGATGGACCTCTACATGGTTCAATGTTCCAGAAAACATCGGACAATGTTTAATCACCCGATGCTGATTATCCAGAAAAATAACCATGAAAACCTCGCGTTCTTCAGTCGTTAGCTGGCTTTGGATAAATTCCCTGACTGAATCAGGCCCTTTTAAAGTCAATTCTTCAACGCCTCGAGAATAGTAATAACGCCGCGCTAGTTCAGCTATGGCGTTTAACTGCGTGTATTTAGCCTCACCAATACCCTTAACATCGTTGAACTGCGAATAGTCCGCTGACAACAGCCGGCTTAACGAGCCAAACTGATGCAGTAAGGTTTGCGCAAATGTCAGGACATTCATGTTTCTGCTGCCAGTGCGTAAAAAAAGCGCCAGTAACTCCACATCAGATAAAGAACTGGCCCCAAATTTCAGCAGTTTTTCGCGCGGCATACTCGCTTTATCCTGCCCCATGATCACATCCATCAGAACCTCCTTGCCCTTCATTTCCGCTATTGTGCACAACTCGAGAAGCACAAACGACAGGCAGATATTCCGCATGCGGGATGTCTCGCAAACTGCAAAAAAGTCGATACCTAATGAGTGTGGTAAAATAGCCAGATGACTGTGACTTGTGGTGGAAAAATCATGATGGGGCTTTCTGGCAAAAAAATTGTTCTGGGTGTGAGCGGTGGTATCGCTGCCTATAAAACACCAGAACTGGTGCGCCGTCTGCGTGAACGCGGGGCAGAAGTAAGAGTGGTAATGACTGAGGCCGCCAAAGCCTTTATTACGCCACTGAGTTTACAAGCCGTATCAGGTTATCCGGTTTCAGACAGCTTGTTAGATCCCGCAGCAGAAGCCGCAATGGGCCATATAGAATTAGGCAAATGGGCTGATTTAGTTATCCTTGCCCCCGCCACGGCCGACTTAATTGCCCGCATTACTGCAGGCATGGCAAATGACCTTGTGAGCACAATTTGTCTCGCCACACCGGCACCGGTTGCCGTTGTCCCTGCCATGAACCAACAGATGTACCGAGCCACTGCAACTCAACACAACCTTGAAGTTCTCTCTTCACGCGGCTTGTTGATGTGGGGGCCGGATAGCGGCAGCCAGGCCTGTGGCGATGTTGGCCCAGGTCGAATGCTTGACCCGCTAACCATAGTCGAAATGGCGGCACAGCATTTTACTGTCACCAAAGATCTGCAACATCTTAATATCATGATTACTGCTGGCCCAACCCGCGAGCGTCTGGACCCGGTGCGCTATATCACTAACGATAGTTCAGGGAAAATGGGTTATGCCATCGCGGCGGCGGCGGCATCGCGTGGCGCGAATGTGACGTTAATTTCTGGCCCTGTATCTTTGCCAACACCACCATGGGTGAAGCGTATTGATGTCACCACAGCGTTGGAAATGGAAGCTGCTGTTCAGCAACATGTTCAGGAACAGCAAATTTTTGTGGGCTGTGCCGCAGTTGCGGATTATCGTGCAGCCGCTGTAGCTGATGAGAAAATCAAAAAGCAAGGCGATGAAATTACAATAAAAATGATAAAAAACCCGGACATCGTCGCCGGTGTCGCAGCACTTTTGGCGCACCGACCTTATGTTGTTGGGTTTGCCGCCGAAACAAATAATGTGGAAGAATACGCCCGGCAAAAACGTATGAGTAAAAATCTCGATCTGATTTGTGCGAATGATGTCTCACAAGCAGGCCAGGGATTTAATAGCGACAACAATGCACTGCACCTTTTCTGGCAGGAAGGAGATAAAGTCTTACCTCTTGAGCGTAAAGAACTCCTTGGCCATCTTTTACTGAACGAGATAGTTACCCGTTATGATGAAAAAAATCGACGTTAAGATTCTGGACCCACGCGTTGGCCAACAGTTCCCCCTGCCGACTTATGCTACTTCCGGCTCTGCGGGTCTTGACCTGCGCGCCTGTCTGGATGAAGCCGTAGAGCTTGCTCCTGGTATCACCAAACTGATTCCAACCGGGCTGGCTATCCATATCGCCGACCCAACTCTTGCAGCTGTCATTCTGCCTCGTTCAGGTCTTGGTCATAAGCATGGCGTTGTTTTAGGCAACCTTGTTGGGCTGATAGACTCCGATTACCAGGGTCAGTTAATGGTTTCCGTCTGGAACCGTGGACAAGATCACTTCACTATCGAACCGGGTGAGCGCATTGCTCAAATGGTGTTTGTGCCAGTCGTTCAGGCCGAATTCAATCTGGTTGAGGATTTCGATTCTAGTGACCGTGGCGAAGGTGGTTTCGGCCATTCAGGACGCCAGTAACTTCATTTAAAAACGTAACCCCACAGCGTAAAAAATGTGAAAAAAACGCAAACTTCAAGTTTGCGAGCGCGGTGTGGTTACCTGCCTGACAAGTGCGTTATTTCAGGGGTATTTTAGAACATGGCAGAAAAGCAAGTTGCGAAACGGAATCGTCGCGAAGAAATACTTCAGTCTTTGGCCCAAATGCTTGAGTCCAGCGATGGCAGCCAACGCATTACGACTGCCAAACTCGCCGCGACTGTTGGTGTTTCCGAAGCTGCACTTTATCGACATTTTCCCAGCAAAACGAAGATGTTCGATAGCCTTATCGAGTTTATTGAAGATAGTCTGATTACCCGTATCAATCTCATCCTGAAAGATGAGAAAGACACCCACGCCCGGTTACGCTTGATTGTTTTACTGATTCTTGGGTTTGGCGAGCGCAACCCTGGCCTAACACGAATTCTCACCGGCCACGCGCTGATGTTTGAACAAGACCGTCTGCAAGGCCGTATCAATCAGCTTTTTGAGCGCATAGAAGTGCAATTGCGCCAGGTCATGCGTGAAAAGAAGATGCGTGAAGGTGAAGGCTACATTACTGATGAATCGTTACTGGCAAGCTTGCTGCTGGCATTTTGTGAAGGGACACTATCGCGTTTTGTGCGTAGCGAATTCCGCTATCTGCCTACCGGTGATTTTGATACCCGTTGGCCGCTGATTGCCGCACAACTTCGTTAAATAGAAAGGGCCTTCAAAAGGCCCTTTTTCTTACACGCCGTACTGAGTACGGTATTCCTGTACAGCCGCTAGATGCACGGCCATTTCAGGTTTTTCTTCCAGGTATTCAACCAGGTCTTTCAGCGTGATGATCGAAATCACCTGGCACTGGTAATCGCGCTCAACTTCCTGAATTGCAGAGATTTCACCACGACCACGCTCCTGGCGGTCCAGAGAAATTAACACGCCAGCCAGTGATGCATTGTTGGCAGCAATAATTTCCATTGATTCACGGATTGCGGTACCCGCAGTAATAACGTCATCCACCAACATCACTCGCCCTTGAAGGGCACTACCGACCAGGTTGCCACCTTCACCGTGATCTTTTGCTTCTTTGCGGTTGAAGCAATATGGCACATCACGTTCATGATGCTCTGCCAACGCAACCGCTGTAGTAGTCGCGATAGGAATCCCTTTGTAAGCCGGCCCAAACAGCAAATCAAACTCAATCCCGGAATCCACTAACGCGGCGGCATAAAAACGGCCTAACAGTGCCAGATCACGCCCGGTATTAAACAACCCTGCGTTGAAGAAATAAGGGCTGGTACGCCCGGATTTCAGCGTGAATTCGCCAAACTTAAGTACCTGCTTGTTAAGCGCAAACTCAATAAACTGGCGCTGATACGGTTTCATGGATTTGCTCCTCGATTATTGCGACAAAAAAAAGGCGACTCTCAGAGTCGCCTAAAATTAATTCTCTAACGCCGCCTTCTGCGCCGTTACGATAGATTCAATTCCCCCTCGTGCCAGCGCCAGTAGCGCCAACAACTCTTCATGGGTGAACGGCTCGCCTTCCGCGGTGCCCTGGACCTCAATCATGCGGCCATCTTCCATCATCACGACGTTCATGTCAGTTTCTGCGGCAGAATCTTCAACATATTCAAGATCGCACAGAGCCTCGCCTTTAACGATACCGACAGATACCGCCGCAACCATCCCTTTCATTGGATTGGTTTTCATCTTACCGGCTGCGACCAGTTTGTTCAGCGCATCCGCCAGCGCAACACATGCGCCAGTAATAGATGCGGTACGAGTGCCGCCGTCTGCCTGCAGAACATCGCAGTCCAGTGTAATGGTGTATTCGCCAAGGACTTTCAAATCAACGGCTGCACGCAGAGAACGCGCAATCAGGCGCTGAATCTCAAGAGTACGGCCACCCTGCTTACCTTTTGCTGCTTCACGAGCATTACGGCTATGGGTCGCACGCGGCAACATACCATATTCAGCGGTGATCCAACCCTGGCCCTGGCCTTTCAGAAAGCGCGGAACACCTTCTTCAACGGTGGCGGTACAAAGTACTTTAGTATCGCCGAACTCGACCAGCACGGAGCCTTCTGCGTGTTTGGTGTAATTACGGGTCAGGGTGACTGGGCGCACTTGATTGGCGCTACGACCTGATGGACGCATGGGGTTATCTCCGGCTAAAACGAATGTGGCTGCGCATTATACGGACTTCGTTCGCTTATTCCTATCCTGCCACGCCAGGCATGGCTATAATCCCCCACATCTATTACAGAATACGGTTACGAAATATGATCCGCAGTATGACCGCCTATGCCCGACGTGAAGTAAAAGGCGAATGGGGCAGCGCCACCTGGGAGTTACGTTCGGTAAACCAGCGTTATCTTGAAACCTACATCCGTATGCCAGAGCAGTTCCGTAGCCTCGAACCTGTGGCTCGCGAGCGCATTCGCACCCGCTTAACTCGCGGGAAAATCGAATGTAACCTACGTTTCGAACCTGATACTCGTGCTCAAAGTTCTTTGCTGCTCAATGAAAAACTGGCTAAACAGCTGGTTGAAGCAGCGAATTGGGTAAAAATGCAGAGCGACGAAGGCGAAATCAATCCAGTTGATATTTTACGCTGGCCTGGTGTGATGTCTGCTCAGGAACAAGACCTTGATGCCATCACAGCTGAAATTCTTGCCGCCCTTGATGGTGCGCTGGACGACTTTATTGTTGCCCGTGAAACCGAAGGCCAGGCATTGAAATTACTGCTCGAACAGCGCCTTGAAGGTGTCAGCGCCGAAGTCGTGAAAGTCCGCGCGCACATGCCGGAAGTCCTGAAATGGCAACGTGAGCGCCTGGTTGCCAAACTCGAAGATGCACAAGTTCAGCTTGAAAATAACCGCCTCGAGCAAGAACTGGTACTAATGGCACAGCGTGTTGATGTTGCCGAAGAGCTGGATCGCCTGGAAGCTCACGTTAAAGAGACATACAACATTCTGAAGAAAAAAGAAGCGGTTGGCCGTCGCCTCGACTTCATGATGCAGGAGTTCAACCGCGAATCGAATACCCTGGCATCAAAATCTATTAACTCAGATGTCACCAATTCAGCTATCGAATTGAAAGTGCTGATTGAGCAAATGCGCGAACAGATTCAGAATATCGAGTAATTGTCCGTCATGTGTTCTAAGGCCCGTGTTTTGCGGGCCTTTTCGTACTGGTTGTCATTGAAAGAGGAACGATTCAGTAACTCTCCTGTATCTGGGTTAACACCGTTTGCCAGAGCCCTCAAAATCATTGAAGTACTCATCACTGTGACCCCTTTCAATTATCACCAAATAAATTAATCCTTAATAAAACAACATTGCCATTAGAATCCTTACACATCGTACTTAGAAAAAAATTAAACATTAAAAAAACTAATCCAAATCATTTTGACTTAGAAAAACTCAATCGTGACACCATTCACAAAACGTTACCCTCTCCGCGTTTCCACTGGGGGTTCCAATGCTGCTACATATTCTTTATTTGGTCGGGATTACTGCTGAAGCCATGACTGGCGCGTTAGCGGCAGGCCGCCGCCGCATGGATACTTTCGGTGTGATAATCATTGCAACAGCCACAGCGCTTGGTGGTGGTTCAGTACGCGATATCCTTCTTGGCCACTACCCATTAGGTTGGGTGAAACATCCAGAATATGTCGTGATTGTCGCCATCGCCGCTGTGCTTACCACCGTATTTGCCCCCGTAATGCCTCATCTGCGCCGCCTTTTCTTAGTGCTCGATGCCCTTGGACTTGTGGTGTTTTCTATCATCGGTGCGCAAATAGCGTTGGATATGGGCGAAGGGCCAATTATCGCTATCATTGCCGCCGTTATAACGGGCGTATTTGGCGGTGTTTTACGTGATATGTTTTGTAAGCGTATCCCGCTGGTATTCCAGAAAGAGCTCTATGCCGGCATCGCTTTCGCCTCAGCGGTGCTTTACATCGTTCTGGAACACTATGTTTCGAACCAGGATGTGGTGATTATTTCCACGCTCCTGTTCGGATTCACCACCCGCTTACTCGCGTTACGACTGCGCCTGGGATTACCTGTGTTTCATTACAAACACGCGGATCACTGACCGGTAAATCCCAGGATTCCCTGCTCTGCAAGAAAAACCACTAATGCAGAAATTTGGGGATGATTGACAAACTCCACCAACTTTTTAGCTCGGCCAGCACCAATGCCCGGCAGTTTTTGCCAACTAAGCTCATCTCGCGCAACTAACTGCGACCATTGAGAATCGGGCAGAGTGGTAAACACAGCTCGGGGGAGCGGTAAACCAAAAGCGATTAACCACTGCTTAAAGGGCTGTTGCCTGACTTGCGAGAATTGCTGCCAAAGATGGGCCGCTCTGGCTGAAGAAATCCCGCTAATTTTCAACAGTTCTTCCTGACTGACGGTTACCCAAGAAAATATATGCCTCAGATTAAGATTCTGTTGGATCTGCTGCCAGGTGCGTACGCTCACTCCATTGATGTTCAATACTTCTGGAGAGCTAATCCAGGCCAACCGCGCAATAAACTGCTCGCGACACCAAACTTCAAAAAACAGACAGCTCAATGGAGTAACCATTTTATCTGTTGGCAGCGGCGGTTTATTGCGCTGGCTTACCCGCCATACCACTTCATCGACGCGCGGAATCCCCTGCCCTGCAAGACTCACCATCACCTGATCACCCAAAGCAATATCCAGAGCTTGCCAACGTTTGACTGAACCGATGTTCACTCGTTTGACCTGTTTATCATCTATCTGCAGGGGATTGAGTCTTAGAACAACAGCAACTTTTCCTGTGCGCCCGACCGTAAATTGAATGCCCTTTACCTCTGCAATTTGCTGGGCTGGTGGAAATTTCCATGCCATCACCCACGTTGCTTTGCCTGGCAGCCAATATTGCCCCGCAGGCTCTATTGCCTCACGAACCACAATACCGTCGGTCACAAAGGGAAGAGGGGTCGTAAACAAGGACTCCCGTAACATCGCGATTGTTTCCACTGAGCTAACAGGCGTTGACCAAATTTTGGTTAGCGGAAAACCAGCCTGTGCGAGCGTGTCTAATTTCAGATTCATATCAGCAGGCCCATCTGGCCACGCCCAAATAAATATCCCCAATTCATTGAGCAAGGCTGAGTCGCTTTGGCTCATCATGGCACCAGCCACTTTTCCTCTGGCATTTATGCCACCCATCGTTTTCTGTATGTGATTATCTCTTTTCCAGAAAACCTCCCCTTGCAACACGCTATTAGCAAGCGGGCCTGAAAGGGTTACGGGGATAGCGGGAATCATTTTGGCCTTCTCTGTCCAGTCTTGCCCTTTCTCTCCGTCCCCGCGGCTAAGGAGTTTAGCCAGGCGTCCTTGCTGATAAACCAGGGTCACCGCCACACCATCGACTTTAGGTTGCACCCAGAGATCGGTTTTGCCTTTGGCCCATTGAGCAACTGCTGCACTATCTGGCAGTTTTTTTAAGCCAGTATGAGCAACCGGGTGCAACGCTTTCCCCTGTGTCGCCAACTGCGGTGGTTGTGGTTTTTCCGAGGGATGAAAGCAGCGCTGCCATTCATTGTATTGCCTGCGTAGACCATCGTATGTCGCATCACTGACCTCACTAACGCCCTGTTGGTAATAAGATTGATCCCACTGACTAAGCTTTTCATTCAATCCAGACATCTCCTGCTGGACTTGCCCCGATGACCAAGCCGGACATGTCGCCGACGCCATTGCGCTCATCAGTCCCAGAAAACCGATAAATTTTGTTATCCACTTCATAATTCCCTCCGTGTAGAAGCAAGGAGAGATATAACGCCAGGAAACAAGCCGTACTAATAGGTTCTAAAAAGGATGCGAGGAGATTTCAGACATATTTAACTTGTTTCAGTAACACGAGGTGTTTTTTGGAAAACATTACGCAAATTGGTAGAAATCTTGCCGGGGAACACGACAAATTCTACGAGACACGGAGACGGCGTGTATAATAGGCCCGTATACGCACTTCTTTTTATGCTTACCGATAAGTTAGAACTCATGGCTCAAGGCACGCTTTATATCGTTTCCGCCCCAAGTGGCGCGGGGAAATCCAGCCTCATCCAGGCTTTGTTGAAGACACAACCGCTGTACGACACGCAGGTTTCTATTTCCCATACCACTCGTGGTATTCGTCCGGGAGAGAACCACGGCGAGCACTATTTCTTTGTGGAAAAGGAAGAGTTTAAGCAGATGATTGCTGAAGACGCATTCCTGGAACACGCTGAAGTGTTTGGCAATTACTACGGCACCTCACGCCATGCCATTGAACAAGTTCTGGCAACCGGCGTGGATGTTTTTCTGGATATTGACTGGCAAGGTGCGCAGCAGATTCGTCAGAAAATGCCGCAAGCCCGCAGTATTTTTATTCTGCCGCCATCAAAAGTAGAACTGGACCGCCGCCTTCGTGGCCGTGGGCAAGACAGTGAAGAAGTTATCACTAAGCGAATGGAGCAGGCTGTTGCAGAAATGAGCCATTATGCCGAGTATGACTATTTAATCGTCAACGACGATTTCGACACTGCACTGTCAGATTTAAAAATTATCATTCGTGCCGAGCGTCTACGAATGGGTCGCCAAAAAGCGCGACATGACGCTTTAATCAGCAAACTATTGGCAGACTGAGCCCAGTTTCAGTATCATGCCCAGTCATTTCTTCATCTGTGGAGCATTTTAATTATGGCACGCGTAACTGTTCAGGACGCTGTTGAGAAAATTGGTAACCGTTTTGACCTGGTTCTGGTCGCCGCACGTCGCGCTCGTCAGATGCAAACTGGTGGTAAAGATCCACTAGTACCTGAAGAAAACGATAAAACGACTGTAATCGCACTGCGCGAAATCGAAGAAGGGTTGATCACCAACCAGATTCTCGATGTTCGTGATCGTCAGGAACAGCAAGAGCAGGAAGCCGCAGAACTGCAGGCCGTAACCGCTATTGCTGAAGGTCGTCGTTAATTAGCCTGCGGGTAGCCCTTGTATCTGTTTGAAAGCCTGAATCAACTGATTCAACAATACTTGCCCGAGGAGCAGATAAAGCGACTTCGGCAAGCATACCTTGTTGCGCGTGATGCTCACGAGGGACAAGCACGTTCAAGTGGTGAACCCTATATCACCCATCCCGTAGCGGTTGCCTGCATTCTGGCCGAGATGAAACTCGACTATGAAACACTGATGGCAGCACTACTGCATGATGTGATCGAAGACACCCCTGCCACCTACCAGGATATGGAACAACTGTTTGGCAAAAGCGTTGCCGAACTGGTGGAAGGGGTATCTAAGCTAGACAAACTGAAATTCCGCGATAAGAAAGAAGCTCAGGCTGAAAACTTCCGCAAAATGATCATGGCGATGGTGCAAGACATTCGCGTCATTCTGATCAAACTCGCCGACCGCACACATAACATGCGCACGCTCGGGTCTTTACGCCCGGATAAGCGCCGCCGCATTGCTCGCGAAACCCTCGAAATTTATAGCCCTCTGGCACACCGTCTTGGTATTCATCACCTGAAAACCGAGTTAGAAGAGCTGGGCTTTGAAGCGCTTTACCCGAACCGCTACCGCGTGATTAAAGAAGTGGTAAAAGCGGCGCGTGGTAACCGCAAAGAGATGATTCAAAAAATCCTCTCTGAAATCGACGGGCGTTTGCAAGAAGCAGGCATTCCTTGCCGTGTCAGTGGTCGCGAAAAACACCTTTACTCCATCTACTGCAAAATGACGCTCAAAGAGCAGCGTTTCCATTCGATTATGGATATCTACGCTTTCCGCGTAATCGTCCATGACATGGATACCTGTTACCGCGTTCTTGGGCAGATGCATAGCCTCTACAAGCCGCGTCCTGGGCGGGTTAAGGACTATATCGCCATTCCAAAGGCCAACGGATATCAGTCCCTGCATACTTCAATGATTGGCCCACACGGTGTGCCGGTTGAAGTGCAAATCCGTACCGAAGATATGGATCAGATGGCAGAGATGGGTGTTGCCGCTCACTGGGCTTATAAAGAGCAGGGTGAAAGTGGCACAACCGCACAAATCCGCGCTCAGCGCTGGATGCAAAGCCTGCTGGAATTACAACAAAGTGCGGGCAGCTCATTTGAATTTATTGAGAGCGTAAAATCCGATCTGTTCCCGGATGAGATTTACGTTTTCACCCCGGAAGGGCGCATTGTCGAATTGCCTGCGGGCGCGACACCTGTCGATTTCGCCTATGCCGTGCATACCGACATCGGCCATGCTTGCGTCGGTGCTCGTGTCGACAGGCAACCCTATCCGCTGTCTCAGTCGCTAAGCAGCGGCCAGACTATCGAAATCATTACGGCGCCAGGTGCACGCCCGAACGCAGCCTGGCTGAACTTTGTCGTGAGCTCTAAAGCCCGTGCCAAAATCCGCCAGATGCTGAAAAACCTCAAACGTGACGACTCCGTTAGTCTTGGTCGCCGTTTGCTAAACCACGCTTTAGGTGGCAGCCGTAAATTAGCCGAAGTCCCACCAGAAAATATTCAACGTGAGCTTGAGCGCATGAAGCTCGCTACGCTTGATGATTTGCTGGCTGAAATCGGCCTCGGTAACGCCATGAGTGTGGTTGTCGCGAAGAACCTGCAAGGTGAATCGTCAGTGGTACAGCAAGGCCACTCAACGACTCACAGCCATCTGCCGATTAAAGGCGCTGATGGTGTGCTGATTACCTTTGCTAAGTGTTGCCGTCCAATCCCTGGTGACCCAATTATTGCGCACGTAAGCCCAGGCAAAGGGCTGGTTATCCACCATGAATCTTGCCGTAACATCCGAGGCTATCAAAAAGAGCCAGAGAAATTTATGGCAGTGGAATGGGATAAAGAGACAGAACAAGAGTTTACCACCGAGATCAAGGTGGATATGTTTAACCATCAGGGTGCGCTGGCAAACCTGACGGCTGCGCTCAATAATGCAGGCTCCAATATTCAAAGCCTGAACACCGAAGAGAAAGATGGCCGCGTATACAGTGCGTTCATTCGTCTGACTGCACGCGACCGTATCCATCTGGCAAATCTCATGCGTAAAATCCGCGTGATGCCGGATGTGATTAAAGTCACCCGCAACCGAAACTAGTGTTATGAATCCTCAACGTTATGCGCGTATTTGCGAGATGCTCGCCAGGCGTCAGCCTGATCTGACCGTCTGCATGGAGCAGGTCCATAAACCTCATAACGTCTCGGCGATTATTCGCACCGCTGATGCCGTTGGTGTACATGAAGTTCACGCGGTCTGGCCGGGTAACCGCATGCGCACCATGGCCTCTTCCGCCGCGGGAAGCAACTCCTGGGTTGAAGTCAAAACGCACCGCAATATTGGCGATGCCGTTGCCCAGCTAAAAAGCAGCGGAATGCAAATCCTCGCCACCAACCTTTCTGATAAAGCCGTCGATTTCCGTGAAATTGATTACACCCGCCCAACCTGCATTTTGATGGGGCAGGAAAAAACCGGTATTACTCAGGAAGCATTAGCGTTGGCAGACCAGGACATCATTATTCCGATGACCGGAATGGTGCAATCGCTCAACGTTTCCGTGGCCTCCGCGCTCATTCTTTATGAAGCGCAGCGCCAGCGTCAGAACGCCGGAATGTATCAGCGCGAAAACAGCACGCTGCCAGAATCCGAACAACAGCGCCTGCTGTTTGAAGGCGGCTATCCTGTACTGGCGCGCGTTTCCCGCCGTAAAGGTTTGCCCTACCCGCATGTGAATCAGCAAGGTGAGATAGAAGCTGATGCCGCATGGTGGGCCACAATGCAATCTGCGGAGTAGCAGGATGAAAGGCCGTTTGCTGGATGCCATACCGTTAAGTACGCTTGCCGGAGTGGGTGCCAGCCAGAGCGGCAAACTGGCCAAAATTGGCCTGTACACCATTCAAGATCTCCTGCTCCACCTGCCGCTTCGTTACGAAGACCGCACGCATCTCTACCCCATAAATGACCTGATGCCGGGCACTCATGCCACGGTGGAAGGTGAAGTGCTGAACTGCAATATCAGTTTTGGTCGCCGCCGCATGATGACCTGCCAGATTTCTGACGGCACCGGCATCCTGACCATGCGGTTTTTCAACTTCAATGCGGCGATGAAAAACAGCCTCGCAACCGGTAAACGTGTGCTCGCTTATGGCGAAGCAAAGCGCGGGACGCACGGCGCGGAGATGATTCATCCGGAATACCGCGTTCAGGGCGATCTCAGTACCCCTGAATTGCAGGAAACTCTGACGCCGGTTTACCCCACGACGGAAGGCATTCGCCAGGCGACTCTGCGCAAACTGACCGACCAGGCACTGGAGTTGCTGGATACCTGCGCTATCACCGAATTACTCCCGGCGGATTTGAGCAAGGGGATGATGAGCCTCCCGGAAGCATTGCGTACTTTGCATCGCCCGCCACCGACCATGCAGTTAGCCGATCTGGAAACCGGGAAGCACCCTGCTCAGCAGCGCTTAATCCTTGAAGAATTACTGGCGCATAACCTCAGCATGCTCGCACTCCGGGCGGGTGCTCAGCGTTATCATGCATTGCCCCTGCATAATCATGATGAATTAAAAAACCAACTGCTGGCTGCCCTTCCGTTTAAACCAACGGGTGCGCAAGAACGAGTGGTGGCAGAAATTGAACATGATATGGCGCTGGATGTGCCGATGATGCGTCTGGTGCAAGGCGATGTGGGTTCGGGCAAAACGCTGGTTGCAGCACTTGTCGCATTGCGGGCGATTGCGCATGGCAAACAAGTTGGCTTGATGGCACCGACGGAATTGCTCGCCGAGCAGCACGCCAATAATTTCCGCCAGTGGTTTGCGCCATTGGGTATTGAGGTGGGCTGGCTTGCCGGTAAGCAAAAAGGTAAAGCGCGAATCGCCCAACAAGATGCCATCGCCAGCGGACAAGTGTCGATGGTGGTGGGAACGCATGCAATTTTCCAGGAACAGGTGCAATTCTCTCAACTCGCACTGGTCATCATTGATGAACAGCATCGCTTTGGCGTCCATCAGCGCCTGGCGCTGTGGGAAAAAGGCCAGATCCAGGGATTCCATCCGCATCAACTCATTATGACTGCGACGCCAATCCCACGAACCCTCGCGATGACAGCCTATGCCGATCTGGACACGTCGACAATCGACGAACTGCCACCAGGCCGTACGCCAGTCACCACGGTTGCCATTCCTGACTCGCGCCGCAACGATATTATCGACCGTGTACGTGGGGCATGTAGTGATGAAGGCCGACAGGCATACTGGGTTTGTACGCTGATTGAAGAGTCGGAATTACTGGAAGCACAGGCTGCAGAAGTGACATGGGACGAGCTAAAAACTGCCCTGCCGAATCTGAATATTGGCCTGGTCCATGGGCGCATGAAGCCGCAAGAAAAGCAGGCCGTTATGCAGGCTTTCAAAGAAGGGTCGATTCATCTTTTAGTCGCTACAACGGTCATTGAAGTGGGCGTTGATGTCCCAAATGCCAGCCTGATGATTATCGAAAACCCTGAGCGCCTCGGGCTTGCACAACTCCACCAACTGCGCGGCCGTGTGGGACGTGGGGCCGTTGCATCCCATTGTGTGTTGCTGTACAAATCGCCGCTGTCAAAAACTGCGCAACTGCGTTTACAGGTGCTGCGCGACAGCAACGATGGTTTTGTGATTGCACAAAAAGATTTGGAAATTCGTGGGCCGGGGGAATTACTCGGTACGCGTCAGACAGGGAATGCCGAGTTTAAAGTGGCAGATTTACTGCGCGACCAGGCGATGATTCCTGAAGTGCAGCGCCTTGCACGCCATATCCATGAACGCTATCCGCAACAGGCAACCGCGCTCATCGAACGCTGGATGCCTGAAACGGAACGCTATTCAAACGCCTGATTGCTTAGCCAAAGATTGGCAGCATCAGGTACAGCTTGATGACTATCGCGTTGACGATATCAATAAAGAACGCGCCAACCATCGGAACCACCAGAAACGCCATGTGTGACGGGCCAAAACGCTCGGTAATCGCCTGCATATTGGCGATAGCCGTTGGTGTTGCCCCAAGGCCAAAACCACAATGGCCCGCGGCAAGTACCGCTGCATCATAGTTTTTACCCATCAAGCGATACGTCACGAAAATCGCATATAGCGCCATAAAGATGGTTTGCACCGTCAGAATTGCCAACATTGGCAACGCCAGTGACGCCAGTTCCCACAGCTTCAGGCTCATCAGCGCCATAGCGAGGAACAGAGACAAACAAACGTTCCCCAGCACGGAAACCGCGCGTTCAAATACCCGATAGAAGCCGAGCAGTGAGAGTGTATTGCTTAGGATAACCCCAATAAATAGCACACAAACGAACGTCGGTAATTCAAAGCTGGTGCCTTGAATAAGATGCGCTACAAACTTGCCAGTAGTAAGGCAGATAGCAATCATCGCGATAGTTTCAATCAGCACCATAGAGGTGATCATGCGCCCAACCGCAGGTTTTTCGAAGGCCGTTGGATCTACGCTATCTTCTGGCGTGCCATCAGGTGTGGATGAGTGTTTGACCAGGTAACGCGCCACCGGCCCGCCAATCAAACCACCCAGTACCAAACCAAATGTTGCGCAAGCCATCGCAACTTCGGTGGCGTTCTGGAAACCATAACGCTCGCTAAATAATTTACTCCACGCCGCACCGGTACCGTGGCCACCAGACAGGGTAATGGAACCTGCCAGTAAGCCCATTAACGGGTCAAGACCTAACAGGCTCGCCATACCAATACCGATGGCGTTTTGCATCACCAGCAAACCTACTACCACGATCAGGAAAATACCGACAACTTTGCCGCCTGCACGCAAGCTGGAAAGGTTGGCATTCAGACCGATGGTGGCAAAGAAAGCCAGCATCAATGGGTCTTTCAGACTCATATCAAATTCAAATTCCCAGCCGACGCTTTTTTTGAGCACCAGTAAGGCCAGGGCGATTAACAACCCACCCGCTACAGGTTCAGGGATAGTGTATTTTTTTAATAGCGGTATGGTATGGACCATTTTTCGGCCCAGTAACAACACGAGAGTCGCAGCAACAAGGGTAGAAAGGGTGTCGAGATAAAACATAGAATTGCTCCTGTTTGCGCATATTTCTCACAGACGCTTTAATTTATCCTTCACTGGAATTTCAGGTTCTAGAAAAATCAGTAGCCGGATTTTAACCAAAAAAGAGTCGAAAGTTATATAAAAAGCTCGGTATATGTGATTTTTATCTTAAGAAACATTGTTAGCAAACGTTTGCTTTTACCATCCAGTCCGTTAAAATCACCGTTTTTTCGGCAAGGGATAATTTCTGATGTCTGTTAATGCTGTTGAGTCTGAAGGTGCGCAATCGGTTGCTCAGGCTCGTTCCAGTGAATTGATTTACCGCCTCGAGGACAGACCCCCTCTCCCACAGACTCTTTTTGCTGCCGGTCAGCACTTATTAGCGATGTTTGTTGCGGTGATCACACCGGCGATGTTGATTTGCCAGGCTCTGGGACTTCCAGCCGAAGATACCCAACATATTATCAGTATGTCGTTGTTCGCCTCCGGCGTGGCATCGATTATTCAGATTAAAGCCTGGGGCCCGGTGGGCTCTGGGCTTCTGTCTATTCAGGGCACCAGTTTTAACTTTGTTTCACCGTTAATTATGGGCGGTATGGCATTGAAAAATGGCGGGGCCGATGTTCCGACCATGATGGCCGCCCTGTTTGGCACATTAATGCTCGCAAGCTGCACCGAAATGCTGTTATCGCGCTTCCTGCATCTGGCTCGCCGCATCATCACCCCGCTGGTTTCAGGTGTGGTGGTGATGATTATCGGCCTTTCTCTTATTCAGGTTGGCCTGACGTCTATCGGCGGTGGCTATGCCGCGATGAGCGACCATACCTTTGGCGCACCAAAAAATCTGCTGCTGGCAGGTGCTGTGCTGCTGGTCATCATTCTGCTAAACCGCCAGCGCAACGCTTACTTGCGCGTGGCTTCTCTGGTTATCGCCATGGCAGTGGGTTATGCGCTGGCCTGGGCGATGGGCATGCTGCCGAATGTTGCCCCGTCAACCAACACCGAACTGATTATGGTGCCAACGCCGTTGTATTACGGCCTGGGCATTGACTGGAATCTGCTAATCCCGCTGATGCTGGTCTTTATGGTGACCTCACTGGAAACCATTGGCGATATTACCGCGACTTCTGACGTTTCTGAGCAGCCAGTTTCAGGTCCTCTATATATGAAGCGCCTGAAAGGTGGCGTGTTGGCTAATGGCCTGAACTCCTGTGTTTCTGCGGTATTCAATACCTTCCCTAACTCCTGCTTCGGCCAGAACAACGGCGTGATTCAGCTTACCGGCGTTGCCAGCCGCTACGTCGGTTTTGTCGTCGCACTGATGTTGATCGTTCTCGGCTTGTTCCCGGCAGTAAGCGGGTTTGTCCAGCACATTCCTGAGCCGGTATTAGGCGGCGCGACGATCGTGATGTTTGGCACTATTGCCGCTTCTGGTGTGCGTATTGTTTCCCGCGAACCACTGAATCGCCGTGCGATTATGATTATCGCGCTGTCTCTGGCGGTCGGGATGGGCGTGTCTCAACAACCGTTAATTTTACAATTTGCACCTGACTGGTTGAAAACGCTGCTCTCTTCCGGGATTGCGGCCGGTGGTATCACCGCTATCGTGTTAAACCTCATTTTCCCGCCTGAGAAAAATTGATGTACCTCACGCGCTGGTGATTTGTTGTCACCAGCGCGTGTTACCCCTCCTGACAATCCCATCCTTGAGCTATAACGGTAAATGGGGCATAACACCCATACCGAAACTTCATGGGATGGAAGACAATGAAATTTCTCGGAAAGCTGATCACTGCGTTATTGGTCGTCATATTTGTTGCGCTAATAGCTGCCTATTTTTTGCTGCAAACTCGTTGGGGAGCCACCCAGGTTAGCAGTTGGGTCAATGAAAAGAGCGATTACAATTTCTCTTTTGAAAAGATGAGTCATCGCCTGGCTTCGCCCACGCACCTCACGCTGACGAAAGTGACTTTCGGTCGCAAAGGCCAGCCTGCAACATTAGTGGCGCAAAATATTGATATCGACCTGAGCTCCCGGCAGTTTTCAGAGCCGATGCACTTCGACAAAATTCTGTTGCAAAACGGAACGCTAAATCTCAGCCCTAATGCTGCGCCGCTGCCTTTCCAGGCCGACATGCTGCAATTAAACGATATGGCGCTCAACAGCCCGAATACGGCATGGGACTTACGTGCGCAGCGCGTCAACGGTGGCGTGACCCCATGGCAGCCGCAGCCTGGCAAAGTCCTGGGTAATACGGCAGATATTCAATTTAGCGCAGGCTCCATGACGCTCAACGGCGTTCCCGCCACTAACGTCCTGTTGCAGGGCGCGATTAATAACCAACAAGTGACGCTCTCAACCATTGGCGCGGATATGGCACGCGGTTCGCTCACGGGTAATGCCCGGCGGCTTGCAGACGGTTCCTGGCAGATTGGTAGCCTGCGTTTGAACGACATTCGCCTGCAAACAGAAAAATCCATTGCCGATTTCCTGGCCCCGCTTGCCACCGTCCCTTCACTGAAAATTGATAGCCTGGAAGTCACCGATGCGCGGCTGGAAGGTAAAGACTGGGCGGTCACTGATTTAGATCTGAGTTTGCGCAATCTGACGCTGGCAGATGGCGGATGGCAAAGCGACGACGGGCGGTTGTCGATGAATGCCAGCGATTTTATCAATGGCGATCTGCATCTGAATGATCCGATTGTGAATATCGACTTCAGCCCGCAAGCCGCCACGCTACGCCAGTTCACTTCACGTTGGGAAAGAGGCATGGTCCGCGCCTCAGGCGTTTGGTTACGCAATGAGAAAAAGCTGGCGCTGGATGAGCTGGTTTTTGCCGGGCTTGAATATACGCTGCCGGAAGACTGGAAAGCCCGCTGGATGAAACCGCTGCCGGAATGGGTGCATTCGGTGACCATTAAAAAGCTGTCGGCGAACCGGAATCTGGTCATCGATATCGACCCGGCCTTCCCGTTCCAGTTCACCGCGTTAGACGGCACGGCGAACAATCTTGAAGTTGTGCGCAACAGCCAGTGGGGAATCTGGAGTGGCAACGCCACGCTGAATGCGTCGTCAGCCACTTTCAATCGTGTCGATGTCCGTCGCCCGTCGATTTCGTTGAATGCCACAGATAACCAGATTTCGATTACCGAGCTGAGTGCTTTTGCGGGTGAAGGTATGCTGGAAGCAACAGGGGCAATTTCGCAGGCTCCGCAACGTAATGCTGCGATAAATCTGCGAGGACGTTCGGTGCCGGTAAACGTGTTGCAACAATGGGGATGGCCGGCGTTGCCGCTGGAAGGGAATGGTAATTTACAGCTTTCCGTGACCGGCAGCCTTGCTGCGCAAGCCGCCCTTAAACCGACCGTGAACGGTACCTTGCAAGCCACCAGTTCCGACGGCAAACAAGTACAGCAAACTATGCAGAATGGCGATGTTCCCGGCGCATAAGCGCCGGGTTCTTATTCTTCTTCGTTCCCACCTTCTTCAAGTGGGCCAAAAGGTTTAGCGGGTAGTACCAGATACACTCCTTCAAATACCGCGCCTGGAGTATCATCGCCGTACAGCTCAACTTGCAATGCAACGCGAGCTTTGCGGCCTCGCGCCAGGCGGTCAAGATCACCGCTTAGCGACCCCAAATCGGCAATAGCACCCGGCCTTCCGGTGATCGGGCTGCTATATCGGATATGCGCATCGGCGAGAATAATCGTGCCGCCAAGATGCCGCTCGCGCAACATTAGCCAAATCAGCCCCCAACCCGTCAGCGTGGCGAGAGAAAACAAGCTGCCTGCAAATAAGGTCTGGTGCGGGTTTTGATTGCCTGCTTCCGGCATAGTGGTAATGAATTTCTGCCCGGTGTATTGCAGGATGCGCACGCCCATCTTTTCACTCAATGGAATGTGCTGATACCAGGCTTGTTGTAGCTGCCCACACCAGTCAGCGCGATGAAGAATGTCATCCAGTGAGGCAACCGGTTTAATCATCAAGTAGTGGCGAATCGGGGTGGTCGAAGGCGTAGTAATTTCACCTTGATTCTCAAACCCCAGTTTGGCAAAAAATTCGACGGCATCTTCACGCGCGCTACACACCACACGTTTGACCCCTTCCTGACGCGCGACAGACTCAAGCGTCATCGCCACCAGCGTTCCCAGCCCTTTATCTTGCACAGACGGATGAACCGCCATAAAGCGAATAGCCGCTTCGTTATCGGCATTGATATACAAGCGGCCAATGGCAACAATACTTCCTTCTTCGTCCACCACCATTTGGTGATGAGCCATGGCATCCCAGGCGTCGCGCTCGGAGCCTTTGGGTTGATGCAGCGGCTTGCGCAACATCTCCCAACGAAACTGGTAATAGAGCTCAAGCTCTTCTTCGGTTTGCGGTACGCGAAGGTGATACATACATGTACTCTCTCTTGTTACGCGGGACCGGGTTTTGTCGGATGGCGCTTGCGCTTATCCGACCTACAAGTGCTGTGAATTCAGACCTGTAACCAAAACGTCACCGGGCCATCATTGGTCAGGCTCACCTGCATGTCGGCGGCGAAGCGCCCCGTTTCAGCCACGATGCCCTGTTGTCGACAGCGTTCAACAAAGTATTCATATAACTCTTCTGCAAGCTGTGGTGCTGCACCACCCGAGAAGCTCGGACGCATGCCTCGTTCGGTATCGGCTGCGAGGGTAAACTGCGAAACCACCAGCACACTGCCACCGGCTTGCTGAACATTCAGGTTCATTTTGTCGTTTTCATCGCCAAAAATACGGTAACCCAAAACCCGCTCGCAAAGGCGATTCGCTTTCTGTTCGTTATCTTCTTTTTCGACACCCAATAACACTAAAAGTCCTGGGCCAATTTCACCCGTCACTTCACCCGCCACAGTGACGCGAGCGTGGGTGACGCGCTGAATTAATGCAATCATGGTTCTTCCAATTCTTCCCGCTGTGATTCAATGCGAAGTTTTCGGTAATCGCCGAGAGTGACAGTAATTTCGGCGCCGAGCAACACGATACACCAGGTCCAATAGACCCAGACAAATAAAATGGGGATCACGGCTAACACACCGTAAATCAACTGGTAAGAGGGAAACATGGTGATGTAGAGGGCAAAGCCTTTTTTCCCCAGCTCGAATAAAACTGCGGCGACCAGCGAGCCGATTAGTGCGTCACGCACAGGGACCCGCGTGGTTGGGACGATGCTGTAGAGCAACCAGAACGACAGCCAGGACAGCAGCAGCGGGAAGATGCGCAACATATCATCAATCACACTGTTAAAGCCCGTAACCCAACGCAGAGACAGCAAATAAGAGCTGATCGCCAGACTCGCCCCGGCCAACAGTGGCCCCAGCGTTAAAATCATCCAGTAAACCGCAAACGAATAGATTTTTGGGCGCGTACGCGTGCTGCGCCAGATGGTGTTCAGCGCACTATCCACGGCGTACATCAGTAATAGTGCGGTGACGATAAGCCCGCAGGCTCCCACCACCGTCATTTTGTTGGAGTTAGCGACAAACTGTTCGATATAGCGCTGAATAATATCGCCGGTAGCGGGCATAAAGTTTGAGAAGACGAAGTGACGCAACTGGACACTGATGTCGGCAAACATAGGGAATGCCGCAAATAACGCAAACACCACCGCAACCAAGGGCACCAGCGAGAGCAATGACACGTAGGCAAGGTTCCCTGCAAGCGTAGTCATATTGTCCTGGTCGATGCGGTGCCAGAGCAACTTTCCCCAGGCGATACACGGCCTGAGGTGTTGGCTCGTTTTACGATGAACGTTTTTTATCATAGGCCTTTTGCGAAATAGCCAGGCACCGTGTCTTTTCCGGTCACCAAAATGCTGGTGATACCCAACTGTTGAGCTCCTTTAATATTATCGGCGTTGTCGTCAAAAAAGACCGCCTGATCCGCGCAAAAACCTTCTGTTTCGAGTAATTTTTGATAAATCTCTACCTCGGGTTTTCGCATACCCATTTCCTGGGACAGATAGATTTTATCTGCCGCCTCGGCAATTTGCGGATATTCACCCGGCCAGAAATAAGTGTGTAAGCGGTTGGTATTTGAAAGCACCACGACGCGATGTCCATCTTCGCGAAGTTTGTTCATCACGGTGATAACTTCTGTGCGTAACCCGACAAAGATAGCCTGCCAACCGGCGGAAAATTGATCGAAGCTCAGTGCCATGCCCATTTCTTCACAGACCGCTTCAGCAAACTCTTCATCACTAATTTGCCCACGCTCGTGGCGTTTGAAAGCCTCCCCCATCACAAAGCTTTTTTGCAAATTCGCTAGCGGTATACGGCTGTAATCGCTCCATACCCCCATCACGCGGTTGAAGTCGATATCAACAATGACGTTGCCTAAATCAAAGATATACAGCATAAGCCTCTCCTTTGCGTATGGACAAATAACTGTAGCGGTAAAGGGAGGCTTTGACTATCGGCGGGTTTGCAATGATGCAGGTTCTGCGAGCAACAGTGCAAAAAAAAGCCCCGCCTAAACAGGCAGGGCTTCAATGCTTTGCAGGAAAGAAACTTACGCTTCTTTGCCGCCACGACCCGCGCGTTTGCGGTCGTTTTCAGTCAGGTGACGTTTACGAATACGGACAGAAGTTGGAGTCACTTCTACCAGTTCGTCGTCATCGATGAATTCCAGAGCTTGCTCCAGAGACATCTTCAGTGCTGGGACCAGAGTGGTTGCTTCGTCAGTACCAGAAGCACGCATGTTGGTCAGTTTCTTACCGGTCAGGCAGTTTACAGTCAGGTCGTTAGAACGACTGTGAATACCGATGATCTGGCCTTCGTAAACTTCTGCACCGTGGCCCAGGAACAACTTGCCGCGATCTTGCAGACCGAACAGAGCAAACGCAACCGCTTTACCCTGGCCGTTAGAGATCAGCACGCCGTTCTGACGCTGGCCGATTTCGCCTGGTTTCACGTCGTCGTAATGGCTGAATGTGGAGTACAGCAGACCCGTACCAGAAGTCATGGTCATGAACTCAGTACGGAAGCCGATCAGGCCACGTGCTGGAATCAGGTAATCCAGACGGATACGGCCTTTGCCGTCAGGGATCATGTCTTTGACATCACCCTTACGCTCGCCCATCGCCTGCATCACAGAACCCTGGTGTTGTTCTTCGATATCCAGAGTCACGTTCTCGAACGGCTCTTGCATACGACCATCGATCATACGGTTGATTACTTTCGGACGGGACACAGCCAGTTCGAAGCCTTCACGACGCATGTTTTCGATAAGAACAGACAGGTGCAGCTCACCACGACCGGATACACGGAATGCATCCGCATCTTCGGTTTCTTCAACACGCAGTGCGACGTTGTGCACCAGCTCTTTGTTCAGGCGGTCAAGGATCTGACGAGAGGTAACAAATTTACCTTCTTTGCCACAGAACGGAGAGGTGTTGACGTTGAAGAACATGGTAACAGTTGGTTCATCAACAGACAGTGCTGGCAGCGCTTCAACATTTTGCGTGTCGCAAAGGGTGTCGGAGATGTTCAGCTCGCCCAGACCGGTAATCGCGATGATGTCGCCGGCTTCCGCTTCGGTGGATTCAATACGCTCCAGGCCGAGGTGGGTCAGTACTTTACCGACTTTACCGTTACGAGTTTTACCTTCGCTGTCGATGATAGTGATTTGCTGGTTAGGCTTCACTTTACCGCGTTTGATGCGACCGATGCCGATAACACCAACGTAGTTGTTGTAATCGAGCTGGGAGATTTGCATCTGGAACGGACCATCAAGGTCAACGCTTGGTGCTTTAACGTGGTCAACAATCGCCTGGTACAGCGGGGTCATGTCTTCCGCCATATCACCGTGATCGTTACCTGCGATACCCATCAACGCTGATGCGTAGATGATTGGGAAATCGAGTTGCTCGTCAGTAGCGTCAAGGTTTACGAACAGGTCGAACACCTGATCAACAACCCAGTCAGGACGCGCGCCAGGACGGTCAACTTTGTTGATAACAACAATTGGCTTCAAACCATGAGCAAATGCCTTCTTGGTTACGAAGCGCGTCTGCGGCATTGGGCCATCCATTGCATCAACGACCAGCAGAACGGAGTCTACCATGGACATTACACGTTCAACTTCACCACCGAAGTCGGCGTGCCCAGGGGTATCAACGATGTTGATACGGTAGTCATTCCATTTGATAGCGGTGTTTTTAGCGAGGATGGTAATCCCACGCTCTTTCTCCAAATCGTTGGAGTCCATCACGCGTTCAGTGGCTTCAGCACGGTCGTTACTGAAAGTACCAGATTGCTGCAGCAGCTTATCAACCAGGGTAGTTTTACCATGGTCAACGTGCGCGATGATGGCGATATTACGCAGATTTTCGATCACAACTTTGCCTCAGGCATTAGAAATAGCGCGTTATTGTACACGTATTAATCGAAGGACATAACAGGATCACAAAGAACTTTTACAAACAATGTTGAAAGTAAGGGTTTGTGATCGCTTTCACGGAGCAAAAAAGGGAGCCACAACGAAAATTGCACCAATATGGTGCTCAAATCTCAGACTGAAGCACTACATTGGTGCAAACTATCCATCATGGTGCATCCCTTTTGCACTATGGTGCGCATGATAGCGCCTTTTTAGGGTAATTTAAAAGTTGGCACAGATTTCGCTTTAAACATTTTAGGGCGAATAGCCAAACGAAGAAAGTATTGAACACCTCGTTACCACGACGACAATGACCAATCCGGGAGAGTTAAGTATGTCCGCTGAACACGTTTTGACGATGCTGAATGAACACGAAGTGAAGTTTGTAGATTTGCGCTTCACTGACACCAAAGGTAAAGAACAGCACGTCACTATCCCTGCTCATCAGGTTACTGCTGACTTCTTCGAAGAAGGCAAAATGTTTGATGGTTCTTCAATTGGTGGCTGGAAAGGCATCAATGAATCCGACATGGTTCTGATGCCAGATGCGTCTACCGCTGTTATTGACCCATTCTTCGCTGATTCTACGCTGATCATTCGTTGCGACATTCTTGAGCCTGGCACCATGCAGGGTTATGACCGCGATCCACGCTCCATTTCCAAGCGTGCTGAAGACTACCTGCGTTCTACTGGCATCGCCGATACCGTACTGTTCGGGCCAGAACCAGAGTTCTTCTTGTTCGACGACGTTCGTTTCGGTAGCTCCATCTCCGGTTCTCACGTGGCTATCGATGATATCGAAGGTGCATGGAACAGCGGCACCAAATACGAGGGCGGCAACAAAGGCCACCGTCCTGCTGTTAAAGGCGGTTACTTCCCAGTTCCTCCGGTTGACTCCGCACAAGACCTGCGTTCTGCAATGTGTCTGACTATGGAGCAAATGGGCCTGGTTGTTGAAGCTCACCACCACGAAGTAGCAACTGCTGGTCAGAACGAAGTGGCTACCCGCTTCAACACCATGACTAAAAAAGCAGATGAGATTCAGATCTACAAATATGTGGTTCACAACGTTGCTCATGCTTACGGCAAAACAGCGACCTTTATGCCAAAACCAATGTTTGGCGATAACGGTTCTGGTATGCACTGCCATATGTCCCTGGCTAAGAACGGTGTAAACCTGTTCGCTGGTGACAAATATGCTGGCCTGTCTGAGCAAGCGCTGTACTACATCGGCGGTGTTATCAAACACGCTAAAGCCATCAACGCCCTGGCTAACCCAACCACCAACTCCTACAAGCGTCTGGTCCCGGGTTACGAAGCTCCAGTTATGCTGGCTTACTCTGCAGCTAACCGTTCCGCTTCAATCCGTATCCCAGTAGTTGCGTCTCCGAAAGCACGTCGTATCGAAGTGCGCTTCCCGGACCCAGCGGCTAACCCGTACCTGTGCTTCGCAGCACTGCTGATGGCTGGTCTTGATGGTATCAAGAACAAAATCCATCCGGGCGAAGCAATGGACAAAAACCTGTACGACTTGCCTCCAGAAGAAGCAAAAGAGATCCCACAAGTTGCAGGCTCTCTGGAAGAAGCACTGAACTGCCTGAACGAAGACCGCGAGTTCCTGACTGCGGGCGGCGTGTTCACTGATGAAGCTATCGATGCTTACATCGCGCTGCGTATCGAAGAAAACGACCGCGTGCGTATGACTCCGCACCCAGTCGAGTTTGAACTGTATTACAGCGTTTAATGACGTTGAGCAGATTGCTGACAAAATTCACTAAACAGGTGTTGTAGGGCTGCGCTTATCCGACCTACGAAGTGGTTTGTCATCAGTCTCAGAAGATTTTTAGTTGCCGTGGAAACTTTTAGCCCATCTCAGGATGGGCTTTTTTCTCCACAAATAATCTGCTGCAACAATATCTTTTGCTGCCAGGAAACTATAATGCACCATCACAGTGCAAATTATCGGAGACTGCTGTATGGCAACCGGCACGCTGCCCGATGCTGGGCAGATCCTGAATTCTTTAATCAATAGCATTTTACTGGTCGATGACGAACTGGCGGTTCATTACGCCAATCCGGCGGCACAGCAACTTTTGGCGCAAAGTTCACGCAAGCTGTACGGCACACCGTTACCAGAGCTGTTGAGTTACTTTTCACTAAATATTGGCTTGATGCAGGAAAGCCTGACCTCCGGCCAGGGTTTTACCGATAACGAAGTCACGCTGGTTATCGATAGCCGCTCCCACATTCTTTCCCTGACAGCACAACGTTTACCAGAAGGTTTCATCCTGATGGAAATGGCGCCGATGGATAACCAACGACGTTTAAGTCAGGAACAGTTACAGCAGGCGCAGCAAATTGCCGCTCGTGACTTAGTACGTGGGCTGGCTCATGAGATTAAAAATCCACTTGGTGGGTTACGTGGTGCCGCGCAATTACTGGCAAAAGCCTTACCCGATCCTTCGCTCACTGAATACACCAAGGTGATTATTGAGCAGGCTGATCGTTTACGTAATCTGGTCGACAGGCTGTTAGGCCCGCAGCAACCTGGCATGCACGTTACTGAAAGTATTCATAAAGTTACCGAAAGGGTGATGAAACTGGTGTCGATGGAATTACCTGCCAACGTGTCGCTGGTAAGAGATTACGACCCAAGTTTGCCTGAGTTAGCGCACGACCCAGACCAAATTGAACAGATTTTATTGAATATTGTGCGCAACGCGCTTCAGGCGCTCGGCAGCGATGGTGGTGAGATTGTGTTACGCACGCGTACCGCCTTTCAAATTACGCTGCACGGTACTCGTTACCGACTGGCTGCACGAATTGATGTTGAAGACAACGGTCCGGGTATTCCGGCCCATCTGCAGGACACACTATTCTACCCAATGGTGAGTGGCCGTGAAGGAGGGACAGGATTGGGTCTTTCTATTGCACGCAACTTGATCGATCAGCATTCGGGAAAAATCGAATTTAACAGTTGGCCAGGTCATACCGAGTTTTCGGTTTACCTGCCCATTCGTAAGTAGAGGTCTTTATGCAACGAGGGATAGTTTGGATCGTTGATGACGATAGCTCCATCCGTTGGGTGTTGGAACGCGCACTAACAGGGGCTGGTTTAAGCTGCACCACATTTGAAAGTGGCACTGAAGTCCTGAATGCTCTTGCAACCAAAACCCCGGACGTTTTGTTATCTGATATTCGCATGCCCGGCATGGATGGCCTGGCGCTGCTAAAGCAGATTAAACAACGCCACCCGATGTTGCCGGTCATCATAATGACCGCTCATTCAGACCTTGAGGCGGCCGTGAGTGCCTATCAGCAGGGTGCTTTTGATTACCTGCCTAAACCCTTTGATATTGATGAAGCGGTGGCTCTGGTTGAACGCGCCATCAGCCACTATCAGGAACAGCAGCAACCGCGCAATGTGCAGGTTAATGGGCCAACCACCGATATTATTGGTGAAGCGCCTGCGATGCAGGATGTGTTCAGGATCATTGGCCGCCTCTCCCGGTCATCAATAAGTGTGCTGATTAACGGTGAATCCGGTACGGGTAAAGAGTTAGTCGCCCATGCCTTGCATCGCCACAGCCCACGGGTGAAATCCCCTTTTATTGCGCTGAATATGGCTGCCATCCCAAAGGATTTGATTGAGTCTGAGCTGTTTGGCCATGAGAAAGGGGCTTTTACCGGCGCTAATCAAATTCGGCAAGGCCGTTTCGAGCAGGCTGACGGCGGCACACTGTTCCTCGATGAAATCGGCGATATGCCGCTGGACGTGCAAACTCGTTTGCTGCGCGTGTTGGCTGACGGACAGTTTTATCGTGTTGGCGGTTATGCGCCGGTAAAAGTTGATGTGCGAATTATTGCCGCAACGCACCAGAACCTTGAGTTACGCGTGCAGGAAGGGAAATTCCGTGAGGATTTATTCCATCGCCTGAACGTAATTCGCGTGCATTTGCCACCCCTGCGCGAACGCCGCGAAGATATTCCGCGTCTGACTCGTCATTTCTTGCAAGATGCTGCAAAAGAGTTAGGTGTGGAAGCCAAGCAGCTTCATCCCGAAACCGAAACAGCATTAACGCGTTTGGCCTGGCCTGGAAACGTGCGCCAACTGGAAAATACCTGTCGCTGGTTAACGGTCATGGCGGCAGGCCAGGAAGTATTGATTCAGGACTTGCCTGCCGAGTTGTTCGAGACAACCATTCCCGATAGCCCGGCACATTCTCAATCCGACAGTTGGGCAACTTTACTGGCGCAATGGGCAGATCGCGCATTACGTTCCGGTCATCAGAATTTACTCTCTGAAGCTCAGCCAGAAATGGAACGCACACTGCTAACGACGGCACTGCGGCATACGCAAGGCCACAAGCAGGAAGCGGCTCGTTTACTTGGCTGGGGGCGCAATACCCTGACGCGTAAGTTGAAAGAGTTGGGGATGGAATAACAAAAAGGCGGCTTACAAGCCGCCTTTAGTTTTATATCACGCGCGAGAACTGCTGAAGGCGTGCCTTCTGGCGCAAGTAAGTATCAAAGCACATGCAGATATTACGGATTAGCAGACGGCCTTTAGCTGTCACCTGAATGTGTTTACCATCAACATCCACCAGCCCATCTTTCGCCAATGGTGCCAGTAATTTCAGATCCTCGGCAAAGTACTCTGCAAAATCTAAATCCCAAAGCTGTTCAATTTCGGCAAATTTAAGCTGGAAATTACAAATCAATGCTTTGATAACATCACGACGGATGCAGTCATCGCGGGTGAGTGCCAGGCCGCGCCACAGCGCATCGCCCTGCTGATCAACCTGCTGATAATATGTTTTAAGCTCTTTCTGGTTCTGCGCGTAGCAGTCGCCAATCATGCTGATGGCAGAAACGCCCATTCCCAGCAGGTCGGTATCACCCTGAGTGGTGTAGCCCTGGAAGTTACGGTGCAGTTTCCCTTCGCGTTGAGCAATCGCCAGTTCGTCATCTGGCCGCGCAAAGTGGTCCATGCCAATAAACTGATATCCCGCATGGGTCAGCGAACCGATGGTTTCTTGCAGAATGTCGAGTTTTTGCTGGGCGCTCGGTAAGTCTTCGTCTTTAATTTTGCGCTGTGCTGCAAACAACGTCGGCAAGTGCGCGTAGTTAAAAACGCTTAAACGGTGAGGACTAAGTTCTGCAACACGCTTGAGCGTGAAGGCAAAGCTTTCTGGCGTCTGCTTTGGCAGGCCGTAGATCAAGTCAATATTGGTCGAGGTGAAGCCAAGTTCTCGCGCTCGCTGAATCAGCGCGAAGATAAACTCTTCGTCTTGCTCACGGTTAACCAGGCGCTGCACTTCTTTGTTGAAATCCTGCACTCCCATGCTCAGGCGGGTAAACCCTTCCTGGCGCAAATGGTCCAGCACATCGAGTTCGATTTCACGCGGATCGATTTCAATGGACAGCTCAGCATCTTCATCGAAATTGAAATGACCCCGTAGAAGCCCCATCAGACGGCTTATCTGCGCTTTACTGAGGTAAGTTGGTGTACCACCGCCCCAATGCAACTGACTGACGTGACGACCTTTAAAGAGCGGTGCACGATGGGCTATCTCTTGTTCAAGCGCATCAAGGTATTGATCAGCCTTATGCGTCTGGCGGGTCACAATTTTATTGCAGCCGCAGAAGTAGCAAAGTTTATGGCAGAACGGGATATGAACGTACAGCGAAAGCGGGCGCTCAGGATAACGAGCCACCGCTTCAAGAAATGCCGCCTCACCGAAGCCTTCTGAGAACTCCAGCGCGGTGGGATAAGAGGTATAACGTGGCCCTGAATAATTATATTTCTGGATCAGGGCCAGATCCCAATCGATTAACTGCTCAGACATGCTTACTTCCTCCGGTGATGCCGCATTCGTTGACGGCGCAACGATTTTTGCAATCGCGACAACCGCCGTAGTTTAACGAATAACCACAGCAGATAACACACCAGAGGAATAACCACGATAAGAACAGGTAATTCCATTGCGAAAGACCGTTAATCAGTGCCTTTGAGCAGGCGCATCAAATCATCGCCCTTCTCTTTTTCTTCTTCATCTTCGTCATCTTCATAGGCGATGCCGAGTTCTGCCATTAGCGCATCAATACGATCAAGCTTAGCGTTAACCCACGCCTGCTCTTCTGCATTAAGCGTTTCACCTTCTTCAAGACGTTCCAGCAGCGCGTCCAGGCGCTCATCATTTTCCAGCAAATCCAGTTCAGCCTGTGGTGTGAGCATAGGTTTCTCGATTTTAGGTTTGTGCTGTTTAGGTTTTTTGACCTGGACTTCAGTTACACCCAGGGCGATTGGTTTTTTACTGCCAATGCGCGGATCTTTAGCCTGACTGCTGCCACTTCCACTTTTCGCTTGAACACCGCCAGTTGCACGGCTACCCGCTGCATGCCCGCTGTGTTTTTTATCACGTTTACGGTCACGTGCTTCACGATCGATCTCTTCACGCGTTTTACGACGTGCTTTTGAAGGCTTGGAACCAGGTGCTGCTGAGTTTTGTTGCTTCATAATAAATTATCTTGAGCCATTTTTATTCAGTATAGAATTGCGGCGGAATCTAGCAGAAAGCAAGCAAAGAAAAAAGGCGGCAGGTTAACCTGTCGCCTTTTTCTTGTCTCTGGACCGTTATCTGGTCACACAATCCCTGTTCGCACTCGACGCCCTGTCTATCCTTTGCAAACAACTTCCGTGTAAATCCTTGTCCCTTTTAAACGTCTCCAGACGTTGCCTCCTGGCACTTCCCTGGTTCTTCGCCATCCTGACGATCCTGAACCCTCATCCTGAGTTGCTATCCTTTGTGGCTCTCCTTTGCCTGTGCCGCTTACTTTACTCTTAGCGCCTGGTTCTACAAGGTAGGTATTTGTGTTAAGGCATTGATACAATCAATCAATATCGTCTTAATATGCTGTTTTATAAAGTATTTTAATAATGTCTGCATTTATCAACGCTGCGTTGTCTGCCAGTATGAATGGTCAATGTCTTACAAACTGCAGGCGTATCTCTGTAATCCTGTAAGCCTTGCTGAGAAACACGGCGTTTTCGCCACGTTCAGGTATAATCCCCCACAATGCTCATCCTGAGGGAGACAACCGTTTTGAAAAACTGGAATTATCAACTGACCCACTTCGTGCTTAGCGCACCGGATATTCGCCATTTACCTTCTGATACTGGTATTGAGGTTGCTTTCGCAGGCCGCTCTAACGCAGGGAAATCCAGCGCATTAAATACGCTGACTAATCAGAAAGCACTGGCTCGTACCAGTAAAACACCTGGCCGTACTCAGCTCATCAACTTGTTTGAAGTGGCTGAAGGCTTACGTGTGGTGGATTTACCGGGCTATGGCTACGCCGAAGTACCGGAAGAAGTAAAACTGAAATGGCAGCGCGCGCTTGGTGAATACCTGCAAAAGCGTAATAGCCTGAAAGGACTAGTGGTGCTGATGGATATCCGTCATCCGCTTAAAGACCTTGATCAGCAAATGATTCACTGGGCCGTTGCGAGCAACATTCCAGTCATGCTGCTGTTAACCAAGGCCGACAAGCTGGCATCTGGCGCTCGTAAAGCGCAGTTAAATATGGTGCGTGAAGCGGTTGTGGACTTTAACGGTGATATTCAGGTAGAAGCGTTTTCGTCGCTGAAGAAAATTGGTGTCGATGTACTGCGTCATAAGCTTGATGGCTGGTACAACGATATTCCACCAGCAACTGAAGAAGACGACGTAGAAGAAGAAGACGACGAAGCAACTGGCGAATAAAAATAGGCATGGGTTCGCCCGTGCTTTTCCTTTCTTTCCTGACTCGCGCCCAATAAAAAACGCCCCAGTCATTACTGACTGGGGCGGCTAAAATATTCAGCCAAATCCGATTACGTGAAGTAAAAGGTCTGAAAGATAGAACATCTTACCTCTGTACCCTACGCGAATAACTCTACTCCTTTTTATTAGGATGAAAAAGTACTTTTTGTAGTTTTTTTTCACCCTTTACACTTCAATCTTGAAGCACCATCACAAAAAGCTATGACTTATGTTCTTTAGTTACATAACCAGCTGCAAATTAGTGCGCTTCATCCCAATTTGCGCCACTGCCAACTTCCACCAATAGCGGCACATCCAGTTTCATGCTGCCTTCCATCAGTTCGTGGACTTTCTTCGATACAGCTTCCAAATCATCCTGATGAACTTCAAAGACCAGTTCATCGTGTACCTGCATGATCATTTTTACGCGTGGCTTCTCTGTTTCAAGCCAGGCATCGACAGCAATCATCGCGCGTTTGATGATATCAGCCGCCGTTCCCTGCATCGGGGCATTGATAGCCGCACGTTCAGCACCAGCACGACGAGCCGCATTACTAGAATTGATGTCCGGTAAATACAGGCGGCGTCCATCCAGAGTTTCGACATAACCCTGCTCTTTCGCCTGCTTGCGGGTGCGTTCCATATATTCCAGCACACCAGGATAGCGTTCAAAGTAGAGATCCATGTATTTCTGCGACTCTTTACGCGGGATATTGAGCTGGCGTGACAAACCAAATGCGCTCATGCCGTAAATCAGACCGAAGTTAATCGCTTTAGCGCTGCGGCGTTGCTCACCAGAAACACTATCCAACGGAATACCAAATACTTCAGCGGCTGTCGCACGGTGAATATCTTTGCCTTCGGCAAATGCAGTCAGTAAGCCCTTATCACGAGACAAATGCGCCATGATGCGCAGTTCGATTTGCGAGTAGTCGGCAGAAACGATCAGATAATCTTTTGGTGCAATAAAGGCCTGGCGAATGCGACGCCCTTCTTCATTTCGTACCGGAATGTTTTGCAGATTCGGTTCGGTCGAAGACAAACGCCCGGTCGCAGCCACAGCCTGATGATAGGAAGTATGTACACGGCCCGTTTTCGGGTTAATCATTAACGGCAGCTTATCGGTATAAGTCGATTTCAGCTTCGCCAGGCCACGGTGTTCAAGGATAACTTTAGGCAGCGGGTAATCCAGAGCCAGTTCTTCCAGCACTTCTTCAGAAGTTGACGGGGCGCCGCCAGGGGTTTTCTTGAGTGGTTTAATACCCTGTTTTTCAAAAAGAATGGTTTGCAGCTGCTTCGGTGAAGAGAGATTAAACGCTTCGCCTGCAATTTCGTGAGCTGTGATTTCCAGCTCTGCGAGGCGTTTTGTCAGTTGCTCAGAATGAGTATGCAGCACAGCCGGGTCGATCTTCACACCGTTGCGTTCAATACGTGACAACACGGGTACCAGTGGCATTTCGATATTTTTAAAGATACTTAATGGCCCTTCACGCTTTTCAAGCTTCGGCCACATTTTCAAATGCAGCTGTAAAGTCACGTCAGCATCTTCTGCGGCATAACGCCCGGCCTGCTCCAGATCTATTTGGTTAAAGGTCAGTTGCTTTTTGCCCTTGCCAGCAATCTCTTCGAAGGTGATGGTGGTGTGTTTCAGCCAACGAGCGGACAGGCTGTCCATATCGTGGCGGCCTGCAACGCTATCAAGAATGTAGGATTCAAGCATGGTATCGAACGCAATTCCACGAAGTTCGATATCGTAGTTCTGCATGATGCCACGGTCATACTTCAGGTTCTGGCCAACTTTAAGCACGCTTTCATCTTCAAGTAATGGCTTCAGAAGTTCGAGCGCACGCTCACGAGGAATTTGTACCGGAGCGTCTAAATAGTCATGTGCGACAGGGATGTAGCACGCAACACCCGGTTCAGTGGCAAATGACAGACCAACCAGGTTCGCACTGATGTTATCCAGGCTATCGGTTTCGGTATCAAAGGCGACGACTGGCGCTTTTTTCAGACGGGTAATCCACTCTTCCAGCACGGTTTCGTCAAGAATAGTGACGTAGTTGTCATAAGAAAGCACATTAGCTGGCTCTTCCGGCTCAACGTCAGCTTCAATCTCGACGGTTTTTGGCGATTGTGCAGCCGGTTTCGCGCCCTTAACCTGCATCCACTTGCCTGCTTCAACATCGGTAATCCAGCGTTTGAATTCGTATTGTTTGAACAGATCCAGAAGCTCTTCATCCGCCGGTTGCTGCACTTCTAATTGCTCGCAGCCCAGCTCAAGTTCCACATCTGTTTTGATGGTGGCCAGTTTATAGGAGAGGTAAGCCAGGTCTTTGCTTTGCTCAAGCTTCGCCGCCATAGTTTTCGCACCACGGAACGTCAGTTCTGCGATTTTCTCTGGATTAGCGTACAGCGTATCCAGACCACCTAAACCCTGGAGTAGTGCCTGTGCTGTTTTCTCGCCAACGCCCGGAACACCAGGAATGTTATCCGACGAGTCGCCCATTAAGGCCAGGAAATCGATAATCAGTTCAGGAGGCACACCATATTTAGTGCGAACTTCATCTGGGCCAAGGATGGTGTTAGTCATGGTGTTGATAAGCGTCACACTCGGTGTAACCAGTTGCGCCATATCTTTATCGCCAGTACTGATAAGTACCGGACGGCCCACACGTTCCGCCTCAAGTGCAAGCGTGCCAATAACGTCGTCAGCTTCCACGCCAGAAACCGCCAGTAGTGGTAATCCCATGGCTTTTACCATTGCATGCAGAGGTTCGATTTGTGCTCGCAGATCGTCAGGCATAGGCGGACGATGAGATTTATAGTGTTCAAACAACTCGTCACGGAAGGTTTTACCTTTGGCATCAAACACTACTGCGGCATGAGTCGGCTGGTACTGCAACAGCAAACTACGCAGCATGTTCAGCACGCCGTACATTGCCCCGGTCGGTTCACCCTTGCTATTAGTCAGCGGTGGGAAGGCGTGATAGGCACGATAGAGATAAGAGGAGCCATCAACGAGGATAAGTGGATTTTGCGCGATCTGAACCATAATGTTCCGTTCCGTGACTGGTTTTAGTTTATAGCTAAAGGATGCCATAGCCTGGCTGAAAACATGAACTTTTGAGGAAGATAAGGTGAAAAGTTTTGTTGATCTTCGAGATCTGCCTCAAGATCAACATTGTGGATAAGTTTGTGCATAGTTTTTTAAGCAATTGATTGTTAAGTTCGAAAGAAATTATCTTTCGATTAAATATCATTATTTTTCAATGCACTACATTTAAGGCATTCACTGAGAAGACATTTTGTGCGTAATCGATAAATGTGGATATAAAAATAAATTATGTAATAGACCGAAATTATTCAAAGCCTATGGTATGTATGTTTTTTATTGAGCAGTTTTAGTGTCATCCATGCTGATAAACTTCTGATAAAATTCAGCCCTATTATTCTTCTTCCAGCACCAGACACTCTCTAACCAACTGAAAAACTTATTTATGTCGAGATTATTCGCCGCGATAACTTTGATTCTGAGTGTCGCTCTTACTATCGTGGTCACTGTAGCCTGCTCAGTACCTATTATTATTGCTGGCATCATCAAGCTACTCTTACCCGTTCCCATCATCTGGCGCTCAATCTCGGTATTTGCTGATTTCATGATGTACTGCTGGTGTGAAGGATTGGCTTTTTTGCTCAGGCTAAATCCACATCTAAAATGGGACGTTGAAGGGCTCGACGATCTCAGCAAAAAAAACTGGTACCTACTAATTTGTAATCACCGAAGCTGGGCGGACATCGTCATTTTGTGCGTCCTGTTTCGCAAACATATCCCAATGAATAAGTACTTTTTAAAACAACAGCTCGCCTGGGTGCCATTTATGGGTTTGGCTTGTTGGGCTTTGGATATGCCTTTCATGAAACGTTACTCGCGAGGGTATTTATTGCGTCACCCAGAGCAACGCGGCAAAGATGTGGAAACCACTCGCCGCTCTTGCGAAAAATTTCGCTCTCACCCAACGACAATAGTGAATTTTGTCGAAGGGTCGAGATTCACTAAAGAGAAGCGTTTACAGACTCGCTCGGCTTTTCAAAACCTGCTTCCACCTAAAGCAGCTGGAATTGCAATGGCTCTCAACGTGTTGGGGAAACAGTTCGATAAGCTGCTGAATGTGACGATTTGTTATCCTGAAAATGCACAAAGCCCATTTTATGACATGTTAAGCGGGAAGATGACGCGAATTGTGGTGAGGGTGTCGCTGGTGCCAATTGCAGAGGATCTGCATGGCGATTATGTGAATGACAAAGCTTTTAAACGTCGCTTCCAGCAATGGTTGAATGCGTTGTGGCATGAGAAAGATCAACTACTGACAAACATCAAACAATAGAAGAAAGCCGGTCATTGACCGGCTTTCTTTGTTATTTCTTTTCAACCAGGAACTTGGCGACTTCAGCATATTGCTGAATAAACATGTCCATATTGCTGGTGTCCATGCCTTGTGGATTCAACTGATACTTTCCGTTTACAAACATAGCGGGAACGCCTTGCAGTTGCAGATCTGCCGCAGCTTTCTCTTGCTGAGCAACCAATGATTTCACAACAAAACTGTTCCAGGCAGCATCGTACTCTTCTGGTTTAACGCCAGCAGTGATGAATACCTGGCGGATATCAGCAACATTTTGGATAGTCTGAGTTTTCTGCACAGCTTCAAACATTGGAGCGGTAATTTTGTCTTCCACGCCCAATGCCAGTGCAACAGCCCATGCCTGAGTTAAATCCTTGCCCAATGGGCCCAGGAACTCAACATGGTACTTTGTCATCTTAGTGCCTTCTGGCAGCTTTTTCTTCACATTATCAGAGACATGAAGAACCTCTTCAAACTGATAGCAGTGTGGGCAATAGAAGGAGAAAAACTCTAAAACTTGCGGCTCACCGGCGACAGGTTTTTCTAAAGTGATAAACTCTTTTCCATCTTTAAACTGTGCAGCAGACACGCTGAATGCCAGGATCATCCCCGCCAGCGCCAGCCAAATCTTTTTCATCATTGAATCTCTCCTGAATAAATACTGATTAATACATTGGCGTTAATGTTAGTGGTGGTTCACGTAGAACCCGTACCTGCTCTTTAAAAGTCGCAGTTTGTCCCCGCCAGTAATCTTCGTCTGTAATCCAGGGAAAATTTCTGGGGAAAGCAGGGTCATCCCAGCGCCGAATTATCCACGCGAGATAATAAACCATACGCATTGCTCGTAAAGGTTCTATGAGTGCAATTTCGTCTGAATCAAATGAGGCAAACTCTTCATATGCCTCGACAATCATTTCTAGCTGCATTCTCTGTTCGGCTTTGTCACCATTGAGAAGCATCCAGATATCCTGAACTGCCGGGCCATTTCGGGCATCATCCAGATCGACAAACAAAGGACCATCGCGCCAGAGAATATTCCCTGGATGGCAATCACCATGTAGTCGTAATGGCTGAAAATCGGTATGCCAATGAAGTTGAATTTCTGCTATTAACGCATCGGTGGCGTTGAGAAAGCTCTTCTTCAGGGCTGATGGAATCAAATGCGTCTGCTCAAATATTTCACGCGGCTCAAATAAGTATTCATTTAAGCCCATATCAGGGCGCGCAGAAAATGGCTTACGACGCCCTGTTTGATGGATACGGCCAAGATAACGGCCAACCCATTCCATCTGATCAAGGTTATCCGTTTCGTACTGCCTTCCCCCCAAACTCGGGAACACAGCATACATAAAGCCATTATGGCGTAGTAAGGTGTTGCCATTGAGATGCAAGGGGGCCGCAACCGGAACCTCATCAGCTTGTAACTCAAGCGCAAACTGATGCTCTTCTTCTATTTGCTCAGGTGACCAACGATAGGGGCGATAAAACTTAACCACATAACGTTTACGATCCTCGTCCTGAAACTGGTAGACGCGGTTTTCAAAACTGTTTAATGGGGTCAAGCCGGAATCCACCCGTATACCTTGTTCGAACAAGGCGTCCATGATGGTATCCGGATGTAGTGTTTGAAAATTGAAAGCGCTGCTGTCTGTCATCCAGGCAACCGACTGTAAATACGGATAGTTGAGGATAACATTTCATCGCTGTCAAAGTGGTGCGGCTTACAAGCTTTTACTCTTTAATTACACCACGGGCACGTAACAATGCGGTCTTAAAGTCTTCTTCATAGTCTTTCTGAATGCCAGGAATAACAGCGTCTTTTGCCGAATCACGCATTTTCAGCTGATAAATAAGCACGTCATCAGTGAGATCGGTTAATTCACCGGTATAACCTGACTCTTTACTGAGTTTCTGCAAAAATTGAATCAAGTTGAGGTCTGGCTCTTTCTGCCATGCTGGCTGAAGTAGCTCGAGCAGTTCGTTAAGACGTTTGCATTTCATGATTGTGCTCCTTTCACATGCGAGATGTCACACGTTAGCAGGCTCAAACCCACATTAAAAGAGGCGATATTAGTGAGATGTTTAACGGAAGTTACTGGTGTGGTGCTGTCCGGAGGAAGAGCCACAAGAATGGGGGGTAACGATAAGGGACTAATATACTTCAATGGCCTACCATTATTTGAGCATGTCACCAGAAAGCTCACCTCTCAAGTCAGCAATGTGGTGATCAGTGCGAATAGAAATATCGAAATATATCAATCTATTGGATTACGCGTTCTCAGTGACACATTACCTGATTACCCAGGGCCATTGGCTGGAATGCTATCGGCAATGCAGAACCTCGATAGCGAGTGGTTTTTGTTTTGTCCTTGCGATACACCCAACATTCCCGACGATCTGGCATGCAAACTTTGGGAGCAGAAAGGGGCTTCGCGTGCCGTGTGGGTAAATGATGGGGAACGTGACCATCCAACCATCGCTCTTATACATAAGAAACTCGCTGTATCCCTGGAAAACTATCTGGCTTCGGGAGAACGACGGGTAATGTTTTTTCTCCGAGAGTCTGGTGGGCACAGCGTTCGATTCCAGGATCAGATGAATAACTTCATCAACGTGAATTCACCTGAAGATCTCGCCCAATGGGAGCATAAATAGATGATTCCTCTACTCGCGATTGCCGCCTGGAGTGGCACAGGTAAAACAACGCTTCTTAAGAAACTGATCCCTTTACTCAATGAACGAGGGATCCGCCCTGGGTTAATCAAACATACTCATCATGATGTGGATGTCGATAAACCAGGAAAAGACAGTTACGAATTGCGGAAAGCTGGGGCGGACCAAACGATAGTAGCCAACAAGAATCGTTGGGCATTAATGACTGAAACACCTGAGCAAGAAGAACTGGATTTGCATTGGCTCGCCAGCAGAATGGATTCCAGCTCACTTCATTTGATATTGGTTGAAGGTTTTAAGCATGAAGAGATACCTAAGATCCTGCTTTACAGGGCAGGACTAACGCATAGCGTTGATGAGCTGAAAATAGATAGGAATGTTATTGCCATTTCGAGTGACGTACCGCTACCAAATGTGTCGCTTCCTGTACTGGATATCAACTCACCCATTCAGATTGCTGATTTTATTGCTGACTGGCTTAAGAAGTGAGTATTACCTACGTTCTCGTGGGTATCTTTCTATAAATTGCAGACAGCAAAAAGCCCTGTACGTCAGTACAGGGCTTTTTGCTTAATTGGAGCCTGGCAGTTCCCTACTCTCGCATGGGGAGACCCCACACTAC
>NZ_SNVY01000012.1:0-106827 GCF_004361975.1 Buttiauxella sp. JUb87
GGCGGCCACATCTGTCGCTAAAATACAAAACGCCCGATGAAGTTCATCGGGCGTTGTAAGGCCGAAAAGTGTCAACCTATAGCAGGACTAGTCATGCTTTTCAAATTCGCAATGTACTGCCCTTCACGAAGACCAGCGAGAAAGACTAGCCTTCCCCTCACTTTTATTTTTTATGCGCTCTGGATGCCCTGCAGAGAGCCTTTTTGTAGCGCTTCTTTATAATGCTTGCGGCAAACCGACACATAACGTTCATTGCCACCAATAACCACTTGCTCACCCTGGTTATATGGACGGCCTTCCTGATCAAGTCGCAACACCATACTGGCTTTGCGACCACAGAAACAAATAGTTTTTAATTCTACTAGCTTATCTGACCACGCTAATAAATAGCGGCTTCCGCCAAATAATTCGCCCTGAAAATCAGTACGTAATCCATAACACAGTACGGGAATATCTAATTCATCCACCACGTCTGATAACGCTAGTACTTGATCGCGTGTCAGGAACTGGCATTCATCCACCAGAACACAATGCACGGCATCACGCTGATGCTCTTCACTTATTTCATTGAATAATTGGGTTGAGCCATTGTAGAGCTTAGCGGGCGACGATAATCCAATACGTGAACTCACCTTCCCAGAGCCAAACCGGTTGTCAATTTCTGCGGTATACACCAGCGTACGCATCCCGCGCTCTTGATAGTTGTATGAGGATTGCAGTAATGCCGTGGATTTACCCGCATTCATTGCGGAATAGTAAAAGTAGAGTTGTGCCATTGGTCAGCTAGCCTGAGTTAAAATGTAAATATTATTAACACGGATTATATCATAAGCCGTTACAGAGTTATCGTTGCCTGAGGTTTGTAAGAAAAAATTCTGTATTGTTCTTCTGATATATAAGTAGTAGAGCAAAATGGTTGTTATGCACCTGATGTTTGAAGTTCGTCACGCTGCACTTAACTTACGGAGTTTTCAGCATTTTCATTGCTATACGATGGAACTCATTGAATCCCTAATAATAATTATCTATTAAGAATATCCACTGTTTTGGACAATAATACCAAAGGTTGATATTTCACCATTAATGCGGTCACACCTCAATTTAGAGCCTCAACAACCCCTGTTACTATCAGGGTTGTTGTTGAAAAAGTGAGTTATCCACGTTTTGTTTTCCCGCCGTATGAAGCAAAATTTAAGTTAATGTTCTTTTATAAATCGACAAAATATTATGGAATTTTGAATTCCTTACATTCCCGCCTATTGCAGAAGTTAATTTAAGCCTCTATTATTAGCCCATCAAGCCAACCATCAATATAAGATTGAGATTACTAAAATGAGCGAAGCACTTAAAATTCTGAACAACATCCGTACTCTTCGTGCACAAGCTAGAGAATGTACTCTGGAAACGCTGGAAGAAATGCTGGAAAAATTAGAAGTTGTTGTTAACGAACGTCGCGAAGAAGATAATGCTGCTGCTGCAGAAATTGAAGAGCGTACTCGTAAACTGCAACAATACCGTGAAATGCTGATCGCTGACGGCATTGATCCTAACGAATTACTGAATAGCATGGCTGCTGTTAAATCTGCAGGCAAAGCAAAACGCGCTGCGCGCCCAGCTAAATATCAGTACATCGACGAAAACGGCGAAAGCAAAACCTGGACTGGCCAGGGCCGTACTCCAGCAGTAATCAAAAAAGCAATGGAAGAACAAGGCAAGAAACTGGAAGACTTCCTGATTGCCTAATTTTCGCTTTTAGTGCTGCTTATTAAATCCCGCTTCGGCGGGATTTTTATTTGTGTGTAATGTTTTTTTAAATTATGCCGAAAGCAGTATCCACAAAAAAGGAAGCCTGAGCTTCCTTTTTCATTTTACAAACTAATCACGGTGTCAGCTGACTTTATAGAATGCCTTATACCAGTCTACAAAGTTCTGTACGCCATCGTTTACTGATGTCTGTGGCTTGAAGCCGATAACATCATACAGCGCCTGTGTATCCGCACTGGTCTCCAGCACGTCACCAGGCTGCATAGGAAGCATGTTCTTGTGCGCAACTTTACCCAGTGAGGTTTCCAGGGCCGTAATATAATCCATCAGCGTCACTGGGTTGCTATTACCGATGTTATATACACGATACGGCGCTGAGCTAGTTGCTGGCGTTCCCTCTTCTACCGTCCATTGTGCATCAGCTTGTGGAATGACGTCCTGTAAACGCACAATCGCCTCAGCAATATCATCGATATAAGTAAAATCACGACGCATTTGTCCGTGATTGTAAACATCAATACTCTTCCCTTCGACAATCGCACGAGTAAATTTAAATAACGCCATATCCGGGCGCCCCCACGGACCATAAACGGTAAAGAAACGCAAACCCGTCGTTGGCAATCCATATAAGTGCGAGTAGGTATGTGACATCAACTCGTTGGCTTTTTTAGTTGCCGCATATAAAGAAATTGGATGATCGACACTGTCATCCGTGGAGAACGGGAGTTTACGATTCAGGCCATATACTGAGCTTGAAGACGCATATAACAGATGCCCGACTTTATTATGGCGACAACCTTCGAGCACATTTAAATGCCCTACCAGATTTGAATCCGCATAAGCGTGAGGGTTATCGATTGAATAACGAACACCTGCTTGCGCAGCAAGATGAATCACACGATCGAATTTCTCAGTGGCAAATAATTGCGCCATACCATTACGATCGGCGAGGTCAATTTTTTCGAAACGGAATGATGAATGAGGAGCAAGGCGATCAAGACGAGCTTGTTTGAGATTGACGTCATAATAGTCGTTCAGGTTATCGATACCGATAACCTGGTGACCGGCGTTGAGCAGACGTTCACTAACATGGAATCCAATAAAGCCTGCGGCGCCGGTAACCAGAAATTTCATACAACCCTCATTTATTATGCAATATTGATGGACGCTCCGCGGCCGATTGCATAATAAACAAAGCCGCGCTTGCTGAGTCTCTCAGGATCATACAGGTTACGGCCGTCAAAGATAACCGGTTGCTTTAGTGATTTCTTAATTGCATCGAAATCAGGTGCACGGAAACTTTGCCACTCTGTACAAATAACCAGAGCATCTGCATCTTGTAATGCAGCTTCTTTGGTACCCATCAATTTCAGGTCTGAACGATGTCCGTAAATGCGCTGGGTTTCATCCATTGCTTCCGGGTCATACGCCTGCACCTGAGCACCGCGTTCCCAAAGCGCTTCCATCAGGACGCGGCTTGAGGCTTCACGCATATCGTCAGTATTCGGTTTGAAAGAGAGCCCCCACAGCGCGAAGGTCTTGCCTTTCAGGTCTTCACCAAAGTGACGAGAAATAAACTCAGGGAGTTTTAACTTCTGGTCGTGGTTTACCTCTTCTACTGCTTGCAGAATACGTGGCGTATAGCCAATCTGCTGAGCAGTACGAATCAGTGCCTGCACATCTTTAGGGAAGCAGGACCCACCATAACCGCAGCCAGGATAGATAAAGCTGTAACCGATGCGCGAGTCAGAACCGATACCCATACGCACTTTCTCGATATCCGCACCCAGACGTTCTGCCAGGTTAGAGATTTCGTTCATAAAGCTGATTTTAGTCGCCAGCATGCAGTTGGCTGCGTACTTGGTCAACTCGGCGCTACGGATATCCATCAGGATCATACGGTCATGATTGCGGTTGAACGGTTCATACAGTTCACGCAATAAATCGACCACATCATCGTTATCAGTACCGATAACAATACGCTCAGGGCGCATACAGTCAGAAACTGCGGCACCTTCCTTCAGGAATTCAGGGTTAGAAACTACATCGAATGGAATTTCTACGCCACGCGCTTTCAGTGTTTCTTCCATTACGCTGCGCACTCTGTCTGCGGTTCCGACTGGAACGGTAGACTTATCGAGCACAACTTTATGGGAAGTCATGTGCTGCGCGATGGTACGCGCCACAGCAGTGACATATTTCAGGTCAGCAGAGCCGTCTTCATCAGGCGGCGTGCCAACAGCAATAAATTGCATTTCACCATGATGAACCCCCATTTCAGCATCGGTGCTGAACTGCAAACGGCCTTCTTCATAGTTTTTCTTAACCAGTGGCGTTAAGCCAGGTTCAAAAATCGGGATCACGCCGTTTTTCAGATTTTCAACTTTCTTCGCATCGACATCTATGCACATCACTTCGTGACCGACTTCTGCAAGCACCGCAGCCTGCACAAGTCCAACATAGCCGATACCAAATACAGTAACTTTCATCTTTCTATCCTGCGTTGAAATGAATTACTTTTTCGCGCCAACAATCTCTTCTAACCAGGCTTTAAAATCTGGCCCCAGAGAACTATGACGGATACCGTATTCCACAAACGCCTGCATGTAGCCGAGTTTATTACCGCAGTCATGGCTAACGCCTTTCATGTGGTAGGCTTCAACAGTCTGTTTTTCCATCAACATAGCGATGGAGTCAGTCAGCTGAATTTCATCGCCAGCACCCGGAGGCGTTTTGGACAGCAGCGGCCAGATATCTGCCGTCAGGACATAACGCCCCACTACAGCAAGATTGGATGGCGCAACATTTGCTTTCGGCTTCTCAACGATACCCACCATTGGCACGCTATCGCCTGCGTTCAATTCAACGCCTTTGCAGTCAACAACACCATAAGCCGTCACATCTTCTACGGGCTCAACCATGATTTGGCTGTGGCCTGTAGCATCAAAACGTTTGATCATTTCAGCCAGGTTATCCTGGGAAAGATCAGATTCGAACTCATCAAGGATCACATCAGGCAGGATTACCGCAACTGGCTCATCACCCACAACCGGGTGAGCACACAACACGGCGTGACCAAGGCCTTTTGCCAGACCCTGTCGAACCTGCATAATCGTGACATGTGGAGGGCAGATAGCCTGAACTTCTTCCAACAACTGGCGCTTAACGCGTTTTTCCAGCATCGCTTCCAGTTCGAAACTGGTATCGAAATGGTTTTCGATGGAGTTTTTCGAAGAGTGAGTCACCAGAACAATTTCAGTAATACCTGCGGCGATACATTCGTTGACCACATACTGAATTAAAGGTTTATCAACCAAAGGCAACATCTCTTTAGGAATAGCCTTAGTAGCCGGTAACATACGCGTGCCTAATCCCGCGACAGGGATTACTGCTTTTCTTACTTTTGAATTAAGGGCAGCCATTGAAAAATCTCCTGGACTGTTCAAGTTTTCACTTGCAAGTCAATTAAAAAACGCCTCGAGTATATCAGCTTAAAAATGAAATCTACGGCTGTTTACCCGATGCGTTGGTAATTTAAGATAAATACGAATGAGTTAATTGCGATATTAACACCCACGCTGTCAGGGGAGAAAAACTAAATGTTTTCAGTCGTCCAGATGCTCATTCCGCAGACAACATCAGGCGTAATCGCCCGCCCGTACCCCAAACCTGGCACTGCCAGGATTCGCAGCGCTGGCTGATTTGGTTGAGGTAAGTATTGCCCAGGGTTCCTAACGGCACACCGTTGCTGACCTGGATTTGATGCTCGCCGGTATTTAAGGTGGCATTCAGCCCCGCCGAGACCAAAATCAGATTTTTGAGCTCGCTATGATAATAGCCCACCATCAACGGGAATTGGCCGGTCAAATTCGCCTGGCGTAATAACTGGTTCACTTGTTTAAGTAAATTCCCTAACTCTGGTAAGCGCTGGCGTTGCTGGGAAAGATGCTCTTGCAGTAAGCCATTAAATAACGCGCGTAATAACAACGCGGCTAATACACCGTTATCCCCGGCGCGGGTCACATCAAGACAATAAAATGCCAGATCGTTTTCTGAAAGCGGCGCGATATCCAGCACAAGCCCAGGCTGATTAAGGGTGATCAGTTGACGGTAATTGATGCGGCAGTGCGACATCACTTGTTGCACGGGAGGTTGCAACTCTTGCAATAATTTGGATGCTGCCTGCGGGTCGCTAACCAGCGCGTCCCAGTCTTTAAATAATCGCTCTTCTTCTTCGACACGAGAATTGAACATGTTGGGATAGAGGCAGGCGAACACCGTTTCACGCAGGCGGTTGAGATCTTTAATCGGTTTGAGCAAGACATCCTGCACACCAAAGCGTAATGCTTTGGCGATATCTGACATATTTTCGGTGGCCGAAATGACCAGTATCGGCGTTTGAATCCCTTCATTACGCAAATGCTCTACCAGTTTTAGCCCGTTCATGCGCGGCATAGCCAGATCGCAAATCAACAAATCAGGGGCTAAATGGCTCATTTTCTCCAGCGCATCAATGCCATCTGTGGCAACCGTAATTATCGCCCCTAAAGAGGTAAGGTAATTATCCAGCAAAGAGCGGAAAACGGGCTCATCCTCAACAATGAGGATGAGCTTTCCATCGAGTGGCTGTGTCATGTGCGCTCCCCTGACTGGCAATAATTAAATAGTGGCATGGTATGGCCTTGGTCGCCTGTCAGAATTGCCAGAAGTCATGTAAATCAGAAAATTCATTCATGGGTACGAACCAGTGGCAGCAACTCATCTATCTTTTTTTCAACCGCCAGGCTCCCGGCACTGATCGCCTCAGCGGCACGGTGGAAATCCAGAGTTGAAATCTGCGGGCAGAAAGGTTGCAGCAAAATATCTGGTGGGTCGCCCGCCATACGGTTGCGTTTCAGGCGGTTTTCCAACACTTGAATGGAAGTGGTCATGATTTCCATCGCCGTTGGCGTAGTACTGGCTCGTCGGGTGGTGATTTTACCCAGTTGCTCACGCAACCGTCCGCGCCAGCTATCAGGTTGCACCTGGTTGTCTGCCAATGGCGTCGTCATATTGACGGAAAGTAAATCTTGCTGCATCAGATGCGCGTCGTGCTGTAGATCGACTGCGATAACGATATCGGCCCCTAACGCTCGGGTTAGCGACACTGGCACAGGGTTGACCACCGCACCATCCACCAGCCAATAACCGTTGTATCCAACAGGCGACAACAACCCAGGCATGCTACAAGACGCACGAACCGCCTGATGCAGATCACCATCCGTGAACCATAGCTCGCGGCCAGTACTTAAATTGGTGGCAACGGAACCGAAGCGCAGCGCGCAGTCTTCAATATTTTCTTCGGTGATTATCTTGCGAATGTTATTGAACACTCTTTCGCCACGCAACAAACCGCCACGGCGCCAGGAAAGATCCATCAGTCGCAGAACATCCCAATAGCCGAACGAGCGCACCCAGCGTTCCATCATAGGCAAGCGATTACTGGCATAAGCGGCACCGACCAGTGCCCCTACGGAGCAACCTGCAACGATATCAATCTGAATGCCTGCACGTTTTAACGCATTAATGACACCAATATGCGCCCATCCTTTTGCTGCTCCCGACCCTAACGCCAGGCCGATCTTTACCTGTCTCATTCCGCCTCGGTCTTTGTTCCCCGGTATATCATCCGTGACGAAGTCGCCACTGCTCAGTTAACATATCAACCCCGCGTATTTACGCCGACTCTTTTTTTGTAACCAAGGAGATGCTGTGTCGCAACTTTGCCCATGTGGTAGCGGTCTGGAGTATAGCTTATGTTGCCAGCCTTACCTACGCGCAGACCGGTATGCGCCAACCCCGTCACAGCTTATGCGCTCACGTTATACCGCCTATGTGATGCAGGAAGCAGATTATTTGGTAACAAGCTGGTATCCGCAGACACGCAGCCCGACACTGAAAAGCGATATTTCGGGTAGTTTTGCAACGACACATTGGCTGGGTTTGACGGTGTATGAAACCGCTGACGGACGTGATGAGAACGAAGGTTTCGTCGCTTTCGTGGCGCGTTTTGAAGAGCAAGGCGTAGAAAGTGCCATCATCGAACGTTCGCGTTTCTTAAAGGAAAACGGTCAGTGGTACTATGCTGATGGGATGCGCCCACAGTTTGGCCGTAATGACCCCTGCCCTTGCGGCTCCGGGAAAAAATTTAAAAAGTGCTGTGGCCGATAACGAGCCGTGGCAGACATTGAAGCAAATACACGCACAACAGGACTTACCAAGCGATGCAAGCATTACAACGAAAAGTACTACGCACCATCTGCCCTGACGCAAAAGGGTTAATCGCCAAGATCACCAATATTTGTTACAAACACGAGCTAAACATTGTTCAGAACAATGAGTTTGTTGACCATCGCACCGGTCGCTTCTTTATGCGTACCGAGCTTGAAGGTATTTTCAACGACAACACCCTGTTGGCCGATTTAGATAGCGCATTGCCTGAAGGTTCGGTGCGTGAGTTAACGCCTGCTGGCCGTCGCCGCGTTGTCATTCTGGTGACCAAAGAAGCGCACTGCCTGGGCGATCTATTAATGAAAGCCAACTACGGCGGCCTGGATGTCGAAATTGCCGCGGTTATCGGCAATCACGAAACGCTGCGCACTCTGGTAGAACGTTTTGATATTCCGTTTGAGCTGGTGAGCCATGAAGGGCTGACTCGTGAAGATCACGATAAGCAGATGGCAGATGCCATTGAAGCGCACAAACCGGATTACGTGGTACTGGCAAAATATATGCGCGTATTGACGCCAGAATTTGTTTCACGCTTCCCGAACCAGATTATCAATATCCACCATTCGTTCCTGCCGGCGTTTATCGGCGCTCGTCCTTATCACCAGGCATACGAACGTGGCGTGAAGATCATCGGTGCCACCGCGCACTATGTGAATGACAATCTGGATGAAGGCCCAATCATCATGCAGGATGTAATTCACGTCGATCACACCTACACCGCAGAAGATATGATGCGCGCCGGGCGTGATGTTGAGAAAAACGTTTTAAGCCGCGCGTTATACCAGGTACTGGCGCAACGCGTGTTTGTTTATGGCAATCGCACCATCATTCTCTAGCTGTTGGCGTATGAATTGTTTAGCTTTACAACGTTACGTGTAAAAAAACGGCAAACGATTCATTTTCTTACAGTGAATGCTTTACAGCGGCGCTTCATTTGATATGATGCGCCCCGCTTCCAGACAAAGGACGCGAGCAAGAAAGCCAACAAAATGTAATACCCCTGGCGGGGTTCCCGAGCGGCCAAAGGGAGCAGACTGTAAATCTGCCGTCATCGACTTCGAAGGTTCGAATCCTTCCCCCGCCACCATCTTCAAGCTTCAAAAGCACGGCCTGTAATAGCAAACACCCCTGGCGGGGTTCCCGAGCGGCCAAAGGGAGCAGACTGTAAATCTGCCGTCATCGACTTCGAAGGTTCGAATCCTTCCCCCGCCACCATCTCTTTAGTACCTTCCTAAATTATCCAAATCGCACCATACTCAGCATTTCTTGTTGGATGACGCTTCGCTTATCCAACCTACAAAACTCAGCACTTCTTGTTGGATGACGCTTCGCTTATCCAACCTACAAAACCAAAATTCAAAACCAAAACCAAAACCAAAACCGAACCGTAGGTCGGATAAGCGCAGCGTCATCCGACACAGCCACGCCAACAAAAGCACAAAAAAATACCCGGCCTAAGCCAGGTATCTTCAAATTAAACAACAAAACTTAGCGACGAGCGCGAACCACCTGATACTTACGCGTCAAATACTCCACCGGCGCGCTCCATACATGCACCAGACGGGTGAATGGGAATAACAGGAACAGCGTCATACCCAATACCAAATGCACGCGGAAGATAAACGCCACGCCATCAAGGTGCTCAGATGCACCGCCCTGGAACGTCACCACTGCCTGCGCCCAGCCGACCAGTTTCATCATCTCGCTGCCATCCATATGTTGGGCAGAGAATGGAATGGTCAACAAGCCCAGTGCGCACTGAATCATCAATAGGCTAAGGATCAGTATATCCGCCGTCGTTGATGTCGCACGAATCCGCGGGTTAAACAGACGACGCTTAAGCAGCAACAAACCACCCACCAGCGTCATCACGCCACATGCACCACCGGCAATCATCGCCATTTTCTGCTTCACATCGATAGGCAGGAAAGACTCATACATCCAGTGCGGCGTTAACATCCCCAGTAAGTGACCAGCGAAAATCCCCAGAATCCCGATATGGAACAGGTTGGACGCCAGGTTCATCCCTTTGCGATCCAGCATCTGACTGGAACCGGCTTTCCAGGTGTACTGGCCGTAGTCGTAACGCAACCAACTGCCGAGCAGGAATACCGTGCCGCAAATGTACGGATAGATGTCGTAGAAGAACACATTGAGAAATTGCATGATTACTGTCCTCCGATATTCAGATACTGCGGAGCGACAGCCCCGGCAAAACGACGCTGATGGCTGCTGATTTCAGACTCGCCGCACCCTGCGTCAGCCACAAATTTCACCTGTTCTTCTTCCCAGACGGCGTCCAGTGCTTGCGGCGTATCATCACGTGCTTCATCAACGATTTGCTGGCTAACGCTTTCCACCGCCACATCGCTTTGCGAGATAGCCAACAGCACATCAAACAGCGCCGCATAATCGCTTTCACGCTGTTTCAGGCGTGCTGCCAGCAGAGCCAGAATCGGCGCCACATCCTGCAAACCGCCACGCGCCTCGCTTTCTTCCCGCTGCGACAGATATTCCAGATACAGCGGCAGATGGTCCGGCAGCTCACGGCTGTCAATTTCCATACCCGCCTGCTGATACTGGTTCATCAGGTTGACCATCGCCTGGCCACGGTCACGAGATTCGCCGTGAACATGTTCAAACAACAGCAATGAAGTGGCGCGCCCACGGTCAAACAGCTGGCTGTAACTGGCCTGCGCATCCAGCAAATCACGGCTGCACAGCGTCGTAATAAAGCCGTTGAGTTGAGCAGCCTGTTGCAAATTAAGCGCCTCGCCCTCGGCTAAAGCATCGCGTAGCTCTTGTTGATGCTGCCAAAGAGCATCATCCGGGTACTCAAGCAAACGGGAAATGATCAGCAGCTCAATCATGGTTTTGGCTCCGTTTTGCTCGACACATCAATCGCGTCGATACGTTTGCTGTTGAACAGGTTGAATTTGCTATCAGAACCGTGGCAACCGTCGCCAAAACTGAAGCCGCAGCCTTTGCTTTCAGGGAACGCATCCGCCGCCAGCTCGCGGTGGCTTGATGGCACCACGAAACGATCTTCGTAGTTAGCAATCGCCAGGTAGCGATACATTTCCTGCGCCTGCGCTTGCGTCAGCCCAACTTCTTCCAGTGCACGGGTATCGATAACGCCTTCGACCGTTTCAGCACGTTTGTAATGGCGCATCGCCATCATGCGTTTCAGCGCACGCAGCACCGGCGCGGTGTCGCCCGCCGTCAGCAAGTTCGCCAAGTATTCAACAGGAATACGCAGGCTTTCAACGTCAGGCAGAATGCCGGTATGCGGCAGTTCACCCGCGTCAGCCGCAGACTGAATTGGCGACAACGGCGGCACATACCAAACCATCGGCAGCGTGCGATATTCCGGATGCAGCGGCAGCGCCAGCTTCCAGTCGATCGCCATTTTGTACACTGGCGACTGCTGCGCGGCATCAATCACACTCTGCGGCACGCCATCTTTCAGCGCCTGTTCGATAACCGCCGGGTCGTTCGGGTTGAGGAAAATACTCAACTGGCGCTCGTAGAGATCTTTTTCGTTCTCGGTACTGGCGGCCTGTTCAATGGCATCGGCGTCATACAACACCACGCCGAGGTAACGAATACGTCCCACACAGGTTTCCGAACAGACTGTCGGCATCCCCGCTTCAATACGCGGATAACAGAAAATGCACTTCTCTGATTTGCCGGTTTTCCAGTTGAAGTAGATCTTTTTGTACGGGCAACCGGTGATACACATCCGCCAGCCGCGGCATTTGTCCTGGTCAATCAGCACAATGCCGTCTTCTTCACGCTTATAAATCGCCCCGCTTGGGCAAGTCGCGACACAGGCTGGATTCAGGCAGTGTTCGCACAAGCGCGGCAAATACATCATGAAGGTGTTTTCGAACTGGCCGTACATCGCCTTCTGCATGTTCTGGAAGTTCTGATCTTTGGCGCGTTTTTCAAATTCGCCACCGAGGATCTCTTCCCAGTTCGGGCCCGCTTCGATTTTATTCATCCGCTGGCCGGTAATCAGCGAGCGCGGGCGCGCAATCGGCTGGTGCTTGCCTTCCGGTGCGTTATGCAGATGCTGATAGTCGTAATCAAACGGCTCGTAATAATCGTCGATGCCCGGCAGATGCGGGTTAGCAAAGATTTTACCCAGCAACATGGCGCGGTTACCCATGCGTGGTTGCAGTTTGCCGTTGATTTTACGGATCCAACCGCCCTTCCATTTTTCCTGGTTTTCCCAGTCGTTCGGGTAGCCAATCCCCGGTTTGGTTTCGACGTTGTTAAACCACGCGTACTCCATCCCTTCGCGGCTGGTCCAGACGTTTTTGCAGGTCACAGAACAGGTGTGACAGCCGATGCACTTATCAAGATTCAGCACCATGCCGACTTGTGAACGAATTTTCATTTTACGCTCTCCTGTTTCTGGTCGTTGCCTTCACCGTCTAACCAGTTAATGTCTTTCATCTTGCGCACCACCACGAACTCATCACGATTGGAACCGACGGTGCCGTAGTAGTTAAAGCCGTAAGCCAGTTGCGCGTAACCGCCAATCATGTGCGTCGGTTTCGGGCTAATACGGGTGACCGAGTTATGAATCCCGCCACGCTGGCCGGTAATTTCAGAACCAGGCAAGTTCACAATGCGTTCCTGCGCGTGATACATCATGGTCATGCCTTCAGGCACACGCTGGCTGACCACTGCACGCGCCGTCAGCGCACCGTTTTTGTTGAACACTTCAATCCAGTCGTTATCTTCGATGCCCAAATCTTTGGCGTCGATTTCACTCATCCAGACAATCGGCCCGCCGCGTGACAGCGTCAGCATCAGCAAGTTGTCGCTATAAGTTGAGTGAATGCCCCATTTCTGGTGCGGCGTCAGGAAGTTCAGCGCTTTCTCCGGATTACCGTTGGATTTTTTACCCATCACGCCTTTGACGGAGCGGGTATCAATCGGTGGACGGTACACCAGCAGGCTTTCGCCAAAATCACGCATCCACTGATGATCCTGATACAGCTGCTGGCGGCCAGACAGGGTGCGCCATGGAATCAGCTCGTGAACGTTGGTGTAACCAGCGCTGTAAGAAACGTGTTCATCTTCCAGGCCCGACCAGGTTGGGCTGGAGATAATTTTGCGCGGCTGTGCCTGAATATCGCGGAAGCGAATCTTTTCATCTTCTTTATTGAGCGCCAGATGCGTATGGTCACGACCGGTAAATTCACTGAGCGCCGCCCAGGCTTTCACGGCTACCTGGCCGTTGGTTTCGGGTGCCAGGGTGAGGATCATTTCTGCGGCGTCGATAGCCGTGTTGAGAGTCGGCTGGCCTTTTGCCGGGCCTTCCGTTTTGGTGTAATTGAGCTTACGCAGCAGATCCATTTCAGACTGCGTGTTCCACGCGATACCTTTCCCGCCGTTGCCGATGGTTTCCATCAACGGACCAACCGAGGTGAAACGCTCGTAGGTCGCCGGGTAATCGCGTTCAACCGTCACCAGATGCGGTGCGGTTTTACCTGGAATCAGGTCGCATTCACCTTTTTTCCAGTCCATCACGCCAAACGGCTGCGCCAGTTCTGCTGCGGAATCATGCTGAATTGGCAGCGTTACCACGTCGGTTTCTTTGCCCAAATGGCCGACACACACTTCAGAGAATTTCTTAGCGATGGCTTTATAGATTTCCCAGTCGCTTTTTGAATCCCAGGCTGGGTCAACGGCTGCAGAAAGCGGGTGAATAAACGGATGCATATCCGAAGTATTCATATCGTCTTTCTCATACCAGGTGGCCGTTGGCAGCACGATATCGGAATACAAACAGGTGCTCGACAAACGGAAGTCCAGCGTTACAACCAGATCCAGTTTTCCATCGAGGCCGTTATCCACCCACTCGACTTCTTCCGGCATCACGCCGCCTTCTTTACCGAGGTCTTTGCCCTGAATACCGTTTTCGGTACCCAGCAGGTATTTGAGCATGTACTCGTGGCCCTTACCGGAAGAACCCAGCAGGTTTGAACGCCAGACGAACAAGTTGCGCGGATGGTTATTGCCGGCATCCGGTTGCTCGGCGGCAAAACGAATATCGCCACTTTTCAGCTGCTGAACGGTGTAATCCGCCGGGCTCATGCCTGCCGCTTTCGCCTGCTGTGCAATATGCAGCGGGTTAGTGTTGAGCTGAGGTGCTGACGGCAACCAGCCCATGCGTTCAGCACGCACGTTGAAGTCAATCAAATGGCCGCTATAACGGGATTTATCTGCCAGCGGAGAGAGCAGTTCTTCTGCGGTCAACGATTCATAGCGCCACTGGCTGGAGTGGTTGTAGAAGAATGACGTGCTGTTCATATGGCGCGGTGGGCGCTGCCAGTCGAGGGCGAACGCCAGCGGAGTCCAGCCGGTTTGTGGGCGCAGTTTTTCCTGGCCAACGTAGTGTGCCCAGCCGCCACCGCTTTGGCCGACGCAACCGCAGAAGATCAGCATGTTGATCAGGCCACGGTAGTTCATGTCCATGTGGAACCAGTGGTTCATACCGGCACCGACGATAATCATCGAGCGGCCATGGGTTTTATCTGCGTTGTCAGCAAACTCACGTGCGATGCGGATAATGTTCTGGCGAGAAACGCCGGTGATTTGCTCAGCCCACGCTGGGGTATACGCTTTAACATCGTCATAGCTTGCTGCGCAATTCGAGTCGTCCAGACCACGATCGAGGCCATAGTTGGCCAGCGTCAGGTCATAAACGGTGGTCACTAACGCGCTTGAACCATCAGCCAGTTGAAGTCGTTTAACCGGCAGTTTGTGCATCAGTACGTTATCGAGCTTCACGTTGCTGAAGTGTTCGGTGCTTTCACCACCAAAGTATGGGAAACCGACATCCGCCACTTCGTCGTGGCTACCCAACAGGCTCAGGCGCAGTTCAGCTTCTTCACCGCTGGTGCCATCGCGCTGCTCAAGGTTCCACTTGCCCTTCTCGCCCCAGCGGTAACCAATCGAACCATTCGGTGCCAGCAGTTCGCCGTTCCGGCTATCGATGGCCACGGTTTTCCACTGCGGGTTATTTTCCTGGCCGAGGCCATCCACCAGGTCAGATGCGCGCAGCATACGGCCTGCAGCGTAGAAACCGTCACGCTCTTCGAGCATCACCAGCATTGGCATGTCGGTGTAACGGCGAACGTAATCGGTGAAGTATTGGCTTGGGTTATCGAGGTGGAATTCACGCAACATCACGTGGCCCATCGCCAGCGCCATCGCCGCATCGGTACCTTGTTTCGGTGCCAGCCACTGGTCGCACAGTTTGGCGATTTCGGCGTAATCCGGCGTCACCGCCACAGTTTTGGTGCCTTTGTAACGCACTTCGGTAAAGAAGTGGGCATCAGGTGTACGCGTCTGCGGGACGTTAGAACCCCAGGCGATAATGTAGCTGGAGTTGTACCAGTCGGCAGATTCCGGGACGTCGGTTTGCTCGCCCCAGGTCATTGGTGAAGCCGGTGGTAAATCGCAGTACCAGTCGTAGAAGCTCAGACAGGTGCCGCCAATCAGTGAAAGATAGCGCGCGCCAGAAGCGTACGACACCATCGACATCGCTGGAATCGGTGAGAAACCCGCGATACGGTCAGGGCCGAAGGTTTTGGCAGTAAAGACGTTGGCGGCAGCAATCAGCTCATTCACCTCCTGCCAGCTCGAGCGCACAAAACCACCGCGACCACGGGCTTGTTTATAGCTTTTGGCTTTTTCCGCGTCGTTGATGATGGAAGCCCAGGCGTCGACCGGGTCAGCATGAAGGGTTTTGGCTTCACGCCACAGTTTGATCAGGCGCTTGCGCATCAAAGGATATTTCAGGCGGTTGGCGCTGTAGAGATACCAGGAGTAGCTTGCACCGCGTGGGCAGCCGCGTGGCTCATGGTTTGGCATATCAGGGCGGGTACGCGGGTAGTCGGTTTGCTGAGTTTCCCAGGTCACCAGGCCGCTTTTGACGTAGATCTTCCAGCTACAGGAGCCTGTGCAGTTTACACCGTGAGTGGAGCGAACCACTTTGTCGTGCTGCCAACGCTGGCGATAACCTTCTTCCCAATCACGGTTGGTATCGAGCAGTTGGCCATGTCCATCGGCAAAAGTTTCGCCCTTCTGTTTGAAGTAACGAAACCGGTCAAGAAATTTGCTCATCGGGGTTCTCCTGATGTGGAGCCTGGAGGCTCTTCTGGTAAGGTCGACATTGCTAAGACTGCTGGCACGGTAACCCGCGCATAGGTGGGGAGAATTGATGAGGATCAACTGGGGTTGAGCAGTTTCCAGGCAAGAACAGCCGATATACCACCAAAGTGGCAAGCACCAAACAGAAAGTAAGTCATTAATAAAAAAGATTATTTATCGGTATTTACGGCTAAAAAGGAGTTGAAAATTGAGCGACTGGGTATTAAGGGGTAATCACTGGGGCTTGCAGCAAGGCAAGCCCCAAATATTCATCAGACAGATTCGACAAGTTCAGACTGGCGAGTCGCACGGATGTTTCTCATCAGCAGGCCAGAAACGATAATACCTGCGCAAGCGAATACCGCCATCAAACCAAACACAATCTGGTAGCCGATAAGCCCAGCATTGTGGTCCAGAATGTAACCATACAGGCTGTAGCAGAACATCGCTGGGGCATAACCAATAAAGCTGCCCAGCGCCATCGCCGCACCGGTGTTCTTTTCACTGATGCCCGCCTCGCCGATAGGGGCAAAGAACACGGCACGTTGGGTAAAGATCACTGCGCCAAACAGCAATGTACAAGCCATACCCAAATAAACAGGCATATGTTCATGTGGTAATAAAATCAGGCCGACTAATGCAATGGCACTAACAATAAAGGTATAGAACAGATACTTGCTTGGTGATTTTAAAACTTTATCGGCAATTAAACCGCCAATTGGGCCACCGACCATTTTCAGGCAATATTGGTTAATAATCCCGTAAGCACCCACCAGGGCAATCGGTAATGCGTAGATATTTCTTAAGAATGGAATAAAGAAAGTCAGGCCGCAATACACCGCATACACAAAGAATACGCTGAAAGCAATTAACCAAACGGTCTTATTTTTTAATACGCTACCCATACCTGGTTTATCTGCTTTTTCCCCAGAACATTCTTGCTTCACCACTTGTTCTTCCGGGCTTTCTTTCAGCACAAACATAATGACCACGCCGACGACAATCGCGATAGCGGAATAGAATATAATAGCCGCTCTAAAACCAAAGTAGTCGCTACCGAACCAGGTAAACACTGCCAGTGCACTGAAGGCAATAATAGTATCAACAATGCCTCGTCCGGTTTCGAAGAAGCCAAACAAGCGCCCTTGCTGGGTGTTGTCACCGAGTAAACTGACGGACTTTAGTAGCACCGGCCAGTTGAGCATGTCGCAGGTCACACCAAACAGCGCCCAAACAAACAGTATCCCCCAATAGCCCGGCATGGTGGATAAGTAAATACCTAACAGACCGGTGGCGATCAGTGAAAACGACATGGTAAACCGGCGTGGCAGACGGTCAGAAAAATAAATAGACAGGAAGAAACCAATCGTCGTGACAATCGAGTTGACCGACATCGCGTTACCAATTTCACCGTTGGTGAGATGAAAATACTCCTGCATAGGAACATAAAATGCATCTTTCAATGAAGGCAATTTATATATTGTTCCACCGCACAGAACCAAAAGACTAAATATAGTCCATCTTTTTTTAGTTAGCATAAGACACCCCACCCTGAATTAGCGGCATTCATTATTTTTGAGAATATAGCCATCTCACACAATGTGAGAAATCTGGCTTTAAATGATTTTAATTATTTATTTAAAACAGCTAGCGCATCTTTATTCAAGTCAGCAACAATATTGCGGACATGACTTATTTGATTCATTGCATCATCAATTTCTTTATTCAGCCTTTCAGCCAGCCCCGATGTGGGTAAAGGAGTTTCACTCATCTCACGTAATGGGATCCATGGGTTGCTGTCTTCATCGGTAAAACGAAATGCGGGCGCGTAATAATCCACTTCTTCTTCCAGACCGAATGCCGTGACCTGGGGTTTATCCTCACCCAAACAGATTAATTGCAGCAGCAACTCTTTAAACGGCAATTCTCCTTGCCCGGAAATACATGCGGTATGTCCGCGCCCGGTACCTTCGTGATTAATCAGCGCATCTTTGATATGTACCTGGGTGGTTTCTTTTCCCATCACCGCCAACGCTTCAAGTGGCTCTTCATTGGCATTAATCATGTTGGCAAAATCAAACAGCAGGGAAAGCTGCGGGAAGTCGGCCTGTTGCACCAGGTGCACCAATTCGTGACTTTGCAGATCTTCGTGTTGCTCAAGGGTAAAGGTCAGGCCGCTGTGTTGGTATTGCGCTTTAATGTACTGAATATCCTTCGCAATAATGTCCATTACCTCAGACAACGAACCTTCATAGCGAGGGTAAAACCGCACTGAGGTGGCACCCGATTTCAGCGCAATATTGACCGCTTCATCAATCGTCCGCGCATCCGACGCACTGGTTTCGATATGCACATCCAGCCCTAGCTGGCGCGCTTTCGCCGCAAAACGCTCGAGCCGCTCACCGCTGGCATGCCTTAGCGACTGGCTTTCACCATCAACAACATGAATCTTCACCCCTTTCAGTTGCTGTTGGCTGGCAATATCCAGCAAATCTTCCGGCAGGATCTTCTCCATACGCATGTTTAAATGAAACGCATAGGCATGCAGATAAAGCGGCAGATTCGCGGCGCGCTCGACAATTTTTGTAGCTTGGATGCTATCCATGGTAACTCCTATAAATCGATATAAAACTCTACAGATTCAAAACGCCAATATTCAATATCAACCTGAATAACGTGCCCGGCTTCGTCGGCACGGTATTTTTCAACACGGATAGCCGGTGTACCGGGCGTGCCGCCCATACCTTTGCAGGCACCCGCCGAAAGCCGTGTTGGTTTAAACGCTAAGTGCTGCGTGTGCGAGCTTTTGCCGAAGGCTTCTTGCCACACATCAACAAATGAACGGTCGCCTAATTTGTCGATAAAACCGGGTGCAAACTGCGCATTGATAAAGGTTTCATGATAGAAAACTTTATGATTATCAAGGGCTCCCCATCCACAAATCTGGTAGATTTCATCACCCTCTTTGACGTTCAACAACGCCAAAATTTCCGGCTCAGCACTATAAACACGCTCTTTCTCCAGGAATCCCCAGGATGGCAAACGGCCCTGTTCAAGTGCGGCCTGCTTAAAACTGGTGGACGTGTTCGGGGTGTATTTGAAACACGGTAAGGCAACGAACCAGCCGCGACGATCTTTACGGAAGATCTTTTCTTCCCCTTCGAGAAACAACAGCGCCTGCCGCAGTGTCATGCGCTTGATGCCCAGTAACTCTTCCAGTTCACGTTCAGAAGGTAATTTACTGCCCGGCTGTACCACACCTTTGCTCAGCCAGTCGTTGAGCATCTCTTTTGCGGCTTCTACTGTGGAACGGCTTTTCATGCTTTAACCCATTTGGTTTAAACCAGATTTACGGCAAAGGTACTCTTTGCCTGCGAAAGTGACAATGGTACCAGGGGTAGTAGTTATTCTAAATGTGAGGTTTCTCTCAGAATAAGGCAGGATCAGGGGGGTATTTCAGGCAAAAAAAAGCGCGACCGAAGCCGCGCAAGGGATAACCAAATGGTTAAAAATGGACTATTTACGCGATGATTTGCGGCCATAAACGGCCCAGGTAATCACCACACAAACAATGTAGAACACCAGGAAAACTTTCATTGCCCCCGCCGGAGAACCGGTTAGAGCAAGGGATGTACCAAATGCTTTCGGGATAAAGAAGCCGCCAACAGCACCAATCGCCGAGATAAAGCCCAGTGCCGCCGCCGTATCGGTTGCCGCTTCGCGCAGCGCTCTTTCTTCAGTGCCGCCCTGCGCTTTCACACGATCCATGGTCAACTTACGGAAGATAACGGAGATCATCTGGAAGGTGGAACCACTCCCCAAACCCGCCGTCAGGAACAACATCAGGAATACCCCGAAGAAGGCGATAAAGTTACCGCCGACACCATTGTGTGGCAGCGTGGTAAACAGCAACGCACTGAAAATCGCCATAAATACAAAGTTAATCAGCGACACTTTGGTGCCACCAAAACGGTCGGAAATTGCGCCACCCGCAGAACGCGCCAGCGCACCGAACAGCGGGCCAAAGAAGGCGAAGTGCAGAATGTTGACATCCGGGAACTGGGTTTTTGCCAGCATCGCAAAACCGGCAGAAAAACCGATAAACGAACCGAAAGTCGCCAGATAGAGCACGCCCATGATCCACAAGTGCGCGCGTTTAAGCACCGGCAACTGTTCTTTCAACGAGGCTTTCGAGGTGGCGAGGTCGTGCATACCAAACCACGCGGCGAGAGTGAAAATCGCCAGCAATGGCACCCACACCCAGGCGGCGTTTTCGAGGAACAGCATGGTGCCATCCGCTTGCTCAACGCCAGTTCCACCGAATACTGCAAACATCGACAGCGAAATCACCAGCGGCGCAACAAGCTGCATCACGCTCACGCCCAGGTTCCCCAGACCGCCGTTAATACCCAGTGCACCACCCTGTTTTGCTTTCGGGAAGAAGAAACTGATATTCGCCATGCTGGAAGCAAAGTTTGCCCCCGCAAAACCGCAAAGCAGCGCGATGATGATGAACACGCTAAATGGCGTTGCTGGGTTTTGCACCGCAAAACCTAACCACACGCAAGGAATGATCAAAATCCCGGTACTGAACGCCGTCCAGCGGCGGCCACCGAATACCGGCACCATAAAGGAGTAAGGCACGCGCAACAAAGCCCCGGAAACTGACGGCAGCGCGGTCAGCATAAACAGCTGGTCAGTAGTGAAGTTGAAACCCACCTTATTCAGGTTTACCGCCACCGCACTAAACAGCATCCACACGCAGAATGCTAACAACAAACAAGGTACGGAAATCCATAAATTGCGGCTGGCAATGCCGTGACCCCTGCTTTGCCAAAACGCCGGTTCTTCTGGTCGCCACTCGGTAATAAGCGATCCCGTTTTTTGGCTACTATCGGGAGACTGGGACATAAACACCTCAAAAAAAGTGAGAGTAATTGCCGCCACATTAGGGGCTAATCAGGAATAGAAATTGATGTGAATCAAGGGATAAACCATCTAAACAACGTTCAAAAACTCACCGTCATTCTTTATGGGTAAGCACTGAAAATGAAAATAGTGTGGTTTTTCACATGGCTGAAAGCAGGTGTCAGTCACCCGCTATCTCGCTATGCCACCCCTGGCAATTAGTGGGTAATCCTTAAGGGGTATGGGTATACTCCAGGGGATGTCTGAGAATACCCGCACTCTCTATCCTGACTCCGGAGTTCACCTTTCGATGCTAAAACGCCTGCTGTCCCCTCTCACCTTGTTTAACCAACTGGCATTGATAGTGCTGTTGTTGGCGTTGCTCGGTGTTGCGGGAATGAGCCTGGCGGGTTGGCTGGCACAAGGTATTCAGGGCAACGCGCACGCTATCAACAAAGCCGGGTCGATGCGCATGCAGAGCTATCGTCTGCTGGCCGCCATTCCGCTCACCGAACAGGACAGCGCCCTGCTCGACGAGATGGAAAAAACCACCTGGAGCAACGATTTAGCACAAGCCGCACAGCAGGATGGGCAACAAGACAAATTAGCTGCACTGCAACATTACTGGCGCGAGGTGCTAGAACCCGCACTGCGTCGTGCCCAGAATGCCGACCAGGTCAAACCGCATGTCGCGGGTTTCGTCGGGCGCATAGACCAACTGGTCACCACCTTTGATCACACCACCGAACTGCGCCTGCAGCGAATTATTCAGCTACAAATGGGCATGGCCGCATTAATGGGTTTGCTGATCATTTTCACCGTCATCTGGTTACGCAAACGCCTGCTACGCCCGTGGCAAAAATTATTGACTATGGCTCAGGCGATTGGCCAGCGTGACTTCACCCATCGCGTGCAGGTGCGCGGGCGAAATGAGATGGCAACGCTGGGCATCGCCTTAAACAGTATGTCGGCGGAACTGGCAGAAAGTTACGCCAGCCTTGAGCAGCGCGTGCGCGAGAAAACCGCCGGGCTTGAGCAAAAGAATCAGATGTTATCGTTTCTCTATCAGGCTAATCGCCGCCTGCACTCGCAGGCTCCGCTGTGCCAGCGCCTGTCTCCGGTACTCAGCGAACTACAGCATTTGACGCCGCTGCGGAATCTCGAATTGCGGGTGTATGAGTATGAAGATGAAGAGAATTACGAAGAATACACCTACCAGCCAGACAGCAGTTGCGAAGCCAGCGGCTGCAATCTTTGCCCACGCGAACCGGCACCGCAGCCTTGCGAATCCACGCCGCAAAAGTGGCGATTAACCGACAACCACATTCAATATGGCCTGGTGCTGGCGCAATTACCGATCGGCTGCAGTCTGACGCACGACCAGCAGCAATTAGTGCTGACCCTGATGGAACAACTGACGGCCACTCTCGCGCTGGAAAGGCAATATGAACGCCAACAGCAACTGGTGGTGATGGAAGAGCGTTCCGCCATTGCCCGTGAACTGCACGACTCCATCGCCCAATCGCTATCCTGCCTGAAGATGCAGGTCAGCTGTTTGCAAATGCAGGGGGCCACGCTGCCGCCTGAGATGCAGACCTTACTCAGCCAGATGCGCAGCGAACTGAATACTTCATGGCGACAGTTGCGCGAACTGCTGACCACTTTCCGCCTGCAGTTAATCGAGCCTGGACTGCGTCCGGCACTTGAAGAGAGTTGCCGCGAGTTTAGTGAAAAACTGGGTTTCCCGGTGGTTCTTGATTATCAAGTACCGCCGCGTCTGGTGCCCTCACATCAGGCGATTCATCTGGTGCAAATCACCCGTGAAGCGTTGAATAACTGCCTCAAACACGCCCGCGCCACCGCGTGTGGGGTAAGCGTGATACATCGCGAGAATCAAATGACCTTAACCATATGGGATAACGGTCGTGGTATCCCCGACAACGGCGAGCGGCGCAATCATTACGGACTGATCATTATGCGTGACCGCGCGCAGAGTCTGAAAGGTGACTGCCAGGTACTGGCGCGCCCAAATGGCGGTACCCAGATCGTCGTCAGTTTTATCCCCGAAATAGCCACAGGAGCCAATCATGAGTCACCCTGAAGCCTCAACCATTTTGCTCATCGACGATCATCCGATGCTGCGTACTGGTGTTAAACAATTGATCAGTATGGCGCCGGAGTTAGCCGTCGTGGGTGAAGCGGGCAATGGTGCGCAAGGCGTGCTACTGGCGGAGGAACTCGACCCGGATCTGATTCTGCTGGATTTGAATATGCCGGGTATGAACGGTCTGGAAACGCTGGACTGCCTGCGTGAAAAGCCGCTTTCTGGCCGCATCGTGGTGTTTAGCGTGTCGAACCATGAAGAAGATGTGGTGACGGCGCTGAAAAGAGGCGCAGATGGTTATTTGTTGAAAGACATGGAACCGGAAGATTTGCTGAAAGCCTTGCAACAAGCCGCCGCCGGTGAAATGGTACTGAGTGAAGCGTTAACGCCAGTGCTGGCTGCCAGTTTGCGCGCCAACCGCGCCACCTCTGACCGTGATGTGAATCTGCTTACGCCGCGCGAGCGCGACATTCTCAAACTTATCGCCCAGGGCTTGCCGAACAAGATGATCGCACGCCGTCTGGACATCACCGAAAGTACGGTGAAGGTTCACGTTAAGCATTTGTTGAAGAAGATGAAGCTTAAATCCCGCGTTGAAGCGGCGGTCTGGGTGCATCAGGATCGTATTTTCTGATGGTTTGAATGATGGAAAAGAATGGTGGATGACGCTGCGCTTATCCACCCTACAAAATCCCGTCATCCGACATAACCTACTATTCGGGCAACAACTCATATCTGGGGTCACCAACCGGGTTGACAATCAACGGCTCCGCCAGCTGCAGCGTAATCCAGTTAGAGGTCACTTTCTGGCCTTTATCATCCTCGATAACTACCGAAAGACGGAACTCATTGGGCCCTTGCTCGCTCCATGCTGGCATAATCATGCTCCAGCCGCTGGTGTCACGATTATCTGCAGGTGGCGTCAAACTCAGCGCCTGGGTGTCACCCTGCCAGATTACGCTGCGGATACCATGACTGGCGCGGATTTGCAGCTTCAGTGCCACAGTCTCACCAGGCTGTAATTCCCAGGGGGGTGTCGCCAAAAAGACCGCCAGCGTTTTACGTTGACGATATTCCATCACCGGCAGCGAATTACGTTCCACGTTGTCGTAGCGGCTACCGCGCAGCGAACTGGTGGTGGCGACCTCAGCCGCAGAAATCTGCTTACTCACCGGCACACCAAAACGATAATTCACTTTCAGGCCAAGGTTATCCTGCGAGACACCACTTTCCCCCTGCTTATGCTGGGCGGTCAGCGTCAATAACGGGATGGGGGTATAATTCAGCCCCATCGTCACCGCCACCGGGTTGCGATAACCGGTGCCGCTATCAAACAGGTCAACGCTGTTACCAAAATACTTCTCAAAGCTCAGGCTAGTATTGATGTGCCGGTAAAACGGTAACCAGGCCTGTGCGGTCACGTCGTAACCCCGTGCCAGGCGCTGCTCCATCGTTTCACTTTCGCCTTCTTGCCAGTTTTTTAGCGGTTGATAGAAATTTGTCGAAAGACGTAAATATTCGCCCCACGCTTCGGCACCAAACCCTGCGCGCTGCGAATGGGTGGAAAGCTGATTGTCGTAAAACGCGTTGTAGCCCAATAGCCAGTCACCGGCAACCCAACGTTGCCCGGCCCCAAGGTTGCCGATGGTGCCATCATCGCGCTGGGTAAACCCCACCTGGCTCCAGGTCAAATAACGGCTGTTATCTTCCCACGGGCTAAACAGCGAGGCGTTGCTGCCATTCCAGTTACCGTGTTCATCCACCCGCAAATTGATACTGGCTTTACCCCACGGCGATAACAGCGATTCCGCTTCGTTGGTCACTTTGCTGGTTAACACATCGCGCAACCGGGCAAAAGCGAACATCCGCGCCTGATCGCCCGCATCCAGCCCATCATCCACCATGCTCGCTTCACCGAATTTCTTCGCCATGGCGGCGATTTCCCGCGCCGTGGCATCGCTTTCCGGCGCCATGCCTAAGTCCGGTAACTGTTCGGTAGTTTGGTCAAAAGGATTTTCGGCTTGTTCGATAAAGGTCTGCCGGGTACTGGCAGCCCCTCCAGCGCTGAGGAGTGCATAAGACAGGGTAAAAAATGGAACGGCTTTTCTAAACATCTGGAAATTATAACATCTCAACCCTGCAATTCACGCCCAAACTGGTAAACACAGATTACTCTGGGTTTTATAAGGTATGATTTGCGTTCACCCAGGAAGGAGGAAATATGCAGAAGATTGTGATGATTGCCAACGGGGCTGCTTATGGCAGCGAATCTCTGTTCAACAGCCTGCGTCTGGCGATTGCGCTATGCGACCAGCAGCCACAGCCGCAAGTGAAATTGTTTTTAATGTCTGATGCGGTCACCGCCGGTTTGCGCGGCCAAAAACCGGCTGAGGGCTATAACATCCAGCAAATGCTGGAGATTTTAACGGCGCAGAATGTACCAGTGAAATTATGCAAAACCTGCACCGACGGGCGTGGTATCACGGCTCTGCCATTGGTAGATGGCGTAGAGATTGGCACGCTAGTGGAATTGGCGGAGTGGACGCTGAGCGCCGATAAAGTATTAACCTTCTGATAGCCAATTTATTCCGGCCCTCAGCAGAAGGCCGGAATGATCTTTCAGGCAAATCCAGGCTGTAGCCCTTCGTCATCTTTCGGTTGGAGCCATGCTCTGACTTTATTCACCAACTCATCCAGACAATCATCTTGCATCCCGCGCTTCATCAGTTCTTGTTCCAGCGAAAACAGATATTGCGCATTTGTGCCCAATGGGCCGCTGGCGGCGGCAATCAGTGGGGCAATGATTTCAGCACGGGTATCAGCTTCGTAGAGTGGATGGCGCGGGTCCATGATAAACACCAGAGCATTCACCACGCGGCCATCATCCAGTTCCAGTTTGCACCAGGTGGGTAAGTAACAGCCGGTGATCATTTCTCGCTTCCAGACCAGCGTCAGTTCGTCTTCAAGCATCGCTTCAGGCAGACGGTACGCAAGACCGGTGGTGCGCCCGCCCTCTTTTAGCGCCAGCATGCGTCCCGGTTGGCAAGCGGTGCCGCGCCCGGCGGTTAAACGTAAACAAAATGCACGATGCCAGCCAACAAGCGTGCCTGCGGCTGACTCTTCATATTCGAATGCCGGGTTCCACATCAGGGAACCATAGCCAAAAATCCATACAGGACTGTTATCGGGACGACAAGCCAGCGTTGCAGCAAGAGAAGCCAGACGCTGTTCAGGGGTCCACAACAACGATTCCTCAATGGAACCAAAAGCTGTCTTACAATCCGCTTTCATTAAGAAATCACGCGTTAACACGATACACCTCCGCCACTGCATACTTCCTTGTCACGTCAGATGCGCCTTCCGGGCTTTTTAAAACTGCTTACTATTAGTAACAGTCTATAAGAAAACATATGCAATCTGCGGGACTCTGGCAAGTTTGACAAGGATCACAAAACAGCAAAAATGTCATATTAACTTGCCATACTGAAAGGTGTGGCAGCGTTTGGATAGCAATATCAATAGATTAAGTGTTGGATAAGGTTTTCTTATGTCATTTATCATCACTACCTTCCAGTTAATTGCTTTACATGAATGTATATCCACTTGTTTTGTATTGACTAAAATCACCAAACATTGATTTTCATTCATCAGTAATACTATAGCTATGAAAGCGGTAAAACTGAGTAAATTTCCGCAGAAATCCAACATTGTTTGCTATTTTAATGGGGTTTTAATGTCTGACTATAATGAAGAAATGGCTTAGCACCTCTGGATATGGAGAAGTATTTTGACGAAAACACAACATGAGGCGGTGAAAACCCGTCATAAGGAGAGTTCCCTCATTTTCCCGGTATTAGCGCTGGTGGTACTGGTTTTATGGGGAGGAAGCCAGTCAATGTCGGCGGTAGTGGGTATCAACATTCTGGCGCTGGTGGGTATTTTAAGTAGCGCCTTTAGCGTGGTACGCCATGCAGACGTTTTGGCGCACCGTTTAGGTGAACCTTACGGTTCCCTGATTCTGAGTCTTTCTGTAGTTATTCTTGAAGTCAGCCTGATTTCCGCATTAATGGCAACCGGTGATGCTGCGCCGACACTGATGCGTGACACGCTCTATTCCATCATCATGATTGTGACTGGCGGGCTGGTGGGTTTCTCATTGCTGTTGGGTGGCCGTAAATTCGCCACGCAATATATGAATTTGTTCGGCATCAAACAGTATTTAATCGCGCTGTTTCCGCTGGCTGTCATCGTCCTGGTGTTACCGACCGCGCTGCCAGCAGGCAACTTTAGCACCGGCCAGGCGTTAATGGCGGCCGCGATTTCAGCGGCGATGTATGGCGTGTTCTTGTTAATTCAGACCCGTACGCACCAAAGCCTGTTCGTTTACGAGCATGAAGATGAGTCTGACGACGACGACCCGCATCATGGTAAGCCATCTGCGCATAGCAGCACCTGGCATTCCATTTGGTTAATCGTGCATCTGGTAGCGGTAATTGCAGTCACTAAAATGAATGCCGGCCCGCTGGAGTCACTGCTAACGACACTGAATGCACCTGCGCAATTTACTGGCTTCCTGGTGGCATTATTGATTCTCTCGCCTGAAGGCCTGGGGGCGTTGAAAGCCGTATTGAGTAACCAGGTTCAGCGAGCCATGAATCTGTTCTTTGGCTCGGTACTGGCGACGATTTCACTGACAGTCCCTGCGGTGACGCTGATTGCGATGTTGACGGGCAACGACTTGACGTTTGGTTTAGGGATGCCTGAGTTAGTCGTGATGCTAACTTCATTAGTGTTATGCCAGATTTCGTTTTCAACCGGGCGCACCAATGTGCTCAACGGCACCGCACACCTTGCGCTGTTTGCCGCTTATTTGATGACCATTTTTGCCTGACGAATTTGCGTCATAAAAAAAGCTCTTATCGTGAGATAAGAGCTTTTTATTTTGGTGGATGACGCTCGCGCTTATCCACCCTACCACGTCAAAAAGTCTGATTTTTGTAGGGCGGATAAGTGCAACGTCATCCGCCATTAGTCCTGACTTACTTGCTGGTATCCAGTGGTTCGAAATTCTTCACCAGATCGTCAATCGCTTTGATTTGCTTGAGGAATGGCTCGAGCTTCGCCAGCGGCAATGCAGATGGGCCATCACAACGTGCGTTATCTGGGTCCGGGTGCGCTTCGATAAACAGACCTGCAAGGCCAGTCGCCATACCGGCACGAGCCAGTTCAGTCACCTGCGCACGACGGCCGCCCGACGCTGAACCAAACGGGTCGCGGCATTGCAGAGCATGTGTCACGTCGAAAATAACCGGTGAACCGTTAGAAACCTGCTTCATTACGCTAAAACCGAGCATGTCGACAACCAGGTTGTCGTAACCGAAGTTCGCGCCACGGTCACACAGGATAATCTGGTCGTTACCGCCTTCGTGGAATTTATCAACGATGTTACCCATTTGACCAGGGCTGACGAACTGAGGCTTCTTGACGTTGATCACCGCACCGGTTTTCGCCATCGCTTCTACCAGATCGGTCTGGCGGGCGAGGAACGCAGGCAGCTGAATCACATCAACTACATCGGCAACAGGTTGTGCCTGGCTTGCTTCATGAACGTCAGTGATGATTTTCACGCCGAAGGTTTGCTTCAGTTCCTGGAAAATCTTCATCCCTTCTTCGAGGCCTGGGCCACGATAAGAGTTGATGGATGAACGGTTGGCTTTATCGAAGGACGCTTTGAACACGTATGGAATGCCCAGTTTCTGGGTCACGGTGACGTAATGCTCACAAATACGCATTGCAAGGTCGCGTGATTCCAGTACGTTCATGCCGCCAAACAGCACAAACGGCAGGTCGTTTGCGACGTTGATGTCACCAATCTTAACCACTTTTTGTTCCATCTTTATCTCGCCTTGTTGGGAAACATTTAAAAATTTAGCATCAGTGCAAAGTGACCTGTTTTTGCGAAATCGAATTAATTTGCGCTTTGATCATCTCGCTAATCGGGTCTTCCGGGCACTGCTCGACAAAATAGCTGAGATCGGTAAGAGCCACGTGTTCGCAATCAAGCTGCGCATAAATTAAGCCACGATCGCGAATTTCATACGGGTCTTCCGGATTAAACTGGAGCAACGTTTCACTGGTACGCAGTGCCAGTTCCATTTGACGTTCTTCCATCAGCGCAGATTTAAGGGTGTCGAGTAATTTACGCACCACTTCCGCGTTATCAGCTTCATCTAAATCTTCATCGAACAGTTCAGCTGTTGGCCCGACATTACCTTTCAACCACACTTCCAGCGTATGTTCGTTGAGCGTATCGCCGTTAAATGGGTTGATCAGCCACATTTCGCCGTCCATCCAGTCGCCACGCAAAATTAGCTGCGTGGGGAAAATTACAGGATTTAACGGGATATCAAGGCGCTCGGCAATCCATAACAGAATCGCCCCCAAAGACACCGCACTTCCCTGGCGTTTTGTCAGCACTTTATCAAGCCACAATGCATCGGATAAACGGTAAACGCCGCTGGAGTCTTTAAAACCCCAACTGCCATAAAACAGCTCGACTAATTTTTCGAGTTGCACATCCTGGTGCTGACCTTCGCAGATCTCTTCCCGCGCCAGGCTTGCCAGGCTTTCCAGTTGTGCACGCACTTCTTCTGCCGGGAAATCATCACGGATCAACTGCGAGACTAAAATCATGCCCTCGCACAACGGCGCCTGATTGAATTCGAAATCGGCTAACGACCTCATGACTTACCCCAGTAATGGTATTTTGGTAGTGGCGAGTTTAATGATGATGTAAAGCACCACCAGCGCCAGCAAAAAGGCAAATAGCCGGATCTGCTGACTGCGCGGGCGTTTGCCCAGCACGATAAACCCTAAAACGATATAGATAATAACGCCAAATAGCTTCTCAGTCAGCCATGCACCTTGCGGCGTGAAGGGATAGAAATGCGTAATCATCACCAGTGCAGCACCGCTGACCAGCAATAGCGTATCATTCACATGCGGCACAATGCGCACCCAGCGCTTGTTCGACATGGCTGAATCGCGGTATTGCCACCAGTAGCGTAAAACGAACAAACTCACGGAAATGATAACCGTCAGAATATGAAAATGCTTGAGCGCGAAGTAAGTTGCCATTTTGCTCAGTTCCTTATCTTTAGAAAAAGCGTCCTGTTGTCAGACGGTCATTGCCACCGTAATCCTGACAGCTTTGTATCTCGGTATATCCGGCGTCGCTAAACAGTTCACGAACTTGTGCTGCCTGTTGCCAACCGTGTTCGAGCAATAACCAACCGCCCGATTCAAGGAAGTTGCGCGATGTTTCCACCAGCGTGCGTAAATCGGCCAAACCGTGGTTATCAGCCACCAGCGCACTGCGAGGTTCAAAGCGAACATCACCCTGTAAAAGGTGCGGATCTTCCTCATCAATATAGGGTGGATTACTGACAATCACGGCAAAACGCTGCGTATTGAGCGCACTAAACCAGTTGCTTTGCAAGACCTCAACGTTGGTTATTCCAAGGCGACTCGCATTATCGCGCGCAAGTTCAACCGCATCAGGTATCAAGTCCAGTGCGACAACGTCACAATCCGGGCGCTCGCTGGCAATCGCCAACGCAATCGCCCCGGTACCGGTGCCTAAGTCCAGCACGGAACACGCGGTGGCAGGCATTCTGGCGAGGGCTTGTTCGACAAGGCATTCGGTATCAGGGCGCGGAATAAGCGTCACCGGCGATACGCGCAAAGGCAGCGACCAAAACTCACGCTCGCCAACCAAATGCGCGATAGGCTCGCCCTTCACACGTCTTGCCAGCAAAACAGCAAGTTGTTGCTGTTGCTCGGCTGCCAGCTCGGTTTCACCAAAAGCGAGGATGAAGGTTCGTGCTTTACCGGTGACAAAACCCAGCAGGATTTCCGCGTCGCGACGCGGACTTTCACTTTCCTGAAGCTGGGCAATTGCCTGTTGTAACCAGTGTTTAAAATCCATTAATCCTGCTCAGACAGCGCCGCTAACTGGTCTGCCTGGAACTCCTGCACAATAGGTTCGATCAATGCGTCGAGTTTCCCTTCCATCACTTCATCCAGACGGTATAACGTCACGTTGATGCGATGGTCGGTTACACGGCCTTGCGGGAAGTTATAAGTACGGTTGCGGTCTGAACGATCGCCACTGCCCAGCAAATTGCGGCGCGTTGAAGCTTCTTCCTGTTGGCGTTTTGCTATTTCAGCGGCACGAATACGCGAACCCAATACCGAAAGCGCTTTGGCTTTGTTTTTATGCTGGGAACGTTCGTCCTGGCATTCCACTACGATCCCGGTCGGTAAGTGGGTAATACGAATTGCAGAGTCGGTGGTGTTAACGTGCTGACCGCCCGCGCCCGAGGAACGGAAGGTGTCGATACGCAAATCACCTGGGTTGATATCTGGCAATTCCGCTTCAGGAATTTCTGGCATCACCGCGACGGTACAAGCGGAAGTATGGATACGCCCCTGAGATTCAGTTGCCGGAACACGCTGCACGCGATGACCGCCGGACTCAAACTTCAAACGGCCGTAAACACCTTCACCACTGATTTTGGCGATTACTTCTTTAAAGCCACCATGTTCACCGTCGTTGGCGCTCAGTATTTCAACTTTCCAGCGACGTGCTTCTGCGTAACGGCTGTACATACGGAACAGATCACCGGCAAAAATAGCCGCTTCATCACCGCCGGTCCCGGCACGAACTTCCACAAAAGCGTTGCGTTCGTCATCAGGATCTTTTGGCAGCAGCAAGACTTGCAGTTGTTGTTCTAATTCTTCGCTGTCGCTTTTCGCCTGGTTTAATTCTTCTTGCGCCATTTCGCGCATTTCCGGGTCATCGAGCATGCTTTGTGCGGTTTCAATATCTTCCTGCACTTGACGCCATTTCAGGAAGCAACTGGAAACGTCACTTAACTGGGCATATTCACGTGACAAAGCACGGAAACGATCCTGGTCGGCAATTGTGGCAGCATCCCCAAGCAGTGCCTGAACTTCTTCATGGCGCTCTTGCAGAGCTTCTAGTTTGGCAACGATAGAAGACTTCATGGGCGGTGTTTCACCTTGTAATAAGAGTTTATTTGCTAATCCAGCCCGAGGCTGTTGCGCAGAATCTGCAGGCGTTCGTCATCCCCGTCACGGGCAGCCTGCGTGAGCGATTTGGTTGGAGCGTGGATCAGGCGGTTGGTTAATTTCCATGCCAAATCCTGAAGGACTGTTTCGGCATCGGCACCCTGCTGGAGCGCGGCGATAGCCTTAGCAGCCAGGTCATCACGAACCTGTTCTGCTTGTGTGCGGTATTCACGGATAGTTTCCGTTGCGCTTTGGGCACGCAACCAGGCCATGAACTCACCACTTTCCTGTGCGACAATCGTTTCAGCTTCAACGGCGGCAGCCTTGCGCTGCGCGAGGTTGCTTTGAATTATCGCCTGAAGGTCGTCAACGCTATACAGATAGGCGTTCGCCAGTTTGCCTACTTCCGGCTCAACATCGCGCGGGACGGCGATGTCGACTAACAGTAACGGCTGGTTGCGGCGAGCTTTTAACGCGCGTTCGACCATGCCTTTACCAATGATTGGCAGTGGGCTGGCGGTGGAACTAATAATAATGTCAGCTTCCTGCAAGCGAGAATCAATGTCACTCAGGCTTATTACCTCGGCACCGACTTCATCAGCCAGCACCTGAGCGCGTTCACGCGTGCGGTTGGCAATAATCATCTTCTGAACGTTGTGTTCACGTAAATGACGCGCCGCCAGTTCAATGGTTTCACCCGCACCAACCAGCAACACGGTGACAGTCGATAAGGATTCGAAAATTTGTCGTGCCAGGGTGCAGGCCGCGAACGCAACGGATACGGCACTCGCGCCGATTTCGGTTTCGGTGCGAACACGCTTGGCAACGGAGAAGGACTTCTGGAACATGCGCTCCAGTTCGCTGGAAAGCGAATGCCCTTTTTGTGAGTCGGCAAAGGCCTTTTTAACCTGCCCGAGGATTTGTGGCTCGCCGAGAACCAGCGAATCAAGACCACTTGCGACACGCATTAAATGGGTGACTGCGTCGTTGTCGTGATGCCAGTACAGGCTTTTACGCACTTCCTCTTCGTTGAGGTTGTGGTAATTACATAGCCAGCGCACGAGCTGCTCGTGCAGGTCTTCCTGTTCTTCGACGCTCAGATACAGCTCAGTCCGGTTACACGTCGACAACACCACCCCACCTTGCACCATCGGCTGTTCGAGCAGGCTGTTCAATGCCTGGTCGAGCGTGTCCGGCGAAAACGTAACACGTTCTCGCAACGAGACTGGAGCTGTTTTATGGTTGATGCCAAGCGCTAAAAGGGTCATTGAGCGGTCTGAGTAATACCGATGTTGATAAGGATTAACTCGGCGCATCATACAGGATGCGTGCAGTCAATAAAAGGGAGCCACTCCTTGTGGGGTATCACTACAATTAATGATTTAAGACAACATGACCATAGACGACCTGACTATGCGCCGCTAGCATAAACAGTTAACAACTAAAATTAATGAGAAGGAACCGTTGCCTCTATGTCTATGACGAAAGCCCGTCTGCTGCGCCTTGCGCCACTGGCAAGCCTTATTTTGACTGCTTGTGTCACGCCAAAACCAAGCGGTCCAGGCAAAAGTCCTGACTCTCCTCAGTGGTTACAACACCAGCAACAAGTACAAAAAATCACCCAATATCAAACACGTGGTGCTTTTGCTTATCTCTCCGATAGTCAAAAAGTTTATGCACGCTATAACTGGCAACAAACCTCGCCGGATCGCTATCGCTTATTATTGACTAACCCGTTAGGCAGCACCGAGCTTGAGCTCAATGCGCAGCCTGGTGTCGTGCAACTGACTGACCGCAATGGCAAAAAGTACGTCGCCGATAATGCAGAAGAGATGGTGGGTAAATTGACGGGAATGCCTATTCCGCTCAATAGCCTGCGTCAATGGATCCTCGGCCTGCCGGGTGAGGCCACTGACTATAAAATTGATGCTCAATATCGCCTGAGTGAAATCAACTACACCCAGGACGGCAAAACCTGGAAAGTGGTGTATAGCGATTATGACGACAGTGTGCAGCCTGCTCTGCCGTCAAATATGGAACTGCGCGAAGGCTCACAGCGTATCAAACTCAAAATGGATAACTGGACAGTCAAATAATGAGAAAACGTTGGCCATCCCCAGCAAAACTGAATTTATTTTTGTATATCACCGGTCGTCGTGAAGACGGATACCATAATTTACAAACTTTATTTCAGTTCCTTGATTATGGCGACACCCTCAGCATTGAGCCGACAAATGATGGTCAAATTCGCTTAGCTACTCCGATTGAAGGGGTGCCGGATGAAGAGAATTTAATTGTCCGCGCGGCTCGATTATTGCAAGACACCGCCCTGCTGATGGGCACGTTGCCGCAGGGTGCTGGGGCAGAAATCAGCGTTGAAAAACGATTGCCAATGGGCGGCGGTTTAGGTGGCGGGTCATCAAATGCAGCAACAGTGTTGGTGGCGCTAAACCATGTGTGGAACACCGGCCTGACTGAAGATCAACTGGCGGCGTTGGGTATCACTCTCGGCGCCGACGTCCCCGTATTCGTGCGTGGATTTGCCGCTTTTGCCGAAGGTGTTGGTGAGAAGCTCACCCCCGTCTCTCCACCGGAAAAGTGGTACCTGGTTGCACATCCTGGCGTCAGCATTCCCACGCCTGTCATTTTCAAAGATCCAGAGCTACCACGAAATACCCCGATCAGATCAATTGACACGTTATTAAACTGTGAATTTGGTAATGATTGTGAGGTTATCGCAAGAAAACGTTTTCGTAAGGTTGATGAGCTGCTTTCCTGGCTGTTAGAATACGCGCCGTCGCGCCTGACCGGCACCGGCGCTTGTGTGTTTGCTGAATTTGACACCGAGAACGCTGCCCGCCAGGTGCTTAAGCAAGCCCCGGAATGGCTGCATGGGTTTGTTGCGCGAGGCGTTAATGTCTCCCCGCTGCATCAGGCCATATCCGGGCAAGCTGAGTATTGGTGACAACGTCACCTTGTTTCAGACGTTGCATCAAGCTCTTTATACACCGCCTGGATGGCGCTACCCCGCCCGCATAAGCTGCGGTAGTTCCATCCGCCACTGGACGCATGCCTGAGGTTTTTCTCGTGCCTGATATGAAGCTTTTTGCTGGTAACGCCACCCCGGAACTAGCACAACGTATTGCCAACCGCCTGTACACCTCCCTTGGTGACGCCGCCGTCGGTCGTTTTAGCGACGGAGAAGTAAGCGTACAAATCAACGAAAATGTACGCGGTGGTGATATTTTCATCATCCAGTCCACCTGTGCACCAACTAATGACAACCTTATGGAATTGGTTGTTATGGTCGACGCCCTGCGCCGTGCTTCTGCAGGTCGTATCACCGCTGTTATCCCTTACTTTGGTTATGCTCGTCAGGATCGCCGTGTGCGTTCCGCCCGTGTGCCAATCACCGCGAAAGTGGTTGCTGACTTCCTCTCAAGTGTTGGGGTTGACCGTGTTCTCACCGTGGACTTGCACGCAGAACAGATTCAGGGCTTCTTCGATGTTCCTGTAGATAACGTTTTCGGTAGCCCAATCCTGCTAGAAGATATGCTGCAAATCGGCCTGGAAAACCCAATCGTGGTTTCTCCAGATATCGGTGGCGTTGTGCGTGCTCGTGCTATCGCAAAACTGCTTAACGATACCGACATGGCTATCATCGACAAACGTCGTCCTCGCGCTAACGTTTCCCAGGTTATGCATATCATCGGTGATGTATCTGGCCGTGATTGTGTACTGGTTGACGATATGATCGATACCGGCGGCACTCTGTGCAAAGCAGCTGAAGCACTGAAAGAGCGTGGTGCTAAACGTGTGTTTGCTTACGCAACTCACCCGATTTTCTCCGGCAATGCGGTTCACAACCTGCGTAACTCCGTGATCGACGAAGTTATCGTATGTGACACCATCCCACTGTCTGATGAAATCAAAGCACTGCCTAACGTCCGCACCCTGACTCTGTCTGGCATGTTGGCTGAAGCTATTCGCCGTATCAGCAATGAAGAATCAATCTCTGCGATGTTCGAGCACTAATCGAACTCGTTTAAAAAAACCCGCTGCGGCGGGTTTTTTCTTTTGTAGTATGTATTTATTAAACCAATGCCTCCTTCACCTGCCATATCCCTCATAAATGACAGATGATGCGCTCACGGATGGAATCAAAGTGAAAAACGTATCTTCTTCTATATTACCTTTCCGCGCTCTGGTAGACGCTTGTTGGCGAGAGAAATACACGGTTTCTCGTTTTAGCCGCGATGTTATTGCTGGTATTACCGTAGGGATTATTGCTATTCCCCTGGCGATGGCGTTAGCGATTGGCAGCGGTGTCGCCCCGCAGTATGGCCTGTATACTTCAGCGATTGCCGGGATTGTGATTGCCCTAAGCGGCGGTTCACGTTTCAGTGTTTCCGGCCCAACAGCGGCGTTTGTGGTGATCCTCTATCCGGTGGCGCAACAGTTCGGCCTTGCGGGTTTACTCATCGCCACATTGATGTCCGGCGTGTTTCTTATTTTGTTTGGTTTGGCGCGGTTTGGCCGCCTGATTGAATACATCCCGCTTTCCGTAACACTCGGTTTTACCTCCGGGATTGGGATTACCATCGCCACTATGCAGGTAAAAGATTTCTTTGGCCTGACGCTGGAACACGTGCCGGAACACTACCTGAATAAAGTGGCGGCGCTGGCGATGGCGATGCCAACAATTAATCTCGGCGATGCGGCAATTGGCATCGTGACACTCGGCGTGTTGATTCTCTGGCCGCGTTTTGGCATTCGTTTACCCGGCCACTTACCGGCACTGCTGGCAGGCTGTGCCACCATGGCAGCGGTACATGCAGCAGGCTTCGATGTGGCAACTATCGGTTCACGCTTCCACTATGTATTGGCTGACGGCACCCAGGGCAATGGCATTCCACAACTGTTGCCACAACTGATACTGCCGTGGAATATTCCCAACTCAAACTTCACGCTGAGCTGGGATTCTTTAAGTGCCCTGCTCCCGGCAGCCTTTTCGATGGCGATGCTCGGCGCAATTGAATCGCTGCTGTGCGCCGTGGTGTTAGATGGTATGACGGGCACCAAACATAACGCCAACAGCGAACTTATCGGCCAGGGGATGGGCAATATCATTGCGCCATTCTTTGGTGGGATTACTGCCACCGCCGCCATTGCCCGGTCAGCCGCCAACGTGCGCGCTGGCGCAACATCACCGATGGCTGCCGTGATTCACGCATTGCTGGTGATTATGGCGTTATTGGTGCTGGCCCCGCTGCTTTCCTGGTTGCCGCTTTCCGCAATGGCCGCCCTGCTGCTAATGGTGGCGTGGAATATGAGTGAAGCGCATAAAGTGGTCAGCCTGCTGCGCCGTGCGCCGAAAGACGACATCATCGTCATGCTTATCTGCATGTCGTTAACGGTGCTGTTCGATATGGTTATCGCGATTAGCGTGGGGATTGTGCTGGCCTCTTTACTGTTTATGCGTCGCATTGCCCGCATGACCCGTCTGGCACCGGTAAACATTCCTACACCAGAAGGTGTGCTGGCATTACGCGTCACCGGGCCGCTATTCTTCGCCGCCGCCGAGGGATTATTTAATGATCTCGCCCAGCGCGTTGAGCAAAACCATCTGATTATTTTGCAATGGGATGCCGTTCCGGTACTGGATGCCGGTGGACTGGATGCGTTTCAACGTTTTGTGGAAAAACTGCCGGAAGGTTGCGAATTGCGGGTAACTAACCTGGAGTTTCAGCCGCTTAAAACGCTGGCTCGTGCGGGTGTTAAGCCCATTGCGGGTCGCCTTGCTTTCTTCCCGGATATTCAGGCTGCATTGGCTGAGTAAAGTTTTTGCCAAAAAAAAACGGTTCTGCGACAGAACCGTTTTCATTTTCTAAATTTAGTTAACTATGTTTATGGCTGTCATCGCGGCGGCAACGTTTATCAAAGTGGCGCACCCACCAGTAACGGTCACCGACTTGTTCGTGCCCACCGACACGCGCACCAGCCAGCCAAAGCACCGCACCAACAAAAATGCTTAACACAGCACCGTGGGCGAAATATTGCGGGAAATTGAATTGAGGGAGTTGGTTTAAAATTGAGTAACCAACACCACCCACCATGACGACAAGCCCCAAGCCCATGAAAATGTTGCCGAGTAATGAAGCGTTTTTGCGTTTCATATATCACCTCCGGGTGTACCTGGGTCGGCGGGGGAAATCCCCATTCCTTGTGTGTAAAGTATAGACAACACCGCTTCGAATTATGTGCGTGGGCGATCACAATTACGAATGAAAGCCTACATATATTTACAAATAACTCGCTGAATAGCATGAAATTCTAATTGTTTAGATGATGAACTATTCAACACTTGAATAGGGATTGCATTGCTTCTTTGTCATCGAGTCCTGGGCACAGTAAACTACGCGGCTCTTGTCTGTTTTCAGGATATTAAACGTGAGCATTAAATTAATTGTTGGCCTGGCAAATCCAGGTGCGGAATATGCTGCAACCCGCCATAACGCAGGAGCCTGGTATGTGGATCTGCTTGCACAGCGCCATAATCAGTCGCTCAAAGAAGAAAGCAAATTCTTCGGTTACACAGCGCGCATAAACCTTGCCGGTGAAGATGTTCGCCTGTTGGTGCCAACCACGTTTATGAACCTCAGTGGTAAAGCTGTTGGGGCGATGGCGACATTTTTCCGCATCGCGCCTGATGAAATTCTTGTTGCGCACGATGAGTTAGATCTACCGCCAGGTGTTGCAAAATTCAAACTCGGCGGCGGCCACGGTGGCCACAATGGCCTGAAAGACATCATCAGCAAACTGGGCAATAACCCTAACTTTCACCGCTTACGCGTCGGAATCGGCCATCCTGGTGATAAAAACAAAGTTGTCGGCTTTGTGCTGGGCAAACCTCCCCTTAGCGAACAGAAGCTGATTGATGATGCAGTAGACGAAGCGGCACGTTGCACTGAGGTATGGCTGAAGGAAGGTTTAACCAAAGCCACCAATCGCCTGCACGCCTTTAAAGCGCAATAAACGTTCTCGCGGCTTTCAGCAAGGATTTCTGCGCCCGTTATATGCCGTTTGGGTGTATAATGTGGAAAGTTATGATCATTTTATCAATGAGACAACATCAACTCATTGAATATCAAGTAATTAAGGTGAATTAAACCATGGGATTCAAATGCGGTATCGTCGGCTTGCCGAACGTTGGTAAATCAACCCTGTTCAACGCGCTCACCAAAGCGGGAATCGAAGCTGCAAACTTCCCGTTCTGTACCATTGAGCCGAACACTGGTGTGGTACCAATGCCGGACCCACGTCTGGATAAACTGGCCGAAATCGTAAAACCACAGCGCATTCTGCCAACTACCATGGAGTTCGTTGATATCGCCGGTCTGGTGAAAGGCGCATCCAAAGGTGAAGGCCTGGGTAACCAGTTCCTGACCAACATTCGCGAAACCGAAGCCATCGGCCACGTAGTGCGTTGTTTTGAAAACGACAACATCATTCACGTGAATAACAAAGTTGATCCAGCCGATGACATCGAAGTCATTAACACTGAGCTGGCGCTTTCAGATCTGGATACTTGCGAACGTGCCATCCACCGCGTGCAGAAGAAAGCAAAAGGCGGCGATAAAGACGCAAAAGCTGAACTGGCTGCGCTGGAAAAATGTCTGCCACAGCTTGAGAACGCGGGTATGTTGCGTGCGCTTCCTCTGACCGAAGAAGACAAAGCGGCTATCAAATACCTGAGCTTCCTGACGCTGAAACCAACGATGTATATCGCGAACGTCAATGAAGACGGTTACGAAAACAACCCATACCTCGACAAAGTGCGCGAAATCGCCGCTGCTGAAGGTTCTGTAGTTGTTGCTGTCTGTGCCGCCGTTGAGTCTGATATTGCTGAACTTGACGATGCTGACCGTGACGAGTTCATGGCAGAAATGGGCCTGGAAGAACCTGGCCTGAACCGCGTTATCCGCGCGGGCTATGAGTTATTAAACCTGCAAACTTACTTCACCGCTGGCGTGAAAGAAGTACGTGCATGGACTATCCCAGTTGGCGCTACAGCTCCACAAGCTGCGGGTAAAATCCACACTGACTTCGAAAAAGGCTTTATCCGTGCTCAGACTATTGCCTTCGAAGACTTCATCACCTACAAAGGTGAGCAAGGCGCGAAAGAAGCTGGCAAAATGCGTGCTGAAGGCAAAGACTACATCGTTAAAGATGGCGATGTAATGAACTTCTTGTTCAACGTCTAATTCCCTTTCAGCCCACAGCATTTTTATGCTCAGGGCTGGAAGATGAAACAATTAAAAGTCCACGCTATTGCGTGGGCTTTTTTTATCGTCTGAATATATCCATTATCACTAATAATGAAACTTATCCACTGTCCATTTTTATACAGTAATTATTTATTTTGATGAGGAATAAAGTGTATATTTTTGGACATCGACCACAATAATATTTATCGTTGACGCAGTAAATAGCCAGATTTATAATCCCGTCCCTCTCATGTAAACATTACCTGTTATCCAAACCATTTATTTCATAAGTGTAACGCGTAAGTACTTTTTTCTAACATTACCAGAGCCGTAATTTTAGAGTCAGATATATAAAGAACATTAAAATTATCAACTTATAACTTTCCTCCAGAGTCTTCTTTAATCACTTAATAAGAGCACGTACAGAACAATGGTTGATAAAGAGCTCATTCGTCATGAAGTTGTGCCGCCGGCAAGGAAGGTGCCCAACAACCACGGGGAGTACCACTGGTATCATTCGATTACCGGGAAGGTAGCCATTTACCTGATGCTTGGGGTCTTGATTGCCTATAGCGTTGGTTCTGGTGCTGGATTTTTTGAAGTGAAGCGCATTTCTCAAACACAGTGGTTTAAGCAGGCTGCGACTAATTCGCAAATTACCAGCTATATTATTCGTAATATCTACACTTCCGTTGCTGTTAAATCCAATAGCGAAGGACAGGTTGTCAGCATTGAATCAGAAAGACCGCTATGGGATGACGAAAGCGTAATCCAGACAGGTTTCAATCCAGCCGATATGCTGACTCTGGTTTCAACGCAAACTCATAATCCAACGTGGTTATTGTATTACGATGATAAACACGGCTTTATTGATACCCAAACGCAACAACAAGTCACGATAACTGATGATAATAAAGGCCCAGGCTTTGCACTCAAGGAATATTACCGTGGATTTGCCACTGTCGGCTGCAAAGAGTATTTCGTCGGCTCGATTCCAATTGTTAATTTGTCAGGCAAGTTACTCGGTGCTGTGGTCACCAGTATCGGTGAACGTGACGCACTGTTGGAGATCCATAATCAATTATTGAATCACACTTTACTGATACTGGTTCTAATCCTCGGCGCGACAGTTGTTGTGGTTAATTGGCTGGTGCGTAATCTTTTTCGCCCCGTTCCCCGTCTTATCCAGGCAGTATCATCGATAGCCGATGAAAAAACCGATCAGGTTACACCGTTCCAGTCTCAGGAGGATGAAATAGGTGAGCTCGCCAGGGCGATTGAAAAGTTGCGGGTCGCTATGGTTGAGCGCGGCTATTTGCAACGCATGCAGGAGATGGCACTAAAAATGGAATACATGGCGCACCATGATTATCTGACCTTACTACCTAATAGAGTTGCCTATCGAAATTCCATCGACGGACGACTGGTCAAAGTGAAAACCGAAGGCACCCTTTTTAATCTCCTGTTAATCGATTTGGATAATTTTAAACCTGTTAATGACACCTACGGCCATGTCGTGGGAGACGAGTTGCTCGTCGAATCAGCGACAAGATTGTCCACCCTGGTCAGCAGTGGAGATACGGCTATCCGCTTAGGTGGGGACGAATTTGCCATTCTTCAGCAGGTTAATTGCAACCAGATCTCAGAAGCCGAGGCGTTAGCCAATAAAGTGTTACATGCACTTAACGCTCCCTTTAACTGCAGTGGGCATACTTTTGCCATCAGTAGCAGTATCGGGATTTCTTGCGCACCGCAGCACGGCCAAACCCGCGAGGATTTATTTGCGCATGCCGATCTCGCGCTTTACACCTCCAAAAACTTCGGCCGCAACTGCTTTCATTTCTACGCTAACGGCATGACCATGAACCACGAAGCAATGACTGTAGCGGGAAACTATTTTGACCCGGCGCCAGGCAATGCCCGAGTGACGACAGAGTCGGGGCAAGAGAAAATAGAAAAGCCATGAAGAATCGAGTCTCTCATTTAAATTATTCATTATCCTCACTGGCTCTGATACTGACGCTTAGCTTCAGCCTGCTGGCATCTTCTGCCAGCAGAGCAGATGAGCTTGTTTCAAGTATCGAGAAAACCAGCGCGATTACGCTGAGCTATGAAACAGATGTTTTCCCCTTCTCCTATGTTGCAGATAACAAACCACACGGATACTCCATTGATATCTGCTATAAACTGGTCGACATGATCAGGCAGGAACTTCATCTGCCATTGTTGAAGATTAATTGGGTTCCAGTCACCACTGCTACTCAATTTTTAACCATCAAAAATAAAACGATCGATATGGGATGTATTCCCACGATCTACACCGCCGAGCGCCAACAAACCGTGACGTTTTCCGAACCCTATTTCTTTTCGGCAACTCGTTTTGTCTCGCGTAAGGAAGATGATATTTCGGGCATTACCGAACTTAATGGGCATACGGTGATGGTAAAAAGTGGCACCGTGTTCGTCAGGCACATCCAGGATGCTAATGCTTTGTATCAGCTATCCCTTAACATTGACCTTGATACCGACAATGTTAAAGCCTTCTCTGAACTTGAAAGCGGCAGAACGCCAGCAATTATCTCCAGTGAGGTTTTATTACTTGGGCAAATAGCGCTTTCAGCCAATCCCGAGGCGTTTACCCTATCAGATGACTTGCTAAGCCCGCGCCTGCCCATCGGAATGCCGATGCAGAAAGGTAACCCCCAATTTGCGGAGTTGATTAATCACGCGATGAAGCGCCTGATGTTGAGCACTGAATTCATTACTATTTATAACAAATGGTTTATGCAGCCAATCATGCCTGAAGGTATTACGCTCAACTTGCCATTATCACCTGAGTTGCAGCAATCAACGCTTTCGAAACAATTTTATTCTTATTAAAAGGTTTTCACCGGGGCACCCCGGGGAATTTAGCCAACAATAAAAAGTTAAAAAAATGAAAAAAATGAGTTTTCTTACATATAGCCTAAGTTTTTTATTCGTCTGCTATACAGGACTGGTTCATGCCAACTCAAACCTCTCCACTTTGCAGAATATTTCTGCACGGAAAATGATTAATATTGGCTATCGTGATGCAGCCCCCTACTCTTATAAAACCAGCGATGGGCATGTTATTGGATATGTCATTGACTTATGCAGAGATGTTACCGAATCTTTGAAAAAGGAACTGCATATTAGCAATCTGGCGGTTAATTATGTTCCGGTGCCCCTTACGATGCGCACCACAATGCTAAACCATAATATTATTGATATGGACTGTTCGGTGAACACTGATACGGTGAAACGTGCAAGCCTCGTTCTTTTCTCTCGCCATTATTTATCTGTGAGTACACGTGCGGGGATGCAGGCAGGGAATTCTGTTCACACCTATAACGATTTAGCGGGGAAAACAATCAGTGTGGCAAGAGGCTCATCTGACTTAGTGAATCTTAATCAGCTTAACCGTCTGCAAAAGCTTAATATTTTGATCCTTTCTCAACCAACAATGAAAGAGTCATTTGATATGATGAGCAATCATAAATGTTTTGCTGCTGCCATGAATGAAGTGTCATTAAGAGAACTTATTGAAAATAGTGGGGATTCATCACAATATGCTGTTTCAGATGGGGTTTTTGGTCCTGCCCAGAACCTCGGTATTATGCTACGTCATGACGATACTGAGTTTAAAAAAATTATTGATAAGACGCTTTTAACTCGATTTGAACGCCCAGATTTCAAACAGTTCTATGAACAATGGTTTAATCATACCTTACCAGGAAAAAATATTAATCTTCATATCCCATTGACATCGTCCATGTATAAATATTTAACTCAAAAAGAGTCATGATTATTCAATCATATTTCTGAATATCAGAGATAAAAAAGGGAGAAAGCTTACTTTCTCCCCCAATACAGTTACCATGAATTGATGTTAATTACATCAATTGCAGAATCATGCAGAAAGACATACCGCACAATACACCATATAACAAGTTATTCTGTGCTGTTTTGCGTACGCGTTTTTGAGAATGGATGGTGACGTCTTCCAGTCTTTTACGTACGCTGCGCGAAACCTGAACATGGTGTGATATTACATCTTTTGAACAATGTCGGAATCTAGCAATATCATCCCGAATAAACTCATCGACAACACCCTTGTTAGCTTTGAGTTCGCGGACAATTCCTTCAAGCATTTTCTCCATGCCTTTTACCCGCAGGACAACATCTTCTTCCATTTCCAGTGACAACATAATCAAAATCCGTGATTAATAATAACACTCAGAGGTAAATCATTTACCTCCTATCCATTGTTCAATAATAATGTAGCTAAGAAATAACCTAATCAAGCACATAAAGATTAATAAAACTTAAGTTGAAAATATTTCAAGTGAATTGGCGCTAAATTGCTCATCCGTGAATAACAATTGAAAGCTTACCGTGTAAAGGGCTATTTCTGAATAGTAACGAGATTTGCCAGCGTGGGAAGTTCGTTGTCCAGTAAGGGGCTTTTAATGCCCATAATTTGTTTTCAAAAAAATATTACATTCTGCAAATAATTTTTAAGACCCATTCATCATATAGAGAAAGCTGAAGCGTTTTTCCGGATGTAAACCCATTGCCAAAAACAGGACACCACTCTTTTTTCCTTACCAGTCTCGGCAATATTTTATTAACGCATTGATAACACTTCGCTGTATTTCTGCGCATTCCGATTTTGAAACAGTGTTTTTAATTCCTTTCGCTGCAAGTTACCTCTATAATATGCGAGGTCCTGACTTGAATGGTTTCAGCACATTGAACTGTCTTATTACATTAGAAAGCAATCCACATCACCGGCAGGCTGAACCGCAAGCACACTTTCCTCTGCACGCTTTATTTCTGTCACCTATCCTTACCAGGTGGCACTTGAACAATACCAGCTTTAGTTTGCGCTCCGGCGCCCGTATCGACCGGAACCGAATTTTCACAATCCTTCTCAACTTACAGATAAGACTGTCATGAAAAAGACTAAAATTGTTTGCACCATCGGTCCAAAAACCGAATCCGAAGAAATGCTGAGCAACATGCTTGATGCTGGCATGAACGTAATGCGTCTGAACTTCTCCCACGGTGACTACGAAGAACACGGTCAGCGTATCAAGAACCTGCGCAACGTAATGGAAAAAACCGGTAAGAAAGCAGCGATCCTGCTGGACACCAAAGGTCCTGAAATCCGTACTATCAAACTGGAAGGCGGCAACGACGTCTCCCTGAAAGCGGGTCAAACCTTTACTTTCACCACTGACAAAACTGTTGTGGGTAACAGCGATATCGTTGCTGTCACTTACGAAGGTTTCACCAGTGACCTGAGCGTGGGTAACACCGTACTGGTAGACGATGGTCTGATCGGTATGGAAGTCACTGCAATTGAAGGTAAAAACGTTGTTTGTAAAGTACTGAACAACGGCGACCTGGGCGAAAACAAAGGCGTTAACCTGCCAGGTGTTTCCATCGCTCTGCCAGCTCTGGCTGAAAAAGACAAACAAGATCTGATCTTCGGTTGCGAACAAGGCGTTGATTTCGTTGCTGCGTCCTTCATCCGTAAACGTTCTGACGTCGTTGAAATCCGCGAGCATTTAAAAGCTCATGGCGGCGAAAACATCCAGATCATCTCTAAAATCGAAAACCAGGAAGGCCTGAACAACTTCGACGAAATCCTCGAAGCTTCAGACGGTATCATGGTTGCTCGTGGTGACCTGGGCGTTGAAATCCCGGTTGAAGAAGTTATCTTCGCTCAGAAGATGATGATCGAGAAATGTGTTCGCGCTCGTAAAGTTGTTATCACTGCAACTCAGATGCTCGACTCCATGATCAAAAACCCACGCCCTACCCGTGCAGAAGCTGGTGACGTTGCTAACGCCATCATCGACGGTACCGACGCAGTAATGCTGTCTGGTGAGTCTGCTAAAGGTAAATACCCACTGGAAGCCGTGACCATCATGGCTACTATCTGTGAGCGTACTGACCGCGTGATGACCAGCCGTCTGGATAACAACCATGACAGCCGTAAACTGCGCATTACTGAAGCAGTTTGCCGTGGTGCGGTTGAAACTGCAGAAAACCTGGAAGCGCCAGTCATTGTGGTCGCAACCCAGGGCGGTAAATCAGCGAAAGCTGTGCGTAAATACTTCCCTAACGCAACTATTCTGGCGCTGACCACCAATGAAGTGACTGCTCGTCAGTTAGTTCTGAGCAAAGGTGTGATTCCTCAGTTGGTTAAAGAAATCGCTTCTACTGATGATTTCTACCGTCTGGGTAAAGAAGTTGCGCTGGAAAGCGGCCTGGCTCGCAAAGGCGACATCGTAGTGATGGTTTCTGGTGCTCTGGTACCAAGTGGCACAACCAATACTGCGTCTGTTCACGTACTGTAAATTTACTGTGAACGAATAATTTGCTTAAAAAGCGCCTTCGGGCGCTTTTTTTATTCGGCTTAGAAGCCATTTCTGATTAAAAAGCAAATCGGCCTGCTCTATTTAAGTCGTGTTTTACTAAGATGAATCCGATTAAAATCCTCTGTTTTTTCTATTTTTTTTAGGTTTTAGCCCCGGTTCGGTGTTTCTTTGAGCGAACGATCAAATTTAAGTGCATTCCCATCAAAAATTTATTCTCAAGATAAAAAACTTTGTGTAATACTTGTAACGCTACATGGAGATTAACTCAATCTAGAGGGTATTAATAATGAATCGTACTAAACTGGTACTGGGCGCGGTAATCCTGGCTTCTACTATGCTGGCAGGTTGTTCTTCTAACGCTAAAATCGATCAACTGTCTTCTGACGTTCAGACTCTGAACGCTAAAGTTGATCAGCTGAGCAACGACGTGAACGCAATGCGTTCTGACGTTCAAGCTGCTAAAGACGACGCAGCACGCGCTAACCAGCGTCTGGACAACCAAGCTCACTCTTACCGTAAGTAAGAGTACTTGTATTAAAATGGCGCACATTGTGCGCCATTTTTTTTGCCTGAATATCCTGCACTCAAAACGCCTCTAATTCATCACCACGCTACTCTGCCCGCTAACCATGCTCCCAGTACTGTTTGTCGCAGGCGCGCTGCCTGTGGTCGTTCTGACGCTCTGTATCGGGGTAATGTTGACGGGTTGTGATGGAACACCTTGCGCAGCATTCACTAATACCGGATAACCCGCTCGCCTCGCGATGGCACTATCTACCTGCGCTTTGTCACTCATCGGGTTGTCGATAAACGAACCAAACGAGGCTGAAATAGCAATCGGCACGGTTTGTGGATTCTCCCAGTCATTACGCGACAACGGCTGATGCACTTCCACATAACGCCTGCCATCAGGTTCGATGCTGAATTTCACCGGCTCGTTGATGATTTGAACCCGTGTCCCCCACGCTACCTGACTAAACAACGCTTTAATATCCGGCGCACGCATACGCATACAACCCGAACTCACGCGTAAGCCAATACTGTTACGGGCATTAGTGCCGTGAATCAAAAACTCGCCGCCGCCCTGCTCCAGGCGCAGTGCATAACGCCCAAGTGGGTTATTAGGCCCTGCTGGCACCACTGCGGGCAGCGTAATACCTTGTGCGGCTGAACGTGCACGAATATTCGCGGTTGGCGTCCAGGTCGGATTAGGGATTTTTTGACTGACGCGAGTCACCATCACGGGTGTTTCACGCCCAAGCTGACCAATACCGAGCGGATAAACCTCAACCCGGTTCTGCCCTGGCGGATAGTAATACAACCGCAACTCGGCCAAATTGATAACAATCCCCTCACGCGGGGCATCTGGCAGAATCATTTGCGACGGTATGGTTAATTCACTGCCCGGTTTCGGTAAGAAAGGGTCAACGGTATTGTTTGCCTCGATTAACAGTAACACTCCGGTATTATATTTCGCAGCAACTGCCTCAAGGTTTTTACCATCACCAGGAACAATATAGGTTTGATTCTCGCCGATTATTCGGCTGCCCGGAGGGGGCAATAAATAGTCAACGGCCCAGGCCGACTGGCTTGCCGCCAGAGCACTGATAAGAATTAATGTAATTTGAGAGAACGCGCGCTTCATACTGGATTCCTGTATTCACCGGCTGGAATGCCGGAATGCTGAAAACCGTACGAGGTAATAAAATTACCTCGCGTTTACAGGATGAAAGCTGTTCTTTGAGTTTAGCTAAGATTAGAAGCTTTGGTACGGATTGCGCGGATCATTGCTTCAAGCCCCTGGGAACGAGAAGGTGTAAGGTGCTGAGCCAACTCAAGTTTCTCAAACCATGGGCGAACATCAAACGCAACAATATCCTGCGCAGTCATCTGTTGGTAGAGAATAAACACGATAGCAATCAGCCCTTTGACTATCGCGGCGTCGCTGTCGCCCTCAAGCTTCATCACACCATCAGGCTGTTGCTGCATCACAATCCACACCTGGCTCTGGCAACCCTGAATGGTGTTTTCCGCTTTGCGCTCACTTTCAGGGAACTCGGGCAGACGCCCGCCAAGTTCAATGATGTAGAGATACTTATCTTCCCAGTTGCTGCAGCGGCTGAAATTCTTCAATAACTTTTCTTTGTCGGGCATGGTGGCCATGGCTTTCTCCCTGTTAGCCCAATAGACGATGGATACGCTGTAACCCCGTCACCAGGCGATCCACCTCTTCTTCAGTGTTATACATGGCGAACGAAGCGCGACACATCGCCGGAACCTGGTAGAACGCCATTAACGGCATGGCGCAATGGTGCCCGGTACGCACCGCAATGCCATAGTTATCGAGAAAACTCCCCACGTCGTAGGCATGATGTTTACCCAAATTAAACGCGATCACCCCAAGACGTTGATCCGGGCCGTAAATCGTCAGGTCTGGAACCGCTTTTAGCGCCTGCTGCGCATAACGCATCAGCGATTGCTCGTACTCGCTCACCTCAGTTAAGTTTAGGCTATCGACATAACGTAACGCGGCGCCCAGTCCGATGATGCCTGCGGTATTTGGCGTCCCCGCTTCGAAGCGCCACGGTGCCGCGGCGTAGGTCGTGCCTGCGGTCAGGCTCACACTGGCGATCATCGACCCGCCGCCTTCCCACGGTGGCATGTTTTGCAGGATTTCTTCACGGGCATACAACACGCCAATACCCGTTGGACCGTAAATTTTATGCCCCGAGAAAAGATAGAAATCGCAATCCAAATCTTGCACATCGATAGTGTGGTGCATGATGGCCTGAGCCCCATCCACCAGCACTTTCACACCAGCCTGATGCGCTGTGGCGATCATTTCTCGCACCGGGTTTTCAGTGCCCAGTACGTTAGAAACCTGGGTAATCGCCAGCAGTTTGGTGTGTTCGTCAATCAGCGTAGGGAACACATCCAGTTGCAACGTGCCGTCCTGATTCAGCGGAATCACACGCAGTGTTGCACCGGTATGCTCACAGAGGATTTGCCACGGCACGATATTCGCGTGGTGCTCCATGGTGGAAATAATGATGTTATCTCCGGCCTGGATATTGGCACGCCCCCAGCTGTTGGCGACCAGGTTAATCCCTTCGGTGGTGCCGCGAACAAAAACGATTTCTTCCGGCGATTGCGCATTAATAAAACGCGAAACCTGGTTGCGTACGTTTTCCATTAACTGTGTCGCTTCCGCGCTCAGCGTATGGATCCCGCGATGTACCGCAGCGTAACCGTGGCTGTAAAAATCCAGTTCAGCATCAATGACCGCCTGCGGTTTTTGCGCGCTGGCGGCACTGTCTAAATAGACCAGCGGCTGCCCGTTAACCTCCCGGCTTAAAATTGGAAAATCAGCACGCACCCGTTCTATGGAAAAACTCATGCCTCGCCCCCTGCAAACCGTTGGCCGATCCGCGCCAACACTTGCTGTTTTAATGCTTCGTCACGAATGCTTTCCGTAAGCTCTGCGGCGAAGGCATAGATAATCATCTGAAGTGCAGCCTGCTCTTTAATGCCACGCGAACGCAGGTAGAACATCTGTTCATCGTCGATACGGCCGATGGTGGCACCGTGGCTGCATTTCACATCGTCGGCGTAAATTTCCAGTTGCGGCTTGGTGTCCACTTCCGCAAGACGCCCAAGCAACAGGTTGTTGTTGGTCATCTGCCCGTCAGTTTTAATCGCATGCTGCGCCACTTTGATCATGCCGTTAAACACCGCCCGGCCTTTATCGCGCACGATGGTTTTATGCAGCTGACGGCTGTTGCAGTAGCCTTTGTTGTGTTCAAGCCAGGTTCGCGTGTCGCACACTTCGTTGTTAATCGGCAACGCCAGGCTGTTCATGCGCAACTGCGTATTTTCGCCATTGAGCTGCGAACTGGTGTTATGGCGCAACACCGCGGCACCCAACAAGAAGCTGTTGCTGTCAACGGTGGCATCCTGGCCTATCACTAAATCGTTATGGGCAAAGTGGTAGCTTTGCGCGTTCTCAAACGCCAGCTTGTAGTGGTGCAACTGGCTGTTTGCCGCTGCATCGACGGTCAAGCGTGCGCCGGTGAAATGCGCCTGATCATTCAGACTGACGTAATGCTCGATAACCGTCGCTTTAGCACCCTCACCAAGAGATAAATGGTGGCGATAGTGCGCAGTATTCATTTCACCCAATTCACTGCCACGGCTGATGTGCATCAATAACAACGCCTTAGCGGGGCTATGATTTCGCGCAACACGGATATGCGTCACGCTTTCGGCGAGGCTTTCAGTGAGATGCAGAAACACTTCACCCTGCACGGCTGCTGGCAAAGAATCACGCTTTTCATCAACGATAACGTCAAAACCGCTATTGGTGAGATCGTCACTTAGCTCAGCGTTAAAGCGCCCATCGACAAACACCAGTCGCCACGCATCTATTGGCAGCACCAGCTCGTCGCGTTGCACAGCTTTAAAAACTTCAGGTGCGGGCAAGATAAACTGATTATTCAGTAGCCCTTCAAGTGGCGTATATTTCCAGTTTTCATGTTTGCGCGTTGGCAGACCCAGACGCAGCATTTGCTGCATATGTTCCTGCGCTTCTTTGCTTCGTTTATCGCCCTGGCTTTCAAACAGGTGGTGCCACTGTTGCAGAGCGTTGCTGTTACTGCTGTTCGGTAAGCCAGCCATAACCCTGCTCCTCCAGTTGTTTCACCAGACTGAAATCTCCCGATTTCACAATCCTGCCCTGATACAACACATGAACAAAATCAGGCTTGATGTAATCAAGAATACGCTGGTAGTGCGTAACGATGATGAATGAACGGTTGCCATCACGCAGGGAGTTAACACCTTCAGCGACAATTTTCAGCGCATCAATATCCAGCCCGGAATCTGACTCATCAAGAATGCACAGTTCCGGTTCAAGCACCGCCATTTGCAGAATATCGTTACGTTTTTTCTCACCGCCAGAAAAACCCACGTTCACTGAACGGCTCAGCAAATCTTCCGGCATTTTCAGCAGTTTGATCTTCTCTTCCATCAAATCCTGAAAATCAAAACGGTCGAGTTCTTCAAGGCCGCGATACTCTCGCACCGCATTCAGCGCGGTTTGCAGGAAGAACTGGTTGCTGACTCCCGGAATTTCTACCGGATACTGAAACGCCATAAAAATGCCTTCTCCGGCACGGTCTTCCGGCGATAACTCAAGTAAGTCTTTGCCTTTAAAATGGACTTCGCCACCGGTCACTTCATAGTCTTCACGCCCGGCAAGCGTTGCGGAAAGCGTGCTTTTCCCGGAGCCGTTCGGCCCCATGATGGCGTGTACTTCGCCCGGTTTCACTTCAAGGCTCAAACCGCGCAGGATCTCTTTGTCCTCAACGCTTACCTGTAAATCTTTAATGCTCAGCATAATTTTCCCTTAATCCTTAACCGACGCTATGTTCCAGACTGATCGCTAATAGTTTTTGTGCTTCCACCGCGAATTCGAGCGGCAATTCTGAGAACACGTCTTTACAGAACCCGTTGACGATCATCGAAATTGCATCGTCCTGGGCTATCCCGCGTTGCAGGCAATAGAACAACTGATCTTCCCCGATGCGCGAGGTGGTCGCTTCGTGCTCAAGCTGGGCGGTGTTGTTGCGGCATTCAACATACGGGAAAGTATGCGCGCCGCTGTCCGGCCCAATAAGCATGGAATCGCACTGTGTGAAGTTACGGGCGTTGGTCGCCGTCGGCATGATTTTCACTAAACCGCGATAACTGTTCTGGCTGTGTCCGGCCGAGATCCCTTTCGAGATAATCGTCGAGCGGGTGTTTTTGCCGATGTGAATCATCTTGGTGCCAGTGTCGGCCTGCTGATTCCCGGCGGTCAGGGCGACAGAGAAAAACTCGCCAATAGAGTTATCGCCACGAAGAATGACACTTGGATATTTCCAGGTAATAGCAGAACCGGTTTCGGATTGCGTCCAGGACATTTTGCTATTCGCCCCTTCGCACAGGGCACGCTTGGTCACGAAGTTAAGAATACCGCCGGTGTTGCCGTCGCCCGGGAACCAGTTCTGCACGGTCGAGTATTTCACTTCAGCATCTTTATGGATGATGACTTCCACCACCGCTGCGTGAAGCTGATAGCTGTCGCGCACAGGTGCTGAACACCCTTCGATATAACTGACGTAGCTGCCTTCATCAGCGACTAAAATGGTACGTTCGAACTGCCCAGTTTTCTCGGCGTTAATACGGAAATAGGTAGAAAGCTCCATCGGGCAACGTACGCCTTTCGGCACATAAATAAACGTGCCGTCGGAGGCAACCGCCGCGTTAAGTGCGGCAAAGAAGTTGTCGTTACTCGGAACCACGGTGCCGAGATACTTTTGCACCAGCTCAGGGAATTCGTGAATCGCCTCGCCAAAGGAGCAGAAAATAATCCCCTGTTCAGAGAGTTTTTCACGGTAAGTGGTGGCAACAGAAACGGAGTCAAAAATCGCATCCATGGCGATATTCGAGCCTTCATGCACCGGAACACCTAGCTGTTTAAATGCCTCTTCTACTTCACCGGTCAGATAGGCGTTGCTGCCGGGTTTCTGAACCGCACCCGGTTGAGACTCACAGTTATCGTCGCAACTCCCGCACGACGGCGCGGAGTAATAGCTGTAATCCTGATAGTTAAGTTTTTCGTAATTGGCCTTCAGCCAGTGCGGCTCTTCCATTTCAAGCCAGGCACGATATGCGCTCAGGCGAAATTCCAGCATCCACTCAGGCTCATTACGCCGCGCAGAAATTGCCCGCACCACATCTTCGTTGATGCCATGCGCCATTTCGTCGGTTTTTAACTGGGTGAAAAAACCTTCTTTATAAGAATGGCTGCCCGCCCAGGTTTGCACTTCTTCAGACGTTTCAGTGTTACGTGACATAATCCCGCCTACACCCCAAAGCTTTCACCACAGCCACATTCGTGCTGGGCTTTCGGGTTGTTGAATTTGAATATTTCGTTTAATCCTTCGCGCACATAATCGACTTGCGTCCCGTCGATAAACGGCATCGCTGAAAGTGGCACCCACAGCTTTGCGCCGTCTGTTTCAAAAAGGAGATCGTCGGGTTTTGGTTCTTTTACGGTGTCCAGTACATAGCCAAACCCTGCACAACCTGTCTGTTTAATCCCCAAACGCACACCCAAAAATCCAGGTTGCTGGCTTGCCAGTTTGCGAATATGTGAGCACGCATCAGGGGTCAACGTCAGTCCCTTCCAGGCAAATTCACTGGGATCGAAGCTACCGGTTTGCACATCCATAGTTCACCTCTTAATGTTTTGGCGCCTAAAGGCCTACACCCCATGTTAATGATAACTATTATCAATACAACATCCTGATAACAGGGGTATTCGAAAAATGCTGCATTTTTAGGCGTCTTAACTAAGGATAGACCCTACTGAAAGTCTTGCAGGTGGTGAAAAGAGCTATTTAAGCCACTGAATTGAGAAGGATTTAAATGCCGGGCGAATGATTAGGTGATAGAAAGTAAAAGATGTATAGAGAATACCGATTTATGCGATAGGTAACCTAAAATGTCTGAAAACAACGATTTACTGCAACATCAACAATTTAACTATTTCTGCTTAATCTGGTGACGTGAAAATAGCCTCAACACTTCCTGTTGCAAGATCCAGACAGGTGGCCTATGGGCATTTAACCCGAGACTGCATGTTCACTGATTCAGTTCGGACACTGCCAGCGCTGCAACTTCTAATGCTATGGATGCTGTTTCGTTGCTCTCGAGTGACCATGTTGTTGAGAGTCCGCACCACGCAATGATCCATTTGAGTAGACGCTCTCTATCAAGGCCCGCCATTTCGCTAACCAGATTCAGTCGTTGTTTAAATATTCCTGGGACAGTAGCAACCCGGGGTATGGGATTGCCAAGATCCGGATTGGTAAAAATATTGGCAAAGTCGAAACCTCGTTCTCCGATGATTCCTTTTGGATCAATGGCCAGCCAGCCTGAGGCACCGAAATCAAGAACGTTCTCATGATGTAAGTCGCCATGTAATACGACCAACTCTTGTGGAGTCGATAACAACTCTTCTGCTATTTCAGCGCTACGCGACAGGATGCCTCCATACAGCTGGGCTGCTGATTGAAGAGGACAAAACCACTCAGCCAGAGTCGGAAGTTGTGGTAAAGGCCGTTTTGGGGTGGTGTGAAGTCTGTTTGCTGTAAAGCATAAAATCCGACACGCCTCAGCATCCTGACCTTCCCGGGACATAGAGGAGAGTGATGCCTCCCCCATTGCGCGTGCGAGAAGAATGGCTTCATTTTCATATGCAATAACCTGTGCTGCGCCATTTCCTTCCCACCATGACATTAGAGCATTACCGGATTGCTCATCCGCATCATCTGTGATTTTAAGCATGGCTTTCATACCTCCTGTTATTGTCTCAACAGGCAAGAGTTTGGAGGTATGGGTTGTGTACGGCGTACCATCTGGAATGAGGTTCCAGCGATCTAACCAGAGTGTGAACCCGCTAATGTCCATAATATTTTTCCTTACTTCCTTATCGTGAAAGTCACTGAATGCGACAGGCATGTGAACAATTCTAACTCATAGCTTGAGTAAATTTTTCTCAACTTAAATCTGATGGTTAGGTCATTCATGCAACTGTATTTAAAAATAAGAAAACATAAGATTGTTAAGGTTATAACCTCGTCATATTTTCAAAGTGTGTATTTCCCCTAAAGGAATAAGCATCATGATTAAGCGTCGCACCCTCAAAACTGCATTTGCGGCGGTTATTTCTCTGACTGTCCTTGCCGCCCCCGTTTATGCAAACCCGGGCAACGGCAATGGTGGCGGTAATCACGGTAACAGTGGTAATAGCGGTAACCATGGCAATAGTGCTAAAAGCGGGGCCAGGGTAACGGAAAGTCGAATGAGGATCATGGCAAGCGGTGGGTAATGATTTGGTGCTTATTGCTTTAAGCATGGCCATTGTGACCTCCGTCATTAACGGTGTGTTCGATTAACATATTCCCCTGTCCGTGAGCCTCGCATCTGCGGGGCTTTTTTATGCCCAGCGACAATATCCCCTGTTCTTCATTTTGTTAAATACCGTGACCATTAGCCCGGTAATTGTACTGAGTCCTTCATACGCTTAATATATATGAGAAAGTGGCTTTAACGAGCAAGAAAAATCCGTTCGTTAATTTTAATTTTGTTGGTAATTATATTCTACGGAAGGATATTCAATGCGCTATACACCTTTTATAATTGTGCCTTTATTAAGTGCCTGTAGTTTCAGTTTTATGAAGTTTGATAATGATCCGTTAGTACAAGCGACGTACGCGACTAATGCGACAAAAAGCTCCGTTATTGCAGCGGGTGGGAAACCAGACAGTGAGATGAATGTTCCAGAAATCAATGGGACTTGCATCAATTACACGCTAAAAAAAGATGCTGAGACAATGCCTTTTTATGTGGCATTCGATGAGAATGGAAACCGCAAACATTATGGCTATATCTCCTGCCAACAGGCGAGAGCCAAAGGAGTATTTAGCCAGTAAGTCATCATAAAAGATCATTCCTCTTCTCACTCTATACAGTCAGAGGAGGGATGTGTGAATTTCTCTAAATATTAGTAACCTGCAGCCTTATTAGCCGCTTTTATACGCTTATTCCTGCTGTCTTTTTCATGGCTATCTTTAGCCTGCATTATGCCACCAGCAGCATCTACCCAGTCATTAGCTGTACAACCGGATAATACCACGCCCAACATAAGTGCAAGTACATACTTCATTATAGCTCCATAAACTCATATCTGTATAAATAACGTCCGTGTAATACTTAAAGTATTTGACGCTTACGCCGTTATTTTGACAAAAAAAGAGTTCATGGGCAAGGTGCGCTGGATTCAAGGCTGTTTTATATAGCGCGTGAGATACAACTTATAGCTGAAATAATTTAAGTTGCAGGCTATATAATAGACCTGCAACTTAAACAAAATGGATGGATTATTAAGCGGAAGTATTGAGCAGTGATTTATTTGCTTCGAGCGCGTCAACCGCACATTGCTGATCCAAATGCCCGCCAGGTGCGCCGCCAATACCAATAGCGCCAATAGTCTGGTTATCGACTTTGACAGGAACTCCACCGCCCAATAATAAGAAGCCAGGGATATCACGCATATTCTGCGCACCGGCGTTATCCTGTGCACTCTTCATAACATCACCGGTGGCATTTTTGGTAGTCAGCGCGGTGTATGCTTTCATACGGCTGGCTTCTACAGTATGCGGACCTGCGTTATCCATGCGTTTAACAATTTTCACCACACCCGCGCGGTCAACAACCGTTACCGCCACGTTGTAGTTTTTAGCGCTACAGGCCTGGATTGCGCTCTGTGCGAGCTTATCGGCAAACTCGAGTGAGAGGTTCTTTTCGCTCAGCACGTTGCTGGCGAATGCAGGCATTGCTGCGGCACCACTGAACAGAACAGCCGCTAACAAGATTGATTTTTTCATGGTTTCTTCCCTCAACTCGGAGTGATTAATTTACAGGAGTTAAGGTAACCAACCGTGCGATGCGAAACCATTCGGGCGAATACCTGGTAAACCAGGTAATTTTACGTAGTTCCTTTTAAACCACCGTAGATTTTAATCAGCTTCGCCAGTGAGTTTATTTCTAGCCGGGCAAACAAACTCGCGCGGTGCGCTTCCACGGTTCGTGGAGATAACGAAAGATCGCGAGCCATCTCTTTGTTCGATTTCCCCTGCATGATAAGCGCCATCACTTCATGCTCGCGGGCAGAAAGAGTCGCCAGTTTCGCCTGTAAATCGGCCTGATTTTCACGCTGTTGCTGGCTGAGTTTCTGTTGTTCGAGTGCCGCCCCCACTGTTTCAATCAGCAAATCTGCATCAACTGGCTTGGTAAGAAACTCAAACGCGCCATTTTTAAATGCACGACGGCAAAGATCGATACTGCCGTGACCCGTCATCATAATGATTGGCAAAGTGCTCCCCATTTGCTGCCAGTTCTCAAGCAACGTAATGCCTGACTTTCCTGGCATGCGAATATCCAGCAGTAAACAACCGTTCAGGTTTTGCACATCAGGCTCTGCTTCCATAAAACACTGCACGCTTTCAAAAACCTTCGTTTCCCATCCCATGGTCGCCAGAAGTGCGCTTAGCGAAAAGCGTATCGCTTCATCGTCATCAATTAGGTAGATACATTGCGCCATCATGCCTCCTGTTGAGCAAAGGGAAATATCAGGGTAAAACACGCTCCGCCATTGGGGCTATTTTCTGCCTGAATGCTGCCGTTAAGCCGTTGTACCAGCGTTTCGGTCAACGCCATTCCTAACCCCAGCCCTTCTTTTCGAGTCGTGAAGAAAGGCATAAATACTTGCTCTAAGGCCTGTTCGGATAAACCCTGCCCGCCATCCTTGACCGTCAGAATAATGCTGTCAGCCGTCTGGGATGCATTGATTGTGACCCAGGCTTTGTCCGTTTGCTGCTGCGCCTGAATCGCGTTATTGAGCAGATTATGGAAGATTTGCTCAATACCCAATGGCGAGGCGATGAGTGGAGGCAGAGACTCAGGAATCTGGTTAATGACACTGACTTTGCCACGCTCGATTTCGTTGCCCAGCAGCATGACCACTCGTTCCCAAACCTGGCGCAAATTGACCGGTTGCAGTGCCTGTTCGTCACTGTGCAATTTTTCTCTGAATGCCAGTAGCAGAGCGCTGATGCGTTTGGTTTGCATAACCGACGCATCCAGCAGTGGCTGGGCTTTTTCCGCCTGTTGCTGCTTAATTAAACGCTGTGCCGTCTGCGAATAACTTAAAATTGCCGTGAGTGGCTGATTCAGTTCGTGCACCATGCCTGCGGCGATTTCTCCCATCGCATTCAAACGCGCCAACTCTGAAAAATGAGCGCGTAAATTGGCAATATTGCGCTGTCGTTTAGTCATCTGATACTGATTATAAAAGTAGATAACGACCGCCCAAAAAACACCCACCAGCAGTAAACCCAACCAGGGCAAACTTCGCCAGTCCGGATTACTCGTCACCAGCAAATTCAACGGCTGTGAAGGGCTGGCGATGTGCTTTTCCCAACTCCACCAGTCATTCTTGCCTTCCGCCCCCTGCGTGAGAAGCGGCGTATCTTTCCAGTTAAGGCTGAAATGGTGGAATTTCTGGGTGCGAACAAAATCGGCCAGCAACGTTGGCAAATCAATCAGCAAAGATCCCTGCGGCGAGTTTATCCAGTAAGTGCCTGCACGCGCAGGGTTAATATCCGGGCGTGGTGGCTCATGGGGTTTGGTTTGCCAGCGCAGAATATAAGGGAATTTTTGCTGCACAACGGCAGGATCGCTGCTGTTCGAAAGCAGCGCGAGGATCACATCATTTTGCGCAAGTTTAACCGTGATATCGCGGTACAAAATACGAAACTCGGCGCTTTGTTCCTCATACTGCTGATGTAACGCATAGATAACCACGCCGCCGCCAGAGAGCACCGTGAGAATCAGCCAGATGAGTAGTTTACGCATCGCGTTCCTTAATTCGGCGAAGTGTTAAACAGCGGTCAAAGCCATCCTTTCCTGGTAAAGGTGATTCTGGTCGCTTCGTTTAAATCATAGTTGTTCAGGTCTGACGGTTTGACCCAGGCGATTTCCTGAAACTCTTCATTAAAAGTGACCTGGCGATTGGCGCTGATGCAATCGAACAACAGATAAATCATGTAGATTTCTTCTTTGCTACCATCAGCATAGGTTTTTACCCGAATATCATCCGCAAAGGTCCAGGGTTTGATGCGGGTTATCTGTAACTCAGCCCCCAGCTCTTCCTGGATTTCGCGCAATAACGCCTCTTCCATTTTCTCCCCAGGCTCCATTCCTCCGCCAGATAGCGCCCATTGGCCGGGAAAAACACCGCGATCGTCCGCCATCTTACACAGCAGCACTTCGCCATTATTTTCAATAATCGGGCAAACGATAACTCTCTGACGCATTGGATTTCCTTATGTTTTATGGCCGCCGTATGACCTTAACAGATTACTCAATTTGCTTAGAAAAATATTTTGCGAGGCACTTTCCACAATTTTTGGCAGTGGCTGTCGCTCCCCGTTTTCTGGTAATACAGTCGCATTTTCTCGTGACTGAGAAAATATATTACGACTCCAACAGAAACGTACAAAGTACGAGAAAGGACTTGTCAATCGTACTGTGTACGCATAGGATCATCACAAGGAAATGAGTACGATATGGATTATTTTGAATTCATCGAGACAGTAATCTTCAGCAGGCAGAGAGCTATGTTGCTAGATGATGACAGCTTCATGGAACTTCAGGTATTCCTGATCAAATATCATTCAGATGGCGATACGATACGCAAAACCGGTGGCTGCCAAAAGATAAGATGGAATCGCCCTGGTATGGGAAAACAAGGCGGGGTCAGGGTTATTTATTATGTCGTCGAACCTGATAACAGAATTTTTTTGCTAACGGTTTACGCTAAAAATGCAAAAGACGATCTGACTGACGCAGAAAAAAATACATTTAAAAAATTAACTGAAAAACTGATTATTCAAAAACAAATACCCCTCAGCTCAACGGTAAAGGCCTTGATATGGATAAAGAACTTTTTGACGATTTGGTAAAAAGCATGGAAGAGATGGTTGCCATTCATAATGGAGAAGTGCAACCGCCTCCTGAGAGGATTCACCGCCACCCGATGCCAGCGGTAAAAGAAATCCGTGAAACTGCCGGATTAAAACAAGAAGAATTTGCCCGTGCTGTAGGCGTTAGCCCTTCGCTGGTACAGAGCTGGGAGCAAAAACGCCGCATCCCATCAGGGTCATCGCTAAAAATATTGTTGATGCTCGAACACAATCCGGCGCTGATTAATGTGCTGCTGGCACTGTAGCTACAATCTTTTAATGGCTTGAGTTATTCATCATATTTATGATGAGAAATACATCCATTTATTTAAAAGCGTAATTTTTCACTCTATGCAAATCAAAAAAATTGTTTGCGAGTGGCTTTCCAGTATCTGAATCACACGCTTTCGGATGCGTTTTTAAAGCAATAATATACCCACGCACCTGCGAAATCAGGTGCCAGGCCTGGCGTCCTGCACACTGACGGAAAATCACTTTTAATCATTCATTCGTTAGAAAGGACGCCGAAATGGTTGCTTATCTTCACTACTTAACACCTATTTCAATTAACACCAAAAACCTCGACATTATCGATCTTGCCGAACGCTGCGAATTACTCACCGATATATTAATCGATAGCGAAAACCCAGCCGAATGTGCAGCGCTGTGCAATTACGTATATGCACATATTGAAGCGATAAAAGAGAATCTGGATAAACCATTATCCGCTGCACGTATTGAACAATTATCGGTTGACGATCCGTCTGAATTCCCCGAAGCGAAATGGCTTGCGGATAGCGACGATCTTTGTGATTACTGCCAGGCTGTTACGCGAGCGTTGTTATGCCGCTCGCTACCGTTGAAGACAATGCAACAACTGAATGGTTTATTGATGAGGCTGGTTAATGCACTGGTGGATGATTTAAAAACGCCGCGCTTTTTGCGTACTGTAAATGTAGCCTGAAAAACTGGTGGATGACGCTAGCGCTTATCCACCCTACAACGGCATTTCCCAGGTCGGGTAAGCGCAGCCTCACCCGACATTTTCTTTGTGCTCTTTTTCGTTTTAAAGTAGCAGCGCTGATAATCCCCCTTTACTGTAAATCCCGTTGCCGTAAATGCAGCGTCTCAGAAGGTTTCTCAAGAAACAGCCGTTGATAGTCCGTCGCAAACTGCCCCAGATGCCAGAAACCCCATTGCATAGCGGCATCTTTCACTGTGCTCCAGGTCGACCATGGGCTTATCAATTCGCGGCGGACGGCATTCAGGCGCAGGGTTTTTAACCACGCATTCGGGCCGATACCCAGCACCGCCTGGAAGCCATTTTGCAAAGTACGGCGGCTAACGTGCAGTTCATTACAAAGGTCGAGCACCGTTAATGGTTCCGACGTGCGGCTTAGCACGCAGTCACGCGCTTGCGACACCAACTTTTGGTAACTGATTTTGCGTGAGATAACCTCAGAAGAGACAGGCTGAGCACTTTCCAGCAGTTCACTCACCCCGGATAACAAATTATGGGTGAGCACTTTGCGTACATTCTCATTACGCATAGATTGCGGGTCGATACTTCCGTGAGCCAGGGCATGATGGATAAAACACCACAGTGTCTCTTTCTTCTGCTGGCAGACATCCAGCGCAGAGTTATTCAGCAAAAGCTTAAACAGTGTTTCCGGTTCATGAAACAGCCCGGCGTTACGAAATAACACATCGTTGGCGATGACGACCCCAAGAATGGTGTATTCGTCTGGCGTGCTCAGCTCAAATTCAGCCCCGCCAGGGCGGACCGCGATCTCTTCCTTCCCCAGCAGTTGGGAACCGATAAACCCCTTTTCACCATGAGTAGCAGGTATGCCAAACCAAAAAGCATTTGGCCATACCATGCACGACTGACGAAGCGCCAGACTGGTGTATTCACGAAACATCTGAATATCATCCAGCAGCATCTCCGTCAGCTCCCCCTGAAAATGCCCAGGCTGGAGCTGATCATAGAGTTGCTGCCATGCCGTTATGGTGCAGGCATGTTCATACACATCTTTAGTGACGCGCTGTTGTACGCTCTCTTCTTCAATCAGAGGCATCACTTTTTCGTCCAGCGCGTACTCAGTTTTACGCAAATGGTGTAAGTCAGCATTTATTTTGCTACTCATACGCGATTCCTTGCGTCGCTAATCCGGCTTCAGACGATAGCGGCTGCTACGTTTGCGCAATTTCCCGTCACGGAATAGCGCATCGAGCTGTGCTTTAGCTTCTTCAAGCGGCCAGTTAAAATGTGCCGCAACTTCACCGACGGTCATGCCATGCGCCTGAGTTTCCAGGGCATCAAGCAGTGGTTGGGTATACTGCGGTTTTTTAACCGCAGGTTTACGCCCAAACCCACAAACCAGCCGCTCGATGTCTTCATCCGGGCGGCCCAGTTCCTTACGGCTAATGACTCGCCCGGTGCGGCTGGCAGCAGCAGACCCCGCATCCAGCGCAGCGCGACAGGCCGCGAGGTCACCTTCGACAACCAGCGTCACCATGCCTGGGTTGAGCACTTCGTGGCTGAGTAAACGCACGTTTGCCGCTTTTAGCATCGCATCTGCAGCGTCGATACCCGCCACCAAACCGTAAACTTCCAGTAAGCCGAGAGAGTTCATTATTGGCCCCCTACGCGCGCTGGATTGGGTTACGTGCTATCTCAAGCACCGCTTCGCTAAAGGCATTACAGGCGGCTTTACATGCAGCCTGGCTACCGGTCATAAACGCCGCGGAGTAGTTGGTTTCCGATGGCGGCGGCACGTAGGTAACAATGCTCACATCAGCAGATTTCAGCGCAGCATCAATGCCAAAGGTGGCTTCAAGCGGCGGCGCAACCAGATAAGCCATTGGGTCACCCAGCAAAATTCCGGCGGTAGTCGAAAGATACGACCCTGTACGGGAAATTAAATGTGCCAAAAACGCGGTATCCTCTGCATCGTTGGCCCACTGGAATGCTGGTCCTTGTTCGATAGTGGCAAGCATGGAATCCAGTCCGGCGCGCACTTCCGCCGGATTCGGCCCACCCAGCATAATCAGCACTTCCCCGGCTGTTGGCGATGGGCCATGTGCGGCACCTGCGTACAATGAACGGCCAAATACCACTTCAACCTGTGCCTGTTTAGTCGCTTCGTCGGCTGCGATATAGGTTACATCATCGGAATCGGCAGTAATCAAACCCAGGCTACGAATATGGGAAGGCAATTTCAACTGGCGGGCAAATCCTTCGCTCACGTTGGCGATAACCCGCATCGCTTTCACATTCGGTTTAATCAAATCTAAAGCTGGCATGATATCGCTCCCTTTAACGAGTCAGGTTGATGCCCGACGCTTTCTGCGCCAGCATACGTTTTGCAAGTTCGACAATGACGGCAGCCGCTTCTACTGGCGGTGTACCACCCCGGTGAATGTTGGAAATGCAGGTACGGTCGGCTTCAACCGTGGTGGCTGTTTTTGGTGAATACACGGCGTAGCAAGACAAGCTTTCAGATTGCCCAAGCCCTGGTCGTTCGCCGACCAGTAAAATCACCACTTTCGCACCTAACAGCTCGCCGATTTGGTCTTCTATCTTCACGCGCCCGTAACGCACGAAGAAAGGCGTGCCGACATGCAGACCAGACTGTTCCAGCCCCTGTAGCAGTGGCGGTAAAATCTCGCCGTAGTTGGCGGTTATCGCGTCGGTTGAAAGCCCGTCGGAGATAACCACCTGAACATCCGGGTTTTGCTTACAGCTGGTGCGCAGCAATTCGATAGCATTAGCACTCAGACGGCGACCTAAATCCGGGCGGGTCAGGTATAGGTTTTTGTCGCTGATTTCTGATTGCAGCTCCAGCAAACCCTGTTGCTGCACCCATTCGGCTGGCACTTCTTTGAGAACGGTATCCTTGGAACGGGAATGGTCGGCCAGGAAACGTAGCAACGCCTGAGTACGCGGACGCGGGCCAGCACGCCCCGTACACACACGGGCAACCGTGCTATGGCGCAATTCTTCCAGCACATCTGCGCGATGCGGGTTCTGCACACCAATCCACATTTTCGCCTCAACAGAACCTAAATCGACGCTACAGCTTTCTTCAGCCGTAGTCGTTGCGGCAGGCGTGGTTGGGGAAGCGGCCTGCACAGGCGGTACTGCATTTTCCGGTGTATCCATATTTGCCAGAATGCTGCGTACAATTTCTTCAATCTGTTTTTGATCCATGATGATTTCCCTGATGATTTCAGAAGAACAACGACGGGTCGCCCGCCCGTGAAGTTAAACGGCCATTTGCCATCAACCCCATGGTTTCCAGCCATGCCTCAAACTCCGGCGAAGGCCGCAGGTTCAACAACTGACGCACAGTGGCGGTATCGTGGAAGGCCGTAGTTTGATAATTCAGCATGATGTCATCACCAAGCGGCATGCCCATGATGTAGTTACACCCGGCGGTCGCCAGCAAGATCATCAGGTTTTCATTGAGGTTTTGGTCCGCATCCGCGTGGTTGGTGTAGCAGCAGTCACAGCCCATTGAGATGCCGCTGAGCTTGCCCATAAAGTGGTCTTCCAGACCGGCGCGGATAATCTGCCTGTCGTTATAGAGATATTCCGGCCCAATAAAGCCGACAACGGTGTTGACGATAAACGGATCGTAATGGCGCGCCAGACCGTAATTTCGCGCTTCCATCGTCACCTGGTCTGCACCAAAGTTGGCTCCGGCAGACAATGCCGACCCCTGCCCGGTTTCGAAGTACAGGCAGTTTTCTCCGGCAATACGGTTGAACTCCGCACCTACCGCGCGCGCTTCGTCCAGCATGGCAAGCTCGACGCCAAATTCCTTCAGCCCCTTCTCGCTGCCACAAATACTCTGGAAGATAAGCCCGCCAGGTGCGCCGCGTTTAATCGCCTCAATTTGTGTGGTGACGTGCGCCAGTACGCAGCCTTGGGTCGGAATGGAGTACTTGTCGATAACGCTGTAAATGGTGTCGAGCACGCGGGTTAAGTTGCCAACATCATCCGTCACCGGGTTAACGCCAATAACCGCATCGCCCACACCGAAACACAGCCCTTCGTAAATTTGTGCCTCAATGCTGCGCACATCATCGCGGGTATCGTTCGGTTGCAGGCGTGCGCTGAACGTACCGGGTAAGCCAATGGTAGTGTTGGCTTTTTTGATGACCGGCATTTTTTTGCCGCCATAGACTAAATCTGCGTTCGAGCAGATTTTTGCCACCGCTGCCACCACTTCAGAACTGATGCCTTTGCGCAAGAACGCAATGTCATCAACGCTGGTTTCATCGCTAAGGATGTATTCACGCAGCTCGCTAATGCTCCAGTTTTTAATCCGGGCATAGGAAGTTTCGTTGATGTCATCCTGAATAATGCGCGTCACGCAGTCGTCTTCGTAAGCGATAACCGGGTTCATGCGGATATCCGCCACCGTCATCTCAGACAACACCTGTTTTGCCGCCACACGCTCCTGCGAACTCTGTGCGGCAACGCCTGCCAGCACATCACCGGAACGCAGTTCGTTGGCTTTCGCCAGCACTTCTTTAACATCCTTGAACTGATAAACTTGCCCAAACAACGTGGTTTTTAATTTCATTGTGTCGATCCCTCAGGAAGGAAAGGCGAGCGATTTAATGGTTACCGGAACGACAGCCCCGTCAAACAGTGGCAAACCAATATCGATATAATCGCCAGTACGGGTGACCACTTCGTCGATCACCGCAACTTTGCGCTGCTTCATTTGCGGATAAAGCAGCATTCCCAACGCTTTGCCCAGATCCTGCTCCGCTACCACAATCAGCGGCTGTGAACAGGGAAAACGCTGGTTGAAAATATTCAGTGCATCAATCACTTGCTGTACGGTTGCATAACAGGTTGGTAATTCAGACGGCACCGCCAGGGCGTAACAGTCTTGTGTCGCGTTGAGATCCATCAGCGCCAAAGCCTGTTGCCAGCTCAAAGCCAGGTCGTCGTGGCCGATAGGATGAACAACCGGAATGTTGCGCAGCGGTAGGGTCAGCTCATCAAGCCAGATGGTGCTTCCGGAAAGCGAAAGCGTATGCGCACCGGCACCAATGACGGTGGCTCGCACGGTTTGCTCAGGAACTTGCACCGGGAGTGTGGAAAACCCGCTGTGGCGATGAATCGCCTGTGCCAGCAGCGGCCCAATATCACCGAATTCAAAGGGGTTGGCTGGCGGCTGGCGATAGCATTCCCCCACTCCGCCAGACAGCGTAATCACGTCCGCAGCTTTCCCGCCAGACAGCGTATCGGTCATTAATAAACGCTGCGCCAGCGGTGAAATATCGCCGGTTATCACTTCAAAAAGCAGTTGCGCCATGCGGTCGGCAACGGCTTCAAGCTGTGCGGTTGTCAGCGAGTGTTGGCCTTCGCCGAATAGCTCGTCAGCAATCCACTTGCCTGGCTGATGGATAAAAGTGACGTTGCCGTGGGTATCGGTTTCAAACAGCCGCCCGCCGACATTCAGGCAGGCTGACGCCACCACCTTGCCACCTTCGAACAGCACGTAGTTGGCGGTGCCACCACCGATGTCGATATTCATCACCCGGTTTAGCTGGCGTTGTGAGAGTGCCTGCGCACCAGAACCGTAACCGGCAATCACCGACTCAAGATGCGGACCTGCGGTAGCGACGACAAAATCGCCAAGCTGTTGTGCGAGCGCAAGCACGGCAGGCCGTGCATTACGGGTTTTGGCGGTTTCGCCGGTAATAATAATGGCGCCGGAATCAATCGCTTCAGGTGCAATACCTGCGGCCTGATACTGCGCGAGGATAAGCGTTAACAGCTCGGCTTCGCGCAGATGCCCATCGACATCAACCGGGGTGAAAAACACCGGGCTTTGCCAGGTGATTTCACGTTTCACGAACTCATAGCGTGGCACCTGCGAAATCGCAGCCCGGTTGACCAACGCCAGGCAGGAGAAAATCACCTGCGTAGTGGTGGTACCAACATCAATGCCAACGCTCAGGAGTTCGCGGATTTTCACGATTGCGCCTCCGCTGATTCCACCGCAGCCGGAGTATTTTCTTCTTTCGGTACCAGCATCATGGCAACGCCAATCGCCGTCACGCCACCCACCAATTTGCCGACGATCATTGGGAAGATCATCGGTGCCATGTTGGCTGCCGCGAAGCCCAGATGGTCACCGAGCGCGAAAGCCGCCGACACCGCAAACGCGCAGTTGATGACTTTGCCGCGCGCATCCATGTTCTTCATCATGCCGTACATAGGGATGTTATTGGCCAGTGTCGCCACCATGCCGCCCGCCGCAATATTATTGATTTTCAGCAGATTGCCGACACTCATCAGCGGTTTTTCAAACCAACGAGTCAGCAGCAGAACCATCGGGTAAGCGCCCAGCAACACGCAAGAGATCGAGCCAATCACTTCGATGGCGCGCATCACTTCGCCAGGTTTGTCACCCTCGCTCATGAAGATAGGATCAAGCCCTGGAATGATGGTCCAGCCGACAAGGAATTTCACCACTGCGGCCGCCAGGCCAATGGTGATAAGGGCGACCAGAATTTTGGCGAAAATCTGGAAACCGTTGATCATTTTTTCCGGGATGAACTTCAGCCCCAGCGCCACCAGCACTGCGACGATTATCACCGGGATCATATTGAGTAGAATCAAGCTCATGGTGAATTCAATCGGTTGCCCGTTCACTTCAACACCGGAATACATCGCCACCAGCCCACCGGCAATACAACCGATAGGAATAGTGACAATCCCTGCCAGCACGCCCAATGCGAGATAACGCCGGTCGGAAGGCTCGATAATGCCCAACGCCACCGGAATCGAGAACACAATGGTTGGCCCCATCATTGAGCCTAGAATAAGCCCCGAATACATCCAGGCGGCGACATCCCCACCAGCAAGTTCTTTAGCAAGGAAGAAACCACCCATATCGCAAGCCAGCAAGGTTCCGGCAAACATCGACGGGTTGGCGCCAAGCATTTCATAGACCGGGATAATCACCGGGCCAAGCAAGTAAGCCAGAACCGGTGCCAGCGCTGTCATCCCGACCATTGCCAGCCCCAGCGCACCCATTGCCATAAAACCTTCTTCGAACTGGCCACCGGAACCGGAAATACTTTTCCCGAGTTTGCCTAGCCCAATAAAACCGAGGATTTTTTCTGAACCGCCAAACTGGGTGAATACCCGGTCAACGGCGGCAATTAGCATAAAAATCATCATGATGTACATGATAATGTCGTTAATTCCCATATCCCTTCTCCTTCATCGCCTGCTGGCAGGCGGGTGTCATGTCCGTTCAGGCGTCCTGATACAGCTCAATAATCTGGGCTTCCGTCACAGTGCGTGGATTGGTGGTAATACAGATGTCGCTCAATGCCGCACGAGCGAAGTTGGCAAAGTCAGTTTCGCAGCCTCCTGCTGCACGTAATCCGCATCCAAGTCCTAGTTCGTTAATGAGGTGTTCAACGCAGGCGATAGTCTCGCTGGCCGCGCAAGATTTCCCTGTCAGCGCGTGGCCAATTTCTCCGTAGGTGCTTTTGCATACCAGTTGGTTAAATTTCATCACGGCGGGCAACATGATGGCGTTAGCTTTGCCATGGGGGATGCCATACGCCGCGCCAATCTGATGCGCACTGGCGTGGCATAAACCTAGTCCCGCGTTGGAAAACGCCATGCCCGCCATGTAAGAGGCCAGCATCATCGCTTCACGTGCGGCTAAATCATGCCCTTGCCCAACCGCCAGCGGTAAAGCCTGGCCGATGCTACTAATGGCGCGATAAGCAAGTCCTCGAGTGAGCGGTGTGCCATTGCTTGCCACGTAGGCTTCAATCGCGTGCGTTAATGCGTCGATTCCGGTGGCGGCGGTGATATGAGCCGGGACACCTAACGTCAGGCAGGCATCAATAATCGCCAGGTCGGGTATCAGCATGGCGTGAACCAGCACCTGTTTACGGTGCGTTTGTGCCGCAATAATCACCGCGACATTAGTGGCTTCCGAACCGGTACCTGAAGTCGTCGGGATAGCAATAAACGGCAAGCGGCGATTCAGACGCGTTCCTGCCACAAGATTGTCGAGGGCTAAGTCAGGATTGGTGGCAATCACCGCGACCACTTTGGCGGCATCCAGAACGGAGCCGCCACCGAGGGCGATAATGCCATCGCACTGGCAACGGGCGATTTGCTCAACGGCGGCACCAATGTCGCGGTCGACAGGTTCACCCGGCGGGCAAGGCCAGACTTCGTAATCAATGCCGCTGTGCCTGAGATTGCGCTCCAGCACTTCGGTCATTCCGGCACCATGCAACATGCCATCGACCATCAACAAAGGGCGGTTAATGCCACGCTCGCGTAATGCTTCGCCACAACGAGCCACCGCACCCGGCCCCATAAACGTGGCGGGGGGAACAGAAAACTCGCGCACGTTGCGGGCATTCATCATGTCCAGCGCCTGATACAGCGCGGACTGCATTTCTTCACTGCGCATGAGCACCCTCCACTTCTGTCATGCCACAAACCGCGATGGCGAGTGGGGTCATGAATATTGAATGTGGCGGTAGCCGCACCGTGACACCAGGGAAAGACTGTTGGAACAACCCTTCCACACCGGGCTGCATACAGGAACCGCCCGCCAGCCAGAGGTGTTCAATGTCGTAACCTTCAATGTGGCGCGCCACGATATCGGCCATTTTTTCGTATACCGGGCGAACCACCGGCCAGAGAGTCGCATCGCTGCCGCGCTTCATCTGTTCCGCTTCTTCCAGCGCGATGCGCCGATTACCGGCCAGCGTCAGGGAAATGTGGTGCCCACCGGTCGCTTCGTCGCCGGAGTAAATCACTTGCCCTTGCGCCACCACCGCAATGCCCGTGGTGCCACCGCCAATATCCACCACGGCGGCTTTGTCGAGTTGCAGCATATCGGCGACGGCTGTCGGTTCATCCAGCACACGGCTGACTTCCAGCCCGGCGGATTCCAGCACATTGACGGAAATGCGCGGATCGGTGCCTGGTGGAAATGAGGTCGCAGCATGGGTAAAACGAAATCCCAACTGTTGTTCCAGCGTGTCGAGGTGACGGCGCACGATTTGCACCGCACCAAAGAAATCCCACACGATGCCGTCACGCACCACATCGGCCCAGTCCAGGCAGACCGCAACTGGCTGGCAGTCACTATCCACAACCAGTGACACCACATCGCAAGTGCCCAGATCGATACCCAGCCACAGCGGTTGTTGCGCAGCATCGGGTTGCCCGTTGCACAGCAAAGCAGCATGACTTAAACGGTCGTTGAGCCAGGTCTGTTCGGTACGTGACATGACAAGCTCCTTATACGATGCGGAAAGCATCGACCAGTACACAGCGACGCAGGCGCACAAAGGTTCTGGCCGACGTCACGCCTTCGCCGGTTGGCGTGGTGATGGTCATCGAGGTCCAGCCTTCACCGCCCAGCCCCAGCCCGGCAATGCAAGGGCCATTTTTAACGAAAATACTGGTGTCGATGGCATTGGCCATCGCGTTCATATTTTCGATATTGCGTGAGTGCATCGCGGCGGTGTGGTGGCAACCGCCTTCCAGTTTCACCGCCAAAGCAATGGCTTCGCTGACGTTTGCCACGCGAATCATCGGCAGCACTGGCATCATCATTTCGGTGACGGCAAACGGATGGCGCGCCGTGGTTTCGACCAGCAGCAAGCATGTTTCAGGTGCCACGTTAAGGCCGATGGCCGCGGCAATTTTCGCCGCATCACGCCCGACCCAATCGCGGCTGACTTGCCCTTTTCCGTGCTCATCGACATTTTTAAGCAACACTGGCTGAAGTTGTTCTGCCTGCGCATTGCTGAGTAACACGGCGTGATGGCGCTGCATTTCTTCGAGCAGCGCATCTGCCACGCTTGCCACCACAATCAGCACTTTTTCATCTGCGCAGATGATGTTGTTATCAAACGATGCGCCCTGCACGATGGATTTTGCCGCACGAGAAATGTCGGCAGTTTCGTCCACCACCACTGGCGGGTTGCCAGCACCGGCAGCAATCAGGCGTTTATTGGTGTGTTTGCGCGCAGCTTCTACCACCGCTTCGCCGCCCGTAACCACCAGCAAACCGATGCCAGGGAATTTGAATAAGCGTTGCGCGGTTTCAATATCAGGATTAACCACGGTCACCAGTAAATTCGCCGGGCCACCTGCCGCGACAATCGCTTCGTTAAGCCAGGTGATGGTTTGCTGTGAGACTTTTTTGGCCGCCGGATGTGGAGCAAACACCACGCTATTGCCGGCTGAAATCATGCTGATCGCATTATTAATGATGGTGGCGGCAGGGTTGGTTGACGGAGTCACCGAGGCGACAACCCCCCACGGCGCATTTTCGATAAGCGTCAGGCCGTTATCACCCGTCAGCACTTGCGGAGTCAGGCATTCAACACCAGGTGTGCCACGCGCCTGAGCAATATTCTTGGCGCATTTATCGGCGACACGCCCCATTCCGGTTTCCGCTACCGCCATTTCCGCAAGCGGTTGTGCATGTTGTTCACCCGCAAGGCGGATGGCCGCAACGGCTTTTTGACGCATCGCTACGCTGGTCAAAGATTTTTGGGCGACATTAGCCGCCTGAACCGCGTCGTCAAGTGAGACAAAAACACCCGCACCGCAGGGTTTCGCAGTGGATTCTGCTGTGGTGTTCACCGCCATGCCTGCGAGTACCGCCTTTACCACCTGTTCAATTTGCTGCCTGTCCATGTCGTTCAACCCTCACTATTTATGGAAGATGATTTCTCTATCCATGACCACTTCATCGACAATGCCTATCACGCACATGTCGACGGGAGAGGCTTCACTGTGGTGTGCCCGGCGGGCGGAGCTGCCGCCCACCAATAACACCCAATCACCGTTTCCGGCACCAATGCTGTCAGTGGCTATTGCACATTCGCCGCTCGGTTCACCCTGGCGATTAATCATCTCCACCATCAGTAATTTGTCGTGTGCCAGCTCGCTATGGCGGACTGTGCAAACGATTTGACCTACGACCATAGCTAGCTTCATGCTCGCCTCCGGACAACATTCAGGTACAACTATCCCGTGCCGCCCTGAGGCTGCCAGATAATTAGATTAAAGAAGGGTGACGTCCGGGGATGACGTCACCGACGATCAGTCGATCGTTTTGTCGCTACCCAGGCCAATTGGGAAAACTTCTTCCAAATCACCATGTGGGCGTGGAATGACGTGAACGGAGACCAGTTCACCAATACGCTGAGCGGCGGCAGCCCCGGCATCTGTCGCGGCTTTACAGGCCGCCACATCACCACGAACCATGGCTGTTACCAGCCCACCGCCGATTTGTTTTACACCTACCAGTTTGACGCGAGCCGCTTTGACCATTGCGTCCGATGCTTCAATCACAGCAACCAAACCTCTGGTTTCGATCAGTCCTAGTGCTTCCATGATTTATTTCCTCTCACTCGGTTAAAAGTCTTGTTTTGTTTCGTTTCACTGCTCGCCTTCATGTTCGCCCTCACCCTAACCCTCTCCCCCAGGAGAGGGGATCAGGCCGTTTCCTCCCTCTCCCTGAGGGAGAGGGTTGGGGTGAGGGTGGTTTGAGCGACCAACACCAATTCAACAATTTCCCGCGAACTGCAACCACGAGAAAGATCGTGAAGGGGTGCATTTAGCCCTTGAATCAATGGACCTAGCGCGCGGAACCCTCCTAAGCGTTGGGCAATCTTGTAGCCGATGTTGCCCGCCTCAAGCGACGGGAAAACCAATACGTTGGCCTGCCCTGCCAGCTCACTTTCTGGCGCTTTTTGTGCCGCGACCTGGGGAACAAATGCCGCGTCAAATTGCAGTTCACCGTCCACACACAAATCCGGAGCTCGTTCACGCACCATGTCCGTCGCCTGCTGTACCGTCGCGACACACGGGTGTCTGGCGCTACCATTGGTCGAAAACGACAACATAGCGACTCGAGCAGTTTGCCCGGTAATGGCTTCCCAGCTTTGCGCACTGCTGATAGCAATATCAGCAAGCTGTGCCGCCGTGGGTTGTGGCACCACGCTGCAATCTGCAAAACCCAGCATCCGCTCACCTTCCGGCGGCAACATCAGAAACAGCGATGACAGCGTTTTCACACCCGCCTGCAGGCCGATGACTTTCAGCCCCGCCCGCAAAACCGCGGCAGTCGATGAAATATTCCCGGCGATACACAGATCCGCTTTACCGGCCTGAACCATCGCCGCCGCAAACCACAGCGGGTCACGTAAGCGCACGGCTGCGTCATCTGGCGTTTTGTCGCCGAGACGCTGCGTAAGCTGCTGTTGAAACTGCGTCAGCCAGGCCTGTGACATCGCCGGGTCAATAATCTGTAGCCCGTCAAGCGGTAACCCCGCGGTCAGAGCGAAATGGCGCAAGGCAAACGGATTCGCCAGTAAAATAGGTTGCGCCAGGCCGTAATGCTGTAAGTAGTGCGCCGCTTCGATAACCCGGGCATCTTGTGCATCCGGGAAAACCACGCGCTTAGGCTGGTTTTGTGCCTGGCGACGACAACGTTCAAGCAGCATGAGTGCCTCCGGCTAAACGTCGTTGCAGTGTTTTCGCATCCGGCCACTCTTTTTTCAGACACAAGATCATCAACACATAAACCGCGCTGGAGAGGCGATTAAGCGCCTGCAATAAATCGGCTTTTTGCACGTGGTAATCCACGCCGATAAACACCTGCGCTGCACAGATTTCGCTTTCACGAATACTTGTGCGTAACAGATTAAGCAGTGCCACATCGCGCCCATGAGCCGCGTCGGGAACCAGATGATCGTGCCCAAGGTATTTCAGTGGTTGGTGCGATAAACGGTGTAAATCATCCGCCGATAAGCCGACGATTTGCTGCTCGGGTAGCGCTATTTCCAGTGCATCGGCACGCATGATATTGCCCAGCAAAGAACGGATATCCGCAAGCCACAGTGCGGCAGATTTATCGAACTCTGTTTGCAGCCATACCGCTGTAGCAATCGAGCTGTCCAGGCTGGCACGAAACGCCAGACGAGGATCATTTTTCGCCACCATCACTTGCGCATTCAGGTGGGTTAACGTGTCAGGCTTTTCCTGCACGTGTTGCTTGCACAACTCACAATGTGCAACCTGTGCGGCGGGTTCACTCGTCAAACCATGTACCGGCTGCAATTGTTCTTGCTCTTCAACAAACAGGCGACCCTCGTCATCCTGGAATTTCACCAGCAGATGGCGAGCGTCAATCAGTTCGCGGGCCGAGGGCGTCATGCGGCTGTCAACCGGCAGACGGATTTCGCTGCCTTCGCTGAGCGTGTGGTTTGCCCGTAGCCAATCTTCGGTGATGAAGGTGCTCATATGCGCCCCGCCTTAGCATTCCTGCCAGTTGGCAGGCCAGGCAACATACAGAAAACGAACGTGGCTGGGGGTGCCAAATTCAATACTGGAGCCTTTCGGGATAAACATCACATCCCCGGCCTTGCCAATCAGCGTTTCCCCTTCGTGGCGAATATGTAACTCCCCTTCCAGCACCATATCGATTTCGTCGTAATTCAGCGTCCACGGGAAAAAGCCGTTTTCCCACTGCATGAACCCTGCCGCCATGCTGCTGCCATCGGCACCGGTGACCAGGTCGGTTAACCCGACACACGGTTCCTGCGCGCCATCAAAGCGGCCAAATTTCACCGAACTGCCGTCAATGACTTTGATGCCGCCTTTGCCGGTGATGGAGTGAAAACCTGGCTGCATACCGATGCCAGAACGGGTTTTCTGCTCTTGTTCAACTTTCGCAATCAGCTGCGCCACCAGGCTTTCGGTGAACTGGCCTTCCGGTAGCTGAGCAATGATTTCTTCACGAATACGCTGGCGTTCTGAGCGCTGTGGTGGGCTATCCGCTGCTGGTGCCGGAGCAACCGCGTCTTCCACTAACGCAATCTCTAATTGCTCAGCAACCACACGCGCTTCAGGGGTGACGATGGATTCTTTGAGGACATAAGCAATCGTCTTCAGGCCTTGGTGATGAGCGTCACGAATATCATTCGCCGTAATGAGCTTTTTCATTGAACAGGTTCCTCCTGGCCACATGCTTCAGTCAGATAATTCTCAAGTTGCCTGACGCTTGAAGCATCAAGGCTGTTCAGCGCAAATATCGGTGGCGCAAAACCTGAATTAATTAACAGCTCCTCGGTTTGCGCAATATTTGCATCGGGTAGATCAATTTGGCTTATTACCGCAACACGTTTTAGATGTGGATAAATATCCAATAATCCCGCAGGAATACGGCACTGGGAATCATTTGCGGCGTGGACATATATCAGTAATTCGGCATCAGTCAGGGTATTAATTAACGCCGCGTACAAACGGGGGTGGCTAAAAAATTCCCCTGGCGTATCAATATTTCCGGTATCGCTAAACTCAACGGCCTGGGTTTTCCTCGCCTGCGAATAATTCCCCTGCAACGCATTAAACAACGTTGTTTTCCCTGCCCCCACAGCGCCGACAAACACGATGCGTTTCATAGGGCTAACTCCGTGTCAGCGTACAGACGGTATAGCTGAGGATGTTACTGAGGCCGGCAATGGTTTGTTGTAGCGCTTCTTCTACCGAACCTACTGATCCATAAACAACCAGCGCACCGCTGAATCTGTCGAGAAAACCAATTTGTACACTTGCAGCTTTCGTCGCAAGGTCGCCTGCGATCATCGCGGTTTCCCCTGGAGTAAGGGTCATGATGCCAATGGCTTCAGCGCCAGGAACGCCTATTTTCTTTGCCAGTTCTTCACCGGGGTGGGCAATTAGATGCGCCAGTGTGACCTGTTTTCCAGGAACAAATTCCTGAATAATGCGTTCCTTTTCCATTGCGCCTCCTGAAGAATTTTCTTCATGCTGACAATAATCTGGAAAAGGGAATAACAAATTTCGGCAACTAATGAGGAAAGGTGAAGTTGATCACCTAATAAATAAGGAAACACCGATATTGATTTCAAAATGTAAATAAAAAACGGCGAGATAATATCTCGCCGTCATTATTATTGGTATTAATCAGACCACAGCAGTTGTTAATCTGGCAGTGCAACAAAGCCGTTCTTGCTCATCGCTGATTTCAATTTGCCAAACCTGATGGCGACGCCCAACATGAACCGCTTTGCAGACACCGCGCACAATGCCAACACGTGCTGAGCGCAAATGGTTAGCGTTAACTTCTAACCCAACAATATTTTGCTCCCCTTCGGTGCATAAATATCCTGCCACCGAGCCGAGCGTTTCTGCGAGCACCACCGAAGCGCCACCATGTAACAAACCAAACGGTTGGCGGGTGCGATGGTCAACTGGCATGATGGCCTCCAGTTCGTTCTCGCCAATGCGGGTAAAAACGATGCCCACATGCTGCACCATATTGTCAGCGCCCATTTTATTGAGCGCTTCAAGATTCACTTCACGTCGCCAGATCATCCCAGAATCTCCAGTAATGCTTGTAGCGGATGGCGAACACCATTGCCTTCCACACGTTTGACCTGGCTGCGGCACGAATAGCCGGTCGCCAGGCAGCGTTGACGCGGCAGGCGCTGCATTGCCTGATGCCACGAAAGTTCGTAAATCCCCAGTGAGTTGGCATGGTTTTTCACTTCATGCCCGTAGGTTCCCGCCATGCCACAACAACCGACGCTGACATTTTCAAGTTTCGCCCCCAGACGCGCAAAAATAGCCGCCCACTGGTTTGGCGAAGTCGGCAGTGCCGTCACTTCGGTACAGTGGCCGAACAAATACCACGACTCGCCGCTCACCGCCGTGGTTTCGCGGTTATCAAGCACCGCTGGCAGCCATTCGTGAACCAGTTGCACCTGGAAATCACCACGTTCATCACCCAGCGTTTGTTTATATTCGTCGCGATAGCAAAGCACCAGCGCCGGGTCGACGCCAACCATCGGCATTCCCAACTTCGCAATGCGGTTCAGGAACTCCGAAGTCTTACGCGCGGTGCGGGCAAATTTTTGCAGGAAGCCTTTAATATGCTGCGCTTTACCATTTGGAGAGAATGGCAGCACCACCGGGTTGTAGCCTAATTTAGTCACCAGACGCACAAAATCCGCCACCACTTGCGCATCGTAATAACTGGTGAACGGATCCTGAACCACCAGCACCGTTTTGGCTCGCTGTTGTGCGCTGTAGCTTTCGAGCTGTTCAAGCGTGGTGTTCGCAGACGCATGCCCGACCAATTCCTGCTGCAGCGTTGGCGTGGAGAGCATCGGTAAATCAATCATGCCAATGTGTTTGGCCGACAGATTGCGCACCCACGGTTGGCTCATAAAGAAGTTGAAGGTTTTAGGCGCTCGCGCCATCAGTGGTGCGTAGCTTTCGACGGTCGCCACCAGATGGTCGCGCATTGGGCGCAAGTAACGGGTGTGATAAAGCTGCAAGAAACGCGAACGGAATTCCGGCACGTCGATTTTAATTGGACACTGCGTAGAACACGCTTTACACGCCAGGCAACCGGACATCGCCTCTTTCACTTCATGAGAAAAATCGTACTCGCCTTTGCGGGCATGCCAGGAGTTACGCGAGCGCTCGATTAGCGTGCGCAGGCTGGCACGTTTTTCCGGCATCTGTTTTTCTAACGCATCCGGGTCGACGCCACGATCGGCTAACAAACGCAGCCATTCGCGCGTCAACGTTGCGCGCCCTTTTGGCGAATGAATGCGATTGCTGGTGATTTTCATCGACGGGCACATTGGGCTATTCACATCAAAGTTAAAGCACAAACCGTTGCCATTACACTCCATCGCGCCACGCCATGAGGAGCGCACCGCAATCGGGATTTGCCGATCGAAAGTCCCGCGTTTTACCGCATCGACCTGCATCATCGGGTCATCGACACCTAACGGCGGGCAGATTTTACCTGGATTCAGGCGGTTATCCGGGTCAAAAACCGCTTTGATGCGGCGTAATTCTTCATACAACGTTTCGCCAAAGAACGCCGGGCTGTATTCAGCGCGGAAACCTTTACCGTGTTCACCCCACAACAAACCGCCGTATTTGGCGGTGAGTGCCACGACATCGTCGGAAATGCGCTTCATCAGCACTTCCTGATGCGGATCGGTCATATCCAGGGCCGGACGCACATGCAAAACGCCAGCATCAACGTGGCCGAACATACCGTAACTCAGGTGGTGGCTATCAAGTAATGCGCGGAATTCAGTGATGTAATCGGCCAAATGCTGCGGTGGTACGCAAGTATCTTCCGCAAAGGGAATCGGCTTGGCCTGCCCTTTGGCATTCCCCAGCAGGCCGACGGCTTTTTTACGCATGTTATAGATGCGTTCAATACCAGCCAGTTCAGTACAAACCTGCCAGCCGATAACGCCCCCCTCACCTTCGGCAATTAAGCTGTCAAGACGCTCACACAGCGCAGCAACCTGGCCTTCGATTAATTCCAGATCGTCGCCAGCAAATTCCACGATATTCAGGCCGAGCATCTCTTTGCCCGGTACATCGGTGATCAATTCATTCACTGAATGCCAGACGATATCTTCCCGCGCCAGATTGAGGACTTTTGAATCGATGGTTTCGACGGAAAGCGCGCGTGCTTCCACCATAAACGGTGCATTGCGCAGCGCGGAATCGAATGAATCATATTTGATGTTCACCAGACGACGCACTTTTGGCAGCGGCGTAATGTCCAGCTTCGCCTCGGTGATAAACGCCAGCGTACCTTCGGAGCCGCAAAGAATGCGCGTCAGGTCGAACTGCGAAAGATCGTCGTTAAAAACGTGGCGTAGATCGTAGCCCGTCAGGAAACGGTTGAGTTTCGGGAATTTGTCGATAATCAGCTGGCGTTGTTCACGGCAACGCTCAAGCACCGTGCGATAAATCTTGCCGGTCGGGCTGTCGTCACGGCCAAGGTCTTGCGCAAGTGCGGTCGACATCGGGTGGGTATCAAGAATATCGCCACTGAGCAAAACAGCGCGCACTCCCATCACGTGATCGGACGTTTTCCCGTAGACCAGCGAGCCTTGCCCCGAGGCGTCGGTATTGATCATCCCGCCAAGTGTGGCGCGGTTGCTGGTAGACAGTTCCGGAGCGAAGAAGTAACCGTAAGGTTTGAGATATTGGTTTAGCTGGTCTTTTATCACGCCCGCTTCGACACGCACCCAACCTTGTTCAGGGTTGATTTCAATGATGCGATTCATGTAGCGCGACATGTCGACGACGATGCCTTTATTGAGGGACTGGCCGTTGGTGCCAGTGCCGCCGCCTCGCGGTGTAAAGACCAGGGATTTGAAGCGTTCTTCTGAGGCAAGCCGGGTCAATAATGCAACGTCAGCCGTAGAACGGGGGAATAAAACCGCATCCGGTAGCAACTGATAAATACTGTTATCGGTTGCCATCGTGAGCCGGTCAGCGTAGCTGGTTGCGGTATCGCCGGTAAAGCCTTGTTGTTCCAGTGCCTGCAAAAAATTGAGCACCAATTGAACAACGCCTGGTGCCTGAGAAATTTGTGGGATCATTGCTGGGTCGACCCATATGAGTTGTAAGTTATCGTTTGCGTATATTAATTCTAATATTCATCCTAATACCCTAATTAATTCGAGTTGCAGGCGAAGTGATGAACGCGGTTAACGCATCCACAGCTTGAAGAATCAGGGGTCCCCATTTTTTAACACATTTTTTTAGGACATGCCTGACTGTTTTGTTCCTGTTAAAAATCCTGTAAATACATCATCATTATCGTTACCGCTTTGCGGTTTTAACGCAGGCACTTTGCCCGCGATCGGTTATTAAGGTGATTTTATCTATGGTTAAAGTCAGTCAGCCAAAGGATCTGCTGCAGATCTTGCTGTCGGTGTTGTTTATTTCGGTGATGATGATCGCCTGTATCTGGATTGTCCGTCCGTTTGTGCTCGGCTTCGCCTGGGCGGGGACAATCGTTCTTGCGACCTGGCCGTTGATGATCAGAGTGCAACATTTGTTGTGGGGAAAGCGTTCGCTAGCCGTACTGGTGATGACGCTTCTGCTACTGATGCTGTTTGTTATTCCGGTGGCGCTGCTGGTTAATAGCCTGGTGGATAACAGCGGCCCGGTTATTGAGTGGGCTACCAAAGGCAATATGGAATTGCCGAAATTTGATTGGCTCCATAGCATTCCGCTGATCGGTGACAGCCTTTACTCTGGCTGGAATACGCTGGTAGACAGCGGCGGCAGCGCCATTATGGCAAAAATTCGCCCTTATATTGGCAGCACCACGACCTGGTTCCTTGGACAAGCGATTCACGTTGGCAGCTTCCTGATGCACTGCGGCCTGATGCTGTTGTTCAGCGTGTTGCTGTATGCAAAAGGTGAAACGCTGGGCAATGGGATTCGCCATTTTGCGTTCCGTCTGGCAGGCAAACGCGGCGATGCCGCCGTGTTACTGGCCGGGCAAGCGATTCGCGCAGTGGCGTTGGGCGTGGTGGTCACAGCACTGGTTCAGTCGATATTGGGCGGCGTGGGTCTGGCGATTGCCGGTATCCCCAACGCCACACTGTTAACCGTGGTGATGCTGATGTGTTGCCTGGTGCAAATCGGCCCGTTGCTGGTGCTGATTCCATCCATTGCCTGGCTGTACTGGACGGGTGATAACACCTGGGGCACCGTGCTGCTGGTGTGGAGTTGCGTGGTCGGCACGATGGATAACTTTATTCGTCCGGTGCTGATTCGTATGGGTGCTGACTTGCCGATGATCCTGATCCTTTCTGGCGTCATTGGCGGTTTGATTGCCTTTGGCATGATTGGCTTGTTTATCGGGCCGGTTCTGCTGGCGGTTTCATATCGCCTGATTTCGGTGTGGATTCATGAAGCACCAGCCCCGCAAGACGACCCCAATGAAGTGGTTGAAGTTCTGGAAGAACGAGAATAACCGTCATTGAAACTTGTGTTGCTCCCTCAATCGGGGAGTAACACAAGCGTAAAGGTTAGCAATGCTTATCTATCCCTCCGCTTTTATCTTCCGCACAGAGTTTCGATTCGAGAAATGTGATCTTAATCGTTAACTATCCATTAACTATTGAGAGGAATCCGAGTGACGCTCCCAGGGGATATACCTACTATTACTTCACGGCTATGAATCAACGCATTGATTTATAAGCATGGAAATCCCCTGAGTGAAACAACGAATTGCTGTGTGTAGTCTTTGCCCATCTCAACGATGGGCTTTTTTTTGCGTGTTATTTAACAAAGTGCTCATCGCCAAGAATGCGCAGCGGATCGATATCGCTCTCTTTTTTTATCACAAGACTGTTCTCAGAACGGACGCACACCCCACCGTAATGCCCGCCAGTTGTAAACGTGCATAACTGCACATAACGACCAGCCACTTTAGGCAAGCACCAGAGTTGTTGGTAGATATTTTTCTGCCCGGAGAAGTTGCCGCTGGTTTCATCCAGCACTTGCTCCTGGTGACTAATCAGCCCGATATTATTGCCGCAACGTCCGGCGATCGGTTTGACGGCATAACCGCTTTGCTCAAGCGCTTTATTGACTTCGAAATCCGCATTCAGCAGGTAGCGGTGGTTCGGGAACAAAGACCAAAGCACCGGCAGTATCGCTTTGTTGCTGGGAATAATGGTCCATAGCGGTTCAAAAACCATCACTTCCGGGCGCAACAAGACATCAATCAACCTGACGCTATCTTGAGAATGCCCGGTACGAATCGGCAGCCCGGCGTAGGCGGCTTCACTCTCAGCGCGCAACTGGTCGAGTGCAGTTTCCCATGCCCACGTCTTCCACACGCAGTTAATCTGGCGATGCTCGCCGTCAACCAATTGCCCGGTGGTATCCCATTGCAGCTGATCCAGGCCATGCAGAATTTTACTTTCAAACCCCGCCTTCGCCAGAGAGCGTTGAACAAACTGCGCATGGTAATTCTCTTCCGCGTCGTTATCTTGCAGGATATGGACAAACGGACGCGCATAGCTATGTTTCCAGGTATTGGTTAGCGCATTAAACAAACGCTCACCAGGATCGCTACCTTCTGTCACACCCGCTTGCTGCGCCCATTTCGCCAGAATCAAACCGGCCTCGGTATGGCATGAGGCCGAATCCGCATTGTATTCGTACACTTTTAATCCGCGTTCATCCATGCAGAAGTCAAGACGCCCCGTCACCATATGATGGCGACGATTCTGCCAGGAGAGTCTCAGGCGCGGCCATAACACTTCCGGAATATCGAACAACGCCAACAGATCATTATCTTTCAGCACCTTGTCGGTGGCATGCAGATACATGAGATGCAGCTCATTGGTGGCGCGAATGAGTTCCTGTTCCGCACTGTGGGACAGCGTAAAGTAACGATACGGATTGGCATTAACAATGTGCCCTTCTTTGGCCTGAACATAGGCCAACTCGACCGGGTCCTGCTCATCCAGCCAGTGACTGGCAAACTGCCCTTTATCATCGACTTGCTGACAATGAATCGCCAGGCACTGGGCCGGAATTTCCGGTTGCGGCAGGCTGTATTGACTCTCCGCCGTCTGAATCATCCAGCCTAAGATCTCCGTATCATCGAAGGTGTCCTGAATGAAGTATTTCCCATCCTGATTGACCAAAACCAGTTCACGGGTCCATTGCTGGCCGACTGGCAGTGGATGATGGATGACGTTTTGCTCAGCGATCCTGACTTTATCGGCCAGAACCTGAGTAATCACTGCCACATGTCCGGTGTGGTCAAACTCGCCCCCTTGTTGCCAGACCAGCAATGAACCGGCGACTGGTGCGCGCTCACAGCCATTGGCAAACGCCTGAAGGGGAAGAATATTGTCATTGACGACCTGGCGCAGATAGCGCAACGAGAAGATTTCATATGCCATGCTGACATCGGTGAAAACTATCCCGTGATTGATATAAAGAAAGCGGCGCACGAACTCGACACACTGCCACTTATAGCCCATGTATTCGTGGTCCAGATAATGTCTGAACCACGTGTCATCCGGCCAGGCGTTGGGGTCAAGCGAATCGTAATTTGAGGAGTAAATGGCCACACCGCCAGGGGCATGGCCTAATAACGCGCCAAAAGGAGCATGGCTTTCTGAAGTGCTTACACTCATGACAACAGCCTTAGAAATTTATCGCTGCCATCCCGACAGCAAGGATAAGCATCAATCTTACGCGCTTCGTTCGGAAAAAAGGATCTTTACGCGAAAAAATGCTCTACCTCGCAATGACTTACCATTCGCCACTTCCCGTTGATGACCCGGGTGTCACCGGTGACCCGCACAATTCCCGAGCTTTTAATATCGCCACTTGATGCGCCAACACGAATCTCAAACTCGCCAGGCTCCACCACGCGTTCGCCATTGCGACGGGTGAAATTCAGCATATCGGTGGGAATATCAAAAGTGAGACTGGCACTGGCCCCTGGCTCAAGATGTACTCGCTGGAAAGCTTTAAGCTCCTGTACCGGCCGCACCATCGACGCCACTTTATCGTGCACATAAAGCTGCACCACTTCGCTGCCTGCCACCACCCCACGGTTGCTGACGGTCACGCTGACATTCACCACACCATTATCATTCGGCACCTCGTGACGGGAAAATTGCAGCGGGCTGTAGTCGAACTCAGTCCAGGTTTTACCAAAACCAAACGGATAACGGGAACCGAAGTGGAAGGCAAACGGCGTGCCGCCGCTTTTGAGTTTGTGGTTGTAGTAATACGGCATCGCGCCCGCACTTTTAGGGATGGAAACTACCAGCCGCCCGCCGGGTTCTGCGCGCCCTGTTAGCACGTCAGCAATGGCGTACCCACCTTCTTGCCCTGGCGCCCAGGCCATCAGTAATGCCGCAACATTGTCTTCCTGGCCGCCTAAATTGTAAGGACGCCCGCCGGTCATCACTACGACCACCGGTTTGCCGGTGGCAATCAGTTGGTCCAGCAATTGCTGCTGTACACCCGGCAACATCAGGCTGTCGGTATCTGAACCTTCGCCCACTGTACCGCTCTGGAATAAGCCGGATAAATCCCCGACACACAGCACCACAACATCGCTTTGTTGGGCGACTTTCACCGCATCAGGAATCAATGAAATGTCGTTTGAAACCGGAGAAGACTGCATCGGTTTGCCGCCGCTATCACCGGGGAAAACAGGCGCGCCAGCCATACGTTTTTCGATAATATGGCAACCTTTGGCATAACGGATGTTGTCGCTACCCAGTTGTTCGCGCAGTGCTTGCAGTGGGGTGACGACTTGTGAAGTTTGCTCCAGCATATCGCTGATGATCAAATGCACCGGGAAGCTATAACCACTGAGCAAAGCCAGCGGGTCGTCGGCCGTTGGCCCAATAACCGCCACGCGCGGCTGCCCTTTCAGCGGTAACGTTCCGTCGTTTTCTAGCATGGTGATGGAGCGTGTGGCGACTTCCCGAGCGATATTTTTTGTCGATTCACTTTGCAATACGACGCCGCTTTCATCGCGATAAGGCTGTTCAAATAACCCGAGGCGGAATTTCTCTTTCAACACGCGAGCGACAATCTCATCCACTTTTTCCATGGTGATTAAACCACGCTCAACGGCTTGGGCCAGATGGCGCGCGCAGTCATCTTTTGGTAGTTCCACATCCAGCCCGGCATTAAATGCCAGCGCCGCAGATTCTGCCGCATCGTGCGAAATACCGTGATGCTGATGCAGCAAACTCACGCCGCCGTAATCAGCAACAATCAGCCCATCAAAGCCCCATTGTTCACGCAACACGGTGGTCAGTAAGAATTCATCGGAGTGGCCAGGCTGGTTATCAATATCGTGATAAGCAGGCATCACCGAGCCCGCATTTGCCAGTTTTACCGCCATTTCGAACGGCAGCAGGAAGGTATCGTTTAATTCGCAAAAACCAAGATGGACAGGGGCATGGTTGCGCGCGCCTTCGCTAAATGAATGGCCGACGTAATGTTTTAGCGTTGCCAACAAGTCGCGATTTTTGCCCTGTAAGCCTTTGACATAGTGTGTGGCCATCATGCCCACCAGCCACGGATCTTCACCGAATGTCTCTTCGGTGCGCCCCCAGCGCACATCGCGTGACACATCCAGCACTGGCGCAAGTCCCTGATGGCAACCGGTCGAGCGGGCTTCTTCGCCAATCGCTGCCGCCGCACGTTCGATAAGATCAACATCCCAGGTGGAGCCGTAGTTGAGTGATGACGGGAACAGCGTGGCATCTTTGCACAGCACCCCGACTAAACACTCTTCGTGAAACAGGGCCGGAATGCCCAGCCGAGTCTCTTCAATCAGGGTTTTCTGCAAGCGATTAGCCGCACGGACACCCTCTTTAGCATCGACAATGTGGGTGCCTAACGGGCGGGTAATTTGCCCGACGCCCAGTTTCAGACGCTCGCCAAGTGCTGCTTGCTCGGTTACGCCAGCAAACTCATCGCTTAAATCGGTCCGTTCACGGTGATGGCCGTCGCTGGATAAAATCAGCCAATACGCGTGCATTTGGGCGAATTTTTCTTCGGCAGTCATACGCGAAAGCAGATCGCTGACACGTTCATGAATCGGGCGATGAGCTTGCTTATAAATGGCAGACATAGTGTTCCCCTTTCGAGTTCAGCGGTTTGCGAAAGTATCAATATGAGTGATGACTGAAGAGGCAAACAATTGTCAGAATAACCCGCAAGATTACGTTTTTTGGTTTTTAGCCATAAGTGTGACGTAATTCAAAAATATGCCAGAAAAATGAGGCTTTCAGGACGAAGCCGAGGCGATAAGAGATACCCCCGTCACATTTGATAAGAAACATAAAACACAAATGAAAAATTACAATACTCCTGCTCAGATTCACAATTTATAACTAGTGCTATCCGCGAGGTCTATATTCCGGCTCTTAATAAAGGTGAATACATGTCGGTGCTTACAGAAAAAATTACCAACAAAGAAAAAATGGGTTTTGGACTAGGTGATGCGGCAAGTCACATCGTGTTTGATTCTTCGGTCGCCATTCTGGCTTATTTTTATACCAATATTTATGGTTTGCCCCCGGCGGTAATGGGGACATTATTTTTAGTCGTCCGGGTACTGGATGCTATTACCGATCCTATCATGGGTGCGATTGCCGACCAGACCAAAACCCGTTGGGGGAGATTCCGCCCCTGGTTATTGATTATTTGTGTTCCTTTCGCCGTCAGTTGTGTGCTGGTTTATTCAACACCTGATTTCTCGCAGACCGGTAAAATTGTTTACGCCGTTCTGGCTTATATATTCATGACAATAATGTATACCGCAATAAATATTCCTTATTGCTCTTTAGGTGCGGCGATTACGTCGGATCCACAAGAAAACCTGTCCCTGCAATCCTGGCGTTTTGCCATTGCGCCAATTGGTGGTGCGATGGGTACAGCGTTGATTCTGCCACTGGCTGATTTTATTTCGCCGGGTGACAGAGCCGTTGGCATGCAGTGGGCAATGGGGATCTTCGGTGTGATTGGCTGCCTGATGTTCCTGGTGTGCTTTGCCACCACCCGTGAACGTATTACGCCGGTCAAAGAAGAAAACCTGAATATCCTGCGCGACGTGAAAATCTTATTAAAGAACGACCAATGGCGTATTCTGTCGGTTTATAACCTTGCGATGTTGTGTGGTGTCGTGGTTCGTGGCAGCCTGCTGGTCTATTTCGTGCAATATATCCTTCATCAAGGCAGCGGCATTATTTCGATGTTTATGCTGGCAACGACTATCGCGGCGGTATTTGGCAGCCTGTTTGCTAAACAATTGGGTAGCTGGATGTGTAAGATCCGCGCCTCAATATGGGTAAACGTGCTCAGTGCGGTGATCGGGTTATTATTCCTGGTGTTACCAACCGAATATTGGATACCGGCTTTCCTGGTGCATATCGTGCTTAATATCCTGCAAGGTATTAATGCTCCACTGCAATGGTCAATGATTACCGATGCTAATAACTATGGTGAATGGAAAACCCAACGCCGTATTACCGGTATGAACGTTGCGGCAAATATCTTCATCATTAAATTGGGTGTAGCGATTGGTGGTGCGTTAACCGGTTGGGGTCTTGCGTGGTTTGGTTATCAGGCGGGTGTGGAACAACAATCAGCCGAGGCCGTGCGTGGCGTACTGATTCTGTTTACTGTGTTACCGGCTATTTTCTACTTAATTACCGCTATCTCGATTCGTTATTACAAGTTAACTGAAGAGAGAATGAACAGTATTGTGAGCGACCTGCGTGTCGGCAAGTTCCAGAGTGAAAGTGAAGTCACTGGCGTGATGACGCCAAAAGCCTTGTAATAAACGATTGGTAGGTCGGGCAAGCGCAGCGCCCCCGACATAATCGACGACAATGGTGGATGACGCTGGCGCTTAGCCACCCTACAACTTATCCGACCTACAAATATTAAAGGCTCCTCAACAATGAGGAGCCTTTTTTTTACTTATTCGCTTCTGCCAGACTCAACCAGGTTTGCACCACGGTATCCGGATTCAGAGAAAGACTATCAATCCCCTGTTCCATCAACCACACCGCAAAATCTTCATGGTCAGACGGGCCTTGCCCACAGATACCGACGTATTTACCTTGTTTCTTCGCCGCTTTGATAGCCATCGACAGCAGTGCTTTTACCGCGTCGTTGCGCTCGTCAAACAGTTCGGAAACCACGCCAGAGTCGCGGTCCAGCCCCAATGCCAACTGGGTCATGTCGTTTGAACCAATCGAGAAACCATCGAAATATTGCAAGAACTCATCGGCCAGCAAGGCGTTGGATGGGATCTCACACATCATGATGATTTTCAGGCCGTTCTCACCGCGTTTCAGCCCCTGACGTTCCAGTTCTTCCACCACGGCTTTAGCCTGCGCGACGGTACGCACAAACGGCACCATCACTTCGACGTTCGTCAGGCCCATTTCGTTACGCACGCGTTTCATGGCGGCGCATTCCAGCGCGAAGCATTCACGGAAACTATCGGATACATAACGACCCGCGCCACGGAAACCGAGCATTGGGTTTTCTTCTTCCGGCTCATAACGCTCGCCGCCTACCAGGTTGGCGTATTCGTTAGATTTGAAATCAGACAGACGCACAATCACGCGCTTCGGCCAGAATGCCGCGCCCAATGTGGCAATCCCTTCAGTTAGACGACCGACGTAAAACTCAACCGGATCGTCGTAGCCTTTCATCATCTCGCGGATTTCGCTTTGCAATGCAGGCTCTTGCTGGTCGAATTCCAGCAATGCACGCGGATGCACGCCAATCATACGGTTGATGATGAACTCCAGACGTGCCAGCCCTACGCCTTCGTTTGGCAAGCAGGCAAAATCAAAGGCACGATCCGGGTTACCGACGTTCATCATGATTTTCAACGGCAGATCCGGCATGGTGTCGACGGTAGAACTTTTCACGCTGAAATCCAGCAGTTCGGCATAGACGTAGCCGGTATCGCCTTCAGCACAAGAAACCGTGACGTTCTGCCCCTCGCTCATGCGCTCAGTCGCGTCGCCACAACCCACTACCGCCGGAATACCCAGCTCACGGGCAATGATTGCCGCGTGACAGGTACGTCCGCCACGGTTAGTGACAATCGCCGCCGCCTTTTTCATGATCGGTTCCCAGTCCGGGTCGGTCATGTCGGTGACTAACACATCACCCGGCTGAATACGGTTCATCTCACTAATATCGTGGATCACTTTGACCGGACCCGCGCCGATGCGATGGCCGATGGCGCGCCCTTCAGCGACAATTTTGCCCTGAGCGTGTAACTGATAACGCTCCATGACCTGGCCCTGAGAACGCACCGTTTCTGGACGTGCCTGCACAATAAACAGCTTGCCGGTGTGCCCATCTTTAGCCCATTCGATATCCATCGGACGGCCATAGTGTTTCTCAATTTGTATCGCTTGTTTCGCCAGCTCCTGCACTTCATCCGCCGTGATGGAGAACTGGTCGCACAACGCTTGCGGAACATCTTCAATACGAACCTGTTTGCCATGTTCCTGGCTAGGTGCGTAAATCATACGGATTTTTTTCGAGCCCATGTTGCGGCGCACAATCGAAGGACGCCCCGCCGCCAAAGTCGGTTTGTGAACGTAGAATTCGTCCGGGTTGACTGCGCCCTGCACTACCATTTCGCCAAGGCCATAAGCGGAGGTAATAAATACCACCTGGTCGAAACCTGATTCGGTATCGATGGAGAACATCACGCCCGAGGACGCGAGGTCAGAACGCACCATGCGCTGCACGCCAGCAGAAAGCGCCACGCCACGGTGGTCGTAGCCCTGATGCACGCGGTAAGAGATCGCACGGTCATTAAACAGCGAAGCAAAGACGTGTTTTACGGCAACCAACACCGCGTCATACCCTTGCACGTTGAGGAAAGTTTCTTGTTGTCCGGCAAACGACGCATCCGGCATATCTTCGGCTGTCGCAGAGGAACGCACTGCGAAAGAAGCGTCAGCATCGTCAGAGGAAAGTTGTTCGTAGGCATCGTGAATGGCTTTTTCCAGCTCTGGCTGGAAAGGCGTGTCGATTATCCATTGGCGGATTTGCGCACCCGCTTTTGCAAGCTCGGTGACATCGTCAATATCCGTTTTATCCAGCAGTTCATAGATACGCTGGTTCACGCCACTTTGGTCAAGAAAGAAGTTAAACGCCTCGGCCGTGGTGGCAAAACCATTCGGCACGGAAACACCCATACCTGAAAGGTTGGTAATCATTTCACCCAGAGAGGCATTTTTGCCCCCGACCCTGTCTACATCATTCATGCCAAGTTGGTTGTACCAAAGCACCAGCGGTGACGAGTTGGACATCGAAACAATCCTTTTTGTGATATATGAATGGGTACCAGAAACACATTACATCCCTTTTAGATTGGCATAATTACTCACAGGAATGAAACCGGTGAATCGATCAAGCAAAATAAAAATTTGAAATTTTAAGATTTATTTACTTTTCACATAACTTATTGATTCTTAATTTAAACCCTATATTAATAATGGTTTAAGCTGATAATAAAAATGAACCACTCATTTCATTAAAAATAAAAACCACGTTTCAGTTTTAAAAATGAATTGAGATTGATCCATGAGGGGAAGTTTTAATTTATGCTTCAGCCAGAAGTCGTCACTTATCAGAGTTACCACTGACAGGATTGAAAAATGGATAGCACAGTAGACAGGCAAGTTTTTTATATCTCCGATGGTACCGCTATCACCGCCGAAGTGCTTGGGCATGCGGTGATGTCACAGTTTCCGGTCGCCATTAACAGTATCACGCTGCCGTTTGTCGAAAACGTCAGCCGCGCGAACGCCGTGAGAGAACAAATCAATGCGATTTACCAGCAATCTGGCGTGCGTCCGCTGGTGTTTTATTCCATCGTTTTACCGGAAATTCGTGACATTATTTTGCAAAGTGAGGGTTTTTGTCAGGATATCGTGCAGGCGCTGGTCGCCCCGTTACAGCAAGAATTGAAACTTGAACCGACGCCTATTGCCCATCGGACCCACGGTCTGAATCCGGGTAATTTAATCAAATATGATGCGCGTATTGCGGCCATTGATTACACACTTGCCCACGATGATGGCATTTCGATGCGCAATCTCGATCAGGCGCAGGTTATCTTGCTGGGCGTATCACGCTGCGGGAAAACGCCAACCAGTTTATACCTCGCCATGCAGTTTGGCATTCGGGCAGCAAACTATCCGTTCATCGCCGACGATATGGATAACATCCAATTGCCTGCAGTACTGAAACCACTGCAACACAAATTGTTTGGCCTGACTATCAATCCCGAACGCCTCGCGGCTATTCGTGAGGAGCGCCGTGAAAACAGCCGCTATGCGTCAATGCGTCAATGCCGCCTTGAAGTGGCAGAAGTGGAAGCCCTGTTTCGTAAGAACCAAATCCGCTATCTCAACAGTACTAATTACTCAGTTGAAGAGATGGCAACCAAAATCCTCGACATCATGGGGTTGAATCGCCGCATGTACTAACAAACTAGTGCAAGGGTGCGATTTTGTATGATAGGCTTTACGCAATCTGGTGGTCACGATTCAGTTGACGGTTGAATTCAACATAAATTGGTTTATCGTGACTGCCATCACTTCCCGGTACTTTTGCCGAGCTGAAGACAAAATTTCTGAGACACCCAATGAATAAAACAGATGAATTGCGCACTGCGCGCATCGACAGTCTGGTTACACCTGCGGAACTGGCACAGCGTTTGGCTGTGTCCCCACAAGTCGCACAAAACGTAACAGCCTCCCGTCGTCGTATCGAAAAAATCCTTAATGGCGAAGATAATCGCCTGCTGGTGATAGTTGGCCCTTGCTCAATCCATGACCTGGATGCGGCAATGGATTACGCCCGCCGTTTACAAGCCGCGCGTGAACAACATCAGCATCGCCTTGAAATCGTGATGCGGACTTATTTCGAAAAACCGCGCACCGTAGTGGGCTGGAAAGGTTTAATTTCCGATCCTGATTTGAACGGCAGCTATCGCGTGAACCATGGCATTGAGCAGGCGCGCCGTTTGCTGTTGCAGGTCAACGAGTTAGGTGTTCCAACGGCAACTGAATTCCTCGATATGGTGATCGGCCAGTATATTGCCGATTTGATTAGCTGGGGGGCGATTGGTGCGCGTACCACGGAGAGCCAGATCCACCGTGAAATGGCGTCTGCCCTTTCTTGCCCGGTTGGTTTCAAAAATGGCACCGACGGTAATACGCGTATTGCGGTTGATGCGATTCGTGCCGCCCGCGCCAGCCATATGTTCCTGTCGCCGGATAAACACGGCCAGATGACTATTTACCAAACCAGTGGCAACCCGTACGGCCATATCATCATGCGCGGTGGCAAACAGCCAAACTACCACGCAGCGGATATTTCTGCGGCATGCGATAGCCTGCACGAATTTGATTTACCAGAGCAATTGGTTATCGACTTCAGCCACGGCAACTGCCAAAAACAGCATCGCCGCCAGCTGGAAGTCTGTGAAGACGTTTGCAACCAGATTCGTAACGGTTCACGCGCTATTGCTGGTGTGATGGCTGAAAGTTTCATTCAGGAAGGCACGCAAAAAATCGTTGCCGGGCAACCATTGGTTTATGGTCAGTCGATTACCGACCCTTGCCTGAATTGGGAAGACACCAAAACGCTGCTCGATATGCTGGCTGACGCGACAGATAGCCGCTTCTGATATTTTGGTGGATGGCGCTTGTGCTTATCCACCCAACAACTGCCTTTCTGTAGGTCGGGCTAGCGTTAGCGACCCCCGACATTTCTTTAAACTCTCTCGTTCGCTCAAAATTGATCTATTCACAAATTTCCTACAAATAACACTTGATGGCGAAACATAGTTTATTGATAATGATTATCATTGTTGGATTGATTGTCATTTGTATATCGAGTGATACATGGAAAAAAACTTCACTGCTACGAATCCGCAATCTGCGGCCGTTCCCCGCCAGATAGACAGCAAGTTGTTACTCGGCCCTGACGGACGCGTGGTGATTGTTCACGAAGGCCAGCAATACCAATTACGTCAGACCCAGGCAGGAAAGTTAATCCTGACCAAATAAAACCCGTCATATTTCAAGCTGTAGGCGCGTTGGCTGCACTCACTTCCCCCAGTCACTTACTTATGTAAGCTCCTGGGGATAAGCTCCCTTGCCGCCTTCCTACAACTCGAATTATTTAGGGTTTATAAAACATAAATTACGCAAGCCACCCAGGTGTTCCCAAGGCAGCCAGCGATTTTAAATTTTCCTATGGAGATTTACGCATGCCTGCTTTACACACAGTCGGCTTCCGTCTGTCATTACTGACTGTTGCGGTATTTACTGCCCTGCCCACTTTCGCGAAAGATGACCAAATGACGGTGGTGGCTACCGGTAATGAACGCAGCACTTTTGAAGCGCCAATGATGGTCACCATCATTGATGCCGATACCCCTGAAGGCCAAACCTCTTCTTCCGCCGCCGATATGTTACGTAAAGTTCCAGGGATCACCGTTTCCGGTTCCGGGCGCACAAACGGCCAGGATGTAAGCATGCGTGGTTATGACCGCCGTGGCGTATTAATGCTGGTTGACGGAGTTCGCCAGGGGACTGACACCGGGCACCTCAACAGCACATTCCTTGATCCTGCGTTAATCAAACGAATCGAAGTGGTACGTGGCCCTGCGGCTCTGTTATATGGCAGCGGCGCACTGGGCGGCGTCATTTCTTACCAAACAGTGAATGCCAGCGATTTGCTGTATGAAGGCCAAAACAGCGGTTACCGTGTGTTTGGCACCGGTGGAACCGGCGATCATAGCGTCGGAATGGGCGCCAGCGCTTTCGGTCGCACCGATAACTTTGATGGCCTGGTTTCCTGGTCAAGCCGCGACCGTGGTGACATCAACCAAAGCAATGGCGAAACTGCGCCGAACGACGAAAGCATTAATAACTTCCTGACCAAAGGCACCTGGTTCATCGACCCTGCGCAGTCTCTGGCCGGTTCATTGCGTTACTACAATAACGCCGCTCAGGAACCGAAAAACCCACAGGTCACCACGGCTGATCCGAGCAACCCGATGGTGGATCGCTCAACAATACAGCGTGATGCGCAGTTGAAATATCACATTGGGCCAGAGCAAAGTGACTGGCTGAATGCCGATGCCACCGCTTACTGGTCTGAAGCGCGCATCAATGCCCAGGGCCAAACCGACGGGGCTGAATTCCGCAAGCAAACCACCAGCGGCGCAAAACTGGAAAACCGCAGCCGCCTGTTTACTGACAGCTTCGCCGCACATTTGCTGACTTACGGCGGTGAATATTACCGCCAGGATCAGGAGCCAGGCGGTAATACCACCGGCTTCCCGCAAGCCAATATCGATTTCGGTTCAGGCTGGTTGCAGGATGAAATTACGCTGCGCGACCTGCCAGTGTCCATTTTAGCCGGTACGCGTTATGACAATTACAGCGGCAGCAGCGATGGCTACGACGATGTCAATGCTGACAAATGGTCGTCCCGCGCGGCACTTTCCATCACGCCAACCGACTGGTTGATGCTATTTGGCTCTTACGCTCAGGCATTCCGCGCTCCAACCATGGGCGAAATGTATAACGATGCCAAACATTTCTCGATTGGCTCGCGTTACACCAACTATTGGGTACCGAACCCCAATCTGCGCCCGGAAACCAACGCCACCCAGGAAGTTGGTTTTGGCTTGCGCTTCGACGATTTGATGCTGGCTGACGACGGGCTGGAGTTCAAAGCGAGCTACTTCGGCACCCGAGCCGAAGACTACATCTCAACGACTGTCGATTTCGCCAAAGCGACCACCATGTCCTATAACGTCCCTAACGCCAAAATCTGGGGTTGGGATATGACCGCGAAATACACCAACAGCTGGTTCAACCTCGATCTCGCCTATAACCGTACCCAGGGCAAAGACGAAGATACTGGCGAGTGGATTTCCAGCCTGAACCCGGACACCGTAACCAGCATTCTCGACGTTCCGGTAGCCGAAAGCGGCTTCTCAGTTGGCTGGATTGGCACCTTTGCCGCGCGTTCAACGCATGTCAGCAGTGAATACAGTGAACAGCCAGGTTACGGCGTCAACGATTTCTACGTCAGCTATAAAGGCCAACAGCAGTTGCGCGGGCTGACGACTTCCCTGGTGCTGGGTAACGCCTTTGACAAGGAATACTGGTCGCCGCAGGGGATCCCTCAAGATGGCCGTAACGGCAAAATCTTTGTTAGTTATCAATGGTAAGGAAACGATATGACTCAGCATTATGAAAACTGGTTACAGCTCAAACAACAGCACCCGAAAAAATATGCCCGTGACATCGCAAAACTGATGAATATCAGTGAAGCCGAACTGACTCATGCCCGCGTCGGGCATGATGCCTGGCGCTTAAAAGGCGAGATCCGCGATATTCTCACTTCGCTGGAAAGCGTCGGTGAAATCAAATCCATTTGCCGCAACGAATATGCAGTACATGAGCACATCGGGCGTTTTGAAAACCAGCAACTGCACGGCCACGCGGGCCTGGTTCTGAACCCACGCGCGCTGGATTTGCGCCTGTTCCTGAATCAATGGGCGTTGGCCTTCCACGTTCGTGAAGAAACCGCCCGTGGCGAACGCCAAAGCGTGCAGTTCTTTGACCGTCAGGGCGATGCTCTACTGAAGGTTTACACCACCGACAATACGGATTTCAGCGCCTGGGGCGATGTGCTGGCGAAGTTTATCTATGCCGATAACCCAGCGCTTGAGTTGCAGGCACCAGAAGAAGTGGTGATGACGCCGACGGTGGATGGCCGCCAGGTGGAAGCCGAATGGCGCAGCATGAACGATGTGCATCAGTTCTTTAGTTTGCTCAAACGCCACCAGCTGACACGTCAGCAGGCGTTCCGTCTGGTTGCGGAGGATCTGGCCTGCCAGGTTGATAACAACGCTCTGGCGCAACTACTGGCAAAAGCCAAACAAGACCAAAACGAAATCATGGTGTTTGTTGGCAACCGTGGCGCGGTGCAGATTTTCACCGGTGTGGTGGAAAAAGTGGTGCCGATGGATAACTGGATTAACATCTTCAATCCACAATTCACGTTGCATTTACTGGGCGACACCATTGCGGAAAGCTGGGTAACCCGTAAACCAAGTGGTGATGGTTTCGTGACCAGCCTGGAGTTATTTGCCGCCGACGGCACGCAAATCGCCCAACTGTACGGCCAACGCACCGAAGGTGAGCCAGAGCAGCAACAATGGCGCAGCCAATTAGAAGCGCTGGTAAGCAAAGGGCTGGCTGCATGAAACGCAGGTTAATTGCCCTGTTTGCCTTGCCAGCGATTGTGTTATCGGCAATGGCCGCCGCCAATCAACGAGTAGTGACAATTGGCGGCGATGTGACGGAAATCGCCTTTGCTCTGGGAACGGGTGGCCAACTGGTCGCTCGTGACAGCACCAGTCTGCATCCGGCAGCCGCGACCAAACTGCCGGACGTGGGGTACATGCGCCAGCTCAATGCCGAAGGCATTCTGGCCATGCGCCCAACGCTGGTGCTGGCAAGCGCGCAGGCCAAACCATCGCTGGCACTGGAGCAAGTCGCCAGTAGCAAAGTCAAAGTGGTGACCATTCCAGCGAATAACTCGCTGGCAGGCATCGATGAGAAAATTGATGCGGTCGCTCAGGCGATGGGGAAAACGACGCAGGGTGCGGCTTTACGCCAACAAGTGCACAGCAAACTGGCGTCGATTCCTGAAAAACCACTGCCGGTAAAAGTGCTGTTTATCATGAGCCACGGCGGGATGACTGCGATGGCCGCTGGGCAAGAAACTGCGGCAGATGCCGCCATTCATGCCGCCGGTTTGCAAAATGCGATGCAGGGTTTCAAACGTTATCAGCCGATGTCCCAGGAAGGTGTGATTGCCAGCCAGCCACAGTTGGTTCTGATCACCGCCGATGGCGTGAAAACGCTGGGTGGGGAAGATAATGTCTGGAAATTGCCCGGCCTCGCACAAACGCCCGCAGGCAAAACTCGCCAGTTGTTGATCGTCGATGATATGGCGCTGCTCGGTTTCGGCCTGCAAACGCCAGATGCGATTCTTGCGTTACGGACTAAAGCGGAGCAACTACCTTGATACGCCGGCCCCTGCCCCAACGCGCGCTGTTCGCCATGGTTTTGGCGTTACTGGCGCTGTCTTTGGTTGCTGCTAATTTAGGTGCCATGCGCCTTTCCATTGCGGTGTTATGGCAAGCGCAGGATGAAGCGCTGCGCCATATCTGGCTCAATATTCGCCTGCCGCGCGTGTTGCTTGCCACGCTGGTTGGCGGCGCACTGGCACTTTCAGGCTGCGTGATGCAGGGGCTGTTTCGCAATCCACTTGCCGATCCGGGTTTACTCGGCATCAGCAGTGGCGCGGCACTGGCGGTCGGATTTTCGGTGGTTTTACCGTTGGCGCTTCCCGTGGTGTTGGTATTATATGTACCGATGATGGCGGCGTTTCTCGGCAGCCTTGCCGTCACGCTGGTGATTTTCTTCCTCAGCCGTCAGGGCAACAATAGCCTGTCTCGCCTGCTGTTGGTGGGCATCGCCATTAATGCCCTGTGCGGTGCAGCGGTCGGCGTTTTATCGTGGATCAGTAACGATGCTCAATTGCGCCAACTCTCGCTGTGGGGAATGGGTAGCCTGGGGCAAGCGCAGTGGTCCACGTTACTGGCAACCGCCTCGTTGATTATTCCAGCGGCAATTGTGATTTCGTTTCTGTCCAAACGACTCAACCTGTTGCAGCTTGGCGATGAAGAAGCGCATTACCTGGGTGTGGATGTCAAAAAAACCCAACGTCAGTTACTGATTTTAAGCGCGCTATTGGTCGCCGCGGCAGTGGCGGTAAGCGGCGTGATAGGTTTTGTCGGCCTGGTGGTTCCGCATCTGGTACGGATGTGGCTCGGTGCCGATCATCGCTGGTTGATCCCCGGTTCAGTGCTAGCTGGTGCGATGTTACTGCTGGTTGCTGACACGCTGGCACGCACGCTGGTCGCGCCTGCGGAAATGCCGGTGGGTTTGCTGACCAGCCTGCTGGGTGGCCCGTGGTTTTTAGCGTTGATATTCCGCCAAAAGAGGGAAAGTGATGGCTAATCTTTTGCAGGCGCACAACGTCACCTTGCGCCTGGGCGCAAGAAAATTGCTCGATGACATTAATCTGACGTTGACGGCAGGTGAAGTGGTGGCGTTAATCGGCCCAAACGGTGCAGGAAAGTCCACGCTGTTACGGGTGCTCACCGGTTTTCAACCCCCTGAAAACGGTGAAATTAGCCTTGCCGGACGCGCAATAACGGAATGGTCAGGTGAGGCGTTATCCCGTAAACGTGCGGTGATGCGCCAGCGTAGCGGGATGGCATTTAGCTGGGCGGTAGAAGACGTGATTGCCATGGGACGTGCGCCCTGGCCTGAAAAAGACACCAAAAGCGTGGTGCAGGAAGTGATGGCACTGACGGGTTGCGATGCGCTCGCCGGACGCGATTTCTGCCAGCTTTCCGGTGGTGAACAACAGCGCGTGCAACTCGCCCGCGCACTGGCGCAGTTGTGGCATAACGGGCAACCTCATGGCTGGCTGTTTTTGGATGAACCCACTTCCGCGCTGGATTTGTATCATCAGCAACATATTTTGCGTTTGTTGCGCCGTTTATCGCTGATGGGCACGCTGTCGGTTTGTGTGGTGCTGCATGATTTGAATCTGGCCGCGCTATGGGCCGACCGAATTGTGTTGTTGCATGAAGGGAGGCTGGTGGCAAATGGCACGCCGCAGGAAGTGCTGGATGAATCGACGCTACAGCATTGGTATCAGGCAGATTTGCGGGTGTTCAGTCATCCCGAACACCCGGTGCCACAGGTTTGGTTGAAGCAGTGATCAACTAAAACTCACTAACTCGAACAACTCACCTCTAACCGTTTGCCCCAGTCCGGTGGGCGCTGTGTGACATCGCCCGAATGATCGGCAAACGGTTGTTGCAACGTTTCATGCAGCTGCGCCAGAACACTCACATCTCCCTGCTCTGCCGCGTCAATGGCGCGCTGAGCCAGCCAGTTGCGTAACACTACGGACGGATTGGCGGCTTTCATCATCTGCTGGCGCTGTTCGTCGCTTATCTGCTCGGTTTGCAGACGCGCCCGGTAACGGGTAAACCAGCTATCAAAACCCTCACGGTCGATAAACTCATCGCGCAATGGCGAGCTGGCTGAGTGTTGCTCGGTCAGGCTTAACATCCTGAAGGTCCGTGTGTAATCACTGCCCTCTTTTGCCATCAGGCCGAACAACTCGGTGAGGATTTCGTTATCCGCCGTTTGTTCCGTCAACAAGCCCAGTTTGCCGCGCATTAACTCACCAAACGCTTTCATCAAGGCGAACTGATAGTGGTCGAGAATTTCATTCAGCCATTCAACTGAAATAAACGGTGACAGGGTTTGCGCCAGTCGTTGCAGGTTCCACAACCCCACGGCAGGCTGATTATCAAATGCGTAACGCCCCTGATGATCGGAATGGTTGCAGATAAAGTCAGGCTGATAATCGTCGAGAAAACCGTACGGGCCGTAATCCATCGTCAGACCCAAAATCGACATATTGTCAGTATTCATCACGCCATGTGCGAAACCGACAGTTTGCCAGTGCGCAATCATCTGCGCGGTACGCTCGACCACATCACGGAACCAAAGCTGATATTTATCCGCTTCATCGACAAGCTGTGGCCAGTGATGAGCAATCACGTAATCCGCCAGTTGCTGGACTTTCTGTGGCTCACGGCGGTAGTAAAAGTGCTCGAAGTGACCAAAACGTGCATGGCTTTGCGCCACACGGATCAGCATCGCACCTTGTTCGGTGGTTTCACGTTGCACCGGCGTGTCGCTGGTCACAATACTCAGCGCGCGGGTGGTGGGAATATTCAGCCCGTGCATCGCTTCACTGGCGAGAAATTCGCGGATGGTGGAACGCAATACTGCGCGGCCATCGCCCATGCGCGAATAAGGTGTCAAACCTGCCCCTTTCAGGTGCCAGTCAAATTTACGCCCGTCAGCCAGTTGCTGCTCACCCAGCAAAATGCCACGCCCATCACCCAGTTGTCCGGCCCAGACACCAAACTGATGCCCGCTATAAACCTGCGCGAGTGGCTGCATACCCGGCAGCAGCGTTTCGCCGCTCCAGATACCAGAATGAGATTCGTCAAACAGTGAGGCATCAAGCCCCAGATCGTTGGCAAGCGGACGGTTATAATAAAATAGTCGGGCATTATGCAGCGGCGTAGGTTTTAACGCCGTGTAAAAGCCGGGCAGTTCGTCGTGCCAGCTATTGTTAAATTCAGGGTTATTGGTCATGGAACCTCCTGCCGATAGTGTAGTGCTTGTGTGACGATTTAAACACGGCACGTTGGCAGGGGTATTAGTTCAAAGATGGCGAATTCAGGTGAAACCACTCTTCCAGCTTTGCAGGTGCAATTCCCGGCCAGAGATTTCCTTGCATGGCAAAAGCGGCGAGAGAAAGCACTTTCTGGCGAGCAGCTTCGTCATCAACTCCGGTAATTATCAGAGTCTGACAAAACGGAGAAAGCTGCGCGAGCATGGCTAACATAAATGGCTCGAAAGAGCGTTGTTTAATTTGTTTATGAATAAATGTTTTATCCATAAATACACATTTAAATAGCCCATCAAAGATCGGTTTACTGGTCGCAATTCCTGCACCAAAATTATCCAACGCTAATGGATAATGCTTAGAAATTGACTTTAAACGGACATTTTCATTACCGCGATTTAGCTCGGGAAAGTTCTCATTGATGGCAAACTCAAGGAACGAAAGCTGTGCCAGACGTGCAATCAACCCGGCATCGGCCAAAATTGCATCAACGATTACCGCGTTTATATTCACCCAGACAGTGATACTTTGAGTCTTAAAGAACGTTTGATAATTTTCAAGTAATTCTATTTGCTCGTTGAATAATATTAATTGCTGTTCCGATTTAATAACCGGCGCAACTAATTCTGTTGGAATACGTACCGGAGCATCAACCCCAACAAAATTCACTATTAGTTCAACGCCTAACACCTCACCGTCTGGTAAGTAAACCGGCTGAAAATAAAAGTCCGAACGATATTGTGTATCGAGATTCAGAATCATGATGCCAACCGTTTAGGTAATGGGGTGGATGGCATCGTGACACGATGAGCATCCAGCGTTAACTGGATTGATTTTATTGTAATTAAAGACAAGTTCATCCCTGAATGTTTTATCATAATCTTCTTTGAAGATAATGATATTATCCTGGATATCTCAATATCGCCAGTTTTAGCGAATTTGGAGAATGGAACCTCGGTGGATTATCTCCGGAGAAAACGATTGATTCTCACAATGCTTATCCAATAATTTCCGGATAGCATAGCTCGCCATTTCGGTTATTGGAAAATGAACACTGGTTAATGCCGGGCGAACAAACGGCGCTCGTTCACCGCTGTCATAACAAATAAGTGAGATATCCTGGGGAATTCTCAGACCATGTTCGGTGATGGCAAGCATCGCACCTATCGCCAGTTCTTCATTGCAACAATAGAGTGCCGTAGGCTGAATATTTTCAAGCAGTTGTGAGGTAAGTTGGTAGCCTGAGGGCATGTCGTACTCCCCTCCCAATACCGCAGCAGGTTTCAGTTTTGCTTTAGACATGGCATCCATGAACCCCTGCTTGCGCAGCAGGCTGGATGTACGCCCGCTCGGACCATGCAGGCAGGCAATCGAGGTGTGCCCGGCATCAATAAACACTTGAGTCGCAAGCGCACTCGCCGCACGGTGATCAAACACCACACATCGCTCTTCAAGCCCCGGAACGTCACGGTCTAAAACAATGAATTTGTGATCCCGCTCAGCCAATTGATAAAGCGTTTCATCGCTGATGGCGCGCACGTGCAGGACCAGGCCATCGCAACGCAGATTAAACAGGCGTTGGATAGCGTTTAGCTCCTTCTCTGCGGTGTCGCGCCCTTGCGTCACCAATAGCTGCTTGCCATGCAACTCAGTTTCACTCTGTACGGTGTCCATCAGCGCACCAAAAAAGCCGCCACGATAGGAAGTAGTGACAAGCCCTAAGGTATTACTTTGGCTTGAGGCTAAGGCGCGAGCCGCCGGATTCGGCGTATAACCCAATTCAACAATCGCCGCTTCGACTTTAACTCTTGTCTGCGCTTTGACTTTGTTGTCGCCATTCACCACGCGTGAAACGGTCGCCCGGGACACACCTGCACTTGCGGCAACATCTTCCAGAGTAACCATAAACTATCCTTTCGAGGGGGCGTGATGCTGCCAAATATTACCTGAAATTATGGGTTGTACCTGGGTTAACCACGGAATTGCTGAAGAGTGTCACGTTTAGGGCCAGTGACTGGCCCTAAGACTGGGAAAATTGCGCTAGATGCGGCGGGCCTGCCAAAACTTTTTACGCCAGTAAACGTTATCCAGCGAAGAACGCATCACACCACGGCTGGTTGAGGCATGAATGAATTGGTTGTCCGTGTCGTAAATCCCCACGTGCAGACCACTTTCACCAGCGCCTGTTTTAAAGAAAACCAGATCGCCTGGCAGTAATTCGTCTTTATCAATTTGCGTGCCGATTTTCGCTTGCTGGCGGGTTTCACGCGGCAGCTGTAGCTCGAAGCGGTCACGGAAGGTCACCGAAACAAAGCCGGAGCAGTCGACACCACGGCGGCTCATTCCGCCATAGCTATAGGGAGTGCCACGCCAGCCGTTGAGTTGATCATTGAGCCTGGCAATAACCGTTATTGAATCGGACAAACGAGAATTTGGTGGAGGCGCATGGCTGCTACACCCTGCGAGTACCAGACATGCCACAACAATTATCCATAAACGCATTCAGGCTAATCCTCACCCGTTTTAAAATTTCCAGTAATTTAGCGCTTTCCCATGATTTGGTGCAAGTATTCACCATCACCTACAATGGGGCTATTAGCATACTATGCCCTTCTATCTGCAATCGACGGAAGTGCATGTTATAAGCTGTTGCTAAATGTTGCGGCGAGAGCACTTCATCCCGATTGCCTTGTGCAATCATTTTACCCGAGCGTAATAACCAGACGGTGTGCGCATGTCGCAAACTGTGATTTAAATCGTGACTGCTCATGACCACGCCGATACCGGCTTCGCAAAGTGCCATCAGGATTCTATCCAATGCGGTTTGCTGCGCGACATCCAGACTGTTCATCGGCTCGTCCAGTAGCAGCAGACGCCCCTGCGGGTTGATTTCTGGATGAATCTGCAACACCACAGCGGCTAAGCGAACACGTTGCCATTCCCCACCCGAAAGCTGGTTCACACTGCGTGTGAGTTTGTCCGCCAGCCCCAAATCTTCGACCAGCTTGAGCATGACCGAATCGGAGGGGGTGACTGACTGGTGCAGTTGCAGATAATGCCAAACGGGCATCGAAAATGGCGGCATTTGTTGCTGAGAAAGATAAGCACGCTGTTGAGCCAGTTGCGTTGGCTGCCAGTCGCTGAGATTGCTCCCGGCAAACATAATTTTCCCGGCACCCGAGCTAAGCCCTGCGGCACGCATCAGCAACGTGCTTTTGCCCGCGCCATTTGGCCCAACAAGATGGACCAGTTCGCCCGTTTGAACAGCGGCGGAAATGGGCCCAAGCCGCTCCGCCACCGCGACATCATTAAGCTGCAACAACGTCATTACTTCGCCAGCGCCGACTTAATAGCATCAACAATAGTGACGTCATCAGGCGTCATATCCGGTGAAAAACGTTGAATCACCTGACCATCGCGGCCAATCAGGAATTTTTCGAAGTTCCAGAGAATATCGCCAACATGGGCCGGTGCGCGGCCTTTGCTGCTCATGCGCTCAAGAAAACCGCTGCCTTCAGGTGCAACGGCAGCCGGTGCGGCGGCAACCAGTTTTTTGTACAGTGGATGACGGTTTTCACCATTAACGTCCAGCTTGCTAAACATGGGGAATGTGACGCCGTAGGTCATGCTACAGAAGGTTTTGATCTCTTCTTCGCTACCCGGTTCTTGCCCCAGGAACTGGTTGCATGGGAAACCCAGCACCGAGAAACCTTCGTGCCCAAGCTCTTTTTGCAGGTTTTCTAATTGTTCATATTGCACTGTCAGGCCGCACTTAGAGGCAACGTTCACCAGCAGTAGCACTTTCCCTTTCCAGTTTTCGAGCGTTGTCGCTTCACCGTCAATGGTGGTTACTTCAGTGTTTAGAATGTCTTGCATTACGACCTCTTAGATTGTTATTTCCCCAGCCTTTAATAATAGCCAGATAAATACAGGTGCGCCTAACGTTGCCGTCACGACGCCTATAGGTAATTCGGCTGAAGCCAGTGCCAGACGCGCAATAATGTCAGCACCGAGTAATACAGTGGCACCGGCTAGTGCGCTCGCGGGTAGCAAAATCCGATGATCGGTTAACCCTTTGAGCCGTAACATATGAGGGATAACGAGGCCGATAAAGCCAATAGCTCCTGCCAGCGCGACACTCACCCCCACCAGCCATCCGGTGGTAATCACCAGAATATTTCGCCAAAGCCAGACGGGTAAGCCCAACTGGCGAGCCGATATTTCGCCAAGAGCCATTAAATTCAACGGCGCGTAGTTGCGACATAACCACAGCATCACGGGTGGCAGAGTTATCATCAACCACCATTGCCGCCAGTCCACGCCACCAAAGCCGCCCATCATCCAGTACATTAACTGACGCAAATCGAGGCTGGTACTGAAATAGATAGCCCAGGTCATTAAAGCGCTACAGATAATTCCCAACGCCACGCCAGCAAGCAGCAGGCGGCTGTTTGAAAGGTGACGCTTTGCAAAGCGCAGCAAGATAAACGTGATAACCAACGCGCCGAATATTGCGCAGATCCCTAACGCCCAGCTCGGTAGCATCCCTTGCCCAAGCAACACCGCAGCCACTAGCGCCACCCCCGCGCCATTAGAAACGCCAAGTAGCCCAGGCTCAGCCAATGGATTTTCAAACAGCGCCTGCATGATGGTGCCAGATACCGCAAGTGCCGCCCCGACCAGCAGAACAGCTAAGGTGCGCGGCATGCGAATCTGCCAGATAAACAGCTGCGCATCTTCACGCATCCAGTGTTGCGGGGAAAACCACTGCTCTCCGGCGCACAGACTCAATACAGCCATTCCCAGCATGGTGGAAAATAAGGCGAGCAGCCAGAGGCGTTCGTGACGTTGTTGTCGTTCGACAAAAATCTGCATCTGGAGGGGGGCGTCCGATTTAAAATCATTCATGCGTCTGATTTTACGGGGAGTATCCGTAACACGACAAGCTTTAAAGGAAAGCTTTTTCTTTGGGGTGAGATATCCATGAGGCTACTCACTCAATGTTATACAGGAATTAAACAAATAGCAGATCGTAGAAAAAATATAATTTACAACCGCCACTAAATAATAAACACCAGAAATTTACCTGGAAGAAATAATATCGTTAGAATACTAAAAATAACAATAAATTCATGTAATTATAAAAAACACAGGAAACCTAAATATTCTCTAAACGAAAGTAAAAATATAAACCGGCAGGTAATAACCATTCCAGATAACAGGGCTTAAAATAAGTACAAATCTATCAGGAGATAATTACCGTGTCGGACAACACACTGCTAAATACCTATCTGCACAAACCACGCAGAAATATCATTTCAGACCTCATTGCAGGAAAATTGCTCCCGAGCACGATTTGGCATAAGCGTAGTTACCGCTTCAAATTTATGCTGCGCACAGCGCTGTTCTACACACCAACATGTCGCATGCTTGAAAAGCTTGGGCAGCGTTCTGATTTTGAACAAATGTTGAAAGCGCAAGTCACCCTGCCCAGCAAGCCTCATCGCCAGTATTTAGTTCGCGGTTTAAACGCAAATCAGCGAGCGGATGCGGTGATCAGCCATTATCAATTCGTGGACGGATTACCTTCGCGACAACTCGCCGCGGTATTAACCTCAGTGTCCGAAACCCAACTGGTCACGTTCTGCGGGAAAGATGACAGCCAGTTTACCCTTTCCGCCTGCTGCGCAAAAAGCGCCGAGCGTGAAGGTGAAAGCACCATTTGGTTGCGCGATGGCAATGAAAATGTGATCGCCAGCCTGACTTTTAGCGTTATTCGTGAAAACGACCAATGGCATCTGGTGATTGGCGGCTTACAAGGGCCAAGAAAGCAAATTTCTCACGACGTGATTAAACAAGCGACTCGCGCCTGCCACGGTCTGTTCCCTAAACGCGTGATCATGGAGTTTATTTGGCAATTTGCCGCCCAGACGAATATTTCGGGGATTTATGGCGTCAGCGATAATGGCCACGTTTTCCGCGCGTTGCGTTACCGCTTGAGCAAGGGCCGGCATTTCCACGCCAGCTATGATGAGTTCTGGCAATCAATTGAAGGGGTGAAACAGAATAGCTGGCGCTGGCAATTACCTCAGCAATTAGAACGTAAAACACTTGAGAGCATCGCGAGTAAGAAACGCGCGGAATATCGTCGCCGTTTCCAGTTACTTGATGAGATGGCGGAACAGGTAGCCAAACTGGCTGCTTGATAGGTATTGTTTACACAGTGACTAGTCCTGCTATAGGTTGACACTTTTCGGCCTTACAACGCCCGATGAACCTCATCGGGCGTTTTGTATTTTAGCGACAGATGTGGCCGCCGCGTGTTGTAGATTTCCACCGACTCCCTGACCATCTTTCTTGCCTGTCCGATATC
>NZ_SNVY01000013.1:0-94165 GCF_004361975.1 Buttiauxella sp. JUb87
TCATCTGGCTGACGGGCCGGTTTGTAAGCCGTTGTGCCGTGTCAGTGGAGGCGCAGTATAGGGATTTTCTGGAGGCTGACAACCCCTATTTTCAAAATAATTGCCAACCGTTTAACTTTTGAGCGTAACGTCTATTTTTGACGCGCTTTTATCGCTTTTGGTAGGTCTGCGAGGCTATTAATAACAATATCAGCTGCGGCTTCGCTTTGCTCAGTGACCGGTTTACCTGTACGAACCAATACTTTTGTCCCGACTTGTGCCGCTGAAGCTGCTTGCATGTCTTCTAACTTGTCTCCAACCATATAAGAAGAAGCCATATCTATATGAAGAAACTCTTGAGCTGAGAGCAGCATCCCCGGTTGTGGTTTACGACAATCACAGGTTTGGCGAAACTCTTCTACTATTGCCTCAGGGTGATGTGGGCAATAATAGATACCATCAAGGTCAACACCACGGTCAGCTAAGGACCAGTCCATCCACTCAGTCAGATTTTCAAAATCAGCTTCAGTAAACATGCCACGGGCAATGCCAGACTGGTTAGTGACAAGAACTAACGCATAACCCATTGCTTTTAACTCACGCATTGCGTCAATCACACCATCAATGAACTCAAACTGATCAACTTCATGGACATAACCATGATCAACATTAATGGTGCCATCACGATCGAGAAAAATAGCGGGAACAGACTGTGCCACTTGGAAACTCCTGATACTGGGGATTTGGTGTAGTATCGCATGAATTACTATTTGGGCGAGAACAGACAATCATTCGCTGATTGATTTAGACGTCTGGATGCCTTAACATCCATATCGATAACGGTCATCGCCCGTTATCGGCAGCAGAAAATGCCACGGCTTACACTCATACGATAATAAATAACCTAATGATAAAACTTTCTAATATCACCAAAGTGTTCCAGCAAGGTAACCGCAGCATACAGGCGTTGAATAACGTTAGTCTGCATGTTCCTGCTGGGCAAATTTATGGCGTGATTGGCGCATCTGGTGCAGGGAAAAGCACATTGATCCGTTGTGTGAACCTGCTTGAGCGTCCAACACAAGGTTCTATTCTGGTCGATGGCCAGGAATTGACGACTCTTTCTGAAAGCCAGCTAACCAAAGCACGTCGTCAGATTGGCATGATTTTCCAGCACTTTAACTTACTCTCTTCCCGCACTGTGTATGGCAACGTCGCTTTGCCTTTAGAGTTGGACAATACACCGCGCGAAGAAATCAAACGCCGCGTATCTGAATTACTCGATTTGGTCGGTCTGAGCGAAAAGCACGATGCGTACCCAGCCAACCTGTCTGGTGGACAAAAGCAGCGTGTTGCGATTGCTCGAGCGCTGGCAAGCAACCCGAAAGTTCTTCTATGCGATGAAGCCACCAGCGCGCTTGATCCAGCAACAACACGTTCCATTCTCGAACTGTTGAAAGATATTAACCGCCGCCTTGGTCTGACTATTCTATTGATTACCCATGAAATGGATGTTGTAAAACGCATCTGTGATTGTGTCGCGGTGATTAGCGACGGTGAATTAATAGAACAAGATACGGTAAGTGAAGTGTTCTCTCATCCGAAGACACCACTTGCACAACAGTTTATTCAGTCCACTCTGCATCTGGATATTCCTGAGGATTACGCGCAACGCTTAAGTACAGAAAAGAGTGGAGATACCGTTCCATTGCTGCGCCTGGAGTTTACCGGCCAATCGGTTGATGCGCCGTTACTTTCCGAAACCGCCCGTCGCTTTAATGTGAATAGCAATATCATCAGCGCGCAGATGGATTACGCCGGTGGCGTGAAGTTCGGCATTATGCTGTGCGAGTTGCATGGAGAACATCAGGATATGGACGCTGCGATCGCATACTTGCAGCAGCAACATGTAAAAGTAGAGGTGCTGGGTTATGTCTGAGCCAATGATGTGGTTACTCCTTAAAGGAGTGTATGAGACGCTGGCAATGACTTTTGTGTCTGGCTTCTTTGGCTTCGTGCTTGGGCTACCTGTTGGTGTGCTCCTCTATATTACACGTCCGGGTCAAATCAGCGAGAACGCCAAGCTTTATAACAGCCTTTCGGCGTTAGTGAATATCTTCCGTTCTATACCGTTCATTATATTGCTGGTATGGATGATTCCGTTTACCCGCACCATTGTCGGCACTTCAATTGGCCTGCAAGCGGCAATCGTTCCATTAACCGTAGGTGCAGCACCGTTCATCGCACGTATGGTGGAAAACGCCCTGTTAGAAATCCCATCGGGTCTGATTGAAGCTTCACGCGCAATGGGTGCAACTCCAATGCAAATCATCCGCAAAGTTCTGCTGCCAGAAGCACTGCCAGGTCTGGTAAATGCAGCCACCATTACACTGATTACTCTCGTAGGTTATTCCGCGATGGGCGGTGCCGTTGGTGCCGGTGGCTTAGGTCAGATTGGTTATCAGTATGGTTATATCGGTTATAACGCTACCGTGATGAATACGGTATTAGTGTTATTGGTAGTATTAGTGTATTTAATTCAATTCTCTGGCGATCGTATCGTCCGAGCTGTAACTCACAAATAATACGTTCAACACAACATCGTTTTTTACACATAGTAAGGAAAGGATATGTCTTTTAAATTTAAAACCTTTGCGGCAGTTGGTGCTCTGATTGGTTCTCTGGCACTAGTGGGTTGTGGTCAGGACGAGAAAGATCCAAACCATATTAAAGTAGGCGTCATTGTTGGTGCTGAGCAGCAGGTTGCCGAAGTTGCGCAGAAAGTCGCAAAAGAGAAATACGGCCTGGATGTTGAGCTGGTTACTTTTAACGACTACGTTCTGCCTAACGAAGCACTGAGCAAGGGCGATATCGATGCTAACGCTTTCCAACACAAACCATACCTGGATCAGCAGATCAAAGACCGTGGCTACAAACTGGTTGGTGTAGGCAATACTTTCGTTTACCCGATTGCTGGTTACTCCAAAAAAATCAAATCTGTAGATGAACTGCAAGCTGGCGCGCAAATCGCTCTGCCAAACGACCCAACTAACCTTGGCCGTTCTTTGCTGCTGCTGCAAAAACAAGGTCTGATTAAACTGAAAGATGGCGTGGGTCTGCTGCCAACCGTTCTGGACGTAACTGAAAACCCTAAAAATCTGAAGCTGGTTGAACTGGAAGCTCCACAGCTGCCACGCTCCCTGGACGATGCTCAGATTGCGCTGGCTATCATCAACACCACTTACGCAAGCCAGATTGACCTGACTCCAGCGAAAGATGGTATCTTCGTTGAAGACAAAGACTCTCCATACGTGAACCTGATCGTTTCCCGCGAAGACAATAAAGATGCAGAAAACGTGAAGAAATTCGTTCAGGCTTACCAGTCTGACGAAGTTTACGAAGCAGCAAACAAAGTCTTCAACGGCGGCGCAGTAAAAGGCTGGTAAGTTTCCATTCTTTTATTTTTGCGTAAATATACTAAGGCGGGCGAAAGCCCGTCTTGTTATTTGTGCAATAGCTTGATTCAATAATCGCGTTTTATCATTCATTGAGGAAAAATTATGCGTGCTTTACCGATCTGTTTATTAGCAGTCATGCTGAGCGGCTGTACGATGCTAAGCAGATCCCCTGTTGAGCCCATCAAAAGCACCGCAACACCACCGAAACAGGAGCCTGCAAAACCAAAAGTCGTGCGCCCTGCCCCCGTAAAAATCTATACCAATGCTGAAGAGTTAGTGGGTAAACCTTTCCGTGATCTCGGTGAAGTCAGCGGCGATTCATGCCAGGTGAGCAATCAAGATTCTCCACCGAATATCCCAACTGCCCGCAAACGCTTGCAAGTCAACGCATCAAAAATGAAAGCCAACGCGGTGTTATTGCATAGCTGTGATGTTACCAGCGGCACACCAGGTTGCTACCGGCAGGCCGTTTGTGTAGGTTCGGCATTGAACGTATCGGCAAAATGACAGCGTTTAGCTTTGAGCAGATTGGCGTTATTCGCTCCCCTTATAAAGAGAAGTTTGCCGTTCCCCGTCAGCCCGGTTTAGTGGCTGATGGCGGTGGCGAGTTGCATTTTCTGCCACCGTATAACGTGGCAGATGCGGTTCGTGGCCTCGAAGGCTTTAGTCATTTATGGCTGCTATTTGTTTTTCATCAAACGATGGAAGGCGGCTGGCGGCCCACGGTGCGCCCACCTCGTCTGGGTGGCAATGCCCGAATGGGTGTTTTCGCTACGCGTTCGACATTCCGACCAAATCCCATTGGAATGTCATTAGTTGAACTGAAAGGCATTCGCTGCCAAAAAGATCAGGTCATTTTGCAATTGGGGAGTCTCGATTTGGTCGATGGCACACCGGTGGTTGATATCAAACCTTATTTGCCATTTGCTGAAGCTGTACCAGAAGCCATTGCGGGATACGCGCAAAACGCCCCCGCAGCCGATATGCCGGTTTATTTCACACCTGAAGTACAGCAGCAGTTATTGCTGCTTGAGAAACGTTTTCCCCACATTGAGCGTTTCATCCGTCAGGTACTGGCTCAGGACCCTCGCCCGGCTTATCGCAAAGCTGAAGAGCCAGGTAAAAGCTACGCCGTTTTATTGCTGGATTTTAACGTCCGCTGGCGTGTTACCGAGCTAGGTTCAGAAGTGTTTGCCGTTGAGAACCGTTAATTTATCGCCCTTCTCTTTTGACATTCCTGCCACACTGGTAAACTAAAACACTTATTTTGCATCAGGCTACTCAGGTAGCCAGTTATCTGCCGTTCAAATGGAACCGTAACAACATGCGTACTAGCCAATATCTGCTCTCCACATTGAAGGAGACACCAGCCGACGCCGAAGTCATCAGTCATCAACTGATGCTGCGCGCCGGGATGATCCGTAAACTCGCTTCAGGTTTGTATACCTGGTTGCCGACCGGTCTGCGTGTCCTGAAAAAAGTCGAAAACATCGTGCGTGAAGAGATGAACAACGCCGGTGCCATCGAGATGTGCATGCCCGTGGTTCAGCCCGCAGATTTGTGGCAGGAGAGCGGTCGTTGGGAGCAGTATGGCCCGGAGCTGCTGCGTTTTGTTGACCGTGGCGATCGTCCATTTGTCCTCGGCCCAACTCACGAAGAAGTCATCACTGACTTGATTCGTAATGAACTCAGCTCTTACAAACAGCTGCCACTGAACTTCTTCCAGATTCAGACTAAGTTCCGTGACGAAGTTCGCCCACGTTTCGGCGTGATGCGTTCCCGTGAATTCCTGATGAAAGACGCTTACTCTTTCCATACTTCTCAGGAATCCTTGCAGGAAACTTACGATGCGATGTATCAGGCTTACAGCAAAATCTTCAGCCGTATGGGTCTGGATTTCCGCGCAGTAGAAGCTGATACCGGTTCTATCGGCGGCAGTGCATCTCACGAATTCCAGGTGCTGGCACAAAGCGGCGAAGATGATGTCATCTTCTCAACCGAGTCTGATTACGCAGCTAACATCGAATTTGCTGAAGCGGTTGCTCCAGTTGGCGGCCGTGCGGCACCGACTGTTGAAATGACGCAGATCGACACCCCGAACGCAAAAACCATCGCTGAGCTGGTTGAGCAGTTCAATCTGCCAGTTGAAAAAACAGTGAAGACTTTGATGGTCAAAGCCACCGAAGGGAGTGCTTATCCTCTGGTTGCTCTGCTGGTTCGTGGCGATCACGAACTGAACGAAGTCAAAGCAGAGAAACTGCCACAGGTTGCCAGCCCACTGACTTTCGCGACCGAAGAAGAAATTCGTGCAGTTGTTAAAGCAGGCCCTGGTTCACTTGGCCCAGTCAATCTGCCTATTCCGGTGGTTGTTGACCGTACTGTTGCGGCGATGAGCGACTTCGCTGCGGGTGCAAACATCGACGGTAAACACCTGGTTGGTATTAACTGGGAACGTGATGTTGCGCTGCCAGAAGTTGCCGACATCCGTAACGTGGTTGAAGGCGACCCAAGCCCGGACGGTAAAGGCACGCTGCTGATTAAACGCGGTATCGAAGTGGGTCATATCTTCCAGCTCGGCACCAAGTATTCAGAAGCAATGAAAGCCTCTGTTCAGGGTGAAGATGGTCGTAACCAGACGCTGACAATGGGTTGCTACGGTATCGGTGTGACTCGCGTAGTAGCAGCTGCCATTGAGCAGAACTATGACGACCGTGGCATTCTGTGGCCAGATGCGATTGCTCCGTTCCAGGTTGCTATTCTGCCAATGAATATGCACAAATCTTTCCGTGTGAAAGAGTTGGCAGAAGAGCTGTATTCGACTCTGCGTGCCAAAGGCATTGAAGTACTGATGGATGACCGCAAAGAACGCCCAGGCGTAATGTTTGCGGACATGGAACTGATTGGTATTCCGCACACTGTCGTTATCGGCGATCGTAACCTTGATAGCGAAGAAGTCGAATACAAAAACCGTCGTGAAGGCGAGAAGCAGATGATCAAAACCAGCGAAATCATTGATTTCCTGCTGGCGCAGATTAAACGCTAACAACAATTGTGTTCAGTAAAAAGCCCCGCTAATTTCTTAGCGGGGCTTTTTTTATTCATTTGATTAGTCGTGGCAGGTTTTCTTCGGCTCGAACTTAGCGGCCCGGTCTGCAACCACTGTTTTTCTCAATTCGCCGCTATCAGGTGAAGCCTGTAAGGCAAAGTGCGCTTCAACCACCAGCAACACGGGCTGGAAATCCTCGCCACGTGCGGCCGCATAGCCACGCTCAAGTTCAGCATTGCTGGCAACGTCAAAGGTTTTCCCTGTCGCACAATCCTGGAAAATTGCCGCATCAGCCATGTACTTATACATGCCTTTCATGGTCATTGGTGTCGCAGGCAGAGCGTCTTTCATCGGCTGTAGCGTGTAATTGAGCTGTGACTCAATGGGATTGCCACTCCTATCCAACATTTCCAGGCTATCACCTTTAGGACGGAAGTAGAGCTTTTCACCGTCGCTTGCGGTCAACACTAATTTATCAGCCGTACGCGCCCAACTGCCATATGAGGCAAATACCGCTGGCTCTTTCGCGCCCTCGTAGCGCTGATTCATGACCCACGAGCCATCTTTTTCCAAAAACAGCGAGGTTTCAATTCCTGAGCAATCCGCACAAGGTAAAACACCACGGTAGCTTTGCTGCATCGGTTGCAGCTCTGCAACTTGCGTCTGCTGCAACGTTTGAACTTCGGCCCGGTTATTACAGCCAAAAAGAGCGAACAAACTGCACACAGCCACAGCTGACAATAGTATTTTTTTCACCATCTCTTCCTTCTGCTGGTCAATTTCTTTGCCGTTCGTCATTCAGGGCGACGGACTTTTCCTCGTAGCGACTTAGTCGTAGATTTTTGTGATTTCGATGCCAGACGGCGCTCTTTTGACGCGCGTGTAGGCCGGGTCGCCCGACGGTTTTTCTGCTCAACGGTTAATTCCTGAATCAAGGAAACGAGCCTTGCCACCGCCGCTTCACGATTCATTTCCTGGCTACGATATTCCTGCGCTTTAATCACAACCACACCATCAGGCGTAATCAGATGATGGCTGGCCGCCAATAAGCGTTCTTTATAATACTCTGGCAGGCTGGAGGCTCGAATGTCAAAACGCAAATGGATTGCCGTTGAGGTTTTATTCACATGCTGGCCACCCGCTCCTTGTGCGCGGATAGCCGTAATGGTGACTTCGTTGTCCGGTATGGCTACCGCACGAGAGACGACAATCATCAATGATGCTGCCAGGCCGTGAAGTGAATTTCGAGATTATTCTCAGCATCAGACAGCCAAATCGCACCATCCTGAATCGTGGCCTGCAAGTTCATTGAGCGCGTGCCGAACTCACACAGCTTCGCCAGTTGCTCATCATCCAGGTACCAGATAGACAAGTTTTGGTATTGCTTGAGTTTATTTTGATGCTGCTGCCACCAGATTTCTGCGGCACGGCTGTTATAAGTAAACAGCGCCACTTCTGCAGATTGGCTACAGGCTTTTTTCAGGCGTTTTTCTTCCGGCAGACCGAGTTCAATCCACAAGTCGATGCCCATATGATCGTTGCGCTGCCAGATTTCAGGCTCGTCTTCAGCACTTAATCCGCGAGAAAACTGCAGGCGCTCATTGGCATATTTAATCCACGCCAGCAAACGCAGCATCATGCGTTCTTGAGTTTCCGAAGGATGGCGCGCAAGCGTCAGGTTGCTATCCAGAAACTGATTTCGATCGAGATCGGCAACATTCACCATCGCTTTATAGATTGTCGCTTTTAACGCCATCACACTTCTCCACACTAATTAGGCAGTCATTGTAACGAAAACCTCGCTAAAACGCTGTTATGTATTCACTGATGTAGAGAGTTACGCTGCTGATATCGCTTTCATCACTGTGGTATAGTCACCTTGCTAAACAGAGTTTATCTTCGTAGGCTTAACTTGCATCCCACGATTAAGTCTGAGGTCGGGACTCTGAAAGGAGGGCGTGTGGAAAAGTATTGTGAATTAGTACGAAAGCGCTATGCGGAAATAGCCAGCGGAGATTTGGGTTACATTCCGGATGCACTAGGTTGCGTCTTGAAGGTGCTGAACGAAGTGGCTTCCAACGAAGCACAACCAGAATCTATCAGGGAACAGGCGGCGTATGCTGCCGCGAACTTACTGGTGAGCGATTATGTCAATGAATGATGCCTATCAACCCATCAATTGTGATGATTATGACAATCTCGAGCTCGCCTGCCAGCATCACTTATTATTGACGCTGGAATTAAAGAGCGGAGAAGTTTTCAAGGCGAAAGCCAGTGACCTGGTATCTCGTAAGAACATCGAATATTTGATTGTCGATGATGCCGGCGCCACTCGCGAAGTTCGTCTCGATAAAATAACCAGTTTCAGCCATCCTGAAATTGGGACTGTCGTAGTTAGCGAGTCCTGATACGCAAAGTATCCGCATGCGCGGGCAGCCTTACTTGGCTGCCCGTTTTTTTTACTACGGTTTCATGGACGCGTAGTAAGCCGCCAGATTGCTAATATCTTCATCAGACAAACCACTGACGTAAGCCTTCATGATTTCCGCTTGTCCGCCACTGCGTTCGCCTTTTTTATACGCTTGCAATGAGTGCTCAAGATACGCCTGGTTTTGCCCCGCCAGATTCGGGTACATCGGTACAGAAACTTTCCCGGTTGCGCCATGACAGGCCACACACATCATGGCTTTCTGTTCACCGGCTGCGGCATCACCTTTTGCCCATACAGGCTGAGCGCACACCAGCACACCGGCCAAAATAAATATTCTCTTCACTGCTGATTCTCCTTTTGCCAGTCGACATGCCAGCATGATTGTTCTGTTGCCCTTCCCTCCTGGGTGACAAAAACGCCCAGAGCGGCAATTAATTTTTCGCCGTAATATAACAGCGGTGTTCGCTCGCGTAGCCATGGCGGAATGCCAAATTCCTGCCAGATTTTTTTCAGGCTACGGCCACGATCCCGCCCGACAATATGGAGCTGCCCGGTAGCCTTAAATCGAATACTCACCGGTTCGTTATCCAGCGGTGCACGAATCTCTTGCCCGGTTGCCACAAGTTGAACCACTCCCAAACCGTCGGGCAAGATTAATGGCTCGAAAGGCGCAGCCCAGCGAACCACTTCATCACCTAACCCATGGATTATTGGCAACCAGTACAGCGCGCCCTGAAAACGACGGACTTCATAGCAGCCAAACTTCAGCCGCGGATTGGCATCCTCACGGCTGGTTGCCACTTCATCCCATAAACGCACAAGTGCTGCTCTGGAAGGCATCACCGCTTTCTGTCTGGCAATCCAACGGCGTAACAGCGCGGCACGACGAACCTCGCTCAACGGCTGCATAGGCTCAATTAACAACGATCCATCAGACTGAATGAGTTCATCGAGTTGTTCGGCCAGCAACTCATCAAGTAGTTGTTCTTGTTCAGCGCACAACTCCGCACTGCGCGCCACGCTTTGCGGGAAATGAGGCCAGCGCTGTTGGATTTCAGGAAGCACTCGCAGCCGTAAGAAATTACGGTCGTAGCTGTCGTCCTGATTACTTTCGTCTTCTATCCAGGTTAGCTGGTGTTCATCCGCCCATGCTTGCAACTGCTGACGCGCTTGCCCGAGCAACGGCCTGATTAATTCCGTCTCGCCCAAAGGCAAGCGCACTGGCATTGCGGATAATCCCGCAGGGCCACTTCCACGCTTTAGGGCCAACAAAAACGTTTCGCATTGGTCGTCGAGATGTTGTGCTGTGAGTAGCACCTCTTCAGGAAGTAATGCTTCCGTCAGCGCCTGATAACGTGCTGCCCGGGCGTGAGCTTCAATGCCTAATCCGTCGTCGGCTAACTGCACTCGTCTGACTTCGCATGGCACGTTCCATTGCAAACACACTTTCTGACAATGCTCAGCCCAATCATCAGCGAAAGGGCTTAAGCCGTGATGAATGTGCATTGCACGAATTTTATAATTTGCAGCCTGGCTGTCACGCAGTGTGACCAATTGATGCAGTAAAACCGTGGAATCCAGCCCGCCACTAAACGCCACCAGCAATTGTTGGTGCGGATGCAGTAATGTGAATAGAGGACGAAGTTGCATAATCAGTAGTTTGAATAAGGATTTGCCCAGCACGTTACTGGGCAACGAGATATGAGGCAAGTGTTACTGCTGATAAAGCTCCAGCGGTAAGCCATCTGGGTCACTAAAGAAAGTAAAACGTTTATCCGTGAAAGGATCGATACGCACGGGTTCGCACTTCACGCCATGCTTCTCAAGATGAACAATCGCGCTATCAATGTCATCAACGCTAAACGCCAAATGGCGCAGCCCACAAGCTTCCGGGCGGCTTGGCCTTGCAGGCGGAAAAGGAAACGAGAACAGCTCAATGACATATTGCCCGTTCAGCGCCAAATCCCCTTTCCATGAATCTCGCTCTTCACGATAAGCCTCTGCCTGCAGCGTGAAGCCGAGAATGTCACAGTAAAAATGCTTACTGATTGGGTAGTCCGAAGCAATAATCGCGATGTGATGAACTTGTTTTAAACCCAGCATAAGTGCTCCTTTATCTTTTCCGCACGGTAACTATCGCGCCTTGCTAAATCAAGACCCTAAACCGTTTTTAAGACTCGTACACGGTAGATGCCATCGTCACCCAATTTAGCGCCGTGAATATCGGTTTCAAAGCCGGGATAGTGTTCTCCAACCGAGCACAGCATCAGCAAGAAATCGAGCACGGCGCGGCTTTCATCGGTAATCATCTCACCAGGCATCACCACCGGGACACCCGGCGGATACGGCAGGATCATGTTAGCCGAGACACGGTTTAGTAGTTGTTCAATTTCGACCGTTTCAACGTTGCCTTTCACTTGTTGTTGATAGGCTTTGTGCGGTGTCATTTTCATTTCCGGTAACACATCAAAAGCCCGCAGCATCAGATCGGAAAGGTTGTGCTGCTTAATCAGTTTATGAATGCCTTGCGCCAGATCCTGGATACGCATATTGCGGTAAAAATCTGGGTCTTCGGCATACAAATCTGGCAGCATGTTTTTCACCCGCAGATTGAGGTCATAAGAGCGTTTAAACTCCGTCAAACCACGCAGCAAACTTAAAGCTTTGGTTTTGTCGATGCCAATACTGAACAGGAAGAGCAAGTTATACGGCCCGGTTTTTTCAACCACCACACCACGCTCATCAAGGAACTTCGCCACCAATGCCGCAGGGATCCCCTGCTCGGCCATCGTACCTAACTCATCCATGCCCGGCGTCAGAATGGTGACTTTAATCGGGTCGAGGTACATATGGTCGGCATCCGCATCTTTGAAGCCGTGCCAGTCTTCTTCGCCTGGTGAAATAGGCCAACAAGCCGCTTCGTCTATGTGTTCCGGCTGCCAGATATCGAAGAACCAATCCTCAGTCTCTTCACGTAAACGCTGAACTTCACGACGAAAATGCAACGCACGTTCTACTGAACGGTTGATCAACCGCTTACCTGGGTTACCACGCAGCATCGCTGCAGCCGTTTCAATCGACGCCACCAACGGATAACTTGGCGAGGTCGTGGTGTGCATCATGTAGGCTTCGTTGAAAGTCTCCTCGTCGTAATTCCCTTTAATATGAATCAGAGATGCTTGTGAGAACGCTGCCAGTAACTTGTGTGTGGATTGAGTTTCGTAAATGACTTTTCCCACGACCCGATCGCCGCTCATGCCACTTTTCCCCTGATAAATCGGATGGAAATTGGTGTATGGCACCCAGGCGGAGTCAAAGTGGATAGACGGAACATCCAGGGTTTGTTTGATAAATTCGGTGTTATACAGCAAGCCGTCGTATGTCGAGTTGGTAATGACCGCATGAACTGGCCACTGCGCATTTTCAGTGTTCGCCACCTTTTCTTCGATGCTCGCGCGCATAAACTCACGCTTCGGAATACCGCCTAAAATCCCCAACGCGTTACGAGTCGGCTTGAGCCAGATGGGAACCAAATCCGTCATCATCAACAAATGCGTCAGCGATTTGTGACAATTACGGTCAATCAACACCGTGCTGCCAGAAGGAGCTGCGTACATACCAACGATTTTATTCGACGTCGATGTACCGTTAGTCACCATGTAGCTCTGTTCAGCACCGAAAGTACGGGCGATGTATTCCTCGGCTTCCAGATGCGGCCCTGTGTGATCCAGTAACGATCCCAGTTCTGTCACCGAAATAGAGACATCTGCCTTGAGAGTATTCGCACCAAAAAAATCGTAGAACAGGCAGCCGACCGGGCTTTTCTGGTAGGCAGTGCCCGCCATGTGGCCAGGTGTGCAGAAGGTATATTTTCCTTCGTTAACATAGTTAAACAGCGCTTTAGTTAACGGCGGAGTGATGTTATCCAGATACTCGTTGGTGTACTGACGGATGCGCAGGGCGATGTCGTCGGCGGCACTGAGAGCATATTCAAAAAACCACAGCGCCATGCGCATTTCGTTGACGCTGACATCCAGCGAAGAGTGCGTATTGATAAACGCATACAGCGGCAAATATTCATTCAGCGCATTAATTTCGCTGCATAAGTCCATGCTGTACTCGTCCCAGTCAAAAATGACACCACAAATACGCGGATTATGTTCGATGAGTTTAAGCAGGTCGGTGCTGTTGGTGGGGTAAATGAGCCGGAAACCTTGCACTTCCAGTGCTTTATGTAACTCTTTAATTGGCTCATCTTTGTAGAAAACACCATGCGGGCCCATGATTGCAATAATATTCAACGCTTACCTCCTGGCAAAAAACCTTTAAGTAAGCATAGTTTATTGAAATCAGGCTGAGGACAAGCTCAGTGGTGTAAAGCTTTTTAAAGTCTGGGATTCAGGCAATAAAAAAGGCCAGAATTTCTTCTGACCTTTCCTGGCAATGCTTCATGCTATCACGCGTAGCCGTAGCTCATCAGACGGTGATAACGACGAGCCAACAGCTCTTCGGTATTCAGCACGTCCAGATCGGCTAAATCAGCCAGTAACTGCGCTTTCAGTGATGCTGCCATTACTTCCACGTTACGGTGCGCACCGCCCAGTGGTTCAGGAATGACGGAATCAATCAGCTTCAGCTCTTTCAGGCGCGGAGCAATGATGCCCATCGCTTCTGCGGCGATAGGGGCTTTATCAGCACTTTTCCACAGAATTGACGCACAGCCTTCTGGGGAGATTACGGAATAGGTGCTGTACTGCAGCATATTCACTTTATCGCCCACACCAATCGCCAGCGCACCACCAGAACCACCCTCACCAATTACGGTACAGATGACGGGCACTTTCAGGCCAGACATCTCACGCAAGTTGCGAGCGATAGCTTCGGATTGACCGCGCTCTTCCGCACCCACACCAGGGTATGCGCCTGGAGTGTCGATGAAGGTAATGATTGGCATCTTGAAGCGCTCAGCCATTTCCATCAAACGCAGTGCTTTACGATACCCCTCAGGTGCTGGCATACCGAAGTTACGGCGAATCTTCTCTTTGGTTTCACGGCCTTTTTGATGGCCAATAACCATCACCGGACGACCATCTAAGCGCGCAATCCCGCCAACAATAGCTTTATCGTCAGCATACGCACGGTCACCCGCAAGCTCATCAAACTCATCAAAAGCGAGACGCAGGTAATCAAGCGTATACGGGCGCTGCGGATGACGCGCCAGTTGAGCAATCTGCCATGCCCCTAAATCGGCGAAGATTTTACGTGTGAGTTCTACGCTTTTTTCACGCAGACGCTGCACTTCTTCGTCGAGATTAATATCTAACTTTTCGTCCTGACGGCTAACTGCAGTCAGGGAATCAATTTTCGCTTCCAGCTCTGCAATCGGCTGTTCAAAATCGAGGAAATTCAGACTCATAATATTCCTGTATTAGTCAAACTCCAGTTCCACCTGCTCCGAGCCTATCAGCGTGCGAAGCTCATTGAGCAAACGATCGCTTGGGGATACACGCCATGCTGCGCCAAAACGCAAACGCGCTCGTGCATCCGCTCTCTGATAGTAGAGATGTACTGGAATGGTCCCCGAACGATGGGGTTCCAGAGACTGACGGAGACGGTTCAAAAGCTGGTCATCAATTTGCCTGTCCGTCAGCGAGATAGCAAGCCCACGCGCATACTTTTCGCGGGCCTCGTCAATGTCCATTACTTCGCGAGCAGTCATTTTAAGGCCACCGCTGAAGTCATCAAAGCTGACCTGTCCGCTGACGATCAGGATACGGTCTTTTTCCAACAGATGCTGGTACTTTTCTAACGCATCTGTGAATAGCATCACTTCCAGGCGACCAGAACGGTCATCCAGAGTACAGATGCCAATGCGATTGCCGCGCTTGGTAACCATCACCCGCGAAGCAATCACCAGACCCGCAGCCGTGGTCATTTTACCACGTTCTGTCGGGTGCATCTCTTTCAGGCGCATGCCACCGACATAGCGCTCAATTTCTTTAAGGTACTGTGTGATGGGGTGGCCAGTAAGATACAAGCCCAGCGTTTCACGCTCGCCGTCCAGTACCACTTGCTCAGGCCACGGCATCACGCTGGCATAAGACTGTTCAACCTGCTCTGGTTCATCAGCCAGTACACCGAACATATCAACCTGGCCGATAGCTTCCGCTTTAGCGTGCTGATCAGCCGCTTTTAGCGCATCGGGCAGCGCATTCATAAGTGCGGCCCGATGCGGTCCAAGACGGTCAAAGGCCCCGGACATCACTAATTTTTCAAGGATACGTTTATTGAGTTTTTTAACGTCAGCACGCGCACAGAGGTCGAACAACTCACGGAAATAACCGCCTTCGTTACGCGCCTCAATTATCGCTTCAATTGGGCCTTCACCAACACCTTTAATCGCGCCAATGCCGTAAACAATTTCCCCGTCGTCATTAACGTGGAAATGGTACAGACCCGAGTTAATATCTGGTGGCAGAATTTTCAGACCCATACGCCAGCATTCGTCGACCAGGCCAACGATTTTCTCGGTGTTATCCATATCCGCAGTCATTACTGCGGCCATAAATTCTGCCGGATAGTGCGCTTTTAACCATAGCGTCTGGTAGGAAACCAGCGCGTAAGCTGCGGAGTGAGATTTGTTAAACCCGTAACCGGCGAATTTCTCTACCAGGTCAAAGATTTTGATCGCCAGTTCGCCGTCAATACCGCGAGATTTCGCGCCATCTTCAAAGCCACCACGCTGCTTCGCCATCTCGGCTGGGTTCTTTTTACCCATCGCACGACGCAACATATCTGCGCCGCCGAGCGAGTAACCCGCCAGAACCTGCGCAATTTGCATAACCTGTTCTTGATACAGGATGATGCCGTAGGTCGGTTCCAGCACCGGTTTCAGGCTTTCATGCTGCCACTGAATATCCGGATAAGAGATAGCTTCACGCCCGTGCTTACGGTCGATAAAGTTATCAACCATGCCTGATTGCAGCGGGCCAGGGCGGAAAAGCGCCACCAGTGCGATCATATCTTCGAAGCAGTCAGGCTGTAGACGCTTAATCAAATCTTTCATGCCGCGGGATTCAAGCTGGAACACCGCAGTGGTTTCCGAGCGTTGCAGCATGTCGAAGCTTTTCTTGTCTTCGAGCGGAATAGCGGCGATATCAATCGGCTCTAAACCTTGCTTTGCCCGACGCGGGTTAATCATCTTCAACGCCCAGTCGATGATGGTCAGCGTACGCAAGCCAAGGAAGTCGAACTTCACCAGACCCGCATATTCCACATCATTTTTATCGAACTGGGTGACCGGGTTCTGCCCCTGGTCATCGCAATACAGCGGAGCAAAGTCGGTAATTTTGGTTGGCGCGATGACAACACCACCGGCGTGTTTGCCAGCGTTTCGCGTCACACCTTCAAGTTTTCGCGCCATATCGATTAGCGCTTTAACTTCTTCGTCAGCCTCGTAGATTTCAGGAAGCTGTGGCTCGACCTCAAACGCTTTGGCAAGCGTCATTCCCGGATCTGGCGGGATCAGTTTAGAAATACGATCGACAAAGCCGTACGGGTGACCCAGTACGCGGCCCACATCGCGGATAACCGCTTTTGCCGCCATGGTACCAAAAGTAATGATCTGCGATACCGCCTCACGCCCATACATTTCGGCCACGTGATCAATAACCCGATCGCGTTTCTCCATGCAGAAGTCGATATCAAAGTCAGGCATCGAAACACGTTCCGGGTTCAGGAAGCGTTCGAACAGCAGATCCAATTCAAGCGGATCGAGGTCAGTGATTTTCAGAGCGTAAGCAACCAGCGAGCCCGCACCAGAACCACGACCTGGGCCGACTGGCACACCGTTATCTTTGGACCACTGGATAAATTCCATTACGATCAGAAAGTACCCAGGAAACCCCATCTGGTTGATAACTTTGAGTTCAATTTCCAGACGCTCATCATACGGTGGCCGTTTTGCTGCCCGCTCTTCAGGATCTTTGAATAAGAATTCCAGACGATCTTCTAGCCCTTCCCGGGATTTCATCACCAGGAAATCTTCGGTCGACATTTCACCGGTTGGGAATTGGGGCAAGAAGTACTCACCCAGGCGCACGGTGACATTACAGCGTTTGGCAATTTCTACGCTATTTTCTAGCGCTTCCGGAATATCTGAAAACAGCTCACACATCTCTTCTTCAGTGCGCAAGTATTGCTGCGAAGAGTAATTGCGTGGGCGTTTCGGGTCATCGAGCGTAAAGCCGTCGTGAATCGCGACACGAATTTCGTGAGCATCAAAATCTGTGGCTTCAATAAACCTGACGTCGTTGGTCGCCACCACCGGCAAACCACGCTCATCGGCCAAAGCCACAGCGGCGTGTAAATAGCTTTCTTCATCGGGACGGCCGGTTCGAATCAGCTCCAGATAGAAGCGATCGGCAAAATACTGCTGGTAGAATTCCAGGCACTGATCAAGCTGTGCCGTATTGCCACGCAACAAGTTTTTGCCAATATCCCCCATCCGCCCGCCAGACAGCAGGATCAGCCCTTCGTTGAGCTCGGCAAGCCAGGTTCGGTCAATAATCGGGCCTGCTGCTCCATAACCACGTTGGTAGGCTTTAGAAATCAACAGGGTAAGGTTCTGGTAACCGTCATTATTGGTGGCGAGAACCGTCAGATGGCTAAGCTCATCCCCCAACAACTCATTGGCAACGTTAAAATCAGCACCGATGATCGGCTTAAGCCCTACGCCATGAGCTGCACCATAGAATTTCACCAACCCGCAAAGGTTAGTAAAATCGGTGATAGCGATCGCCGGCATCCCCATCGCCGCGGCTTTCTTCACCAGCGGAGCGGTTTTTGCCAGGCCATCAACCATAGAGTAGTCGCTGTGCACCCGCAGGTGTACGAAACGTGGTTCAGCCATTTCTCATTCCGTTTAGATGTGTAACGTACGTCCGCAAATCAGGACGCCAGTCCGAGAGCGCGTTTGACCGGAGCAAAACTACGACGATGATGTTCAGTCGCACCATGCTCTGCCAACTTTTCCAGATGAAAAGCGGTAGGGTAACCCTTGTGTTGGGCAAAACCGTATTGCGGAAAACAGAGGTCTAGCTCTGTCATTTCACGATCGCGCGTCACTTTGGCAATTATCGATGCCGCGCTAATTTCTGCAACCCGGCTGTCGCCTTTTACTACCGCCAGTGAGGGCATTGGTAGCGCTGGGCAGCGGTTACCATCGATCAGCACATATTCAGGCACCACACTGAGGCCAGCAACTGCACGCTGCATCGCCAGCATAGTGGCATGCAAAATGTTTAACTGGTCGATCTCTTCCGGTTCAGCTCGGCCAAGACTCCAGGACAGCGCTTTTTCGATGATTTCATCGTAAAGCGCGTTGCGACGTTTTTCAGAGAGTTTCTTCGAATCAGCAAGGCCAATAATAGGTTTTGCTGGATCAAGAATCACCGCCGCAGTGACAACTGCGCCAACCAGTGGGCCACGACCCACTTCATCAACACCTGCTACCAGGTGCGTATGAGGGTAAATAAATTCAATCATTGTGCGAGCTCCAGCACGGCGTCTGCGGCCTGTTCATCTGCGTTACAACGAATTTGCTGATGCAGATCGCGGAAGGTGTCATGCATTTGGTGACTCTGCGCACCGTCTTCAAGCAACGGGCCCAGCGCCTTCGCAAGCGCATTGGGCTCACACTCATCCTGCAATAACTCTTTAACCAGTTCACGGCCAGCCAGCAGATTTGGCAATGAAACGTAATCAGTTTTAACCAGGCGCTTCGCAAGCCAGAAAGTGAACGGCTTCATGCGATAACCAACCACCATCGGGCATTTCGCCAACATGCACTCCAGTGCAGCGGTACCCGATGCCAGCAATGCGGCATCGCTCGCCACCATCGCTTCGCGCCCTTGCCCATTGAGCAAGTGCATCGTCAAGTCTGGAGCGACTTCAGCTTTGATTCGTTCGAATTGTTCACGACGTTTGGCATTAACCAGCGGAACAACGATTTCCAGACTCGGAAAACGTTCACGCAGCAAAAGTGCTGTTTTGAGAAAATCTGCGCTGAGCATTTCAACTTCTGCACCGCGGCTACCAGGCAACAGTGCCAGGCATTTAGCCTCAGGGGAAATACCTAAAGTCGCGCGTGCGGCATTTTTATCAGGATCAAGCGGCATAGCATCCGCCATGGTATGACCGATAAACCGACACGGCACATTAAATCTATCGTAAAACGCTTTTTCGAAAGGCAGAAATGCGAGCACTAAATCCGTTGCTCTGCCAATTTTGAAAACACGTTTTTGACGCCATGCCCAAACAGAAGGACTGACGTAATGAATGGTACGAATACCCTGCTTTTTGAGATTACCTTCCAGCGTGATGTTAAAATCAGGCGCATCGATACCGACAAAAACATCTGGCTGTAATTCTGTGAAACGGCGAGTCAAATCAGCACGAATATGAAGTAATCGACGCAGGCGACCCAGCACTTCAACAATGCCCATCACGGCCAACTCTTCCATTTCATACCAGGCTTCACAACCTTCAGCCTGCATCAATGGCCCAGCGACACCCACGAAGCGAGCATCAGGAACACGAGCTTTTAATGCACGAATCAGACCTGCACCAAGAATATCGCCGGAAGTTTCTCCGGCGACCAGGGCAATCGTAAGCGGACGACCAGGCTTCATTTAGCGAATCAGACCACGAGTTGAACGAGCGAAGAATTCAACGAATGCGTTCACTTCTGGATGTTGCTCGGCAATTTGAGCAATCTCAGGCTTAGCTTCTTCGAAGGTTTTCCCGCTGCGGTAGAGAATTTTATACGCATTACGAACTGCGTGGATTGCTTCTCTACTGAAACCGCGGCGTTTAAGCCCTTCGATATTGACGCCAAATGGTGTCGCGTGGTTGCCCTGCGCAATAACATACGGTGGAACATCTTGTGCTACACCAGAGCAGCCACCCACCATCACGTGCGCACCGATAATACAGAACTGGTGCACCGCGGTCATGCCGCCGATGATGGCAAAATCATCAACGCAAACGTGACCAGCAAGTGTTGCGTTATTCGCGAGGATACAACGATTACCAACCGTACAATCATGCGCCACGTGGGCGTTAATCATCAGTAAGTTATCGCTACCCACCTTCGTCAAGCCACCGCCCTGTTCTGTTCCACGATGGATGGTTACGCTTTCGCGAATGCGGTTGCGGTCGCCAATTTCCACTCGGGTTGGTTCACCAGCATATTTAAGATCCTGGTTCACTTCACCAATGGACGCGAACTGATATATCTCGTTATCGCGACCAATAGTCGTATGACCATTTACCACAACATGAGACTTCAGAACGGTACCGTCACCGATCTCAACATGCGGACCAACAATACAAAACGGACCAATATGAACGTTAGCACCGATGACGGCACCTTCTTCCACAATGGCTGATGGATGAATAAAGGCGGATTTATCAATCACGTATTAACTCTCCCGGCTGCGGGCACACATCATAGTTGCTTCGCAGACAATTTTACCGTCAACAGTTGCCACGCCTTTGAAGCGCGTCAGACCACGGCGGGTTTTCTCGAAAGTAACTTCCATGACCATCTGGTCACCAGGCACGACTGGGCGCTTGAAACGTGCTTCATCAATACCAGCAAAGTAATAAAGCTCACCAGGTTCCAGTTTGCCTACGCTTTTAAACGCAAGAATACCGGTGGCTTGCGCCATCGCTTCAAGAATCAAAACACCTGGGAAAATCGGTTTACCAGGGAAGTGGCCCTGGAAAAACGGCTCGTTTACTGAGACATTTTTTACTGCACGTAAAAAACGGCCTTCTTCAAAATCCAGCACGCGATCTACCAGCAAGAACGGGTAACGGTGCGGCAGAAGTTCTAAAATCTCTTCGATGTGCAGAGTATGAGTGTCGATAGTCAAGATACTCTTCCTGTCTAAATGTACCAAATGACAATAATAACACGGCCTGCGGCTATCTCGGGATAGCTAGCAGGCCGCAAATCAGTAAGCACTAACGCGTCTTGGGCGGGTGACTTTTAGTCTTGTTGATTGATTTTTTTCTCAACTGATTTCAAGCGCTTGCTGATTTCGTCGATATTCATCACCAACGCGGCTGTTTTACGCCACACTTTGTTTGGCTGTAGTGGAATACCTGAGGAGTAAACTCCCGGTTCTGTGATTGGGCGCATTACCATGCCCATTCCAGTCACGGTGACTTTATCGCAGATTTCCATATGACCATTGATAACACTGGCACCGCCAATCATACAGTAGCGCCCAATTTTCAGGCTACCAGCCATGATGACACCACCAGCAACGGCAGTATTGTCGCCAATCACAACGTTATGTGCAATCTGGCATTGATTATCGATGATAACACCATTGCCAATAATCGTGTCGTCCAGTGCACCACGGTCGATTGTTGTACATGCACCAATTTCAACACGATCGCCAATGATCACTCGGCCAAGCTGGGGGATCTTCACCCAGTTTCCACGATCGTTAGCATAACCAAAACCATCAGAACCAATGACAGTACCGGACTGAACCAGGCACTGCTCACCAATCTGGATTTCGTGATAGATCGACACATTCGCCCACAGGCGAGTGCCAGCACCAATATTGGTGTTTTTGCCCACGAAACAGCCAGGGCCAATCACGACATTATCGCCCAGCACTACGCCAGATTCGATAACCGCATTAGCGCCAATGGCAACATTTTTACCCAACGTCGCAGTCGCATCAACCACCGCGCCTGGCGCGATATTTTGAGCAGGTTGCGGCGTGGAATCAAGAATTTGCGCCATACGAGCATAAGTCAGGTAGGGGTTCTTCACTACCAAAGCTGCGCTATGTGCGAAAGGAAGATCGGCTTCAGTCATCACGACGGCAGAAGCCTGGCAAACAGCCAATTGCTCACGATAACGAGGGTTTACCATGAATGTAATTTGGCCTGCTTTTGCCGTTTGCATAGATGCAACGCCGGTGATGACGAGTTCGCCATCACCGTGCAATTCTGCATCCAACTGCTGGGCTAAATCAGCCAGTCGAATTGAAGACATTACTTATTTAACCTGTTTCAGAACATCTGAAGTGATGTCTTTTACACTGCTGCCTGCATAAGCAACGGTGTTAGTATCCAGAACTACGTCGTAGCCTTTGTCGTCAGCAACTTTCTTCACTGCGCTCTGAATACGAGTAACCAGTTTACCACGTTCTTCGTTAGAACGACGGTTACGGTCTTGTTCAAAAGCTTGAGCTTTGGTCTGGAACTGCTGGCGCTGAGCCATCAGATCTTTTTCCATTTTGCTACGGTCAGCAGCTTTCATGGTAGAACCATCACGTTGCAGCTTTTGCATTTTGGATTGCAGATCGCCTTCCATATTCTGCAACTCGCTCGCGCGGCCTTTGAACTCGTTTTCCAAAGTTTTGGACACACCGGTGCTCTGTGCAACCTGTTGGAACAGATTACCCATGTTCACTACAGCAATGCTGTCAGCTGCTTGAACACTGGCTGATGCAGCCATAGCGAGGCCAAGACCTGCGGCAAATAACCACTTTTTCACAATTAACTCCTTACCATCCCGTATGTGTCCTGAGACACTCTTTTTGCGAGTGCCAGTTCTGCATTTAGCGAACTGGCATCAACGCGACACTGCTTACTCGCATTCCTTTGCGCAAAACAATTACCAGGTTTTACCAATGTTAAACTGGAATTGTTCCGCTTTGTCACCTTCATATTTCTTGAACGGTTGGGCATAAGAGAATACCAACGGCCCTAATGGTGACATCCATTGCAATGCTATACCTGCTGACATACGAATATTGCTTGGGTCACTGTAATCAGGAATCCCATCAGCAGAATACTTCTCATTATCCCAGTTTGTATCCCAAACGGTACCCATGTCCATGAACAAGGAAGTACGAACTGAGTTCGCGTACTTATCGCTCAGGAATGGTGTTGGCGTGATAAGTTCTAAACTTGCCACAGCCATTGCGTTACCACCGACTGCATCGTCGGATGAGCAATACCCGTTAGGCTGGTCGCAATTATCATTTCCAGGACCACCAATATAGACCGCTTTCGGACCAATGTTGTTGGACTGGAAGCCACGGACTGTACTGGAACCACCGGCATAGAAGTTTTCATAGAACGGCATTTCTTTGCCGCCCAGGCCATCACCGTAACCAATACGAGCACGGCCTAACATTACCCAGGTATGATCATCATCAATTGGGAAGTAGCTTGCTGTATCAAACGTGACTTTGTAGAACTCGTTGTCAGAACCTGGTACGGTCACTTTACCGTTCAGGTTCACACGTGAACCTTCCGTTGGGAAGTAACCACGGTCAAGTTTGTTATACGTCCAGCCATAGTTCAGCGTGAAGTCATCTGCCGCAAAACCATTATCAGTCGACGTAGTACCCGCTGATTGACCCATTGAATCCAGGTAACGCCACATCGCAACCTGCGGCTGCATGTTGGACAGGTCGTTGTGTACATAACCTACACCAAGACGCAACGTGTTGTTTTCATTAACCGGGAAACCAAGGGTTCCATCCACACCATAACTTTTGTTGGTGTAGTCAGAAAGGTCCGCGTCATCTGCTTTAAAGTCGTTGTAGAAGACACGACCGCCAAGGCTCACACCATCAACTGTAAAGTACGGGTCGGTTAAGGACAATTCCGCATATGTCTGATAATCGTTTTTGGTCCCGTTGATACCGACAGAATAACCCGTTCCAAGCCAGTTATCCTGCTGGACACCCACCTGGAAGCTGATACCACTTTCAGTACCGTAACCGATACCAAAGTTGAAGCTACCGGTATTACGCTCCTTAACTTTGTAAACCACATCAACCTGGTCAGGGCTACCTGACACACGCTGCGTGTCGACATCTACAGTTTCGAAGTATCCCAGACGGTTCAGACGTTCTTTGCCTGAGTCGACAAGGTCACTACCCAGCCACGTTCCTTCCATTTGGCGCATTTCGCGACGCAGGACAGAATCTTTACTGGTGTCGTTACCTTCAAAGCGAATTTTACGTACGTAGTAACGGTTACCTGAATCAACGTTAACATGCAGTTTAACGGTCTTGTCTGCATCATTGATTTCAGGTTGTGTTTGCACGCGCGGATAGGCGTAACCATAACGACCCAACAATTTCTTGATGTCGTCTTCCATTTTGGTCACTTTAGTGCCGTTATAAAGCTCGCCCGGCTTGAGCTTAGTCAGCGTTTCAATTTCTGCTGAGTGCCCTGCCAGATTACCGCTCACCGTCACGCCAGCAATCTTATACTGATCACCTTCTGTCACGTTGATGGTAACGTAAATGCTTTTCTTATCAGGCGTCAGGCTGACCTGGGTAGAATCGATGTTAAAGCGTGCATAACCACGATCCAGGTAGTAACTGCGCAGTGTTTCGAGATCACCAGCAAGCTTCTGCTTCTGATATTTACGATCGCCCACCACGTTCCACCACGGTACCTCATCACGCAACTGGAAGTGCGAAATGAGCTCGTCAGTAGTAAACGCATGGTTGCCCACAATGTTGATTTGCTGAATTTTGGCGGAAACGCCTTCCTGGAATACCAGTTTCAGGTCAACACGGTTACGCGGCAGTGGCGTAACAACGGCTTTCACGCTGGCACTGTATTTACCAACGCTGTAATAGAAATCTTCCAGCCCTTTTTCAATATCGGCCAGGGTTGTTCTGTCCAATGACTCACCGACACGCACGCTAGAAGCCTCGAGGTTCTGTTTAAGCATGTCGTCCTTCACGGACTTGTTACCAGAGAAAGTAATACTCGCGATTGTCGGGCGTTCTTTCACCTGTACAACCAACGTTTCACCATCACGCAGCACCCGGACATCTTCGAAGTTCCCGGTAGCAAAAAGTGAACGGATAGTATTACTGATATCCTCGTCAGAGACAGTATCGCCTACGCGAACCGGCATGCTGAGGAGGGCCGCACCGACGGCGACTCGCTGCAGGCCTTCGAAATGAATATCCTTCACCACGAACCCGTCTGCACCGTATACGGTGGCGCTGCTAAACAGCAGCGACGCTATGAGCAACTTTTTCATCGCCATCGTTGTTATGCGTTCTTCCTAACCTAATTCTCTCTAAAACCGAGAGAAATCATTGAAAAGTGCAAGCCCCATCAACAGCACCAGCAATATAGAGCCAATGCGGTAACTAAAGTCTTGAACTCGCTCGGAAACCGGCCCACCTTTCAGTTTCTCAATCGCCAAAAAGAGCAGATGCCCCCCGTCCAGGACGGGTAACGGAAACAGGTTGATAATCCCCAGATTGACGCTAATCAGCGCCAGGAACATCAGATAGTAAATCAACCCAGATTCCGCTGACATACCAGCCCCTTGAGCTATGGAGATTGGCCCACTGAGGTTATTCAGCTTGATGTCACCGGTTATTAATTTTCCCAGCATATTGACCGTAAGCTTCATCAGTTGCCAGGTTTTATCCGTGGCTTCCGCAACAGCCGCAAACGGCCCATACTGGCGTACTGTTTTATACTCATCCGGTAGCGGGATAACCTTTGGAACCACACCCGCAAACCCTTCAGCCTTCGCTTTACCCGGTTTTGTATCCGGTATCAACGTTAAAGACAAGAGCGCCCCTTGTCTTTCTATTTCTAGCTCCAGTGGCTGACCTGGATTGTCACGCACCTGACTAACAAATTCTGTCCACTGAGTCAGTGCCGCACCGTTGACTTTAGCGATCCTGTCTCCAGCTTGCAAACCCGCTTTTTCCGCTGCGGAATTTGGCTGTACTTCCTGTAGTACTGTCTCAATCTGCGGACGACGTGGTTCGATACCTAAAGAAGTGATCGGATTCTGCTTCTCTGGGTCAAATTGCCAGTGGCGCAAATCGAGCGTTTTTTCACTTTTCAGATTCGAGCCCAACGGTGCCGTCGTCATCTTGACGCTGTCATCGCCAATTTTGCCCATTAACGCAAGTTGAACTGATTCCCAATCAGGCGTTTCGATACCATCTATCGCTTTAAGTTCCGTGCCTTGTGCAATTTGTGCTTCGGCCGCTATCGAGTTGGGCATAACTTCGCCAACAATCGGACGAACACCGGGCACACCAATGATAAACACAAGCCAATAAGCAAACACAGCGAAGATAAAGTTAGCAATCGGACCGGCAGCAATAATTGCTGCTCGTTGAGAAACAGTTTTGTTATTGAAAGCCTGATGGCGCAGTTCCGGGCTAACCGGCTCAACACGTTCATCAAGCATTTTGACGTAGCCGCCAAGAGGGATTAGGGCAATGACAAATTCGGTACCATGACGGTCAGTGCGACGCCAGAGCGCTTTACCAAAACCAATGGAAAAACGCTCTACTTTTACGCCGCAGCGACGAGCAACCCAAAAATGGCCGAACTCATGCACGGTAATTAACACACCCAGTGCAACGATAAATGCAGCCAAATTCCAGAGTAAGCTCAGCATATAACCTTCCGTTAAATCGTCCTGAATACCAGCAATAACAGACAGGCAAATACCGGTACTGCTGCTGTAAGGCTATCAATGCGGTCAAGGATACCACCATGACCGGGGATCAGGTGACCGCTATCTTTAATCCCAGCTTCGCGCTTAAACATGCTTTCGGTTAAGTCACCAAGAACTGAAGCCAGAGCCGCAACGACCGAACAGGTCAACAGGATAGCCGGTGACACATCCAGGTTCGCCCACATGCCGAACAGCACTGAGATAATCGCAGAAGTGAACAAGCCACCGAAGAAGCCCTGCCATGTTTTGCCAGGCGATACTTTCGGAGCTAGTTTATGTTTGCCAAACATTTTGCCAAACATATACGCTCCGGAGTCCGCGCCCCAGACCAGTACCATTACATACAACAGCCAGATTGAACCGGTGTAGTGGTTGATATCGTAATGCCAGTTACGCAGTACAATCATGCCCCAGAAAAACGGCACGATCGTCAGCACACCAAATACTAAACGCAGTGTTTTTGAATTACGCCAAATGGATGCAGAGCCCGGATAGAACAACACCAGTAGCAGTGCCGCAAACCACCAGGCAAGCGATGCCCAAAGTGACGCCTCAATGAGCGGAATATGGACCGTACGCTGGTATTCGGGCAATGCAAACAACATCAGCGCCAATAACAGGCCGCACAGCACAGCAAGCCATACTCGTTGAGAGCGTGCTTTAAAGCCTGCCAGTTGCCCCCATTCCCAGGCGGCGAGCATGCAGACCACCAGAGTGGTAATAGCAAATCCTACGGGTGGGAGCCAAAATAGCGCGGCTATAACCACCGGGATTAAAATAAACGCAGAAAGCAGGCGATACTTCAGCAAAGGTGACCCCCAACAGGCTTACTCACTACCAGGTGCCGTGCCGCCAAAACGACGCTCTCGATTTGCAAAAGCATGTAGTGCACCTTCAAAGTCTTGTTCATCGAAATCAGGCCAAAGAACATCAGTGAAATAAAGTTCTGCATAGGCAATCTGCCAAATCAGAAAGTTACTGATACGATGCTCTCCCCCTGTCCTAATTACTAAATCTACGGGAGCCAGTTCATTCATGCAGATTTGCTGACTCAGCATCTCTTCATCAATCTGGTCTGGGCGCAATAAGCCTTCCTGTACCTGTTCGGCAAGATGCCGCACTCCCTGAATAATATCCCAACGTCCGCCATAATTCGCGGCAATGTTGAGAGTTAAACCGGTATTGGCACTGGTGAGGGCTTCGGCTTTGTTAATACGTTCTTGCAGGCGAGCATTGAATCGACTGGTATCACCAATAATCCGCAGACGAACATTGTGTCGATGTAAACTTTTGACTTCACTGTCTAAAGCCCACACGAACAATTCCATCAACGCGCTGACTTCTTGAGCAGGGCGATTCCAGTTTTCACTACTGAAGGCATAAAGTGTTAGCGCATCAATACCGTTGTTTGCTGCAAAACTCACAGCCCGCCGTACTGATTTCGCACCCGCTTTATGGCCGGAAATCCTCATCTTCCCCTGTCGTTTAGCCCAACGTCCATTACCGTCCATAATGATGGCAACATGACGTGCGCCATGGTCAGATTGTGATTCGCTTAATTGTTGGTTTGCAGACAACATAAGACGTAATTATTCCCAGATAAGGATTAAGCGGTACTCAGAATGATTTCAGCTTTTACATAAAAAAGCCGTGCTATAACACGGCTTACCTATCTTTCAGTCAATAATTATCGACTGAAAGATGGCGCAGACTATATCACTGAAGCACAGAGCTAACAAATGGAGGCACATCAGCCGGATGAATAATCATCGGGAAGCGATACGTGTCACCAAATTTCGGGCAACTTCACGCGCTTTTGCGTCCACAGTAATCACATCTTCAACGCTCTTCGGTTCCGTCAAATCAACACTTTCCAACACGGCCCGATTCAGGGCTGCAATCTCGGTGAATCGCAGTTGTTCGCGTAAGAAGGCTTCAACAACCACTTCATTAGCCGCATTTAGTACTGTCGTTGCGGCCTGCCCCTGCTCAAACGCGTCCATCGCCAATTTCAGACAAGGATAGCGGTGATAGTCTGGTTCCATGAAGGTGAAAGTGCCAATTTTACAAAAATCGAGCGGCTCAACACCGGATATAACACGCTCCGGGAACGCCATTGCATGTGCGATTGGTGTGCGCATATCTGGCGCGCCCAATTGTGCCAATACACTGCCATCGCGATAGCGAACCATCGAATGGATAACCGACTGCGGATGTATCAGGACTTCCATTTGCTTCGCTGTTGCATTGAATAGCCAGCGAGCTTCAATATATTCGAGACCTTTATTCATCATGGTGGCTGAATCGACAGAGATTTTACGTCCCATCGACCAGTTCGGATGGCTACAAGCCTGGTCTGGCGTCATTGCAGCCAAGTCGCCTAAAGGCGTCTCACGGAACGGGCCACCTGACCCAGTAAGAATAATGGACGAAACGCCATTACTCTCAAGTTCAGCGTACCCGAGGTTTTGCTGGATTGGTTCCGGCAAACTCTGAAAAATTGCGTTGTGTTCACTGTCGATAGGTAGCAACTGGGCTTTACTGCGTTGAACGGCGTCCATAAATAGACGACCACAAGTCACTAACGACTCTTTGTTTGCCAGTAAAACTTGCTTGCCTGCAGCGATAGCTGCAAGTGTTGGTAACAACCCCGCAGCACCAACAATCGCGGCCATAATCTGATTAACTTCATCCAGCGCGGCCATTTCGCAAGCCGCTTGCTGCCCTGCCAGGACTTCGGTGCGACTCCCATGCTCTTTTAACAGGCGACGTAACTCACCGGCAGACTTCTCATCATCCATCACTGCCCATTTTGGCTGGAACTCCAGGCACTGCTCGGCCATACGCGCGACATTTTTCCCGGCAACTAATGCCGTGACGGAAAACTTCTCAGGATTATGACGAACAACGCTAAGGGTACTGGTACCGATAGACCCGGTAGAGCCAAGAATGGTCAGTTGCTTCATAAGACGCTCTGGAATTTTAGAATTAATAATAGTTTGCCGCGACACAGAGAGATTGCCGACACTTTCGCGTGAAAAACAAAACGCCGTAAACAATGACTGCAACGTTAGCCACAGCCTGTATACGGCGTTTGATCCGTCATCTCAACGGATTAGAACTGCATCAACTCAGCTTCTTTCTCAGCAAGCGCAGCATCTACTTTTTTGATAGCAGCATCAGTCATTTTCTGAACGTCATCCTGTGAACGACGATCGTCATCTTCACTGATTTCTTTATCTTTCAGCAGCGCTTTAACTTTGTCGTTAGCATCACGGCGAACGTTACGAACCGCAACGCGCGCGCCTTCAGCTTCGCCACGTACAATTTTGATCAGGTCTTTACGACGTTCTTCAGTCAGTGCTGGTAGTGGAACACGAATGTCGGTACCGGCAGAGCTTGGGTTCAGACCGAGGTCGGAAGTCATGATCGCTTTCTCAACGGCCTGGCTCAGAGAGCGGTCAAACACGTTGATCTTCAGTGTACGAGAATCTTCAACCGTTACACTTGCCAGTTGGCGCAGTGGAGTTGGTGTTCCGTAATACTCCACAATGATACCGTCCAGCAGAGATGGAGAGGCGCGACCGGTGCGGATTTTACTGATTTGAGTTTTGAATGCTTCTACGCATTTTTCCATACGCACTTCGGCATCTTTTCTGATATCACTTATCACGTTACGAATCCTTGAAAACTGGTTTAGGGCAGACCACACTTCACGCTGCGATGCAGACGCTGCGAGCTAAGTATAGCCCTGTTTATTCATGGCGCCCGTTGGGGTTGCCTGCTACTCAATTAATCAGAGTAAGTGAAATCGAATCTTACCCTGATTTATCATCGACTGAAATTATTCAGTGATTAAAGTGCCTTCTTTTTCGCCCATCACAACACGGCGAAGCGCACCAGGTTTGTTCATGTTGAAAACACGAATCGGGATTTTGTGATCGCGTGCGAGGGTAAACGCCGCCAGGTCCATCACTTTCAGTTCTTTTTCCAGTACTTCGGTATAGGTCAATTGCTCACAAAGCGTAGCGGTAGGATCTTGAACCGGATCTGCGGTAAACACGCCATCAACTTTTGTCGCTTTCAATACGACGTCAGCTTCAATTTCAATACCGCGTAAACACGCTGCAGAGTCAGTGGTAAAGAACGGGTTGCCAGTACCGGCAGCCAGGATAACTACGCGGTTATTACGCAGCAGGCTGATGGCTTCTGCCCAGCTGTAGTTATCACACACGCCATTCAATGGAATAGCTGACATCAAGCGGGCGTTCACATAGGCGCGATGAAGCGCATCACGCATTGCCAGGCCGTTCATGACGGTGGCCAACATGCCCATGTGGTCGCCCACAACACGGTTCATACCGGCTTTTGCCAGGCCCGCACCGCGGAATAAGTTGCCACCACCAATCACCACCCCGACCTGAATGCCCAATTCAACCAGCTCTTTAATTTCCTGAGCCATACGATCAAGGATGCTTGCATCAATACCGAAGCCTTCGGTACCTTGCAGCGCTTCGCCGCTTAGCTTGAGCAGAATGCGTTTGTAGACAGGTTTTGCATTGGTAGCCATGATTCTTTCCTGGGAACAGTCAACGAATGGGGATGGTAAATTCAGGCGACATAATGTCGCATATCAGTAAGATCTGTATCAGAGCAGACTGATTTTTAAAGGCAGATATAAAGGAGCCGCCAATTGGCGGCTCCTTTAAAAATTAAGACTGCTTAGACATTGCAGCAACTTCTGCTGCGAAGTCAGTCTCAACTTTCTGGATGCCTTCGCCCACTTCAAAGCGGATGAAGCCAGTCACGTCAGCATTGTGCTCTTTCAGCAACTGAGCAACAGTTTTGCTTGGGTCGATTACGAAAGGCTGACCAGTCAGAGAAACTTCGCCGGTGAATTTCTTCATGCGGCCTTCAACCATTTTCTCTGCGATTTCTTTCGGCTTACCAGACTGCATAGCGATGTCCAGCTGAACCTGGTACTCTTTCTCAACCACGTCAGCAGACACATCTTCTGGCTTAACGAATTCTGGCTTGCTTGCAGCAACGTGCATAGCAATTTGCTTAACCAGTTCTTCGTCAGCGCCTTTAGCTGCAACAACAACACCGATGCGAGCACCGTGCAGGTAGCTACCCAGAACGTCGCCTTCCAGAACAGCAACACGACGAACGTTGATGTTCTCACCGATTTTAGCAACCAGTGCAACACGCTCTTCTTCGAATTGTGCTTTCAGCACTTCGATGTCAGTTACTTTGCCTGCAGCAGCAGCGTCCAGCACTTTGTCAGCAAATGCCTGGAAACCACCATCTTTAGCAACGAAGTCAGTCTGGCAGTTAACTTCCAGAATCACAGCATAGCCGTCAGCAATCTTAGTTTTGATCACGCCGTCAGCAGCAACGTTGCCTGCTTTCTTAGCCGCTTTGATCGCACCAGACTTACGCATGTTTTCGATTGCCAGCTCAATGTCGCCATTAGCTTCAGTCAGTGACTTTTTGCAATCCATCATGCCTGCGCCAGTACGCTCACGCAGTTCTTTTACCAGAGCAGCAGTAATATCAGCCATTCTAAAATCCTCGGTTATCTCGTAGAGAGAGATAAGCCCTGGTCCACGGAACAGACGAACCCTGGCTCAAAATAAAAAGGGGGCCTGTGCAGGCCCCCTAACCAAACTATTCAATATACCCATAATCTTTCAAGCCACAGGGGCGTTGGCTGTACTCACTCACCCAGTCACTTACCTAAGTAAGCTCCTGGGGATTCTTGAGTTTGCCGTCTACCTGCAACTCGAAATCTAAAGGGTATACCTGGTTAATAAGAGCTCAAATAAGAGCGAACCTTATTATTCAGCTTCTACGAAGCTTTCTTCTGCCTGAGAAGCCAGATCCTGAGAACGGCCTTCACGAACGGTAGCAGCTACAGCACCCAGGTACAGGGTTACAGCACGGATTGCATCGTCGTTACCAGGGATAACGAAATCAACGCCATCTGGATCAGAGTTAGTATCAACGATAGAGAATACTGGGATACCCAGGTTATTCGCTTCTTTGATTGCAATGTGTTCGTGATCGGCGTCGATTACAAACAGTGCATCCGGCAAGCCGCCCATGTCTTTGATACCGCCGAGGCTGTTTTCTAACTTAATCAGCTCACGGGTACGCATCAGCGCTTCTTTCTTGGTCAGTTTGTCGAAGGTACCGTCCTGAGACTGGATTTCCAGGTCTTTCAGACGTTTGATGGACTGACGAACGGTTTTCCAGTTAGTCAGCATACCGCCCAACCAGCGATGGTTCACGAAGAACTGATCGCAGCTCAGAGCAGCTTCTTTTACTGGTTCGCTTGCTGCGCGCTTAGTACCAACGAAAAGGATTTTGCCTTTACGAGAAGAAATCTTGCTCAGTTCAGCCAAAGCTTCGTTGAACATAGGTACAGTTTTTTCAAGGTTGATGATGTGAACTTTGTTACGAGCGCCGAAGATGAAAGGCTTCATTTTCGGGTTCCAGTAACGGGTTTGGTGACCGAAGTGAACACCAGCCTTGAGCATGTCGCGCATGGAAACAGTTGCCATGATTAAAACCTCTATATAGTGATTGGGGTTAAGCCTCCACGTATCCCATATTACCGACCCCAAAGGGCACCCCGGAATATGTGTCGATACGTGTGTGTTATTTACACAAAGTGAGAGTGTTGGCTGTATCCGAAAAATCGGAATACAAGTCCGGCGCGCTTTATACCATAAAACAGACTCAGACACCAATAGTTGTTGGCAGATAGTGCGCGCAAGGATTCTCAATTTGGCACCGATCGCCTGCCCTGATAACATTGCTATACACTTGCTCAATTATTGTCGATATTGACGACACCTGCGGATCGAATTAATGGCTATCTCAATTAAAACCCCTGAAGAAATTGCAAAAATGCGCGTTGCGGGCAGGCTTGCCGCTGAAGTGCTGGAAATGATTGAACCTCACGTGCGGCCTGGTGTTAGCACTGGTGAGTTGGATCGTATTTGCAACGATTACATCGTTAACAACCAACAGGCTATTTCAGCGTGTTTGGGTTACCACGGCTTCCCAAAATCCGTGTGCATCTCCATCAACGAAGTGGTATGCCACGGTATCCCTGATGACACTAAAATTTTGAAAGATGGCGACATCGTCAACATCGACGTCACTGTCATCAAAGATGAATACCACGGCGATACCTCAAAAATGTTCCTCGTGGGCAAACCAACCATCCTTGGTGAGCGTCTGTGTCGTATCACGCAAGAAAGCCTGTATTTGTCTCTGCGCATGGTAAAACCAGGCATTCGCCTGCGTACCCTCGGTGCGGCAATTCAGAAGTTCGTTGAAGCAGAAGGTTTTTCTGTAGTACGTGAATACTGTGGACACGGTATTGGTCGCGTATTCCACGAAGAACCACAAGTGCTGCATTATGATGCTGACGACGGCGGCGTAGTACTGCAACCGGGTATGACGTTCACCATCGAGCCGATGGTGAACTCCGGTGATTACCGCATTCGCACCATGAAAGACGGTTGGACGGTGAAAACCAAAGATCGCAGCTTGTCTGCACAATACGAGCATACTATTGTGGTGACAGATAACGGCTGCGAAATTCTCACTTTGCGTAAAGATGACACCATCCCAAGTGTGATTTCGCATAACGAGTGATTCGCCTGACGAAAGTCAGCGATCGAAGCCGGCTTATGCCGGCTTTTTTTATGGATGGCGACATGACCCAGAGTTTACCCGAGCAGTACGCGACCACAGTGCTTCCTGAGATTTCCGGGCAACCTGAATACCCCGTCAGTTGGCCAGATGCAGAGCTTGAATGCAGCCAGATAAAAGCCCGAATCGACCTCTTCCAGCAATGGCTGGGGCGCGCTTTTGATGACGGTATTTCAGCCGAAAAGTTAATGGATGCCCGCACCGAATTTATCGATCAACTGCTACAGCGGTTGTGGCTGAAATATGACTTTGGCGATGTTGCCGAAACGGCTCTGGTCGCGGTTGGGGGATACGGACGCGGGGAGCTACATCCTCTTTCCGACATTGACTTACTGATTCTCAGCCGTAAGCGTCTGACCGAATCTCAAGCCCAGAAAATCGGCGAGCTGCTAACGCTATTGTGGGATGTGAAACTGGAAGTCGGCCACAGCGTGCGTACGCTTGAAGAGTGTTTACTCGAAGGTTTGTCAGATTTAACCGTCGCCACTAACTTGATTGAATCGCGCTTGCTGATTGGCGATGTCGCTCTGTTTCTCGAACTTCAAAAACACATTTTTAGCGATGGTTTTTGGCCATCGGCGAAATTCTTTGCCGCCAAAATTGACGAGCAAAACGAACGTCATCAACGTTATCACGGTACCAGTTATAACCTCGAGCCAGATATCAAAAGTAGCCCCGGTGGCCTGCGCGACATCCATACCCTGCAATGGGTTGCCCGTCGCCACTTTGGCGCAACGTCATTAAGTGAAATGGTCGGATTTGGCTTTTTAACCGAAGCGGAACGAAATGAACTCGACGAATGTCAGCATCTGTTATGGCGCATCCGTTTTGCACTGCATCTTGAAGTGAATCGCTACGACAACCGCTTATTGTTCGACCGCCAGCTCAGCGTCGCCCAACGCCTGAATTACACCGGTGAAGGTAATGAGCCAGTCGAGCGCATGATGAAAGATTTTTATCGCGTGACCCGACGTGTGGGTGAGCTTAACCAGATGCTATTGCAGCTTTTTGACGAAGCGATTCTTGCCCTGGATGCCAGCGAAAAACCTCGCCCGCTTGATGATGACTTCCAGCTGCGCGGAACACTGATTGATTTGCGTGACGAAACACTGTTTATGCGCGAGCCACAGGCCATTCTGCGCATGTTTTACACGATGGTACGCAATCGGGACATCACCGGAATTTATTCGACTACCCTGCGCCATTTACGTCATGCACGTCGCCATCTCAAACAGCCTCTTTGCTACATTCCTGAGGCGCGTGAACTGTTTCTGGTTATCCTGCGCCACCCTGGTGCCGTTAGCCGCGCATTATTACCGATGCACCGCCACAGCGTGTTGTGGGCTTATATGCCACAGTGGTCGCATATCGTCGGCCAGATGCAGTTTGACCTATTCCACGCTTATACCGTTGATGAACATACTATTCGTGTGCTGCTAAAACTGGAGAGTTTCGCCAAAGAAGAGACTCGCTCGAAACATCCTTTATGTGTGGATCTGTGGCCACGCCTGGCGCATCCGGAACTTATTCTGATCGCAGCCCTGTTCCACGATATCGCCAAAGGCCGTGGCGGAGATCACTCGGTGCTCGGCGCGCAGGACATTGTAAAATTTGCGGAACTTCACGGGCTGAACTCGCGTGAAACACAGTTAGTCGCATGGCTGGTACGCCAGCATTTGCTGATGTCGGTAACGGCACAACGCCGCGATATTCAGGATCCAGAAGTGATTAAGCAGTTCGCTGAAGAGGTACAGACTGAAAACCGCCTGCGCTATTTGGTTTGCCTGACCGTTGCCGATATTTGCGCGACTAACGAAACCTTATGGAACAGCTGGAAACAAAGCTTGCTACGTGAACTGTACTTCGCGACCGAAAAACAGCTACGCCGCGGGATGCAGAACAGCCCGGATATGCGCGAACGTGTGCGCCATCATCAATTACAGGCGCTGGCATTGTTGCGTATGGACAACATCAACGAAGAAGCCCTGCATAATATCTGGCGCCGTTGCCGGGCAAACTATTTCGTCCGCCATACACCAAACCAAATTGCCTGGCATGCGCGCCATTTACTGAAACACGATCTCAGCAAGCCGATGATTTTACTCAGCCCGCAGGCAACTCGCGGTGGCACCGAAATTTTCATCTGGAGCCCTGACCGCCCTCACCTGTTTGCTGCGGTTTGCGCGGAGTTAGACCGGCGTAACCTTAGTGTTCACGACGCGCAAATCTTTACCACCCGCGACGGAATGGCGATGGATACCTTTATTGTACTGGAGCCAGACGGCAGCCCGCTTTCCGCCGACAGGCACGAGCTTATTTGCCACAGCCTGGAACAAGCCATCACGCAAGCCAGCTGGCAGCCACCACAACCCCGGCGCCAGTCGGCAAAACTGCGCCATTTTACTGTCGATACTGAGGTGAATTTCCTGCCGACACACACCGACAGACGCACATTCCTGGAGCTGATTGCTTTAGATCAGCCAGGTTTGCTGGCAAGGGTTGGGGAAGTATTTGCCGATCTCGGGATCTCGCTTTATGGCGCAAGAATCACGACAATTGGTGAGCGAGTAGAAGATTTATTTATAATAGCCACTGCCGACCGGCGTGCTCTTAATGATGAGTTACAACAGGAAGTACAGCAACGGTTGACAGCGGCCCTTAATCCCAACGATAAATAACAGTCTTTTTTAATTCAGCTACGATCAGGAAAATTTTAATGCAGCAGCTACAAAATATCATTGAAACCGCTTTCGAGCGCCGCGCCGAAATCACTCCGGCAAATGCAGATACCGTGACTCGTGAAGCGGTAAACCAGGTCATCTCCCTGCTCGACAGCGGTGCGCTGCGCGTTGCCGAAAAAATTGATGGCCAGTGGGTTACCCACCAGTGGCTCAAAAAAGCCGTTCTGCTCTCTTTCCGTATCAATGACAACCAGGTTATTGATGGCGCAGAAAGCCGCTACTTCGACAAAGTGCCGATGAAATTCGCCAACTATGACGAAGCACGCTTCCAGAAAGAAGGTTTCCGCGTTGTGCCACCAGCGGCAGTACGCCAGGGCGCATTCATCGCGCGCAATACCGTTCTGATGCCTTCTTACGTCAACATCGGCGCATACGTTGATGAAGGCTCGATGGTTGATACCTGGGCGACCGTAGGTTCTTGCGCGCAGATTGGTAAAAACGTACACCTGTCTGGTGGCGTGGGAATTGGTGGTGTTCTGGAACCACTGCAGGCTAACCCAACCATTATCGAAGATAACTGCTTTATCGGCGCGCGTTCAGAAGTTGTGGAAGGCGTTATCGTTGAAGAAGGTTCTGTCATTTCCATGGGCGTTTACATCGGTCAAAGCACGCGTATTTATGACCGTGAAACGGGTGAAGTGCATTATGGCCGCGTACCAGCAGGCTCCGTAGTTGTTTCCGGTAACCTGCCATCCAAAGATGGTAAGTACAGCTTGTACTGCGCGGTTATCGTGAAAAAAGTAGACGCCAAAACCCGCGGTAAAGTGGGCATCAACGAACTGCTTCGCACTATCGACTAAATATAAATGTTCAAAAGGCGGGGCGACTCGCCTTTTTTGCATCCGGGACTGGCGGAAAGGGAATTTTCCGTTGATTATCTATAGGTTAATGATATCGAAAAGGTAACACTATGTACGATAACTTGAAAAGTCTGGGTATTACCAATCCTGATGAAATCGATCGTTATAGCCTCCGGCAGGAAGCCAACAACGATATCCTGAAAATCTATTTCCAGAAGGATAAAGGCGAGTTTTTTGCTAAAAGCGTGAAGTTTAAATACCCACGCCAGCGTAAAACTGTCGTTGCCGATGGCGTTGGCCAGGGCTACAAAGAAGTACAGGAAATCAGCCCGAACTTGCGTTATGTGATTGATGAACTGGATCAACTGTGTCAGCGCGATCGCACAGAAGTCGATCTGAAACGCAAAATTCTCGACGATCTCCGCCATCTGGAGTCTGTGGTTGCTCATAAGATCAGTGAAATTGAATCCGATCTCGATAAGCTAACCCGCGGTAAATAAAGTCCTGCGTATGCCACGAGTGGATGACACAACGTCATCCACTCTATTTCATCTCTGTTCGTCCAGTTGCAACGCCACATACAGCAACAACCGGTCGTCAAAATTCCCTAAGTCCAAACCCGTTAATTCGGAAATGCGATTTAACCGATATTCAAGCGTATTACGATGAATAAACAACGCTTTAGATGTCGCCAGCGGCTGCACGTTATGACGAAACCATGCGCTAAGCGTGCGGCGTAATAACCCATTGTTATCCATTGATTTCAGACGAGCCAACGGACGAGCCAGTTCGTTCGCCTGCCAACCGCCACGCAAACTATCCAACAGCACCGGCAACATCAAATCCTGATAAAAATAGCCACGGCTTTCCGGCATACGCTGTTTACCAACTATCATGGTGGTGCGAGCGGTACGATACGAACGTGCGATGCTGCCAGGACCGGTAAAATAGTTGCCCAATGCAACGCGAAAACGCAGCTGACCGTTTTCTTTCATGCGGCTAATCAACTGTTCAACGCGTTTGCGATGATCTTCTGCATCCCAACGGCCAAACTGGTTAAGTGCCGGTTTCAGCACGACCATTTCGGTTAACGACACAATAGCAATCAGGTTATTTCTCTCAGGTGTCGTCAGCGCAGTTTGCAGTTGTTGCAACTCTTCCATGGCACTGTCCACGCCAAGCTGACCGCTGTCGACTTCCACCACGGCAACCACTCGAGGCTGATTCAGGTCAATCCCCAAACGCTGCGCCCATTCACTCAACGCGGGCGTATGCTCTTCCGCCTGGATCAAATTCATCACCAACTCTTCGCGTAAACGGCTGTCTTGCGCCAGCAGGTGCATCAAACGAGATTGTTCAAGCATCATCTCGGCTGTCATACACACCAACTCGCCGTACTTACGCAACGAGCCCGGTTCCCCCGTCAAACCAATTACACCAACGATTTCACCATCGATACGCAAAGGCAGGTTAATGCCCTGACGCACGCCGTGAAGATGCCGGGCTACTGCGTCATCAATATCGACAACACGTCCCTGAGAGAGCACAAGCAACGCACCTTCATGCAGTTCACCAATACGTTCTTTATCACCGCTACCAATAATCCGCCCACGCGCATCCATCACGTTGATGTTGGTATCAATGATGGTCATGGTGCGCGCCACAATGTCCTGCGCCATTTTGGTATCAAGATGCCAGCCAGCCATGCTTCCTCCTGAATCGTGCTAATGGCCTAGCATAGGCGAGATGAATCGCCCCAGCATTGTGCAAATGCACAAAGCACAAAGGAAGAGTATGGAGTTGTGGAAAGGCTCACAAAAAAGGGCCGCATAGCGCGGCCCTGATAGTTTTGAGTGTATCTCAGTGACGATTACTGCATCAGCAGGTAGATAGTGGTATCACCTCGCTGAATGTTCAGCGCCATTACTGACGGTTTAGCGTCAAGAATTTTACGCAATTCAGCAATGTTGTTCACTGCCTGCTGGTTCACACCAATGATGATGTCACCTTTTTTCAGGCCAATACGTGCCGCTGGGGTATTCCCTTTAACGTTGTTAACGATAACCCCTTTTTCGCCTTTACCGCTGCGGTTGCTCATTTCAGCACCTTCAATACCGGTAAAGATGGTTGCTGAGTCAACCTGAGTCTGGCTACTTTGTTGCAACTCCAGATCTACCGATACTGGTTTGCCATCACGCAGCAGGCCAAGAGTCAGTTTGCTACCCACCGGCATAGAACCGACTTCAGCACGCAATGCGGCAAAGCTGGTAATTGCTTTACCGTTCATTGACACCACCACATCACCGGCTTTAATACCCGCTTTTGCAGCAGAAGAGTTTGGCATCACCTGGCTGACAAATGCGCCACGCTGCGCGTCGACTTTCATCGCTTTCGCCAACTCAGAGTTCAGCTCGGTACCCATAATCCCCAGCTCGCCGCGTTTAACCTGACCGAACTCCACCATCTGAGCAGTCAAGTTTTTCACCATGTTGCTTGGAATGGCAAAGCCGATACCGATGTTGCCGCCGTCCGGTGCCAGAATCGCAGTGTTAATCCCGATCAGTTCGCCATTCAGGTTAACCAGTGCGCCACCCGAGTTACCCCGGTTGATTGCCGCATCTGTCTGGATAAAGTTTTCATAGTTTTCAATGTTAAGACCACTACGACCCAGTGCAGATACAATACCGGAAGTCACGGTTTCACCCAGGCCGTATGGGTTACCAATTGCCACGGTGTAATCACCAACGCGCAATGCGTCTGAATCAGCCATTTTAATGGCAGTCAGATTTTTCGGATCTTGTAATTGCAATAGTGCGATATCAGATCGTGGATCTTTACCCACCACTTTCGCCTCAAACTTGCGACCATCACTCAGTGAGACCTGAATTTTTGTTGCATTATCAACAACGTGGTTGTTGGTCACGACATAGCCTTTCGCTGCGTCAATAATGACACCAGAACCAAGGGCTGCAAATTTCTGTTGCTGTCCACCACCCTGGCCGCCGTTCCCAGGCGCACCTTCCTGGCAGAATGGAGAGCTCTGGAACGGTGAACCTTCCTGGCAGAATGGTGAGTTATCACCAAAGAATTGCTGGAAGTTACGTCCCATGCGTGGCGTGTTAACGGTAGTGCTGCCTTCAACATTGATGCTCACCACTGAAGGCATCACTTTTTCCAGCATCGGCGCAAGGCTTGGAAGCGGTTGTGCTGCGGATGCGGAAGATGCGGTTTCTGCTGCAATTGCAGATACAGGGCTCAGCGCTAAACCCAAACTCAGAGCCAGCGCGCTCATTGCTAAAGTTGTTTTTTTCATTGATTTCGATCCAAAGTTAATAAGTCACGCAAAATTGCTGTGTAGGCCAATATAGAGTGACTAATGCGACGCTAAGTTCCGTCTATAAGTCACTGGAAAACGTAAAAGTTTATTGTCCGTCTTTACAAAACTCAGCGACTCCATTACTCCACGGCCATCAGACGACGATATTCATCCCAGGCGAATAAGTCCGTCATTCCACTGATATAATCCTGAATCAGGCGGCAGCGGTAGTAATATTCCCATACCGGAAAATCACTGGCCGACGGCGTCAAATCATTGACTGCCTCTATGTAAGCAAGCCGATGTTTTGTCGATAATTTATGGAATAACCGACTCTCAATCGGCAAACGGCGTAAACTTTCCTTTTCCACCAACTCAGCAAAATCCTCAAGGGATATATTGAGTAAGGGACTGTAAATATCAAGTAAGCCGCTTATTACGCGATAACCCTGTAACTCTAACTGCTCAACCTCCGGGTGGCTAAACACGTGTTTGAACGCCACTTGTTTATATAACTCCAACAGGCGCGCAAATGGGCTGTCATCTTCAAGAAGCGCGTGATTAAACTCCCCACAAAAGATCTCAGCCAGGTTATCGATAAAACGCTGGGCGGCATACGGCACCAGTTGATTTAGCGTGTTGACGCGCAGATACATAAAGAACTGATCTTCGGTGCTGCGGCGCATCTGGTTTGAGCGGGATTTCTCCCAGGCTTCATTCACCACGCGTTCGAAAAGATCCCCCTCGCGATGCTCGCCCCAGGCGTCACATAAGTGCTGGTAAAGTTGATCAACACTGAAAATGCGCTTCTCAACGGCATCTTCGAGATCCGCCACGCAATAAGAGATGTCGTCAGCCGCTTCCATTATCCACGTCAGTGGAAAACGGCTGTACTCACCGAGTTCAAGTTCGCTACGCAAACGCACAATGTACGATTCTTCGGAAAGATAAAAACCCGGCTTCTTCATCAGATAGGCGTGGCTTTCTGGAGGCTCACCAACAAACCAGGCGGGACGGGTATATTTGAGGATGCAGCCAACCTGCGCCCAGGTCAGATTCATACGCAGCAGACTGTGTACCAGACGAATGCCCTGAGCATTGCCCTCAAACTGGCAGAGATCCTGGCGGACTTTACGGCGCAAACCGTTCAGTTGATCTTCGCCTTCGTGCAGACGCAACGTCGCCACACGGCAACGATCATCGCTACGTGGCTGGCTCCCGGCATCAGCAGGAAACAAACGCTGGCGGAACCAGTCATTTATCGCCGATTCCCCAAAATGACCAAACGGCGGGTTACCGATGTCGTGCATCAGGCAGGCCATTTCGACAATACTTTCAAACGGGCCGGTCAGTTCATGCAGCCCGTAGCGCTCAAGCGCTTGCTGCTCTTTCAAGCGGCTCAACACTTCTTTGGCGATATAGCGCCCGACCTGCTGCACTTCCATTGAATGCGTTAAACGCGTGCGCACCGAAGCATTACGCTCCAGGGGAAAGACTTGTGTTTTCTGCTGCAAGCGGCGAATCGCCGGGGAATTCACGATACGCCCGCGATCGCTTTCAAAAATTCGCAGGATCTCATGCTCGCTTTTCTGCCCTTCTGGCGAGCGGAAACGGCGGTGCCAGTTAATTTTCTTGCGGAAATCTATCTCACTCATGCCCTCTCCTGCGCCGTTTTCTCTGCGGTTTGTCATGGTAGACTATGCGACTGATTTATTACTTTAGCGAGTATCACTATGAAAGCAGGCATTATTGGTGCAATGGAAGAAGAAGTTACGTTGCTGCGTGACAAAATTGAAAACCGTCAAACTCTGACGCTGGCTGGGTGTGAAATCTACACCGGCACACTGGACGGCGTTGAAGTCGCATTGTTGAAATCAGGCATCGGTAAAGTGGCAGCAGCCATGGGCGCAACGCTTCTGCTTGAGCATTGCAAACCAGATGTTGTGATTAACACCGGCTCTGCAGGTGGCCTCGCATCCACGCTCAAAGTAGGCGATATCGTGGTTTCCGATGAAGTGCGTTACCACGATGCAGACGTTACCGCTTTTGGCTATGAATATGGTCAATTGCCAGGTTGCCCGGCAGGTTTCGCCGCCGACGCCAAACTGATTGCCGCGGCTGAAGAGTGCATTGCCGAGCTGAACCTGAATGCAGTACGTGGCCTGGTGGTCAGCGGTGATGCCTTTATTAATGGTTCTGTGGCATTGGCAAAGATCCAACATAACTTCCCGCAGGCTGTAGCCGTTGAAATGGAAGCGACCGCCGTTGCGCACGTTTGCCATAATTTTGGCACACCATTTGTGGTGGTTCGCGCGATTTCCGACGTCGCCGACCAACAATCTCACCTGAGCTTTGACGAGTTCCTCGCCGTAGCGGCGAAGCAGTCCACGCTGATGGTTGAAAAACTGGTACAGAAACTGGCTCGTGCATAATAAAAAAATCTGGCGCGGGCTCACCGCGCTGCTGTGTTGCCTCCCGGCGTTGCTGATTGCAGCGCCGCGGGTTATCTCATTGTCGCCCAGTAATACTGAGCTGGCGTACGCTGCGGGAATTACCCCTGTGGCGGTCAGCGCGTGGTCGAATTATCCGGATGCCGCCAAAAAACTTGAGCAAGTCTCTAACTGGCAGGGGATGAACCTCGAACGTATCGTGGCACTTAAACCCGATGTGGTGCTGGCATGGCGTGGCGGTAATGCCGAACGGCAAGTCAATCAAATGCAGGCTCTGGGGATTAAAGTCATTTGGCTTGATCCAACAACCGTTGAAGGTGTGGTTGCCGCACTGCGTCAACTTGGCCAATTCAGCCCAACACCACAAACTGCCCAGGACGCCGCAGATCGGCTGGCAAAAGAATTTGCTGAGTTAAAAGCCCAGTACTCTCAACACCCGAAGAAAAAAGTATTCCTGCAATTTGGTCAGCAACCGTTATTTACTTCAGGAAAAGGTTCGATTCAGAACGAAATTCTGGAAGTCTGTGGCGGGCAAAATATCTTTGCGGACAGCCGGGTTCCCTGGCCACAGGTGAGCCGCGAACAAGTGATTAGTCGGCGTCCCCAGGCTATTATTATTACTGGCGATGAGACCCAGATTCCTCCGGTTGAACAATTTTGGAATACCCAGTTAAAAATTCCGGTTATCGCAGTGAATGATGACTGGTTTAGTCGCTCGAGCCCACGTATTATCCTCGCCGCAAAACAGCTCTGTAAGGAGCTGAATAACAATGAACAATGAGGGTAATCTCACATGCTTGTCTATTGGCTGGACATCATAGGCACAGCCGTCTTTGCCATATCCGGCGTATTGTTAGCTGGAAAACTCCGTATGGACCCGTTCGGTGTACTGGTGCTGGGCGTAGTGACAGCTGTGGGCGGTGGGACAATACGCGATATGGCTCTGGATAACGGCCCGGTATTTTGGGTTAAAGACCCGACCGACTTAGTAGTCGCGATGGTGACCTGTTTACTCACTATCCTGTTAATACGCCAGCCGCGTCGCCTGCCAAAATGGATTTTACCGGTACTGGATGCGGTCGGTCTTGCAGTGTTTGTCGGGATTGGGGTAAATAAAGCATTTCTGGCGGGCGCCAGCCCGCTGATTGCTATCTGCATGGGCGTGCTCACTGGCGTTGGTGGCGGGATCATTCGTGACGTTTTAGCGCGTGAAATCCCGATGATTCTGCGCACCGAAATCTACGCGACAGCCTGTATTGCAGGCGGTATCGTTCATGCCACCGCCTATCACACCTTCCACGTCCCGCTAGACCAGGCCAGTATGATTGGCATGGTGGTCACGCTAGGGATTCGTCTGGCTGCCATTCGCTGGCACTTAAAACTGCCGACGTTTGCGCTGGATGACCGGTAATTTAGACATAAAAAAGCCGTGTTAGAAAACACGGCTTCGGATAGCTAAACAGGTTTTGTAGGGTGGATAAGCGTTAGCGTCATCCACCATTTTTGTCGGATGGCGCTTCGCTTATCCGACCTACAAAAGAACGATGTCTTTAAACGCTGAAAGATGAACCACACCCGCAGGTGCTCTTGGCGTTCGGGTTGGTCACCACAAAGCGGGAACCTTCCAGACCTTCGGTGTAATCCACCGCGCCACCTACCAGATATTGCAGGCTCATCGGGTCAACAACCAGTGCAACGCCTTGCTTCTCGATAGTCATATCGCCGTCGTTGATCTGGTCATCAAAAGTAAAACCATACTGGAAGCCGCTGCAACCACCACCGGTGATGTAAACGCGCAGTTTCAGATTCGGGTTTTCTTCATCCGCGATCAGGGTTTTTACTTTATTGGCTGCGGCTTCGGTAAACTGCAACGGCAGCACTGCTACGTCATCACTCATTTTTTGCTCCCAACGAAATAAGAAGTCGGGCAAAGAATAACCCGATCTTTAGCGCCATTATCTAATACCCGAGTAAATCGTTCAAGTATTCTCCCCGACCGGGTTTTGCTGCTCTTTGCTGTGCTTTTCGGCGTCTTGTTTGGCAAGCGTACGCGCAAGGATCGAGGAGTATAGCGGTTTTCCACCCAGGAATTGTGCCAATAGTGTCGCGCCCAGGCAGGTAATAATCATTGGCAGAATGAGCTGATAATTGTCAGTCATTTCCAGAACCAGCACAATTCCCGTCAGTGGTGCACGCACGGAAGCCGCAAATAATGCGCCCATACCAGCAATGGCAAATGTTCCCACTTCAAGATGATAGGCCGGGAACCAGGCGACACTAGCGGCACCGAAAGCCGTACCCAGCAATGTGCCCAGTGCCAACATTGGCGCAAAGATCCCACCCGGCGCACCAGATGCGAAGCACAACAATGTGGTAATCACCCGGGCAATAAAAATAAATAGCAGCATGCCGATGGTGTAGTTACCCGCCGCAGCAATAGGGATCAAGTTAAAACCGCCACCGGCTGCTGCGGGCTGAATGAGACCTAACACACCGCAAACACCGCCCAACAGGCCACCGATGATCACCCATTTTTTGAGGTTGCCGCCATGAATACGCTGGAACATATCCTGAGTGCGAAACACCATCGCATTAAACATGACGCCGACAATGCCAAATACCATGCCGAGCACCAGATAAAGCCACAGTGTGTTAACCGGCGCGTTAGAAAGTTTCTCGACTTCAATAACCGCATTTTCACCGTTAAAAATACGGAACACGACGCTCGACATAATCACGCCGATAAACACGGCTTTGATCGAAATGAGGTTGTAGCGGAACTGCGGGCGCATCTCTTCGATGATGAACAAAATGCCCGCCAGCGGAGCGTTAAACGCCGCGGATAAACCAGCAGCCGCACCGGTGGCTAACAGTGAATGGCGAGCTTCAGCACCGCGCAGACGGAAAATATCCAGCACCATACGGCCGATATTCCCGCCAAGTTGTACTGTTGGCCCTTCGCGGCCCAGCACCATGCCCGCGCCGAGCGTCCCCATACCGCCGATGAATTTCACCGGTATGACACGCCACCAGCGAACCGGGCGCAACTCTTCAAGCGCACCTTCAATTTCAGGGATGCCTGAACCGCCTGCTTCCGGCGCAAAACGACGCACCAGATAGTAGCCGATCATCGCCAAAAGCATTGAACTGATGAATGCCAGTGGCCAGACGATCACGCTGTAATCTGCCACATGCGCCAGCATCGCCAGGCGATTTTGTTGAATCCAGGTCACTGATTTTTCAAACGCGACCCCCACTAAACCGGTTAACGTCCCTACTATCGCGGCCATAAAAAGAATAGCGACAGGGGTTTTATCCTGTCGAATCAGGCGACGTACCATGTCGCCCCGGCGTAAGCGCACAACCTGTTGTGCTTCAAAAGAGGGCTGGGAGTGATTCATTAGGCTAATCATTTATTGGTAATACAAATCGAGCGGGCATTCTACTCCCTCGACGCGTTTGGGCAATACTTTCATAACGTCGGCGGTTTCCCTTAGAATAGTGCGTTGCCATTATTTATACGAATCCAGGAGCCGCTCCATGAGTAAGTCTGAAAACCTGTACGCTGCCGCACGTAAAGTCATCCCGGGTGGGGTGAATTCGCCAGTTCGTGCTTTCACCGGCGTCGGCGGTGTGCCGCTGTTTATCGAACGTGCTGACGGGGCTTACCTGTTTGACGCAGACGGCAAAGCCTATATCGATTACGTAGGTTCATGGGGGCCAATGGTTCTCGGCCATAACCATCCGGCGATTCGCAATGCGGTCATTGAAGCAGTTGAGCGCGGTTTAAGCTTTGGTGCGCCGACGGAGATGGAAGTAAAAATGGCGGAGCTGGTCACCGAACTGGTTCCAACAATGGACATGGTTCGCATGGTGAACTCCGGTACAGAAGCCACCATGAGCGCGATTCGTCTGGCGCGTGGTTTCACCGGGCGCGATAAAATCATCAAATTCGAAGGCTGCTATCACGGTCACGCCGATTGCCTGCTGGTGAAAGCCGGTTCTGGTGCCCTGACCCTTGGCCAGCCAAATTCACCGGGCGTTCCGGCTGATTTCGCCAAACATACCCTCACCTGTACCTATAACGATCTCGCCTCGGTGCGCGCCGCGTTCGAGCAATATCCGCAAGACATCGCTTGTATTATCGTTGAGCCGGTTGCCGGCAACATGAACTGCATTCCGCCAAACGATGATTTCCTGCCAGGCCTGCGCGCGTTGTGCGATGAGTTTGGCGCACTGTTTATTATCGACGAAGTGATGACTGGTTTCCGTGTCGCGCTGGCTGGCGCACAGTCTTACTACGGCGTGGAGCCTGACTTAACCTGTCTGGGCAAAATCATCGGTGGTGGCATGCCTGTCGGAGCATTCGGTGGCCGTCGTGAAATTATGGATGCGCTGGCACCAACCGGACCGGTTTATCAAGCGGGAACACTTTCCGGTAACCCAATTGCCATGGCTGCAGGCTACGCTTGCCTGACAGAAGTCGCACAACCGGGCATTCACCAGACGTTGACCGAACTGACCGAAATGCTGGCTGATGGCTTGTTGAATGCAGCGATTGCCGAAAATATCCCACTGGTGGTGAATAATGTTGGGGGGATGTTTGGTTTGTTCTTCACCGATGCCGAGAGCGTAACGTGCTATCAGGATGTGATGGCGTGTGACGTTGAACGCTTTAAAAAGTTCTTCCACTTAATGCTGGAAGAAGGTGTTTACCTGGCACCGTCTGCGTTTGAAGCAGGCTTTATGTCAGTTGCCCATTCGAAAGAAGATATTCAGAAGACTATCGACGCTGCGCGTCGGGCATTCGCAAAACTGTAACGCTGATTGCAAAATAGGTTCGTAGGGCGAGCTATCGCCCTACGAAAGTGGTTATCACGTAGTTTCAATGCAGCAATAAATGCAGCAATATCAGAACCCAGTTACCATAAACTCACCAAATTCTTCCTTAAGTTTTGTCGATTGACTGACTGAAGGTTTACCTCCTCCCGCCAGCGCTGAAAAGTGCCTCCTTACTTCGCTAAGTAACGGCAATCGATCCGCATCTTCTGCCTCCTTCAGTCCAATCATTTGTGCCAGACGCATAGAGCTGAGCAGCGTGTTGTTCAGTTCTTTCACATTGCTAAAAGTATGTGACATGCCTTGCTGTAACATAACCTGGATACTGCTGTTGGCTTCTTTCTCGGTCGCATTAAGCGCCTGGAAGACGAGTTTCAAATATTTACGTGTGGCTTTCAGCAATGGGCTTCGATTCATAATCTGCTCAACTTGCTCAATATTTTTGAAATTGATGGCGATATCATTGTTAAACAACCGATCATAAGCCTGCCGCACATAGCTATTTTGATCGCTAATTGCGGTAATGAATTCGTTCATGGTGCACGGTGCTTCACGCGTTTTAGGCTGATCGCTAACAAAACGCAGAAGCGAATCAGAAAGCTGTTCGGTTGCAAGTGTACGTACCACAAAAGCTTTGATTTCGTTGTCTTCAGAAATCACATCGGCATTCTTCTCTTGCTCGTTGTGACCTTCAATAGGTAAGACCAACAAGCGTGAACCACATCCCGCCTGTTTCCGTAAATAGGCAAATTCGCCAATCGTACCCGCCCCAGCGGTAGTAATACCATCAGCATCGGCAATATAAGCCAGATGCATGGCATTAAAATCACCCGCAGCTCCCGGCCCGCAAAATAAGAATATTATGCTCTGAAAAAGGGGATCATTGGCACACATTCGTTCATTGACACAACGTGCTACTATATTTGTTTTCTTATGTGCATAAACATAAACAATATTTTGGGCATCGCCACCATGCTGCACTAAAGGACCCGCCATCACACCAGAAAAGGGACGATTAGCATCCGCTAATTTTTCTTTAATTTTTTCTGCAGGAAGCGCATGTGACAATAATAAATCAGCAATTTTTAGCCTGGCAATATATTTGGGTGTTCCACTTAATATACCAAGACGTTCAGTAATATTACTGATACTCACCAGCGTATTACGCCCACCTAAATCAATATGCGAGATTTGCTCACCGTATCCACCTAATACTTTTGATAACAGAGCATATTTAGGCAATATGTTGAGCTGGCTATCATTAAGATTCAGTAAAATTGCATGATTTTGTTGATCCAGGCATCGTTTCCCTGGAACCCCCGCAGCCTGTGCCGCTTTCTGCAAATAGGGGTCCATATCAGTCAAAACATAACAACGCTCAGCCATAATTTCACGCCCAAATGTAGCCGCCATGCTATTCATCAGATTCTTTGCTGAAATAATGGGTAAATTCTTACAGTCCTCATCAGTTTGGAAAGAAACACATTGCGTAAGTTCTGTGATCGTTTTCTGGCTATCATCCTTTCTGGCGGATTGGGGCGTGACATTGCGTTGAGGAAAGCGCGTGATATGCTGGAGAATGCTGGCATCATCTGATCCCCCCGTCTCTTTATTCAGATATCCATAGATAGATTTATCTGACTCAGCTATCCAGACATTAATTTGGCGATTGATGAGTGTCTTTGCAAGATTTGCGACTAAAGGGGAGCGTGGCGTACCTTCCCAGGGACAGGGGACATGAAACATAACGATGCTACCTTCGGGGATTGATTTTTTTTCTAGCGCCATCGAAATAATATTGAGTAAACGTGCAGTATGCCCCCCCCCGGTTGGGGAGTAGCTAACAATAATTAATTTAGCGGAAGGATTGCTTATATATTTTTTTACAGTTGCACTAATCATGAGTTCCCTTCTAATACATCACTTAATATAAATTCCAACCAATACCATTGACCTAAATGATAGATTTAACTTAATTCATTGATGGAATAAATTTAACTTTGATATCTATTCTAGGCGGCTGCAGCATTCATCTGTTAGCTACAAATGCTAAAGAGTAGTGATATCAGCCACATTTTTAATCATGATATTTTGCAACGTAAATAAACTCTTCATTATAAGAACCAGGTCGTCATAAAAATTCAACTTTTGGAAGGAAATTAAAATGTATAAAAGATATCTGGATTGTAATGCCTCAGATTTGATGGATCTTTCCCGTACCGATTTACTGTTTTCTCTCAGAGCCTGCGAAGGCCGTATTCTGGTGAGTGAAACCATTGTCACCGTCGCGCCGTTACTGACCTCGGTCACCAATGCTGAACTCGCTGCCAGCCAAGGGGCAGATCTTTTATTGCTCAACCTGTTCGATATTGAAAATCCAAAAATTGCAGGAATGCCTGCCGATACCCCGCCCGAGGATGTCATCCGCAAATTGCAGCATCTAACCGGGCGGATAATTGGCGTTAATCTGGAAGCAGTAGATAAAGGTTTTTCTGCAACACACGAAGAGCTTTGGATGATGCGTCAGGGGCGTTTTGCTACCGCTGCTAATGCACGCCGGCTCCATGAAATGGGCGTCGGATTTATTGTGCTGACGGGAAACCCAGGCAACGGCATCAGCAATGAAGCGATCGCTGAAAGTTTGCAGGAAATACGTGCTGAATTAGGTGAGGATATGGTGCTGATAGCAGGGAAAATGCACTCTGCGGGGATCTTACCCTCTGGCTCTCAAAAGCTGATAACGCCAGACGATGTAGAGAAATTCATCCAAAAAGGTGCCGATATTATTTTGTTGCCCGCCCCCGGAACTGTACCAGGAATAACGCTCGAGTATGCGCAAAAGCTTATCGATCTGGCACATCAAATGGGCGCGATGACCATGACCGCAATTGGTACCTCGCAAGAAGGTGCGGACGCTGAAACGGTACGTCAAATTGCACTGATGAGTAAAATGGCCGGAACGGACTTACACCACATTGGAGATACCGGTTACACCGGGATAGCCATACCCGAAAATATTCGCACCTACAGCATCGCTATCCGCGGTGTTCGTCATACCTACACGCGTATCGCAAGGTCCGTCAATCGCTGATACAGACAGGGCCGTTATAGACCCTATCAACGGCTCTGCTTACGCAGCAAATAAACGAAATAAGGCGCGCCGATAAAGGTCGCCAACAACCCCGCCGGAACCTGATCGGGGAACAGAATCATCCTTCCACACCAATCCGCTGCCACCATCAACATACCACCTAACAACGCCGACATGATCAGTTGCGGCATCGCACGGCGGAATCCCAGCATGCGCGCGATATGCGGTGCCATTAAGCCAACAAAACTCAGCGGGCCGACGGTCATGGTTGCTGCTGCCGTCAACGTGGCGGCTAGTAATAACAGCGCAAAGCGTGATGGTGTCAACGCCATACCAATGGCACGCGCGGTTGCCCCACCTAGCGGCAGAATCATCAACCAACGGCGGCACAGCGGCGTCAGGGCAAACAAAATCACCATCAGGATTAACGTTCTGACCGCCTGATCGCCGGTCACGTTATAGGTTGAACCAGAAATCCAGGTGAGAATGCCAGCCATGCGCGGGTCACCACTCGCCATCAGTAACATCAGCAACATGGTAAATGCGGTGCTCAGCGCCATCCCGGCCAGCAACATGCGTTGCGGGGAAAAACCGCCACGGCTGGCAGTGACCATAATCACCAGTAATGTGACCGCCGCTCCCAGGCTCCCCGCAGGGAATAACCAACCGAAAGCATTGCCTGGCACGATAAACAGCATCACCACTACGCCAAATGCGGCACCTGAGCTTATCCCTAACACTTCCGGGCTGGCCATCGCATTGCCCGTCAGGCGCTGAATAACGCTACCGGCAACCGCCAACATCATACCCGCCGTCAACGCGGCTAATACTCGCGGCCAACGCCACTGCAACAAATCATGGAATAATGAACCGCTCACCCAGTTCCAGCCATGTACGTCACGCCCCAGCGTCAGCGCAGTGACAATCACCAGCGCTAACACCCCGCTGCCGATTAACGCCCACCAGCCCAAATGCTGGCGTTCAGCCGGAACGTTGTCGCCCTGATTCATCGCAGGCGTGCCGACGGTACGCAGGCGCGGCAGCAACCACAGCAGCAACGGTGCACCAATCAGCGCGGTCACGGTACCGGTCGAAATTTCACGCCACACGCTCGTCAGCCAGATAACCGACTGATCCGACAACCACAAGATCAACGCACCAATAAGCGGAGCGAGGAACAAACGCGCCACCAGGCGACGCGCGCCGAGCATCTTCGCCAGCAACGGCGCGAACAGGCCGATAAACCCAATAATCCCAACCGCATTCACCAGCAGCGCACTGATGGCAATCGCCAGCACTAGTGTGGCGAGGCGCACCATCGAAAGTGCCAGACCAAGATTTCGCGCCACACCATCGTCAAGCCCCATCAGGGTTAGCGGGCGCAACAACAGCAATGTCAGCAATAAACCACCCACCAGGCGCGGCCACAGGCCGTTGACGATGTCCCAGTCTTGCTGGTTCAGCGAACCGGTGCTCCACAGGAACATGTTCTGCAATTGGTCGTGATGGAAAATCGCTAATAGCTGATTTACCGCGCCGCAGTACAGGCTCAGCACCAGACCGGCGAGGATCAGCGTGACCGGCGATAACCGCTTGCCCCAGGCGACACCAAACACCAGCAAACCAACAACGCCTGCCCCGACTAATGCCGCGAACTGTTGGGTAACAAACCCACCCGGCAACGCCCACAACGTAGCAACGGTGACACCTAACTGTGCACCACTGGCCACGCCCAGGGTGGTCGGTTCGGCAAGTGGATTTCGCAGCACTTGCTGGAAAAGCACGCCCACTAACCCCAGCCCCGCGCCCACTAACAGCGAGATAGCAAGGCGTGGAAGCGAGCTGTAGTGGAATAACATCTGGTTGATGTTATCAATGTTGGGCTGCCACCAGGCCGCACTCCACTGGGCAGCAGGCAGTTGTGCGTTGAGGTTGTGTAGTGTTAGCGCGCAGGCAACCACAAACAGCAGCGATAACAGTATCGCCGGGAACAAGGCATAACGATGTTTCACGCGTCGCTCCCTATCGCTTTAGCCAGCGTGTTGGTGAAACTCATCGCAGAGAGTGTCGCCCCGTAAAGCCAGACTGGCGGGACTCGCTGGAAACGCTGCTGGCGCACAAAAGGCATCGCCTTCCATAATGGTGTCGCCATCACACGCTCCATTTCAGCGTCGTTATTGTGATCAAAGCAGATAACGTCGGCGTCTTTGACTTCAGCGAGACGTTCAAGCCCCACCACCGCGCTGCCCCAGAAATTGGTTTCCCCAGACCAGGCATTTTTCACACCGAGTAAGTCCATCACTTGCTGGAACAGGCTGTTTTTGCCGATCACCAGCGCATGGCGGGAATCTAATAACGTCATCAGCAACACAGGTTTTTCACCACGTGCGGCAAAGCGCGGTTTCATCTGCTCAATAAATTGGTCGAATTTCTGCAAGTGGTCACGAGCCGCTTGCTGCATGCCCAGTTTCTCGCCCAGTTCAATCAGCGACTGGCGCGCTACGGTCAGCGGTTTTCCGGAACCGTCGTTAAAGCTAAAACCTAATCCCGGAGCGATACGCGCCATTTTTTCAGGCTGTGGGCCATAGCCTGCAGAATAGAGAATCAGTGAAGGTTTCAGCTGTGTCAGGAGTTCAAGATTGGGTTCAGTGCGCAGGCCGACTTCAATAATGCCATCCGGCAATTTCGGTTCGCCGACCCACGCCTGGTAATTTTTAATGTCCGCCATGGCGTAAGGCTTGATTCCCAGCGCCAGCATCAGTTCGACGGGCAACCACTCCAGCGCCACAATACGCTGAGGGTCAATGGTTGCCGCCTGTGCATTACCCATTTTGAGCAATAGCGGCGAGAGTGCCAGAGCAGTGAGCAACTGACGACGACTCAACAAAGGATTGATTAGTTCAGGCATCAGTAAACAAAGCTCACCGGAGCGGCACCCGCAGGATGAGGCAGAATGCCCATTGGAATTCCGTAAATCTTCTCCAGCGTTGCGCTTTGCATCAGGTCAGCCGGGCTACCCTGGGCAATCATTTCACCACCGCGCAGTGCCACCAGGTGGTCGCAATAGCGAGCGGCCATATTGATATCATGCAGCACAGCAATCACCGTCAGACCGCGTTCCTGGCTCAGACGATGGATAAGCGCCAGCACGTCAACCTGATGGGCAATGTCCAGTGCCGACGTGGGTTCATCAAGCAGCAAACAGCGGCTGTCCTGCGCCACTAACATAGCAATCCACGCCCGTTGGCGCTCGCCACCAGAAAGACTATCCACCAGACGATGCGCAAAAGGTTTCAACCCCACCAGCGTAATTGCCTCTTCAACCAATTCACGGTCTGCCGCGCCGAAACGCCCCAGCGCGCCATGCCACGGATAACGACCAATCGCCACCAACTCACGCACCGTCATCCCTTCTGCCGCCGGAAGTTGCTGCGGTAAATACGCGACTTTGCGCGCAAATTCCTTGCTGCTCCAGCTATCTAACGGTTGATTGTTGAGCTGAACTTCCCCATCAGAAGGCTTTTGATGACGGCCAAGCATTTTCAGCAATGTCGATTTCCCCGAGCCATTGTGCCCAATCAGGCCGGTGACTTTGCCAACGGGAAAGGTTATCGAGAGAGGGTGAAGAAGCGTGCGACCGGGTACGCGAAAGGTAACGTCTGAGAGGCTAAACGTGGTATCGGGATGAAGGTGTTTGTCCTGCATGGTAGCCAACTTTGTTGATGGGCACGGCGAACCGTGCCCGAATACACTTAGAAGCGGAATGTAGCAGTCGCAACAACCTGGCGCTCAGCGCCCCAGAAGCAGCCATAAGTGGCGAAGCAGCTGGCAACGTATTCACGATCAAGCAGGTTGTTCACATTCACCGCCACGCTTGAACCATTCATACCGAAACGGCCGAGGTCATATTTAACCACCGCATCCAGAACCGCAGCACTACCCACTTTGAAGCTGTTAGCCGGGTCGCCGTAGCTGGAGCCGATGAAGCGACCACCGGTACCGATAGTCAGACCGGTCAGCGAGCCTTCATTGAAGGTATAATCACCCCACAGTGAAGCCATGTGCTCTGGCACCTGCTCAGGCGTGTTGCCTTTGTAGTTGGTGTCAGTGGTGTATTCCGCATCGGTGTAGGTGTAAGAAGCCGTCACGTTGATGTTGGCATTCACCGCCGCTTTCGCTTCGAGCTCTACGCCGCGAGAACGAATTTCACCACCCTGAATGGAGGAGAAACCGTGGGAAGTGTCTGGGTCAGACATCAGATTATCAGACTTAGTCAGCTGATAAATCGCACCAGTAATCACCACCGCCATATCCTTCGGCACATACTTCACGCCCGCTTCGTACTGACGGCCTTTAGACGGTTTGAAGGTGTTGCCGTAGAAATCTGCACCTGAGTTTGGCTCGAAAGATTCGCTGTAGCTGATGTACGGCGACACACCGTTATCGAACAGGTAGTTCAGACCCGCACGGCCAGTGAATTCGCTATCGTCACGCTCGGTGTAGTTATTCGCCTGGTAAGCGAGAGTTGACTGTTTCAGCCAGTCATAACGGCCACCGACGGTCAGAACAAACTTGTTCCACTCAGCTTGATCCTGAATGTAGATGCCGGTCTGTTTCTGTTTGTTTTGCTGATACGGGTCTGCATCGCCAAAATCGTAGTTTTCGTACACTGGGTTATACAAATCCAGTGGCGGAGCGCTGCCGAAGGTTGCGTTCACATCGTTACGCATCTGCTGGAAATCAACACCAGTCAGCAAGGTGTGTGCCACGTCACCGGTCGCAAAATTACTTTGCACTTGAGTATCAACAGCAAAGTTGTGCAGCTTTTCGTTATCCACAACAGTGCCGCGAGTCAGCATATAACCTGAAGAGTCTACGCCAGTGCCGTAAACGCTTTTCTGATTGGTTTTAGACTCAACATAACGCAGGTTCTGACGCACGGTGAAAGTGTCGTTGAACTCATGGTCAAAGGTATAACCGACCATTTTATGGGACAACGAGTAGGTGTTATTTGGAACACCTTCGTTGAAATCAGTCGGCAGATAAGAACCATCTGGCAACGGCTCAACGGTACCTTCTTTCGGCAACCAACCGTAATAACCCGTCTCTGGAGTGTCTTGCAGGTTCGCTAAGAAAGTGAAATTAGTTTTATCGTCAGGACGCCAGGTGAATGACGGAGCAATCGCATAACGTTTCTGTTTGGAGAATTGTTGCTGGTCGTCGTTAGAACGCGCCACACCAGTCAGACGATAAGAATAAACGCCTGCATCATCCAGTGAATCACTGAAGTCGAAACCGGTTTGCCACAGATTGTCAGTGCCCATCTTGAACTGAACTTCTTTCAGCGGTTCAGTGGTTGGACGCTTGCTTACCATAGTGATAATACCGCCTGGACTGCTTTTTCCGTACAGCACGGAAGTTGGGCCACGCATTAATTCCACGCGCTCAAGCATGTACGGGTCGATGATCACTTCGTTATAGAAGTCGCCCTGAAGTTTCAGGCCATCTAAATAGTTGTTCTGGTTAACCGAACCGAAACCACGAATTTTCACCGCGTCATAGGTGTCGGATGCACCACGGGTAGAAACGGTGATACCTGGCGTGTAGCCCAACGCTTCTTTCACGGAAGCTGGCTGGTGAGTATCCATCTCTTCACGAGTCACAATCGAAATAGACTGTGGAGTCTTTTCAATTGGCGTATCAGTTTTGGTCGCGGTTGCCGTGCGTTTAGCGGCAATCGTTGGAGACGGGCCCCACGCGCTTTCGTCAGCAACACTGGCGGAAACGGTGATGGTATCTTCTTTAGCTGTTGTGTTGTCTGCTGCAAAACTTGATGCACTGACACCGCTTACAGCGGCAGCAACAAAGAATGCAAGTTTGCGAATTGAGGTATTGACTGGTTGTCCAGTTCTTAAGCGCGCCATTGTATTATCTCTGATGAAGTAACGAATGATAACGAAAACGAGAATTATTATTATGCCGCAGAATAATAGACGAAACGGAAAGTGCATGGCAAGCGGATCACACCCCCTGGGGGACCAGGGGGATAAAAAATAACCATACAAAGTGCAAGGAGTGAAAAAGGACTCACAAACAGAGAAAACCAGGCAGGAATGACACATCCCGATCACGCTGTCAGCAACGTGACCGAATGGCTAATGCGAGTGGTTCAGGAAATCGCGCTTCTGTCTATCAATGAATAATGCTGTTTATTTTTTGAAGCGAGTGTTTTCCCAGCAGCGGTTTGCTCAAAAATAATAAATTTACCCACGCGAATACTCTCGCGAGAACATTTATCGTAAAAAGGGTCAAACGTACCTTCGACACATTTCCCCATAAGCCCACGATTGGACCATTTATTCATTTTCATTTTCCATTCGAGGGAGTAATGCGCTATTGGGCAAACGATTTTCGCCCATGGATCACATATTAATGTGTTCTCAATTAATTTCCGACTGCCGCGACGAGGTAGTGTGCCGACTAATACCAGACAGTGATCCACGGGATGTTGAAGGAAAATTTGTAATATAAGGATTGGGCACCCGACCTTCCGTTCAAGCTTGCTAATACGATCGGTGAGATAGCAAAAAGCGATTCGGGCATTTTCCCCACAATTGCCTGCGTTCTGCACTCCATTGCGGTAATCATTTTCAACTTTTTGGTACAGTTGCCTGGAAGATAGCTTGAGTTTGCGCTGTGCAGAAACCGCCGCGCTGCGCATCTTGTCCCCGCCAAGGGTATGCAGCCGATATTTTTGCGGATTCGTCAACATCCACTTTTCAATCATATTTTTATCTGGATAAAACTTATTAGATGATTTTAGAGATAACCTGGAACGGGTAAAAAGCATGGCTTCGGTGAGATGTGGTAATACTATTTTTTGAAATGTTTTGCTGTCCATCTGACTTTCCTGTCTTGTACTGTGAAATTTTAAGCATTCAACAAAACATTAGAGCATTCTTCACAAGAGGCAGACAGGAAATAAATAATTAAGAAAAATATATGCCACCCGTTAGATTATTATTCTAAAAGGTGGCACACAAGGACGTTCAGCAATTAATTCCCGCCGAACATATCCTTAATCCAACCGGCAACACCATCACTGGATTCAGGCTGCTGCTGAGGTTGTTGCTGCTGTTGCTGCGGCTGCTGTTGAGGCTGCTGCTGCTGCGACTGATTAAATGGATTATTGGTCTGCTCGGCCTGCTGGCTTTGCTGGCACAATCCATCCGGATTGGTCGTCCAGACAGGAAGGACGCGATCCCCACCGCCACCACACTGGAAGTAACCCGCGCTATCAACACCCATATCAACAATGTCTTCCGGTGGGTTCAGCACCAGCGGAATTGGCGTCTGGTTAGCCAGATAACGTTGATACAGCGACATCGCCCCGCTCGCACCATATAGTTTGGTTGGCTGGTTGTTGTCACGCCCTACCCAGGTAATCGCCACTTCTTTGCCATCAATACCGGCAAACCAGGTATCCACATTATCGTTGGTGGTACCCGTTTTCCCTGCCAGATGCAGGTTCGGATACTTGCCACCCAACGCACGCCCGGTACCACGAGCCATAACCTGCTGCATGGTAAACAGCGTCATGTAGGCTGCCTGCGGAGGAACTGCCTGTTCCGCCTGCGGGAAGCTTTGATATAGCACGGTGCCGTCTTCAGCAATCACCGAACGCAATGCAGAAAGCGTTGCACGGTTACCGCCGCTGGCGATGGTCTGGAATGCCTGCGCCACTTCGATTGGCGTCAGGTTCAGCGCGCCCAGCAACATAGCCGGAACCGGATGCAATTGGTTCTGCGGCACGCCGAGTTTGACCCAGGTGTCGGTTACGGCTGGCAAGCCCAACGCCATCCCCAGATTTACGGTTGGCACGTTCATCGAACGCGTCAGCGCATCCACTAACATGACCTTACCGCTCTCACTGTAGCGACGGTCATCGTTTTGCGGCGACCACACTTGTCCGTTTGGCTGTTTCAGCGCGATTGGCGCATCGGTAATCCAGGTATTCAGGCGGTACGAATCCGGCTGGCTTAACGCCGTCAGATAAGTCGCTGGTTTTGCCAGAGAACCGATGGAACGACGAGCCTGCATCGCACGGTTAAAGCCGGCAAATTGCGTTTCTGCCCCGCCGACCATGGCACGAACTTCGCCGGTCGAACGGTCAACAATCACCATAGCCGCTTCGAGATCTTTGAGCTTACGAGAGGCACGCAGTACCGGAACCCCTTCGCTTACCGCTTTCTCTGCCGCATCCTGGGAAACGGAATCAAACGTGGTGAAGATCTTCACGCCAGACAGGTCTTTAACTTTGTCACCAAGCTTAGTCTGAAGCTCGTTACGCACCATCTGCATAAAAGCAGGCTGTGGCGAAATCACGCCACCGCGCGGTTGCACGCCCAGAGGACGGGCGCTCAGCATGTCGTAAAGTTCCTGGTCGATCACCTTCTGCTCTTGCAGCAAGCGCAATACCAGGTTGCGACGTTCCAGCGCCAGTTTCGGGTTACGCCACGGGTTGTAAATCGACGCCCCTTTCACCATCCCCACCAGCAACGCTTGCTGGTCAAGGCTCAGCTCTTCAACCGGACGACCAAAGTAGTACAGGCTCGCCAGCGGGAAACCGCGAATTTCGTTATCGCCGCTCTGGCCGAGATACACCTCGTTCAGATACAGCTCAAGGATGCGATCTTTGCCGTAACGGGCGTCCATGATCAGCGCCATGTACGCTTCGTTCGCTTTACGCCAGTAAGAGCGCTCGCTCGACAGGAACAGGTTTTTCACCAACTGTTGCGTCAGAGTACTTGCGCCCTGCACGGTGCGACCCGCGGTTAAGTTCGCCAGCATCGCACGACCGATGGAGTACAAACTGATGCCATCGTGTTCATAGAAATGGCGGTCTTCGGTAGCAATCAGCGTATCAACCAACAAATCCGGGAAGCCGGTGCGTGGGACGAACAGACGCTGCTCACCGTTCGGTGAAGACAACATGGTGATCAAACGTGGATCCAGACGGAAGAAACCGAAGCTGCGGTTACTATCCATGTTCTGAATCGATTCCAAATGATCATTATCAAACACCAGACGTGCGCGGATCTGCCCTTCTTTACTGTCAGGGAAATCAAACGGACGGCGGATCATTTCGATGCTGTTGCCCTGCACCGTAAACTCGCCAGGACGCGTCATCTTCGTCACCTGACGGTACTGCGTGGCTTCCAGCAGGTTGACCATCTCTTTTTTGCTGTACGGCATGTCTGGCTCAAGGTTCACCATACGGCCATACACTGCTGCCGGCAGTTGCCAGACCTTGCCATCAATACGGGCACGGATCTTCTGGTCAAGATAGACGCCGTAGATCACGAACAGCACGACAAAGACAACAAACAGTTTGACTAAGAACCACAACCAGCGGCGCTTTTTACGTGGCGGACGGCCATTGCCGCTGCCTTTTCCTTTGCGTGGCGGCATCGGCTCCTCGTCGTCATAATCATCATCGTAATCCGCGTCGTATTCCTCTTCACGGACTCGACGGCGGCTTACTTTCTCTTTTACAGGACGTGAAGGTTTACCTTTACGTCCAATCGGTTCGCGGTCATTCCCCGCCATTGCTTTCTCCACCAAAAATAAGGCGCATCGCCTGATTCTCCTTTCTTCCGCTCTGGTCGGAAGAGGAAATCTCTCAAAGTTATTGGTACTTTTTAGTGCGCCGCGTGGGCTGCGCGTCTGCTGGCGAATCCGGCCAGACGTGTTTTGGATAACGTCCTTTCATCTCTTTTTGCACTTCCCGGTAGGCTCCGTTCCAGAAAGCGGTTAAATCACGCGTTATCTGTAGTGGCCGCTGTGCCGGGGAGAGCAGTTCCAGAACCAGTGGCACACGGCCTTCAGCAATTACTGGCGTCCGCGCTTCGCCAAACATCTCCTGCATACGAACAGCAAGAACTGGCGGGTTTTCATCATCATAGCGAATGGCTATCTGGCTGCCAGTCGGCACAGTGTAATGAGTTGGCAACGCACTATCCAGACGTGCACGTGCGTTCCAGTCGAGCAAATTGTGTAACGCACGTGTGACATCAATGTTTTTTAATGCCCGCAGCGAGTGTACACCATGCAGTTCAGGTAATAACCAGCTGTCTAAATCACGCAGCAAAGCATCGTCCGAAACATCAGGCCAGGCAAGTTCCGGCAACCATTTTGCCGCACATGCCAGGCGCAAACGAAACTGTTGCGCATGCGCTGACCAGTTCAATACCGACAGCCCTTTTTCGCGAATGCCATTGAGCATCGCTTGATGCAATTCGTCTTCGGAAGGTTTCGCCAGCGGCTGGACTTTCAGAATTAGCTTGCCAATCTGGCTGCGGCGAAACGCTTTTAAAGTGCCTTGCGTTTCGTCCCATTCCACGGAGTCGCTTTGCGTCAGCAACATCGGGCATTGCGCCGTCAGTGCGTCAATATCCAGCGGAATAGCCTGCAAGATTCGCGCATCAGGCGTGTTACTTCCCTGCAATAACAACGGTGCTAACAGCCATTCATAACGCGTTAAAGGATCGTCCTGATTAAGCATCGCCCCCATACCGTTGGCTAACTGGTAGCGACCATCCTGACCACGACGGCGAGCAATACGGTCGGGAAAAGCTTGCGCCAGTAACGGGGCGGCAAGAGCGAAATCCACTTCTCCACCACGGCTATTAAGCCGTTTGAGCAACTGAGCGCTGCGTTGTTGCCAGTTATCCTGGCGGCGGCTAAACGCGTTTCGTAAATCACTGTCCTGGCCACGTGGCGGCTCTTCCAGAATCGCGACAATACGTGCCGCCGTAGCTTGTTCATCAGGCGTTTTGGCGTTGACCAACACCGCAGCGAGGCGTGGATCGTTACCGAGATTCGCCATTTTTTGGCCAATGGGCGTGAGCCGGTGTTGTTCATCCAGCGCATTAAGCTGGCGTAGCAATGTTCGCGCAGCAGCAAGATTGACAGCAGGCGGCGTATCAAGCCAGGTCAGTTGCTGTGGGTCCTGACATCCCCATTGCAGCAAATCGAGTAACAAACCGGAGAGATCGCTTTGCAGGATTTCCGGCTCGCTTTGTGCAGCTGCGCGTTCTGCCTGTTCAGCGCTGGTCAGATGCAGGCAGATCCCCGCCTCCAGACGCCCCGCTCGCCCGGCGCGTTGGATCATCGACGCCTGGCTAATGCGCTGTGTGATAAGCCGCGTTAAGCCAGTGCGCACATCAAAGCGCGCCACCCGTTCTTGCGCGGTATCCACTACCAGGCGAATGCCTTCGATGGTGAGACTGGTTTCGGCAATGTTGGTCGCCAGCACCACTTTGCGCATGCCGTTTGCCGCCGGTAAAATCGCTTTACGCTGTTCGCTCAACGGTAATGCGCCGTATAACGGGCAAAGCTGAACGTCGCTCGCCACGCGCTCTTGCAGTTGCTGCCCAACTCGCTGGATTTCCCCCACGCCCGGTAAAAACAGCAGCAGCGATCCAGATTCTTCACGCAGCAAATTCGCCACGGCAATCGCCACCGCTTCATCAACACGAAGGTTTGTGGAAAGCGGGCTGTAACGGCGTTCCACAGGAAATGCGCGCCCTTGAGAACTGATAACCGGCGCGTCAGGCAAACACTGCTGGAGGCGCGAATTATCCAGCGTTGCCGACATAATCAGCAGTTTGAGATCGTCGCGTAGCCCTTGCTGCACATCCAGTAATAATGCCAGCGCCAGGTCGGCTTGCAGGCTGCGTTCGTGAAACTCATCGAGGATCACCAGCGTCACGCCTTCCAGCTCAGGATCGTGCTGGATCATGCGTGTCAGAATGCCCTCGGTGACCACTTCGAGTTGCGTATTTGGCCCGACGCAGGTTTCGGCACGCATTCGGTAACCGATGGTTTCACCCGGTTTTTCGCCTAATAATTCTGCAAGGCGCTGTGCGACGTTCCGTGCCGCCAGGCGGCGTGGCTCCAGCAACAGAATTCGACCGCCTAAATTGGCCTGCTGTAAAATCTGCAACGGCAGCCACGTCGATTTACCGGCACCTGTCGGCGCACTCAGTAAAACCTGCGGCGCGTTTTTCAATGCGCTAAGAATATCGGGCAGCACGGCAGCAACCGGTAATGACGACACAAACGGCTCCAAAAGGGTATGATGCAAAGTTCGCTAGTGTAGCATCACATGAATCTATACCCGAGAATCCACCATTACCGAGAGACCCACAATGGCTGAAACTCGCCGTCTGTTCTTTGTCCTCGAATTACCTGCAGAGGTACAAAAACAGATTATCCAGTGGCGCGCCACGCAGTTTCCTGAAGATGCTGGTCGCCCGGTTGCTGCGGCAAACTTACACCTGACGCTGGCCTTTTTGGGTGATATCAGCGCTGAAAAGCAAAAAGCACTCAGCCAGTTAGCCGGACGTATTCGCCAGCGCGGTTTTACCCTGACCATTGATGATGCCGGGCAGTGGCTGCGCTCGAATGTGGTGTGGATTGGCCCGCGCCATACGCCTTTGGGGCTGATTCAACTGGCAAATATGTTACGCTCCCAGGCAGCGCGCAGCGGCTGTTACCAAAGCCCGCAGCCGTTTCATCCACATATCACGATTTATCGTAACACTTCGCGTGCAGTCTCTATTCCGCCCCCTAATTTCCGCTGGCAATATCCGGTTGAAGAATTTGTGTTGTATGAGTCTGTTTTTAAACAAGGGCGAACGCGTTACCTGGAATTACAACGCTGGACATTAAGTAATAAGGAAGAGTGAATGGAATTTTCTCCGCCGTTGCAGCAGGCCACGTTAATCAAACGCTACAAACGTTTTCTGGCTGATGTCATCACACCTTCCGGTGAAGAGTTAACGCTTCATTGCCCAAATACCGGCGCAATGACCGGTTGTGCCACACCTGGCGACACCGTCTGGTATTCCACTTCGGATAACCCGACGCGCAAATACCCTCACACATGGGAAATGACGCAGACACAGAACGGGGAGTTTATTTGCGTAAATACCCTGCGGGCGAATGCCGTGGCTAAAGAAGCGTTAGAAAAAGAAATTATTTCGGAATTAACCGGTTACAGCACAATTAAAAGCGAAGTAAAGTACGGCGCCGAACGCAGCCGTATTGATTTTATGTTGCAGGCAGGTTGCAAAGTTAACTGCTATATTGAAGTGAAATCAGTCACGTTATCACAACAAGGTTGTGGCTATTTCCCGGATGCAGTAAGCCTGCGTGGCCAGAAGCATTTACGGGAATTGATGAACGTGGTTTTGCAGGGCGAACGCGCGGTGCTGCTGTTTACAGTGTTGCATTCGGCTATTACTCAAGTCTCCCCGGCACGCCACATCGATGCAAAATACGCGCAATTGTTATCCGAGGCGCAACAGTGTGGAGTAGAAATTATTGCCTGGAAGGCCGAACTTTCGGACAAAGGCCTGACTCTAACCTCGCCGTTGCCTGTCCTTCTATAATTTTTACTTAATAAAAGAGCAGTTAACGTTTGTCTGTTTTGTATGCTGGTGGCTCGCGTAAATACGCTTTTCTTCACAGGCTTGTCAAGAGAGGAATTTATATAATTGCCATCCTGAAAAGCATCTGCTATTTATAGCGGCCTGATTTTCCCCCTACCAGGGGACCGATAGTGCGTGTTAAGGAGAAACAACATGCAAGAAGGGCAAAAGCGTAAAACATCGTCCCTGAGTATCCTCGCCATCGCTGGGGTGGAGCCATATCAGGAGAAAGCGGGCGAAGAATATATGAACGAAGCCCAGCTGTCGCACTTCAAGCTAATTCTTGAAGCCTGGCGTAGCCAACTTATGGATGAAGTTGATCGCACGGTGACGCATATGCAGGATGAAGCAGCAAACTTCCCGGACCCGGTAGACCGTGCAGCCCAGGAAGAAGAATTCAGCCTCGAACTGCGTAACCGTGACAGGGAACGTAAACTGATCAAGAAAATCGAGAAGACTCTTAAGAAAGTAGAAGACGAAGATTTCGGCTACTGCGAATCTTGTGGCGTTGAAATCGGCATCCGCCGTCTCGAAGCTCGCCCGACAGCTGATTTGTGCATTGACTGTAAAACGTTGGCAGAAATTCGCGAAAAACAAATGGCTGGCTAACAGCCCGCAATTTCAGCACGTACCCAAAATAATTCGCGTTGCAGGAAGGCGACCAGACCGTAAGTCCCCAGGAGCATAGATAGCTATGTGACCGGGGCGAACGGGTGCAGCCAACGCACCTGCAACTTGAAGTATGACGGGTATACTTTCAAAGGCGGGAGACTCTCCCGCCTTATTCATTTCTGACCTGTCACAAAACTGATGACCACATCTCGCTACATTGGCCGCTTTGCCCCTTCGCCTTCAGGTGAACTCCACTTTGGTTCGCTGATTGCCGCACTAGGCAGCTACCTACAAGCACGCGCGCAACGCGGCCTTTGGCTGGTGCGTATTGAAGATATCGACCCGCCTCGTGAAGTTCCTGGCGCTGCCACAACGATATTGCAACAATTAGAACATTACGGTTTGCACTGGGATGGTGAGGTTTTGTGGCAATCCCAACGGCACGAAGCCTATCGTGAAGCGCTCTCTTTCTTGCAACAACAAGGTTTGAGTTATTACTGCACTTGCACCCGCAGCCGTATTCAGCAAATTGGCGGTTACTACGATGGCCATTGCCGCACCCTGAATCATGGGCCAGAAAATGCGGCACTACGATTTGTACAGCATCATCCGGTATTAAGCTTTGAAGATAAGCTACGCGGGAAGCTAATTGCCGATGAAAATCTGGCGCGCGAAGATTTTATCATTCACCGCCGCGATGGGTTATTTGCCTATAATCTTGCTGTAGTAGTGGACGATAATTATCAGGGCGTAAGCGAAATTGTCCGCGGTGCAGATTTAATTGAGCCTACGGTGCGACAAATTTCTCTGTATCAACAGTTTGGCTGGACAGTACCTGATTACGTTCATTTACCGCTGGTGCTCAACGAAAATGGCGCCAAGTTATCGAAGCAAAATCACGCGCCAGCCCTGGCTCAGGGCGATCCGCGTCCGGTTATTCATGCCGCGCTGACGTTTTTGAACCAACCAGTAATTGCTGGCTGGCAAGATTTGAAGCTGAGCGAATTACTCTGTCTGGCGGTGCAAAATTGGTCGCTGCCGGCTGTTGTGCCAGGCTCTTCGTGAATACATCATTCTCAAATGCCGCACACTGAGCTATGATTAGCCGCTGTTTTTTTTGTCCCTATGATTGACACTGCCGAGGTGTACTATTTTTACCCGAGTCGCTAATTTTTGCCGCAAGGTGCTTAACCGCGATGACGTCGTGGTCGAGGAGAATGAAGATCTCCCGCAAATCACGGTGATTCCGCGTGACCAGCACGCTCTGTCCCGCAAAGATATCAGTGAAAATGCCCTCAAGGTACTCTATCGTCTGAACAAAGCAGGCTACGAGGCTTACCTCGTGGGTGGCGGTGTCCGTGACCTGTTGCTCGGCAAACAGCCGAAAGACTTTGATGTCACTACCAGCGCCACACCGGATCAAGTGCGTAAACTGTTCCGCAATTGCCGCCTGGTTGGCCGTCGCTTCCGCCTGGCTCATGTGATGTTTGGGCCGGAAATCATCGAAGTTGCCACTTTCCGTGGTCACCACGAAGAGCAAAAGTCTGATAAACAGACTTCCCAGACTGGCCAGAACGGGATGCTGTTGCGCGATAACATCTTTGGTTCAATCGAAGAAGATGCTCAGCGCCGTGATTTCACCATCAACAGCCTCTATTACAGCGTGGCTGATTTCTCAGTTCGCGATTATGTCGGTGGCCTGCGTGATTTACGCAATGGCGTTATCCGTTTAATCGGCGATCCTGAAACGCGCTATCGCGAAGACCCGGTGCGCATGCTGCGTGCGGTGCGCTTTGCTGCCAAACTGAATATGACGATTAGCCCGGAAACTGGCGAGCCTATTCCGCGTTTAGCCACCTTGATTAATGATGTCCCTCCAGCCCGTTTGTTTGAAGAATCGCTGAAACTTCTGCAAGCCGGCCATGGATATGACACTTACGAATTGCTGCGTGAATATCAGCTGTTCCAGCCGTTATTCCCGACCATCACTCGCTACTTCACCGAACAAGGTGACAGCCCGATGGAGCGCATGATCACTCAGGTGCTGAAGAATACCGATAACCGCATTCATAACGATATGCGCGTTAATCCGGCCTTCTTGTTCTCCGCCATTTTCTGGTATCCGCAACTGGAGATGGCTCAAAAGCTGACTCAGGAAAGCGGCCTTGCCTATATGGACGCCTTCGCATTAGCAATGAACGAAGTGCTTGATGAAGCCTGCCGTGCGCTGGCGATTCCAAAACGCATTACCACGCTGGTTCGTGATATCTGGGGCTTGCAGCTTCGTCTGTCACGCCGCCAGGGCAAACGCGCCTGGAAGCTGATGGAGCATCCTAAGTTCCGAGCGGCGTATGATTTGCTGGCACTGCGTGCTGAAGTGGAAAACAACCAGGAATTACAACGCCTGACCAAATGGTGGGGTGAATTCCAGGTGGCTGCTCCACCGGCGCAAAAAGATATGCTTGATGTGTTAGGTGATGAGCCTGCGGTTCGCCGCCGCCATCGTCGCCCGCGTAAGCGTGCACCACGCAGCGGTGGAAGTGCATGACGCTTGCGTATATCGCGCTAGGCAGCAACCAGGCGTCGCCGCTTGAGCAAGTGACTCATGCGCTCGACGCCATTGCAGCCATCCCGCAAAGCCGGGTGGTTGCCATCTCCTCTTTCTATCGCACCCCGCCGCTCGGCCCGCAAGACCAACCCGATTACCTGAATGCTGCTGTCGCACTGGAAACTGAACTGTCTCCCGAAACATTACTGGCCCATACTCAACGTATAGAGCTGGAACACGGACGAGTGCGCAAAGCTGAACGCTGGGGGCCACGCACGCTTGATCTCGACATGATGCTGTTCGGTAATCTGACTATTGCCACATCAACGCTGACAGTGCCGCATTACGATATGAAAAACCGCGCTTTTATGTTGGTTCCATTGCTGGAAATTGCGCCTGACTGCGCGTTCCCCGAAGGCCTGCCAGTCGCGAAAGTTTTAGAAAACCTCTCCCAGGATGGGATTACTTTTTGGTAACCACGGACGCGTTCATTTAATCAATATCATTCCTCACCGGGACTGCCATGAAACCAATCACTATGTCTCAGTTGCGCCAATGGAAACAGGCTCAACGCAAGTTCGCCACCATCACCGCTTACGATTTCAGCTTTGCCAAACTGTTTGCCGAAGAAGGCATTGGCGTGATGCTGGTTGGCGATTCATTAGGGATGACCGTTCAAGGCCACGACTCCACGCTGCCAGTCACCGTAGAAGATATTGCCTACCACACTCGCGCAGTACGCCGTGGCGCGCCGAATTGCCTGTTGCTGGCAGACCTGCCGTTTATGGCTTATGCCACCCCGGAACAAGCTTTTGCTAACTCCGCTGAAGTGATGCGCGCTGGTGCCAACATGGTCAAAATCGAAGGCGGTCGCTGGCTGGTCGAAACCGTCAAAATGCTGACCGAACGTGCCGTGCCGGTCTGCGGGCATTTGGGCCTGACGCCGCAATCCGTGAACATCTTTGGTGGTTATAAAATCCAGGGCCGTGATGAAGCTGCCGCACAAACGTTGTTTGACGATGCCGTGGCGCTCGAAGCCGCAGGCGCTCAATTGTTAGTACTGGAATGCGTACCGGTTGTGCTGGCAAAACGCATTACCGACGCGCTGACGATCCCGGTTATTGGTATTGGCGCGGGCAATGTCACTGACGGGCAAATTCTGGTGATGCACGATGCCTTCGGTATTACCGGCGGTCACATTCCAAAATTCGCTAAAAACTTCCTCACCGGAACCGGCGACATGCGTGCTGCGGTGCGTCTGTACATCAACGAAGTTGAGTCCGGCATCTATCCAGGTGAAGAACATAGTTTCCACTGACAGGAGAAGGGTTGTGTTGATTATCGAAACGATACCGCTGTTACGTCAGCAGATTCGCCGTTGGCGCCAGGAAGGTAAACGCATCGCATTGGTTCCGACCATGGGCAACCTGCATGACGGGCATATGAAGCTGGTCGACGATGCGAAAAGCCGCGCCGATGTCGTTATCACCACCATTTTTGTGAATCCGATGCAGTTTGACCGCCCGGATGACTTAACGCGCTATCCACGTACGTTGCAGGAAGATTGCGAGAAGCTAAACCGCCGCAAAGTGGATTTGGTATTTGCGCCGGCACCTGGCGATATTTTCCCGAAAGGCCTGGATTCCCAGACCTTCGTCGAAGTGCCTGGGCTGTCAAGCATGCTTGAAGGTGCCAGCCGTCCAGGGCATTTCCGTGGTGTTTCTACCATCGTCAGCAAGCTGTTTAACATGGTGCAACCTGACATCGCCTGCTTTGGTGAGAAAGACTTCCAGCAGCTGGCGTTAATTCGCAAGATGGTGGCGGACATGGGTTACGACATCGAGATAGTTGGCGTGCCAACGGTGCGTGCGAAAGATGGCCTGGCGCTGAGTTCACGCAATGGTTATCTGAGTGCAGAACAACGCAAAATCGCACCGGGTCTGCATAAAGTGATGCAGTCTCTGGCCGATAAGCTGCGTGCTGGCGAGCGTGATACTGAAGAAATGTTAGCGATTGCCGCGACCGAGCTGAATGAAAAAGGTTTCCGTTCAGACGACCTGCAAATCCGCGATGCGGATAGCTTGCTGGAGCTGGATGCTGAGAGCAAACGTGCTGTCGTGTTAATGGCTGCATGGCTTGGCCAGGCGCGTTTAATCGATAATGTTCAGGTCGAGCTCACACAGTAGACAGCCTGGCAAAATCGGGCAATACTGCCCAACTCAATTCCGGCGGCAAGCTCTGAGTTTACCGCTTAAGCAACCCAATAGTGACGAAGGTTTAAGCTATGATACGCACCATGCTGCAAGGCAAACTTCACCGTGTCAAAGTGACGCAGGCGGATTTGCACTATGAAGGTTCCTGCGCCATCGATCAGGACTTCCTTGAGGCGGCTGGCATTCTGGAATATGAAGCCATTGATATTTATAACGTCACCAACGGTAAGCGTTTTTCAACTTACGCAATTGCTGGCGAACGGGGTTCCAAAATCATTTCCGTTAATGGTGCCGCCGCGCACTGTGCTGATGTTGGCGACATTCTGATTATCGCCACTTATGTGACGATGCCAGATGAGCAAGCACGTAGCTGGCAACCGAAGGTAGCTTATTTCGATGGCGACAACGAAATGAAGCGCCTCGCGAAAGCTGTGCCGGTGCAGGTAGCGTAATCATTAAGGATTTGTAGGTCGGGTAAGCGAAGCGTCACCCGACATAATTGATGCATTTGGTGGATGACGCTTTCGCTTATCCACCCTACAAAACCATTATACCTTTCAAGACTGCGGCTGGTTACTAATCAACCGCGACATCGTTTCCAGCGAATCCGTCCGCAGAATATAAAGCCGCTTTAACAAAAACGGATTATCCCCCGGCTTCACCTTCCCACGCACCGTTGTCACCGCCATATGGAATCCCGCATCGTTCGCCGCTTTCACAGCCTTATCGTTATATCCACCAAACGGATACGACAGGTACAAAACATGCGGATTAAACTGCGCAAGGGCGCGTCTTGAGTGTTCAAAATCAAGCAGGATATTACGATAGCTACGACGTAACAGTGTCGGCTGGCGATTAGCGTCAACGCGATGCAGGAAATGGGTATGCGACTGAACATCAAACACATCCTGGCTGGCCTGCAATTCCGAAATACTCATAAATTGCAGTGCCTTCGGGTTCCAGAGTTGCGGGTGCGCTTTAATACGTGACGAAATGATAAATGAGGTTGCCTTAAAGCCGTACTGTTTGAGAATTGGGTATGCATAGCGATAAACCGATTTCAGTCCGTCATCAAAGGTAATCACCACCGCACGTGCTGGCATATTCATCCGGTTACGCACATAACCTTCAAGTTGATACATCGTCAGCGTGGTATAGCCCATATCGCGCAGCCAGGTCATCTGGTTGTTGAAGGCCACCACCGAAGTCGTGGTTGAGGTATGACGGAAGCGAGTGTTCTCTTCATCACGCAAAATATGGTGATAAGTCAGCACCGGAATGCCGTTATCGGGCTGCGCATCAAGGCTGCTGACATACCCGAGGCGGTTACCAATGCGGATTTGATACCAAGTTTGATTGAGGTGGTCTTTTAAGCTGGCAATAATCGGGTAACGCAAATTGTCTGCCAGCGTACCGAACTGAGCACTACCGCTGCTCGGTGCGTTATATACCGTGATATCGCGGAAGGTGACCAGATTCTGGTTGCTCAACGGTTTGTGCAAATCACCCAGACGGTCTTCAACACGTTGTTTTCCTGCTACCGATTCAAGGTGTGTTTTATCAATAAACCCGGTGCCAAAACCAAAATTGAACTCGTAATAATCTGCCGCAGTAGGCACTACGGCCAGGATTTGCCCTTCCTGAATGTTACCGACAGAAATGACTTTATCCCCCACCTGTGCCCAAATATCAGCATCTTCTGTGGTTTGCATATATTGCGCGGGAGTGTGATGGCTACTGAGCAGGCTGGCATTGGCGCTACTGCCACCAATCAGCATCAGCACGGTAAAGAAAAGGCGAGTTAGCATAACAAGTTTGATAACACTGGGTGTCTCAATGGCGAGAAGAAGCGGTTATTCTAACAAAAGTCCACTCAATACCAACCTTTCCGCTCAATATTGGTGGAGTAACACAAACGGTGGGTTTTTCTGCTGCTGATGCCAAAGGCTGGTGACGTCACCCCCGCCATGCTCAACAATAAGTTCACGGAATGCTTCGCCAGTTTGTGTTTCACGGTGCGCACGCATCGCAAACAGCAGCGGCAGTGTGACGCCTGAAATCACTTCACAATGGGGATGCTGGTGGCTAATCAGTGCCGCAGTACGGTAAGGAGCCGCGCCAGTAATATCCGTCAGAAAGATCACGCCATCACCAGAATCACAATTGTACAACGCATCACACATCATACGGCTGAGCATATTGGTGCTAAGCCCTTGCCAGTAATTTACCGCACAGCATTGCGGCTGTGGGCCAAAACGTCGCTCAATCGCATCGAGCATATCCTGAGCATAATAGTCATGACCGGCAATAACCCAACCCAACATGGCCTTCTCCTTTTTGCGGAGCGACAGTGTGCCAGAGCGAAAAATAAGCACCCTGATGCTAATCAAAACTGGGTAAGAAAGAAGGATGTTTACCTCCCCTTGCGGGGAGGTCAGATTGCTGACAAAGGTCACTGAACAGGTTTTGTAGGGTGGATAAGCGATAGCGCCATCCACCATTTACGCCAGTGATGTCGGATGACGCTATCGCTTATCCGACCTACGAAAGAGCTTTGTCATCAGTCTCTTAGCTACGTAGACCACGGCCACGCTGAATCAGATACCAGCACAGAATGTAGAAGGCCAGAATAAAGCCCACCAGCACGGCAACGGTAAACAGCAACGGGACATCGTTAATGCCGAGGAAACCATAACGGAAGCCGCTGATCATATACACCACCGGGTTAAGGTGAGACAGCGCTTTCCAGAATGGAGGCAGCAATGAAAGAGAGTAAAACACGCCACCTAAATAGGTCAGCGGGGTCAGCACGAAGGTTGGGATCAGGCTGATATCGTCAAATGTTTTAGCAAACACCGCGTTCAACAAACCGGCCAGCGAGAACAGAATCGCCGTCAACAGCAGAGTTAACGCAACAAACAGCCATGAATGCACCTGGAACGGCACAAAGAACAGCGACACAGCGGTAACCAGAATACCAACACACAAGCCACGCGCCACACCACCACCAACATAACCGGCGATAATAATATGCGTCGGCACCGGCGCCACCAGTAGTTCTTCAATGTTGCGCTGGAATTTAGCGCTAAAGAAAGAGGAAGCAACGTTGGCATAAGAGTTGGTGATCACCGCCATCATGATCAAACCCGGCACGATGAACTGCATGTAGGTAAAACCATGCATTGAGCCGATTTGCGAGCCAATCAAATTACCAAAAATGATGAAATACAAGGTCATAGTGATGACCGGTGGGACGAGAGTTTGTATCCAGATACGCGTGAAACGGTGGACTTCTTTGGTCCAGATACTTTTTAACGCCACCCAATAGAGATGCATCATGCCTGGTCTCCTTTATGACCGTTAACCAGCGTGACAAACAGCTCTTCAAGACGGTTAGCTTTGTTACGCATACTTAGTACCTGAACCCCTTGAGAACTTAACTGGCTAAACACGCTGTTGATTCCCTGTTCGCGCAGCACTTCTACTTCCAGGGTGGAAGTATCAACCAGGCGATATTGGTAACCATCCAGCTGCGGAAGTGGGCTTTTAGGCGCAAGATCGAGGATAAACGTTTCTGACTTCAGCTTTGAAAGCAGTGATTTCATGGAGGTATTTTCAACCAACTCGCCATTTTGAATAATACCGATGTTGCGGCACAGCATTTCTGCTTCTTCAAGATAGTGAGTGGTCAAAATGATAGTAGTGCCTTTGTCGTTTAAATCCTTCAGGAAACCCCACATAGAACGGCGCAGCTCGATGTCGACGCCCGCGGTGGGTTCATCAAGGATCAGCAATTTTGGTTCGTGCATTAAGGCACGGGCAATCATTAAACGGCGCTTCATGCCACCAGATAACATACGCGCACGTTCGTTGCGTTTTTCCCACAGATCGAGCTGTTTCAGGTACTTTTCGCTACGTGCGATGGCATCAGCTCGTTCAACACCATAATAGCCCGCCTGATGAACGACAATTTGCTGCACGGTTTCAAACGGGTTGAAGTTAAATTCCTGCGGCACCAACCCGAGCTGACGTTTAGCGTTAACCACGTCTTTTTCCAGGTCGTATCCAAACACACGCACCCGGCCAGAGGTTTTATTAACCAGCGAGCTAATAATCCCGATGGTGGTGGATTTTCCTGCGCCGTTCGGCCCCAGCAGAGCATAAAAATCCCCTGCTTCAACACGAAGATCTATGCCGCGCAGCGCCTGAACACCGCCGGGATAGGTTTTCGTTAACTGTTCCAGCTCTAATGCAATAGTCATGGATATACGGTTACCTTGTCCGGTACAAAAAAAATTATGCCGTTTAAAAATTATTTCAGTTGCCCTATATTACCTCAACGCACTTCTTCCGTTACAGGTTGTTAACCTCCATGAAAGACATTGATACCCTCATCAGCAATAACCAGGTCTGGTCAAAACTGATGGAGGACGAAGACCCGGGCTTTTTTGAACGTTTGTCTCAGGCCCAAAAACCGCGCTTCTTGTGGATCGGCTGTTCTGATAGTCGCGTACCCGCTGAGCGTCTGACCGGCCTTGAGCCTGGCGAATTATTTGTTCACCGTAACGTGGCAAACCTGGTCATTCATACGGATCTAAATTGCCTTTCTGTAGTGCAGTACGCCGTTGATGTTCTTGAAGTTGAACACATTATTATTTGCGGCCACTACGGATGCGGCGGCGTACAAGCAGCGGTTGAGAACCCAGATTTAGGGCTTATCAACAACTGGCTGCTGCACATCCGCGATATCTGGTTCAAGCATAGTTCGCTGTTGGGAGAACTCCCACCAGAGCAACGTCTGGATACGCTTTGCGAGCTGAATGTCATGGAACAGGTTTATAACCTCGGCCATTCCACCATTATGCAATCAGCATGGAAACGCGGGCAGAAAGTCACAGTACATGGCTGGGCTTACGGGATTCATGATGGTCGCCTGCGCGATTTAGAAGTCACCGCCACTAGCCGTGAATCGCTGGAAAAAGGTTACCGCAGCGGAATTTCGAATCTGCAAAACTCCCATCGCAGCCACAAGAATAGAACACCTTCGCAGTAACTCAGATAGCAAAAAGGGCCTTAAAGGCCCTTTTTATTTATCGGTGATTGGGCGTTTGCTCAACTTATTCGTCTAACAAAACCACTTTACCGACGTATGGCAGATGGCGATAACGCTGAGCGTAGTCAATGCCATAACCCACCACGAACTCGTCAGGAATGGCGAAACCAACCCACTCCACGTTCACGTCCACTTCGCGGCGCTCTGGTTTATCCAACAGCGTACAAATGGCCAGTGATTTTGGCTCACGCAGGCTCAGAATTTCGCGCACTTTGCTCAGCGTATTACCAGAATCGATAATATCTTCGACGATCAGCACGTCTTTGCCGCGAATATCTTCATCGAGGTCTTTGAGGATTTTCACATCGCGGGTGGTGGACATGCCGCTGCCATAACTGGATGCGGTCATAAAATCGACTTCGTGGGGCACTTGAACTTCACGGCACAAGTCAGCCATAAACATAAATGAGCCACGCAGCAAGCCAACCAGCACCATATCACTACCGCTATCACGATAATGTTCAGTGATCTCACGACCCAATTCAGCGATACGGGCTTTGATCTCCGCTTCGGGGATCATCACTTCAACAGTATGTTTCATAGTTATAACCATATGATTTAAAAATAAATCATTCGATGTCGATTAAATTTCAACCAACACAAAATATTCAGGCCAGCAGTATACCAGCAAAACACATTCGCATGCGCTATCAGTAAAAAAGCCATTTATGTGATGAATATCACGTTTGTTAATAACTATAATGAATTGCTATCAAATTTTTAAGAGCGTGATAATTGTGAAAACAAATAACTCCGGTTCGCGAGTCATCGCAACCTTAACAGTCCTGTTTGCGGTATTAACTGGGCTGTATTTACTCATTGGCGGGATATGGTTAGTGGCAATTGGTGGGTCATGGTATTACCCGATTGCCGGGGTGGTGATGTTAATCACCGCAGTGTTACTTTGGCAACGTAAAGCGCTGGCGCTGGGGATTTACGCCGCATTACTGCTTTGCACCGTGGCGTGGGGTGTCTGGGAAGTAGGTTTCGACTTCTGGGCATTAACACCACGTTTAGACGTACTGTTCTTCTTCGGCGTATGGCTGCTGCTGCCGTTCGTTTATCGTCATCTGACTCTGCCTTCTTCGGGTGCCGCAGCAGCACTTGGCGCGGTGCTGGCAATTACCGTGGTGGTATTGGCCTGGGCCGTGTTTAACGATCCCCAAGAAATCAACGGTACGCTCAGTGCGGATGCACAGGCTCCTGTGGCAGCAAGTTCCGCAATTCCTGATGCCGACTGGCCTGCATATGGCCGCAATCAGGAAGGACAGCGCTACTCTCCTCTAAAACAGATCAACGATAAAAATGTCGGTCAGCTTAAAGAAGCGTGGACTTTCCAGACTGGCGATGTGAAGCGCCCAACCGATCCGGGTGAAATCACTAACGAAGTCACCCCGATTAAAGTCCGCGATACGCTGTACCTGTGTACCGCTCACCAGCAACTGTTCGCGCTGGATGCGGCAACCGGTAAGCAGAAGTGGAAATTCGATCCGCGTCTGGATACCAATCCTTCGTTCCAGCATGTGACCTGCCGTGGTGTTTCCTACCACGAAGCAACGGCTGATAACGCGAGTGCGGATGCGGTTTCTGACTGCCCTCGTCGAATCATTCTTCCAGTGAATGATGGCCGTCTGTTTGCGATTAATGCCGATAACGGCCAGCTTTGCGAAAGCTTTGCTAACAAAGGCATTCTGAACCTGCAAACCAACATGCCGGTGACCACTCCAGGGATGTATGAACCGACATCACCACCGATTATCACCGATAAAGTGATCGTGATTGCCGGTGCAGTGACCGATAACTACTCCACTCGCGAGCCGTCTGGCGTGATCCGTGGTTTTGATGTCAACAGCGGCAAACTGCTGTGGGCATTCGACCCGGGAGCCAAAGACCCGAATACAATTCCAGGCGACGAGCACCATTTCAGCCTTAACTCGCCGAACTCCTGGGCACCTGCGGCCTATGACGCGAAGCTGGATTTAGTGTATCTGCCGATGGGTGTCACCACGCCAGATATTTGGGGTGGCAACCGCACACCGGAACAAGAGCGTTTTGCCAGCAGCATCGTGGCGCTGAACGCGACCACCGGCAAACTGGTGTGGTCTTATCAAACGGTGCACCACGACCTGTGGGATATGGACATGCCGTCGCAGCCAACGCTTGCCGATATTACCGTTAAAGGCGAAACCGTTCCGGTTATCTACGCGCCTGCGAAAACCGGCAACATCTTTGTGCTCGACCGTCGTGACGGTAAACTGGTTGTTCCGGCTCCGGAAAAACCAGTTCCACAAGGTGCGGCGAAAGGTGACTACGTGACGCCAACTCAGCCATTCTCGGATTTGAGTTTCCGTCCGAAGAAAGACCTGAGCGGTGCCGATATGTGGGGTGCGACCCTTTACGATCAAATGGTCTGCCGCATTATCTTCCACAACCTACGTTATGAAGGCATCTTCACGCCGCCTTCTGAGCAAGGCACGCTGGTGTTCCCGGGGAACCTGGGGATGTTCGAATGGGGTGGGATTTCAGTCGACCCTAACCGTCAGGTGGCGATTGCCAACCCAATGGCACTGCCGTTTGTTTCTAAACTGATGCCACGCGGGCCAGGTAACCCGATGGAGCCGCCAAAAGATGCTAAAGGCAGTGGTTCTGAATCCGGCATTCAGCCGCAGTACGGCGTACCATTTGGCGTGACGCTGAACCCGTTCCTTTCTCCGTTCGGCTTGCCGTGTAAGCAACCGGCCTGGGGTTACATCTCTGCGGTAGATTTGAAAACCAACGAAGTGGTGTGGAAAAAACGTATCGGGACAGTGCGCGACAGTTCGCCGCTTCCGCTGCCGTTTAAAATGGGGATGCCAATGCTGGGCGGCCCAATTTCTACCGCCGGGAATGTGTTGTTCATTGGCGCAACCGCAGATAACTACCTGCGTGCTTATAACATGAGCAACGGTGAAAAACTGTGGGAAGCGCGTCTGCCAGCCGGTGGCCAGGCAACGCCGATGACCTATGAAGTGAATGGCAAGCAGTACGTGGTGATTTCTGCAGGTGGCCACGGATCCTTCGGGACGAAGATGGGCGATTACATCGTCGCTTACGCTTTACCGGACGTTAAATAAACCAATATCTCCCGGCAGGCAACCTGCCGGGAGATAATTTTATTCATAGGAGATAGTAAAAACAGCCTGCGAGGTAAAAGAACCCGGTCGGGTAGATTTACCATTTTTCTCTAATTGTGCGGTCAGATTTATAGTCGTTGAGCCAGTCATTGATACACTAAAGGTAGAAGAGCCATCCGGGACGACCGTTGAACTGCCGTTCTTAATTCGTAATGCTACGCCGGTGCTACCACTGGAAGTCGTCGTGGTATTTTTTAATAACTGGCTGCTATCTTCCCTGGAATTAGTATTAAGTTTGACCTTAACTTTTGTACCCACGCACTGAGTCATTTTAAGTGAAAAAGGTACGGGGTCCTTTCTATTCAAGTCATCCATATCATATTCACCAAGCGCTAGTGTATTTCCGCTAACGTTGGTACCTGCGACAACCGCAGTGCTACAGGTAGGAAAACTGTTTAGAAGATTAATACTAATTGCACTATTAGTAAGCACGTCCGTATTAAAATCACTCATTTGTAACGTCGTTAATCTTCCTGCTATTGGATGCGCAACCGTCTGGCCTGGAGCCCATTTGTAGTCAGGAGTTTGATAAATCCTCATGTAAATTCCATAGGTTTGACTATCTCTATCCCATGGGTACGATTCGCTGCCGAGATGCCCCCAGTTATTAGTTGCTCCAAGTGGCAAAGTCTGGTTGTTTCTTATACCGCCATCGCATCCATTACTTGTGTGGGCGCGACATATTATGGCCACCTCATAGACGATACCTGGAATAGTGGTTCTAAAGAAAGTTGAATAATTATTACTACCACCTGAGTCACCGGTATTGGTATCTTTAATGACAACATTCTGCGCATTGCCTGATATTTGATTAAAATACAGATACCCCCTGCCATTATAACAGTCAGTTTTAATAGCACTAGTCTCAGTAAGTGATATCCAACTTGGCGTCAGTCTCACATAGGGCGCATTATTGACACCTGCAAACTGATATACAGAAATAGCCGCCGAAGGTATTGTCACTGAATAAGGCGATTCAAATTGACAAAATGTTGCGGCGATACCAGGTGTACTGAATAAAGTATAAAATGAAGACATTATCAGCAGTAATATTCTAACAACAGGTAGAATTTTCAGACATTGCAGGTTAATCATAAATTACACTCACCATAATATTCGAAGCCACTCTTCCAGCTGAAACGACTCCCGTATTCTGGTAACGGGCATAAAAGAGATAATCTGTTAAATACTCTGAAGATGTTTGATCCTGCACGTCATAAATAACATCGGAACTACCATCGCTCTTCAAGACATTGGTATTTGTCAGCGCAGAGAAAATGACAACACCAACGTTCTCCGCACCGCCTGACGAAGGGGAAGCTTCATTAATAAAGACTTGTTTTGACTGCGCAGGAAATTGTTCCGAAACGGGTTTAAACTGAAAATGAAGGCGGTTTGCCTCACCCTGAACCCAGTCAACGCAGTCATCAACTGTAATTTTAAAAGGTTGCCCACCTGCAGCATCTGTAGGAGACAACGGCGCTGGAGGATTGCCGCGTGGTGAAAAATAATCCCGACTCACCGTCGGCAAATGCACACTGCCATTATTTTCTACCGTCACATTACAGGTATTATTAATTATGTTGGCGTTGATATTCATATCCACACCAGCCTCGCACGCTAAAGAGGTGCCACTTGCTAAAATGAATAGTGCCAGGTACCTAAAAATAGCTCCACGAGACCGGTGGAATATCATAACCAAACCTTATTTGTAAGTGATAACAAAAGTAATCGGGACTTGGAAGGTACCGGCAGTAACCTCGTCAATTGAGCGCTCATTCCCAATCACCATTCTGGCATTCATAGCAACATCAAGCGTACTTCCAGAAATAGCAAGTTCCTGAGGGATGGAACGATCTTTACAGCTAAATTCTGTACCGCTGTCCGGCAGACCGCGCCATATCTCAACGGCAGTTGCTGCCGCAGTGCCCGTATAATTTGGATATGAGGTTCCATCGCCATTTAGGCCAGAGCACCCCCCGCCGCTAATTTGTGTGCTCACCATGGCACTCTTGACCCCAGAACAGCCGCTAAACGCTAACTTAAAATTCTCGACACGAGCCTTCGTCTGTAAATCAGATTTAAATACATCGCCGAAAGAAATAGTTGACGTAGCCGCTCCTGCACTATCCTTTATTTGAGCATTGCAAGTCCCCGCTTCTACAGTCGAGGTAAATGTTGCAGTCACACTATCCGTACCCGTAATAGCGTAAGCGGATGATATGGAAAATAGACTTGCAAACAGAGATAAGAAATAGATTTTTAGATTTATATTCTTCATGATCGCACTCCTTGATCTGAGCGAGAAAAATTATTCATAAGTGAAGTTAAATATTGCAGTGGCATTAAAAGCACCCGTTGTGACCTTCGTGGCATCCGTAGGCACAAGCTTTGCTAACAAATTAACTTTCTTAGCAGCTATTTCACTGGTAGTCCAAACCAAACGCTTAGCATCTACCGTTGAGTTAATAGTGAATGCCTCGCCACCTGAAGCTCTCGCTACTGAAACCCCAAGATAATCTGCCTTGTCAGTACTTGTAATACCATTGATGATTAATGTAGGGACAATTCCAGATTGAGTGCCAGTTATAGTGGTTTTTATTACTGCCAGGCTCGATGGGCATGTCACGATATCCAGTGAAAAGGGAACCGAAACGCTGGCGTCACCGGATAATATCTTATCTAAAGATGTTTTCCCTGAATTACCAATGGCAATAGTATTATTTTGATTATTTCCCGTGCCACCGGTAATGCGCATATCACACGTAGTTTCCCGAATATTCGCAGTAAAATTGACAGTCAGATCTGTAGCATAAATGTTACTGGATAATATTCCACATGAAACACATAGTAATTTTGCTATCGATGAATTTAACCTCATTGAACTCCTCCTTGATTATAATAAATAACTACCTATTATTAATTCACATGACAACTTTGGTTAGTTAATACCGTGGTTAAACCGATTGTTTGCGCATTCGCAGGGATCTGATAATTTACTGTGCATTGTTCTTCAGACTTGTTTCCCCAGCGAATCGTTAATCGTCCTGCGTCATTAATACCCCTGACAAACGCACGTCCCGCCTGGCCCACGCTACCTACAACATTATTATTTTCATCATAGACATCAGCCCCCAACGGAATAAAACCTTTATCATTACGAATGAGTTCAAGAAGTACCGAGCGCCCCTCTTCAGTGGCAAAATCAACACGCACGACAGCACCATCACGCGGAATAGCAGTGGTACTGGTGTTCATAATTGCCACATCATTTTCCAGAGTATCAATATTCAGCCCAATGGTATTTTCACGATATGGCGAAAGATAAGGCACCACCGCGTAACCCTGCCCATCGATTTCTCCATCACCGTTGGTCATTTTTGCGCCTTTCGCCCCTTTGGCTTTTACCAAAGCGATCGTACTTGTTGTGCCTATGTTTCCGGGTGAAAAGGTTATTCCACCTGAATGAATAACGACACCACCGCTATTGCCAAATGAAGCTTGTTGTCCACTGTGATCATTGATAGAAGCAGACACGCTTATAGGCCCATAGGCACTATTGTAACTGCCATAACCACCAATCTGAGTTAAATCCTGAGACTCCGACAATGTTGAAGATGCATTCACACTATAGTTATAGCGGTTGTCTGCAGAATTACCCGATGCAGAAACATCAGCCTGAGAATTCCCTTTAAAATCACTGCTGATGGAAGCATTCATGTTATTGAACCCTCCTTTGCGAATATCATGTCCGGGTAGATTACCAAACGGAATACTTAAACCTATATACGCACGGTCATCTTCTTCACCATTGACGTTATAAGCACGCTGCAACGAGAGATTATAGCTCACCCAGCTAAATGAATTGCTATAACCAAATGAATACTGTGACGTTGTTTTACTATTATTCCAGTAATCTTCCCAACTCCCGGTTAAATAAACGGAACCGTAGTTATTATCTCCGGCTTGCAGCAGTTGGTTGATACTCACCTGGACTTGGTTTTTCTGTCGATCAAAATTGTTCCAGCTGTTTTCATTTCCATCAGCATTATTAGTACTATCGATATCATTATTTAAACTACTTGCATCACTTAAACTAAGGTAGTCCGTCGTTGAGAACCGATATGCGGTAACGTTGAACGAGGTATCGGTCATTTCCAGCAGTTTACTAAATGTAAGACGATAGCTCTGCCCCTGCAGTGTTCCAACAGTTTCGATATCCGCCTGCGACTGTGTCACATCTAATGCTATTGCGCCGAAAGAAGTATTTACCGCCACGCCGAGTAAAGCAGCGAAATAATCAGTATCCGTGAATTCAATACCGGTGTAGCCGGTTAAAAGATTATTGATCCCATAATATCCGGAAGCCACAACGACTTTAGGTTTGTTACCGGGAGTCTCATCATTGAGTTCACCCAGGCCAAAATCCCAACGCGCAGTACCCGGACGCAACATTTGAGTAACCGAAGAGAAGGGGATAGAAAAGCTACGTTTGCTACCATCGGCCTCTTCAACGGTTACATCAAGATCGCTACCAGAACCCGATGGATTCAGGTCATCGATAGCGAAGGGGCCTGGCGGTACAGTGGTTTCGTAAATGGTATTGCCACTCTGGCGCACGGTAACCTTGGCATTGCTGTTAGCCACCCCGCGTACTACTGGTACATAGCTTTCTTCCCCACCAGGTTGCATACGGGTATCGCTGTATAAACGGATCCCTCGCAAACTCACTGAATCGAAAGTATCCCCGCTGGTAAAGGTATCACCGATAACAAACTGAGATTTCAGTGACGGAATATCACGCTGGACATAAATATCCTGGCTTTCATATCCGCTGCCATTATCTTTCGACCAATTAGCCGAACCACGAGATCGAAAACGCCATGCCCCCAGGTTCACACCATAATTAAGACCCATATAAGCGCTTTGAGCCATGTCGCCATCATTGTTGGAGGTATATGCATTCAGATCGTAAGAGAGCATGGCCGCGTTGACGCCGCTATCCCACAAAGAAGGATCGATATACCCTTTTGGGCGCTTAAGAACATATATTTGTGGCAACGAAATATCCAGTCGTTGCTCTTCGCTGGCAAAGCTGACATGAGAACCAGAATAAATTGCACTTAAGTCGTAACAGGTCGCCTGCTCGGAGGAAGCATCCTCTTCTTCCGCAACAAACTTAATAGTAGAGGTGTCTATTCCTAACTGAGACAATAGCAACTGAGTAATACAGGGTGAAGCAATATCAGTACCATTGGCTTTGAATGTGATTTTCCCATTATATTTTGCAGCGTTATTAACATATACTACAACACTGTAAACGCCAGGTAATACCGGGTTCCCGTGAGAGAAACGGCTGACATCCACCTTGCCACTGCTGTCTGTGTTAAAGAGAAATTGATCGTTGAACTCAACACCGTCTTCTGAAGAAGATATTTGTTCGTGATTCTCTTCCGCATAAATAGGTACCGATAATAAAGTACCTATTAAAAATAACGGACTATAGTATCTCGTTAAGCCACGCACGATAGCACACATCCATATTATGATAAACCAGGCCCACCTGAAAAGTTAGATATTCACTTCACGCTCAATGCTTCCGCCATAGTCATTTATTGCGCTATATTTTATTTTCCCACCAGAGGCGGTATTACTAAGATCCTTTATCTTAAAGGAAGCACTGCTACCTGGTGCTATAGCACTGGTATCAATGCTATATTTTTTATTGTTATTTAAATATGTAGCATCACTGAATGACACATAATATTGAGAGCTATTTTTTACTTCTGCATATACTCCCTGCGCATCTTTTCTTAATGACCATTGTAATTTCGTGGCTGCTTCTTCAGGAGTACCTTGTAAACCATCAGGACGATAGAACATTTTTATCCGTGTACGGAAAGCAAGTTGGACAATATTCTCACCATCTGTATTTTTAGCTTTAGGCGGTACTTCCAGTACGTTAAACCAAAAGAGACTTTCTTTATCCTTCGGTAACTCAGCCCCAAGAGAAGTAATCCTGATTGTCTGCCCTTTATTTGGATCAATACGTGAAACTGGTGGGGTGACTAAAAAAGGAAGCTTTAACTCCTGCGGATTCACAGAATCACGCCCATCATCCAGCCATGACTGGACAAGCAAAGGCTTTTGCCCACGATTATCGAGTTTAACCGAAACATCTTTCGCAGATTGCTGATAGATAATCCGGGTACCCGAAATAACAATATCGGCATAACAGTTAGAAGCCACAAACCAAGCGCTCAAGAAGACGACTAAAGAATATACTCTCTTGTAATTAATGAAGCTCATAATGATATACCGGTAAAATAAATAATAATAAACCTGCCTTAATGGCAGGTTTAATAAATAACACTTTAGAATAAAATTTTATTCATAAGCCATCGTGAAAGTAACGTTGGTATTGACTTTACCTGGCACAACGGGATTGCTGGCTACGTTCCAGTCAGCACTGGGTACATAAGCGGCACGATAAGCAAATACACCTCTACCAGCATCCAGGGTGACCACCTGAGAAACATCAGTTGGGTCACCAATCTTAACCTGAGTGACATTACCTGAAGCGTTATTAAACAGCGCCACACTCACGTTTTGAGCAGCGCCAGAAACAGTGGAATCAGGCTTCAGAGTACCATTTGATAGCTCAGCAAATTGCTGTGAAGAGAATGAAATTGTTGCTTTAGTCAAAGACTCTTCACATTCGTTTAGCATCAGTTCAAATTCCTTCGAACCCACACCACCCGCAACAAGAGTTGAGCCTTCTACAGCCGCTTTAGTGACTACCGGCATTGAAATAGTTACGTTACTAGCATCAATTCCGTTGTTGGTCGTAATTTTACAAGTGGTACCTGTAACTGCACCATCGAGAGTAATCAGACCAAGATCTGTTGCATGGGCAGAAAATACCCCCATTGCCAATAGCAACGCAGAAACTTTAAATTTCATATAAACATCCCTTTAATTTAAAATTAATTATCTATTAATAATTCCAGTGACATAGGCATGAACTAATAAGCGCAATATGCGTTAAATACATTTAACACAAGCGATCATTAGATATTTTATTGAAAATCTGCAAATGCCAGTAGAAAGATGGAGTATGTAGTCAAGGGAGGGTATACACAACACCTCATTATTGAAATAATATATTAAGTAATCGTTAATACACCATCCAGAGCACAACAAGATGAATAGCAGGTGTCGGGTAATAAAGTTTTATTTTTAATGAAAAATAAAAAGCCTGCATTTTTTCATGCAAGCTTTTATGAGGCAGAGTTTATTTAGAGAATATGAGAATTTACTTAACAGTAAATCCTAACATCATGCCAGTATCTTCATGTTCCAGCAGATGGCAGTGCGCCATATAGGCATGTTCCTGAGAGGCGGCATGTTCAAAACGTACTAATACTTCACTACGCCCGCCTTCGACACGAACCGTATCTTTCCAGCCCTGACGATGTGGAGCAACGGGCTGACCGTTTTCACTCAGGATGCGGAACTGCGTACCATGAATGTGGAACGGATGCAGCATCATGTCGCCTTCACCAGAAATCGTCCATTTCTCGAATTTGCCTTTCTCGGCGGCAAACGCTGGGGTGTTCATATCAAATGCTTTGCCGTTAATCTTGTTGGCATTATGGAAGTCGAATCCTGAACCCTGTTTTCCGTGATTCATGCCACCATGGTTCATCATTCCATCCTTCATATGGCTCATGTTGCCCATATTACCCATATCGCCGTGTCCGGACATGCTCATGCCCGCCATTGCCTGCGGACCATATTTTTCCATCAACGCCTGCATACCCATCATGTCCAGCATCGGGTCCATCATCAGCTGTAACCAACGCTCGGTAATACCTTCAATTTTCGGCAACGGCGGAACATCTGCTAGCTTGTCTGGCATTTCGCCAGAAGCCGCAATAATTAAAGGCTGGATGTGCACTATCGGCTGCGGTTTATCGAACGGGGCAATCGTCATGCCCATTTGTTTAACAGGCAGCGTGACAATATCAAACGCTTTGCCGTCGCGAGTATCGATCAGTACTTCGAAACGCTCGCCCATCAGCATAGAAAGTTCGGTGACTTTCACAGGCTCCGCTAATAAGCCGCCGTCGCTAGCAATCACGTAAAGCGGACGGTTATCACTAGCGGCAATATTGAGCGAACGCGCGTTACAGCCGTTCAACAGGCGTAAACGCAACCAGCCACGCGGGTTAGCATGTTGTGGGTACATCGCGCCATTACACAATAATGTATCGCCAAACCAGCCAACTGCGGCACTCATCACGTCCAATTGATAGTCGATTTGCCCGTCAGCAGCGAAACGCTTGTCCTGAATGATCAGCGGCACGTCGTCGATGCCCCACTGTTTCGGTAAACGCAACGCACGGCTTTCGGCATCGTCGATTAACACCAGCCCCGCCAACCCCATCGCCACTTGATGGCCGGTTTTGCCATGCTGATGAGGATGGAACCAACATGTTGCAGCGCGTTGTTGCGGAGTAAATTTCACAGTGCGCTTGCCACCTGCGGCAATCACTCCTTGCGGCCCACCGTCGACATCGCCAGGCACTTCTAATCCATGCCAGTGCAGCGTGGTTTCTTCTGCGAGGTTATTATTAATCTCAACAGTGACTTCTTCGCCCTCACTTAACTGCAATGCTGGCCCCAACAAGTTACCGTTATAACCCCAGGTGGTAGCAGTTTTTCCGTTGAAAGTACTTTTACCCGCTTGCACTGTTAAACGGATGCTATTCTTTGCATCAGGGGCGAGAATTTGCGGGATCGGTAATACGGGTCTGTCAGCCGCCAGCGCAGCTTTACTCCAGAGCGGCAGTGCACTGAATGCACTGATGGCTGCAGAATATTTCAGAAAATCACGGCGATGCATATTCAATTCCTTTCTATTAGCAGGCTTGGGATTGAGCATAAACCTTACCCCAAGGGTAAGGTCAAATTTAAAGCGATGAATAATTCTCGTCGTGCCTCAATTAACTGTGTTAACGTTTCGTATCTAATAAAAAGTGGTAGAAGTGATGAAGATGGGTGTTAGGGCATTAATGCTGGGGTTATTGCTGGCTTTTTCCACCAGCAGTCAGGCACTTAGCGAGTCTGAAGCAGAAGATATGGCCGATCTTACTGCGGTATTTGTGTTCCTGAAAAATGATTGTGGCTACCAAAACCTGCCTAATGGACAAATTCGTCGCGCATTGGTCTTTTTTGCCCAGCAAAACCAGTGGGATTTGAGTAATTACGATACCTTCAATATGAAAGCATTGGGGGAAGATAGTTATCGCGATCTCAGTGGTATCGCCATTCCGACAGCAAACAAATGCAAATCCCTTGCCCGGGATTCATTGAGCTTGCTCGCCTACGTGAAGTAACCCGCCCTTCTCATTCTGGCTACTTTGAATCGAGTGCTCCCAAAAGTCGTTCAGCAAACTTTTGGGACACCGTATTGAAAAACAGGTTTAGCGCTTGTGAGAGATAAATTCCCGATAAGCGTTAACCACCTGCATAAAGTCCTCAACACCGCAAAAAGACAAACTTTCTTCGTCGTAGTAGTTCATCCCGTCTTCCATTTCGTCACCAGTAATTTCCAGCTGATTGGCCCGGATAATCACCTCTTCACCGTCGAGCCACAACGTGTATTCGTGCCCGGTGCGTTGCCACTGACGCTCACTGCCTTTAACTGAGTTTGCTGCCTCTTCGACTTCATCGAGCAGGGCGAGATTATCTTTTACTTCTTCATTAAACCAATGACCCACCACTTCGTGACCCATCGACATACGCACTTTCACCAACCCGGTGACATCACGCAAAAATTCATATTCCATGGTGTTTTCCTCTACCCAGCTTGGGGAAATGCAGTACCCCTTAGCGTATAAGGTAATTATCGCAGCAAAACCGGCGAAAAACAGCGTGGTGGGCGCGCGTGAAGGAAATAAAAAGGGAGGCCTAAGCCTCCCCTGTCGCAGAATGGGTAAATGTTATACCGCAGTCTGGAAAATCACGCCGTCTGCTTTCTCGGTGTACTGAGAAAGTTTGTCGAAGTTCAGGTAACGGTAGGTATCCACAGCGGTCTTATCGACTTGTGCCATGAAGGTCTGGTACTCGTCAGGCGTTGGCAGTTTGCCCAGCAGTGAAGCCACTGCGGCCAGTTCTGCTGAAGCCAGGAATACATTCGCACCGGTGCCCAAACGGTTCGGGAAGTTACGGGTCGATGTTGAAACCACGGTTGAACCGTCCGCCACACGCGCCTGGTTACCCATGCACAGTGAACAGCCAGGGATTTCAATACGCGCACCGCTCTTACCAAACACGCTGTAGTAGCCTTCCTCAGTTAACTGAGCGGCATCCATACGCGTTGGTGGCGCAACCCACAGGCGAGTTGGCAACTGGCCTTTGTGGCTATCCAGCAGTTTACCTGCCGCACGGAAGTGGCCAATGTTGGTCATGCAAGAACCGATGAATACTTCATCGATTTTCTCGCCAGCCACATCAGACAGCAGACGTGCATCGTCAGGATCGTTTGGCGCACAAAGAATTGGCTCTTTGATATCGTTCAGATCGATTTCGATGATCTCTGCGTATTCCGCATCAGCATCGGCTTCGAGCAACTGAGGATCTGCCAGCCATTTTTCCATGCCCTGGATACGGCGCTCAAGCGTACGACGATCGCCGTAACCTTCGGCGATCATCCACTTCAGCAGCACGATGTTTGAGCTCAGATACTCTTCGATCGGCTCGCGATCAAGCTTGATGGTACAGCCCGCAGCAGAACGCTCTGCGGAAGCATCGGTCAGCTCAAACGCTTGTTCAACTTTAAGCGTAGGCAGGCCTTCGATTTCCAGGATGCGACCAGAGAAGATGTTTTTCTTACCTTTCTTCTCAACGGTCAGCAGACCTTGTTTAATCGCATACAGCGGGATCGCGTGAACCAGGTCGCGCAGAGTGATACCCGGCTGCATTTTGCCTTTGAAGCGCACCAGTACCGACTCAGGCATATCGAGTGGCATCACGCCGGTTGCCGCAGCAAACGCCACCAGACCAGAACCTGCCGGGAAGGAAATCCCGATTGGGAAACGAGTATGGGAGTCACCGCCAGTCCCGACGGTATCAGGCAGCAGCATACGGTTCAGCCAGGAGTGGATAACACCATCGCCAGGACGCAGCGACACACCACCGCGGTTCATGATGAAGTCCGGCAGCGTGTGGTGAGTGTTCACATCCACAGGCTTAGGATAAGCGGCAGTGTGGCAGAAGGACTGCATCACCAAATCAGCCGAGAAGCCCAGGCATGCGAGGTCTTTGAGTTCATCACGGGTCATTGGACCGGTGGTGTCCTGAGAACCTACAGAAGTCATTTTTGGTTCGCAGTACTGATTCGGGCGAATACCTTCCACGCCACAAGCACGGCCAACCATTTTCTGCGCCAGCGAGAAGCCGCGATTGCTGGCGACAACATCTTTCGCCTGCACGAACACTTCGCTGCGTGGCAGATCCAACGCTTCACGTGCTTTGGTCGTCAGACCGCGACCGATGATCAACGGAATACGTCCACCAGCACGAACTTCGTCCAGCAGCACGTCAGTTTTCAGCTCGAAATTAGCGATAACATCGTTGGTTTCGTGGTTACGCACTTCGCCTTTGTATGGATAGATGTCGATAACATCGCCCATGTTCAGGTCGTTGACGTCAACTTCGATTGGCAGCGCACCCGCATCTTCCATAGTGTTGAAGAAAATTGGCGCGATTTTGCCACCCAGTACCACACCACCGCCGCGCTTGTTCGGCACGTTCGGGATGTCGTCGCCCATAAACCACAGCACGGAGTTGGTTGCAGATTTACGTGAAGAACCCGTGCCGACAACGTCGCCCACATAGGCCAGCGGGAAACCTTTTTTGTTTAACGCTTCGATCTGTTTGATCGGGCCAACGCTACCAGGTTGATCCGGCTCGATACCTTCACGGGCGTTTTTCAGCATCGCTAACGCGTGCAGAGGGATATCCGGGCGTGACCAGGCATCAGGTGCCGGTGACAGGTCATCGGTGTTGGTTTCACCAGTGACTTTAAATACGGTAACGGTGATTTTCTCAGCCAGTTTAGGGCGAGACAAGAACCACTCGGCATCAGCCCAGGATTTCAGTACTTGTTGTGCGTGGGTGTTACCGGCTTTTGCTTTCTCTTCTACATCGTAGAAGTTATCAAACATCAGCAGCGTGTGGGACAGCGCTTTGGCTGCAATCGCGGCCAGCTTTTCGTTATCCAGCGCGACAATCAGCGGATGAATGTTGTAGCCACCTTGCATGGTGCCAAGCAGTTCTACAGCTTTTTCAGGAGAGATTAGCGGGGAAGTGGCTTCGCCTTTAGTCAGGGCAGCCAGAAAACCAGCTTTAACATAGGCGGCTTCATCAACGCCTGGCGGAACACGATTAGTAATAAGATCTAAAAGGAATTCTTCTTCACCCGCTGGCGGGGTTTTCAGCAGCTCGACCAGTGCGGCCATTTGGGATGCTTCTAAAGGTTTTGGAACAATCCCATCTGCAGCACGTTCGGCTACGTGCTTACGGTATTCTTCTAGCACGACGGTTCTCCTCGCTCTCATTGTCATTTCGGTTCCGGCTATTCTCTTCACGCTCCTGTGAGACAGCAGTTTGTAGGGTAAATGCCCGGTACCGCGACGGGCAGCATAGCAGGATTTTCAGGGGGTGTTAATCCGTTTACAAAAAAGCAACATTAAATACTTGCTGAATCGTTAAGGGCAAAATATTACTTTTCGATATGACCTTCGGGCACAAAAAAACCGCCTTTGGATACCTGTTTTGTACAGAATTTGTATAGCCAGAAATAATATTTCACGGTTTCGTACTACATTTACGGCAAGAATCACCGTTTAAGACAAAAATTAAACTATCAGCTCCATATACTCACCCAGACACAGCCGCCTCCCGGCATAGCTCTCTAATTCACGGGTATCCTTCTGAATACCAGGAGAAGTTAAATGAAGTTGCCATTCAAGCCTCATATTTTTGCCCTTGTAGGGAGTGCTGTCATTTTAGCGGCATCCGGCATGCTATTTGTGAAAAGCCAATCCACGGAGGCGGCATCATCTCCGCCAGCTCCGGTTGCACAACCTGCAACGCCTGCTCCTGTGGCGGCACCCGCAGCACCCGTAGCAGGGGCGACAGCACCGCTAACCAATGCACCTACATTTACTACTGCCCAAATCGACCAATGGGTTGCGCCTGTTGCGCTATTCCCTGACCCGCTTCTATCGCAAGTGCTAATGGCGTCAACCTATCCGGCGAACGTCGTTCAGGCGGTGCAATGGTCCCATGACAACCCGAAGCTACAAGGTGATGCCGCCGTTCAGGCTGTCTCAAATCAACCCTGGGATCCGAGTGTAAAATCTCTGGTCGCTTTCCCGCAATTAACAGCGCTGATGGGTGAAAATCCGCAATGGGTGCAAAATCTGGGTGATGCGTTCCTCGCACAACCTAAAGATGTCATGGATTCCGTGCAGAAATTGCGTTTGATGGCGGAACAGACGGGTACTCTGAAAACCACTCCGCAACAAACGGTGACCACTACCCCTGTTACGGTAAACCAAAATACGACGGTTCAAGAGCCATCCACTACCAGCGCAGCTCCGGCTCAGGTTATAAAAATCGAACCCACTAACCCGGAGGTCGTTTATGTTCCTACTTACAACCCAACGACCGCGTACGGTACCTGGCCAAATACCGCTTATCCGCCTGTCTATCTTCCACCTCCCGAAGATCAGTTCGGTGACAACTTTGTTGATGGGCTCGGATTTGGCCTTGGTATCGTGACCACTGCGGCTTTATTTGGCAGCATCGACTGGGATGATGACGATTACGATGGTTATCATGGTGGTGGTGGTGGCTATAACCGTAATGGGGACAACAACATTAATATTGACGTTGACCGTTACAACCGCGTTTCCGGGCAGCAACTGGCCAAGGGCAGCAATGTGCGCTTCCAGCATAACCCAGCCTACAGGGATGGGGTTGGCTATCAGTCCAACGCAGTATCTCAACGATATAACCGGACTAATACTGCAGGTGGGCTGAGCGCAACGCCTAATGCCGCAACAGTCAACCGTGATGCCCAGCGGCAAGCGGCCAGGACGCAAATGCAGCAGACTCAACGGAAAGACGCAGGCACAGCAGCACAGCGCACTACCCGCGACGCTCAGCGTCAGGCATCTTCCCAACAAGTGAACAAAATTGCTCAGCGCAATAATTATCGGGGTTACGACAGCCCTAACACTGACGCACGCCGTAACGCCGCGAAGACTCAGGCCAACCGTTCAACGAATCAACAAACACAGCGTCGTCAGGAAGCAGCCAGAACCCAGACGCGAGAAACCCAGAATCGGGCCACGACCAATACCAGGCCACGTCAGCAACAAACGAGGTCTGCATTAAGCGGTAACGACAGCCGTTCCCCTTCCTGGCAGGCGCAGAACCAGCGTGGCCAGCAAAGTCTTAACCGCTCATCAGCTAACCGTGAGCAACGGAGCCCTTCCAGAGAACGTAGTTCTGGGCATCGTGAAGTTAATCGCCGTTAAAAGGAGGCATCATGAAAAATCGTATGAAGTTATGTGCATTAGTAATGCTTATGCTGCCTGCCTTTGTTCAGGCACAGCAGTTGTTCACCACACCTGAACTGGCAGCCACCTCATTTGCCGACGCTGTCATTAGTCAGGATGAAGCCGCACTGACCAAGGTGCTGGGTGATAACTGGCGGCAGTATCTTCCCGATGACAAAGCCGATCCTGAAGCTGTGGCTCGTTTTGTTCGTGACTGGAAAGTGAGCCATAACATCGAGCAGAAAGGTGAAACTGCGCATCTGAATGTTGGGCATGAAAACTGGCAATTGCCTATCCCGATAGTAAAAACCGATGCGGGCTGGCACTTCGATATGCAGCAGGCGGCGGATGAAATTCTCACGCGCACTATTGGCCTTAACGAGCTTTCCGCAATTCAGGCGATAGACGCCTATGTCGCGGCACAGGAAGATTATTATCAGCTCAATCAGCAATATGCCCAGAAATTTGTCAGCAGCGAAGGTAAGAAGGATGGATTGTACTGGCCACTCACACCGGGTGAATCTCCCAGCCCTCTCGGCCCAAGTTTCAGTCCTGAGCATCCTGGCATGGGCTATCACGGATATCACTTCCGCATTCTTACAGCTCAAGGGGCAGACGCTGCGGGTGGTGAGAAAAACTATATTTCAGACGGGAAAATGGCAGCTGGCTTTGCGTTAATTGCCTGGCCTGTGGAGTATGGGGAAACCGGTATCACCACCTTTATGGTCGATAACCAGGGGGTGATTTATCAGAAGGATCTCGGTGAGCAAACGGCTGAAAAAGTGAAAGAGATAAAACAGTTCAACCCGGATAAAAGCTGGGAAGAAGACCAATAGTAACTGACTAGTCCTGCTATAGGTTGACACTTTTCGGCCTTACAACGCCCGATGAACTTCATCGGGCGTTTTGTATTTTAGCGACAGATGTGGCCGCCG
>NZ_SNVY01000014.1:0-80732 GCF_004361975.1 Buttiauxella sp. JUb87
CATCTGGCTGACGGGCCGGTTTGTAAGCCGTTGTGCCGTGTCAGTGGAGGCGCAGTATAGGGATTTTCTGGGAGCTGACAAGTGTTTATTGCAAATAAATGACTGAGCGCATCTTTTTTCATCAAACAGGGTGTTTTGGACACTATTTGCTGTTTAAGTGCGCTATCTCGTGGGCGAAACGCGCCACCTGAGGCCAATCTGTATAAACAACTTCTTTGCTGATATCTGTTTCACCGCCCGTCATCTTCATAATCAAACGAATCATCACGCGATCATACCAGCGATAACGCGGATAACGCAGTGCACCCGCAAACACCGCGCAATGATTTGGCTGCCACGGGGAGGTCAGCAAGAACTTACGCGTATAAGAGTTGGTTTGAGGAGAACGCTTCTCTGGTTTACGGGCGACCAGGTTTACGGAAAAGAAAGCGCTGGGAATATTATTCAATGCTTGCTGATGCTTTTTCACAAACGCAGCCACTGACGAATGGAAATGCCCATAGCGAATAGAAGCGCCAATAACGACGCGTTCGTAGTTTCCCCAGGCGATCTCGCCACTGCGATGCAGATTAACCACATCACTCTCGGCGCCCAGCTCTTTAAGTTCAGATGCTATATAAGAAGCAATCTCGCGAGTTTGACCATCGCGGGTCGAAAATAGAATCAACGTTCTCACAGCAGGCTCCGATTACTCTCGCCAGAAGGTTGGCGTAAACAGTACAAGTAAAGTAAACACTTCAAGACGACCAAACAGCATATTGGCTATCAATATCCATTTTGCCACAGGATTCATGCTGGCGAAGTTATCAGCCACAACCCCCAAACCTGGGCCGAGATTATTCAGCGTTGCCGCCACTGAAGCAAAGGCGGAGAAATCATCCACGCCGGTGGCGATAATCGCGAGCATGCTGAGGATAAACACCAGCGCATAGGCAGAAAAGAATCCCCATACTGCTTCAAGGATACGTTCGGGCAGGGCTCGATTGCCAAGCTTGATGCTATAGACCGCATTGGGGTGAACAAGTCGCTTCAGTTCGCGGTTGCCTTGTTTGAACAGCAACAGAATACGGATGACCTTCAGACCACCACCGGTCGAACCAGCACACCCCCCTATAAAAGCAGAGCACAACAACAGCACCGGTAAGAATAGAGGCCAGCGAGCAATACTATCAGTCGTAAACCCGGCGGTCGTCGCCATCGAGACCACCTGGAAGAATGCCTGGTTTAGCGTAAGCAGGGCGGTTTGGTAAGTGTTGTGGAACCAGAGTACTAAGGTACAGATAGCCACCAGCGTCAGTTGCACGCCAATAAACATGCGGAACTCAGGGTCACGCCAATAGACTTTTATATTACGCCCGCTTAATAGAGAGAAGTGCAGGCCATAGTTACAACCGGAAATCAGCAAGAAGATGGCGATAATTGTATTAATGGTTGGGCTGTCGAAATAACCGACGCTGGCATCATGAGTAGAAAAACCACCAATCGCGATAGTCGCAAAGCTGTGACCTATTGCATCAAACGCAGGCATCCCTGCAAACCAAAGTGCCAACGCACAAGCGACAGTTAACAGAACATAAATAATCCACAGAGTTTTTGCGGTATCTGCAATACGCGGGCGCATCTTATTATCTTTAAGCGGCCCCGGCATTTCGGCACGGTATAGCTGCATCCCGCCGACGCCCAGAATCGGCAGAATGGCCACTGCCAGCACGATGATCCCCATGCCGCCAAACCACTGCAACATTTGCCGATAAAACAGAATGGCGTGAGGAAGCGTATCCAGCCCGACAAGCGTTGTCGCACCGGTGGTAGTTAAACCCGAGAACGATTCAAAGAATGCATCAGTAATAGTGAGATTCGGTTGTTCCGCGAAGATAAAAGGCAGCGCACCCACGCTCCCCAACACCGTCCAGAACAAGACGACGATCAGGAACCCTTCTCGTGGTTTCAACTCACTTTTTTGCCGCCGGTTAGGCCACCACAAAAAAGAACCAATCAGTAGCGCTGCGAAGAAAGTCTGGGTGAAAGCTCGGCCAGCACCATCGCGATAAATTAAAGCTACCAACCCAGGAATAATCATGGTCACGGAAAATAGAATGACTAACAGACCAACGATTCGGGTTATGGCGCGAAAATGCATTTCAGCCGCTTCCTTAACTATCAATAAAATACGAGTGGGGATTATTGTTCAGCCGGCAATAAATGCAATGCACCGCGGCTAAAATCAGCAAGTCTGACTGAAAAGTCAGCGAGTTTCGCGTGTGGTAACGCGATAAGTAATAAAACAGACGCCTGAAAATCACTTTGCACCACAACGCCGTCACACTGTTTAAGCAACGCCTCGATTCCGGCAAGCTGCGCGTACTCACATTGCAAAGTATATTCGGTTAACGGAGTTTTGAGCACGGTAGGCAATTGATTTAACGCTGCCTGCACCCCGCCGCCATAGGCTTTCACCAGGCCGCCAGTACCTAGTTTGATGCCGCCAGAATAACGTACGACGACTGCGGTAATTTCACCAATACCACTTCCCATAAGCTGGGCAAGCATCGGCTTACCGGCTGTGCCAGCAGGCTCACCATCATCAGAAAAGCCTAACTGCTGCGAGTCATCTGGCGCACCAGCCACCCAGGCCCAGCAATGATGCCGGGCCGTCGGGTGCTCTGAACGTACTTTTTCAAGAAATGCTTTCGCCGCAATTACGCCAGTCGTATGAGCGACCAGAGTAATAAAGCGGCTTTTCTTGATTTCCTCACTGAACGCAACGGTTTCAGCGGGAATCAGCCAACTATCCATTACGCCAGTTTCAGATCGCGCGTCATGTTTTCAATACTATTTTCATGAACAATCACGTTGTCTTCAATGCGAACGCCACCGAAAGGTTTCATTGCCTCAATGCGCTGCCAGTCAAAGTGCTTGCTGTACTGGCCTTCGCGCCACGGTGCGAGCAAAGATTCAATGAAGTAAATGCCCGGTTCAATGGTCAGAACCATACGCGGTTCAAGAATACGCGTGCAACGCAGATACGGATACTGAGAAGGTGCAGCAAGGTGTGTACCGGAATCATCCTGCATAAAGCCTGCAACATCATGCACCTGCAAACCCAGCGGATGGCCCAGACCATGTGGCATAAATGGCCCAGTGATGCCGGTTTCAACCATCGCTTCTTCGCTAATCCCGGTAACCAAATTATGGCGGCTCAGCAGCTTCGCGATACGTTGATGGAACTGGATGTGGTAATCGGTGTAGCGCACACCTGCTTTCAGGGTATCAATCAGCGCTAGTTGCTCGCTGTTAACGTCTTTAACCAGTTGTGCATAATCGTTATCGCTTTTTGCCGACCAGGTACGCGTTAAATCAGCCGCATAACCGTTATATTCCGCGCCAGCATCCAACAGGAAACTGCGCATTTCGGCAGGTGCGCGGTTCTCAAGTTTGGTGTAATGAAGAACTGCTGCGTGCTCGTTGAGCGCAACAATGTTGCCATAAGGCACATCGGTATCGCGATGTCCGGTTGCGGTCAGATACGCGAGATTAATGTCAAATTCGCTCATTCCAGACAGGAACGCTTCGTGAGCCGCCTGATGACCAACCACTGCGGTTTTCTGCGCTTCACGCATACATGCCAGCTCATAATCAGTTTTATAAGCACGATGATAATGCAGGTAATCAATCACCCCTTTCGGGTTGATGTTAGCGCCCTGGATTTCAAGCTGTACGGCACGCTCTGGAACCGGCCCGATATAACCGATATTGCCACGCGCGGCAGGCAACTGGCTGCCAATGCCATCAGCTTTCGGCAGCGCAATCACTTCAATTTCGTCAGTCCAGAAGGATTCTGGCAGCGGCTCAACGTTGTGCCAGTAATCAACCGGCAGATAGAACCACAGCTTCGGTTTGTTAACACCATCCACCAGCAGCCAGCAGTTTGGCACTTGTGTCACCGGAACCCAAGCTTTGAATTGTGGGTTAACTTTGAACGGATATGGATGATCATCGAGGAAGACGTTGACTAGCTCGCCCGAGTGAATCAACAGCGCGTCAAGATTGAAGCGCGCCAGAACATTGCGGGTGCGCTCCTGCAAAGTTGCCACATGATCTTTATAAAGTGAGGCCAGTGAATCCATGATTTACCCTTCTGGTTTTTTATAAACTGAACGCCACGCATCTTAGCACACCGTAAACAGAGCGAACTTATTTCCAGCGGCTGTGATCATCTTTGCAAATATTTAAAGAGTTATTTGCATTTCATTAACATCAATTCCACACTCACCTTCATCTGGTACGACCAGATCCCATTGCTGGATTCAGGAGACTGACATGCTCTACCAAGGTGAAACCTTACATCTCGACTGGCTGGAAGATGGCATCGCAGAATTGGTATTCGATGCCCCCGGTTCAGTGAACAAACTCGACACCGCGACCGTAGCAAGCCTGGGCCACGCGCTGGATGTACTGGAAAAGCAGCCTGGTCTGAAAGGCCTGCTGCTCAGTTCCAACAAAGCCGCGTTTATCGTTGGTGCGGATATTACTGAATTTCTGTCGCTGTTCCTGGTTCCTGCGGAGCAACTGACTCATTGGCTGCAATTTGCCAACAGCGTCTTCAATCGTCTGGAGGACTTGCCGGTCCCAACCATTGCAGCAGTGAATGGTTACGCCCTTGGCGGCGGTTGTGAATGTGTACTGGCAACCGATTATCGCCTGGCAACACCAGATACCCGTATTGGCCTGCCAGAAACCAAACTCGGCATCATGCCTGGTTTCGGTGGATCTGTACGTTTACCTCGTTTGCTGGGTGCTGATAGCGCGCTGGAAATTATCACCGCCGGTAAAGATGTCGGCGCGGTTGAAGCGCAAAAGCTCGGCTTAGTCGACGGCATCGTTAAAACTGAGAAACTGCGCGACGGCGCACTGGCGGTATTACGCCAGGCGATTAATGGCGATCTGGACTGGAAAGCCAAACGCGCGCCAAAACTGCAGCCGCTGAAGCTGAGCAAAATCGAAGCCACCATGAGCTTCACCATTGCTAAAAGCATGGTGATGCAGATTGCTGGCAAGCACTACCCTGCCCCGATGACGGCAGTCAAAACCATCGAAGCCGCGGCAAGAATGGGCCGTGACGAAGCATTACAACTGGAGACTCAAAGTTTCGTGCCGTTGGCGCGTTCCAATGAGGCCCGTGCGCTGGTCGGTATTTTCCTTAACGACCAATACATAAAAGGTCAGGCGAAGAAGCTGACCAAAAATACCGAAACCCCGAAACAGGCAGCCGTTCTTGGTGCCGGGATCATGGGTGGCGGCATTGCTTACCAGTCTGCCTGGAAAGGTGTGCCGGTATTAATGAAGGATATTAACGACAAGTCGCTGGAGTTGGGCATCAACGAAGCCAGCAAGCTGCTGAACAAACAGTTGGAACGCGGCAAGATCGACGGCATGAAACTGGCCGGTGTCATTGCCACTATTCACCCAACGCTGGATTACGCTGGTTTTGAGCGTGTCGATGTGGTGGTTGAAGCGGTTGTTGAAAACCCGAAAGTGAAGAAAGCAGTTCTGGCAGAAGTGGAAGATAAAGTTCGTGCGGATACCGTTCTGGCGTCGAACACCTCTACCATTCCGATTGGCGAACTGGCCAACAGCCTGAAACGCCCGGAAAACTTCTGCGGTATGCACTTCTTTAACCCGGTGCATCGCATGCCGTTAGTGGAAGTGATTCGCGGCGAGAAAACCTCTGAGCAAACTATCGCGAAGGTTGTTGCGTGGGCCAGCAAAATGGGCAAAACGCCGATCGTAGTGAACGACTGCCCAGGTTTCTTCGTCAACCGCGTGCTGTTCCCGTACTTCGCAGGCTTTAGCCAGCTGATGCGCGACGGTGCCGATTTCCGCCAGATCGACAAAGTAATGGAAAAGCAGTTCGGCTGGCCAATGGGCCCGGCATACCTGCTGGATGTAGTCGGTATTGATACCGCGCACCACGCGCAGGCTGTTATGGCTGCCGGTTTCCCACAGCGTATGCAGAAAGATTATCGCGATGCGGTCGACGCCATGTTTGACGCAGGCCGTTATGGCCAGAAAACCCAGCAGGGTTTCTATCGCTACAAACAAGACAGCAAAGGCAAACCGCGTAAAGAACAAGACGAAGCCACCGATAGCTTGTTGGCTGATGTCAGCAAACCGCGGCAAAACTTTAGCGACGAAGAGATCATCGCTCGCATGATGATCCCAATGGTCAACGAAGTCGTGCGCTGCCTGGAAGAAGGTATTATCGCCAGCCCGGCAGAAGCAGATATGGCACTGGTTTACGGCCTGGGATTCCCTCCGTTCCACGGCGGCGCATTCCGTTGGTTAGACACCATCGGCAGCGCGAAATATCTCGATATGGCGCAACAGTACGAACATCTTGGCCCGCTTTACCAGGTGCCGGACGGTCTGCGTACTAAAGCGTCCCGTAACGAGCCGTACTATCCACCCGTTGAGCCAGCGCGCCCAGCCAGTGACCTGAAAAGTGCCTGAGGAGTGATTATGGAAAAGGTTGTAATTGTTGATGCCATCCGCACCCCGATGGGCCGTTCAAAAGGCGGTGCGTTTCGTAATCTGCGTGCGGAAGATCTTTCTGCCCATCTGATGCGTGGCATTTTGTCACGCAACCCGGCTTTAGAAGCCGCTGCACTGGATGACATTTATTGGGGCTGTGTGCAGCAGACGCTGGAGCAAGGTTTTAATATTGCTCGTAACGCCTCGCTACTGGCAGAAATCCCACATTCAGTACCGGCGGTTACAGTGAACCGCCTGTGTGGTTCTTCGATGCAAGCGCTGCACGATGCTGCTCGTATGATTCAGACCGGTGATGCGCATGCTTGTCTGGTAGGCGGCGTGGAACATATGGGCCACGTGCCAATGAGCCATGGTGTTGATTTCCATCCAGGCCTGAGCCGCAACGTTGCAAAAGCAGCTGGCATGATGGGCTTAACCGCCGAAATGCTGTCTCGTATGCATGGTATCAGCCGTGAAATGCAGGATCAGTTTGCTGCACGTTCACACCAGCGAGCCTGGGCTGCAACCGAAGCGGGTCATTTCAAAAATGAAATTCTGGCAACCAGCGGCCATGACGCAGACGGTGTGCTCAAACGTTTTGATTACGATGAAGTGATTCGCCCGGAAACTACAGTTGAAGGTCTGGCGGCATTGAAACCTGCGTTTGATCCGGTCAATGGCACCGTTACAGCAGGCAGTTCTTCCGCGCTTTCCGATGGTGCCTCAGCGATGTTGCTAATGAGCGAGTCACGCGCCAAAGAGCTGGGCCTGAAGATCCGCGCTTATGTTCGCTCTATGGCAGTCGTTGGCTGCGACCCATCCATTATGGGCTACGGTCCAGTTCCGGCATCACAACTGGCGTTGAAAAAAGCGGGCCTGACTGCCGCCGACATAGACCTGTTTGAGATGAACGAAGCCTTCGCCGCACAGATCCTGCCATGTATTAAAGATCTGGGGCTGATGGATAAGATCGACGAGAAGATTAACCTGAATGGCGGTGCGATTGCACTGGGTCACCCGCTGGGTTGTTCCGGTACACGAATCAGCACCACGCTGCTCAATTTGATGGAACGTCGCGATGCGCAGTTTGGCCTCGCCACCATGTGCATCGGATTGGGTCAGGGGATTGCCACAGTTATTGAACGCGTTTAAGGAATTGATCCAATTTTCAAAGTCATTGATGTTGTAACGCGGCGGCAAATGAGCGAATCCCGATGAGCTTACTAAAGTAAGTGATTCGGGTGAGCGAATGCAGCCAACAAAGTTACAACACCAAGGACGCAGAAAAAAAGTTTAGTTGCCGTTTTTCCCGCCTGTCAGGGGCGGGTTTTTTATTGCATTAGATAAACGAAAACGCGTCGCCAAACATGCGGTCGGCCTGCGCACCACGTTCATTGCAGAACAGGTCACGGGCAATTTTCGCCATTTCAAAACGTCCGGCAATATAGATGTCGTGCCCGGCAAGCGTTCCGTAATCCTGCATCACCGCGGTTAACACAGTGCCAGTGCGCCCACGCCAGCCTGTTTCCGGTTGCTCAACCACCGCTTCAACACGCAGATTCTGGTGAACCACGGACAGCGCTTCTAACTCAGACAGATCATAAAGATGTTTATCTTCACGGCCGCCCCAGTAAATGGCGATTTCACGCTGCGGGTTACGCGCCAGCGCCGTCAGCAAAATAGAACGCACATAAGAGAAGCCGGTCCCGCCAGCAATCAGAATCAACGGGCGATCTTCATCTTCACGCAGCCAGGCATCGCCGTGTGGAATATCAACAACGATTTCTTTCTCTTTCAGAATGCGATCCATCACCGCCATGGCGTACAGATTGATATCTGATGCGCCAATGTGCAGTTCGATAAACTCCTGGTCGCTCGGCGTGGATGCCATGGAGAACGGGCGTTTATCGCGCTCATCCATCACCACCATCAAATACTGCCCGGCCTGAAAGGAGAATTTCGCTTCCGGCAGTAATCGAACGCGATACACCGTGTCAGTTATCGCTTCTACCGAGGTCACTTTACAGCTTAAGGTTGTCATGCTTCCCCTCTGTCGGGTCAATAATGCAAAACGGTAAAACCCGCCGATCAGGCGTTTTTACTGTCGTCAAAAATAGCCAGTTCATCCCAGATAGCATCAATACGCGCACATACTTCTGCATCTTTCTTAATAGGACGCCCCCACTCACGCTGGGTTTCCCCAGGCCATTTATTGGTGGCATCCAATCCCATTTTTGAGCCAAGGCCGGAAACCGGCGAGGCAAAATCCAGGTAATCAATTGGCGTGTTTTCTACCAGAACGGTATCACGTGCCGGGTCCATCCGCGTGGTGATGGCCCAAATTACATCGTTCCAGTCACGCGCATTAACATCGTCATCGCAGACAATGACAAACTTGGTATACATGAACTGCCGCAAGAAAGACCAGACGCCCATCATCACGCGTTTCGCGTGGCCAGCGTACTGCTTCTTGATAGTGACAACCGCAAGGCGATAAGAACACCCCTCCGGCGGCAAGTAGAAATCGACAATTTCCGGGAACTGCTTTTGCAGAATGGGCACAAACACTTCATTCAATGCCACGCCGAGAACCGCAGGCTCATCTGGCGGGCGACCGGTGTACGTTGAATGATAAATCGCATTCTGGCGCTGGGTTATATGCGTCACGGTAAACACAGGGAAGTCATCTACTTCATTGTAGTAGCCCGTGTGGTCACCATATGGCCCTTCAGGTGCCATTTCGCCAGGCTCGATATACCCTTCCAGCACAATTTCAGCGCTAGCTGGCACTTCAAGATCGTTAGAAATACACTTAACAACTTCGGTTTTTGTACCACGTAGCAAACCAGCAAAAGCATATTCTGACAAAGTATCTGGCACTGGAGTGACCGCGCCAAGAATCGTTGCCGGATCAGCACCCAGTGCAACAGAAACCGGGAACCGCTCACCAGGATGTTCAGCACACCACTCCTGGAAATCCAGCGCGCCGCCGCGATGCGATAACCAGCGCATAATCAGTTTATTTTTGCCAATCAGTTGTTGGCGATAAATCCCGAGATTCTGCCGTTCTTTATGCGGACCACGCGTTACCGTCAAACCCCAGGTAATCAGCGGCGCGGCATCTTCAGGCCAACACTGCATAATCGGAATACGAGATAAGTCGACTTCATCCCCTTCCCAGATTTGTTCCTGGCATGGGGCATTACGCAGACGCTTAGTCGGCATATTCAGGACTTGTTTAAACTGCGGAAGTTTATCGAATAAATCGCGGAAACCCTTCGGTGGCTCGGGTTCTTTCAGGAAGGCCAGTAATTTCCCGACTTCACGCAGCGCAGAAACATCTTCTTGCCCCATTCCCATCGCGACGCGTTTCGGAGTGCCGAACAGGTTGCACAGCACCGGCATGTCGTACCCTTTTGGATTCTCAAATAACAGAGCCGGGCCATTAGCGCGCAAAGTACGATCGGCAATTTCAGTCATTTCCAGGTACGGATCGACAGGCATTGCGATACGCTTTAGCTCGCCGCGTTGTTCAAGTAGTTCCAGAAAGTCGCGTAGGTCGTGGTATTTCATGCCATTAATCATCGTCAGGATTTGGCGGACATTATACGGGCTTCATGCAGCGCATGCTGTATTTTTGTTAAAAAGGTGTAGATGGTTGCCTGATGACCAAACAGTCATTGGTTATACTTCTGCTGTCTATCTCTCATACCAGCCTTTTGCTATTCTTCCGCGGCTGATTAGGAAAAAGAGACATTATGGAATCCTGGTATCTTTTGTACTGCAAAAGGGGTCAATTACTGCGGGCGCAAGAACATCTTGAGCGTCAGGAAGTGAATTGCCTCACCCCGATGATCAAAATTGAAAAGATCGTGCGAGGAAAACGCACTGCGGTCGACGAACCATTGTTTCCAAATTACATGTTTGTCCGCTTTGATCCTGAGACTATTCACACCACGACAATACATTCAACGCGTGGCGTCAGCCATTTCGTCCGCTTCGGCAGCCTTCCAGCCACTGTACCGAATGATGTGATTGAACAACTTATCCATCATCAGCCAGAAAACGTGACTGACCCAGACACCCCTTATCAGGGCGATCGCGTGGTGATAACTGAAGGGGCATTCGAAGGTTTGGAAGCTATCTTCAGCGAACCGGACGGTGAAGCCCGCTCTATGCTGCTGCTGAATTTGTTGAATAAACAAGTGATGCAGAGTGTGAAGAATACCGATTTCAAAAAGACGTAAAAAAGGCCAGCGATTGCTGGCCTCTTAGTCTGTATTCCGTTCCTAGCGCTGCATTTGCTCGTCGTGCAGCCATTGTGCGACACGCTTCGAGAAGTACGTCAGCACACCATCTGCGCCGGCACGTTTAAAGCACAACAGTGATTCCATAATGGCCGGTTTTTCTGCCAGCCATCCGTTTTGAATCGCCGCCATATGCATCGCATACTCACCAGAAACCTGATAGGCAAATGTCGGCACGCCGAAAGTATCTTTCACGCGGCGAACCACATCCAGATAAGGCATACCCGGTTTCACCATCACCATATCCGCGCCTTCTTGCAAATCCTGCGCAACTTCCTGCAATGCTTCATCGCTATTGGCCGGGTCCATCTGATAGGTCTTTTTATTGCCGCCTTTCAGGTTGCCGGATGAGCCAATTGCGTCGCGGAACGGGCCGTAATAACAGGATGCGTACTTCGCTGCATAAGACATGATTTGGGTGTTCACTAAACCATCCAGCTCAAGCTGATCGCGAATCGCGCCGATGCGCCCATCCATCATATCGCTTGGCGCGATGATTTCGGCTCCGGCTTCTGCATGAGACAGCGCCTGACGTACCAGAATCTCACGAGTAATGTCGTTGATAACGTAACCGTCTGCATCAATCACGCCGTCCTGGCCGTGAGTGGTATACGGATCAAGCGCAACGTCAGTCAGTAAACCCAGTTCTGGCACGGCATCTTTCAGTGCACGAACCGCACGCTGAACCAGGCCGTTCGGGTTATAAGCTTCTTCAGCATGCAGCGACTTTCCTGCGCTCTCGATGACCGGGAACAGGGACAGCACCGGCACACCCAACTTCGCAACGGCCTCCGCTTCTTTGAGCAGCAAATCGATAGTCATGCGGTAAACGCCCGGCATTGACGACACTTCTTCCTGACGGTTTTGACCTTCCATCACGAACACAGGGTAGATCAGGTCGTTAACCGTTAACTGATTTTCTGCAACCAGGCGGCGGCTGAAATCGTGACGACGAACGCGGCGCATACGGCGGCCAGGAAACGTACCGGGAAATGCATAGCTCATTAATTTTCTCCTGATTTAAGCCAGCCGGAAAAGACGGCGGGCATTGTCATCTGTTACTTGCGCAAGCCAGGTGGGGTCTTCTCGACGCCATTCGGCTACCTTGTTCAGGATATGCGGCAAGTAGCAGGGTTCGTTCCGGCGGGAAGCAGGTTTTGGTTTTAGATCCCGCGGTAACAAATAGGGGGCATCAGTTTCCAGCAACAGTTGATGTGCTGGGATTACCGGTAGCAGCTCACGTAATTCAAGGCCGCGGCGCTCATCGCATACCCAGCCAGTGACACCTATAAAAATGCCTCGGGCCAGGCATTCACGAACTTCATTTTCTGTTCCGGTAAAACAGTGCAAAACCACACCCGGTAACTTATCCAGCCACGGGTCCAGCAGAGCAATAAAGCGTTCGTGTGCTTCCCGACAATGTAAAAATACCGGCATCATCAGGTCTGCAGCAAGGGCCAGTTGTGCGGTAAAAGCGCGTTCTTGTTCAGCTGGCGTCGAGAAATTACGGTTGAAATCCAGGCCACACTCACCAATAGCTACCACTTCCGGCGCACCCGCAAGCTCGCAAATCACAGCCGCAGTTTCATCTTGCCATTGGCTGGCATCATGCGGATGAACACCCGCAGTAGACCAGCAGCCCTGATACTGTTGTGCCAGTAACAATGCCTGCTGACTTTCGTGAATATTTGTCCCGGTAAGCAGCATGCCGCTCACGCCGGCATGATGTGCGCGAGCCACAACGTCAGCGTGGTCTTTAGCAAACTGTGAGCTGGTAAGATTTACACCGATATCAAACATAGCGTCTTCCAAACGACGACCGCCCTAATGGGCGGTCTGAAATTATGATTCTTTTTTAGAGTGATCGTCTTCTGCTTCTGGAGCATCTTCCGGGTCTTCCTCTCCACCTCTGCGCCCTTTACCGACGTAGAAACGAGAGAAAAATACACCAACTTCAAACAGGCAGTACATCGGTATTGCCAGCAGCGTTTGCGAGAAAACATCAGGCGGCGTTAACAACATGCCAACAACAAATGCACCAACCAGAATATACGGACGCTTTTTCTTAAGCGCTTCAGGCGTTGTTACACCCATCCAACACAACAGAATAATGGCAACGGGGACTTCAAAAGCCACGCCAAATGCCATAAATAGCGTCATGACAAAATCAAGGTACTTGCTGATGTCAGTCGACACCACCACACCTATCGGGGCGGTTTTGGTCAGAAAACCAAATGCGAGCGGGAACACCACAAAATAAGCAAAAGCGATGCCGATATAAAACAGCATTGAGCTGGAAAACAGTAACGGCATAACCAGCTTGCGCTCGTGCTTATAGAGCGCAGGGGCGATAAACGCCCAAATCTGATAAAGAATGACCGGTGCAGACAAAAATACCGAAACATAAATCGTCAGTTTGATTGGGGTGAAAAACGGTGACGCCACATCAGTCGCAATCATCGTTGAGCCAATAGGCATCTGCTTAATCAGCGGTGAGGCGACAATCTGATAGATGTCATTGGCAAAGTAAACCAGTGCCAGGAAAATCACCAGCACAGCGATAATGCTATTTAACAGTCGCTTGCGCAGCTCTATCAGATGGCTGATAAGCGGTTGGGTATCTTCAACGGCCATGTTTACTGTTTATCACTCGAAGTTGGGGAAGACGCTGGAGTTTTGACGGGCTCTGCTACAGGTTTAATCTGAGGTTGAATCAGCTCTTCAGAAACCTCTGCTGCAGCTGCAGCTGATGCAGGAACAACTGCTTCAGTTTCAACAGCGGGCGCTTTCTCAGGCGCGCTGGCCTGATGCGCAGCAGTAGCTGGAGTCACGCCATCATGGCTGTCCTGGGCATCTTTCACTAGTGGGTTATGGATGGTGTGAGCTTCGTCACTCGCCTTTTCAGGGTCGAGAGTGTACGAGCGCTTCATCGACTCTGCTGCCTGACGCAGCTCATCCATTGATGCCTTTAGTTCCGGAGTGAGGTTATCCATGCTCGCTTTTTCAACCTTCTTCAGGCTGTCTTGTAGCTCCTGGATTTTCAACTCCTGAACCAGTTCGTTTTGTACAGTTGCTGCCAGCGAACGCAAAGCACGGACCCAACCGACGACCGTTTTAACGGCCACAGGCAAACGCTGTGGCCCGAGTACGATCAAGCCAATCACAAAAACCAGTAGCAGCTCACTGAAACCAATATCGAACACGGTTTACACCTGCTCTTTATCGTTGCTCTTTGCTTCGTCTTTTTTCACATCAGCTGGTTGCTTATCGGCCAGTGTTTTTGCTGTGAAATCAGCATCCTGAGCAGATTTATCTTTCTCTTTGTCTTCATCGTCACTCATGGCTTTTTTAAAGCCTTTGATGGATGCGCCCAAATCAGAGCCGATAGAACCCAGTTTCTTAGTACCGAAAAGCAGAACCACGATGACAGCAATGATCAACAATTGCCAAATACTGATACCACCCATAATGTTGCCTCAAATCACTGTGATGAATAGATTACGGTCTGTATTGTACCGCACGTTGTCCGTTAAAAACGATTAAAAACAGCTCAGGATGAGCGCCGCCAGCCAATCAACCAGGCCACGATGCCACCGGCCATTATCCAGGCGGGCATAAATTCCCACTCTGGCTTATTAATCAACAGCAAAGTACCACTGAGCATCAACACCGCACCAATACCAAACAGATAGCGTGACTGCGACTGGCGTACCTGGTTGCGTTGCAAATCGCGCGTTATTTTATCAACACTGTGCTGCAATTGTTTACCCTGACGCAAACTGTCGTACATCAGTTCTGGAAGTTCTGGCATTTTTTCTATCCAGAACGGGGCTTTTTCTTTAAGTGTACGAATAAGAGCCGGAATACCAACCTGATCTTTAATCCAGTCTTCCAGGAAAGGTTTGGCGGTTTTCCACAAATCCAGCTGTGGATAAAGCTGCCTTCCCAGGCCTTCAACGTAAAGTAGTGTCTTTTGTAGCAAAACCAGCTGTGGTTGCACTTCCATATTAAAGCGGCGTGCCGTATTGAACAGGTTCAGCAGCACATGGCCAAAGGAAATTTCCGCTAATGGCTTTTCAAAAATAGGCTCGCAAACGGTGCGAATAGCAAACTCGAAGTCTTCAACATTGGTTTCTGGAGGTACCCAACCTGAATCAACGTGCAGTTCAGCAACTTTGCGATAGTCACGGTTAAAGAAAGCGATAAAGTTTTCAGCCAGGTAGCGTTTGTCTTCTTTATTGAGCGAGCCGACAATGCCGCAGTCGATACCAATGTATTGCGGATCTTCAGGATGCTCGTAGCTGACAAAAATATTTCCAGGATGCATATCCGCATGGAAGAAGCTGTCGCGGAAAACCTGGGTGAAGAACACTTGCACGCCGCGTTCCGCTAACAGTTTCATGTTGGTGCCTTGCTTGTGAAGCATCGCAATATCTGAAACGGGAATACCGTAAATTCGCTCCATCACCATCATGTCCTGGCTGCAATAGTCAGAGAACACTTCCGGCACATACAGCATCGGGCTGTCTTCAAAATTGCGGCGTAACTGAATGGCGTTTGCCGATTCACGCAACAGATTCAGCTCATCGATTAAGGTTTTTTCATATTCGCGAACCACTTCGAGCGGGCGTAAACGGCGGCCATCCGGCATCAAGCGCGGTACCCAGCGTGCGAGGCGATAGATGAGCTTCATATCCGCTTTAATGATTGGCAGGATGTCCGGGCGAATCACTTTGATGACCACATCTCGGCCATTCTCTTTCAGGCGAGCAGTATGCACTTGCGCGATAGAAGCCGATGCGAGCGGTGTTATGTCGAAATCGTCAAACCAGGTTTCAATGGGAATCCCCCCCATCGCCTGTTCGATTTGTTTCTTAGCCAATGCCCCGTCAAAAGGTGCAACACGGTCTTGCAACATAGCGAGCTGGTCAGCGATTTGTGGTGGGAACAGGTCACGACGGGTAGAGAGCATCTGCCCAAACTTGATCCATACCGGCCCCAGTTCCTGCAATGCCAGACGTAAACGCTCGCCGAGAAGTTTGTCTTTATGGCGGTTTGGCATCCAGAAAAGCATGCGCCGCCAGATGCGTAACGGCAGCGTAATACGAATGCGTGGGATCAGCTCATCCAGACCATAACTGAGAAAAGTACGGATAATGAAATAGAGGCGACGAATTTCTCCAGGCGTCATTTGTTCTCCAGTTTGTCCAGTCGCGCAATGAGTGCGTCAACCTTACGTTCGACTGCTGCCGTTTCCTCGGCAAACCATGCGACTTCCAACGACCCCGGTGCCATTCTCCACTCTTCAGTAATGGCTTCTGAAAGGTATTGTTGGTTACGGGCAAATCCTTTTTTCAACAACTTACCGCCAGCGCGAATCACTTTGCTGATGCCTTCCGCAGCAATATCACCGATATACGGAGCTAATAATTCAGCAGGGTCGAACTCAGCCAGATCCATCAACGCGACCCAATTCTGGACCACCTGAAGATCGCCTTCCACCTCCAGCTCACCGCTGCGAATGAGCGCGGTAAGCTGCTGTCGGTCACGCAATTTCGGTAATGTGCTCAGCCCAGTTTTCACCAGACAGTCGGCTTCGCCTTCCCACTGCGCTAACACATCAAGTTGTTGCTCGCTGAAGACCAGCACAATCGGCGATGAGAACTCTTTGAGTTCAACACGCAACACCTTACCCACTAAGCGCTGACGCGCGGCTTTCAATCCACGGTCACGCCAGAGAAATGTATTGAGGATATTTTCTATTCCAGCAGTGATTAGCGGCGTACCTGAAGAAAGCAGCAATGGCATCACGAGTTCCCTGTCAGAATTTATAACCACGGTGCAGTGCAACCACGCCAGCGGTCAGATTGAAGTAGGTGGTATTTTCAAAGCCAGCCTCTTCCATCATCGCTTTCAATGTTTCTTGATCCGGGTGCATACGAATAGATTCAGCCAGGTAACGGTAGCTTTCGGCATCTTGTGCAACAATTTCACCGATACGCGGCAAAATATGGAAAGAATAGGCATCGTAGGCTTTGCTCAGGGGTTCGATAATCGGTTTGGAGAATTCCAGAACCAGCAGACGACCACCTGGTTTTAATACGCGGTACATTGAACGCAGTGCTTTTTCTTTATCGGTCACATTACGCAGGCCGAAAGAGATAGTGATGCAGTCAAAGAAGTTATCCGGGAAAGGCAAGGCTTCAGCGTTAGCCTGAACATAGTTCACATTGCCAACCACACCGATGTTGCGCAGTTTTTCGCGCCCCATTTTCAGCATTGAGTCGTTGATATCCGCCAGAACCACTTCGCCCGTTTCGCCAACCAGACGGGAGAACTTAGCGGTTAAATCACCGGTGCCTCCAGCTAAATCCAGTACGCGCTGACCACGGCGAACACCACTGCAATCAATGGTAAAACGCTTCCAGATACGATGGATGCCGAATGACATCAGGTCATTCATCACGTCGTATTTTGCGGCCACAGAGTGGAACACATGGGCCACCATATCGGCCTTTTGTTCCTTTGCTACTGTGCGGAAGCCAAAGTGTGTTGTTTCCTGGGATTCTTCAACCATCTCAATGCCTGCTTGTCCAAAAAAATGTTCGTGAAGTGTAACAGAATGAGCCCTAAAGCCCTATGCTTCAAGCTGCAGGGGTGTTGGCTGCACTCACAAACCCCAGTCACTTACTTTAGTAAGCTCCTGGGGATTTGTTCCTTTGCCGCCTACCTGCAACTCGAGTTATTCTCGCTACAAACTGTTTTCCATATTCTTCTCTTCGTCGTTTTCATGCTCATGGCGCTCGATATTATCGCCTTCTTCAAGTCTGGCCTGTTCGACTAAATCAGGATTAATCTCACGTTTAACCTCAACGCCCAGACCGCGAAATGCGTCGGCCTGGATGAGGATATTTCCACGGCCTGATGAGAGTTTTTTCATCGCCTGCCGATAGTTATCCTGGGCTTTATCCAGGCTTTGGCCTATCGCAGACATATCATCAACAAAGAGGCGCATTTTGTCATACAGGCGACTGGCGCGTTCGGCAATTTGTTGCGCATTACGGCTTTGGTGTTCATAACGCCACAAATTGGCAACGGTTCGTAGCGCCACCAGCAAGGTCGTCGGGCTGACCAGCATGATGTTGTTTTTGAGCGCTTCACTGATGAGTTCAGGCTGGCGGTCAATTGCCAGTAAAAACGCAGGTTCGACAGGAATGAACATCAATACATAATCCAGCGAACGCAACCCCGGCAACTGCTGATAATCTTTACGGCCCAACATGCGAATATGGTTACGCATGGCGGCAATATGTTCGTTGAGGGCGCTTTCACGGGTCAGTTCATCGTCACCGTTGTAATAACGTTCGTAGGCCACTAACGTCATCTTGGCGTCGATCACCACATCTTTACCCTGTGGCAAACGCACGATCACATCAGGCTGCATACGGCTGTTATTTTCGAGCTGAATATTCACCTGTGTTTCGTATTCATAACCTTCGCGTAAACCTGACGCCTCCAACACCCGCGTCAAGATCACTTCGCCCCAATTGCCCTGAGTTTTGTTATCCCCTTTCAGGGCTTTGGTGAGATTCAGTGCCTCTTGCGCCATTTGGGCATTCAGCTGTTGCAGGCTGCGGATTTCATGGGTCAGCGTGTGGCGTTCACGAGCCTCCTGGCCAAAGCTTTCCTGAACCTGGCGGCGGAAACCATCCAGTTGCTCACGCAGCGGCGACAGTAATCCGTTCAAACTCTGGCGGTTTTGTTCTTCAACTTTGCGGCCACTTTGCTCAAAAATACGGTTAGCGAGGTTTTCAAACTGTTCGCTGAGGCGCTGCTCGCTGTTGAGCATCTGGCGATGTTTGTCATCGGCATTCAGGCGGGTTTGTTCCAGCAATGTGGAGAGTTCGCGAATATCAGCTTCTTGCGCACTGTTGATTTCGAGCTGGGTGCGTAGCTCGCGATTAAGCTGCTCACACTCCGCTTTCCAGTGCTGATTTTGCTGCAACTCTTGCCGGGCCGCAGTCAGTTCGCCGTAGATTTCTCGTTGTTCTTCATGCAGTGCGGATTGCCGCCCGGCAGCCCGCAAACTTGCCAGCAACCAACCCGTCAAAACCCCCACCAGCGTAACGCCGATGCCGAATAAAATAGAAAGATCCACAGTCACTCCTACAAGCCATGCCAAACCCCAGCAAAATAAAATTCTGCTGTATAAATGTCCAGATGAAAAGGGATTTCCTGCGAGGTGTTACGCAAAGCGTAAAAATTAAGCCGGCTTGCACCGGCTTTGGGGAAACTAGATTAAGCGGCGAGCCGCTTCCACGACGATTTTCACCGCATGGCTTTCGGTTTTCTTCATGGTCTCAGCGTTCGGGATCTCTTGCTGAGTACGGTTTACAATCACACCAGCAACCATACCCGCACGCAAGCCCTGGCTTGCACACATGGTCAGAAGGGTCGCAGATTCCATCTCGTAGTTCATCACGCCCATCTGCTGCCATTCTTCCATGGAGCCTTTGTAGCGGTTAACAACGCGGCCTGAGAAGGTGTCGTAGCGTTCCTGACCCGGGTAGAAGGTATCAGAAGATGCCGTCACGCCAATGTGCGTGGTCGCGCCGATAGATTTCGCGGCTTCAACCAGTGCGGTGGTACAAGCAAAATCTGCAACTGCCGGGAATTCCATTGGTGCAAAGTGCAGGCTGGCACCGTCAAGGCGCACAGACGCGGTGGTCACCAGAACATCACCAACATTAATATGCGGCTGAATAGCGCCTGTCGTCCCGATACGCAGGAAGGTACGAATACCCAGTTGTGCCAGTTCTTCCACAGCGATTGAAGTAGACGGGCCGCCGATACCGGTAGAGCACACGATAACTGGCTTGCCGTCTAATTCCGCACGCCAGGTAGTAAATTCACGGTGGGCAGCCAGTTTGACCGGCTTGTCCATCAGCACAGCGATTTTTTCAACTCGCTCAGGATCGCCCGGGACGATGGCAAGTGTTGCCCCCTGCAGATCACTTTTGGTTAGGCCGAGGTGAAAAACATCAGACTTGGACATAACAGAACTCCTGCGTTGAATAGATTGGCTTGCGCCTCAAGAAGGTACTTTACAGAACCCCTGCAAAAAATTTCGTGACGCATTTCACTTTGAATGAAACAAATTACATCAATTTCATATTTTTTGGTGACACCTGTCACATTTAAGCGTGCTACCTGTTCCTTTTTCAGACAGCGAAAACATTTTAGTCTGGAGATTAGCCTAAATAAATCCTGGCTATAGTTATCGCACTGCGCTAATCAAAAAGGAGAATGCTAATGAAAGAAGAACAAGCCACAGGTCATTTGCCGGGCGGGAATTTTGCGCCAGCGACCTCCCCACCTGCTTCAACAGTACTGCATACCCCAGATGACGCAATTCAGGCCGGGGAAACCTCGATTCCCACCCGGGGCGAGAATATGCCCGCTTATCACGCCCGCCCAAAAGACGCGGCAAGTTCTTTGCCTATCGTAATTGTGGTGCAGGAAATTTTCGGTGTGCATGAACATATTCGCGACATTTGCCGCCGTCTGGCGCTGGAAGGGTATCTCGCCATCGCGCCAGAGCTTTATTTCCGTCAGGGCGATCCTAATGAGTATGCCGACATTCCAACTTTATTCAGCGGGCTGGTATCCAAAGTACCTGATGCACAAGTGCTGGCCGACCTCGATCATGTCGCCAATTGGGCGGCTCGTAACGGCGGTGATGCTCATCGCCTGATGATGACTGGCTTTTGCTGGGGCGGACGGATTACCTGGCTGTACGCCGCGCATAATCCTCAATTAAAAGCAGCGGTAGCGTGGTACGGCAAGCTGGTCGGCGAAAAGTCGTTAAATTCACCGCATTACCCTGTAGACGTTGCCATTAATTTGAACGCGCCGGTTTTGGGATTGTATGGCGCAGAAGATACCAGTATTCCGCCTGAAACTGTGGAGACCATGCGTCATGCGCTGCGCGCCGCAAATGCCAACGCAGAAATCATTGTTTACCCGGAAGCGGGCCATGCGTTCAATGCTGACTACCGCCCGAGCTATCATGAAGAGTCCGCAAAAGATGGCTGGCAACGCATGTTGCAGTGGTTCGTACGCTATGGTGCGAAGAAGTAACGAATACGACCCTGGCCATGGTCAGGGTATTAACCAAAGGAGGGATGAAGGAAATAGCGTAAATGAGATAAACAACATGTCACTCTGATTAGAATAATAAATAGAAAACTACATTCCCGCCATGACAATACATACCATCCACCAATGAATTATCACTTAATTATATAAATATTTCATTGTTGATAATTCATTTATAAAAATGTTGCATCTCAATATTATCGGGAACAAAATAAAAACATTAAAGTTTGTGGGTGGCATTGCAATTTTGTTAAGTGCACCAATAGTTCTTACAACATTTTTTATTATTGCAATAGGTATCGGTCTAAATGTAGGGTTAAATACGTTAGATAACGAAATGGGTTTATCTGCCAGCCTAAAAGAAAAATTTCGCATTGCACTCGAACAAGAACAGCGAATAAAGGAATGGAATAGCCAACATACGTCGCTATTTTTCAATCTATTCTCTAATGCATCGAGCTAAAAAATGAGTAAAGAGACTATTTTACGTTGGATTATTATTAAGTTCGCTAATGTAGCATTGCTGCTTTCAGCATCAGCTTTATTGTTTATTCCGTACCAATGAATGATCTACACTCACTGTATATACAAGGTGATATTATCGTTTACCATGCTAAATCCATCGCTTGTGTAGGCGCAATCCACCTTTGTATCTATTTTATATTTTTATCCCTGCGAGTATTTTTTGCTAAAGGAGTTGCACCACCAACAAAGCAAACATTTATTGGTACTATTTGGGGGGGCATTTAGTGTTTTCACATTTCTTATATTTTTAATTATCGCATTCCTGCTCCCTATATGGTTGATGTTCTCACCTTATAGCAACTGCCCTCAGGAAAGACTCGGCGCCTATTATGTTACCGATTTAGAACTCTGTAAGACCATCGACCCGAGAAACTGGAAAATCGAAAAAATAAACCAGGGTTGACGATGGTGATCGGAGCAGGAATATCAATAATTGGCTGAGTCGACGGTATGTACGAATACCCTCTCCCTGAGGGAGAGGGTTAGGGTGAGGGTGAGGGCAAAAAATCAAGCGCTACGCAGGTTCTGTGCCGCTTTTACCATGTTTGCCAACGCCTGGCGGGTTTCCGGCCAGCCGCGGGTTTTCAGCCCGCAGTCCGGGTTCACCCACAAGCGCTCAGCCGGAACAGACTCTGCCGCTTTCTTAAGCAATGCTTCAATCCATTCCACACTTGGCACGTTTGGCGAGTGGATGTCATACACGCCCGGCCCAATTTCGTTCGGGTATTCGAACTCTTTAAACGATTCCAGCAAGTCCATATCCGAACGTGAGGTTTCGATAGTGATCACGTCTGCATCCAGCGCCGCAATGGAATCCATGATGTCGTTGAACTCGCAGTAACACATGTGAGTGTGGATCTGCGTGTCGTCGCGCACTACGGCGGCATTCAGGCGGAAGGCTTCCACGCCCCATTCCAGATACGCCTGCCAGTCGGACTGGCGCAGCGGTAAACCTTCGCGCAGTGCGGGTTCGTCAATCTGGATGATGCCGATACCTGCAGCTTCCAGGTCTGCCACTTCGTCACGCAGCGCTAAGGCGATTTGTTTGGCGATGGTTTCACGGCTCACGTCTTCGCGGGGGAATGACCAGCAAAGAATGGTGACCGGGCCAGTTAGCATGCCTTTCACTGGTTTGTCGGTCAGGGATTGCGCGTACTTCGCCCATTCCACCGTGATAGCTTCCGGGCGGCTGATGTCACCAATAACAACCGGTGGTTTCACGCAGCGAGAACCGTAGCTTTGCACCCAACCGTTTTGGGTAAACACGAAGCCGTCGAGGTGTTCGCCGAAATATTCCACCATGTCGTTACGCTCGGCTTCACCGTGAACCAGCACGTCCAGACCTAAACGTTCCTGCTCAGCAACAGCCTGTTTGATGTGTTCAGCAATACCGGTGCGGTAGTTGTTGGCGTCCAGATTGCCTTTTTTGAAATCGAGGCGTAGGCCACGGATTTCAGTGGTTTGCGGGAACGAACCGATCGTCGTTGTCGGCCAGGCTGGCAGATTGAAGCGCTGACGCTGAGCCTGAGCACGAACGGTGTAGTCGTTCTGGCGTTGGCTGTCTTGCGCAGTGATCGTCGCCAGGCGCTGTTCTACTGCCGCATTATGTACGCGTTGTGAATGACGGCGAGCCTGAATCGGCGCACTCCACTCAACCAGTTTTTCTGTGTTACCGCTGTTCAGCGCGTCAGTCAGCAAAGACAATTCGGCACATTTTTGCAGAGCGAAGGCAAACCAGCTTTTCACTTCTGAATCCAAACGTGTTTCAACGCTCAGGTCGATTGGGCTGTGCAGCAGTGAGCAAGAAGAGGCAACCCACAGATCACGTTTACCAACCAGGTCTTTAAGCTGCGCATATTTCTCAATCAAATCCGCACGCCAGACGTTGCGGCCATTAATCACGCCGGCTGACAGCAGCCAGCCAGCAGGCAATTGCTGATGCAGCGCGTTGATGTCGTCTTTGCCATGCACGAAGTCAACGTGCAAACCCTGCACAGGCAGCGCGGTGATGGTATTCAGGTTTGGCGTCACGCCTTCAAAATAGGTGGTTAGCAGCAGCTTAACGTTGCCAGCCAGCGCGTCGTAAGCCGGTTTGAAAGCATCCAGCCAAACTTGCGGTAACTCCAGCACCAGCGCTGGTTCGTCAATTTGCACCCATTCGATACCGCGTTTTGCCAGTTCAGCCAGCACCTGCTGGTAAACCGGAAGAATATATTTCAGCAGGCTCAGGCGGTCGAACTGCTTGCCTTTCACTTTACCCAACCACAGATAAGTGACCGGGCCAAGCAGCACAGGTTTCACGTTGTGGCCGAGTGCCAGCGCTTCGTCGACTTCATCCAGAAGCTGCGTCCAGGTCAGTTTGAACTGCTGGCCTTGGGTGAATTCCGGAACCATGTAGTGGTAGTTGGTGTTAAACCATTTGGTCATTTCAGCGGCTGCGGCAGGTTCACCCGTTGGCGCACGGCCACGGCCCAGGCGGAACAGGGTATCGAGACTGACGCTGCCGTCCGCGTTCTGATGACGAGCCGGCACATTGCCAAGCAGCAAGCTGGTGGTCAGAACGTGATCGTACCAGGCGAAGTCGCCTACAGGCAGTAATTCCACACCCGCTTCTTTTTGTTGTTCCCAGTGGCGGGCACGCAGTTCGCGGCCCACCGCCAGTAATTCTTCCTGAGTGGAGTTGCCCGCCCAGTAACTTTCTTGTGCTTTTTTCAGTTCGCGACGCAGGCCAACACGGGGGAAGCCGAGGGTGTGATTAAGTATTGTCATTTTATGCCCCTTGATGAATTTTCAGATTTAGCCATCCAGATGTTTACACCGCTATCTTGCAAAGGTACTGTATAATCCTCAAGCGCAATTTGCTCATGCCGAAGTGAAGGACATTCATGATCGAGATCAAACACCTGCGGACGCTACAGGCGTTACGAAATTGCGGCTCTTTAGCCGCCGCCGCCGCCGCGTTGCATCAAACCCAATCGGCGCTTTCTCATCAGTTCAGCGATCTGGAGCAGCGCCTTGGGTTCCGCTTGTTTGTTCGTAAAAGCCAGCCACTGCGCTTTACTCCGCAGGGCGAAGTGCTGTTACAACTGGCTGAACAGGTGCTGCCACAAATAAGCCGTGCCCTTCAGGCTTGTAACGAACCACATCAGACTACGCTGCGAATCGCCATCGAATGCCATAGCTGTATTCAGTGGCTGACACCGGCGCTGGAGAACTTCCACAAGAGCTGGCCGCTGGTGGATTTGGATTTCAAATCAGGCGTGACGTTTGACCCACAGCCTGCTTTGCAGCAGAGCGAACTAGATATCGTTTTAACCTCGGACATTCTGCCGCGCAGTGGCCTGCACTATTCGCCGATGTTTGATTATGAAGTGCGCCTGGTGCTGGCCACGGATCACTCGCTGGCGAACAAAACGCGTATTGAGCCTGAAGATTTGAGCAGCGAAACCTTGTTGATTTACCCGGTGCAGCGCCAACGTCTGGATATCTGGCGCCATTTCTTGCAACCGGCTGGAGTTAGCCCATCGCTGAAGAGTGTCGATAACACATTGTTATTGATTCAGATGGTATCAGCACGCATGGGCATTGCCGCACTGCCGCATTGGGTGGTGGAAAATGTTGAACGCCAGGGTTTGGTGGTGACCAAAACCCTGGGCGAGGGATTGTGGAGCCGGTTGTATGCCGCCGTGCGCGATGGCGAACAGCGCCAACCAGCTACGGAAGCGTTTATTCGCTCGACGCGTTCACACGCGTGCGAGCATCTGCCATTTGTGCGGAACGCGGAGCGACCCAACGGCGATGCACCCATAGCGAAGCCATTATCACCGTCCCACCAATAATGAAACTCGGCCAGTGGGGTTGCTCTTGCCAGATGGCGAGGTTAACCAGCAGCCCTGCCGGAACATGCACGTTGTTCATGATGCCGAGTGTCCCCGCATCCACTTGAGTCGCGCCATAGTTCCACATGAAGTAACCCAGCCCGGATGCCACCACGCCGAGCCATACCAGGATGCCCCATTGCAGATGGGTCGTTGGGAGCTTTTGTGGGTTCCCCAGCGCAAACCATGCCGTCACCGCCACCATAAAAGCGCCAAGATAAAACCATGAAAATGCGCAGTGCTGCGGCATCGGGCGCGTTTCCATCAGGCGTTTGTAGCCGACCATACCGATGGCGAAACAGATGTTTGCCGCCTGTACCAAAAGCAGGCCAATCCAGAAGTGATCGCTGACTTTGTCATAGCGAATAATCGCCGCACCTATCACCGCCAGTCCTGCACTCAATGCATATCCCCAGCGCAATTTATTACCGCTTATCAAATCGTAAATCAGCGTGACATACAGCGGCGTCATCACCGTAAACAGCAGGAATTCCGAAACGGTGAGGTAGAGATAAGCCTGGAAGCTAAACAGGTACATCACACCAAGTTGCAGCGCACCCACCAGCATATAAAGCAGCAGTGTTTTCACGCTGTAGCCTTTAAAACGCAGGAACGGCAAGAACACTAACGCCGCAAGCCCGACGCGCATCAGCACGGAAAAATAGCTGTCGACATGCCCGGCAAGGTATTCGCCAATCAGGCTAAAAGAGAAGGCCCACAGAATAGTGGTGATGATGAGTAACGGCACGATGAAGTCTCTACAACAGGCAATTTATTCACCATTGTAGCGAAGGGTATGACGCGGAGTTGAATTATTTGGTTGACGAGTGGTGATTAATTCACCACTCGTTTTTCACGAATTAATCTTTACCGAGGAACATTTTACGCAGGTAATGTGGAACGGCGTTATCCGCGTTGGTACCAATCACTTCCAGCTCTGGCAACAAGTCTTTCAGGCGCTGGTGAGCGTTGCCCATGATGCAGCCTTTACCCGCCATGCTGAGCATTTCAGCGTCGTTCATGCCGTCGCCAAAAGCGATGCACTCTTTCAAGCTATAACCCATCGCTTTGGATACCGCTTCCAGTGCGTGGCCTTTCGATACGCCACCCGCCATCACTTCCAGGCAAGTCAGGGTTGAGAAACTCACGTTGACGCGGTCACCCCAACGGGCAATTAACGCTTGCTCAAGCGGCAGCAGTTTTTCGTGCGAATCGCAGGTAAAGAACACTTTGCTGACGCCATCGGATTCCAGCAAACCAGGCTCAAACAGGCTGTAATTGAACACCGCTTCTTTAAAATATTTCATCTCTTCCGGGCGGTGGCGGTTCATAAACCACTGGTCGCCACGGTAGACGTTGGTCACGATATCTTGATTGGTATGCACCACACCAAACAGATCATGAGCGATGTCGGTATCAAGGTCGTGACTGAACACCAGGTTGCCGTCTGTATCGTGAACGCGCGCACCGTTTGAGGTGATCATGTAGGCTTTGATTTCGAGGTTGTCGCGGATTTGCCCGACATCAATATGGTGACGACCGGTCGCGAAAACGAAGTGAACGCCTTCAGCGGTGAGCAGTTTCAGCGTTTCTTTAGCATACGGGGTCAGAAGGTGGTCGGGGGACAGCAACGTGCCATCTAAGTCAGACGCAACGACATGGTACATAGGATTAGTAAACCTCTGGTGAAGAAAATTAACGATGCCGATCAAAAAACGCGATGATGGCATTCAGCGCTTCGGTTCGCATATCGTCCTTTTCGAACAGGATCTCATGATACGCACCGTTTATGACGTAAGGTGTTTCCCCCTCACAAGGGTTGCCCGCCGCAGCTCGAAGTTCACAGAATTGGTCATGCGCGCGGTTATCAACAACGCGCTCCTCTTCTGCTTGCAGGATAAATATCGGCGTGGTGATAGCAGTGGCTCCCGCTAAAACCTGTTCTCCTGCGAGTATCCCTTCTCTTACCCAGTGATTCGTTGGCCCACCCAACCGCAATGCTGGCTCATCAGCATAAAAACGCAGATTGCGGCGGTAACGTTCACGGCTATGGGTCAGGACATTAACGCTAAATGGTAATGCGCGCCAGCGGCCAGTTCCGATTGCATAACCCTCGCGAATACGTTGATGGCCTTCCGCCCAATCAAGAATATGGCGCACCATCCAGTCAGGCCAGCGCAAGGCGATACCAAACATCGGTGCACACAGCGCAACGGCATCAAAGCATTGTGAATTTTTTTCAAGCCACAGGGTGATAATTGCCCCGCCCATAGAGTGCGCTAAAGCGTAGCGTTTTCTCCACGGGCCATTGGCGACTTCGTGCTGATAAAAGCGGTCAAAGTCGTCAACATAGTCGCTAAACTTCGCCACGTGCCCGCGATGTGAATCCGATAGCATTCGCCCGGATCGCCCTTGGCCACGGTGGTCGATAATTAAAACGTCGAACCCACAGTGGAACAAGTCATAAGCCAGTTCAGCGTATTTTACGTAGCTTTCGATACGCCCAGGGCAAACCACAATCACTCTGTCATGATCCTGCGCGCGAAAGCGTACGTAGCGTACCGGCACTTCATCGACGCCTGAAAATTCACACTCTTCGCGCTGCCGCCAGAAGTCCATCAGTGGACCGGTGGTGAAAGCTGCAAAGGCGCTTTCCCTGTTTGACCATCCATTTTTATGCTGAGTCATATCGCTTTTTTGTGATTCGTAGCACGCTCATCAACAATAGCGTATTGTGGCATAAAAGTGTTCTTTCAGGGAATTTCACATGAGTGTTGAGTGGTGGTTTACCTATCTTGTGACCACAATAATCCTGAGTCTTTCCCCCGGTTCTGGGGCGATTAATACCATGACCACCGCCATCAGCCACGGCTATCGCGGCGCGGCTGCGTCCATTGCCGGGCTGCAAACCGGCCTGGCGATTCATATCGTGTTGGTGGGGATTGGACTGGGCGCTATTTTTTCGCACTCGCTGCTGGCATTTGAAATATTGAAATGGGCGGGTGCCGCTTACCTTGTCTGGTTGGGTATTCAGCAATGGCGTGCCGCAGGGGCGATTGATTTAAATACGCTCGCCACCAGCCAGCCACGTAGCCGCCTGTTTAAACGGGCGATTTTTGTGAATCTCACCAACCCTAAAAGCATTGTCTTTCTCGCGGCACTTTTCCCGCAATTTATCGCACCAAATCAGCCGCAAGCGGCGCAGTATTTAATACTCGGTGTCACCACGGTGGTGGTCGATATTATTGTGATGATTGGCTATGCGGGGCTTGCGACACGCATTGCGGGCTGGATTAAAGGGCCACGTCAGATGAAAGCGTTGAACCGCGTGTTTGGTTCGCTGTTTATGTTGGTTGGCGCACTCCTCGCCTCAGCACGCCAGTAATACCCGTCATACTTCAAGTTGCAGGGGTGTTGGCTGCAACTCGAATTATTTTGGGTATACAAGGAAGGATTAGCGGGAAATAATCAGGTGGATGCCGAATCCGGCAAACAATGCACCGGCAACACCATCAATCCACTTCGCAAGGCGCTGATAACCCCGGCGCATTTGCGGCAGTGCGAACAAGCTGGCAACGATGGTAAACCAGGCGAAAGTTTCCAGCGCAATCATCACAAATAATCCCCAACGCTCAGCGCTTCCTACATCATTGCTAACAAACAGCGAGAACACGCTCCCGAAGTAAATAATAGCTTTAGGATTCGACAGGTTGGTGAGCAGACCTTTCAGGAAGCTGCGCCCGCCATGTGCTAATTCGACCGCTGGCAATTCCTGGGTGACCTTTTCTTTCTTCAGTGCGCTACGCAGCATCTGATAGCCCATCCAGCACAAATACAAGCCACCACCAATCATGATGATGTTATGCAGCCAGGCCATTTTTTCGAGGATCAGGTTAAGGCCGAGCAGCGCCACACCTGACCAGACCATCACGCCACCGGTAATACCCAGCACGCCCATCATCGCTTCTTTACGGGAACGGCTCACCGCGGTCTGCGAAACAAAAAAGAAATCCGGGCCGGGAGTGACCAGCGCAACTATATGCAATACCGCTACGGTCAGAAAAAGCGTCAACATAGGAAATAACTCGCTGGATTATTATTTTGGAGAATAACTATACGAGTTGCAGCCAGGGCTGGCTACTACTCATCTTCGCCGTCGACATGGCTACGAATAAGTGCCATAAACTCGCGCCCAAAGCGTTCAAGCTTCCGCGTACCCACACCGTTCACACCCAGCATTTCACCCGGCGAGAGCGGCATTTGCTCGGCCATTTCAATCAATGTGGCATCGTTGAATACCACGTATGGCGGGATGTTTTCTTCATCGGCAATGGCTTTGCGCAGTTTACGCAGCTTGGCAAACAGCTTGCGGTCGTAGTTGCCACCGAACACTTTCGGGCTGGATTTCGATTTGATGGCCACAACGCGAGGCACTGCGAGCATTAAAGGTTCTTCACCGCGTAAAAATGGACGAGCGGCTTCGGTTAACTGCAACGCAGAGTGTTGAGCAATGTTTTGCGTCACCACACCAAGGTGAATCAACTGACGAATAACGCTAACCCAGTGCTCGTGCGTATGATCGCGCCCTTCGCCGTAGATCTTGAGTTTGTCGTGCCCATATTCGCGAATACGCTGGTTATTCGCCCCGCGCAGCACTTCGACTACATACCCCATGCCGAAGCGCTGACCGACACGATAGATACAGGATAGTGCTTTTTGCGCGTCCATCAGCCCGTCGTAACGGCGCGGTGGATCGAGGCAAATATCGCAGTTGCTGCAAGACTGCTGGCGACCTTCGCCAAAGTAATTCAGCAGTACCAGGCGGCGGCAGGTTTGCGCTTCAGCAAACGCGCCCATCGCATTCAGTTTATGGCGCTCGATGTCCTGCAATTGCCCGACGGGTTTTTCTTCGAGGCATTTACGCAGCCAGGCCATATCAGCCGGATCGTAAAATAGCATCGCTTCCGCAGGCAGGCCGTCACGCCCGGCGCGGCCCGTTTCCTGATAATAGGATTCAATATTACGTGGTATGTCAAAGTGCGCGACAAAACGGACGTTGGGCTTGTTGATGCCCATACCGAATGCCACGGTAGCGACCACGATTTGCAGATCATCACGCTGGAATTTTTCTTGCACTTCAGCACGCACCTGGTGTTCAAGCCCGGCGTGATACGCACCAGCGCTGATCCCTTTGCTTTGCAGGCGTGCGGCGGTGTCTTCGACTTTTGCGCGGCTATTACAGTAAATAATGCCGGATTTCCCGCGCTGTTCTTGCACGTAACGCATCAGTTGATCGAGAGGCTTAAACTTTTCCATCAGCATGTAGCGAATATTTGGGCGGTCAAAACTGCTAATTTCGATATACGGATCTTGCAGACCTAACAGGCGAACAATATCAGCACGTGTGGTGTCGTCTGCTGTAGCGGTGAGGGCAATAAACGGCACCGTCGGCAGGCGCTGGCGCAATTGGCCCAGTGCCGCATATTCCGGGCGAAAATCGTGGCCCCACTGCGAAATGCAGTGCGCTTCATCGACCGCCACCATCGACAAGTGCCAGTGGCTGATTTGCTCGATGAAGTTATCCATCATCAACCGCTCTGGTGCGATGTAAAGCAGGCGAATCTGCCCGGTGCGGCAACCGGCGAGCACGTCTTGTTGCTGCTCGCGGCTTTGTGTGGAGTTAAGACAGGCCGCCGCAACGCCGTTTGCCAGCAGTTGATCGACCTGATCTTTCATCAGGGAAATCAGCGGGGAAACCACCACGGTCAACCCGCCGAATACCAGGGCCGGGATTTGATAGCACAGTGATTTACCACCGCCAGTCGGCATGACAACCAGGCAATCACGCCCTTCCAGCACCGTTTCGATGATGGTTTCCTGACCCGGGCGGAACTGTTGATAGCCAAAGGTATCTTGCAAAACCTGTCTGGCCAGCACTGCCTGATTAATTACTTCCGCCTGTGTCACGCTTTCCCCACCACAAAAACCGCCAAATTTTTAGAACAGATCGTTAAGCATAACGCCGACACCGAAGCGTGTCTGGTTAAAGTTGTAATCAATTAATGACTCGCCGTAGCCGCTATAAAGTTGGGTATAGAGGCGAACGTGCTTAGTGACCGGATAACTAAAGCCAAATTCCGCGCCGCCGTAACCGGTATTCCAGTTGTACTGGCCTTTCATACTCAGGATCGCATCACCAAATTGATAGCCAACGCGCAACTGGTAGTAGCCCATGTATTTGGTGATATCCGGGTTGTCGTCGGTGTCGCCGATGACATACCACGGTTTCACTTCAACCATCCAGTTACCATTTTCAGCCATCAGGCGCGTGTATAAACGGTTCCAGCTACGGGAAGTCGGGTCAGAGCGACCGTTGGAGTCGTGATTATAACCAAACTCCACGTCACGTAATGTCCAGCCCGCAAAGGACTCATCGGTCGCGAAACCGAGGAAAACCTGCGGTTCGTAGTTAGTTTCGCGGAAAGGTGAAGACTCGCCGCTGTTTGATAACTGCCACCAGGATTTCTGGGTATACGACGCACCTAATACCGAGTTTGAGCCGAGAATACCGCGCCAGATAGGGAACGCGAGGCTAAGCTGGAATTTTACTTCATCCTTTCTGGCGTTATCAGACCAGTTGTAACTTTTGATCGCTTCTTTATTGAGGTCATCTGTGACCGTATAAATTAAATAGTTGGTTTCATACGGATACAGTGTGAACGGATTATCGTGTTCCAGCAGCATGTTAGCGATGATACTGCCGCGAACAGCAGGTTTATCATGCACTTCTTTAATCGTGGCTTCCTGTGCGTAAGCCGTCATTGGCAACAGACTGGCAGCCAATAGCCATCCCAGAAACATGCGCATCGGCAATATTCTCCTGAACAAAAAGGTTTCAAATTATTTTCTCGGACACATTCTACATAGATATGGATGCGCAAGCTCTGTCTACATTTCTTAAAGTGGCAATCAACGATTTCGAAGCATAAAATAAACAATTGGTTAACATTATGATTTTGTTTTGATCGAGGATGATCCATGTCTACCGCATTTCTGACCCCTGAAGCTGCCTTGCAACTGGTCGGTGAGATTTTTGTTTATCACATGCCGTTTAACCGCGCGCTGGGTCTGGAGCTTATACGCTATGAGAAAGACTACGCTGAGCTGTGCTTTAATAATCAACCCATGATGGTCGGGAATTGGGCGCAAAGCATCCTGCATGGCGGGGTGATTGCCTCTTCGCTGGATGTCGCGGCAGGCCTGGTTTGCGTCGGTAGTACGCTTACGCGCCACGACAGCATTAACGAAGAAGAGCTGCGCCAACGCCTGTCAAAAATGGGCACTATCGATTTGCGCGTCGATTATTTACGTCCGGGACGTGGGCAACGCTTTACCGCCAGCAGCAGCCTGCTACGTGCCGGGAATAAGGTAGCGGTTGCCCGTGTGGAGTTACACAACGAAGATAAGCTACATATCGCCAGCGCCACGGCGACCTACATGGTGGGGTGAGAAGATAAATCCTGTTACTATTTGCACACTATTTTTCTCAGAGTTTATTTCATGGATGCGAAACAAACCCGCCAGGGCGTGATTCTTGCACTTATCGCGTATTTTATTTGGGGCATTGCACCCGCCTATTTCAAACTGATCCAGGATGTACCGGCTGATGAAATCCTCACTCATCGCATCATCTGGTCTTTCTTCTTTATGGTGGCGCTGATAAGCATTAGCCGCCAGTGGCCGCAGGTGAAAAAATCCTGTCAGAACCGTAAAAAGGTGCTGGCGATGGCGGTTTCTGCGGTGCTAATTGGCGGCAACTGGCTGCTGTATATCTGGGCGGTGAATAATCATCACATGCTGGAAGCCAGCCTCGGCTACTTCATCAACCCGCTGGTTAACGTGGTGCTGGGGATGATTTTCCTTGGTGAGCGTTTCCGTCGCATGCAGTGGGTCGCCGTGGCACTGGCGGCCTGTGGGGTTTTAGTTCAGCTTTGGACGTTTGGCTCGCTGCCGATCATCGCACTTGGTCTGGCGTTCAGCTTCGCATTTTACGGGCTGGTGCGTAAGAAAATTGCCGTGGATGCGCAAACCGGAATGTTGGTGGAAACGCTGTGGTTGCTGCCGATTGCCGCCATCTATTTGTTTGGCATCGCAGACAGTTCGACCAGCCATATGGGGCAAAACTCACTGTCGCTGAACTTACTGCTGATTGCCGCGGGCGTGGTAACAACGATCCCATTGCTGTGTTTCACCGCTGCGGCAACGCGCCTGCGCCTCTCGACGCTGGGTTTCTTCCAGTACATTGGCCCGACGCTAATGTTCCTGCTGGCAGTAACGTTCTACGGTGAAGTAATAGGCAAAGATAAGTTGCTGACCTTTGGATTTATTTGGGCAGCGCTGGCGTTATTTATTCTTGATGCGGTTTATACCCAGCGTAAGTTGCGCAAAATAGCCTAACGGTGGATGACGCTGTCGCTTATCCACCCTACGATCAAATGGTTTTGTAGGTCGGGTAAGCGCAGCGCCACCCGACAATTTCACAACCAGTTCTTGCGCTTGAAGTAGAGATACGGTGCCAGGCCCGCGAGAATCATCACGATAATCGCCGCCGGGTAACCGAAACTCAGTTTCAATTCAGGCATAAACTCGAAGTTCATCCCGTAGCTGGATGCCACAAGCGTTGGCGGCAGGAAAACGACCGATACCACCGAGAAGATCTTGATGATGCGGTTCTGCTCGATGTTGATAAAGCCCATCGCCGCCTGCATCAGGAAGTTCACCTTCTGGAACAGCGATTCGTTGTGTGGCAGCAGGGATTCGATATCGCGCAGGATTTCACGCGCCTGCTCAAGCTGGCCGCTCGGTAAACGTGCTTTACGCACCAGGAAGTTCAGGGCGCGTTGGGTATCCATCAGACACAAACGGACTTTCCAGCCGATATCTTCCAGCTCTGCGAGTGTGGAAAGTGCGGCATCGTATTCATCGCCCTGGTGCCCTTCCATAATCACGCGGCTGAGTTTTTCCAGATCGCTATAGATGTTTTCGATTTCGTCTGCCAGCTGTTCGATTTTGGTTTCAAACAGGTCGAGCAGTAGTTCGTAAGCGTTGCCGTCCACCATGCTCTGGCTACGGGCGCGCATGCGATAAAGGCGAAACGCCGGTAATTCACGTTCACGCAGCGTAAACAGGCGGCCTTCACGAATGGTAAATGCCACGGTGCTGTTGCCCGCGTGATCGTCGGCATCTTCGTAAAAGAAGAATGAGTGAATGTGCAGGCCGTCTTCGTCTTCAAAGAAACGAGCGGATGCTTCGATGTCTTCCAGTTCCGGGCGGGTTGCCAGGCTTTGACCAAGTTCCGTTTGCACGCGCTGACGCTCGCTCTCTTCAGGCTCGACCAAATCAACCCAAACAGAATTGCTCAGGTTATCGGTCTCATCTAATTCAAGACGGGACAGACGATTGTTTTCCAGTTGAAATGCGCTCAGCATGACCGGTACTCCCAATGCAAAAAATATCAGGGACAGTTCGGTTGGCACACAGACAGAAACTAACGAGGTTTCAGACCATTAAAAAGTCTGACTCATTGCGACGGGATATACGAGATATGAGGTCGCCGACAACCACTAAGGCTATCAGCATACGAGGATAGCCTTAGAAGTTGTACCTGGATGACAGGTTATTGAGCCAGTATTTACTGGGTGTGTCCAAGGCGAGTGTCCTCTTAGCGTAATCGTGCGCGCATGTTACGCCAGCAAAAATATGGCGTCAACACGCAACGGGACACCATAGGCTAATAAACTAAGGTGATATTTATAAGGTAGCAAAAGCGTGAAAAACGATGAGTTATTTCGCTAACTTACACCGTTTCCAGTCGCGCATAAGCGGCGACTAACCACTTAATCCCTTGCCCAGGGAATGCCACCTGGATTCGGCTATGTTCACCACTGCCTTCAAGGTTAACGACCGTCCCTTCACCAAATTTGGCATGGCGCACACGCTGCCCGAGGGTAAAGCCAGAATCATTTTCAGAGATTGGCGTGCCCATGCGTTTATGGCTGACCGGGCGGCTGATGCTGGCTCGCAGGCGAACTTCTTCGACGCAGTTTTCTGGCAGTTCACCAACGAAGCGTGACGGGCGGTGATAAACCTCTTTACCATACAGACGGCGGGTTTCAGCATAAGTCAGTGTGAGTTTTTGCATTGCACGCGTCACGCCAACATACGCCAGGCGGCGTTCTTCTTCCAGGCGGCCACCTTCATCCAGCGACATCTGGCTTGGGAACATGCCTTCTTCCATGCCGACGATAAACACTTGCGGGAATTCCAGCCCTTTCGCCGAGTGCAGCGTCATCAATTGCACCGCATCTTGCCAGGTATCGGCTTGCCCTTCGCCGGCTTCAAGTGCTGCATGAGACAAGAATGCCTGCAACGGCATCAAGTCTTCATCTTCATCCTGATAGCTGAACTGGCGCGTTGCCGTGACCAGTTCTTCTAAGTTTTCGATGCGCGTCTGGCCTTTCTCGCCCTTTTCCTGCTCGTACATCATCATCAAACCCGAGTCTTTAATCACCCGATCGGTTTGGACGTGCAGCGGCATATCGATGGTTTCGTGTGCCAGCGCGTCGATAAGCTCCATAAAGCGTTGCAGAGCAGAAGCAGCACGCCCCGCCAGCGCTTTTTCCTGCAGCAACAAACGGCAGGCTTGCCACATTGTCAGTTGCTGGTCGCGCGACGTTTGGCGCACCACGTCTAATGTGCGGTCACCGATGCCACGCGTTGGCGTGTTAACCACGCGTTCAAACGCCGCATCGTCGTTACGGTTGGCAATCAGGCGCAGATAGGAGAGCGCATCTTTGATTTCCTGGCGTTCGAAGAAGCGCATGCCGCCATAGATACGGTATGGCATACCGACCTGTAATAACGCCTCTTCCAGTACACGCGACTGGGCGTTACTGCGATAGAGAATCGCACAGTGCTCAAGCGCACCGCCGCTTTCCTGCCACGTTTTGATGCGGTTAACCACAAAACGCGCTTCGTCTAATTCGTTAAATGCGCAATACAGTGAGATCGGCTCACCGTCACTGCCATCCGTCCATAGCTCTTTACCCAGACGACCAGAGTTGTTGGCTATCAGGGCGTTGGCAGCATTCAGAATGTTGTTGGTCGAGCGGTAGTTTTGTTCAAGGCGAATGGTTTGTGCGCCAGGAAAGTCGGTCAGAAAACGTTGGATGTTTTCAACTTGCGCGCCGCGCCAGCCGTAGATTGACTGGTCATCGTCACCGACGATCATCACTTTGCCCGTTTCACCCGCCAGCATGCGAATCCACGCATACTGGATGCTGTTGGTATCCTGGAATTCATCCACCAGAATGTTGGTAAAGCGCTCGCGGTAGTGGTTAAGAATGTGTGGTTTGTTCAGCCACAATTCATGCGCGCGCAGCAGCAGCTCGGCAAAATCCAGCAAACCCGCACGATCGCACGCTTCCTGATAAGCCTGGTAAATTTTTTGCCAGGTTTGCTCAACCGGATTGCCGTAACTTTCAATGTGATGAGGGCGTAAACCTTCGTCTTTTTTGCCGTTGATAAACCACATCGCCTGGCGTGCAGGCCACTGTTTGTCATCGAGATTCATGGCTTTGATCAGGCGCTTTAACAAACGCAGCTGATCTTCGCTATCGAGGATTTGGAAATCCTGCGGTAGGTTGGCATCCATGTGATGCGCGCGCAGTAAGCGGTGCGCAAGACCGTGGAAAGTCCCGACCCACATGCCGCCCTGGCTGGTGCCCATCAGCTGGCCGATACGGTGGCGCATTTCTGCTGCCGCTTTATTGGTAAACGTCACCGCCATAATGGAATACGGCGAGCAGTTTTCCACGCTAATCAACCAGGCGATACGGTGCACCAATACGCGTGTCTTACCACTGCCCGCCCCAGCCAACACTAGCATGTTGCTTCGCGTGGCTGCGACGGCTTCGCGCTGTTTGTCATTGAGGCTGTCGAGCAGGTAAGAAACGTCCATTGGCACCGCCGTTGAGGAGATAAAAATATACTGGAATTTTATACAGACTTGTTGATTATATCAGCGCGGTGAGGGATGCCAACTGCGAAATTTCCAGATGTGGTAATAAGCGGCTGTCATCTATCTGCATCAGGTCGCCATCACGCAGGTTTATCCAGCACGCCTGCATCCCGCAACGAACGGCTCCGGCGACGTCTGTCGTCAGGTCATCGCCAACATGCAGAATATGAGCAAGCGGCACATCCAGCTTCTCTGCCGCCAGGTGATACATGTCGTTAAATGGTTTGGAGCGGCCATGTGGGCCAGCGCGTAACACAAACTTAAAGTAATGATCGAGACCAAAAAGATGCGGTTCGGCGTTACCGTTGGTGATCGCCACCAGCGGCCACTTTTCAGCGAGTTTCGCTAATGTATCGTGCGTTTCTTGCGGTACGTCGATTTGGCTGCGCCAGTGGGCGAAGTTGTCCATCGAGGCTTGCGCTCCTGCCGCGGCTTCATCGGCTGACAAGCCGACGTCTAACATGGCTTGTTCGACTGCACGACGACGCCATTCCGTGACATCGTGGTAAATATCAGGCTCTGCAAGCCGCAGCGCATGACGGATGCGCAAAAAATCAGGGCGTTGAAGATGGTTAAGCTTTGGATGGTAATTCTGCACAAAGCTCATTGATTCACGTTCGGTACGTTCAATCACCGCGCGGTTGTCGTACAACGTGTCGTCGAGATCAAATGTGAGCGCGGCAATAGTCCCTAACGGGCGATAAAAGTGCATTACGATTTCCCTCGTTTAGCGCGTGGATGCGCAGCATCATACACTGTGGCTAAGTGCTGGAAGTCGAGATGGGTATAGATTTGTGTGGTCGAAAGGTTGGCGTGGCCCAATAATTCCTGCACGCCGCGCAAATCCCCACTGGATTCCAGCATATGCGTGGCGAACGAATGACGCAGTTTGTGCGGATGCACGTGGCTGTTCAGCCCCTGTTTTATTCCCCACTCGCTAAAGCGTTTCTGGACGTTGCGCGTCGAGATACGCTTCCCTTGTTTAGAGAGAAATAGCGCGTCGTCGTCCGGGCCAAAAAGCTCGCGCAGATCGAGCCAGTGCTCAACCCAGCTAACAGCGGATTTCCCCACCGGCACGCGTCGTTCTTTGCTGCCTTTACCAATCACCCAGACTTCGCCCGTGGTGAGGTCGATATGGCGACAATCCATATTAACCAGCTCTGAAAGACGCAGACCCGCGCCGTACATCACTTCCAGCATGGCGCGGTCACGCACCGCAAGCGGATCGTTGATATCGATATCCAGCAGACGGCTAACGTCATCAACATCGATATTTTTGGGTAGATGGCGGCCAGCTTTCGGCGTGGTTATCCCTTTTGCGGGATTGGCTTTGAGTTCGCCCTGGCTGACACACCAGTCGAAGAAACTGCGCAGTGCGGAAAGACGTAATGCGAGGCTTGATGGGCCGAGGCCAGCCTTGCGGCTGCGAACCGTGATTGAACGCACCGCTGCGGCGTCACACTGTTGCCAGGTACTCATTTTCATCTCGCCCGCCAGAGCGATTATTGCACTGAGCTGGCGGCCATAATTGAGAAGTGTCAGCGGGCTTAACTGGCGCTCTACTTTCAGGTAGCGCAGGAAACCATCGACTAAAGATTGCAGCGGAGAGGCCGTCATACTCGTTCGACCCAGCGCTCCAGCAAGTCTGGCAACATCAGCGCCAGTTCATGAAGGAGTTGTGTACCTTGTCCATCCTGATAATGTTGAGGATCGCGACTACTGAAAACCAGCACGCCTAAATCCGCATCGCTGCCCATCAAAGAAACAGCAACCGAACCGATAGCTTTAGCCTGCGGTAAAACAACCAGTAATTCAGGGCCATTTAGCGGCCCGAGATAATGTTGCCTGTCGCCCAGACGCTGAATACGCAACGGCTCGAAAGCCTGTCGATTCAGCGCCAGGTGAGTGAAATCAGAAGGGGCACCAATCCGCCAGCGATCGGCAAAAAGACGCACATTTGCGCCCGCGAGGCCCATTTCACGCGCCCAACGGTGCAGACGATTCAACATTTCCTGCAAACTGGTGGCGGAGGCCAGGCGGCCTTGCAACTTCAGTAAGCGGTAAAACAGCCCTTCGTTGGCACTCGCCTGCTCCATCAGCAGGGTCATGTTTTCCTCAAGAAAATTGATGTGGTTACGGCTACGCGCCATATGCCATTCAACCAACGAAACGGTGCCACGAACCGGGTGTGGCACCTGCATTTGTTCTACATGCTGAGCGTTCCGAATAAAGAAATCAGGATGACGCAGCAGATATTCCGCCACCATACGGTCATCCAGTTCCAGTACGGCTTCTTGCTGTTCCTCGGCGTTCTTCATAGATGTATAAATCCATCATAGACGTGGGCCGCCGGACCGGTCATAAACAGCGGAGTTCCCGGCCCTTTCCAGGCGATATCAAGACGGCCACCAGGCAGCTCTACGCGAACCTGTTCCGCAAGTATTCCTTGCAAGATACCCACAGCAACTGCGCCGCAAGCGCCACTGCCACAAGCTTGTGTTTCTCCGGCACCACGTTCATACACACGCAGGCGGATATGTTCTTTGGTGACAACCTGCATAAAACCGATGTTCGCTCGCTCCGGGAAACGTTCATGGTTTTCCATCACTGGCCCCAGAGTTTCCACGGCCGCTGTCGTCACATCATCGACTTGAATAACGCAATGCGGGTTACCCATCGATACGACGCCGCACATAATGGTTTGTTCGGCAGCACGCATAATATAGGTCTTTTCTGCTTTGTTTGCGCGGAACGGTACGGCAGAGGGTTCGAAATTCGGCTCACCCATATTTACGCACACCAGTTCGTCTTCAGTCACACTGAGAACCATGCGGCCATTGGCGGTGCTGACGCGAATATCGCGTTTGTTAGTCAACCCTTTCAGGCGCACAAATCGCGCGAAACAACGTGCACCATTACCACATTGGGAAACTTCGCTGCCATCGGCATTGAAAATACGGTAATGGAAATCGAGATCAGGATCATAAGGCGGTTCAACCACTAGCAACTGATCAAACCCTACTCCCAAATGCCTGTCAGCCAGACGGCGAATCAGCTCCGGGGAGAAATAGACGTTTTGAGTCACCGCGTCGACGACCATAAAGTCATTACCGAGGCCATGCATCTTCGAAAACTGCATCTTCTGCTCCATATACGCGGCTACTTATCAATAGTTTGCTAGTAGACAACCTGAGTCGGTGCGTTATCCGTACCACGGTTATTTCGGTCTGGGGTCGCCGGTTGCTGCTGTTTTACAGGAGTGACCTGGCTCGTGGGTTTGGTTGTGCCATCGGCAGGTGGAAAGTACAGAGGACCTTTAAGACCGCAGCCAGAAAGACTGAAAAGTGCCAGCATAAATGCCAGTGGGCAGAAAATTTTCTTCATTATTGAGATGCCTGTAATCCAATATTCTGCCTTCTATCATCGCAGGTGATCCCTGAAAAGCAATACTCTTTTCTCTTCGCGACTGTTGCTATACTGCCGTGAAGACGAACAACTGAGAAACAGATATGAATGACAGTGAATTTCATCGCCTGGCCGACGGTCTGTGGTCAACAATCGAAGAACGCCTGGATGACTGGGATGGTGACAGCGATATTGACTGTGAAATCAACGGTGGCGTACTGAGCCTGAGTTTTGAGAACCGCAGCAAGATTATTATCAATCGCCAGGAGCCTTTGCATCAGGTCTGGCTGGCAACCAAAAACGGCGGTTACCATTTTAATTTGCAGGGCGATAAGTGGATTTGCGATCGCAGCGGCGCTGAGTTTTGGGCGTTGCTGGAAGAAGCTTGCACGCAGCAAGCGGGCGAGCCTGTGAGTTTTAGCTAGCTGTTGCTGTACTGCTGAAGCAGCGGCGTATTGCTGTCGTCATGATTAGCTGGCGTCGCTGCTGTAATAGCCTGGTTGCGGAACGGAATAACCTGCGAGCGCCCCTCTACTTTCACAATCTGATAGAACTGCGGCAAGTTGAAGTTGATAAAGCTTGAACCGTAGGTAAAGCGATCGTGTGACGAAGAGTAGAAACGGCTCACGTCACGCACTAAATCTTCTTTGCTTCCTTCGCAGTGGTGGTAAACCTCTGCGCGGTTACTTTCATCAAGAATATAGATATTGAAGCCGTGGTCCTCACTCGCTTCTTCAAAGAAGAACTGAATGATCCCTTCACTGGCAAACCCATCGACCACTGACGGTAGCTGAACCTGGTTGGTTTCAACCTGCACTGACAGGCCATGAAGTTTGTTGTGCGAAATCGCGCCGTAGAATTCGACTGCATTCTCCAGTTTTTGCACTGAAACGCTCAGGCGCTCGAAGAACAGCCCCCACGTTTGGCCAGAAATACGCAGCGCTTTAAAGCGCCCAGGCTCCTGGCGAGTGCTCGATAAACGGAAGTCGATACATTCCGAAACCAGTTGCTGAACACGCGTGCGAATAAGCCCACGCAGATGCTGGCTATAGCAGAACACTTCCACGCTATCCGGCGGCGCGGCATCCTGGTGCATTTTGCCCAGAATGGTTTTCAGCGCCTCAATCATCGATTGCTCACCGTTAAAATGCAGGGTACGCACTTCATTCCAGGAGTTGCGATAAAGCAAGTCAACGCTGCCCACCAGGCACTGCTGCTGCTGCCCGAAACTGAACACATCCAGCTTACGGAAATCGAAATGCACGACCTGGTTGCGGAATGCCGCCGTCGGGTCGTATTCGAGGTTCACAATAATTGCCAGATGGCGAATTTCACATGGGCTGTACAACGCTTTCGCGCTTGGCGCAGGCAAACGCAACGGGAAGTGGTGCGAAACGTCAGCCACCATCTCCTGAAGTTTTGGCAAATCGCAAATACCGTTGCCCTTAATAAACAGACGGGTGCGGGAAGTCAGCAGGCCATTAAAGTAGGCCCAGGCCACCAGCTTATTAAGATAACGGTTATATTCCAGCGGTTGATGGCTGACGATGGAATCCATGTTTGGTGCACGGTTGTAGAGATACCAGCCTGAACGGTTAGCACGGCCTGGCGGCACATGAATAAAGGTCAGGTTCGGTTCTGACAAATCAGGGGAGATCTGCGGGTTAACCAGCGTGACTTTGCCTGGCAGCGCTTCAAACGCGGCATACAATTTACGGGTCAACACCCCGATATCTTGCGGGCTTGCGCTGACGCTCAGGTTATTACGGCGCGCGAAACGAATCAGGTTGCGATAGCTTTGCATCATCGCATCAAGCAACTCGTTGTGTGCATCGCGAACCTGGTCAATTTTCCAGTTAGCGCGGTTATCCAGCATCGCCAGACGTGGCTCGTCCCAACCCCAGTCTTTGACCAGTTGGCTCAGGACTTCACGACGCCAGCCTACGCAGGCGCGTTCACGGGAAAGTTTTTCGCACACTTTGAGATAGAAGCAACGGCGAACTAAATCCAGACGTGCGGTATCTTCTATTTGCGTGAGGTAGTGAGTCACACGCTCCAGCATCATGCAGTAAGGATCAAGCCCAAAGGAGACTATCTCGCCATCATGCAAACGCTGCTTAATGTCTTTTGCCAATAAACGAGTGTTCGGGTATTCCCAGGAATAAGCTTCCAGCAACAGTGTTTTCAGCACCGCTTTATAAGGGGAGTCGATACTTTTATAAAGCTGCCACAGGCTGGCACCAAAGTACTCTTCGGCCGAAAGGGTGCTTAAACCACCGAGATCGAGCCACTCGTTTGGCGTGAGCACACCCTGCGAGTAGAGGCTCATCACGTAATCGTCGTAATGATCTTCTTCATCACCCGGAACCATACTCCAGAGAATACGTTTCCCGGCCAGGCGCACTGCGGTGCGGTAGAATTCATCAAGCAACAAGATGTGTTGTGTTGAACCACAGTCTTCGCCGCCCAGGCTACCACTTTCGTTGTGGCGGAAGCGGTTTTCGTCAATCAGGAAGAAGCTGACTTCAACGCCTAAAGAGGCGGCCCAGCTTTCCAGTACGCTACATTTACGTTGCAGCAACTGGCGCTCGTCGTTATCGAGCCATGACTGGTGACAAACCCAAATATCCAGATCGGAAGAACAGCTTTGCCCAACGGACGATGTGCTGCCCATTGAATAGAGGCCAGTGATCGGCAATTCGCCAGATTCGGTTTTCTGCGGCGGCATACCGCGCATCAATTCGAGTTCGTTGAGGTAGTGGCGTTGGGTTTCATCAGGCGTGTAAATGCAAATGCCGTGTGGAACGTTACCCTCAAGGTAACCTGGCATCAGCGGGTGATGATAATGTAGCAATGTTGGCAGAAGACTGTAGACCTGTTGAAAAGCAGGCCCCATGGCAGCAAGTGCGCGATCTACACGCAGTTGGTTAATGGCATCCAGTCTCTGTTTAAGAGTCTCAATATAGAGGTACAAGACATATCGCCTGATGGTTTCAGTATTTCGAAAAAACCCGTTTCCCGGTTGTTGCCTCTATTATAAACGACAAGGCAAAGAATTGCTGGAAACGTGATCAATTTAACACCTTGCTGGTTGACCGTAAAGAAAGATGCGCTACGCGCCAAGTTCCTTACCGGCTCCCTGCTTTATATTCCATAATACGAAAGACGTCCCTCTTTTCCGCAAAACCGTTGAAACTGACAGTCTTCTGTGAAGAGTGGTAGGATGGTCAGGGACGATAATTACGGTAACTAGCAATGTTAGACAATGTATTAAGAATTGCCACCCGCCAAAGTCCATTAGCACTCTGGCAAGCACATTATGTCAAACAACGCCTCGAGGCGAACCATCCCCAGCTCACGGTTGAACTGGTGCCAATGGTTACGCGTGGCGACATCATTCTTGATACACCGCTAGCGAAAGTAGGTGGCAAGGGATTGTTTGTCAAAGAGTTAGAACTTGCACTCCTTGAAGGGCGCGCGGATATCGCAGTACATTCCATGAAAGATGTGCCAGTCGAGTTTCCTGAAGGCCTGGGTCTGGTGACCATTTGCGAGCGCGATGATCCGCGTGATGCTTTTGTTTCCAATAATTTCACCGACCTCGACTCTCTGCCTGCTGGCAGCGTAGTCGGCACTTCCAGCCTCCGCCGCCAGTGCCAGATTGCTGAGCGCCGCCCAGACCTGGTCATTCGCTCATTACGCGGCAATGTCGGGACTCGTTTGGGCAAGCTCGATAACGGTGACTACGATGCAATTATTCTTGCGATTGCCGGGCTTAATCGACTGGGGCTGCAATCACGTATTCGCTACGCCTTGCCAGCAGAAGTTTCCCTGCCTGCTGTGGGTCAGGGGGCAGTAGGAATCGAGTGCCGTCTTGACGACATACGCACTCAAGAGTTACTTGAGTCGCTGAATCATGAAGAAACCGCGATTCGCGTCAGCGCAGAACGAGCCATGAACATGCGTCTTGAGGGCGGATGCCAGGTGCCAATCGGCAGTTATGCCGAGTTGATTAACGGTGAGCTCTGGCTGCGAGCATTAGTGGGCGCACCAGACGGCTCAATCCTGGTTCGTGGTGAGCGCCGTGGTAAACCAGAAGAGGCCGAAGTGATGGGAATTTCTCTTGCGGAAGAACTCCTTGATAAAGGAGCCCGTGAAATTCTGGCCGCGGTTTATGACGGAGATGCCCCGGCATGACGATCCTTGTCACCCGCCCTTCCCCAGCAGGGGACGAGTTAGTGAGCAGACTGCGCACACTGGGGCAGGTGGCGTATAGCTTCCCTCTCATCGAGTTTTCCCCTGGTCGGCAGTTGGACAAACTGCCGTCTATGCTAGCGAGCCTGTCCACAGGCGATCTGGTGTTCGTGTTATCACAACACGTCATACAGTACGCCCAGCCGCAATTAAGCCAAAATGGTATGCCATGGCCAGCAAATCTTGCCTGGTTTGCTATTGGGCGCACCACTGCGTTAGCGTTTCATACCGTGAGCCATTTGCCGGTTCGCTATCCGCAAGACAGGGAAACAACGGAAGTCTTGCTACAATTACCTGAATTACAGAATATTGCTGGTAAACGTGCACTCATTTTACGCGGCAATGGTGGCCGTGAACTGTTAGGCGAAACGCTGACAGCGCGCGGTGCAGAAGTCACTTTCTGCGAATGTTATCAAAGAAATGCCAGAATTTATGACGGAACGGAAGAAGCCTTTCGCTGGCGCGAACGTGGAGTTTCAACGCTGGTCGTGACGAGTGGTGAAATGCTACAACAGCTTTATGCTCTCGTTCCCGAATGGTATCGAAAAAACTGGTTACTACACTGCCAACTATTAGTTGTTAGTGAGCGTCTGGCAGACCTTGCCCGGGATCTGGGCTGGCAGGATATTCGGGTCGCCGATAACGCAGACAATGACGCGCTGCTTCGCGCGTTACAATAAATCAATAACATGGGACGCCACAATGACGGAACAACAGACTAACTCCGCCATGGTTGAAGAGACCAAACCAGGGCTGGAAAGCGCACCGCTTCCAGAACAACCACCACAAAAAAATCGTAGTGGTATTGCCGGAATTGCGCTGGGTGCTATCGCCATTGCTATTGCGCTGGCGTTAGGTGGCGGTCTTTACAGTTATGGCAAGCATCAGTCGGCGGCGCAAACTGCCAATACCGATGCGCTGGCAACACAATTAATCGCCTTGCAAAAGCAGCAAGAACAGCAGCAATCCGCGCTGGAAACCACTATCAAGCAGCAAGCGTCTGCTCTCGAAGAGTCGAATCGCCAACAAGCGAATCTGGCGCGTGAGCTTGAGGAAGTGCAGCAAAAAGTGGCGACCATTTCCGGGAGTGATGCGAAAACCTGGTTGCTAGCGCAGTCCGATTTCCTGGTGAAATTGGCAGGGCGAAAACTGTGGAGCGATCAGGATGTCACCACCGCGGCAGCACTTCTGAAAAGTGCAGATGCCAGCCTTGCGGATATGAATGACCCGAGCGTGCTGGCTGCTCGCCGTGCGCTAACGGATGATATTTCTGCGTTGTCCGCGATTACTCAGGTGGATTACGACGGGATTATCCTCAAGCTAAATCAGCTATCTAATCAAGTCGATAACCTGCGTCTTGCGGATAATAATACCGATGACACGCCGATGGACTCTGACGGTAACGAGCTCTCAAGCACTGTCACGGAATGGCGTCAAAACCTGGCAAAAAGCTGGCACAACTTTATGGATAGCTTCATTACTATCCGCCGTCGCGATGAAACGGCGGTGCCACTGCTGGCACCAAATCAGGATGTTTATCTGCGTGAGAATATCCGCTCACGTCTGCTGGTTGCTGCGCAAGCTGTTCCACGTCATCAGGATGAAACCTATAAGCAATCGCTGGAGAATGTCTCCACATGGGTTCGGGCTTATTACGATACCAATGACAGCGTCACCAAGTCGTTCCTTGATGAACTGGATTCTTTGAGCCAGCAAAGCATCAATATGGATGTGCCGCAAACGCTGGAAAGCCAGCCGCTGTTGGAAAAGCTGATGCAGACTCGGGTACGCAATTTACTCGCCCAGCCCGCAGCCAGCACGGCATCCCCTGCCCCAGTTGAACCCGCGCCTGCACCGGTTCCCGCACCCACTCAAGGAGAATAAGCATGATTAAAGTCTTATTACTCTTTCTGCTGTTGATCGCCGGGATCGTGCTCGGGCCAATGCTGGCGGGCCATCAGGGTTATGTGCTGATCCAGACAGATAATTACAACGTGGAAACCAGCGTCACAGGTCTGGTGATCATTCTGATCTTAAGTCTGGTTGTGCTGTTTGCCATTGAATGGGTGCTGCGTCGTGTTTTCCGCACCGGTGCCCGTACTCGTGGCTGGTTCGTAGGGCGTAAAAGCAGCCGTGCGCGTAAGCAAACCAAAGCGGCATTGCTGAAACTGGCAGAAGGCGATTACCAGCAGGTTGAGAAGCTGATGCTGAAAAATGCCGATCATGCGGAACAACCAGTGGTGAACTATTTGCTGGCAGCCGAAGCGGCACAACAGCGCGGTGATGAAGTCCGGGCAAATCAGCATCTAGAACGTGCAGCTGAACTGGCAGACCACGATCAATTACCGGTAGAAATTACTCGCGTGCGCCTGCAACTGGCTCGTAACGAGAATCACGCGGCGCGTCATGGTGTAGATAAATTGCTGGAAACCGCTCCGCGTCATCCGGAAGTTCTGCGTCTGGCTGAAATGGCCTATGTCCGTACCGGAGCATGGGGCTCGCTGCTTGATATTTTACCGGCAATGAACAAAGTTCAGGTGAGTGATGAAGCCCATCGTGCAGAGCTTCAGCGCCAGGCATGGATTGGGTTGATGGATCAGGCAATGGCAGACCAAGGTAACGATGGTCTGAAAAGCTGGTGGAAAAACCAAAGCCGTAAAACGCGCCACGAGACAGTGTTGCAAGTCGCTATGGCAGAGCATCTGATTGAATGTGACGATCATGACGCCGCGCAGGAAATCATTCTCGATGGCCTGAAACGCCAGTTTGACGAACGCCTGGTGTTACTGATGCCGCGTTTGAAATCTGGAAACCCAGAGCAACTCGAGAAAGCCCTTCGCCAGCAGATTAAAACGCAAGGCGATCGTCCGTTGTTGTACAGCACTCTCGGCCAGTTGCTGATGAAGCACGGTGAGTGGCAGCCAGCATGCGAGGCCTTCCGCGAAGCCATTAAACAACGCCCTGATGCGTTTGATTACGCCTGGCTGGCTGATTGCCTGGACAGGCTGCATCAACCTGAGGAAGCCGCGACCATGCGTCGCGATGGCCTGTTGTTAACTCTGCAAAATAATCCTAATCCGTAGATCCCAGGGGCGAAATCTTTCGCCCTTTTCCCTTTCTCGCTTTCCCTTACTGCATGCAAAAAAAAACACCTGCCAATTGGCAGGTGTTAAAACAGGTCTGTATGACAACTAAGTGGTGCTTCACTCAACGTTATGTCCATGGTGTCGGATGAGGTCTGAAAGACGACATCTGTCGGTGGACGATAAGCACCGTAATCGGCTCTGCGTCATTCCTGGGTTTATGAAGCCTAAGCAAACATAAGAAGTGGAATGAGCATCTACCTGTATATTATTGCATGATGTGTGCCAGGTTTGAATCCATAATTGCCATGAACCTATAATCGTTTGGTATTCATGTTGTTATCGTTGATAGCACTGGCAGCTGATGGGTTTTGTCTGGACTTTAGGTTTTCCGCAATAGTGTCTCTGTTTAGAGACACATAAACTCAATCCTGGTATTATTCATTTTTATCAATGAGTTAATAGTCACCAAACGGCGACAATCAAAACAGGAATGTCGCGAATAAGAGACTGGGATTGAGATGGACTGTTTTCGCAAGGGTGTCGGATGACGCTGCGCTTATCCGACCTACGAAACGGTAAACTACAGACGTAAAAAAGCCCAATCTTGCGGTTGGGCTTTCTTGAATTTGGTCGGCGAGAGAGGATTATTCCCCTGCGGGCCGTTGCTGAAGCAACGTTGTCTCGCTACGCTCGGCTCAAACCTCCTTCGGAGATTCTCATCCTCTATAAACTACAGACGTAAAAAAGCCCAATCTTTCGATTGGGCTTTCTTGAATTTGGTCGGCGAGAGAGGATTCGAACCTCCGACCCACTGGTCCCAAACCAGTTGCGCTACCAAGCTGCGCTACTCGCCGAAATACTGCTTTTACTTCTTACTGCTTTTAAATTAGAGATGGTGCGAAGAGAGGGACTTGAACCCTCACGTCCGTAAGAACACTAACACCTGAAGCTAGCGCGTCTACCAATTCCGCCACCTTCGCAATATCACTAAATTAATGGGGTGGCTAATGGGACTCGAACCCACGACAACTGGAATCACAATCCAGGGCTCTACCAACTGAGCTATAGCCACCACTGTAAATCTTTTCGCGCGGTCTACCTTCCTAAGAAGAAGTACCGCCGCAGCTCCAGCGCCATTCAATTAATGGTGCGCCCGACAGGATTCGAACCTGAGACCTCTGCCTCCGGAGGGCAGCGCTCTATCCAGCTGAGCTACGGGCGCATAGCGCCGTTGCGGGGTCGGATATTACGGGCTTCATGCCCACCTGTCTAGTGCTTATTTAAATAAAATGCGCATTTGGTTATGCTTTGCACATTCTGATGATTATCCAGCCAAATTCAGCCGTAAAACTCACTTTAACGGTGTGTCGGGTAGCGTTTTATAACCGACCGGTGTAATGCCAGGCCAGATAACGCAGCAACTTTATTTGGCGTGTGATGCGGCTCGGTTGCGACAACAAACGATAAAGCCATTCCAGACCAAGGTTCTGCCATATCTTTGGTGCACGCTTCACATGGCCGGTAAACACATCGTAGGTACCACCCACTCCCATATATAACGCATCAGGATGAACCTTACGGCAATCCCGCATAAAGATTTCCTGCCGCGGCGACCCCATCGCTACCGTCACAATAGCCGCGCCACTGTCCCGAATACGTTCAAACAAAGCCGCTTGCTGTTCCGCTTTGAAGTAACCATCCTGGCAACCGACAATATTAACCTGCCACTGTTCGCGCAGTTTGGCTTCGGTTTGCGCCAGTATTTCTGGTTTGCCGCCAATGAGGAAAACTGGTGTACCTTCTTGCCCCGCACGCTGCATCAAAGCTTCCCATAGGTCAGCACCAGGCACTCGTGACACAACCGCTCCAGGGAATTTTTTGCGAATGGAACGCACCACGCTAATTCCGTCGGCGTATTTGTATTCCGCGGCTTCGATCAGCGTTCGCACTTCCGGCTCACGTTCTGCGGCAAGAATTTTCTCTGCGTTAATCGCCACCAGCGTACCTCTACGCAGTGTTCCTTCTGTGTAGAGGTAATCCAAAGCATGCTGCATATCGCGCCAGCCCAGAAGGTTCAGACCGCGAATGGCATAGGAAGGGGCGGTAGTCAGTCGGTTCATGATATTCCTTGTGATGCTTTTTGGGTGCCTGAGACAGCTTGCGGGGAACGTCTTAACCGTTGATGTATCAGCCCCGCACTATCAAATAACCAGTAGAGCAGTTTAGCCAGCAGCAAGCAGGCACCAAATACCATCAGGAAAAATACAACGCGTGAGACGAAGGAATCCAGGCCCTCTCGTGCCAGAACAATCATGTTAAAGATCGCCCCGAAACAGAAACTATGCAGAATGGCTGCTTTGTACTTGTTGGTTTCCCGATTCCCCAGCTCATACAACCAGTCGAACCATTTGATGATTAGCCCCACTACCACTGCGCCCAACGGGATAAACCACACACCGCCCATCACCACCAGCGAGCCAATTAAGGTTGGTGAAATCGCCAGGCCAGAATGGTTGTTGAGAATTTCCCAGGTAAAGTAGTTCGCACTATTCAGTACAATACCAGGCCTACCGGGCCACAGCCATGTCGGAATAAAGACATAGAAATCACGTACTATCGGTGCCAACCCCTGGAATTCAATTTTGTCGTAATTTTGCAGCAGTAATCCCAGGTTTTCCCACGGAGAGAAGGTATCGCGCGTCAGGTACAAGAAGGTATAAAACGCTTCATCACCACTCACATTGAGACCGTAGCGTTTCAATGCCAGCCAAAACATGCCGACGATACCGAAGACGCCAGCCGCCGCCAGCATCCACAGCGAAATCCAACCGCGAATAATACCGATGAACAAAAAGATGGCGAACGCGATGATGATATTGGCGCGAGTCCCGCCAACAATCATGTAAGTCAGCAAGCCAAACGCTACAGTGCTGACCAGGAAGAACATCCAGGCGCGGCCATCTTGTTTAAGGAAATAGACCACCAGCATGGCGGGGATAAAGAAGTAGAAGAAGCGCTTTAACGCAACGCCCGACACTTCACTGGAGAAAATCTGGCTGTAGGAGTGCAGCTTAAATAACAAAAAACCATTATGCATAAAGAAGATGCCAACACTGACCAGCGCCACCACCATCAACATCACCCACGTCAGATGAGTCTCGACCCGGTTCATGGTAAAGACAGGACGCCGCACCGTTTCAGTTCTCTTCGCACGCAGCCTCGTTTTGTAGGCAACATAGTAGATACCGTAGAAACAGACTGCTGCAAGTTGTGCTTGTAGCAACACATCGGCCGGTACGACCGTTACGCCGAAGCGGAACACCAGCGTGCAGGTAAACGGGAAGCCAAAGAAAAATGTCAGCAGATAAAGCAGCGAGAAGAACACATTAAAATTGAAACGCACCCGGCGAAATTCCTGGTACGTTAACGTGCCAATGAACATCACTGATAAGAACCAGACCACAAACAAACCGCCAAATTGCAGCATACTCATGCGGTTTCTCCCGCAGCGATGTCCAGCGCCCGTTTCCAGCCGTCAATGTAATTAGGGTTGAAGAAGGCAATTTGTTGTTTATCCAGTAAGCGTAGTTGACGCTGCGCTTCGCGGACGATCGACTCATCCAGTGTGTCACCAGCAAAGAGCACGGGAATATGCTGTTCAGCCATATCCTGCCAGAACGGGTTTTTGCGACTCAACACGCACGGAATGCCCGCCTGAATCAGTAAGCAAAGCGTGCCGATTCCTTGCTGGCGGTCAAAAATGAAATATCCCAGCGAGCATTGACGCAACAGCGCCAGATAGTCGTCGAAGTCCATTTTTTCCGTCAGTACTTGTAGGTTCTCTTCGCTGAACAACGCTCGACCTGCTTGCTGTACCTCATGAATATACGCATCGTTGTTAGCGGGATAGCCCATCGGAACCACCACGCGTACCGTGTCGCCAAACTGGGCATGAATCGCTTTCAACGCCACAATGTGTTGATTGCTAAGATCGCCAGAATTGCCCACCAGCAGCGTCATTTTGCCGGTTTTCACGTCACCAGAGTCCAAAGTATTCAGCGACGAATCCATGCGCGTCGGGAAATAAATCAGTTCGCCAGCTACATTCGGGTGACGTTCATGGAAGTAGTTCAGGTCGCCGCGCGTGGCAAAAACTCGCCCCACCCGCCCCTGCGCAATACGGCGCAGCAGGTAAAATACCCGAAACTTGAGGCTCTTCGAGGCCTCGTAAAGATCAGCGCCCCAAATATGCCAGTACATCTGGGTGGGCTTCAAACCACCGGTCAGCAAGGCAATCCATAGCGCACTGTTAAACTGCCCATGGAAGAAAAAGCGTTGTTGGCGATTAGCCCGCGCCTTTTCCACCACGGCCTGCGCCAGCGCTTTTTTAGTTGGGTAAAGCGTTACGGTAAGTGCCGGAAAAGCGGAAAGCAAAGCGTCGTCCTTTGACACCACCATAAACTGGCGGGCATGCAGATTTGAAACAGCCAGTGCGTCATTGAAGAAGCGCAGTACCGTTTGATTATGGTGTGGGATATCCGATCCCAAAACGTGAATCAGTGTCGTCATGCTCGTCTACGATAAATGAGGAAAACGCTGCAACAGAGCGTGAAGTAAATGATGTACGTTGCCATATATGCCTGCGAGGCCCCCAAGGCACCATGCGCAGGTATAAGCCAATGTGAAAAACCGGTCAATAATGTGAACTGGCTGATTTCAGTCAAGATATAGAAGCGAAGCGAGGCTTTGGCTATCACCAGATAACCAAACACATATGAGCCCACTTTCAGCACATCGCCCACCAGTTGCCAGGCAAAAAGATCGCGCATCGCAATGAATTTATGCGAAAAAAGCAGCCAGATAGCAAAGTCGCGTAACAGCCAGACGGTGACGCTTGCCGCCGCAACCGCAGGCAGAACAAACTTCAGAGAACGAACAATCTCGCGGCTGATGTCGGTTTTGTTGGTTAAGCGTGAAAGCGTTGGCAGCAAATAAACGCTAAACGAAGCGGTGATGAATTGCAGGTAGGCATCCGAAATGCTGCTTACGCCCTGCCAAATCCCGACATCTTCCCAACTGTAGTGAGCAGCAAGCAGGTTACGCATCATGACATAAGCCACTGGGAGCGTCACAGAGGTGATCAGCGCCATGATCGTGAATTTACCAAGGCTACTGGCGTAAACTTTATCCCACTGCGGTTTCAGGTAGCCAAATGGTACGTGCTCGCGGCGAACCAGCATGATGCCTGCCGGAATAAGTACCAACGCAGGCACCAACGCAAGCCCCAGCAACGCCCCCTGATATCCGCCCAGGCGATAACAAAGGTAATACGCCATCACGCCAATAAGACTGCCACCAATCAGTGCCAGCGCGTTACCAGCCGCATCACGAAAACCTTTCATGATGGCTAACGACAAGTTCGCCCAGGCGATACCCATCTGCACTAACGCCACCAGACGCACTAATCCCTGGTAATTCTCATGCCCAAATAAACCAAGGCTGATGGGCTTTGCTGCAACCACAAAAATGATGGCTAAAAGTGTTGAGAAACCCAACACCATCGCCGACGACGTGCCGATAACCTTGCGTAATTGCTCGGGCTGATCGTGATACTGCGCGACGTATTTTGTCACGCCGTTGAAGATCCCCGCGCCGGCAAGCACGCCCAATACCGTGACCATCTGGCGGAAGTTTCCCGCCTGACCGACGCCAGCTGGGCCATATGCCACCGCAAGCAGTTTCACCACCAGCAAACCGGCAGCAATTTTTACCAGTGTGGACCCTGCGGTCCACACTGAGGCTTTCGCGAGTGACATATCAGGAGAAGAAGCTTAACAACGTATTGATAACGGTACGTTGGTTCGCTGGAGACAAGTTGTAGAACAGTGGCAAACGCAGCAGGCGCTCGCTTTCTTGTGTGGTGAAACGGTCTTCGCCGTGGAAGTAACCAAACTTCTCGCCAGCCGGGCAATCATGTAATGGGATGTAATGGAACACCGCCATAATTTCTGCCTCTTTGAGATACGCAATCAGCGCGCTGCGGTCTTCGATATCACGCAGCTTGATATAAAACATGTGCGCATTCTGTACACAGTCTTTTGGAATCGATGGCAATTCGATGCGCCCGGCTTTAGCCAGTGGTGCAAGCGCGTCGTAATAGGCATGCCACAGTTTCAGGCGCTGTTGGTTAATCTTTTCAGCGGCTTCCAGTTGCGCCCAAAGGTACGCGGCCTGTAGGTCTGCCATCAGGTAGCTTGAACCAATATCGCGCCAGGTGTATTTGTCCACTTGCCCACGGAAAAACTGGCTGCGGTTGGTGCCTTTTTCGCGAATAATTTCCGCGCGTTCGATAAGTGAAGCGTCGTTTATCAACGTCGCTCCCCCTTCGCCACCGGCGGTGTAGTTTTTGGTTTCGTGGAAGCTGAAGCAGCCAATGTGGCCAATTGTTCCTAAGGCGCGGCCTTTGTAGGTCGACATCACACCCTGCGCGGCATCTTCCACCACAAAGAGTTTATGTTTTGTCGCAATCGCCATAATGGTGTCCATTTCGCAGGCAACACCCGCGTAATGAACCGGAACAATGGCTCGCGTTTTCTCGGTGATGGCTGCTTCAATCAGCTTCTCGTCGATGTTCATGGTGTCCGGGCGAATATCAACAAAGACAACTTTGGCGCCACGTAGAACAAAGGCATTCGCTGTAGAAACAAAGGTATAGCTTGGCATAATCACTTCATCGCCGGGCTGAATATTCAGCAGCAACGCGGCCATTTCCAGCGATGCGGTACAAGAAGGTGTCAGCAGCACTTTTTTGCTGCCAAAACGGTGCTCCATCCATTGCTGACAGCGACGGGTGAAACCACCGTCGCCACAGAGCTTGCCGCTACCCATCGCAGCCTGCATGTATTCGATTTCCGTACCTACAACTGGCGGAGCATTAAATGGAATCATTTTTTCACCTGTATAACCAGAAGGCGGTGCTTTCTATGTTGGCACCGCTTTGAATATAACGTCGCAGAGCTGCGGTATTGCTGGTTTGTGTAGCCACGCGCAGCGTTTGTAACCCACGCTGCTGACACCATAAACGCGCGGTATCCATCAATTCGGCACCCACACCACGTCCCGCCAGTAAACCAATACGCGCCTCGCGCTCATTGAGTTGGCGCATGCTGACAAAGCCTTGTATCACATCACCATTTTTCAATATCAGGCACTCGTGGTCAAAAGTACCAAGCACTGCATTTTCAACCCATTGTGCATAGAAATTTCCACTATCAGCTGGTTGATACCAGGGCGCACGAAAACGGCTTTGTGTGAAAATTTTAGCGGCTAAATCCCGTAATACAGGGATATCCGCATCTGTGGCTAGCTGTAGAGAAGATGGAGCATGTTGCGTGCCAACTTTCAGTGCAAGATCGACTTCTCCTTCAACCAGTTTAAAACCGAGTTGCTGCAAACCATCAAGCAAGAGGGTTTGCTGGGTAGCGATTTTTGCCTGCACACGGGTAAACGCCGCAAGGAGTGGTGGAGTCAGCAAGGGCGCGTCATCTTCAAAACGAAGAATTCCGCTATTCACCGCAAAGAATTGGTTCTCCCAGTCGAGAGATTCAATTCTTGCGTGAACGGGTACAGAGTTAGACGTCATCGGCTTCATCTGCGTCTGGCGAGAACTAGCGCCAGACTCCTTTGGTATCAACAATCCAGCGTTGCTGAACTTGTGTACCCGGAATAACTTTGAATGCCTGGTGATCGACTAACATCACCAACACGTCAGCTTGTGAAAGGGCTTCATCCGTAGTGGCTAATTCACAGTGTCCGAGCAGTTTTTTCGGCAGCTGGTGAATGTTGGGCTCAACTGCCAGAGTTTTACCACTATGCCAGGTGCTGAGAAGCTCAGCGATTTCCATGGCAGGGCTTTCACGCAGGTCGTCAATGTTAGGTTTAAACGCAAGGCCAAAGCAGGCAATAGTGATTTCACTGGCGCGCTTTCCTGTTTCTGACAGGCAGTCAGCTACGGCGGCTTTCACCTGGTTGACAACCCAGTGCGGCTTGCCATCGTTGACCTCACGCGCGGTACGGATCAACTGTGCTTGCTCTGGGTTCTGCGCGACGATAAACCATGGGTCAACCGCGATGCAATGCCCACCAACACCCGGACCCGGCTGCAAGATATTGACGCGCGGGTGACGGTTCGCCAGGCGGATTAATTCCCAGACGTTAATCCCTTGTGCGGCACAAATCAGCGACAGCTCGTTGGCGAAGGCAATATTCACATCGCGGAAGCTGTTTTCAGTGAGCTTACACATTTCAGCGGTGCGGGAGTTCGTCACCACACACTCACCTTCCAGGAAGATTTTGTACAGTTCGCTGGCACGAGCCGAGCAGATTGGCGTCATGCCGCCAATAACCCGATCGTTTTTGATAAGCTCAACCATCACCTGGCCTGGCAATACTCGTTCCGGGCAGTAAGCCACGTTAACATCTGCTGCTTCACCAGCCTGCTGAGGGAATGTCAGGTCAGGGCGAAGTTCGGCTAACCATTGCGCCATTTGCTCGGTTGAACCGACCGGAGAAGTGGACTCCAGAATCACCAAAGCCCCTTTCTTGAGGACGGGAGCGATGGACTCGGCGGCAGCTTTAACATAAACCATGTCCGGTTCGTGATCGCCTTTAAATGGCGTTGGCACCGCAATCAAAAAAGCATCAGCTTCAACTGGCCTGGTACTGGCGCGTAAAAAACCACCTTCCACAGCAGTTTTGACCACCTTATCCAGGTCGGGCTCAACGATGTGAATAGCACCACGATTTATGGTGTCTACAGCATGTTGGTTGATATCAACCCCTACGACGTGTTGCTGTTTAGAGGCAAATGCAGCCGCAGTAGGTAATCCGATATAGCCAAGACCAATCACAGAGATGGTTGCAAAACTCATTGTTGTGTCACCTGATTCTTCTTCAATGCAGCCAAAATTTGTTCACAGGCCTTACCGTTGCCGTAAGGATTATGTGCCCGACTCATCACTTCGTATTCGTTTTGGTCTTTCAACAAACGCGTTACCTGGCGGACAATCTCTTGAGTATCCGTACCCACCAAACGAACGGTTCCTGCATCAACCGCTTCCGGGCGCTCTGTAGTATCACGCATCACCAATACGGGTTTTCCCAGCGATGGCGCTTCTTCCTGGATACCACCGGAGTCGGTCAGAATCAGGTAGGCATGGTTCATTAAATAGACAAACGGCAAGTATTCCTGTGGGTCGATCAGCACCACGTTTTTAACATCACCAAGAATACGCGTCACAGGCTCGCTAACATTTGGATTCAAATGCACAGGATAAACAATCTGAACATCGCTATTTTCTTTAGCAATTTCAGCCAGCGCGTGACAAATACGTTCAAAACCATCGCCAAAGCTTTCGCGGCGGTGACCGGTAACCAGAATCAGTTTTTTGCTGTTATCGAGGAACGGATGACACTCCGCCAAAGAGCTGCGCAAGCTATCATCAGCCAACACGCGATCGCGGACGGAAATCAGCGCATCAATCACCGTATTACCGGTAACGAAGATCTTACTGTCGCTGATATTTTCACGTAAGAGGTTTTGTCGGGAATTCTCTGTTGGCGCGAAGTGATACATCGCCAGATGCCCGGTAATGGTTCTGTTCGCTTCTTCTGGCCACGGGGAGTACAGGTCGCCAGTACGCAGACCCGCTTCAACATGCCCAACGGGAATACGCTGATAAAATGCAGCAAGACTAGTGGCGAGTGTCGTTGTGGTATCGCCATGTACCAGAACCACATCCGGCTTAAATGACTCAAGAATCGGCTTTAGTCCCTCGAGGATGCGGCAGGTGATTTCCGTCAACCCTTGCCCCGGTTTCATGATGTTTAAATCATAATCCGGCTCGATAGAAAATAGATTCAGCACTTGATCCAGCATCTCGCGATGCTGTGCTGTCACGCAGACTTTTGCGTCAAAAAACGGGTCTTTTGCCAACGCATCAACCAGTGGAGCCATTTTAATGGCTTCTGGGCGCGTGCCAAAAACAGTTAACACTTTCACAGCGATTCTCTTTAATTAAAAAAGGTGAAAGCCGTCCATCGAGCTTTCACCGGGTAAGGGCGTTATAACAATTTTGGACGGCGGGCTAATGCCACACCAGCACCAATCAGGGCCCCAACCATACCCCACATAATCAGCAAGAATGCCCGGCGCGGACTATCACGCTTCACAGGTTCCTCAGGGGTACGTAAATAGCGGTAGGTTTGGAAGCGAGCGTCGAGCGTCGGTCCAACATTCAGCGTCGACAGCATGGCTCGATTCTGGTCATAGTCGATGTCATAGTCTGGACCTACCGCTTGCAAGCTTTCAAGGCGTGCTTGCAACATAGGACGTCCTAACATGAACATTTCAGAATCTGGTAACTCGTCGGCAGGAACTTCTGTTTCACTTTTAGAAATATTTTGCTGCTGTGCTATTTTCAGCGCTTGCTCGACACTGTGCACTTTGCGGTCAAAAATTGCCTTCGCTACTGCTTCCTGGCGTTTAACTTGCGCTTTCATCTGAACAGTACGAGCAGCCCAGGCCCCCGTCAGTTCTTCATTGAGATGGCTTGCCGCACGCTGGCTGGCAAAAGCGACATATTGGCGCAGCAAGTTGTTAGCATCAGCGGCAGTTTCAGCAATTAGCTTCACGCTATCGCTAGTGTTACGGGTGGCATCACCAGCAGTAAATTGAATGTTATCAATGACTTCATCCAATAGCGCGGCATCCACTTTACTATTGCCAACCTGACGTTGTTTGTAATAGTCAGTCTGCAGCCAAAAATCACGACGGGTATCGTAAGCAGACAGCTGCATGATGAATTCTTTGTAAGCTTCATCCATCACCGACGGCTGATCGACCGGCAACATGTTAGATCTGAGGTCAAGATTGCGCAGGAATTGCTGCTGAGAATAAAAACCACCCAGCATATTCACGGTTGGACGATCGGTTATCGCGTTAGCACTCCACTCCTGCTTGGCAAAGAAAGTATAGATCAGCGCTACGGCAGCAAACAAAGCTGCCACGCCAATAATCCACAGCTTCCCTTGCCAAAGTGTCCGGAATAAACCACGAATGTCCAACTCGTTGTCTACCATTCCCGGGTTATTTCCTGGCACGTTTTGTTTCATCACTTCCCCAATTACATTCAGAATTAAGAAATGCTACTGCTGTTTCTACGTTGCCGACGCTTATGGCGTCTTATAAAACGAGCCACTTTCCAGGCGCGTTTGATGCAATAATCATATAGGACAAATGCAAGCAAGAATAATGCCAACATTACCCACTCGGGTATGGAATGAATATATTCAGCAGCCACGCCAATACTCGCAAGCAATGCTGCTGCGGCTGTGATAAGCACAAAAGCCTGACGGGAAGTAAACCCAGCACGCATGATTAAATGGTGAATATGCTGGCGGTCTGGGGAGAATGGACTCATGCCTTTGCGTAAACGGCGGTACATGATGGCAATCATGTCCATCAAAGGAATAGCAATAATCCACAAAGCAGTGACTGGACTGATTGGATGAGTTTGACCCTGAGTGGTTTCCAGTAGGATCCAGATAACCGTAAATCCGATGAGCGTGCTACCCGCATCCCCCATAAATACTTTATAGCGACGTCCAAGTATCCCGAGGTTTAAAAGAATATAAGGCAAGATGGCGGCAATCATTGCGAAGCACCACATCGCCAGGCTCAATTGCCCATCGAAATAAAGGATGATTCCCATTGCTGCAAAGGATACGCAAGAAAGCCCACCCAACAGGCCATCAATACCATCAACCATATTGAAGGCGTTTATTGCAGCCCAGACGGCAAACAGGGTTAAAAAATAACCGAATGGGCCGAGAACCATTTCCCAGGAACCAAATATATACCCAAGGCTGACCAGGTATAATTTCCCGACAACCATCATAACAATGCCAATTAATGCCTGAATCGAGGCTCTAATTTTTACACTGATATCAAAGCGATCATCCAGAGCACCGACGAACACCAGTACCCCGGCACAGGTCAAATAAAGCCATGCGTGTGGGATGTAATAATTGGCAATCAGGAAAGTAAAGCAGATCCCGGCATAAACAGAAATGCCTCCGACCAAAGGGATGAGTCCCTGGTGGCGTTTGCGGAAGTTTGGTTTATCTACCAGACCGATTCTTTTTGCCACCTTACGAGCGAAAAAAAGAAAAACGGTAGTGAATAAAAAAATACTTACCAGGTCAGTTCCAGCGGTGATTAAATTCACAGTGCAAGCTCTCTGCAAAATAAAAGGTCAAGGAAAACTCAATCGAAGTCTGCCCCGTCCAATGGTTATATACATCGAATCCCTGAACAACCCGTTTATTATTTAAACAACACTATCCAAGCGTTGCGACTAATAACATCATGGCATCCATTGCCACGGTTGATGCTTAACCGTGATAGTTGATTCTATATCGTATATACCAGAAAAGAAAAACGCCACGACTAAGCGTGGCGTTCCCCGAGTTTTTATGGCTTACGAGCGTTTCATCATATCGAAGAAGTCTTCGTTGGTTTTCGTCATCGCCAGCTTGTTGATGAGGAATTCCATGGCATCAATCTCACCCATTGGGTGGATGATTTTACGCAGGATCCACATTTTCTGCAGTTCTTCCTGGGTAGTCAGCAATTCTTCTTTACGGGTACCAGAACGATTATAGTCGATGGCAGGGAACACACGCTTCTCAGCGATTTTACGCGCCAGATGCAGTTCCATGTTGCCGGTACCTTTAAATTCTTCGTAGATAACTTCATCCATTTTAGAACCGGTATCAACCAAAGCCGTTGCGATGATAGTCAGGCTACCACCCTCTTCCACGTTACGTGCAGCACCGAAGAAGCGTTTTGGACGATGCAGGGCGTTAGCGTCCACACCACCGGTTAACACTTTACCAGATGCCGGTACCACGGTGTTGTAGGCACGAGCCAGACGGGTGATGGAGTCGAGAAGAATAATTACGTCCTTCTTGTGCTCAACCAGACGTTTTGCTTTCTCGATAACCATTTCGGCAACCTGAACGTGGCGTGATGCTGGCTCGTCAAAGGTAGAAGCAATAACTTCGCCTTTCACCAGACGCTGCATCTCGGTCACTTCTTCCGGACGTTCGTCGATCAGCAGAACCATCAGTACACAATCAGGATGGTTATACGCAATGCTGGTAGCGATGTTTTGCAGCAGCATGGTTTTACCGGCTTTCGGCGGTGCCACAATCAGGCCACGCTGGCCGCGACCGATTGGCGATGCCAGATCCAGTACGCGTGCGGTTAAATCTTCGGTAGAACCGTTACCACGTTCCATGCGTAAACGAGAGTTCGCATGCAGCGGGGTTAAGTTTTCGAACAGGATTTTGCTACGCGCATTTTCCGGTTTGTCATAGTTGACTTCGTTTACTTTCAGCAGTGCAAAGTAACGCTCACCTTCTTTCGGCGGGCGAATCTTACCGGAGATGGTATCCCCTGTGCGGAGGTTGAAACGGCGGATTTGGCTGGGAGAAACGTAGATGTCATCAGGACCGGCGAGGTAGGAGCTGTCTGCAGAGCGGAGGAAACCAAATCCGTCCTGCAATATCTCCAGCACACCGTCACCAAAGATATCTTCACCACTCTTAGCATGTTGCTTCAGGATGGAGAAAATAATGTCCTGCTTGCGCATACGGGCTTGGTTTTCCAGCCCCATATTTTCGCCGAGAGTAATCAGCTCAGAAACCGGCGTATTCTTTAATTCGGTAAGATTCATAATGGTGGGTTCTTAAACTCGGGGTAAATCTCGAACATGATCGTGAATGGTATGGCAGGATCATCCATGCCTGTTTAATGGCCACCACCACATGTCTTATCGCTGTCTGGTCATAGGAAAAACGCAGAACTGAAACGACACGACGGAATGGGTGATATGCCCGAAATCGATTTTGCGACCATATGTTCACTGTAAAACAGCGTCTTAGTGAAAGTTAACTGGAAGCATTGGGTAATACAAAGATTCAAACTACAAGACAAGTTCAAAATGCAGTAAAAGTAACTTAGCATGACTGACGCCGGGCGTCCAGCAGCTCACAAAAAATTGCGAACCCGCACGCACCGGCTGAGATTCCATTATGCCAGATTAGCGTCGAGGAACTCTTTTAACTGGCCTTTAGACAGCGCACCAACTTTGGTCGCAGCCACTTCACCATTCTTGAACAGCAACAGAGTTGGGATACCACGGATACCGTATTTCGGTGCGGTGCCCGGGTTCTGATCGATGTTCAGTTTAGCAACGGTCAGATTGCCCTGATATTCATCAGCGATTTCATCAAGAATCGGGGCGATCATCTTGCATGGACCACACCACTCTGCCCAGAAATCAACCAGGATCAACCCATCAGCTTTTAGCACGTCCGTGTCGAAACTGTCGTCAGTCAGGTGAATAATTTTATCGCTCATGTTCTACTCCGCAGGATTATGTCTACCTTGTTGGTGTAGCCTCAACCAACTTGGGGTGACTTTATTTCACCCCGTTTATTTCAACGGATGTGCTTTCGTAAAGCAATAGTAAACTGATATTCTACCACACTATGAGCAAAACACATTTGACCGAACAGAAGTTTTCCGACTTCGCCCTGCACCCTAAGGTGATTGAAGCCCTTGAAAATAAAGGGTTCCATAACTGCACCCCAATTCAGGCACTGGCACTACCGCTGACACTAGCGAATCGTGACGTTGCAGGGCAGGCGCAAACCGGTACTGGCAAAACGATGGCGTTTTTAACGTCAACGTTCCATTATTTACTCTCTCACCCGGTTCCAGAGAATCGCCAGGTGAACCAGCCGCGTGCTTTAATCATGGCACCGACTCGTGAACTGGCAGTACAAATTCACTCTGACGCAGAGCCACTTGCACAATCGACCGGCCTGAAACTCGGCCTGGCTTATGGTGGCGACGGCTACGACAAACAGCTTAAAGTGCTGGAAAGCGGTGTTGATATTCTTATCGGTACCACTGGCCGTTTGATTGATTATGCCAAACAAAACCACATCAACTTAGGTGCAATTCAGGTTGTGGTGCTTGATGAAGCTGACCGTATGTACGATCTCGGCTTTATTAAAGATATTCGTTGGTTGTTCCGCCGCATGCCTCCTGTTACCCAACGCCTGAACATGCTGTTCTCTGCCACCTTATCTTACCGTGTGCGTGAACTGGCGTTCGAACAGATGAACAACGCGGAATACGTGGAAGTTGAACCGGAACAAAAAACCGGTCACCGCATCCAGGAAGAGCTGTTCTACCCTTCTAACGAAGAGAAAATGCGCCTGTTGCAGACGCTAATCGAAGAAGAGTGGCCAGACCGTGCCATTATCTTTGCTAACACCAAACACCGTTGTGAAGATATCTGGGGTCATCTGGCTGCTGATGGGCATCGTGTTGGTCTGTTAACCGGCGATGTGGCTCAGAAAAAACGTCTGCGCATTCTTGATGAATTCACTCGTGGCGATCTCGACATCTTAGTTGCAACCGATGTTGCCGCTCGTGGTTTACACATCCCGCTTGTCACTCATGTTTTCAACTACGATTTACCGGATGACTGCGAAGACTACGTTCACCGTATTGGCCGTACCGGTCGTGCTGGCGAAAGTGGCCATTCCATCAGCCTTGCTTGTGAAGACTATGCGTTAAACCTGTCTGCCATTGAAACCTATATCGGTCACTCAATCCCAGTCAGTAAGTACAAAACTGAAGCACTGTTAAGCGAACTTCCTCCACCGAAGCGTCTGACACGTTCCCGTCCGGGTAACGGTCCTCGCCGTAATGGTGGCGCCTCCCGTGGTAATCGTCGTCGCACAGGTTAAAAATTTATGCTCAGCTCCACCTCGCTGTATGCAGCAATTGATTTAGGCTCAAATAGCTTTCATATGTTGGTTGTACGTGAGGTGGCAGGGAGCATACAAACCCTTGCCAGGATTAAACGGAAAGTACGCCTTGCTGCTGGTTTAAGCAGCGACAATACGCTTTCACGCGAAGCGATGGAGCGCGGGTGGCAATGCCTGCGCTTATTTGCTGAACGTCTACAAGATATCCCTCAGTCACAAATTCGAGTTGTCGCCACCGCGACACTACGCCTGGCTACCAACGCCAATGAATTCATCCAGCAGGCTGAAAAAATCCTCGGTTGTCCGGTGCAAATCATCCACGGCGAAGAAGAAGCACGCCTGATTTATCAGGGTGTTGCCCATACGACGGGCGGTGCCGATCAGCGCTTAGTGGTTGATATCGGCGGTGCCAGCACGGAACTGGTGACAGGCTCGGGGGCGCAAACAACCGCACTCTTTAGCTTATCAATGGGTTGCGTGACCTGGCTTGAACGCTTTTTTAGCGATCGAAATCTGGCAAAAGAAAACTTTGATGCTGCCGAAACCGCTGCAAAAGAGGTTCTCAGGCCGATTTGCGATCGGTTAAAACATCATGGCTGGAAAGTCTGCGTTGGCGCTTCAGGCACCGTACAAGCCTTGCAAGAAATCATGATGGCGCAGGGAATGGACGAACGAATTACGCTTGCAAAGCTTCAGCAGTTAAAGCAGAGAGCCATTCAATGTGGGCGACTCGAAGAGCTGGAAATTGAAGGGCTTACGCTAGAAAGAGCCCTGGTATTTCCAAGCGGTCTCGCCATTTTAATCGCGATATTCGAAGAGTTATCGATCAATTGTATGACGCTGGCTGGCGGTGCGCTGCGTGAAGGTCTGGTGTACGGAATGCTTCATTTGTCCGTTAACCAGGAAATCCGCAGCCGTACCATACGCAATATTCAGCGTCGTTTTATGGTTGATACCGGGCAAGCAGAACGCGTGCAGCAACTGGCACAGGCACTAGCCAACCAGGTAACGGATTCGTGGAATCTGACGCCACTGAGTGTAGAAATGCTCGACAGCGCGGCCCTGCTGCATGAAATTGGCCTGAGCGTCGACTTTAAGCAAGCGCCTCAACACGCCGCCTATCTGGTGAAAAATCTCGATCTTCCGGGTTATACACCAGCCCAGAAAAAACTGCTGGCGACACTGATGTTGAACCAGACAAACCCCGTTGATCTCTCGTCTCTCCACCAGCAAAATGCCGTACCACCGCGTATTGCAGAATATCTTTGCCGCCTGTTACGCCTGGCTATTATTTTCGCCAGTCGCCGTCGCGATGACATTCTGCCGGATATTACGCTGAAGGTGGAAGGCGAAACTTTAATTCTTGAGCTTCCCGAAAAGTGGCTCGAATGCCACCCACTCGGAGCTGAATTACTCGAACAAGAAAGCCTGTGGCAAAGCTATGTCCACTGGTCACTGACTATCAAATAACTCAGCTTTTACGTGCTTTTGCCAGCATTTCACGAATGTTGGCTACATTATTCTGGCCTTTGTGCATCCGTTCTTCAGCTGATACCACTTTACGTTCCGTTTCCCACAGCAAATCATCTTGTGGTAATTCCAGCAAGAAACGGCTGGGTTCAGGGCGAATCAGCTCACCATACTGACGGCGTTCTTTGCAGAGCGTAAAAGTCAGTTCTTTTTGCGCACGAGTAATTCCCACATATGCCAGACGGCGCTCTTCTTCAATGTTATCTTCATCGATACTACTCTGATGCGGCAGCAACCCTTCTTCCATCCCGACTAAAAAGACATACGGGAATTCGAGACCTTTTGAAGCATGAAGCGTCATGAGCTGAACCTGATCGGCTTCTTCATCGCTCTCCCCGCGCTCCATCATATCGCGCAGCGTAAAGCGAGTGACCACCTGAGTTAACGTCATTGGATCATCGATTTCCGACCCCTCAAGCATTTCCGTCATCCAGCTAAACAATGTATTGACGTTTTTCATGCGCATTTCGGCGGCTTTCTGGCTGGGTGAGGTTTCATATAGCCAGCTTTCATAATCAATGCCGTGAATCAAATCGCGCACGGCAGCAATGGGGTCGCGTTCTGACAAAGTCGCCACATCGCGTAACCACTGAGTGAAACGCTGTAACGACTCCAGACCACGCCCACTCAGCGTCTGGCTCAACCCCATGTCGAAGCTGGCGCTAAACAATCCTTTATTGCGCTGCATCGCCCAGGCACCCAGCTTTTGCAGAGTCGCCGGGCCTATTTCACGCTTCGGTGTATTCACTATCCGCATGAATGCACTGTCGTCATCGGGGTTGGTCAGTACACGCAGATAAGCCAGAAGGTCTTTGATTTCCGGTCGCGAGAAGAACGAGGTGCCACCTGAGATGCGATACGGGATGCGGTTCTGCATCAGCATCTTCTCAAACACGCGCGACTGGAAATTTCCGCGATAGAGGATGGCGTAATCTTTGTAATTAGTCTTATTTATGAAGTGATGGGCAATAAGCTCGCCAGTAACGCGTTCAGCCTCATGATCTTCACTGTTTGCCGTCACTACTTTTAATTCGGTGCCATAACCCAGTTCAGAGAAGAGACGTTTTTCAAACACATGTGGATTATTGGCAATCAGAATGTTTGCCGCTTTCAGAATACGCCCGGAAGAACGGTAATTCTGTTCAAGCTTAATCACCTGAAGTGCCGGGAAATCCTGACTTAGCAAGACGAGGTTTTGCGGCCTTGCGCCGCGCCAGGAGTAAATCGACTGGTCGTCATCACCCACCACGGTAAATCTTGCTCGCGCCCCTACCAGCAACTTCACCAGTTCATACTGGCTGGTGTTGGTATCCTGATACTCATCCACCAGCAAATAGCGGATGCGGTTTTGCCAACGCTCACGAACTTCTTCATTGCTCTGTAAAAGCAGTGTTGGAAGCAAAATCAGATCATCAAAATCCAGAACATTGCAGGATTTCAGATGTGTATCGTACAAGCCATAGCAGTGAGCAAAGATTCGGTCACGCTCCCCTTTGGCCTGCGCAGCCGCCTGCGAAGGCGTCATCAGATCGTTTTTCCAGTTTGAGATCGTCGAGATCAACTGCTGCAATAAAGTCTTATCGTCCTCGAGCAAACCTTCGGTTAGCTCTTTGAGCAACGCCGTCTGATCGGTGTCATCAAATAGTGAGAAGTTAGCCTTCATCCCCAGCGCTGCGTACTCGCGTTTAATAATCTCAAGACCTAAGGTATGGAAAGTGGAGATCAGCAAACCACGTGCTTCTTTGCGCCCTAACGTTTGCGCCACACGCTCTTTCATCTCGCGGGCCGCTTTGTTAGTAAACGTGACCGCTGCGATGTGACGTGCCTGATAGCCACATTCGCGAATCAAATGCGCCATTTTATTGGTAATCACACGTGTTTTGCCCGAGCCTGCGCCCGCCAGGACCAGGCAGGGTCCGGTGACAAATTCGACGGCTTGTTGTTGGCCAGGGTTTAAACGCATAAGGTCACTCAGTAAAGTCAGGAAGGTACGAAGGGGAAAAAGAGCGTGGTAGTATAGCGAGCCTAATCCATGCGACTCAAGGCACTATCATGGCAAAAACCGCAGCAGCATTGCATATCCTTGTTAAGGAAGAAAAACTGGCCCAGGAAATTCTGGCGCAGCTTCAGAATGGCGGCGACTTCGAAAAACTGGCTAAAAAGCATTCCACCTGCCCATCAGGCAAAAAAGGCGGTCACTTAGGTGAATTCCGTCAGGGCCAGATGGTTCCTGCGTTCGATAAAGTGGTGTTTTCCTGCCCGCTGCTCGAACCATACGGCCCGCTGCACACGCAGTTTGGTTACCACATCATCAAAGTGTTGTATCGTAATTAACAGCAAGCCCGGTAGCGTAAAGCTTACCGGGCTTGTATCAATTGAATACCCCTATGGATTTCGATTTGCGGCAAGGCGGCAAGTGAATACAGCCCCAGGAACATAGACAATTATGTGACTGGGGTGTACGAACGCTGCCAACACAGCGGCGAATCGAAAGACGACGGGGTATTAACCCGCGACAGCAATACGCTTCATATCTTTCATGTAGCCACGCAGTTTCTTGCCAACGGTTTCGATTTCGTGGTTACGAATCGCTTCGTTAACGTCACGCAGTTGCGCGTTATCAACCGCACCCGCCGGGATTTCTTTGCCCAAATCACCCGCTTGCAGAGTTGTCATGAATTCTTTCAGCAATGGAACCGCAGCGTAAGAGAACAGGTAGTTGCCGTACTCAGCGGTATCAGAGATAACCACGTTCATTTCGTACAAACGCTTACGAGCGATGGTATTCGCAATCAGCGGCAACTCGTGCAGTGATTCGTAGTAAGCAGACTCTTCGATAATGCCCGCATCAACCATGGTTTCGAACGCCAGCTCAACGCCCGCTTTCACCATTGCGATCATCAGAACACCTTTATCGAAGTATTCCTGCTCAGAGATTTTACCGTCAAACTGTGCAGCGGTTTCGAACGCAGTTTTGCCGGTTTCTTCACGCCAGGTCAGCAGATTTTTATCGTCATTTGCCCAGTCAGCCATCATGCCGGAAGAGAATTCGCCGGAGATGATGTCGTCCATGTGTTTCTGGAACAATGGAGCCATGATGGTTTTCAGTTGTTCAGACAGCGCATAAGCACGGACTTTCGCCGGGTTAGACAAGCGGTCCATCATCAGCGTAATGCCACCTTGTTTCAGCGCTTCGGTGATGGTTTCCCAGCCGAACTGAATCAGTTTTTCTGCGTATGCCGGGTCAGTGCCTTCTTCCACCAGCTTGTCGAAGCACAGCAGGGAACCGGCCTGCAGCATGCCGCACAGAATAGTTTGCTCACCCATCAGGTCAGATTTCACTTCTGCTACGAAGGAAGATTCCAGAACGCCTGCACGGTGACCGCCCGTTGCAGCAGCCCAGGCTTTAGCAATTGCCATGCCTTCGCCTTTCGGATCGTTTTCCGGGTGAACCGCAATCAGAGTCGGTACGCCGAAACCACGTTTGTATTCTTCACGAACTTCAGTGCCCGGGCATTTTGGCGCAACCATCACAACGGTGATGTCTTTACGGATTTGCTCGCCCACTTCAACCACGTTGAAACCGTGGGAATAACCCAGCGCAGCACCATCTTTCATCATTGGCTGAACTGCCTTAACAACCGCAGAGTGCTGTTTGTCTGGCGTCAGGTTAACGACCAGGTCGGCTTGCGGGATCAGTTCTTCGTAAGTGCCAACTTTAAAACCGTTTTCGGTCGCTTTACGCCATGAAGCGCGTTTCTCAGCGATAGCTTCAGCACGCAGAGCATAAGCAACATCCAGACCGGAGTCGCGCATGTTCAGACCCTGGTTCAAGCCTTGTGCGCCACAACCGACGATGACGACTTTTTTGCCTTTGAGGTAGCTTGCTTCATCAGCGAATTCTGCACGCGCCATGAAACGACATTTACCCAGTTGCGCCAACTGCTGACGCAGGTTCAAAGTGTTGAAATAATTAGCCATCGTGGTGGTACTCCGTAGTCGTTGTGTTGTGCTTTTATAAGGTTCGCCAGCCGTGTCTTGCTTGCGATAATGAACTCACTATATGACAGGAAATGCGTTGCTTAAATTGATATATTAACAACGTGACGTTGCAATTTATGCAACGTAGAAACAAGGGCTGATGACCATGGATTTACGCGACCTGAAAATATTTATCCACCTTGCTGAAAGTCGCCATTTCGGCAGGAGCGCACGCGCGATGCACGTCAGCCCGTCGACGCTTTCGCGCCAGATCCAGCGCCTCGAAGAGGATTTAGGTCAACCCTTGTTTTTACGCGATAACCGCACCGTTACGCTGACCGAGGCCGGAGAGCAACTGAAACAGTTCGCCCAGCACACGCTGTTGCAGTATCAGCAAATGCGCCACACCATCGGGCAGGAAGGGCCGTCGCTCACCGGCGAGTTACATCTTTTTTGCTCCGTCACCGCCGCCTACAGTCATTTACCGCCAATTCTCGACAGATTCCGTGCTGAGCATCCCAACGTGGAGATCAAACTGACCACCGGCGATGCAGCCGATGCAGTAGAAAAAGTGGATTCTAACGAAGCCGATATCGCTATTGCGGGTAAACCGGAGACATTGCCGCCAGGCGTTGCCTTTTCGATTCTGGATAATTTATCTGTGGCACTTATTGCGCCCGCGCTGCCGTGCCCGGTTCGAGCGCAGGTAAATCAACCGGATCCCGACTGGGCAAAAGTGCCATTTATTTTACCGGATCAAGGCCCGGTACGCCGCCGTATTGAGTTGTGGTTCCGCCGTCAGAAAATCAGCAACCCGTTTATTTACGCGACGGTGGCAGGGCATGAGGCAATGGTTTCAATGGTGGCGCTGGGTTGTGGCGTGGCGCTGATTCCTGAAATCGTGCTGGAAAACAGCCCGGAACCGGTACGAAACCGCGTGCAGGTGCTGGAACGAAACGATGAGACCACACCGTTTGAGTTGGGCGTTTGCGTACAAAAAAAGCGGCTCAATGAGCCGCTTGTGCATGCGTTCTGGAAATTACTGCCCGGAAGCCATTAACCTGCAAGGAAGAAACGGAACGCTGGGTTACTGGTTTCATCGTGGCAGTCGTAGCCCAGTTCATTGAGACGGGTTTCGAAATCTGGCTCATTGTCGCCCAGTTCGAACGCCGCCAGCACGCGGCCATAATCCGTGCCGTGGCTGCGGTAATGGAACAGGGAAATATTCCAGTGCGTGCCGAGCGTTTGCAGGAATTTCAGCAAAGCGCCTGGCGACTCAGGGAATTCGAAACTGTACAGACGCTCTCGCAGGGGTTTCGACGGACGCCCGCCCACCATGTAACGCACGTGCAGTTTCGCCATTTCGTCATCAGACAAATCGACAACGCCGTAACCACCTTCGTTAAGCAATTCGATGATTTCATGCCGCTCTTCGAGGCCACGCGTCAAACGAACGCCAACGAAAATGCAGGCTTCCGCCGAACTGGAATAGCGATAGTTAAACTCGGTAACTGAGCGCCCGCCCAGTACCTGGCAGAATTTCAGGAAGCTGCCTTTCTCTTCAGGAATGGTGACCGCCAACAGCGCTTCACGTTGTTCACCCAGCTCGCAACGCTCGGAAACATAACGCAGGCCGTGGAAGTTAACGTTCGCACCTGATAATACGTGCGCGAGGCGTTCACCACGAATCTGGTGTTGCTGGATGTATTTTTTCATCCCCGCCAGAGCCAGAGCGCCAGACGGTTCAGCAACTGCACGAACATCTTCGAACAAGTCTTTCATCGCAGCGCAGATAGCATCGCTATCCACCGTGATAATGTCGTCGAGGTATTCCTGGCAAAGACGGAACGTTTCATCGCCGATACGCTTAACCGCGACACCTTCAGCAAACAAACCGACACGCGCCAAATCAACCGGCTTGCCCGCATCCAAAGCCGCTTTCAGGCAGGCTGAATCTTCCGCTTCCACGGCGATGACTTTGATTTGTGGCATCAACTGTTTGATCAGCACTGCCACGCCAGCCGCCAGGCCACCGCCGCCAACCGGTACGAATATGCGGTCGATATGGGCGTCTTGTTGCAGGAGTTCGAGCGCCAGCGTGCCCTGCCCGGCGATGACTGCCGGGTGGTCAAACGGAGGAACGTAAGTGAAACCTTGTTGCTGCGAAAGCTCGATAGCACGCGCTTTCGCTTCATCAAAGTTTGCGCCATGCAAAAGCACTTCACCGCCAAACGCCCTGACGGCATCCACTTTGATATCTGCCGTAGTGACTGGCATGACAATCAAAGACTTGATGCCTAAACGCGTTGAGGAAAGCGCAACACCTTGAGCATGGTTACCAGCTGAAGCCGTAATCACGCCGCTGGCTTTTTGCTCACTGTTCAGCCCGGCAATCATTGCGTATGCGCCGCGCAGTTTGAAACTGTGCACGGGTTGCCGATCTTCACGTTTCACCAGAATGACGTTATCCAGCCGTGATGACAGTTTTTCCATCTTCTGCAATGGGGTAACTTGCGCGACTTCGTAAACCGGAGCGCGCAATACAGCTCGCAGATATTCCGCCCCGCAAGGGGCATCAGGTAGCGGTTGCGATTCGGCCATGATTAGCCTCCAAGCTTACTTTTATCGCGCACCGCGCCCTTATCGGCACTGGTGGCAAGCATTGCGTAAGCGCGCAGAGCAAAGGAAACCTGGCGTTCACGCGCACGTGGCGTCCAGGCTTTGTCACCGCGAGCTTCTTGCGCTTCACGACGAGCAGCCATTTCCTGATCGCTCAATTGCAGTTGGATACCACGATTCGGGATATCAATCGCAATCATGTCGCCATCTTCAATCAGCGCAATATTGCCGCCGCTTGCCGCTTCCGGAGAAACGTGGCCAATTGAAAGTCCAGAAGTACCGCCGGAGAAACGACCATCAGTCACCAGCGCACAGGCTTTGCCCAGTCCCATAGATTTCAAGAAGGTTGTTGGGTAGAGCATTTCTTGCATGCCCGGCCCGCCTTTTGGCCCTTCGTAGCGAATAACAACCACGTCGCCTGCGACGACTTTGCCACCAAGAATTGCCTCTACTGCATCATCCTGGCTTTCATAGACTTTCGCTGGTCCTCGGAACACCAGGCTTTCATCGTCAACACCCGCTGTTTTCACGATACAGCCGTTTTCAGCGAAGTTACCGTACAGCACCGCCAAACCACCTTCCTGGCTGTAGGCATTTTCTTTGGAACGGATACAACCGTTTTGGCGGTCAACGTCCAGAGAATCCCAGCGGCAGGACTGCGAGAAAGCTTTTGTGGTACGAATGCCTGCCGGACCTGCGGAGAACATGCTCTTCACGCTTTCGTCTTTGGTCAGCATGACATCGTACTGTTCCAGCGTTTGCGTCAGGGTTAGCCCCAGAACGTTTTTCACATTGCGATGCAGTAAGCCACCGCGATCCAGCTCGCCCAAAATACCGATTACGCCACCCGCACGGTGCACATCTTCCATATGGTATTTCTGGGTACTTGGTGCGACTTTACACAGCTGTGGCACTTTACGTGACAGCTGGTCGATATCGGTCATGGTGAAATCGAGTTCTGCTTCCTGAGCTGCTGCCAGTAAGTGCAGAACTGTATTCGTTGAGCCGCCCATTGCGACATCTAGCGTCATGGCGTTCTCAAACGCTTCTTTGCTGGCGATGCTACGTGGCAATGCACTTTCGTCATCCTGCTCGTAATAACGCTTGGTCAGGGCAACGATGCGTTTACCGGCATTGAGGAACAACTCTTTACGGTCTGAGTGCGTTGCCAGCAGAGAACCGTTACCCGGCTGAGACAGGCCCAGCGCTTCGGTCAGGCAGTTCATCGAGTTTGCCGTGAACATACCAGAACAGGAACCGCAAGTTGGGCAAGCAGAGCGTTCAACCTGCTCGCTTTGCTCGTCGCTCACTTTCGGGTCAGCGCCCTGAATCATCGCATCAACCAGGTCGAGCTTGATGATTTGGTCAGACAGTTTGGTTTTCCCGGCTTCCATCGGGCCGCCGGAAACAAAAATAACCGGAATGTTCAGGCGCAAAGAGGCCATCAACATCCCTGGGGTGATTTTGTCGCAGTTGGAGATACAAACCATCGCGTCAGCGCAGTGCGCGTTCACCATGTATTCCACGGAGTCAGCGATAAGCTCGCGTGACGGCAGAGAATAAAGCATGCCGCCGTGGCCCATGGCGATGCCATCATCAACGGCGATGGTGTTGAATTCTTTAGCCACGCCGCCGGAAGCTTCGATTTGTTCGGCAACCAGCTTGCCCAAATCGCGCAGGTGGACGTGGCCCGGCACGAACTGAGTAAAGGAGTTCACTACCGCAATAATTGGCTTGCCGAAATCGTCATCGGTCATCCCGGTTGCGCGCCACAAAGCGCGGGCACCCGCCATATTACGGCCGTGGGTGGTGGTGGCTGAACGGTACTTAGGCATGCTTATTTACTCCAGTCTGTCTGTCGAGCGGACGGTAATCGCCATCCGCCTGGTTATATTTTTACTTAGGGTTGACCTGATCTAACCAGCCCCATTTATCTTCAGTTTCACCGGTGAATAGGCCAAAGAATGCCTGTTGAATGCGTTTGGTGACCGGGCCACAACGGCCTTCACCCACTTGAATGCGGTCGACACTTCGCACTGGAGTGATTTCTGCGGCAGTGCCCGACATGAACACTTCGTCTGCCAGATACAGGGATTCGCGAGACAGCACTTGCTCACGCACTTCGATACCTAGGTCTTTCGCCAGTGTAATGATGGCGTCACGGGTAATGCCTGGCAGCGCGGAAGAGGTAAACGGAGGGGTAAACAGAATGCCATCTTTCACTTCAAAGAGGTTTTCACCCGCGCCTTCTGACAGGTAGCCGTTCACGTCCAGCGCGATGCCTTCCTGATAACCGTGACGACGTGCCTCACTGCCAACCAGCAAGGAAGAAAGGTAGTTACCGCCCGCTTTCGCCGCCGTTGGAATGGTATTTGGTGCCACACGGTTCCAGGAGGAAACCATCGCGTCGATCCCTTGTTCCAGCGCTTCTGCGCCGAGGTATGCACCCCATGGGAAGGCTGCGATGATCACATCAGTGGTATAGCCGTCTGGCGGGTTCACGCCCATACCGACATCACCAACAAACACTAAAGGGCGGATATACGCGCTGGTCAGGTTGTTTTTACGGATAACTGAACGGCAAGCTTCCATCAGCTCATCAACACTTTGTGATACAGGGAAACGATAGATTTTTGCTGAATCACGCAAACGCTGCATGTGTTCACGATGGCGGAACACCACTGGGCCAATGTGAGATTCATAGCAACGGATACCTTCAAATACCGATGTGCCGTAATGCAGCGCATGGGACATTACATGGACCTTTGCCTCGCCCCACGGCGTCATCTCACCATTGAACCAAATGTAATCAGCTTTCTTCGTTGTCATTGTTCTCTTCCTTCTGCGCTCAGGCGCGGATTTGTTGTGTTGTTTGTTGCTGGATTTCGACGCGACCAACGTCAACCAGTTTGCTTAATTGACTAAACAGTAATTCGACTGGGCGCAGGCTGGCAACGGTCAATTCAATATTAATGTCGTCGGTGTTCCCCACCGTGACCATGTTCATAGAACACACCTGAAAACCACGATGACGCACCACGCGTAACACGCGCTCCAGCGTTTCTGGACGAAAACGGGCCGTTACTGCGAGCTGATGTTGCATCATGATAATTTCTCCAGCATTTGTGAGTTACTGGCACCTGGTGGCACCAACGGCCAGACGTTTTCGTACTCATCAATTGAGACGTGAAGCATGTACGGGCCATCGCTGTTCAACATCGTTTCGATGGCAGCTTCTACCTGGTCTTTACGAGTGATGTGTTGGCCTGGGATACCAAAGGCGCTGGCCAGCATGAGGAAATCAGGGTTATCGGAGAGGTTGGTTTCGCTGTAACGTTCTGAGAAAAACATTTGCTGCCACTGGCGAACCATTCCTAAACGTTGGTTATCCAGCAAAACGATTTTCAACGGCAACTGTTTTCGTTTTACCGTGCCCAGTTCCTGAACGTTCATCATGAATGAGCCGTCACCCGAGATACAGATAACCGTATCGTTCGGGCGGGCAACCTGCGCACCAACCGCTGCCGGCAAACCAAAACCCATCGTCCCCAAACCGCTAGACGTGATGAAGTTTTCAGGGCGAGTGAATGACATATGTTGAGCCGTCCACATTTGATGCTGGCCCACATCAGTGGTTACCACGCACTCCTGCGGCTTGCGATCGGAGATCTGTTTCAGCAATAACGGAGCAAAAATGGCCTCACCGGGGTGATCATATCGCCACGGGTTTTCGGCACGTAAGTTGGCCACTTCTTGCTGCCAGTCCGCGATATTCAGCGGCTGTTGCAGTGCCTGTAATAACTGGACTAAATCCCCCTGCAACCCAACGTGCGCCTGGCGCAATTTGCTTAACTCTGCCGGGTCGATATCCATGTGAATTACTTTCGCGTGCGGAGCAAAGGTATTCAGTTTGCCTGTAACACGGTCGTCAAAACGCGCGCCGACGGCAATCAGCAAGTCGCACTCTTGCACCGCAAGGTTCGCCGCTTTGGTGCCATGCATGCCTAACATGCCGGTGTAAAACGGATGGTCCGCCGGAACCGCACCCAGACCTTTCAGCGTGACGGTAGAAGGCATATTGGTAGCCGCAATAAATTCACGCAGCGCGGGAACGGCCTGTGCCATGCCGACCCCACCACCGACATACAACATCGGCTTGTGGGCATTCGCTATCATTTCACGAGCTTGTTGCAGTTCGGCATGCGGCATTTCGAAATCATCTTCAACAGTCGATAACCACGGCTCCAGATCACCTTGCGCTAACTGAATGTCCTTAGGGATATCCACCAACACAGGGCCTGGGCGACCGGAGTTTGCTATCTCGAAAGCTTCGGCAAGAACGCGAGGTAAATCGTCAAAAGATTCAACGAGGAAACTGTGTTTGGTGCATGCGAGGGACAATCCTAAAACATCCACTTCCTGGAACGCATCAGTGCCGATGAACGGAGCGGCAACCTGGCCTGTGATCGCGACGACTGGAACGGAGTCTAACAGCGCATCGGCAAGGCCAGTTATCAGGTTGGTTGCGCCAGGTCCGGAAGTGGCGATGCAAACCCCTGTTTTTCCTGTAGAACGTGCGTAACCAATGGCTGCCATTGCTGCGCCTTGTTCATGGCGACAGAGTAAATGTTCGACCCCACCGTCATACAACGCATCGTAGACTGGCATTATTGCACCACCTGGATAGCCGAAAACTGTCTCTACCCCCTGCGCTCGCAACGCATGTACCACCCACTGCGCACCATTCATAGTTAGTTCCCCGTCTCATTATCGGAGAAACAGCATTTTATTCTGTAACGCATCATCTGTTTCTCTCCGAATTTCTTTGCCCAACAAAAAACCCCCGGACCTTTCGGTGCGGGGGTTCTTTTCGATTCAGGCTTGATTTTTAAGCCTTTCTTTCTCCAAGTGCAGCCCCGCACGGTGGGATAATAATCACCACCACGCTAATCACGACCAGGCTAATCACTTGTAGAAGGGCTTTCATGTTTGTTTATTCTGTCTACTTGTTCGAAGTAATGTCTACAGAGTTATCACAGGGTCTGGAGGAAGCACAAGATTTTTTTATGATACATATCGTGCTTTAAAAATCAGGATGAAGAAAAACTTTTTGTTTTCAGCAGATAACGAGATAGTGAAAATATTTCATCCAGAATAAATTCGTATCTCCTTTCGCGAAGTAACCATCAGAAATTAAATCTTTTGCGAGATACATCGCAGAATAATTTCCAAAAAAGAAATCCCAGCCGAAAGCCTGGAAGACATCCCGAAGAACCTCGTTTCAGCTCTTTAGACAAAATTCGCAAACTGACAGGATGAAGTTCACTTAGAGGAACTAACTATGTCATTGGCAGTTGTGAATACAAGAGCTGCTTTAGGTATCGCGGCGCCACAAGTAACCGTAGAGGTCCATATCAGCCAGGGATTGCCTGGCTTAACTCTAGTGGGTTTACCGGAAACTACGGTCCGTGAAGCGCGTGACCGGGTGCGGAGTGCCATCATCAATAGCGGCTATACCTTTCCGGCCCGTAAAATCACAATCAATCTTGCGCCAGCGGATCTTCCTAAAGATGGTGGCAGGTATGACTTACCTATCGCTCTGGCGCTGCTGGCAGCGTCTGAGCAACTCTCTATCGATAAGTTGGATCAATATGAGTTCGTAGGTGAGCTGGCGCTTACTGGTGCGCTACGTGGCGTGCCAGGGGCTATTTCATCCGCAATGGAGGCTTTAAAATCAGGGAAGAAGATTATTGTTGCTGATGAGAATGCCGCAGAACTTAGTTTGATTGAGCAACCCGGCTGCCTTATTGCAAAGCATCTCACTGAAGTTTGCGCATTTCTGGAAGGTAAAGGCGAACTCTCAGCACCAGATAAACTACAACAGCAGTACGTTGAATCCCAGCATGACCTCAATGAAATCTTTGGCCAAGCTCAAGGTAAGCGGGCGCTTGAGATCACCGCTGCTGGTGGACATAACCTACTGCTGATTGGGCCCCCTGGCACGGGTAAAACAATGCTGGTCAGTCGCCTGAATACCATACTTCCACCATTAAGCGACAGCGAAGCCCTGGAGAGTGCAGCCATTATTAGCCTGGTCAATCCACATGCGTTACAGCAAAAGTGGCGCCAGCGTCCGTTCAGAGCGCCTCATCATAGTGCTTCATTGGCTGCGATGGTTGGTGGAGGCTCGATACCCAGACCCGGCGAGATTTCACTGGCACACAACGGTGTGCTGTTTCTCGATGAACTTCCGGAATTTGAACGACGTGTGCTCGATGCATTACGTGAGCCAATAGAATCAGGTGAGATTCACATCTCTCGCACTCGCGCCAAAATTAGTTATCCCGCCCATTTCCAACTACTGGCGGCCATGAATCCCAGCCCGACGGGTCATTATCAAGGCAAACATAATCGCTGCACACCCGAGCAAACGCTGCGCTACCTCAGCCGACTTTCAGGGCCATTTCTCGACCGCTTTGATTTATCAGTCGAGATCCCTCTCCCGCCACCCGGCATGTTAAGTAATCCTGCATTAAGCAGTGAAAGTAGTGCGGATGTAAGAGCTCGGGTCATTTCTACGCAGCAACGGCAATTTGATCGTCAGAAAAAGCTCAATGCAAGGCTCGATAACCATGAGATTCGTAAACATTGTGCCATTGAACATAATGATGCCGTATGGCTGGAAGAAACTCTGATTAAGCTGGGTTTGTCGGTACGTGCATGGCACCGCTTATTGAAGGTCGCTCGAACGATTGCTGATATTGAGGAGTGTGAACAAATAACGAGGGAACATATTTTGGAAGCCCTAAGCTATCGCGCAATTGACCGTTTACTGATTCACTTACAGAAGCTTATAGGATAAAAAAATGGGGCTTTAGCCCCATTTTTATTAGTCATCGCTGTCGGTGTAATCTTCGACCGCATCCGCCTGTGGCTTGCCACCAGAGAGAGTATGGAAACGCTTAGGACGCTTGATTCGCGTCATATATTTGCTCCACACACGCTCAGCTTCTGTCACTGGCTCACGTTCACCACGGCATACCGCAACAAATAGAACTTCTTCTTCAGTACCAGGTTCACGCTTGCCAAGATCCAGCTCATTGAACGCGTAACCATGACGTTCTAACAGCTGGGCTTCTTTGATGGTGAAATCACCATGGCGAGCGAACCCACGCGGATAATGTTTATTGTCGAAAAACCGATTAGTCGTCGTAAAGCTTTCCGCCATCCTGCACGCTCCTAATTCTCTTGGTCTAGCTATTTATGGCGCGGAGTATTAGTTACGCTTGACAGAGCGTCAAACAAAACATTTAAATCATAACGACAAATTTTTTTTGGGAGTGGGTCGTGGATACTGAATTACTAAAAACGTTCCTCGAAGTGAGCAGAACGCGGCATTTTGGGCGAGCAGCGGAAGCTCTTTATCTAACGCAATCAGCTGTCAGCTTTAGAATTCGCCAATTAGAGAATCAGCTTGGTGTAAATCTTTTTACTCGCCATCGTAATAATATTCGTCTTACCACGGCGGGTGAACGTTTGCTGCCTTATGCAGAAAATCTCATGAGTATTTGGCTTGCTGCCAAAAAAGAGGTTTCCCACACCTCTCAGCACAATGAGCTCACGATTGGTGCTAGTGCATCGCTTTGGGAATGTATGCTCTCAGAATGGCTAGTGGCGCTCTATCAAGAGCATAAAGACATGCAATTTGAAGCTCGTATTTCCCAACGACAATCGTTGGTTAAACAGTTACATGAACGACAACTTGACCTACTGATCACAACAGAATCACCAAAAATGGACGAGTTTTCCAGCCAATTATTGGGACATTTCAACCTGGCACTATTTTCCGCTTCTGCACAAAACTCTACTGCAGGATTAACATATTTACGCCTGGAATGGGGGCCTGACTTCCAACAGCACGAAACGGGGCTCATCAGTAATGATGATATTCCAGTACTGACGACCAGTTCAGCTCAAATAGCTTATAAGCTATTACCACAGCTCAATGGATGTTCATTTTTACCTGTGGAATGGGCTAAAACTCGCGAAGGGATTTACCAGTTATCCGATACAATTACGCTCTCGCGGCCACTGTATGCGATTTGGTTACAAAATAGCGATAAGCAAAGCATAATCAAAGAGTTATTAAAGACACCACTCACAGCGCAGTAATGCGCTTTTGTAGTTTTGGGGAAGAATTTTGAGGAATTTTAGACAAAAAAAATCCTTTGCCGAAGCAAAGGATCATTATATGGCAGGGGCGGAGAGACTCGAACTCGCGACACCCGGTTTTGGAGACCGGTGCTCTACCAACTGAGCTACGCCCCTAAAGAACGCTTATTATTAAGCCCGCTAATTTAGCAGGCATAATATTTTTAATAAGTGGCGGAACGGACGGGACTCGAACCCGCGACCCCCTGCGTGACAGGCAGGTATTCTAACCGACTGAACTACCGCTCCACCGAATTTC
>NZ_SNVY01000015.1:0-49802 GCF_004361975.1 Buttiauxella sp. JUb87
AGGGTAATCGCGTTGTGTGCGTTTAACATATTGGTTCATCACATTTTCCTCTGCCTGCGAGTTAAATGTGTCAACGCTATTTAGGACGGGTCACATGAAAGTAAGAAGTGGTATGCTTGCCGGCTTCTTTTTAACTGATGCCTGAGGTTTTCATGGAACGCCACGCGCTGGTTCGCCAGCATCTACAGATCATCGAACAGGTTTTGCGTGACCATCAACTTTGGCAGGGCTGCGCCCCGAGTGCCGAAGCCTTTGAAAGCACGCAACCATTTTGCCTGGATACTCTGCAACCGACCGAATGGCTGCAATGGGTTTTGATCCCGCGTATGCACGCCCTGATTGAGGCGCAACACCCTTTGCCCGCTGATTTCGCCGTAGCACCCTATTACGAAATGGCGCTCGATGCGGCACACGCTGGCCGTGAGCCGCTATTAAAAGCCCTGCAAGAACTCGATGCGCTGTTTGCGAGCGACAAATCCTGATGCTGGAAATTATTTATCAGGATGAATGGCTGGTGGCGGTGAACAAACCCTCGGGTTGGTTAGTCCACCGAAGCTGGTTGGACAGGCATGAAACCGTGTTTGTGATGCAAACCGTGCGCGACCAAATCGGTAAGCACGTCTTTACCGTTCACCGTCTCGACAGGCCCACTTCCGGCGTCTTATTGATGGCGCTTTCCAGTGAAGTCGCGCATTTGTTATCCCAGCAATTTGAAAATCACCAAATCCAGAAACGCTACCATGCGGTTTCTCGTGGCTGGCTGGAAGATGAAGCGGTGCTTGATTACCCGCTGGTTGAAGAGCTGGACAAAATCGCCGATAAAAAAGCGACACAGAATAAAGACCCGCAACCAGCAGTTACGCATTATCGCGGTCTGGCAACGGTTGAAATGCAAGTCCCGGTTGGCCGCTACCCAACGGCACGCTACAGCCTGGTAGAACTGGAACCTAAAACCGGTCGAAAACACCAGTTACGCCGCCATTTATCGCATTTACGCCATCCCATTATTGGTGATTCTAAACATGGTGATTTGCGCCAGAACCGTGGTGCTGCCGAGCATTTTGGCTGTGAACGTTTAATGTTGCACGCAAGCCAGCTTTCGTTGACTCACCCGATTACCGGTGAACCTTTATGCTTAAGGGCAAATCTTGATGATACCTGGATGCAGATGATGTCACAGTTTGGCTGGCGCGGATTGCTCAGTGATATAGAAAGGGTTGAGTTTGTGGCGAGCAACGGCCAGGATGAATAATACAGCCGTAACGCAAGGAGTTAACTGATGGCCGAAGTGGGGATTTTTGTCGGAACAATGTACGGAAACTCGCTGTTGGTGGCGGAAGAAGCCGAAGCGATTCTAAAAAAGAAAGGTCATAAAGCCACAGTATTCGAAGATCCTGAGCTGGCAGACTGGCAGAAATATCGCGACCAATATGTGCTGGTTGTCACTTCAACCACCGGTCAGGGCGATTTGCCAGACAGCATCGTCCCTCTGTTTCAGGCAATTAAAGATGAAGTCGGATACCAGCCTGAATTGCGTTACGGTTTGATAGCGTTAGGTGACAGCAACTACGAACATTTTTGTGGTGGCGGTAAACAATTCGATACCTTGCTACAAGAGCAGGGCGCAAAACGCATTGGCACCGTGTTAGCCATTGATGCCAATGATCATCCTGAGCCAGAAGCTGTCTCCAACCCATGGGTTGAGCAGTGGGCTGCGTTGTTAGATTAAGCCAATATCCTGGGTGGATTAGCGCCAGCGACATCCACCACTTTGCAGTGAACCCTGAACGTGATTTACCCCTCCTGGTTATAGTGTTGTTTCAAAAATCGTGAACCATCCCGCAACGTGTTGGACAGACGCCATAAAGTGCTCATTTAGCGAGCGGTAAACTTGTGTCTTTGCACGATGAGGCGTTGTAACTCCCTTCATATACTTTCTCTCGGTCAAATATAAAAACCACAGATACAGATTCACAAAAATACTGTGGACAGGCCAATACCTCATTCTGATAACCCTACAAGTGCAGAATGGACTGTAGCTAAAAGCTATGTTTCAGGAGTGCCACATGAATACAATTAGCCAGGCAGCGAGCGTTGCTGAAAAAAGAACCAACGCTCGTTATTGGATAGTAGTAATGCTCTTCATCGTCACCTCGTTTAACTATGGCGACCGCGCCACGCTATCGATTGCCGGTTCCGAAATGGCAAAAGATATTGGCCTTGACCCGATTGGCATGGGTTATGTGTTCTCTGCATTTTCATGGGCATACGTCATCGGGCAAATCCCCGGCGGCTGGTTGCTGGATAAATTCGGTTCAAAACGCGTTTACTTCTGGTCGATCTTTATTTGGTCGATGTTTACCTTGCTGCAAGGTTTCGTCGACATCTTCAATGGCTTTGGCATCATCATCGCGCTGTTTACCTTGCGCTTCCTGGTGGGGCTGGCCGAAGCACCTTCTTTCCCTGGCAACAGCCGAATCGTCGCAGCGTGGTTCCCGGCACAAGAACGCGGCACCGCGGTGTCCATTTTTAACTCCGCACAGTATTTTGCCACCGTTATCTTCGCGCCAATCATGGGTTGGCTGACCCACGAAGTGGGCTGGTCACATGTGTTCTTCTTTATGGGCGGGCTGGGCATCATCATCAGCTTCGTGTGGCTAAAAGTGATTCATGAGCCGAATAACCATCCAGGCGTAAATCAAAAAGAATTGGAATACATCGAAGCCGGCGGCGCGCTGATCAACATGGATCAGAAGAAAGCCAAAGAACATATCCCAATGGCGCAGAAGTGGGGGCAGATCAAACAGTTGATCGGATCACGCATGATGATTGGGATCTATATCGGCCAGTATTGTATCAACGCCTTAACTTACTTCTTCATTACCTGGTTCCCGGTTTACCTGGTGCAGGAAAAAGGGATGTCGATACTGAAAGCCGGTTTTGTGGCTTCAGTTCCAGCGGTGTGTGGGTTTGTCGGCGGTGTGCTCGGTGGTGTGATTTCAGACTGGCTGATGCGCCGCACCGGTTCGTTAAATATTGCGCGTAAAACGCCAATCGTACTGGGGATGTTGCTCTCCGTCAGCATGGTGTTCTGTAACTATGTCGAATCAGAAATGATGGTTGTCGGCTTTATGGCAATGGCGTTCTTCGGCAAGGGTATTGGGGCACTGGGCTGGGCTGTTATGGCCGATACCGCACCAAAAGAGATCAGTGGCTTGAGCGGCGGCCTGTTTAACATGTTCGGTAATGTCTCCGGCATCGTGACGCCAATTGCTATCGGTTACATTGTCGGCACAACCGGTTCATTTAACGGCGCGCTGATCTACGTTGGGGTTCACGCAGTTATCGCGGTACTGAGCTACCTGGTCATTGTTGGCGATATCAAACGTGTTGAACTGAAACCTGTCACGGTAGGGCAATCATCATGAATACTCAGGCAAGCCCGATTATTACTGATATGAAAGTCATTCCGGTGGCGGGGAATGACAGCATGCTGCTGAATATTGGCGGTGCGCACGGCGCCTTTTTCACCCGTAATATTGTGGTGCTCACTGATAACGCCGGGCATACCGGTGTGGGTGAAGCGCCAGGCGGCGAAGTGATTTATCAGACGCTGGTGGATGCGATACCGCAGGTCGTCGGGCAAGAAGTTGCGCGAATGAATCGCGTGGTGCAAAACGTCCACCAGGGTAACCAGGCAGCGGATTTCGATACCTTCGGTAAAGGTGCATGGACGTTTGAATTACGAGTAAATGCAGTGGCGGCGCTGGAAGCCGCACTGCTCGACTTACTCGGCAAGGCGTTGAATGTCCCGGTTTGTGAGCTATTAGGGCCTGGCAAACAGCGCGATGAAGTCACTGTGCTGGGTTACCTGTTCTATATCGGCGATCGCAACAAAACTGATTTACCGTATCTGGAAGGGCAACATGCCCGTCACGACTGGTACGAGTTACGCCATCAGGAAGCGTTGGGTAGCGAGTCGATTGTGCGGCTTGCAGAAGCTGCGCATGACCGTTATGGATTCAAAGATTTCAAACTCAAAGGCGGTGTACTGCCTGGCGAGCAAGAACTGGATGCCGCAAGTGCACTGAAAAAGCGTTTCCCGGATGCACGAATTACCGTTGATCCGAACGGCGCATGGCTACTCGATGAAGCCATCGCGTTGTGCAAAGGCATGAGCGATGTGCTGACCTACGCTGAAGATCCCTGTGGTGCGGAGCAAGGTTATTCCGGACGCGAGATCATGGCTGAATTCCGCCGTGCCACAGGTTTACCGGTGGCGACCAATATGATTGCCACCAACTGGCGTGAAATGAGCCACGCAATAATGCTCAATGCCGTCGATATCCCGTTAGCCGACCCACATTTCTGGACGCTCAGCGGTGCTGTTCGTGTGGCGCAGATGTGCGATGAATGGGGCCTGACGTGGGGTTGCCATTCCAATAATCATTTCGACATCTCACTGGCGATGTTTACCCACGTTGGCGCAGCGGCGCCTGGCAAACCGACCGCCATCGACACGCACTGGATTTGGCAGGAAGGTGACCAACGCCTGACGAAAAAACCACTGCAAATCGTTAACGGCAAAATTGCTGTTCCGGACGCTCCTGGATTAGGTGTGGAACTAGACTGGGAACAGGTGCAGAAAGCCCATGAAGTGTATAAATCCCTTCCGGGTGGTTCGCGCAATGACGCGACGGCAATGCAATATCTGGTGCCTGGCTGGAAGTTTGATCGTAAACGCCCGGCATTTGGCCGCAACTCATCCATCTTGATGAAAAGGAATAAATAACATGACAACCTCTACCCCAAAAGTCACCGCAATGCAGGTTATTCCTGTTGCGGGTCACGACAGTATGCTGATGAACCTCAGCGGTGCGCACTCGCCATTCTTCACCCGTAATATTGTGATTATCAAAGATAACTCAGGCCATACCGGCGTGGGTGAAATTCCGGGTGGCGAGAAAATCCGTCAGACCCTTGAAGAAGCCGCCGCGTTGGTGATTGGCAAAACTCTGGGCGAATACAAGAATATCCTCAACCTGGTGCGTGCAGAATTTGCCGACCGTGATTCCGGTGGCCGTGGGTTACAGACCTTTGATTTACGCACCACCATTCACGTGGTGACGGGTATTGAATCGGCCATGTTGGATTTGCTTGGGCAGCATTTGGGCGTGAATGTGGCATCTTTACTCGGCGATGGGCAACAGCGTAGCGAAGTCGAAATGTTGGGTTATCTGTTCTTCGTGGGCAACCGCAAACAAACGCCATTGCCTTATCAGAGCCAGCCCGATGAGAAATGCGACTGGTATCGCATTCGCCACGATGAAGCGATGACGCCCGATTCAGTGGTGCGCCTGGCAGAAGCGGCCTATGAAAAATATGGTTTCAATGACTTCAAACTTAAAGGTGGCGTATTAGCCGGTAGCGAAGAAGCCGAAGCGGTGACCGCGCTGGCAAAACGTTTCCCACAAGCGCGTGTGACGCTGGACCCGAACGGTGCCTGGTCGCTTGACGAAGCGATTAGCATTGGCAAGCAACTGCGGGGTGTGCTGGCGTATGCAGAAGATCCGTGCGGCGCGGAACAAGGTTATTCAGGCCGTGAAATTATGGCTGAATTCCGCCGTGCGACTGGTCTGCCGACCGCAACCAATATGATTGCCACCGACTGGCGTCAGATGGGCCACACGCTTTCGTTGCAATCAGTCGATATTCCGCTGGCTGACCCGCATTTCTGGACCATGCAAGGTTCGGTACGTGTCGCGCAGATGTGCCACGAATTTGGCCTGACCTGGGGCTCGCATTCCAACAACCACTTCGACATTTCGCTGGCAATGTTCACCCATGTCGCCGCCGCAGCACCTGGTAAAGTCACCGCGATCGACACGCACTGGATTTGGCAGGAAGGCAATCAGCGCCTGACAAAACAGCCTTTCGAAATTAAAGGCGGTATGGTGCAGGTGCCAACTACCCCTGGCCTGGGTGTGGAGTTGGATATGGATCAAGTGATGAAAGCGCACGAGCTTTATCAGCAACATGGTCTGGGCGCGCGCGATGACGCAATGGCTATGCAGTACTTGATCCCACAATGGACTTTCAATAATAAACGACCTTGCATGGTGCGTTAGACTATAGCTAATCCTTCTTACAAAAGAGATTTTGTAGGTTGGATTAGCGTAGCGACATCCGACGGAAGGCACATGAAAATTGTAATCGCACCAGATTCATACAAGGAGAGCCTCAGTGCTCTGGAAGTAGCGACACAGATTGAAGCAGGGTTTCGGGAAATCTTCCCTGAAGCCTGCTATGTGAAGTTACCCATCGCTGATGGGGGGGAAGGGACTGTTGAGGCGATGGTGGCCGCAACAAACGGTGACATCATTGAAGTGGATGTCACTGGGCCACTGGGTGACCCTATCCACTCTTTTTATGGAATTTCAGGCGACCGGCAGCAAGCCTTTATCGAAATGGCAGCGGCGAGTGGTCTGGAGCAAGTTGCACCTGAACTGCGTAACCCGATGAATACCACGTCGTGGGGAACGGGTGAGTTGATTCGTTATGCGCTCGACAGCGGCGTGCAAAGTATCCTGATTGGGATTGGCGGCAGCGCTACCAACGACGGTGGTATCGGCATGGTACAGGCGCTGGGCGCGCGTTTGCTCGACAGCGACGGCGAGCCATTGGGACTGGGAGGCCGGGAAGTTGCGCGCCTGGCTTCTATTGATATTTCCGGGCTGGATAAACGGCTGAAAGCGTGTCGTATCGAAGTTGCGTGTGATGTCACTAACCTGTTGACCGGCAAGGAAGGGGCGTCGGCGGTATTTGGCCCACAAAAAGGCGCCACTCCTGAAATGGTCACTAAGCTCGACCAGGCGCTGGAGCACTACGCAAAAATCATTTCCCGTGATCTCGATATTGACGTCATGACGCTTTCCGGTGGCGGTGCGGCGGGAGGTATGGGCGCGGCACTTTTTGCTTTCTGCGGTGCGCAATTGCAACAAGGTATTGAGATAGTCACTAGAGCGTTGAAACTAGATGAACTGGTGCGTGATGCAGATCTGGTGATTACCGGAGAAGGCCGTATTGATAGCCAGTCAATTCATGGCAAAGTGCCGATCGGCGTGGCAAAAGTAGCGAAGCGCTATAATATCCCGGTTATTGGGATTGCCGGAAGTTTAACGCCAGATGTAGCCGTGGTGTACGGCCATGGCCTGGATGCAGTTTTCAGCGTGTTGTATCGCATTTGTACGCTGGATGAAGCATTGAACGAAGCCGGAGATAATCTGCGAATGGCTGCACGAAATATCGCGGCAACCATTGCGATAGGTAAACACAAAACCTTCTGAATCCGCCCTGGTCGGATTAGCGATATTCGACATCAATCACCCACACGGCGCCTAACCGAACATCCGTTGGGCTTCTTTCGAGACATTATTCATCTCATCGAGTAGCTCAAAGAGTTCAGGCTCCAGATCTTCTGGCTTCACGCCACTGCGCAGTTCATGTTCCAGCGTCAGGCAGAGGTTTTTCAACCGTGGCACACCGCTGTAGCTACAACTTCCGTGAAGTTTATGAATGATATCAACCAACTCCTGCGGGTTTTCCCCGACCAGTTGTTCTTCAACGGTATTGCGGACTTCAGGTAAGAATGCCAGCAGCATCTGGAGGAGATCGCGCGCCAGATCTGGCTTGTTGGCGGCTTGTTGCAATGCAAGTCGCCAATCAAGAGTCTGGTTTGGGCTACTAGTTTGCGCAGCAGAATCGACATTCGCCACCAGCACAGGTGCGGCAATCGCCCCCGGCTGATAACGTAACAGCAGGCTATACAACTTTTTCTCTTCGATTGGCTTGGCAAGATAGTCGTTCATACCCGCGCTTAGCAGCTTCTCTTTTTGCCCTGCCATGGCGTGTGCCGTTACCGCGATAACCGGCGTTTGCTGGTGGTGTGGCAATTGACGAATGACTTCGCAGGCGCGAATACCATCCATCTCAGGCATCTGAATATCCATCAGAATGATGTCTATCTGCATCTGTTTTGCCCGCTCAATGGCTTGTAAACCGCTGCCACACAGCTCAACGTTTTGCACATGATCATCGAGCAATGCGCCGATCAGTTTTAGGTTGGCAGGGTTGTCATCAACGGCCATAACCGTCAGCGGTAATTTTTTGTTCTCAATGTTATCAGCCAGTGCCGGGTGCGCATTGAAGATGTGCTCAGCCAACAGCGGCAGCAGACGCGGTGCGGTGACCGGTTTCAGTAAGCAAGCAGCAACGCCTTCTTTTTTAAGCGATTCAGCATCAATCTGGCAATGGCTTGGCAGAGCCAGAATCAGGCAGTCTGTCATGGTGACGGCTTTCGCCAGTTTTGGATTTTTAATGGATAGCGTGTCACGGAAGGTGACCGGCATACCGAGCAGCATAATGTCGTAGTGCGCTTCGGCGAGGGCGGTAAACGTTGGGCTATACACCACCTCAAGCGGCGTATTGGCTAAAATGTTGAGCGTGCTTTGTGCCGCAGAAGCATTTTGTTCGATATAAGCGATGCGTTTGCCCGCCAGATTCTCGGTCGAATAACCGTCCAGCACCGCGTTAGAGTTCAGGTCCAGATTGATATAAAACCAGAAAGTAGAACCTTGATTTGGCTGGCTATGGAACGAGATATCCCCGCCCATTTCACTGACCAATTTCTGAGTGATAACCAGCCCCAGCCCGGTGCCACCATGACGCCGTGAAATACTGGCATCAGCCTGACGAAATGCCTGGAACAGACGCGACTGTTCCTGTTCAGGAATACCAATACCGGTATCATGAATGCGCATCTCAACCTGGACTTTATTGTTTCCTTGCGAGCGCTTCTCGACCACCAAATCAATATTGCCGTTCTCGGTAAACTTAATCGCATTCCCCACCAGGTTGGTCACTACTTGCTGCAAGCGCAGTGGGTCGCCAATCACGTTATCCGGCACATCGTTTTTAATGTTCAGCGTCAGCTCCAGACCTTTGTCATGGGCTGAATGCGCCAGCAATGTCACGACTTCATCGAGAGTATTACGCAGCGGGAATGGAATGCTTTCCAGAATCAGTTTACCCGCTTCCAGTTTGGAGAAGTCCAGCACGTCATTGATGATGGTGAGCAGGTTATTGGCTGAACGTTCGATGGTATACAGATGGTCGCGCTGGGTGGCATTCAAATCTGTTTTCAGCGTCAAACGAGTAAAGCCAATCACCCCATTGAGCGGCGTGCGCAGTTCGTGCGACATATTGGCGAGGAATTCAGACTTAATACGTGCGGCTTCCTGCGCGCGTTTCTTGGCGAGATCCAGTTCAACGTTCTGGATTTCCATCTGCTCAAGTGTTTCGCGCAGGTCAGAAGTGGCCTGGTCAATATTGTGCTGCATCTCTTCGTGATAGGCGGTCAACGACATCGCCATCGAATTGATACCGTTTTTCAGCATATCCAATTCGCCGAGCATGAAACCTTCGACGCGGCTATCGAGTTGACCGCGGCGTATCCGGTCAACGGTATTCACCATGTTACGGATTGGCCCTGTGACATCGCGCATCAGGCGATAAGCGAACAGCATGGCAATGCCAACGCAGAACAACATCATCAACGTCGAGATAAAAATTTCCCGGTATTGCTGCAAACGCACCGATTTCAGGTCGAGCTCAATCGCGACATAGCCGAGCGAATTGCCCGCAGGCTTAGCATCGGTCACTTCAGATTCGTCTGGTGAATAACTTTCAGAAATAATGGGTGTACGCAGAATGATTGAATCACCGTGGCGTGAAATGCTCAGGCTGTGCGGCGGTTTTTCATGGTTTGGTAGCTTCAGTACCGAAGCATTTAACTGATAATTCGAGGTGACAAACAGCTTGTTGTTTTCATCGAATACTGAAATTGCCCGCACAATATCGGAGTGGCGGCGGTGCAACACACTGACCAACTGGCGTATCGATTCGCGGCTATGGAAACTCATGCCATATTCGCTGGCAACTGCCAGCGGCTCGATAATGTTGGCACCCGAGTCTTCGAGCTGACGCTGCAAGTCGTTGTAGCGATGGACGACAAAAAAGATACTGAGCAATAAACCGATCATTAATGTCGGTGCCAGAATCAGGATCATCATACGTGCGCGTAGGCTGTAGTTGGTCATGGGGTTCCGATATGGGACAATTGAAGCAATAGTTAATATTTTGAGAGAGCATACAGGCTCATGGCGCAATTCTACTCTGCAAAGCGACGGGTTACGACTCGTCAAATCATAAGCGTGACGGTTAACGACCTTGATCCGTTTGGTCAGGGCGTTGCCCGCCATAACGGTAAAGCGCTTTTTATCCAGGGTGCACTGCCCGGCGAACAGGTCGAAGTCACGGTTACTGATGACAAACGTAACTTTGCACAGGCTAAAGTTAAGCGACGTTTAAATGATAGCCCGCAACGTGTTGCACCGCGTTGTCCGCACTTTGGCATTTGCGGAGGGTGCCAGCAGCAACATGCCAGCATCGAATTACAGCAGCAAGCAAAATCCCGTGCGCTTGCCCGCATGATGGGGACGCGTGAAACCCCTGCGGTGGTCAACGAAATAATTTCTGGTTCGCCATGGGGTTATCGTCGCCGTGCGCGCTTGGGGTTGAATTACCTGCCTAAAACACAAACCTTACAGATGGGATTTCGCAAGTCGCAAGACAGTGAACTGGTGAATATTCACCATTGCCCTGTTTTGGAACCCCAACTTGAGGCATTGCTGGAACCTTTGCACCAATGTTTATCAACATTAAAAGCGGTGCGTCGTTTAGGCCATGTTGAACTGGTACTTGCAGATAATGGCCCGCTGATGGTGTTGCGTCATTTAGATGCACTAAATGACGACGACAGGCAAAAACTGGAACGCTTTTCGCATTCTACTGGCGTCGCGCTGTTTTTAGCGCCGGACAGTGAGACACTCACGGCGCTGGGTGAGGACGAGCCTTGTTATCATTCAGACGGGCTACGCTTAACGTTCAGTCCGCGCGATTTCATTCAGGTGAACGATGGTGTGAACCAGCAAATGGTTGCGCGTGCTATTGAATGGCTGGATATTCAGCCAACTGACCGCGTGCTGGACCTGTTCTGCGGAATGGGAAACTTTACGCTCCCGCTCGCAACCCGCGCTGAAAGTGTCGTTGGAGTGGAAGGCGTTGCTGCGCTAGTGGCGAAAGGTGAATATAATGCTCGATATAATTCGCTGAAAAATGTCACATTCTTCCATGAAAACCTGGAAGATGATGTGACTCGTCAACCCTGGGCTGCCCAGGGTTTTGACAAAATATTGCTCGACCCCGCACGAGCGGGTGCACCAGGCGTCATGCAACACGTGATCGCACTTGCTCCTAAGCGAGTGGTCTATGTTTCATGTAATCCGACAACACTTGCCCGTGATAGCAAGGCATTGCTGGCAGCGGGTTATCAACTGCGCCAATTGGCAATGCTGGACATGTTCCCGCATACCGGGCATCTGGAGTCGATGGCGCTGTTTGAGCGAAATTAAGTATTTGGATCAAGTCGTGTGAATGATTCAAGCCCCACCGAAGAGGACGGACAATGGTTGCGGTAAGAAGTGCACATCTCAATAAAGCTGGCGAATTTGCGCCCGATAGATGGATTGCTAGTCTCGGGATCACCAACCAGCAGTCATGTGAACGCTTAGCCGAAACCTGGCGGTATTGCGAGCAACAAACTAAAGGCCATCCTGACGCGGAGTTGCTGTTGTGGCGCGGCGTTGAAATGGTCGAAATCCTGTCGATGCTGAGCATGGACAACGATACGCTGCGAGCCGCCTTGCTGTTCCCTCTTGCCGACGCGGGCGTGGTCACCGAAGAGGTGATGCGCGAAAGCATCGATAGCCAGGTCGTCACGCTGATTCACGGCGTGCGCGACATGGCCGCCATTCGCCAGCTAAAAGCCGCACATACCGATTCAGTCTCTGCTGAACAGGTTGATAACGTGCGTCGCATGTTGCTGGCGATGGTGGACGATTTCCGCTGCGTGGTGATTAAACTCGCAGAACGCATCGCTCACCTGCGTGAAGTGAAAGATGCGCCGGAAGACGAACGCGTTCTGGCGGCAAAAGAGTGCACCAATATCTATGCGCCGCTTGCCAACCGCCTGGGCATTGGCCAGCTCAAATGGGAGCTGGAAGACTACTGCTTCCGCTATTTGCATCCCGATGAATACAAACGTATCGCGAAATTGCTGCACGAGCGTCGTATCGACCGTGAGCATTACATCGACGAGTTTGTCAGTGCGTTGCGTAAATCGATGAAAGAAGAGGGCGTGAAGGCTGAAGTGTATGGCCGCCCGAAACACATCTACAGCATCTGGCGCAAGATGCAGAAAAAATCCCTCGCCTTTGACGAGCTGTTTGATGTGCGTGCGGTGCGCGTGGTGGCGGAGCGTTTACAGGATTGCTACGCGGCACTCGGCATCGTGCACACCCATTATCGCCATATGCCCGACGAGTTTGACGATTACGTCGCCAACCCGAAACCCAACGGTTATCAGTCGATTCACACCGTGGTGTTGGGGCCAAATGGCAAAACTATTGAAATCCAGATCCGAACCAAGCAGATGCATGAAGACTCGGAACTGGGGGTTGCTGCCCACTGGAAGTACAAAGAGGGTAATGCCAAAAGCGGCAGTTCGGGCCACGAAGACCGCATTGCGTGGCTGCGTAAACTGATTGCCTGGCAAGAAGAAATGGCCGACTCCGGCGAGTTGCTGGATGAAGTGCGCAGTCAGGTGTTTGATGACCGCGTGTATGTGTTTACCCCGAAAGGTGACGTAGTGGACTTGCCTGCCGGTTCCACGCCACTGGACTTTGCCTACCACATTCACAGTGATGTTGGGCACCGTTGTATCGGCGCGAAAATAGGTGGCCGCATTGTGCCGTTTACCTATCAGCTGCAAATGGGCGATCAGATTGAAGTTATCACTCAGAAACAGCCGAACCCAAGCCGTGACTGGCTGAACCCAAACCTCGGTTACATTACTACCAGCCGGGGCCGCGCGAAAATCCACAACTGGTTCCGTAAACAGGACCGTGACAAAAACATACTGGCCGGGCGCCAAATCCTTGATGATGAAATTGAGCATCTGGGTATCAGCCTGAAAGAAGCCGAAAAATCGTTGCTGCCACGTTATAACTTCAATGAAGTTGAAGAGTTGCTAGCGGCGATTGGCGGCGGTGATATTCGTCTTAACCAGATGAGTAACTACCTGCAATCGCAGTTTAATAAGCCGACTGCAGCTGAACAGGATGAGCAAGCTCTTCGTCAACTGAAGCAAAAGACCCACACGCCACAATCGCGCAGCAAAGATAATGGCCGTGTGGTGGTGGAAGGGGTTGGCAATCTGATGCACCACATTGCACGTTGCTGCCAGCCGATTCCTGGCGACGAAATCGTCGGCTTCATTACACAGGGGCGTGGGATCTCTATTCACCGTGCAGACTGCGACCAGTTGGCGGAACTGCAATCCCATGCGCCAGAACGTATTGTTGATGCGGTTTGGGGGGAAAGCTATTCCAGTGGTTATTCGCTGGTGGTGCGTGTGACGGCTAATGACCGTAGCGGCCTGTTGCGAGACATCACCACCATTCTGGCGAACGAAAAGGTCAACGTTTTGGGTGTTGCAAGCCGTAGCGATACCAAACAGCAACTGGCGACCATCGACATGAATATCGAAATCTACAACCTGCAGGTATTAGGCCGTGTACTGGGTAAATTGAACCAGGTGCCGGATATCATCGACGCGAAGCGTTTGCACGGCTGATTTATTGCCCCTCACCCCGACCCTCGCCCCTTTGGGGCGAGGGAGAAAAGATCGTTCCCTCTCTATCAGGGAGAGGGCCAGGGTGAGGGTTGTTTTTATTTGTAAGGATTCCTAATGACTCAAATTACCCGCCTGCTGAATATCATGAAGCGCCTGCGCGATCCGGAAACGGGTTGTCCGTGGGATAAAGAACAAACCTTCGCCACTATCGCACCCTATACCCTGGAAGAAACCTACGAAGTGCTCGACGCCATCAACCGCGAAGATTTTGATGATTTGCGCGGTGAACTGGGCGATTTACTGTTCCAGGTGGTGTTTTACGCGCAAATGGCTCAGGAAGAAGGGCGCTTTAATTTCGATGATATCTGCGAAGCCATCAGTGACAAACTTGAACGTCGCCACCCACATATCTTTGCTGATGCTATTGCTGAAAACAGCACCGAAGTGCTGGCTCGCTGGGAACAAATCAAAAGCGATGAGCGTGCTGAAAAGGCGCAACATTCTGCGCTCGATGATATTCCTCATTCCTTACCTGCTTTGATGCGTGCGCACAAAATCCAAAAGCGATGCTCAACCGTTGGCTTCGACTGGAGCACTCTTGGCCCTGTGTTAGACAAAGTCTATGAAGAGATCGACGAAGTGATGTTTGAGGCAAAACAGGTTGTCGTTGACGAAGCGAAACTGGAAGAAGAAGTCGGTGATTTATTGTTCGCGACCGTTAATCTTGCGCGCCATTTAGGCACCAAAGCGGAGACTGCTTTGCAAAAAGCTAATCTGAAATTCGAGCGCCGTTTCCGCCAGGTGGAACAGATTATCGCCGCCAGGGGCCTGACAATGACCGGTGTTGACCTGGAAATCATGGAAGAAGTCTGGCAAGAAGTTAAACGCCAGGAAACTGAAATTTAACGCGTTTTTGTGGTCAAACACATTTAATGGCAATTTCAATTTAACAAGCGATTGATTTACGTCAAAAACATTTATTCCAGACGGGCTATTTTCAGTGCCCTGACAAAGTGCGAGGTCAGGGCTTTGCAGACAGAATGAAAGTTTGTGGCGCCGATACTGTTCGGGTATACTACTTTCCCGTCCTGGTACTCCCATCGTCTTTAAACCTAACTTCTCAGGTTCAGCATGACAACGAACTATATTTTTGTGACCGGCGGGGTCGTTTCCTCTCTGGGTAAAGGCATTGCCGCAGCCTCCCTCGCAGCTATTCTCGAAGCCCGTGGCCTCAACGTATCCATCATGAAACTCGATCCGTACATCAACGTCGATCCGGGTACCATGAGCCCTATTCAACATGGGGAAGTGTTCGTTACAGAAGACGGCGCTGAAACCGACCTGGATTTAGGTCACTACGAGCGTTTCATTCGCAACAAAATGACGCGTCGTAACAACTTCACCACTGGCCGTATCTACTCAGATGTTCTGCGTAAAGAACGCCGTGGCGACTATCTGGGCGCGACAGTCCAGGTTATTCCACACATCACGAACGCTATCAAAGAACGCATCCTTGAAGGTGGCGAAGGCTACGATGTTGTTCTGGTTGAAATCGGCGGTACTGTAGGTGATATCGAATCCCTGCCGTTCCTCGAAGCGATTCGCCAGATGGCTGTCGAAGTGGGTCGTGAGCACACGCTGTATATGCACCTGACTCTGGTGCCATACATGGCCGCTGCCGGTGAAGTGAAAACTAAACCGACTCAACACTCCGTAAAAGAACTGCTTTCCATCGGTATTCAGCCAGATGTGCTGATCTGCCGCTCTGACCGCGTGGTTCCGGCAAATGAACGTGCGAAAATTGCATTGTTCTGTAACGTCCCGGAGAAAGCGGTTATTTCTCTGAAAGATGTCGATTCTATCTATAAAATTCCAGGCCTGTTGAAATCACAGGGGCTGGACGATTATATTTGTAAACGATTCAGCTTGAACGTTCCTGAAGCTAACTTGTCCGAATGGGAACAAGTTATTTACGAAGAAGCGAATCCGACAAGCGAAGTTACGATTGGTATGGTCGGCAAGTACATTGAACTGCCAGATGCCTACAAATCTGTGATTGAAGCGCTGAAACACGGTGGTTTGAAAAATCGTCTGACCGTTAACATCAAGCTGATTGACTCGCAGGATGTTGAAACTCGCGGTGCTGAAGAAATGCTGAAGGGATTGGATGCTATCCTTATCCCTGGCGGTTTCGGTTACCGTGGTGTGGAAGGCAAAATCGCCACCGCGCGCTATGCTCGTGAACAGAACATTCCGTATCTGGGTATTTGCTTAGGTATGCAAGTGGCGCTGATCGAGTTCGCACGAAACGTTGCAGGTATGGCTAACGCCAACTCAACTGAATTTGTGCCAGACTGTAAATACCCGGTGGTTGCCTTAATCACCGAGTGGCGAGACGAAGAAGGTAACGTTGAAGTTCGTACTGAAAAGAGCGACTTGGGCGGCACCATGCGTCTTGGTGGCCAGCAGTGTCAGTTGACCGATGGTAGTCTGGTGCGCCAGATGTACGGTGAACCGACAATTACTGAGCGTCATCGCCATCGTTATGAAGTCAACAACATGTTGTTGAAACAAATTGAAACAGCAGGTCTGCGCGTTGCGGGCCGTTCCGGTGATGACCAACTGGTAGAAATCATCGAAGTACCAAATCATCCGTGGTTTGTTGCTTGCCAGTTCCACCCGGAATTTACTTCGACTCCGCGTGATGGCCACCCACTGTTTGCAGGCTTTGTGAAAGCTGCAGGTGAGTACCAGAAGCGCCAGGAAAAGTAAGCAGAAAGTTAGAACGACAACGCGCGAATGTTTCGCGCGTTGTTTGTCTGGAGTTTTAGTTTAACTTGTACTGAGGAAAATCTAATGTCCAAAATCGTTAAAGTCATCGGTCGTGAAATCATCGACTCCCGTGGTAACCCGACTGTTGAAGCTGAAGTTCATCTGGAAGGCGGTTTCGTAGGTATGGCTGCTGCACCATCAGGTGCTTCAACTGGTTCCCGCGAAGCGCTGGAACTGCGCGATGGCGACAAATCTCGCTTCCTGGGCAAAGGCGTTCTGAAAGCCGTTGCTGCAGTTAATGGCCCGATCGCTGCGGCTGTAACTGGTAAAGATGCGAAAGACCAGGCTAACATCGATAAAATCATGATCGACCTGGACGGTACCGAAAACAAATCTAACTTCGGTGCTAACGCAATCCTGGCTGTTTCTCTTGCTGCTGCTAAAGCTGCTGCTGCCTCTAAAGGCCTGCCGCTGTATGCACACATCGCTGAACTGAACGGCACTCCAGGCAAATTCTCTATGCCACTGCCTATGATGAACATCATCAACGGCGGCGAGCACGCTGATAACAACGTTGATATCCAAGAGTTCATGATTCAACCAGTTGGTGCGAAAAACCTGAAAGAAGCCATCCGTATGGGTTCTGAAGTTTTCCATACCCTGGCTAAAGTTCTGAAATCTAAAGGCATGGGTACTGCTGTTGGTGACGAAGGTGGCTATGCGCCAAACCTGGGTTCCAACGCTGAAGCACTGGCTGTAATCGCTGAAGCGGTTAAAGCTGCAGGTTACGAGCTGGGTAAAGACATTACTCTGGCTATGGACTGTGCTGCTTCTGAATTCTACAAAGACGGTAAATACGTTCTGGCTGGCGAAGGCAACAAAGCTTTCACCTCTGAAGAATTCACTGCATTCCTGGAAGATCTGACCAAACAGTACCCAATCGTTTCTATCGAAGACGGTCTGGACGAGTCTGATTGGGATGGTTTCGCACACCAGACTAAAGTTCTGGGCGACAAAATCCAGTTGGTTGGTGACGATCTGTTTGTAACTAACACCAAAATCCTGAAAAGAGGTATCGACAACGGTATCGCTAACTCCATTCTGATCAAATTCAACCAGATCGGTTCTCTGACCGAAACTCTGGCTGCGATCAAAATGGCGAAAGATGCTGGCTACACTGCAGTTATCTCTCACCGTTCAGGCGAAACTGAAGACGCTACCATCGCTGACCTGGCTGTTGGTACTGCTGCAGGCCAGATCAAAACTGGTTCTATGAGCCGTTCTGACCGTGTTGCTAAGTACAACCAGCTGATTCGTATTGAAGAAGCTCTGGCTGCTGCGGGCACACCAGCTCCGTTCAACGGTCTGAAAGAAGTTAAAGGTCAGTAATTCGTTACTGCTTTAAATTCTTACAAAAAACCCGCTTCGGCGGGTTTTTTTATTTCTATTTTTGCTGGCTCCTGAACAACATATAGCCGATCTCACTAGTAGAGTTTGCAGATCCCCCACCTGTCGACCAGGCTTACGGGGACTTTTCACTCACAGGTCAGGAGACCGACATGAAAGCAGCAGTTGTTAATAAAGATCACTCTGTAGGGATCATCGACAAACCTGTTCGAGCCCTTAAACACGGCGAAGCATTGCTGACAATGGAATGCTGTGGCGTATGCCATACCGATTTACATGTGAAAAATGGAGATTTTGGTGATGTAACAGGCATTACGCTGGGGCATGAAGGCATTGGCGTAGTGAAAACAGTTGGCCCAGGGGTGACTTCCCTGAAAGTGGGCGACCGCGCAAGCGTTGCCTGGTTCTTCCGCGGCTGCGGCAACTGTGAATACTGTAATACTGGCAATGAAACTCTGTGTCGCAGCGTCACCAACGCGGGTTATACCGCCGATGGTGGCATGGCTGAAGAGTGCATTGTCGTTGCCGATTACGCGGTAAAAGTCCCTGATGGACTTGAATCTGCGGCGGCCAGCAGCGTGACTTGTGCTGGTGTCACCACTTACAAAGCGGTGAAAGTCTCGCATATCAAACCGGGGCAGTGGATTGCGATTTATGGCCTTGGCGGCCTTGGCAACCTCGCGCTGCAATACGCTAAAAACGTCTTTAATGCCAAAGTCATTGCCATCGACGTCAATGATGCACAGCTCGAATTCGCCAAAGAGTGTGGCGCGGATTTGGTCATCAACTCACGCAATGAAGATGCGGCAAAAGTCATCCAGGAAAAAGTAGGCGGTGCCCATGCTGCGGTAGTGACTGCGGTGGCGAAAGCGGCATTCAACTCTGCGGTAGATGCTGTTCGTGCGGGTGCGCGTATCGTTGCGGTCGGTTTACCATCAGAATCCATGAGCCTGAACATTCCACGTCTGGTACTTGATGGTATCGAAGTCGTCGGTTCTTTGGTTGGAACGCGCCATGATTTAGCTGAAGCCTTCCAGTTTGCTGCCGAAGGAAAAGTGGTTCCTAAAGTGACCATGCGTCCACTTGAAGATATCAATGCTATCTTCAAAGAAATGGAAGACGGTAAAATCAAAGGCCGCATGGTGATTGATTTTAAAACCAAAAAGTAAGCTATGTGATTAGCTAAAAGTGGCCGGGAAACCCCGGCCATTGGTTTTTTAAAGCGACTGAATCACCCGCTTAAGCAGACGGATTCTTGGCTCAATGCTATCCAGTTCCAGATACTCTGACGTACTGTGGAAACCGGCACCTATTGGCCCGAAACCGTCCAGAGAAGGGATACCCAACTCTGCCGTATGGTTAACATCAGAGCCACCACCGACGGACTTCCACTTCACGTCGATACCTTCTGCGACACCGGCCTGCTCAACCCGTGGGTCACTAAACCGGTTTTGTAGGGTGGATAAGCGATAGCGCCATCCACCATTTGCGTCAGTTTGTCGGATGGCACTGCGCTTATTACCCGATATCAGATAAGCAATGGCAGCGTGGCGCTGGCGGTTTGCTGGCTCGTGGCGGCGTATTGGTTATCGTGAGTAATCAGCTCTCCCACCAGTACCTCCACCAACAACATGGCTCCCACTTTGGCGTTTAACGCACCGGCGCTTAATGGGCCTTCTGGTTTAGCGGCAACCAGCAACAGATCGGCAAGATCGGCGAGAGGGCTGCGCAAAGTGTTACTAATCAGCAGCACACAGGCATGGCGCTTTTTGGCGAGTTTCACCACATGCATTAAATCTTTGGTGGAACCGGAACTCGAAATCACCACTACCAGATCACGCTCGCTAAGCGTTGCTGCATTCATCGCTGCGCGGTGCATATCGCTAAACAACTGTGCAGGTTTGCCTAAGCGCAGCAATTTGTAATGCAGGTAATCCCCCATAATTGCGCTGGCTGCAACGCCATAAATTTGCACCGAAGTGGCACGATGCAGGGCAATGCCCGCCTGTTGCAGCACCTCGCGATTGAGCAGTTTCCCGGTATCTCTCAGCGCCTGCACAGACTCTTCGATTAACTCATCAATACTGTCTTCGCTCACGGGAGCGGGAGGCTGCTGCTGCTGAACATCCAGCGCCAGCGCCATCTTAAATTCGGTATATCCCTTGCAGCCTAAATGGCGGCACAGGCGAGTGACGCTGGCCTCGCTGGTTTCACTTTCACGCGCCAGCTCGGTGATGGTCAGATACAGCACCTTCTGCGGCTCGCCAAGAACGAACTCGCCTAGTTTTTGTAACGTTGGGCTGTAACCTGGCAGACCCTGACGCAAGTGCAGCAATAAATTTTCGTTTTCTGTCATCGGACCCATCCCACGGCCTTACTTAATTACTGGACATAGTGTGGAGGAAAGCGGCCCCGCAGTGCCAGCAGATTCGGTTAACTGTGATGTGGATCGTATTGATGGTGAAAATTTTCACTCACTACATCTTATTATGGTAATAATTTTCATCACAATAATTTGGCAGGAAGAAAATTTATGTCAATCTTTAGCGGTACCTCTTCAGGGGGCTGGTTTGAAAAGGCCCAGCGTTTTGGCAAGTCGTTCATGTTACCTATCGCCGTTTTACCGGCAGCCGGGCTGTTGCTGGGGATTGGCGGTGCGCTGTCTAATCCCAATACTGTTGCGGCCTATCCCTTCCTGGATGTCGCCTGGTTGCAGGGTATTTTCACCATCATGGCGAGTGCGGGTTCAATCGTGTTTGCTAACCTGGCGGTGTTATTTGCCGTCGGCGTGTCTGTAGGGCTGGCAAAAGGGGATAAAGGCACAGCGGGTCTGGCGGCATTACTGGCTTATCTGGTAATGAACGCTACCATCAATGCGTTGCTGACATTAAGCGGCACACTGGCGGCAACCAATCCAGGTGCGGTCGGGCAGGGGATGGCATTAGGTATCCAGACGCTGGAAACCGGCGTTTTTGGTGGCGTGGTCATCGGTATCGTCACTTCACTGCTGCATAACCGCTATAACAAAATCGCGCTACCGCAATTCCTTGGTTTCTTCGGTGGTTCACGTTTTGTGCCGATAATCAGCTCGCTGGTCGCTATCCTGGTTGGTGCGGCGATGACCGTCATTTGGCCGCATTTCCAGAAACTCATTTTTGGCATGGGCGGCCTGGTGGATGCCACCGGTTACCTCGGGACATTTATCTACGGCTTCGTGCTGCGTATGCTCGGCCCATTCGGTCTGCACCATATCTTCTACCTGCCATTCTGGACGACGGCGCTTGGCGGTACCGAGATGGTTAACGGTCAACTGGTTGAAGGCACACAGCGCATCTTCTTTGCCCAGTTGGCTGACCCGAACACCCAGCAGTTCTACATCGGCACTTCACGTTTCATGTCTGGCCGCTTTATCACCATGATGTTTGGCCTGGTGGGGGCGTGCCTTGCGATGTATCACACTGCGAAACCTGAGAATCGCAAGCGTGTGGCGGGGCTGTTACTTTCTGCGGCGTTGACCTCTTTCTTAACCGGTATTACCGAACCTATCGAGTTCTCTTTCCTGTTTATCGCCCCGGTGTTGTACGTGATCCACGCGTTGTTCGATGGCCTGGCATTTATGCTGGCGCACATGCTGCACATCACCATCGGCCAGACATTCTCTGGCGGCTTTATTGATTTCATTCTGTTTGGTGTGTTGCAGGGCGAAGCTAAAACCCACTGGATGTACGTCCCGCTCGTCGGTATTCCGTGGTTCTTCCTGTACTACTTCACCTTCCGTTTCGTGATTACACGCTTCAATTTCAAAACGCCGGGTCGTGAAGATGCGGGAACGGAAAGCGTGCAGGTCACAGCAGGCGAGCGCCCGTTGCAAGTCATCATCGCGTTGGGCGGCAAAGAGAATATTGTCGAGCTTGATTGCTGTGCCACTCGTCTGCGCGTCACGTTACATGACGGTTCACTGGTTGATGAAGCCCTATTAAAAGAGACCGGCGCTCGTGCCGTTATCCAGCGCGGCAATGGCGTACAGGTGATTTACGGCCCGCACGTCACGATTATTAAAAATGAAGTAGAGGAGATTCTCGCCATATGAAACCGTCCATGTTGTCGCTGATTGAGGGAAAACTGATTGTTTCCTGCCAGGCGTTGGAAAATGAACCGTTACACAGCTCGTTTATTATGTCGAAAATGGCGCTGGCCGCCGCACAAGGTGGCGCTTGTGCGATTCGCGCCAACAGTTTGCCAGACGTTCAAACAATCATGGAAACGGTTGATTTACCGGTGATTGCGATCATCAAACGTGATTATCCGGGCAGCGATGTTTACATCACGCCAACTCTCAAAGAGGTGGATGAGTTAATGGCCGCAAACCCGGCGATGATTGCGCTGGATGGCACCGGGCATGAACGCCCTGGCCAACTGGACTTGCGCGGCCTGGTGGCGGCAATTCGCCAGCGTTATCCGCAGTTGCTGTTGATGGCGGATATTGCCACCGTTGAAGAAGCTCGTGATGCCGCCGCACTGGGTTTTGATTGTGTTGGCACCACGCTACATGGTTATACCGCTGAAACGAAAGGGCAAATTCTGGCGACGAATGGCTGCCAGTTCTTGCGCGATGTTCTGGCGGCGGTCGATGTGCCGGTTATTGCTGAAGGGAATGTGGAAACGCCGGAAATGGCTGCGCATTGCCTGGCTCTCGGGGCTCATGCGGTGGTAGTCGGCGGGGCGATTACTCGCCCGCAGCAAATCACACGCCGCTTCGTAAATGCCATTGCAACTTCCAGGTTGTGATGGCAGTGACAGGCCCAGTCTCCCCCTGATTGGGCCTGTCACACCGTTACGCATGATCTCAACCGTCACTTCTGCGATAATCACTCTTTACGCCCATTATTTGAGAAGACTATGCAGTATCCGATTAACGAGATGTTCCAGACCCTGCAAGGGGAGGGCTATTTTACTGGTGTGCCCGCCATTTTTATTCGCCTGCAAGGCTGCCCGGTGGGCTGCGCGTGGTGCGATACCAAACACACCTGGGATAAACTCGCGGATCGTGAAGTCTCTTTGTTCAGCATCCTTGCTAAAACCAAAGAAAGCGACAAATGGGGCAACGCTAGCCCTGAAGATTTGCTGGCGATTTTCCAGCGCCAGGATTACACCGCGCGCCATGTGGTAATTACCGGCGGCGAGCCATGCATTCACGATCTCACGCCATTAACCTCGCTGTTTGAGCACCACGGTTATAGCTGCCAGATTGAAACCAGCGGCACGCATGAAGTGCGTTGCACTGCCGGAACCTGGGTGACCGTTTCCCCGAAAGTGAATATGCGTGGTGGTTACGACGTACTGTCTCAGGCTTTAGAACGTGCCGATGAAATTAAACATCCGGTGGGGCGTATGCGGGATATCGAAGCGCTGGATGAACTGTTAGCGACCCTGGTTGACGATAAAAAACGGGTGATTGCGCTTCAGCCTATCAGCCAGAAAGAAGATGCGACGCGTCTGTGTATCGAAACTTGTATCGCCCGCAACTGGCGGCTTTCAATGCAGACGCATAAGTATTTGAATATCGCTTAAAACCAAAAAGGCACCTCTACGGTGCCTTCAGATTGCTGACAAAGGGTGATAAATGTGTTTTGTAGGGTGGATAAGCGTTAGCGTCATCCACCATTTACGCCAGTGGTGTCGGATGACGCTGCGCTTATCTGACCTACGAAGAAGTTTGTCATCAGTCTCAAGGCACCTTTACGGTGCCTTTCTTTTAACCCTTATACACGCAACCGGCGGTACAGGTTTCTTTCACCATCACTGAACTTAGCAGCGGCACAAGCGGCTTCATTTCGTCCCAAATCCATTTTGCCAGCACTTCGCTGGTTGGATTCTCAAGCCCAGGAATATCATTCAGATAGTAATGATCAAGCCTGTCATAAGTCGGTTTAAACGCCGCCTTCAGCTCAGAAAAATCCATAATCCAGCCGGTATACGGATCAACCTCGCCAGTGATTTCCAGGCGCACCATAAATGAATGACCATGTAAGCGACCGCATTTGTGGCCTTCTGGTACATGTGGCAGGTGGTGAGCGGCTTCGAAGGTAAAATCTTTAAACAGGGTGGTGGACATAATTAAGTCTCTTTCATACAAAATAACCGCGGCATAGTACAGGAAATGACTATTTCACGCATTAACTATACCTGCCAGGCGGGTGCCAACTCCCCCTGATAGTATTTTTCTTTCTGTTATCTTTTATTTTTCATTAAGTTAACTAATCACTTTTAACGTTATGGATTACCCGTAAAAGTGGTTAGTCGTTTTGGTTATTTGTTATTTCTATCCCTTCTTTAATTGTTATTATCGCGATGGTTACCCTTACACCATTCCCGTTTATTCGTTCGATATTAAAAACGGATCTTTTGCTACTGGAACTCACAACGCATGACAATTCAGGCCCCACCGACCGCACTGTTACCGCTAACCCCGGAGCAACTGGCACGCCTCCAGGCGGCGACGACAGATTTCTCGCAGACTCAACTGGCCTGGTTATCCGGCTATTTCTGGGGAATGATTAATCAACAACCTGGTACTGTTGCGGCAGCTCAACCTGCTGCGGCTGAAGTTCCGGTCATTACGCTGATTTCTGCATCGCAAACCGGTAACGCGCGCCGCGTCAGCGAACAACTGCGCGACGATTTACTGGCGGCTAAACTAAACGTTAACCTGGTTAACGCGGGCGACTATAAATTCAAACAAATTGCCCAGGAAAAACTGCTGATTGTTGTCACCTCAACGCAAGGCGAGGGCGAACCGCCGGAAGAAGCCGTGGCGTTGCACAAATTCCTGTTCTCGAAAAAGGCACCAAAACTGCCAGGCACTGCGTTTGCAGTCTTTAGCCTTGGCGACACCTCTTACGAGTTCTTCTGCCAGTCGGGTAAAGATTTTGATAACAAACTCGCGGAACTCGGCGGTGAGCGCCTGTTGGATCGTGTGGATTGTGATGTCGAATTCCAGCCAGCCGCCGCGCAGTGGCGGGCAAAAATTGTCGACGTTCTGAAATCCCGCGTACCGGCAGAAACTCCGGCGCAAGCGGCAGTCACCGCCACGGGCGTTGCCAACGAAATCTTCACTAGCCCGTACAGCAAAGAAGCGCCGCTGACCGCAACGCTTGCGGTTAACCAGAAAATTACCGGTCGCGATTCTGAAAAAGACGTGCGTCACTTTGAGATTGACCTGGGTGATTCCGGTTTGCGTTACCAGCCGGGGGATGCGCTGGGCGTCTGGTACCAAAACGATCAAGCATTGGTGAAAGAGCTGGTCGAACTGCTGTGGCTGAAAGGCGATGAAAGCGTCACTGTCGATGGCAAAACTTTGCCACTGAGCGAAGCGCTGGAGTGGCATTTCGAGCTGACCATCAATACCGCCAACATCGTTGAGAAGTATGCGCAGGTTACCCGCAACGCCGCGTTGCTGGATCTGGTGGGTGATAAAACCAAATTGCAGCACTTTGCTCACAACACGCCGATTGTCGACATGGTGCGTTACGCGCCAGCGGAATTAACTGCTGAGCAGCTGATTGATTTACTGCGCCCGCTGACGCCGCGCCTGTACTCGATTGCTTCTTCGCAGGCTGAAGCGGAAAGCGAAGTGCACATTACCGTTGGCGTGGTGCGTTATGACATCGAAGGCCGCGCCCGTACTGGCGGTGCTTCTGGTTACCTTGCTGACCGCCTTGGAGAAGATGGCGAAGTACGTGTGTTCATCGAACATAACGATAACTTCCGCCTGCCTGCCAACCCAGAAACGCCGGTGATTATGATTGGCCCAGGCACCGGCATCGCACCATTCCGTGCCTTTATGCAGCAGCGTGAAAGTGATGGGGCAACCGGTAAAAACTGGCTGTTCTTCGGCAACCCGCACTTTACCGATGATTTCCTGTATCAGGTTGAATGGCAGCGTTACGTCAAAGATGGCCTGCTGACGAATATCGATCTGGCCTGGTCTCGCGACCAGCAACACAAAATATACGTACAAGATAAACTGCGCGAAAAAGGCGCGGAACTGTGGAGCTGGATTAAAGAAGGTGCCCACATTTACGTCTGCGGCGATGCGAATCGCATGGCTAAAGACGTTGAGCAGGTTTTACTGGAAGTGGTAGCCGAGTTCGGTGGCATGGATACCGAAACGGCCGATGAATTTTTAAGTGAGCTGCGCGTTGAGCGCCGTTATCAGCGAGATGTCTACTAATGAGCGAAAAACACCCAGGACCATTAGTGGTCGAAGGCAAACTGTCTGACGCCGAGCGCCTGAAACGCGAAAGCAATTACCTGCGCGGCACTATCAAAGAAGATTTGCAGGACGGGCTGACCGGTGGCTTCAGAGGCGACAACTTTTTGCTGATCCGCTTTCACGGCATGTATCAGCAGGATGACCGCGATATTCGTGCGGAACGTGCAGAACAAAAGCTCGAGCCGCGCCATGCGATGATGCTGCGCTGCCGTCTGCCGGGTGGGATTATCACCACCGAGCAATGGCGTGCGATTGATAAATTTGCCGAAGATAAAACCATTTACGGCAGCATTCGTCTGACTAACCGCCAGACTTTCCAGTTCCACGGCATTCTGAAAAAGAACGTGAAACCGGCACACGAAATGCTGCACGAAGTTGGGCTGGATGCGCTGGCAACCGCTAACGACGTGAACCGCAACGTGCTGTGTACCTCAAACCCGGTGGAGTCTGAACTGCACCAGGAAGCGTACGAATGGGCGAAAAAGCTTTCTGAACATTTGCTGCCGCGCACCCGTGCTTATGCCGAGATCTGGTGGGATCAAGAGAAAGTCGCCACCACCGACGAAGAGCCGATCCTCGGTGAAACGTATCTGCCGCGTAAGTTTAAAACCACGGTGGTGGTACCGCCGCAGAATGACGTCGATCTTCATGCCAATGACATGAACTTCATCGCCATTGCCAAAGACGGCAAGCTGGTGGGCTTCAACCTGCTGGTGGGCGGCGGTTTGTCCATCGAACACGGCAACAAAGCAACCTATGCCCGCACCGCGAGCGAGTTCGGTTACATTCCGCTTGAGCACACGCTGGCGGTGGCGGAAGCCGTTGTCACCACACAACGCGACTGGGGCAACCGTACCGATCGTAAAAATGCCAAGACCAAATACACCCTTGAGCGTGTTGGTGTGGAGGTGTTTAAAGCCGAAGTTGAACGCCGCGCAGGCATCAAATTCGAGCCGACTCGCGCGTATGAATTTACCGGACGTGGCGATCGTATTGGCTGGGTAAAAGGCATCGACGACAAATGGCACCTGACGCTGTTTATCGAAAATGGCCGTATCCTGGACTACCCGGACCGTCCGCTGAAAACCGGCCTGATGGCGATCGCGAAGATCCACAAAGGCGACTTCCGCCTGACGGCAAACCAGAACCTGATCGTCGCTGGTGTACCGGCCAGTGAAAAAGCAGCTATCGAGAAGATCGCCAAAGAAAGCGGCCTGATGAACGCGGTGAAACCACAGCGTGAAAACTCAATGGCCTGCGTTTCCTTCCCGACTTGCCCGCTGGCGATGGCCGAAGCCGAACGCTTCCTACCGCAGTTTGTGACTAAAGTTGAAGAAGTGCTGGAAAAACACCAGGTGCCAGATGAACACATCGTCACGCGTGTTACCGGCTGCCCGAACGGCTGTGGCCGCGCGCTGCTGGCGGAAATCGGCCTGGTGGGCAAAGCGCCAGGCCGCTATAACCTGCATATTGGCGGTAACCGCATCGGCACGCGTATCCCGCGCATGTACCGTGAAAACATCACTGAGCCGGAAATTCTGGCCTCCATTGATGAGTTGGTCGGGCGCTGGGCGAAAGAGCGTGAAGCTGACGAAGGCTTCGGTGATTTCACCATCCGCGCCGGGATTATTCGCCCGGTACTGGACCCGGCCCGGGACTTGTGGGACTAGCACTATTCTTCTCCTTCTCCTGGGGGAGAAGGCCGGGATGAGGGCGTCTGGGCTTACTACGTGCGTCAGCACTTGACCATGGGTCGCCCTCACCCTAACCCTCTCCCCAGGGAGAGGGAATACTATTTAGCGAGGTATCTATGCCTGTACTCGATCTAAAAGCGCTGAACGAACTCCCTAAAGTCGAGCGCATCATGGCGCTGGCGGAGGTCAACAGCCAGCTTGAAAAACTTAGCGCCGAACAGCGTGTCAGCTGGTCGCTGGAAAACTTGCCTGGTGAGTTTGTACTCTCCTCGAGTTTTGGGATTCAGGCTGCGGTGTCCTTGCACCTGGTCACCCAACAGTTCCCGGATATTCCGGTGATCCTCACCGACACCGGTTATCTGTTCCCGGAAACCTACCAGTTCATTGATGAACTCACCGATAAGCTGAAGCTGAATCTGCAAGTCTTTAGCGCGAAGGAAAGTGCCGCGTGGCAGGAAGCGCGTTACGGAAAACTGTGGGAACAGGGCGTTGAAGGCATTGAGAAATACAATGATATCAACAAGGTTGAGCCGATGAACCGTGCGCTGCGTGAACTCAACGGGCAAACCTGGTTTGCTGGTTTGCGCCGTGAACAATCGGGCAGCCGTGCCCATTTACCGGTGCTGGCGATTCAGCGTGAAGTGTTTAAAATCCTGCCGATCATCGACTGGGACAACCGCCAGGTTTACCAATACCTCACCGCCAATGGCCTGAAATACCACCCGTTGTGGGATCAAGGCTACCTTTCCGTGGGCGATACCCACACCACGCGTAAGTGGGAAGAAGGCATGGCTGAAGAAGAGACGCGTTTCTTTGGGCTTAAGCGCGAGTGTGGTTTGCACGAGTAGTAAAATCATATTTATCTGGTGGTGTTATGTGTCTCTAAATGCAGAACACCGCAATTAACACAGGCAAATTCCTAATAATTAGAAAAATCAGGTTTAATGATTTTTTATTTGTAAACTGTGCCCCGTCCTAAATAGCGTTGACACATTTAACTCGTAGGTAGAGGAAAATGTGATGAATCAATATGTTAAGCGCATACAACGTGATTACCCTCTATTCTTTAAACTGGCCGTTGTCGAACAGGTCGAAAAGGGGAAATGACTTACCGTCAGGTGCCAGCCAGCGTGTTTCACCTTCGCCCGCAGGGAGGGCGTTACGACGCGATCCTCGCCGATGCTTTCCCTCATGCCAACTTGAGCCGCTGGAGCAACCCTGAAGCAAATTGCCAGGCATTACCCGAGGCCGAAGACTGGCTAAAGGCACAACAGCCACGCTGGCGAATACCGCTAAATAATGAACCGGGCTACAACCGCCGACGCAGTTTGCTGTTTGCCCCCTAACTGCCGGGCACCCGTTTACCGATCGCACGCAAAAGCGCTTGTATGTGCGCAATTTCTTTACCCTGCAAGACCGGCTCGATTTGACCCATGAGTATCTGCATCTGGCTTTTGATGGTTATCCATCAGGCATGGATGAGCAGTACATCGAAACCCTGATTCGCCATCTGTTAATGGACTAATGATATGCGCCATCTTACTTTTCTGTTTCTTACCCTGTTCTCCTCGCTGGCCTGTGCTGAGGGGCAAGAGGTGCAAATTGATACCCCTCATTCCGGCTGGCAGGTTAATAATGGCGAAAATGCCGATTATTCGCAGCAGATTAACTATCCCGCCTCGTCGGTGAATATTGCCAGCGAACAGAACGCCTCAGCCCAAATTCGCGGGCAGATTAAGGGAGTACATAAAGTCGCGAATCAGCCTAATCAACCGGGGCGGCTGGTGGTGAATGGTATCGATATGCCGCTGCGCGTTGAAGATGATGGCTCATTTGCTCGCCCCTTTATCTTCCCCAACGGTAGCAACAGCGTTGAGGTGAAAAGCCCGGATGGGCAAAGCGGCAGCAAAATGCAGTTTTACGCGACCAAAGGCCGCGGTGGTATTTCTGCGCGTTTGCGCGTCGTGCTTTCCTGGGATACCGATAATACCGATCTGGATCTGCATGTTGTGACCCCGGACGGGCAGCACGCCTGGTATGGCAATACTTTGCTGGAAAACGGCGGAGCACTGGATATCGACGTAACAACGGGTTATGGCCCGGAAATGTTTGCCACGCCAACGCCGCTCAAGGGCCGCTATCTGGTGTATATCAACTATTACGGTGGCAGAAGCGAAACCGAATTAACCACAGCGCACCTGACCATAATCAGCGAGGAGGGGACAATAAACGAGAAACAGGAAACCTTTATTGTTCCCATGCGTAATGCCGGTGAATTAACGCTGGTGAAAAGTTTTAGTTATTGAGAGTGATAAACTATTTTCCTGCCTTTCTCAGAAGAACAATTTTATTCAGGAAAAGAGTAAAACGTTGGTGGATTCAATTTTTTTGTTTTTAAAGCATTTCACTATCTGATCATTCAATGGGTTAGTGATCTTTAAAAAATAGGGAGAATTGGTAGATTTTTTGATGCCAAAAAAGTTGTTTGAGATCAGTTATATAGTTTTAGAGTGTTCCCCGCGCCAGCGGGGATAAACCGTGTGGATTCAGCCCTTGAAAACACGCCTGTCTGTGTTCCCCGCGCCAGCGGGGATAAACCGAGCCGCCTTGTGATGGAAACCATACTGCACGCGTGTTCCCCGCGCCAGCGGGGATAAACCGTGATCATCGGCTCACAGTTCGCCATTCTCAGCGTGTTCCCCGCGCCAGCGGGGATAAACCGCCATTTAGTGAAAGTTTCAGGATTGCTCGCAGGTGTTCCCCGCGCCAGCGGGGATAAACCGATGGACCACGCACAAGAAGCGTGGAACAAAATGTGTTCCCCGCGCCAGTGGGGATAAACCGTGATCGCCTTCTCTGCTGCTGCGGTATCACTTGTGTTCCCCGCGCCATGAATGCCCGACCTTTTGCATCCAGATGTGTTCCCCGCGCTAGCGGGGATAAACCGCCATTTCATTAATCGTCATGCCGATAACCCTAGTGTTCCCCGCGCTAGCGGAGATAAACCGGATTTACCTTAGCCGGGGCTTATCTCCGCGTAGTGTTCCCCGCGCTAGCGGGGATAAACCGAGAGTCACGCCGACCGGCTTCCCATTACTCACGTGTTCCCCGCGCCAGCGGGGACAAGCCCTCTCCCTGAGGAGAGGGCTTGTCCCCACGTCAGCAAAGCTAAACCCATACTAAAAAGCCACAAATCGTGATGATTTGTGGCTTTTGTATTTATTTCTTCGCCTTAGCCAGCTCCTTCACCAATGGCAACATCACGCGCACTACGTCACGGCTGCGTTTTTCAATGCGCTGCGGTAGCCACTTATCCAGATATTGCTGGTTATCAATTAAGGCATTATGCCAACTGGTTCCATCGGGGAACGCTTTGCTTTTTACGCGTTGCTGATAGCCATCTTTCTTACCCAGCGACCAGTTGGTGGCTTCCACTGAAAGCACCGGGATCCCGGCTTTATCAAACACCTCAGCATCGTTACAGCAGGCAGTGCCTTTTGGATAATGGGCATTAAGTCCAGGATTGGTTGTAGCCTTAATATTTAACTGCCGTGCCAAAGCTAATGCGCGGTCACGTGTCATTTTAGTGACGGCGGTCGGCGTCGATTTACCGCTGTTGAAATAGAGCTTGTCGCCGACAATCAGACTATCGAGATTAATCACCAGCAGGGTGTTTTTCTTGTCGCTGGCACTCATGCGTTTCAGGATATCTTCCGCGCCCAACGAACCAAGTTCTTCACCGCTGGTGGCGATAAAACGGATGCCGTAGCGTGTTGGTATATCTTTCAGGCGGGTGGCAAGCTCCAGCATCACGCCCAGGCCTGAAGCATTATCATCCACGCCTTGTAGCGTTAAACCGCCAAGGTTGTTATTCACGTCGTTGTCATTGAGCGGCGAAAAAGTATCGAGATGCGCCATGATGATGATTTGCTGCGGTTCAATACCTTCACGAGCGGCGATCACCGAGCTTGCGCTGACGTTATGCCAGTTCTGATGACCGTCTTTGCTGGTGTAAAGGTAACGGGTGTTGAAGCGGCGAATATCGCTTTGGTAGCCAAGCTGGCTAAATTGTTGATTAAGGTAATCCGCGGCCATCATTTCCGCCGGGCTGCCTGTCATTCGGCCTGGGAAAACGGTCGCGATGTGGCGCGTTTGTTGGTCGGCAATGTTGCCCATCGTGGTTGCGTTGGCAAACGCAGGCAAGGTACAGCAAATTCCTAACGCCAGGCTGGTAAGCGTTTGGCGCAATGCGGAAAACATAGTGAGTCCCTTTTAAACCGGAAAGTTTTTTGCCTGCATAGTATGAAACTGTGATGGAGACTACACAATTTCTATCGTTCCGAAACCCAGGATAATTCGAGGGTTAAGCACATTTTGTCATTTGCTTTTGCATCTCGTTATTCTTTTGTGGAACTAGTCATTCCAATTAGTAATTTCATAACAAATCAACCTCAGCCGTATAGTCCCTGCATGAATTTAAAACGGCGGGCCATGACCCACCGTACTAAACCTCGGTTAAGGGAAGGTTATGGACCAAAAACGACTCACACACTTACGGCAACTGGAGGCAGAAAGCATCCATATCATCCGTGAGGTTGCCGCCGAATTTTCCAATCCGGTAATGATGTATTCCATCGGTAAAGACTCATCGGTGATGTTGCATTTGGCCCGTAAAGCCTTTTATCCAGGCACACTTCCGTTCCCGCTGCTGCATGTCGACACAGGCTGGAAATTCCGCGAAATGTACGATTTCCGTGACCGTACCGCGAAGAATTACGGTTTTGAGTTGTTGGTGCATAAAAACCCGGAAGGGGTGGCGATGGGCATTAACCCCTTCGTGCATGGCAGCGCCAAACATACTGACATCATGAAAACCGAGGGCCTGAAGCAGGCGCTGAGCAAATACGGTTTTGATGCCGCCTTTGGTGGCGCTCGTCGTGACGAAGAAAAATCACGCGCTAAAGAACGTATCTATTCATTCCGTGACCGCTTCCATCGCTGGGACCCAAAAAACCAGCGCCCTGAACTGTGGCACAACTACAACGGCCAGATTAATAAAGGCGAAAGCATTCGTGTGTTCCCGCTTTCCAACTGGACCGAACTGGATATCTGGCAGTACATCTTCCTGGAAAATATCGAAATCGTGCCGCTGTATCTGGCAGCACCGCGCCCGGTTCTTGAGCGCGATGGCATGCTGCTGATGGTGGATGACGACCGCATCGATTTGCAGCCAGGTGAAGTGATTGAGCAGAAAATGGTGCGCTTCCGTACCCTGGGCTGCTGGCCGCTAACCGGAGCCGTTGAATCCGAGGCGCAGACGCTGCCGGAAATCATCGAAGAGATGCTGGTTTCGACCACCAGTGAACGTCAAGGGCGGGCAATTGACCGCGACCAGGCAGGCTCCATGGAGCTTAAAAAACGCCAGGGTTATTTCTAAGGAGCCGCCAGATGAACACCACTATTGCACAACAAATTGCTGATGAAGGCGGCGTAGAAGCCTACCTGCATGCGCAACAACACAAAAGCCTGCTGCGCTTTTTGACCTGCGGCAGCGTCGATGACGGCAAAAGTACCCTGATTGGCCGCCTGCTGCATGACACGCGCCAGATTTATGAAGATCAGCTTTCATCGCTGCATACCGACAGCAAACGCCACGGCACGCAGGGTGAAAAACTGGATCTGGCTTTGCTGGTGGACGGCTTACAAGCCGAACGCGAGCAGGGCATTACCATTGATGTGGCCTACCGTTATTTCTCGACCGAAAAACGTAAATTTATTATTGCTGATACCCCAGGGCATGAGCAGTACACCCGTAATATGGCGACCGGTGCATCAACCTGCGATCTGGCGATCTTATTGATCGATGCGCGTAAAAGCGTGCTGGATCAAACGCGCCGCCACAGTTTTATCTCCACACTTTTGGGGATCAAACATTTGGTGGTGGCGGTCAACAAAATGGATCTGGTGAATTACAGCGAAGAGACTTTCGAGCAGATCAAACAAGATTACCTGACCTTTGCCGAGCAACTGCCCGCGGATCTGGATATTCGCTTTGTGCCGTTATCGGCGCTGGAAGGCGATAACGTGGCGACGCAAAGCAACAGCATGCCGTGGTATTCCGGCCCAACGCTGCTGGAACTTCTGGAAACCGTCGAAGTGAAGCGTGTGGTTGAACAACAGCCGATGCGCTTCCCGGTTCAGTATGTGAATCGCCCGAATCTGGATTTCCGTGGTTATGCAGGAACGCTGGCATCCGGCGTGGTGAACGTCGGGCAGCGTGTGAAGGTTCTGCCGTCGGGTGTTGAATCTTCCATTGCCCGAATTGTGACTTTTGATGGGGATTTGCAACAAGCTGCTGCGGGCGAAGCCATCACTTTGGTGCTGAAAGATGAAATCGACATCAGCCGCGGTGATTTACTGGTCGATGCCAGCGATGCGCAGCCTGCGGTACAAACCGCGAAAGTCGACGTAGTGTGGATGGCAGAACAAGCGCTGGTCCCCGGCCAAAGCTACGACATTAAAGTCGCAGGCAAGAAAACCCGCGCTCGCGTCGACAACATCCATTATCAGGTTGAAATTAACAGCCTGACGCAGCGCGTCGTCGAAAACCTGCCGCTCAATGGAATTGGCCTCGTTGATTTAACGTTCGACGAACCTCTGGTGCTGGATAAATACCAGGATAACCCGGTCACGGGCGGGTTGATTTTCATCGACCGACTGAGCAACGTGACAGTCGGTGCCGGAATGGTGCGTGAACCGCAACAAGATGTGTATCAGGAGCCGTCAGCCTTCAGCGCTTTTGAGCTGGAACTGAACGCGCTGGTGCGCCGTCATTTCCCGCACTGGGGCGCACGTGATTTGCTGGGAGGCAAATAATGGCTGAGCACGACGAAAACGTCGTCTGGCATGCGCATCCGGTGACGGTTGCGCAACGTGAAAAACTTCATCAGCATCGCGGTGCGGTGCTGTGGTTTACCGGGCTGTCTGGCTCGGGTAAATCCACCATCGCGGGGGCGCTTGAAGAAGCGTTGCACCAGCTTGGTGTGAGCACCTACTTACTGGATGGCGACAATGTGCGCCACGGTTTGTGCAGTGACCTCGGTTTTAGCGATGCAGATCGTAAAGAAAATATCCGTCGTGTCGGCGAAGTTGCCAACCTAATGGTGGATGCGGGACTGGTGGTGCTGACGGCATTTATCTCTCCGCATCGTGCAGAACGCCAGATGGTTCGTGACCGTGTCGGTGAAGGGCGGTTTATCGAAGTGTTTGTTGATACACCACTTTCTGTCTGTGAAGCGCGTGACCCAAAGGGTTTGTACAAAAAAGCCCGTGCCGGAGAGTTACGGAATTTCACTGGAATTGACTCGGTTTACGAAGCGCCAGTGAACCCGGAAATATACTTAGACGGCGAACAATTGGTAACAAATTTGATTGCGCAATTATTAGACCTGTTGCGCCGTGACGTTATTATCAAATCCTAAGACATTTCCAGGCACATCATGCGCCTGGTTTGCATGGTTTACGGATTCGTTATGCGCAATAGCACCAACCTGGCTATGACATCTACATCGGCTGAAGCTAGCCCCAGTACCGAAGAAACGACCTGGTCATTGGCTGGGGCGTTCATCGGCTTTTTGTCGTGGTTGCTGGCATTGGGTTTGCCCTTCTTGATTTATGGCCCTAATACCCTGTTTTTCTTTCTGTATACCTGGCCTTTCTTCCTCGCATTATTGCCTGTTGCCGTGGTGGTAGGGATTGCTTTGCATTCTCTGTTGCATGGCCGCTTGATCTTTAGCTGCATTGTAACCGTGCTGGCGGTGGGGCTGATGTTTGGCATGCTTTTCCTGTGGCTGATGGGTTAACGCAATATACCCGTCATCCTTCAAGCTGCAGGGGTGTTGGCTGCAATTCGAATGCTAACGGGTATAAACTTTTTATGACTGCAAGGCCGCTAACTCACCTGCAAACGCGCATGTCGGCGCAATCTGTGATAAATTCTGCCGCAAATACGAAGGCTCGCTTTGTACCCAGAGCGCAGCCAGATAAAATTTTGTGCGATGATTGTGCCGTTTTTCAGGGGGCTGGATGGGTAAACTAACGCTACTATTGCTGGCCTTGTTGGTCTGGCTGCAGTATTCGCTGTGGTTTGGAAAAAACGGCGTACATGATTACACCCGCGTGAGTGACGACGTAGCCGCACAGCAGGCGACGAATGCCAAACTCAAAGCGCGTAACGATCAGCTGTTTGCTGAAATCGACGATCTTAATGGCGGGCAGGAAGCCATCGAAGAGCGCGCACGTAACGAGTTAAGCATGACCAAACCAGGTGAAACCTTCTTCCGTCTGGTACCCGATAGCTCTAAGCGCCTGGGCAATTCTGCAGGGCAGAACAATCGACAATAACGCGTAAGTGAATCTACATGGCAGACTCCTCCCCGGACGTAATTGCCGTGGTGCCGGCAGCAGGTATCGGCAGCCGCATGCAAACGGAATGTCCTAAGCAATATCTAAAAATCGGCGATAAAACTATTCTGGAACATGCGGTGGCAAGCCTGATGGCCCATCCACGCGTGGCACATGTCGTGATCGCTATCAGCCCTACCGACCGCTGGTTTACCTCTTTGCCTCTTGCTACCCATCCCCATGTGACCGTCATAAACGGCGGAGCGCAGCGTGCTGATTCGGTTCTTGCCGGGTTAAACGTGGTGCAAGACGCGCAATGGGTTTTGGTGCACGACGCAGCGCGTCCTTGTTTACATCAGGATGATTTGGCCCGTTTACTGGCGATTACTGAAACCAGCAAAATTGGCGGCATTCTGGCCGCACCGGTGCGCGACACCATGAAACGCGGCGAGCCGGGTAAAAACCTGATTGCCCATACGGTGGATCGCGAAGACCTGTGGCACGCCTTAACGCCCCAGCTTTTCCCTCTGGAATTATTGCGCAGCTGCTTGCAACGTGCGCTCGATGAACACGCCTCAATTACTGATGAAGCCTCAGCGCTTGAATATTGTGGCTTCCATCCCGAATTAATTAGCGCCCGCGCCGATAATATAAAAGTGACTCGTCCTGAAGACCTGGCGCTGGCGGAGTTTTACCTCACGCGGTTAACCCAAACGGAGCAAGAATAATGCGTATTGGACATGGTTTTGATGTACACGCCTTTGGAGGCGTTGGCCCAATTATCATCGGTGGCGTGCGCGTACCGTTCGAACAGGGGCTGCTCGCACACTCTGATGGCGATGTCGCATTGCACGCATTAACCGATGCTCTGCTGGGGGCTGCTGCGCTGGGGGATATTGGTAAATTATTCCCGGATACCGATCCGGCGTTTAAAGGCGCAGACAGCCGCGAATTGCTGCGTGAAGCCTGGCGCCGTATCCAGGCGAAGGGCTACACGCTCGGTAACGTCGATGTGACGATTATTGCCCAGGCGCCGAAAATGGCTCCGCACATCCCGCAGATGCGCGTATTTATTGCCGAAGATTTGGGCTGTCATATGGATGACGTCAACGTCAAGGCGACCACCACTGAAAAACTCGGTTTTACTGGCCGGGGTGAAGGCATTGCTTGCGAAGCGGTCGCTTTGCTACATAAGGCACGTAAATAATGGATATGCAGAATCTGACCTGGCTGCACGGTAAACCGCAAGGCACAGGGTTAATCAAAGCCAATCCAGAAGACTTCGTGGTTATTGAAGACTTAGGTTTCGGCCCGGATGGCGACGGTGAACATCTGCTGTTACGCATCCTGAAAAATGGCTGCAATACCCGCTTCGTGGCTGATGCACTGGCTAAGTTTTTGAAAGTGCACGCTCGTGAAGTCAGTTTTGCCGGTCAGAAAGACAAACATGCGGTGACTGAACAATGGTTTTGCGTGCGTCTGCCAGGTAAAGAAATGCCGGACATGCGCGCGTTTGAACTTGAAGGTTGCCAGGTGCTGGAATATGCCCGTCACCGCCGTAAATTGCGTCTGGGGGCGTTGAAGGGAAACAGTTTCACTCTGGTGCTGCGCGACATTAGCGACCGTGCGGAGCTGGAACAACGCCTGAATGCCATTCTTCATCGTGGTGTGCCTAACTACTTTGGCAGCCAGCGTTTTGGCATTGCGGGCAATAACCTGCATCAGGCTTTACGTTGGGCGCAAAGCAACGCGCCAATACGTGACCGTAATAAGCGCAGTTTTTATCTGTCCGCAGCCCGTAGCGCCATGTTTAACCAGATTGTCAGCGAGCGCCTGAAGAAGCCTGATTTTAACCAGGTTATCGACGGTGATGCGCTGCAACTGGCAGGTCGCGGCAGTTGGTTTGTTGCCACGCCGGAAGAACTGCCTGCATTGCAAAGCCGCGTTGATGACGGTGAGCTGCTGATAACTGCGCCGTTACCGGGCGACGGTGGCTGGGGCACGCAAAATGCGGCTCTGGAGTTTGAACAACAGTGTGTAGCCGAAGAAACTGATTTGCAGGCGCTGCTGGTGCGCGAGCGTGTTGAAGCGGCGCGACGTGCCATGCTGCTGATGCCGAAAGATCTCAACTGGAACTGGTGGGATGACATCACCGTTGAGCTGAATTTCTGGCTGCCTGCTGGCAGTTTTGCCACAAGCGTAGTACGCGAATTGATGAACGTGGCGAGTCACTACGCCGACATTGCTGAATAACGGGTTTTGTTGTCATCTCAACCTCAGGGGAATGAACATTCATTCCCCTTTTTATTTTCTTCGCACTCATCGTTATCCTGCTAACATTATATGGCAGTATTATCTCGGCACTGATTATTGCTCTGTAATGTGTATTAAAAACTATATTCGCATTAAAACTGCCATTAATTCGCCTTTGATACCTTTTTACTAAAAGTGAAATTGTTATTTTCACTTTGCGATGGTTTTATTCTTTGCTTGTTCAATAATGCGTAAAAATAGACATTTATTTTGTTTTATGGAATGCAATGATAATCTTATGTGGTTGATTTAATTGTTTTTAATGGTTGTTTGTTATTTGTTTTATTTTCCACGATATGTGACCGAAAACGATCTCTCTGGCTTGCCCAGCTGGATTGCAATTTAACTTTATGACTCCTATAGTCGCTGTCCATATTCTCTGGGTGGTTTTTTATTCATTCAGTTGGCAGTCATTTTTATATTTATAACCATCTCTTTATGCGATTTAACTATCGGGAAAGGGATGTTCGTCATGTAAAAAAGAGGGGTTTGTATGAAGTGTTTTAAATTAAAATTAGTGGCAGCCGCACTGGCTCTGGGCGGGATGGTTTCTGTGGCAAATGCTGCAGACGGTTCCGTTCACTTTACCGGTGAAATTACGGAAACGGCTTGTAACGTGACTAATGGTGCCGGGAAAATCATTCCTGTTGCTCTGGGTAAAGTGGCAAAAACCAGTTTAGCTACCGTGGCTGCAAAATCATCTTCTGTCCCTTTTACCATTGACCTGGATAATTGCCCTGACACTAATGCCAACATCCGTTTTAGTGGTACCGCAGATTCAGTTGATAAAACTTTATTAGCTATTGATTCGACCAGTGTTGCGAGCGGTGTCGCTATTGAAATTGATTCTGATACCGGGCAGAAAATTGCCATGTATGCACCGTCAACCGATTTCAAATTAGCTCCGGGTAAAAATAAACTGAAATATCAGGCGAGTTATGTAGCGACCAATTCGGCTGTGACAGCCGGCAGCGTGGTTGCCACTTCGCAGTTCACCATCATTTATAACTAAGTTTATGCGTTAACGGGCAAGGATGCCTGACTGATACAGTTGGGGCAGCTATGTTAGTTTTTGTTAAATATCGTGCTATGGCATGGTTTGCCATGCTGGCAGTCATTGTTTTATTTCCATTAATCTCTCACGCCGGAATTATCGTCGGTGCCACGCGTGTTGTTTATCATGCTGAAAATAAAGAAGCTGAATTAAAAGTTGAAGCAACCAAAGATGCAGGAGCTTATTTAATTCAGTCATGGGTTGATACCGGTGATGAAAAGGTTAAAGCCCCTTTTGTGATTACGCCGCCTTTATTTCGTATCGACGGTGGTGAAGAAAACCAGCTGCGTATTATCTACTCCGGAAACCCTTTGCCTGGCGACCGGGAGTCGCTGTTTTGGGTCAACGTGCGTTCTATTCCTGAAACCGATAGCGAAATCACAAACAAACTACAAATTGCTATCAAAACCCGCATGAAACTGTTCTATCGCCCGGAAGGGCTGGGTAATCCACCTAAAGATTTTGCGGAAAAGCTGACGTTTAGCCGCAGTGGAAATACGCTGACAGTGGTCAATAACTCTCCCTGGTACGCCATTTTTAACCAGTTAACGCTGGGCGGAAAACCGATTAAAAATGCCGAATGGGTAGCACCGCACAGTTCGGTTAATTTATCGCTGGCGGGAATGTCCGGAAACCAGCTGAGCTGGAAGTTAATCAATGATTATGGCGGTGCCAGCGATCCCGGCAGCACCACGCTTTAAGAAACTGAATTTTTCCTTTATCAGCCAGGAAATATAAAATCATGCGTTATTTCCGCATATTTCACCGTGCTTATTTTTCGGCATTGCACTGGGTTGTGCCATTCGCTGCACTCCTGGCTGTAATTCCCCAAGGGGCAAATGCGAAGGCCTGGTTTAATCCGGCATTACTGGAATTAGACTCACCGGAAAAACCGACTGTTGATATTTCTCTGTTTGAAGAACAAGGGGCGCAACTACCGGGAAATTATCGTGTTCACATTATAGTGAATAGCGATAAAGTCGCTGATGAGAATATTGAGTTTGTGACCGGGGATGATAAAAAACTGGTTCCGGTGTTAACGCCAGCTCAACTGAAGAAGTGGGGCGTTAATCTCCATTCCACAGAACAGTTAGCCGCGGCACCTTTAGATAAAGCGATATCTTCGCTGGCAGAAATGATTCCACAAGCCAGCAGTACGTTTGCCTTTACCAGCCAGACGCTGAAACTGAGTATTCCCCAGGAAAATATTGATAGCAAAGCGCATGACTTTATCGACCCTGCGCAATGGGATGACGGTGAGGCGGTGTTATTTACCAACTATGCCTGGTCGGCCTCGCAAAATAAAAGCAAGCATGGTGAGAATAGCAATAACGGCTACCTGAATCTGCAATCGGGAGTGAACCTTGGTGCGTGGCGTCTGCGTAATTACAGCAGTTTCAGCTATGGCCAGGGAGGCGAGAAATGGTCGTCGATGAACAGCTATTTGCAGCGCTTTTTCCCAGCGTTGGGCGGTGTGTCTCTGACAATGGGCCAGACCTATACGCCGGGGGATATTTTTGACAGTGTGCAATACACCGGCGTGCAACTGGCGACGGAAGAAGGGATGCGCCCTGATAGCCTGCGCGGCTTTGCGCCGGTTATCCACGGTATCGCTAACTCCAATGCCAAAGTCACCATTCGCCAAAATGGCTATGTCATTTATCAGAACTTTGTTCCGGCTGGCCCTTTCCAGATAACTGACCTTTATCCCACCGCGTCGGGTGGCGATTTGGATGTGACGATCACCGAAGCCGATGGCAGCGAGCGCCACTTTGTGCAGTCTTTTGCTTCGATACCCAATATGCAGCGTGAAGGGAGCATGAAATACACCTGGTCAACGGGGCGTTATCGCAGTAATAGCGCCTCCAGCGATCCGCTGTTTAGCCAGGGCACGCTGACCTACGGTTTATCCAACTACGTGACGCTCTACGGCGGGGTGATTGCTGCGGCAAACTATTTCTCTGCGATATTTGGCTCGGGGATTGGCTTAGGTATTCTGGGTTCTATTGCCGTGGATATGAGCCACGCTCAGTCGCGTTTCACCGATTCGCCCGATGCACAAGGCCAGTCGTGGCGCTTCCAGTATTCCAAAGAGTTTGAAGCGACGAATACCGCCGTGACTCTGGCGGGTTACCGTTATTCAACCAAAGGTTATTACACCTTCCAGGAAGCGGCGGATCGTGAAGGGCAGGTGCAGGACTGGCAGGGAAACAAACGCAGCCGGATGCAGATTAATATCAGCCAGTCATTAAGCGACCACAGTAATTTTTACCTTGCCGGAACGAAGGATGATTTTTGGGGTTCCACCGAGGCACAGCAATCGCTGAGTGCGGGCGTGCGTGCCACGACGCAATGGGCAAACTTCGGTATTGCTCTGTCCTGGGTGCATGATGATTACCATAGCGATAACGATCGCCAGATTGCTTTTGATATCCAGATCCCACTGGAAAAGTTGCTGCCTAAAGCGTGGGCGCAATACAGCGTCACCACTAATACCCACGGCACCACGCAGCATCAGGTTGGCGTGAACGGTACGCTGCTGGAAAACGATCAATTACAGTATTCAGTGCAACAAACCTACGGCAACCGCCAGCAACAAAATGGTGGTAACGCGCAATTAGCGTGGCTTGCACCTTATAGCGACCTGGCGTTGGGTTACAGCTATGGCGACGACACCCAGCGCATTAACTACGGCATGAATGGCGCAGTGGTGGTGCATCGCCATGGGATCACGCTTGCTCACACGCTCGGCGAAACCTTCGGCCTGATTGAAGCACCTGGTGTGGAAAATCTCGAAATAACCAGCAGCCAGAACGTCTACACCGATTCACGCGGTTATGCCGTCATCCCTTACTTAACGCCATGGCATTACAACGACATCAACCTTGATACCCACAAACTGGCCGGCAATGCAGATATAGACGCGATTCACCGCGATGTTGTGCCCACCAAAGGGGCAATGGTGGTGATGCGTTACAAAACCCATTTGGGTCAGCGCGCCTTAATGACCATACACATCGGCAAGGGCGTGGTGCCATTTGGCGCAACAGTGACGCTGGAAGGCACGGATGAAACCGGCATCGTCGGCGATAACGGCGTGGTGTTCCTCAGTGGCCTGGCGGATAGCGGCAATTTGCATGTGGTGTGGGGGAAAGGGCGGGTCAACGAATGCCACGCGCCATATCGCCTTGCATCGCCGGGTAAAAATCAAACGCACATCCTTTCTGGTGATGCGCAATGTTCTGGAGGTACCTAATGAAACGAGTCTTTCTGGGGCTGATTGGCTTGCTGATGATGACCCTTGCTCCACACGTTTGGGCGGCTGCGTGTCAATCTATTGGCGCGACACAGGAATTCAATTTTAATTACGTTAAAAATATTACTGACCCGGACCAAAACGTCATCAGTAAGACCGCGTATCAGCAAAACTGGAATTCGCCAAATAATCTCTATTATGGCCGTTGTGCTTGCCAGGATACCCGAACCGTGAGGAAGGTCCATTATCGCGCTGTGAGCTCTTTATCACGCCCGGTCCCTTCAACCATTGCGACGCCAGATCCCAATAAACACTGGTATGTGATCCCGAATGATAAAGGTGACGGATACCTTGGCGTTGCTACGCAGGTGTATATCGCCGGTAACCGCAAGCAATTTTATAATGTGCCTTTCACGATGGATAACAATTATCCGCAGACTACTCTTTGCCCGACGACGCAAACTAACGCTAACCGGATTCAATTTGGGACTGGGGCGCAGGGGAAAATTAGCCTGATGTTTATTCGGCCTTTTATTGGCCACGTTACTATCCCAAAAGTAAAAATTATTGATCTGTTTGCCGCAACAGATAGCAGCTCATTTTCGGGAATGCCGATTGCCAGTGTCTATGTGAGCGGTGATGTTACGGTGCCGCAGAGTTGCCGAATCAATGACGGAAAAGCCATCGAAGTTCCATTCGGACAAATTGCGGCGAAAGATATTTTGACTAAAGGCAAGGCGCCGGACGGTTTTACTAAAAGGCAGATAATCGTCAATTACCAATGTACTAATATTGCCGATAGGGTTGCGTTGGAATTAACTATGGAAGCGGTGCCAGCAACAAGTTTACCCAATGCGGTGGCTACTGATAACCCCGATATTGGTGTGATGGTTGGCGATCAAAATCTGCAGCCTTTTATTTCGCGCGTCACGAAAATACCGGTTACATTTTCATCACAGACTCAGCAAGGTTCCACCACGCTTTATGCCTGGCCAGTCAATACCACTGGCAAACGTCCACAGCGTGGGCCATTTAGTGCTACCGCTTCGTTAAATATTAATTTGAAGTAATAAAAAAGCCAGGTGGTTATTCCCCCTGGCTTTTTTATTTTATGAATGGGTAATATCTTGTTTGAGTTGATTAATTAACGTGGTGATGTTGATGTCGTTGCTGCGATTTTTATGATAATGAGCATAAATAGTGCCGGTCGGTTTTTCATTGGGTAGTGGCAGTATCTGAACATCAGCAAACTGGGCAAATCCTGCGGCAAATTGCTCGGCACACAGCAAAATATAATCAGATGTTGTCGTCATCACTAATAAGTTCAACATTGAATTACTTGAGTAAATCGGTGGCTTATACACACCCAATAAAACATTATCTTCAATTAATGACGGCCACAGATTATAAGAAAGATACTCTTCATTTCTGAGTTCTTCCATCGTGAACCCCGGTTTTATACGCGGGTGCCCAGTTCTACAAATCACTCTTGGTGTAATATCAAATAACGGCTCGTTGACAATTGAACTGTCTGAATGCCTTTGTGGTGTCAGGCTTAAATCAATGCGGCGTGATCGTAATTGATTAATATCTCTGAGCAAATCGCCATCATGTGTTTCACAGGTTAATTCAAATTGTTCTAAGCACCGGCCATTCTTCTGCAATGTCGAGGTGACATAAAACTCTAATACCGGAGATAACGACAGGCGTAATGATGCACGGTCATTAAGTTTTTTGGCATAAGGTTTTGATACTTTAATCGCGAGTTCGACATGTTCTACCGCCCGCGTTAAGTTTGATGCGATAGTCAAGGCTAAAGATGTGGGTTCAAGCCCATTTTTGGTCCTGATAAATAAAGGGTTGTTAAATGTTTCACGCATTTTATTGATGGCGCGACTGACTGATGGAATAGAAGTTTCTAATAGTGCCGCAGCATTAGTTACGCTACGAGTGTCCATGACCATCAGGAATATTGAGATGGTTCCCATGTTCAAGGTGTGCATGTATTAGCCTTCATTATCTTAATTTTTGCAATTCCAGAGACATTAAATAGAAGCATAAAATAATTCACTGTTTGTTAAGAGTGATAATATTAAAAAAATTCCCAATAAGAACCAAAGTATACACGTGATACCTGCTAACTAAAAATTTATAGCTACAGTTAGTCGTGAGGGTATGAATGTTTTTTGATACTTTTAACTGTTTTAATTATTTGATTAACAATGGTTTTTGTTTTTAATGTTTGTTGTGCTTACATAATCAATTAACTATTGGTTGATTAATCTAAATGCCATTTAAAATTAGTATAATATCCTGTCGGGGTGGTATGGGATATAACGTATTTGCAACTTCATACGAAGAATTTGTCTTTCGAAAATGATTCTAAAATTAAAATAAATAACATTTTGGCTATTTTAAGTGGGGTCTACTCCGGTTGAAGCTGGCTACACTTCGAACTTTACGGGGGAAATCACCTTCAGCAGTGCTCCGTAAAGGCCACTAAGGCGTTGTTTTCGGCACATTCCTTGGGCCAGAAAGGGTGATTTAGTCAACATTGAATTGTATAGTGTCCCCTGGACAGGACTTTGTGGTGAATGTTACAAAATCAGCAACAATTTCATTACGGGTGCACTAAAATCAACAGAATGGGATAAAACAACAGGTTGGGGCGATTTTGAAGGTTAACAGAACGCACAGAGTTGTCATGCCGGGAACCAACGTGTGGTTTTATCTTTTTCATATAAAAAGAAGCTTTGTAAATCCAATATGAGAATACTTTTGAGTAACGATGACGGGGTCAATGCGCCGGGGATTCAAGTTCTGGCGGCCCGACTAAGGGAATTTGCTGATGTGCAGGTTGTTGCCCCTGACCGTAATCGCAGTGGGGCTTCAAACTCACTGACGCTCGAATCTTCATTGCGTACTTTCACTCTCGCCAACGGCGATATTTCGGTACAGATGGGCACGCCGACAGACTGCGTCTATCTTGGTGTCAACGCCTTGATGCGTCCGGCACCTGATGTCGTGGTTTCTGGAATTAACGCCGGGCCGAATCTGGGTGATGACGTCATCTATTCCGGCACCGTTGCGGCGGCGATGGAAGGGCGGCACTTAGGCATTCCAGCGCTGGCAGTTTCATTAAATGGCCATGAGCATTATGAAACTGCAGCCGCTGTCACTTGCTCGATTTTGCGTGCTTTATCGCGTGAACCGCTGCGTACCGGGCGTATCTTAAATATCAATGTGCCTGATTTGCCGCTTGATCAAATCAAGGGCATTCGTGTCACGCGCTGCGGTAGCCGCCATCCGTCAGATAAAGTTATTCCGCAAGAAGATCCGCGCGGCAATACGCTGTACTGGATTGGACCGCCGGGCGATAAATTTGACGCAGGCCCAGATACCGATTTTGCCGCTGTCGATGAAGGTTATGTTTCGGTCACCCCATTGCATGTTGACCTTACTGCACATAGCGCACGTGAGGTCGTTAGCCACTGGTTGAGTAAATCAGGAGTGGACGAGCAATGGTAAGCAAACGCGTAGAAGCTCTTCTCGCACAACTGCGTACTCAAGGCATCAAGGACGAAAAAGTTCTGGAGGCGATTGCGCAGGTACCGCGGGAAAAATTTGTCGATGAAGCGTTTGAGCACAAAGCCTGGGAAAACACCGCCTTGCCCATTGGTTCCGGCCAAACTATCTCACAACCTTATATGGTTGCCAGAATGACCGAGTTGCTGGAGCTGACTCCGGAATCGCGAGTGCTGGAAATCGGCACCGGTTCGGGTTATCAAACCGCGATTCTGGCTCACCTGGTGCATCATGTTTGTTCAGTTGAGCGCATCAAGGGCCTGCAATGGCACGCAAGGCGACGTTTAAAGCAACTCGATCTGCACAATATCTCCACCCGTCACGGTGACGGCTGGCTGGGTTGGCATGCACGCAGCCCATTTGACGCTATTATTGTTACGGCTGCACCACCGGAAATCCCCAGCGCGCTGTTGTCGCAGCTGGACGAAGGTGGAATTTTAGTCCTCCCGGTAGGCGAAGATCGGCAGTATCTGAAGCGCGTTCGTCGACTGAGTGGGGAATTTGTCATTGATACGGTAGAAGCCGTGCGTTTTGTCCCCTTAGTTAAGGGTGAATTGGCATAACCTGGAACTATCTTGTTTTTTTCTAAAGGTATTGGCGTAACGTTACGCGCAGCGAAATTTTAGCATCTGGCTGTATAACCATTAGCATTCGAGTTTCAGGTGAGCGTCTGCAGCCAACACCCCTGCAGCTTGAAGGATGATGGGTATTAGCACCAGTTCTGCCGTATTTTCATTAGCATATGATTGTTTTTTTGGGGGATAAATGAGCGCGGGAAGCCCAACTTTTACTTTACGCCGTATTGCGGCCTTGTCGCTGGTGAGCCTGTGGTTAGCAGGATGTACCAGCAATAACACTCAGGCACCGATCAGTTCGGTGGGCGGTAACGGCAATACCAGCAGCAGTTCTTCTGGCGGCATGCTGGTGACTCAGCCACCGAAAATGTCTACCCAAACCCAGAGCCAACAAATTCAGCCTGTCGCTCAGCAGCCTGCGATTCAGCCGGTGCAAACGCAGTCGGTCGCTTCCGAGCCAGTACAAACTGAAAATGGCCGCATTGTTTATAACCGCAAATATGGCGCTATTCCGAAAGGGAGCTATAACGGCGGTAGCACTTACACCGTTAAACGCGGCGACACTCTTTTCTATATTGCGTGGATCACCGGGAACGACTTCCGTGACTTAGCCCAACGCAACAATATCCCCGAGCCGTACGGCTTGAACGTGGGTCAGACCCTGCAGATTGGTAACGCATCCGGTGCACCAATTACGGGTGGAAACGCTGTGACTGCGGCCGATGCCAGCGCGCAGGGCATCACCCCTACCGCTGCGCAAAAAACCGCCGTAGTGGTTGCTTCTAAACCGGTAATTACGTATTCTGAGGATTCAGGTGAACAAAGTGCTAACAAAATGTTGCCGAATAATACAGGGACTGCGACAACTGTCACAGCACCGGTTACGGCACCTGTGGTTAGCTCTACGACTACTGTACCGACTGCCAGCAGCACGTCCGATAGCGCGCCAATTTCGACCTGGCGCTGGCCGACTGAAGGCAAGGTTATTGAGAACTTTTCTGCTAACGAAGGTGGCAATAAAGGGATCGATATCGCAGGCAGCAAAGGCCAGGCTGTTATTGCTACCGCTTCCGGGCGAGTGGTGTATGCCGGTAACGCGCTGCGTGGTTACGGTAATCTAATCATCATCAAACATAATGATGATTACCTGAGTGCCTACGCCCATAACGATACAATGCTGGTCCGGGAACAAGAAGAAATCAAGGCGGGGCAGAAGATAGCTACCATGGGTAGCACCGGAACCAGTTCAACACGTTTACATTTTGAAATTCGTTACAAGGGGAAATCCGTCAACCCGCTGCGTTACTTGCCGCAGCGATAAGCCGGTAAAGCACTTTACATGCACAAAGTCGTTTAAGTGATATCAAGGCGGCAACTGAGTGAATCCCCGGGAGCTTACTTAAGTAAGTGACTGGGGTGAATGAAGGCAGCCAACGCAGATAGCGCTTAAAAGACGAAGTGCAAGGTGCTTTACCCAGGGATCACGGGTAGGAGCCACCTTATGAGTCAGAATACGCTGAAAGTTAACGAGTTAAATGAAGACGCGGAATATGATGAGAATGGAGTTGAGGTCTTTGACGAAAAAGCCCTCGTAGAAGAGGAACCCAGTGATAACGACATAGCCGAAGAGGAGTTATTGTCACAGGGCGCCACTCAGCGTGTGCTTGACGCAACTCAGCTTTATCTTGGGGAGATTGGTTATTCCCCATTATTGACAGCCGAAGAAGAAGTGTATTTTGCCCGCCGCGCTCTGCGTGGTGACGTCGCTTCCCGCCGCCGCATGATTGAAAGTAACTTGCGTTTGGTGGTTAAGATTGCCCGCCGTTATAGCAATCGTGGTCTGGCTCTGCTGGACTTGATTGAAGAGGGGAATCTGGGGCTGATTCGTGCCGTTGAGAAGTTTGACCCAGAACGTGGGTTCCGTTTTTCAACGTATGCAACATGGTGGATTCGTCAGACCATCGAACGGGCAATCATGAACCAAACCCGTACGATTCGTTTGCCGATTCATATCGTGAAAGAGCTGAACGTTTATCTGCGTACCGCTCGTGAACTTTCCCATAAGCTCGACCATGAGCCAAGTGCGGAAGAGATTGCTGAGCAACTGGATAAACCGGTTGATGATGTTAGCCGTATGCTGCGTCTCAACGAGCGCATTACTTCAGTAGACACCCCGTTGGGTGGCGATTCTGAAAAAGCGCTGCTGGATATTCTGGCTGACGAGAAAGACAACGGCCCAGAAGACACCACCCAAGACGATGATATGAAACAGAGCATCGTGAAGTGGTTGTTTGAACTGAACGCTAAGCAGCGTGAAGTATTGGCTCGTCGTTTTGGTCTTTTAGGCTATGAAGCTGCAACACTGGAAGATGTGGGTCGTGAAATCGGCCTGACTCGTGAACGTGTTCGTCAGATTCAGGTTGAAGGTCTACGCCGTCTGCGTGAAATTTTGCAGACTCAAGGGCTGAATATCGAAGCATTGTTCCGCGAATAAATGTTCCGCGAATAATCGACTGTTCAAATAAAAAAGCGGTGACCCTGGTCACCGCTTTTTTTATGACTGTGACCCGTCCTAAATAGCGTTGACACATTTAACTCGCAGGCAGAGGAAAATGTGATGAACCAATATGTTAAACGCACACAACGCGATTACCC
>NZ_SNVY01000016.1:0-44236 GCF_004361975.1 Buttiauxella sp. JUb87
CCGTTTGCAGGAATTAAAGAGATAACTGAACGCACGGGTGAACGGAAAACCTGCGAGGCTAACAGATCTCGCCCTGACAAGATTGCCAGAGCGAGTTGTGTATAAGAGACAGCGGGCTGAGAGGGGAATTTCAGATTACGGTGCCGGGTAAGTATAAATCCGGTTCACCGCTTCTAACTCTTCAAGAACATCTTCACTTAAATCCAGATGCAGGCTTTCAAGGTTGGTTTTCAACTGCTCAAGCGTAGTTGCGCCCAACAGTGTGCTGGCAACAAACGGCTGACGGCGAACAAAAGCCAAAGCCATTTGGGCGGGATCCAGATTGTGTCGTTTAGCGACATCGACATAAGCCGCAACTGCATGCTGAGTTTGTTCACCGCTGTAGCGTGTGAAACGACTAAACAGTGTGTGGCGCGCACCTGCAGGTTTGGCTCCGTTGAGATATTTCCCGGTCAGTGTGCCGAACCCCAGGCAGGAATAGGCCAGCAGCTCAACACCTTCACGCTGAGTGATCTCCGCCAGCCCCACTTCAAAGCTGCGGTTTACCAGACTGTACGGGTTTTGGATGGTGACAATGCGCGGTAAATCATGTTTTTCAGCCAGTTGCAGGTAACGCATAACGCCCCACGGCGTTTCGTTGGATACACCGATGTAGCGGATTTTCCCGGCACGCTGGAACTCAGTCAGTGCTTCCAGGGTTTCAAGCAATGTGACCGGCACTGCGTTATCGGTCCACGTATAACCCAGCTTGCCAAAGCAGTTGGTGGCGCGTTGCGGCCAGTGAACTTGATAGAGATCGATATAGTCGGTTTGCAGACGCTTCAGGCTGGCATCCAGCGCATCACGAATGTTCCTGCGATCCAGCATTTGGTTTGGGCGAATGCCAACATCATTATTGCGGCTTGGGCCGCTGACCTTGGTGGCAATGATCAGCTTCTCGCGATTCGCGCGCTGCTTTAGCCAGTTACCGACATAGGTCTCTGTTAACCCTTGTGTTTCCGGGCGTGGTGGGACAGGGTACATTTCTGCGACATCAATCAGGTTAACGCCCTGGTGTACTGCGTAATCAAGCTGTGCATGTGCGTCGGCTTCGCTGTTTTGCTCACCAAACGTCATGGTTCCCAACCCTAGCGTACTTATTTCAAGGGAGCTGTGGGAGATACGGTGATATTGCATAGCCGCTTTCCTTATTCTTATGTCTTATCGGTCAGGCGAGCGCCCGACAAAAAATGGACTATAAACATGGCAGAGGGGGAGCAAAAGCGGAAGAGGGTAAGTGAAGAAAAAGTGTTACAGGCCAGCGAGGCGCTGACCTTTAAAGGCTGTATTTTCTAGCGTTCAATGATTTGTGAAACATCATCGCGATTAATTTGCATCTCGTTGCCTTGCTGATCGCGATAGCTGACTAAGCCTGTGTCGTCATCGACTTTGGGTTTCCCGTCAGTCAGGATCATACGGCCATCTTTGGTCGCCATCACGTAATCACTGCTACAACCGGAAACCGCAAATGCCAGACCGACAGCGGAAATAAGAACTGCCCATTTTTTCATCGTTATTCGCCTCGTGTGGTTTGGTATGACCTATACAGTCTAGTAATAACTCGACTAGCCAGAGATGATAAGCAGTAAATTCTTAAAAGAAACAGAAGGGAAGCCAGAATCAGGGGGCAAGCCAAATGAATCTACAACGAGAAATGATTAGCTAGCAGAGCCGCTGTAAAGTTCTTTTTTAGATAAAAACCGCGTGGTAACGTCCGAATTGGTGCGCCGTCGGCACCCACCGCATCAGTTAACGCTTTACTGTTGGCAGCTTTCGGACGCAACTGCAGTACTTCACCATGACGGGCAGTGATACGTTCGACCTGGCCCAGCACAATTAAATCCATCAACTCTTCCCAATCCAAACGTAGCTGCCGCTCTTCCTCTGCTGAAGGTGCCCACAATAATGGTGAGCCGATATGCCTTTCCGCCAGCGGAATTTGCCGCTCTCCTTCAACAGGGATCCACAGCACGCGTTTTAGCTTGTGGCGCACATGGCTGGTTTCCCAAACCACGCCAGTATTGCCGGTGAGTGGGGCAACACAAACAAAAGTGGTTTCCAGTGGGCGACCAAGTCTATCAACCGGGATGGTTTTTAATTCGATACCTAGTGCTGCGAAATCTTGCTCGGGTTTGCTCCCAGCACTGGCACCCAGCCACAATTCAAGTAGAACCCCGATCCAACCTTTGTCACGTTTCAGATCTTTAGGGATCGGCAAATCGGCTAACGTCGCCAATTCACCCAGCGTATATCCCGCGAGTTTCTGGGCTTGAGCCAGTAAAATCTGTTCGTTTTCTGGAGGGTTAAGTAAAGGACGAAGTGCTTCCATTGTGCCTGATTGCCGATCGGTTAAAAAATGAACGTGGTTTACCCACAAGATGGAAATAGTTTAGCGTGTCGGGGGTAAGAATGGCAATGTACTGATTTTGAATCATTTTTATCGTCAAAAAGGAAAGGTTTTGGATTCTGTAAAAACCTTTTCCCATTCTGGTCACTGGCAATGAACAGGATCTTACACTGGGTTATCCACAGAAAAATGGGATAACTGGTAAAAAAGCTCACTACTGGTTCGATTTACAGCCTTGACTGGGGGGTAAAACCCATTTTTTCACCAGTTTGTGACTAACTTGTTGGCACAATCTGTGGATAAAAACGTCATTGGTCGATCTTTCATCAGTGTGAGGTTCTGGCATGTGACGATCGTCACACTTCCTGGGTGTAAGTTGATATATCATTGGTTATCTAACTGAAATTTATGTTTTTTTTATTTATGAAAATCACGATGAATTTAGACTTATCCTAAGTTGTCCCGAGAGTATCAGGTAGTTCTTCACAGTTATATCCACAGAAAAAGTGAATAAACCCCATGCTCCAAACTGGCTAATGTTTATAACTCGGTCATATTTTGTGAGTTATTCAATTGTTATTCCTTCTTGCAACCGTTACACAGTGGTTTACCGTCTAGCGCTTGTATGAAACAATCGCCCTAATCTAAGTTTGTTTTGAGGTAGTCCGGTGATCGATGATGATGGCTACCGCCCGAATGTTGGTATCGTAATCTGTAATCGGCAGGGTCAAGTGATGTGGGCCAGGCGTTTTGGTCAACATTCCTGGCAGTTTCCGCAAGGTGGCATCAATCCTGGCGAATCCCCGGAACAGGCAATGTACCGGGAGCTTTTCGAGGAAGTGGGGTTACAGCGAAAAGATGTCCGAATACTCGCCTCGACCCGAAACTGGTTACGTTACAAGTTACCTAAACGTTTGGTGCGTTGGGACACAAAGCCGGTTTGTATCGGCCAGAAACAAAAATGGTTTCTCTTGCAGTTGATCAGCAGCGATAACGATATCAATATGCAAACCAGTAGTACCCCAGAGTTTGATGGCTGGCGTTGGGTTAGCTATTGGTATCCGGTTCGTCAGGTTGTCTCCTTTAAACGCGATGTTTATCGTCGGGTGATGAAAGAGTTTGCCAGCGTCGTAATGCCGCTGCAGGAAGTTGCGCCACCACGTAATAACGCGCCTGCCTGGCGACGTAAAAGAGGTTAAGTCACGCGAAAAATGCTCACCCGTTTGCGAGAAATAGTCGAGAAGGTTGCCAGCGCTCCGCGCCTCAATGAGGCGCTGGATATTCTGGTTACAGATATCTGCCTTGCGATGGACACCGAGGTATGCTCGGTTTATCTCGCAGATCATGACCGGCGTTGCTTTTACCTGATGGCGACGCGCGGCCTTAAAAAGCCGCGTGGTCGCACCATAACACTCGCATTTGATGAAGGCATTGTCGGGTTGGTCGGGCGCCTTGCTGAGCCGATAAACCTTGCTGATGCGCAAAAACACCCGAGCTTTAAATATGTTCCCGCAGTAAAAGAGGAACGTTTTCGAGCCTTCCTTGGGGTGCCAATCATCCAACGACGCCAGTTATTGGGTGTGCTGGTGGTGCAACAACGTGAGCACCGGCAATATGATGAAAGCGAGGAGTCCTTCCTCGTCACACTCGCCACACAAATGGCCGCCATCCTCTCTCAATCACAGTTAGCCGCCTTATTCGGCCAGTACCGCCAGACACGTATTCGGGCATTGCCTGCATCGCCGGGCGTGGCGATTGCTGAGGGCTGGATGGATTCGACGCTCCCGTTAATGGAGCAAGTTTCTGAAGCGTCGACACTGGATACCACGCTTGAGCGAGAGCGCCTTACTGCCGCACTGGAAGAGGCGTCTAACGAGTTTCGCCGCTACAGCAAACGCTTTGCAGCTGGGGCTCAGAAAGAAACGGCAGCTATCTTTGATCTCTATTCGCACCTGTTAACCGATGCCCGGCTTCGTCGAGAATTATTCGAAGAAGTGGACAAAGGCTCGGTTGCGGAATGGGCAGTTAAAAAAGTTATCGAAAAGTTTGCGGAGCAATTCGCAAGCCTGACTGACGGCTACTTAAAAGAACGTGCAGGCGACCTGCGTACCCTCGGCCAACGCTTGTTGTTCCATCTCGATGACACCATTCAGAGTGCGAACACGTGGCCTGAACGCTTTGTCTTAGTGGCCGATGAGTTATCCGCAACCACGCTCGCCGAGTTGCCGCAAAACCGCCTGGTTGGTGTGGTGGTGCGCGACGGTGCGGCAAACTCCCATGCCGCCATCATGGTACGTGCGTTGGGCATCCCAACAGTTATGGGGGCGGATATTCAGCCTTCGGTATTGCATCGCCGTACTTTAATTGTCGATGGCTACCGTGGTGAATTGTTGGTTGACCCGGAAACGGTGCTGTTGCAGGAATACCAGCGCCTCATTACCGAAGAGAACGAACTTACCCGCCTGGTAGAGGATGACGTTGATAGCCCGGCAGCGCTGAAAAGCGGTGAGCGTGTCCAGGTGATGTTGAATGCAGGTCTGAGCCCTGAACATGAACAACTGCTTGGCAGCCGCATTGATGGCATTGGTCTGTATCGCACCGAAATCCCGTTCATGCTGCAAAGTGGTTTTCCATCGGAAGAAGAGCAAGTCGCCCAGTATCAGGGGATGTTGCAAATGTTTAACGATAAGCCCGTCACGCTGCGAACGCTTGATGTGGGGGCGGATAAACAATTGCCATACATGCCAATCAGTGAGGAGAACCCGTGTCTTGGCTGGCGTGGGATCCGCATCACGCTTGACCAACCCGAAATTTTCCTGGTGCAAGTGCGAGCTATGCTGCGTGCCAATGCTGCCACTGGCAACCTGAGTATTCTGTTGCCGATGATTACCAGCATCGATGAAATAGACGAAGCGCGTCGTCTGATAGACCGCGCTGGGCGCGAAGTAGAAGAAGTACTCGGTTATGAATTACCAAAACTGCGTATTGGCATCATGGTGGAAGTCCCATCAATGGTGTTCATGCTGGGCCATCTTGCCAGCCGGGTTGACTTCATCTCTGTCGGTACTAATGACCTGACGCAATATTTACTGGCCGTTGACCGTAACAATACCCGCGTCGCAAGTCTGTATGACAGCCTGCATCCGGCTATGCTGCGCGCATTGAATCACATTGCCAAAGAAGCTGAACGTCACGGCATCGATCTCTGTCTGTGCGGTGAAATGGCCGGCGACCCAATGTGTGTTGCGCTGTTGGTTGGCATGGGTTATCGCCATTTGTCGATGAACGGCCGTTCAGTGGCTCGTGTTAAATATTTGCTGCGCCACATTAGTCTGGAAGAGGTGCAATTGCTGTCACAGCGTAGTCTTGAGGCTCAGCTAGCGACAGAAGTGCGCCACCAGGTCGCGTCTTTCATGGAGCGTCGTGGTATGGGCGGTTTGATTCGCGGCGGGCGCTAAGGCGCCTGTCGTTTCCTTTCACTTCTGGTATTACATATCTTTTACAACTTCCGCGACTTAACCCTGGTGCCCTTTGTGCTATGATCCGCTGCTTTCGGAGCGCATCCGCACAGATGCGTACTTGCAACCCATCGTCGGCTTTCGGTGGGGTAACAATGGTTTGTGGTGACAGATGAATAGTGGCTATCTGCATTTCCCTGAATTTGACCCAGTGATTTTTTCCATTGGGCCAGTCTCTTTGCACTGGTATGGCGTGATGTACCTGGTCGGCTTCGTGTTCGCCATGTGGCTTGCTGGCCGCCGTGCCAATAAACCAGGCAGCGGTTGGACGAAAGATGAAGTCGAAAACCTGCTGTATGCTGGCTTCCTGGGGGTATTCCTCGGTGGGCGCCTTGGTTATGTGTTCTTCTACAACCTGCCTACTTTTCTTGCCGATCCACTGTACCTGTTTAAAGTCTGGGATGGCGGCATGTCCTTCCATGGCGGGCTGGTCGGTGTTATCTGCGTAATGATTTGGTTTGCGCGCCGCACTAAGCGTTCATTCTTCCAGGTTGCTGATTTTATCGCACCGCTGATTCCATTTGGCCTGGGTGCGGGTCGCCTTGGCAACTTCATCAACGGCGAACTCTGGGGCCGCGTCGATCCGAGCTTCAAGTGGGCCATGTTATTCCCGGGTTCTCGCAGTGAAGATATTGGCCTGCTGGCGACACACCCGGAATGGCAGTCGTTGTTTAACACCTACGGTGTCTTGCCACGCCATCCTTCCCAGCTTTACGAAATGGTTCTGGAAGGTATCGTACTGTTCATTATCTTGAACCTGTATATCCGCAAGCCACGTCCGATGGGGGCCGTTTCCGGCTTGTTCCTGATTGGCTACGGTGCATTCCGTATTATCGTTGAATTCTTCCGCCAGCCAGATGCGCAGTTTACCGGTGCGTGGGTTCAGTACATCAGCATGGGGCAAATCCTCTCGATTCCGATGATTGTGGCCGGTGTGATTATGATGGTTTGGGCGTATCGTCGCCGTCCACAGCAACAGCTTTCGTGAGGAAACATGCAACAATATCTTGATTTGATGAAACATGTGCTGGAAAACGGCACACCAAAAGATGACCGTACCGGCACGGGTACGTTGTCGGTTTTCGGTCATCAAATGCGCTTCAATTTGCAAGATGGTTTCCCTCTGGTTACCACTAAACGCTGCCATTTACGCTCCATCATTCATGAACTGCTGTGGTTCCTGAAAGGCGATACCAACGTTGCCTATTTGCACGAAAACAACGTCTCCATCTGGGACGAATGGGCAGATGAAAATGGTGATCTCGGTCCAGTTTATGGCAAGCAGTGGCGCTCATGGGCAACCCCTGATGGCCGCCATATCGACCAGTTAACCACCGTGATCAACCAGCTTAAAAACGACCCAGATTCGCGCCGTATTATTGTTTCGGCGTGGAATGTGGGTGAACTGGATAAAATGGCGTTAGCTCCGTGCCATGCGTTCTTCCAGTTCTACGTGGCTGACGGCAAACTTTCTTGCCAGCTCTACCAGCGCTCGTGCGACATTTTCCTGGGTCTGCCGTTTAATATCGCCAGTTATGCTTTGCTGGTGCATATGATGGCGCAGCAATGTGGCCTTGAAGTGGGGGATTTTGTCTGGACGGGCGGTGATACGCACCTGTACAGCAACCACCTTGAGCAAACTCGCCTGCAATTAACACGTGAGCCGCGAGCACTGCCAAAACTGGTAATCAAACGTAAACCTGAATCTTTGTTTGACTACCGTTTCGAAGATTTCGACATTGAAGGCTACGATCCGCACCCAGCGATCAAAGCACCTGTCGCTATCTAACGAGTCACAGCCTGCCATAACCGGTGCCATTTGTGCGCCGGTTTTTTTTGCCTGTGCAATGGTATTGCGAGCCTCCTTCCAGCACTTCTGCAACCTAAAGCAACCACCAATCTTTCCTTCGAGAAGCCTCGAGAATCAAACGTTTGCCAGTAGCCAGGAATTTTATGGCTGGCACACTGCCGCCATGAAAACAAAACAGTACGGATTTAGCCTGATAGAAATGATGGTGGTGATGGCCATTGTCGTGATACTTAGCGCGGGCGGAATGTACGGCTGGCAACAATGGCAACAACAGCAGCGCATGTGGATAACCATCCAACAGATTCGTCATTTATTCGAACAGCTGCGCAGTGATGCCTCCTGGCATAATCGTGACCATTTACTCACGGTGAATCGTCACGGGAAAACGTGGTGCCTGTCCAGCAAGCTCATTGAAGCAACCCAATGCCTGTCTACAGGGCGGTGGCGGTTGGTTCAACCTTTTGCTGATGTCGATATTACCGAAGTAACAGCAGGGCTTGGATTTTATGGCATCAGAAGTACCGCCTGGCCGGGCCACGTTACGTTGCAAAGTGCGACAGGAAAATGGCGCGTGGTGCTCTCAGCTCAGGGGCGGATCCGGGTGTGTGACGTGACAGGGAGTAACAAATGCAGCTAAACCAGCAGGGATTTACCTTACTTGAAACGCTCATCGCGATGGCTTTAAGTAGCATTGTCTTGCTGGGGGCTGGCCGTTTATTTCCGGTGCTCCAACGCGCGGTATTACAACAATATCAAAAAGAAACAGTGCAAGAATCGTTGTGGCAACTGGCGTTTAGTTTGGGGAAACAGCTACAGCGGGCGGGTTATTGCCACGGAAATTGTACGGGGCAGGGGCTGGTGCTGAGCAAAGGGGGAGAATGCGTTTTGTTGCAATGGGATAGCAACAGCAACGGACGTTGGGAACCTGCTAGTCATGCACAAACAGAACAGACAGGTTTTCGGCTCAATGGTACTGACCTGGAAGCTTTACGCGGAGCGACTCGTTGCGAAGGTTCTGGCTGGGAAAAATTATCCGATCCAGCCACGATGGTGATACAGAAATTTACTGTTACCCGTTTGGCACGCCAGGCCATGTCATCTCTGTTGATTATCGATCTCGCTGCAGCCTCCAAAAGTGGTCGAAATCCAGTGTCTCTGCGTCATATAGTCGTGGGGTATAACCAGTGAACAAGCGGTTCGAACGGGGTAACGTCACCCTCGGGTTTGTCCTGTTACTGTTCGCTTTGGGGATGCTAATACTGAGCGGATTACAGCAGCAGTTAAGCCACCAAAAATTTCTGGTCGCCAGTGAGGTCGGTTTTCTTAAACAATATGCCAGTGCTGTCTCGGCTCAATCCTGGGGGAGTCAGTTATCGTGGCAACCACAGCAATCCTGGCATTGCCAGCAACAGACCGAAAACGGCTGGAAAGCCTGTGTGCGAATGCAAGAAAAAAATGAAGCTGTTATGGCGGCATTCGGTATTGTCTCTGGGCAAAAAACGCCACTGATTCTTTGGGAATGGGGAATACTGGTCAACTCACGCTGGTCAGCAGTGCCGCATGGCTGGCTGGATTTCTGCCCGTTTGATGAGGTGACACGATGCCAGCTTCCCCAATGAAATCATTACAGCGAGGCTTTAGCCTGGTGGAAGTGCTTTGTGCTATGGCATTGTTTTCTGTGGTGATGTTGGCTTTACTTGGTTATCACCGGGTGTTGCAGCAGGGTTTTCAGTCTCAGTGGCAATTCCGACAACTTTGGCGGCTTGCGGTGGAAATGAGTGAACCAGAATCGCCCTTACCAACTGATGAATGGAAAGTCAGTCGGCAGCAGACATCCACGGCTGGATGTGTCAGCATCGACGTTACGATTAAGAGTCCGGCAGGGCGAACTGGGCAGTTGTCACAGTTACATTGCCTGAAGAAAGAGAAAAATCAGGAGTAGCGATTCTATGTTGCGTGTTTACCATTCCAACCAGCTGGATGTGCTTGAAGCAATTATGGAATTTATTGTGGAACAGCGACCCTTGCCAGATCCCTTCGAGCCCGAAGTGGTATTGGTACAAAGTACTGGTATGGCGCAATGGCTACAAATGACGCTGGCGCAAAAATTCGGTATCGCGGCAAACATCAGCTTCCCGCTTCCGGCGAGCTTTATATGGGATATGTTTGTGCGCGTGCTGCCAAATATCCCTGAGCAAAGTGCATTCAACAAACAAAGCATGAGCTGGAAGTTAATGACGCTCATCCCGACAATGCTGGAACAGAGCGAGTTTGCCCTGCTTAAACAGTATCTTGAAGAAGATGACAACGGTCGAAAACTCTCTCAGCTAGCTTCAAGAATTGCTGACCTTTATGACCAGTATTTAGTTTATCGCCCAGATTGGCTAAGCCAGTGGGAAAAGGGAGAACTTGTCGACAATGTGGGCGAAGCTCAATTGTGGCAGGCTCCGTTATGGGCGGCTTTGGTGCGCCATACGCAAGAACTTGGGCAACCAGAATGGCACCGTGCCAATCTGTATCAACGTTTTATTAAGGCTCTTGAATCTGCCAGCGAATGCCCGCCAGGTTTGCCATCCCGGGTCTTTATTTGTGGGATTTCAGCGTTACCACCTGTTTACCTTCAGGCGCTGCAAGCCCTGGGTAAACACATTGATGTGCACTTGCTGTTTACCAACCCTTGCCGCTATTACTGGGGCGATATTAAAGACCCGTCTTATCTTGCCAGGCTTATCAGCCGTCGCCGTCGCAAACACACTCAGGAAGACATTACGCTGCCACTTTTTAAAGACAGCAATACGGCTTCTGCACTGTTCAACGACGACGGTGAGCAAGATATTGGCAACCCATTACTGGCCTCGTGGGGGAAATTAGGGCGAGACTACACATACTTGTTGGCCGAGCTGCAGCATTTCGAAGAAATAGACGTTTTTGTCGATATCAAACCTAATAACCTGCTGCGTAATTTGCAGTTCGATTTGCTTGAGTTACAAAACAATGCGGTCACAGGACTTACCGTCGAAGAGTTTGAACACAGTCATAAGAAACGTGTCCTTGCTCAAGAAGACCATTCCGTCACCTTCCACGAGTGCCATAGCCCGCAACGCGAAGTAGAAGTGTTGCATGATCAATTGTTGGCGATGCTGGATGCTGATCCAACGTTGACACCGCGCGATATCATCGTGATGGTGGCTGATATCGACAGCTACAGCCCGTTTATCCAGGCCGTATTCGGTAATGCCACAGGCGAACGTCGTTTGCCATTTGCGATTTCTGACCGGCGGGCAAGACAAGCTCACCCGGCGCTACAAGCATTTATCGCCTTACTTTCACTACCTGACAGCCGCTTTGCCGCACAGGATGTTCTTGCTCTGCTTGAAGTTCCCGCACTGGCTGCCCGTTTCTCCATTAATGAAGAAGGGCTGCGTTATTTACGCCTGTGGGTGAATGAATCAGGTATCCGTTGGGGTATTGATGACGACAACGTTCGTGAATTAGATCTTCCGGCTACCGGGCAACATACCTGGCGCTTTGGTTTAACGCGCATGTTGTTGGGTTATGCAATGGATAGTCAGGCGGGTGAGTGGCAGTCGATCCTTCCTTATGATGAATCGAGTGGCTTAATCGCTGAACTCGTAGGGCAACTGGCTGAGCTGTTAATGCAGCTGAACATTTGGCGGCGCGAGTTATCTGTGGCGCGTCCATTGGCAGAATGGACGACCGTTTGCCGTGACATGTTGGCGAGCTTCTTCCTGCCTGATACCGAAACAGAAGGTGCTCTGGCGCTGATTGAACAGCAGTGGCAAGACATCATCAAATATGGTCTTGAGTCGCATTATCAGGAAAGCATCTCCTTAATTTTATTAAGAGAGGAGCTGGCGCAGCGGCTAGATCAAGAGCGTATTAGCCAACGTTTTCTGGCTGGGCCGATTAACTTCTGCACCTTGATGCCGATGCGTTCTATCCCGTTCAAAGTGGTGTGCTTGCTTGGCATGAATGACGGGGTGTACCCACGCGCGTTGGCACCACTTGGCTTTGATTTAATGAGTCAGAAGCCTCAGCGCGGCGACCGTAGCCGCAGGGATGACGATCGGTACTTGTTCCTCGAGGCACTTAACTCAGCACAATTGCGCTTCTATATCAGTTATATCGGGCGCTCTATTCAGGACAACAGTCAGCGCTATCCTTCTGTATTAGTTGATGAACTCCTGGATTACATCGCCCAAAGCCATTGCTTGCCGCAAGACACTGAACGAACCTGCGATGACAGCAGTGAGCGTGTGAAAAAACATCTGGTTCAGCAGCATAACCGTACCCCATTTGAGGCGGGGAATTTTATCCCTGGTCTATCGGCACAAAGCTATGCCAGGGAATGGTTGCCTGCCGCCAGCGAGCAAGGGGAAGCACAGGTTCCGTTTATTCAGTCATTACAAGAAGTTGTTCATGACGTCATCACTCTGGATCAACTACAACGTTTCTGGCGACATCCGGTGCGTGCCTTTTTCCAGATGCGTTTGGGTATCAATTTCCGTCTTGAAGAAACTGACCTCCCTGATGCGGAACCTTTCACATTAGATAGCCTTGAACGCTTCCAGATGAACCAGGAATTACTGAATACGCTGGTTCAGGAAGATGACACTCAGCAATTATTCCGCCGCTACCGGGCTGCTGGCCTCTTGCCATATGGCGCTTTTGGCGAAATTTTATGGGAAAGCCAGTTAACAGAAATGGAAGAACTGGCGCAAAAAGTGAGAGCCGAACGGCAAAATGGCAACAGCCAGGAAGTGTCGCTGCTCATCGATGGAACAAGTCTGGAAGGCTGGCTGTCGGATGTGCAGGAAGACGGCCTGCTGCGCTGGCGGCCATCAATCCTCAACCCAGCACATGGTTTGCAATTGTGGATTGAGCATGTGGTTTGGTGTGCGATGGGGGGGAGTGGTGAAAGCCGTTTGTTCGGGCGGGATTCGACCGAGTGGAAGTTCCCCTCACTTGATGTTGAGCAGGCAAAAAACTATCTCCAGCAACTTATTGATGGTTATCGGAAAGGGTTAACGCAACCGCTACTCCTCCTCCCAATTAGTGGGGGGGCGTGGATAAAAGCCTGTTACGAACCGGCGAATGATGCCATTTTATGGGACGAGCAAACGCAACAGAAAGCCAAAAGTAAGCTATTGGCCGCCTGGGAAGGGAATCAGAGAGTCGAAGGTGAAGGGGCCGATATGTGGCTACAACGCTTGTATCGAACGCTGGAACCTGACTACTACGAAGCCATCATTACCGAGGCTGAGCGTTACTTGCTGCCGCTGTATCGTTTTAACAAAGCATAAAGTCCAGTATAAAAATTGCACAATTTCGTGGGTTCATCTATGATGCGCAACTTGCTCAGGATTGGCGAAAAAAGCATCAATTAAAATAACAAATTTGTTTGAAAATTGTTAATGATGAGTGAGTTATACCTTTTGTACTGTAGATCACAGGCATACATAGCATGTGAAGTATGACGGGTATAGGAAGTTTCGTGATTATGAGGTTCGTGAATGCCTAGATGTAGCACCTGGTTAAAACCGCTTTTCTTGTTAGTCGCTCTTTGGGCACCATTAAGTCAGGCAGACACGGGTTGGCAACCCATCCAGGAAACTATCCGTAAAAGTGAGAAAGACACTCGTCAATATCAGGCTGTACGTCTTGATAACGGTATGACGGTTCTGCTGGTATCCGATCCGCAAGCCGTTAAATCATTGTCTGCGTTAGTGGTTCCGGTTGGATCCTTAGAAGATCCCGACGACCATCTTGGCCTGGCTCACTATCTTGAACATATGACGCTGATGGGCTCTAAAAAGTATCCCGAGCCGGATAGCCTGTCAGAGTTTCTCAAAAAGCATGGTGGCAGCCATAACGCCAGCACCGCAACTTACCGCACCGCGTTTTACCTTGAAGTGGAAAACGATGCGCTAGAAGGGGCGGTCGATCGTTTGTCTGATGCTATCGCTGAGCCAAACCTCGCCCCAGAATATGCTGAACGTGAACGCAATGCGGTCAATGCCGAGCTGACTTTAGCCCGTGCTCGTGACGGTATGCGCATGGCGCAAGTCAGTGCCGAAACCATTAACCCTGCCCACCCTGGCTCACGTTTTTCCGGTGGTAATCTGGAAACTCTGCGCGACAAACCTGGCAGCAAGTTGCTGGATGCGCTGGTGGCTTTCCGTGATAAATATTATTCCGCAAACCTGATGAAAGCGGTTATTTACAGCAATAAGCCATTGCCTGAATTGGCAAAGATTGCTGTGGAAACCTATGGACGGGTGCCGAATAAAAATATCGAACGGCCGAGCATTGACGTGCCCGTCGTGACAGACGCACAAAAAGGCATAGTGATTCACTACGTGCCGGCATTGCCGCGCAAAGTGGTACGAGTTGAATTCCGAATCGACAACAATAGCGATAAATTCCGCAGCAAAACCGATGAATTGATTGGCTATTTGATTGGCGTCCGTAGCAACAACACCCTCTCTGATTGGCTGCAAAAGCAAGGCCTTGCAGACAGTATTCGTGCCGACTCCGATCCTATAGTTAACGGCAATAGCGGCGTGTTCGCCATTTCCGTGTCATTGACGGATAAAGGTCTTGCCCAACGTGATGAAGTTGTGGCGGCTATTTTCAGCTATTTAAATCAATTGCGTGAAAATGGTGTCGATAAAAGCTATTTCGATGAGCTTTCCCATGTGTTGGATCTCGACTTCCGTTATCCGTCAATTAGCCGCGATATGGATTACGTGGAATGGTTAGCTGACACCATGCTGCGCGTTCCGGTTGAACATACGCTGGATGCCGTAAATATTGCCGATCAATACGACCCGGCAGCCATCAAAGCTCGGCTGGATATGATGACGCCACAGAATGCGCGCATCTGGTATATCAGCCCGAAAGAGCCACATAACAAAACCGCTTATTTTGTCGAAGCGCCTTATCAGGTCGATAAAATTACCCCACAAGTATTCAGCGACTGGCAGCAAAAAACCGCGGCAATTAAGCTGGAATTGCCTCAGTTGAACCCGTACATACCGGACGATTTTACGTTGGTTAAACCAGAAAAAACCTACGCTCACCCTGAGCTGTTGGTGAAAGAGCCTGGTTTACGCGTGCTGTATATGCCAAGCCACTATTTTGCCAGCGAGCCTAAAGCTAATGTGACGATGGTGCTGCGTAATCCACAGGCCATGGACAGCGCGAAAAATCAGGTGCTATTTGCCCTGAATGACTATCTGGCGGGAATTGCCCTGGATCAGTTAAGCAACCAGGCTGCGGTGGGGGGCATTGGTTTCTCAACCAACGCTAACAGTGGTTTGATGGTGAATGCCAATGGCTACACCCAACGTTTACCGCAGCTTTTTGAAGCGCTGTTAAAGGGTTACTTCTCCTATACACCGACCCAGGAACAACTGGATCAGGCGAAGTCGTGGTATACCCAAATGATGGATTCGGCAGACAAAGGCAAAGCTTACGATCAGGCTATTATGCCGGTGCAAATGGTGTCGCAGGTGCCTTATTTCCAACGTGAAGTTCGCCGTGCGCTGTTGCCAGAGCTGACCTTGAAAGATGTGCTTGATTACCGTGACGCCTTAAAAACCAATGCGAAACCTGAGTTTTTAGTGCTGGGTAACATGTCTCCTGAGCAGGCAAAAGAGCTGGCGCATAACGTACAAAGCCAGCTTGCCACCAAAGGAAATGAATGGTGCCGCAATAAGGACGTGCTGGTGGATAAACAACATTTAGCGATGTTCGAAAAGGCGGGTAGCAGCACGGATTCAGCGCTGGCGGCGATTTACGTGCCGAAAGGTTATGATGAAACCGTAAGTACCGCTTACAGCTCAATGTTAGGGCAAATTATTCAGCCGTGGTTCTACAACCAGTTACGCACTCAGGAGCAGTTGGGTTACGCAGTGTTCGCCTTCCCGATGTCGGTTGGGCGTCAATGGGGGGTTGGTTTCTTGCTGCAAAGTAACGACAAACAACCTGCATATCTGTACCAACGTTTTAAGGCGTTTTACCCAACAGCCGAGCAAAAGCTGCGTAGCATGAGTCCTGAGGATTTTGCGCAAATTCAGCAGGGCATGATCAGTGAAATTATGCAGGCACCGCAAACCTTGTCTCAGGAAGCTTCGCAACTGAGCAAAGATTTCGATCGCGGAAACCTGGACTTTGATTCGCGTGATAAAGTAGTCGCCGAAATTAAAAAGCTGACTCCGCAGAAACTGGCTGATTTCTTCCACCAGGCCGTGATTGAGCCGCAAGGAATGGCAATTTTGTCGCAAATTTCTGGCAGCAACAATGGCAAGGCAGAGTACGCCGCTCCGGAAGGATGGAAAACCTGGAAGGAGGTCAGCGGGTTGCAACAGTCGTTGCCGCTCGTAGAATCTAAGTGATATACCCGTCATCCTTCAAGCTGCAGGGTGTTGGCTGCACTCACAAACCCCAGTCGCTTACTTAAGTAAGCTCCCGGGGATTTGCTCCCTTGCCGCCTACCAGCAGCTCGAATGCTAACGGGTATAGCAGCCAACACACCTGCAATTTGAAAGACAAAGGGTAAATAATGACCGGAACCACGCAGCCTCTTAATCCCCTGAGTTTACCTTTGACGGGGGAGAGGCTGATTGAAGCCTCTGCCGGTACCGGAAAAACATTCACCATTGCAGCGCTGTATTTGCGCCTGTTACTTGGCCTGGGTGGGAAAAATGCCCATCCTCGTCCACTCTCCGTCGAAGAATTATTGGTCGTAACGTTTACTCAGGCTGCGACCGAAGAACTCCGTGGCCGTATTCGTGCCAATATTCATGAATTACGTATCGCCTGCGTTCGTAACCGTACTGAAAATCCCCTGTTCCAAAGCTTGCTGACGGAGATCCCCGATCTTCACCAGGCTGCACAAATTTTGCGTCTTGCTGAACAGCAAATGGACGAAGCCGCCATCTTTACCATCCATGGTTTTTGCCAAAGGATGCTCAGCCTGAATGCCTTTGAATCAGGCATGTTGTTCGAGCAACAGCTTATTGAAGATGAATCGCTGTTGCGCCGCCATGCATGTGCTGATTTCTGGCGTCGCCATTGTTACCCACTGCCAAAGCCGGTAGCGCAGGTGATGGCTGAGGAGTGGGCGGGGCCTGAAGAGTTGCTCCGGGATATAAATAGCTGGTTGCAAGGTGAGCAGCCGGTACTGAAGCAACCGCCTGCCGATGATGAAACGCTGCTGGCGCGTCACCAAAAGATCATCACTGCGATTGAGGATGTAAAAGCACAATGGCGTGCAAGTGCTGACGACATCGTGCAGATTCTCAGTGAAGCGAAAATTGATCGCCGTAGCTACAGCAGTAAAAACTTACCTAACTGGTTGAATATTGTTGGCACCTGGGCGCAAACAGAAACCACGACCTATAAATTGCCCGAGCAACTAGAACGATTCTCTCAATCGATGTTGGATGAGAAAACAAAAGAAGGTCAGCCGCCACAGCATCCGGTTTTCAGAGCAATTAACTCGTTATTAGGCGAACCGCTGACGCTGCGTGATTTAGTCATTGCCCGCGCGATGGCGGAAATCCGTTATACGGTTCAGCAGGAAAAACGCCGTCGAGGGGAGCTGGGATTCGACGATATGCTGACTCGCCTCGATGAAGCTTTGCATAAACCCGGTGGTGATGCGCTAGCTGCTGCTATTCGCGGGCGCTTCCCGGCGGCGATGATTGATGAATTCCAGGATACTGACCCGCAGCAATATCGCATCTTCAGGCGTTTGTATATCAATCAGCCGGACACCGCGCTATTGCTTATTGGCGACCCAAAACAGGCGATATATGCATTCCGTGGCGCGGACATTTTTACCTATATGAAAGCGCGTCATGAGGTAAGTGCCCACTACACGCTCGACACCAACTGGCGCTCATCTCCAGGGATGATAAGCAGTGTGAATACCCTGTTCCAGCAGCTGGATAATCCCTTCTTATTCCAGCAAATTCCTTTCTTAGCGGTGAAAGCCGCAGCCAAAAATAGCGGTCTGCGTTTTACCCTCAAAGGTAAAAATCAGGCGGCGATGTCGTTCTGGGCGCAATCGGGCGATGGCTGCGGAGTGAGTGATTACCAACAAACCATGGCGATGCAGTGCGCGCAGCAGATACGGGATTGGTTAAGCGCCGGGCAGCGCGGCGAAGCGTTGCTGTGGAAGGGGGAAGAATCGCGACCGGTACGGTCATCGGATATTACTATTCTGGTTCGAAGCCGTGGCGAGGCGTCTATTGTGCGCGAAGCCCTGGCGAGCCTGAACATTCCGTCCGTCTATCTTTCAAACCGCGACTCGGTATTCGCAACACCGGAAGCGCGTGAAATTTTGTGGATTTTGCAGGCGGTGCTGGCTCCAGAAATGGAAACCGCACTGCGCAGTGCAGTTGCGACCAGCATGTTTGGCCTTGATGCCCGCATGATTGAAGCGCTAAACGAAGATGAAAACGCCTGGGATCAACTGGTCGAGGAGTTTTCAGAGTATCGGCACATTTGGTTGCGTCGGGGCGTCATGCCCATGTTACGTGCGCTCATCGCCCGCCGCCAAATTGCCGAAAATTTACTGGCAACGCCAGGTGGCGAGCGCCGTCTGACCGATATTCTGCACATCAGCGAATTGCTACAAGAAGAAGCCTCACAGACTGACAGCGAACATGCTCTGGTCCGTTGGTTGGCGCAGCAAGTTGCCGAACCTGATAGCAACGCCTTCAGCCAGCAATTACGTCTTGAAAGCGACCGCCATTTGGTACAAGTCGTCACCATTCACAAATCGAAAGGGCTGGAATACCCGCTGGTCTGGTTACCGTTTATCGCCAACTATCGTGCGCAGAACAGCGGTTTGTATCACGACCGTTCTACATTCGCGCCGTTGCTGGATTTAAGCGACGATGCTGAAAGCCTGAGTCTCGCTGAAGAAGAGCGCCTGGCAGAAGATTTACGTCTGTTGTATGTGGCTCTGACTCGTTCTATCTGGCATTGCAGTCTCGGTGTTGCCCCGTTGTTTAAAGGGAATCGCGCCAAAAAAGGAGCCAGTGACCTGCATCTTGGGGCATTAGGTTATCTTCTGCAAAAAGGTGAAGCGAAAGATGCTGCGGGTCTTCAGGCTTGTTTGCAGGAACTGGCGAGCGAGTCGATTAGCATTGAAGAACCAGGGTCTGAGGATTTCACGCCATGGCAACCCGTGAGTGCTGAACTTCCGCAACTTAGCGCCCGAATGATGAAAAGACAGGTGGCGGATAACTGGCGTGTGACCAGTTATTCCGGTTTGCAACAGCATGGCAGTAGCCTGGCACAGGATTTATTGCCGCGACTGGATGTCGATGCTGCAGGGGTTGCGCCGGTACAAAGTGAGTCATTACTCACTCCGCACACCTTCCCTCGCGGGGCCGGACCTGGCACATTCCTGCATAGTTTATTCGAAGGCATTGATTTTACTCAGCCACTTGATGAAACGTGGATGGCTAAGCAGTTAGACGAACAAGGTTTTGGTGAGAAGTGGCAGCCGGTGTTAACCGACTGGTTAAGCACAATTTTACAGGCTCCGTTGAATGAAACGGGCGTGTCTCTCAACCAATTAACGCCACGAGAGAAACAGGTCGAACTGGAATTTTATCTGCCGATTGAGAGTGATTTACAGGCCACGCAACTGGATACCCTGGTGCGTGAATATGATCCGTTATCGTCAGGTTGCCCACCGTTAAACTTCAGGCAAGTGCGTGGCATGCTGAAAGGGTTTATCGACCTGGTATTCCGCTGGCAAGGGCGCTATTACCTGCTGGATTATAAATCGAACTGGTTAGGCGAAGACAGCAGTGCTTACACTCAGGAAGCTATGGCTTCGGCAATGCAATCTCATCGCTATGATCTGCAATATCAGTTGTATACCCTGGCGCTGCACCGTTATTTGCGCCACCGCATTGCTGATTATGACTACCAGACTCATTTCGGGGGAGTCATTTATCTTTTCTTGCGCGGTGTTGAAAGCCACGGCTCGTCGCAGGGGATTTTTGCCACCCGCCCTGATGAACAATTGATTGTGAAAATGGACGCACTCTTTGCAATGAAAACGGATGTCGCGGCACAAACGGACGAGGTGACGCCATGAAAATGTCTGAGCTGTTACAGCAGGCTGTCGAGCAAAAGCTGTTGCGCGCACTCGATGCGCAGTTTGCCATGATAATTGCCGGTGACGAGCAACCCGCCGTGATGCTGGCCGCCGCGTTAGTCAGCCATGATGCCGGTGAAGGTCATGTCTGCATTCCTCTTTCTCGTTTAACGCCCGAGTTCTGTTTTGCCGGGCGACAACCCGATTTTGCAGAGCAACTGTTTTCCCTGGCTGCACTAAAGTCCGGCTGGCGCGAGGCGCTGCTTGCTTCTGAAGCAGTGAGTGAGCATGAAGGTGCTACGCCGCTGAAGCTGATTGGTGAGCGGCTGTACCTCAATCGGATGTGGCAAAACGAACTGTCGGTAGCACGATTTTTTGGTGAGGAAAATCGTGCTATTACTCTCGACGGAACACAGGTCATCCACGTTCTGAATCAACTGTTTGAACCGATGGCTGATATCGACTGGCAAAAGGTGGCGGCAGCTGTCGCCCTGACTCGGCGCATTTCTGTGATTTCTGGTGGGCCGGGAACCGGCAAAACCACTACAGTTGCCAAATTGCTCGCCGCCCTGGTGCAGCTTTCGGATGACAAACCTTTGCGTATCCAACTTGCGGCACCCACCGGGAAAGCTGCGGCGCGGCTGACGGAATCGCTGGGTTCGGCCTTGCGCCGCTTACCGCTGGATGACGCGCAGAAAGCGGCATTACCGAACGACGCCTGTACGCTGCACCGCTTACTGGGAGCGCAACCCAACAGCCAACGCTTGCGTTACCATGCCGGGAATCCTCTGCATCTTGATGTGCTGGTGGTTGATGAAGCTTCGATGGTCGACTTGCCGATGATGGCGAAATTGATCAACGCAATGCCTGCCCATGCGCGCGTGATTTTCCTCGGCGACCGTGACCAACTGGCTTCAGTAGAAGCGGGTGCGGTGCTTGGCGATATATGCCACTTCGTCACGCACGGATATTCACCGGAGAGAGCCACTGAGTTAAGCCACCTGACGGGCTATTCACTGCCTGCGGGTGAGGGCAGCCAGGCGAGCGTATTGCGTGATGGGCTTTGTTTGCTGCAAAAAAGCTACCGCTTTGATAGCAAGTCCGGCATTGGGCAACTGGCGTTTGCCGTTAACGCCAGCGATGTGAAGCAGGCCAGAGAGGTCTTCTCAAAAGGTTTTGGTGATATTTCGAAACAGCCGCTCCGTGAGACTGAAGATTATGCGCGGATGATTGCCGACACGGTGGAAGGTTATCGGCCCTATCTTGAGTTGATGCGTAGCCATGCAGATCCCGCGGTGATTCTTGACGCCTTTGGCCGTTATCAGTTGTTGTGTGCGTTGCGGGAGGGGCCGTTTGGCGTTAGTGGCCTGAATAACCGTATCGAACTGGCACTGATTCAAAAACGATTGATTGAGCGGCCAAACCCGACGGTATCGCGCTGGTATAACGGCAGGCCAATTATGATTTCCCGTAACGACAGTTCGTTGGGGTTATTCAACGGCGATATTGGTATTGCTCTGGACATGGGGGAGGGGCTGCGCGTCTGGTTCCCGATGCCGGATGGCAACATCAAATCTGTGCAGCCGAGCCGTCTGCCTGGCCATGAAACCGCATTCGCCATGACGGTGCATAAATCTCAAGGGTCGGAATTCGAGCACGCCGCACTGGTTTTGCCAAATCAATACACCGCAGTGGTGACGCGTGAGCTGGTCTACACCGCAATCACTCGTGCTCGCAATCAATTGTCTTTGTACGCCGATGATCGGGTGTTAGAAAAAGCGATTGTAACGAAGACGGAACGTCGTAGTGGATTGATGGACAGTTTTAGCTAGCCTTTTCAGGGCTAGCTTAGGGTGCTGACAAAGAAGGAAAAAACGTGGTTTTTCCTTCTTTGTGGTTATTAGCCGAAAATCAATAAATTGATTTTCCTTGTTTTTTATTTGGTGATATATGTTCGCTTTGCGAAAGAATAAGGTTTGTCATCAACCTAAGCTAAATCAGCCATCAACACTTTCGAGCGGCGCTGGTAGTTGTACATCTCTTTTTTGCTTTCTGGCAGCAGTTCAACATCAACCGGCATAAAGCCCCGTTCCTGGAACCAGTGAATGCTCCGGGTTGTCAGCACGAACAGTTTGCTCAGCCCCATTTGACGGGCTTGCGTAGCAATACGCTGCAACAAAACTTCACCGCGTGATGAACTGCGATAATCAGGATGAACTGCAACGCAGGCCATTTCACCAATGCCCTCTTCCTGGAACGGATAGAGTGCAGCACAAGCGATGGTCAGGTTGTCGCGCTGAATAATGGTGAACTTGTCGATCTCCATTTCCAGCTGCTCACGCGAGCGGCGCACCAGAATCCCTTGTTGTTCCAGCGGACGAATCAGCTCCAGAATACCGCCGATATCGTTGATGGTGGCACGACGAATTTGCTCCGCACTCTCCATCACAATCTGCGTACCAATACCATCGCGGGAGAACAGTTCCTGCAACAGCGCACCATCTTCTTGATAACTGATTAAATGACTGCGACGCACGCCGCTGCGACAGGCTTTCACTGCACCACGCAGAAAACGCACGGTGCCAGAGTGATAGTCCCCGGCTACTTCAAGCTCTTCAATGCGTTTTTGTGCATCGTTAGGGAACAGTTCTGAAACGATATTGCCGTTGTCATCGATAACGCCCTGAGAAGAGCAGAAGCCAATCATTTTTTCGGCTTTCAGTTTGACCGCCAGTTGCGTGGCAATCTCTTCTGAAGTGAGGTTGAAGCTTTCGCCCGTGACGGAAACCGCGACCGGGCCCATTAGTACGATTGCGCCGTTATCAAGCTGACGGTGAATGGCTTCTTCGTCGATACGACGAACACGGCCACTGTGGCAATAATCCACGCCATCATCCACGCCCAACGGTTGCGCAATAATAAAGTTGCCGCTGACGACGTTGATATGCGCCCCTTGCAACGGTGTGTTGCCAAGGCTCATGGACAAACGTGCTGTGATATCCAGTTGCAATAATCCTGCTGCCTGTTTTACCAGCTCAAGGGTTTTTGCATCAGTGACACGCGTATGTTTGTGATAGATAGGTTCATGATTATGCGAAGCCAGATTGGCATCTATTTGCGGGCGCGCGCCATACACCACCACCAGACGAATTCCCAGGCTGTGTAACAGCCCAATATCATTGACGATACTGGAAAAGTTCTCGTGTTCAATGGCTTCGCCGCCAAGCATAATGACAAACGTTTTTCCCCGATGGGCATTTATATAGGGAACAGAATGGCGGAATCCCTGTACCAGTTCGGTTCTACGTTCCTTCACCACGGCAAGCCCTCGCTGCATGATTATTCGTAATTTCTGTATTTTTATTCTTTTATTGCTTCAGGTGCAAGCAGGATTTACCGCAAAGCAGAAATTTCTGCATCTGGCTTGTCAGGGGCTTGATTGCGAATGTTTACCCTTTTATGAGTGACAGTATGGGGATGTTTCGCTAAAGTTTTCGGCTCAAAAAATAAATGTCGTTATTTGGTTCACGGAAAAACACCGCTCAGGAGAGCTATGTCTGATTCCCGTTCTTTAATTAGTCGTCGCCGCTTATTGCAGGGCGCAGGCGCTATGTGGCTACTGAGTGTCAGCCAGGTTGGCTTTGCAGCCTCGAGCCTGGTCGTGGCGGTGCGTGTCTGGCCGGCATCGTCTTACACTCGTGTCACACTGGAATCGAACAAAGAGCTTAAGTATAAGCAGTTCGCACTGAGCAACCCCGATCGGGTGGTGGTGGACATTGAAGGTGTGAATTTAAATTCAGTATTGAAAGGTATTGGCGGCCAAATTCGTGGCGACGATCCTTTTATCAAATCGGCGCGTGTCGGGCAGTTTGATCCGCAAACTGTGCGCATGGTTTTTGAGCTCAAGCAGAACGTCACGCCGCATCTTTTCGCCCTGGCACCGGTAGCAGAATTTAAAGAACGCCTGGTGATGGATCTCTATCCGGCCAATATGAACAGCGAGCAAGATCCGCTGTTAGCCCTGCTGGAAGATTACAACAACGGCAAACTGGACAAAGATGCGCCACCGTCACCTGAACAAGGGCCGAAGCCGGGTAAAGCCGGGCGCGACAGGCCAATTGTGATCATGCTCGATCCTGGGCACGGCGGGGAAGATCCCGGTGCCATCGGGCCAAATAAGACGCGCGAAAAAGACATTGTGCTGCAAATCGCTCGTCGCCTGAAAGCGCTTATTGATAAAGAAGCGAACATGAAAGCCTATATGACGCGTAACGAGGATGTGTTTATCCCGTTAAAAGTCAGGGTGGCGAAAGCGCAGAAGCAACGTGCTGATTTATTTGTTTCTATTCATGCGGATGCGTTTACTTCAGGCGCGGCACGCGGCTCCTCGGTCTTTGCACTTTCAACCAAAGGTGCCACCAGTACTGCGGCAAAATTCCTTGCTCAAACACAGAACGCTGCCGACTTGATCGGTGGGGTGAGTAAGAGTGGTGACAGGTATCTCGACCACACGATGTTCGATATGGTGCAGTCGTTGACCATCAACGATAGCCTTAAATTCGGCAAAGAAGTTCTAACCCGATTGGGTCGAGTGAACAAGCTGCATAAAAACAGTGTTGATCAGGCTGGCTTTGCCGTGCTGAAAGCACCGGATATTCCATCGATTCTGGTGGAAACCGCATTTCTGAGTAACGTTGAGGAAGAGCGCAAACTGCGTACTGCAACTTTCCAGCAGGAAGTTGCGGAGTCAATTCTGGCAGGGATTAGGGCGTACTTTGCGGATAGTTCGCGATTAGCACGGCGTGGATAGAGCCAATTTATTGTCGGATGACGCTTGCGCTTATCCGACCTACAACTGCATTTCGTAGGGTGGACATCAAATCACCCGGATTTCAGATACAAAAAAACACCCGTTAAGGTGTTTAAATGTTGGTTGCGGGGGCCAGATTTGAACTGACGACCTTCGGGTTATGAGCCCGACGAGCTACCAGGCTGCTCCACCCCGCGTCCGTAAACTTCTTTAGTACCCAAATGATTTTCATCATTGCGCTAAACTTCAGCGTCTTAGTTGGTTGCGGGGGCCAGATTTGAACTGACGACCTTCGGGTTATGAGCCCGACGAGCTACCAGGCTGCTCCACCCCGCGTCCGTATAACTATTTACTGCTAATGGTTTTCACCACCGCGCTAAACTCAGCGACTTTTTAATTGGTTGCGGGGGCCAGATTTGAACTGACGACCTTCGGGTTATGAGCCCGACGAGCTACCAGGCTGCTCCACCCCGCGTCCGTGGAAGCGCACTATACTCTGCTCGGCTTTTGATGCAACCCTTTTTTTAAAAAATACCCGATTTGTCTCATCTAACTGATAATAATTTAATTTAAGTACAAATAACGAACACATCTGGGCTGTGCGAGGCGCAACTCGTTTAAATCTTGCGGCGTGTTTGCTATCTTCCCGTGGCGTAATGCGGCATAAACAGGGCGAGGAAGTAATGATAGGACGTTGGACGAAGTACATTGTAACTGGGGTAATGGTTGCCATTCTGGCTGGCTGTTCCTCGAAACCGACAGATAAAGGTCAGCAATATAAGGACGGGAAGTTCACCCAGCCATTTTCCCTGGTCAATCGCCCGGATGCGGTAGGGGCGCCCATTAACGGTGGCGACTTTGCTGAGCAAGTTAACCAGATTCGTTCTGCCTCTCCTCGCCTCTATAATAGCAAGAGCGATGTTTACGGCGCGGTTCAGCAGTGGCTGCAGGCCGGTGGCGATACCAGTAAGCTGAGCCAGTACGGGATTGACGCCTGGCAGATGGAAGGTGCCGACAACTACGGCAACGTGCAATTCACCGGCTATTACACACCAGTCGTGCAGGCGCGTTACACCCGTCAGGGTGAGTTCCAGTATCCGATTTACCGCATGCCACCAAAACGCGGACGTTTACCTTCCCGTGCCGAAATCTACAGTGGTGCCCTGAGCGACAGCTACATTATTGCTTACAGCAACTCCTTAATGGATAACTTCATTATGGATGTGCAGGGCAGTGGCTATATCGATTTTGGCGATGGCCAGCCATTAACCTTCTTTGGTTACTCAGGCAAGAATGGCCACGCTTATCGCAGTATCGGTAAGGTGCTTATCGACCGCGGTGAAGTAAAGAAAGAAGATATGTCGATGCAAGCCATTCGTCACTGGGGTGAAACTCATAGCCAGGCCGAAGTACAGGAACTGCTTGAGCAGAACCCATCTTTTGTCTTCTTTAAACCTGCAAGTTTCGCGCCAGTGAAAGGGGCGAGTGCCGTACCGTTAATTGGCCGCGCCTCTGTCGCGTCGGACCGCTCCATCATTCCAGCAGGCACCACGATTCTGGCAGAAGTCCCGTTACTGGATAACAACGGTAAATTCAGCGGGCAATATGAATTACGCGTGATGGTAGCACTGGATGTTGGTGGCGCGATTAAAGGCCAGCACTTTGATATCTACCAGGGGATTGGCGCGGATGCCGGTCACCGAGCAGGTTGGTACAACCATTATGGTCGCGTTTGGGTACTGAAAAACGCACCAGGTACTACCAACAGCGTATTTACCGGTTAAATTTTCCCCCTGACGGGCTGTATAATCAGCCCGTCGTCTTTACCCGCAAGAACACCCGCAAAGATTTTTCCGAGGATAACGTAATGTCTGTAGTGTTGACTGATGCCTGGCTGCAACGCTTTGGTGGTACTGCTCGTTTGTATGGCCGCAATGCCCTACAACTGTTTGCGGATGCGCATGTTTGCGTGATTGGCATTGGTGGCGTCGGCTCCTGGGCGGCAGAAGCACTGGCACGTACCGGTATCGGCGCGATTACGCTTATCGATATGGATGATGTTTGCGTGACCAACACCAACCGCCAGATTCACGCATTGCGCGATAACGTCGGGCAGGCCAAGACCGAAGTGATGGCGGCGCGTATTCGTGAAATTAACCCGGAATGCCGCGTCACGGTAGTGGATGACTTTATTACTGCGGAAAATACCGCGCAGCTGCTTAATCAAGGTTTTAGCTACGTTATTGACGCTATTGATAGCGTGCGCCCTAAAGCGGCTCTGATCGCTTACTGTCGACGCAATAAGATCCCGCTGGTCACAACCGGTGGAGCCGGCGGGCAAATCGATCCTACGCAGATTCAAGTGGTCGATCTGGCGAAGACTATTCAGGATCCGCTGGCAGCAAAACTGCGCGAAAGACTAAAAAGTGATTTTGGCGTGGTGAAGAACAGTAAAGGAAAGCTCGGTATTGATTGCGTGTTTTCCACCGAAGCGCTGGTTTATCCGCAGGCTGATGGTTCAGTGTGTGCAATGAAAAGTACCGCCGATGGCCCGAAACGTATGGACTGTGCATCCGGTTTTGGTGCGGCAACGATGGTCACCGCCAGCTTTGGTTTTGTGGCGGTGTCCCATGTTTTAAAGAAAATGATGGCAAAAGCGGCGCGGAATCAGGGCTGAACCGCGGTACGAACGGCTTGCGCTAATGCCGCAAGCCCGCTGCTGCGCGAGGCGCTTAGCTGATTGCGCAGCCCTAAATCATCGAACAGGGCGAGCGGATCGTCATTCAGCAACTGTTCAGCCGTTTTCCCCTCGATTGCTGTGAGTAACACCGCCAACAAACCGCGAACAATTCGCCCCTCACTATCCCCATAGAAATGCAGCGTGCCATTTGCCTGCAGGCTGTGACCCAACCAGACTCGGTTTTCACAGCCTGCAATTTCTATCTCATCGCGTTTGAGGTCTGCGGGAAGTGCCGGAAGTTGTTTCCCCAGCAGTATCAGCTGGCGATATTTATCTTCCCACTGCTGCAACGGAGCAAAAGTGTCTCGTAAACTGTCAGCGGTGATCGATGTGCCAAAAGGGTGACCGGCTAAAAATCCACTTGTCATTTAATCCACCAAAATTTCCAGCGCGTTGTCGATGGCTTTGACCAGCGCATCGACATCAGCCTGCGTATTGTAGGGGGCAAAAGAAGCACGCAAGGTGCCAGCAACACCCAATGCGGCAAGCAAAGGCTGAGCACAATGCTGGCCAGCACGCAGTGAAATGCCCGATTCAGCCAACAGTGTAACCATGTCGTTGTGGTGAACACCTTCAAAATCAAATGCTAACAGGCTCGAGTCCTGGCAGCGGAAGCTGCGAAAACCCGGTCGCTTTGCCAGTTCTGCTTCGGCAAGCGTCGCCAGCCCACGGCTATATGTTTCAGCTTCGGTTAAATCAACGCTTTCGAGCCACTCAAGTGCTGCACTCAGGCCAATAACTCCCGCAACGTTTGGCGTACCCGCTTCCAAACGATATGGCACAGGCTGCGTTTTAAAGCCTTCAAATGAGACATGCGTAATCATTTTCCCGCCGCCTAGCCACGGAGACATCTCTTCGAGCAGCGCAGTTTTTCCATAGAGCGCACCGATGCCGGTTGGGCCATACAGTTTGTGGGCGGAGAAAGCGTAAAAATCGATATCTAACGCTTGTACATCCGGTGGGCAATGCACCACACCTTGTGCGCCGTCAACCATGACAGCAGCGCCTGCTTCATGGGCAAGCGTAATCGCTTTGGCCAGATCCGGGCAGCCGCCGGTGACGTTAGACATTTGCCCCAACGCAAGGATTTTGGTTCGTGCGTTAAGTAACGCGGGCAATTTGCTTAAGTCGGCGAGGTAATCTTTGCCAAGCGGTAGCTTGATAATTTTCGCGCCAGTTTGTTCTGCAACCATTAACCACGGCACAAAGTTGGCGTGGTGCTCGGCTTCGCTAACAATAATTTCGTCGCCAGCTTGCAGGCGAGGGCGTGCGTAGCATTGAGCGACCATGTTGATCGCTTCGGTAGTGCCACGTGTCCAGACGATGTCTTTGCCCGAAGGTGCGTTGAGCAGCGCAGCGACGCTATCACGAGCGGCTTCATAACGCTCAGTAAGGCGTTGTGCTTCGGCAAATTGGCTACGATGAACGTTACCGGCGCTCAGGCTATAAAACTGCTGAGTCGCTTCAATGACGGCGCGAGGTTTAAGGGTAGTTGCGGCACTGTCGAGATAGACACCAGCATCAGCCAGCGCCGGAAACTGGCTGCGAAAACTGGCGGGATTGAATGTTTTCATGATTTTCCTCGTATCACTATGAGACGATCGTGGCGCATTTGTCTTAATCGCACAAGGGATCAATGACCTTCGGAATAGTCTGCTTAGCCAGGCAAGCTCGTGAAAGAGGGTTATGCTGAATAATGTTAGGTGAATCTTTCACCCTGGTTATTTTTAAGAGTTAATCAGCATTAATCGCTACTAAGGAGAAGAATATGAACAAGGCAGCCGCAGCAGTATCAGCAGGTCTAATGGTTCTTGCTCTTTCAGCATGTTCAAGCCCGAACTACGTGATGCACACCAATGATGGTCGAAGCATCGTCGCTGATGGCAAACCTCACACCGATGACGAGACAGGGATGATTCAGTACAAAGATGCTAATGGGAACAAACAGCAGATTAACCGTACTGACGTCAAAGAGATGGTTGAGTTGGAACAGTAATCTTTTTGCTCAAACTTCAGGTTGTTCAAACTACAGATTACTCAAACTACAGGCAAAAAAAAGCACCGCAATTAGCGGTGCTACATTAATCACTATGGACAGACAGGGTAAATGTACAGGAAGTGAAAAAGGGGTAGCGAAGCTACCGGGGTCTGGAATGCCAGACCAATTGCAAACACAACAACACAACATCACAACCGTAAGCCAAAAGCCCTCCGAAACACGCATTCCAGATAACTTTTCGTTCCGGCTCAGGAAGTGACGCCACTATAGGTATTTGCTGGTGCATCCTCAACGGACAATTTATAATGGCTCAGATAAAAAAAACTAATAGGTTAATTAACTTCACCTGTTTGTTAATAGACTTTAACATTTAAGCCAATCAACTATGTCCAAGCGTTTGCCACCTTTAAATGCCTTACGTGTCTTTGATGCTGCAGCTCGTCACCTGAGTTTTACTAAAGCGGCCGAAGAATTATTCGTGACTCAGGCCGCCGTGAGCCACCAGATAAAGTCCCTGGAGGATTTTCTGGGCCTAAAATTGTTTCGTCGTCGCAACCGCTCGTTGCTGCTGACGGAAGAAGGGCAGAGTTACTATCTGGACATCAAAGAGATATTCTCACAGTTAACCGAGGCCACTCGTAAGCTGCAGGCTCGTAGCGCCAAGGGGGCGTTAACGGTCAGTCTGTTGCCAAGTTTTGCCATTCATTGGTTAGTGCCACGCCTCACTAGCTTTAATACAGCTTATCCGGGAATCGACGTTCGTATACAGGCGGTTGACCGTCAGGAAGATAAACTTTCAGATGATGTCGACGTCGCGATTTTTTACGGACGCGGCAACTGGCCGGGCTTGCGTGTGGAAAAACTGTACGCAGAGTATCTGCTACCGGTTTGTTCACCCATGCTGTTAACGGGCGACAAGCCGATCAAAACCCCAGAAGATTTAGCCCATCATACTTTGCTGCATGATGCGTCTCGTCGTGACTGGCAGACCTACACCCGCCAATTGGGGGTAAGCCATATCAATGTGCAGCAAGGTCCGATATTTAGCCACAGCGCGATGGTGCTGCAGGCTGCGATTCACGGGCAAGGCATTGCTTTGGCAAATAATGTGATGGCGCAATCGGAAATTGAAGCGGGTCGTTTGGTTTGCCCATTCAATGATGTTCTGGTGAGTAAAAATGCCTTTTATCTTGTTTGTCATGACAGCCAGGCAGAACTGGGTAAAATAGCGGCCTTCAGGCAGTGGATTCTGGCGAAAACCGCGAGCGAACAAGAAAAATTCCGTTTTCGCTACGATCAATAAGCAAACCAGTGCGTAGGCATGCCACTACGCCTTACTTTAGGGTTACACCATGACCAGCCGATTCATGCTGATTTTTACTGCGATTAGCGGTTTTATCTTTGTCGCCCTCGGCGCCTTTGGGGCACATGTATTAAGCAAAACGCTTGGTGTTGTTGAGATGGGGTGGATTCAAACCGGTCTCGAATATCAAGCATTTCATACATTAGCGATTTTTGGTCTGGCCGTTGCCATGCAGCGCCGGATCAGCATTTGGTTTTACTGGAGCAGCGTATTTATGGCGCTCGGTACTGTTCTATTCAGCGGCAGTCTTTATTGCCTGGCGCTGTCTCACTTACGCCTGTGGGCGTTTGTTACTCCCGTCGGTGGGATGAGTTTTCTCGCCGGTTGGATCTTGATGTTGATTGGTGCAATGCGCCTGAAACGTAGGGGCGCAAGCCATGAATAAAGTTATTTTGTACTGCCGACAAGGTTTTGAGAAAGAGTGTGCGGCAGAGATTACCGATAAAGCCAACCAGCGTGGCGTGTACGGTTTTGCACGTGTAAAAGAAAACAGCGGTTATGTGGTTTACGAATGTTATCAGCAAGATGATGCTGACAAACTGGCGCGTGAATTGCCGTTCAGGGATTTGATCTTTGCCCGTCAAATGTTCGTTGCCAGTGAACTGCTTAAAGATCTTCCAACCGACGATCGCATTACACCGATCACCGGCATGTTGACGGGTATGGTCGAGAAAGGCGGCGATCTACGCGTGGAAGTGGCCGATACCAACGAAAGCAAAGAACTGATGAAGTTCTGCCGTAAGCTGACGGTGCCATTGCGCACCAGCCTGCGCGAAGCCGGTATTCTGACCAATTACGAAACGCCAAAACGCCCGGTAGTGCATGTGTTCTTTATTGCACCGGGTTGCTGCTACACCGGCTATTCGTATACCACGAACAACTCGCCTTTCTATATGGGCATCCAGCGTCTGAAATTGCCTTCCGAGGCACCAAGCCGTTCAACGCTGAAACTGGAAGAAGCTTTCCATACTTTCATTCCTGCTGATGAGTGGGACGAGCGTCTGGCAAACGGGATGCACGCCGTTGACCTTGGAGCCTGTCCTGGCGGTTGGACTTACCAATTAACGCAACGCAACATGTGGGTTTGTTCCGTCGATAACGGCCCAATGGCGCAAAGCCTGATGGACACCGGGCAAGTGACCTGGTTGCAGGAAGATGGTTTTAAATATAAGCCAACCCGCAACAACATTTCCTGGATGGTTTGCGACATGGTTGAGAAACCGGCGAAAGTGGCGAGTCTGATGGCGACGTGGTTAGTGAATGGCTGGTGTCGCGAAACCATTTTCAACCTCAAGTTGCCAATGAAGAAGCGCTATGAAGAAGTGTCGCAAAACCTGGCGTTGATTCATGAAAAACTGGCAGAACATGGTATCAGCGCCGAGATTCAGGCACGCCAGTTGTACCATGACCGTGAAGAAGTGACTGTACACGTGCGCCGTATGTGGGCTGCAGTGGGCGGCCGTCGCGACGAGCGTTAATTTAATCACCCTCACCCCGGCCCTCTCCCTCAGGGAGAGGGGGAAAACCAGACGGTTCCCTCTTCCTGTGGGTGGGGGCTAGGGTGAGGGCGTTCCACCTGGTAAACGTAACTGCTGCAAATTCCCATCAAGCACCAGGTCCGTCTGCAACTTTGCCACCTGGCGGCTGATAAAAGCACTTTCCCGATGCTGTTCTAACTTCTTACGCCACTTCTCCGGGACTTCATCCAGCCGTTCGTACAGTGCTTCCAGCGTAGAAAATTGAGTGATCAGTTGTGTGGCACTTTTCGGCCCGATCCCCGGAACGCCGGAAATTTTGCTGCTGCTTATCCCCGCAAGTCCCCAGAAATCAGCGAGCTGTTCAGGCTGCACGCCATATTCCTGCGCAATAAACGGCGCGTCGAGCCAGCGTTTTTGGAAATAGTCGCGGATTTGAATGGTTGGCGCGAGTAACTGGCAAAAACCTTTATCAGTCGAGACAATGGTGGCGCGATGCCCACTTGCTGCTACTTTTACAGCGAGGGTTGCTGCCAGATCATCTGCTTCATTTCCTTGAGAATGCCAACACGCCACGCCTCTTTTGGCGAAGGCGGCACGTAATATTGGCATTTCTTGATGTAAGGTATCTGGCATTGGCGCACGGCCAGCTTTATAGTCTGGCAAGACCTGATGTCGCCAGCCTTCGCGGCGGTCTTCGTCATCAAACACGGCGACAGCGTGGGTGGGCTGACTGTGTGTTATCAGCGCATCCAGAGCGTGCAGGCAAGTATCAACGCAGGGTGAGCCTTGAACCGCATGAATCCGGCGTATTAAATTCAGGGCATCAACGATAAGTAAATGAATCATCATGGATATTTCGCTTTCAACATTCGCTTTGCACACACTAACATTTCTGTGGGGTGACCGCGAATACGAAAGGTTGATTCAGGAAAGCCGCTCGCAATAAATACATTGCTAACAAATTAGGTTGCTATGTAATACCCATTAGCATTCGAGTTGCAGCCAACACCCCTGCGGCTTGAAGGATGATGGGGATATTTTTAATGAATAAAAAATCAGAGATAACAACATGAGTCATAGTTCACACCTTGCACAACGTATTCAGGCCCTACAACCGTCAGCAATCAGAGAATTGTTAAAGCACAGCAAAATGCCAGGCGTTATTTCCCTTGCTGGTGGCATTCCTTCCAGTGAGTTATTCGATAAAGAAGGTCTGGGCATTGCGACACAAAAAGTGGTCGCTGAGAACTTTAACGACGCGTTTCAGTACGGTTTGACTGAAGGCACTGTCGAATTGCGTCAGCAATTAGTCGGGTTGTGCCAGGAACGGGGAATTACCACCAACCCGGAGCAGCTGCTGATTACCTCTGGTTCACAGCAAGCACTGGATTTGTTGATGCGTGCGTTAGTGAACCCTGGCGATGTTTTTGTTGTTGAACGCCCGACTTATCTGGCAACACTGCAAATTCTCAGCCTGAATGAAGCCGATGTGAAATCAGTTGGCAGCGACGAGCACGGTATGAAAGTCGATGAGCTTGAGGAATTGCTGAAAACCACGCGTATCAAAGGCGTCTATCTGGTGCCAACGTTCGGTAACCCAAGCGGCACAACGTTGAGTGCCAGCCGTCGTGAGCAACTGGTCAAACTGGCCGAAGAGCATCATTTCGTCATCGTTGAAGATGACCCGTACGGTGCGATTAGCTTTACCGATACCCGTGAGAAAACCTTGCTGCAAGTCGCCACTGAACGTGGCAGCCAGGAAAACGTGGTTTATACCTCGACGTTTTCTAAAATCCTGGCGCCAGGGCTGCGTGTTGGCTGGATTGTGCTGCCAGAGTGGATGAAGCAAAAAGTGGCTATCATTAAACAAGCTACCGATTTGCACGCCAACTCATTTACGCAATCACTGGTATCGGCGTACCTCACGCTGGATCGTCTGAACCCGCAGATTGAGCTGATTCGCGAAGCGTATAAGAAGAAGTGCTTGAGTCTGTCGAAGTTTTTACATCAGGAACTGAGCGAGCACATTACCTTTAACCAGCCGCAGGGCGGGATGTTCCTGTGGGCCGCTTTCCGCTATGAATTTGATACCACGCGTTGGTTACAGCAGACACTGGAAAAAGGCGTGGTGTATGTGCCTGGTGAGTTCTTCTTTAGCGATCATGCAGACAAAAAAACGCTGCGTTTCTCTTACGCTACGGCCACAGAAGAACAGCTTTATGATGCTGTTCAGCGACTGAAGTCCGCGCTATAAAATAAAAAATGGAGCCGAAAGGCTCCATTTTATTATGCAATTAAAGAACAATATTAATGAGATAACTCGACTGGCTCATCGTCATTATTATTTTTGGCAGTACCACCCATACGTTTTGAATATAGTGCGGTAATAATTGGCACCAGAATCGCGGTCACAATCACGCTGGCTGCAACTAATGCCGTTGCAGAGGCGGCCACTGGCTCAAACGCTGGGTTGATTTGTGCAATGATAACCGGGTTTGCGACTGCCGCACCTGCGGCGGATGAAGCTGCAATCCCTGCGGTACCGTTGCCACCACCAATGAATTTATCTGCCAGAATCAACGGAATACCGGTGATGACGATAACAGCTACACCCAGCAAGATACCCAGCAGGCCAGTGTGCATAATCACATTCAGGTTGATGGTGTTACCTAATGCAAAGCCGAAGAATGGAATCAGTACCGGCGTTGCTTTGCTGAAGAAGGTACGGAAATCGTGGTCAAGGTTACCTAATGCAAAACCAATCAGGAATGGCAGAACAGCGCCGATGAAGTGGTGCGGTTCAAAAGAGCCCAGACCGGCTGCACCCAGAATAACCATGGTCATCAGTGGGCCAGATTCCAGCGACATCAGAACAAAAGCACCCGATTCTTCTTTAGTACCATACTGGTTCATCAGGCTCGCATACAGGCCGCCGTTGGTCATGTCCATCGCAGAAACGAGGGCCAGAACAGACAAACCTGCAAACATCCCCGTCTGAATGCCACCTTCAGGAATAAACGAGGCGGCAACCATTGCCACAACCCAGGCCACGGCAATTTTAGTCAGAACCAGCGTACCGGACTTACGCAGTACCGTGCCGGTTGCTCGTAGATCTATAGAGGCTCCAATACAGAAGAACCAAACCGCCAGAATGGGAACGGTGCCAGTGATCATCCCTTTAGTAAATGAACCAAAATATGCGCCAGTGTCTGGAGCGAAAGTATTCAGCATTGCCCCAAGTAACAACGGGACTAGCATCATCCCACCAGGAATGCGTTCAATGGTGGCTTTAATTTTCATGGTAATTCCTTATTATTTTTTCATTATATACAAAGTGTTAATGAAAAAATTTCGTAATAATTAACGGTGAGAGCCGTTTGTATTCCTTGGTTGTATAGAGTGTCAGGTCAGTGATGTTGTTTGCTCTGAATGGCTGTTTCATTAACCTTATCGAGTGATTTACCGTAGCATCAATGCCTCGGTGATGATCTCTCCAGACAAACTATCCATCCATTGGAATGATGATTCAATCAAATTGAAACAATATTTCAATTTGGATCACATTATTTTTCTATACAGGTGATAAACTGTCTAAGTGGTGCGGTTAAATGTGGATTCTTTGTGATCAACAATATTTTAATTGCTAAATTTTTATTAATAGTAATGAGTGTTTCTTTTATTGCGCTCATTAATCCCAGTAAGGAAAAGTAATGGACATTCGTCAAAGCATTCATAGTGATCATGCAAAAACCCTGGATACTGCGGGCTTACGTAAAGAGTTTCTGATTGAAACCATCTTTACCGCTGATGAGTACACCATGACTTACAGCCACATCGACCGCATCATTGTTGGTGGTGTGATGCCCGTCACTCGCACTGTGAGTGTTGGCGGTGAAGTCGGTAAGCAGTTGGGCGTAAGCTACTTCCTTGAGCGTCGCGAGCTGGGGGTTATCAACATTGGCGGCCAGGGCACCATTACTGTCGATGGGACTTGCTATGAAATCGGTACCCGCGATGGTTTATATGTGGGTAAAGGCGCTAAAGAAGTGGTGTTTGCCAGCATTGATCCGGCAAACCCTGCACGTTTCTATTACAACTGTGCTCCTGCTCATACCACTTACCCAACTAAGCGTGTGACTCCAGCCGATGTTGCTCCGGTGACTTTGGGCGACAGCGTTACCAGCAACCGTCGTACTATTAACAAATACTTCGTTCCAGATGTGCTGGAAACCTGCCAGTTGAGCATGGGTTTGACCGAGCTGGAACCAGGTAACCTGTGGAACACCATGCCTTGCCACACGCATGAGCGCCGTATGGAAGTTTATTTCTACTTCGGTCTGGAACAAGATAGCTGTGTCTTCCACATGATGGGCCAGCCGCAAGAAACTCGTCACATCGTGATGCAGAATGAGCAAGCTGTGATTTCCCCGAGCTGGTCAATTCACTCAGGTGTGGGTACGCGTGCGTACACATTTATCTGGGGTATGGTGGGTGAGAATCAGGTGTTCGATGATATGGATCACGTGAAGGTAGGCGATTTGCGCTAGTCGATTTTTGGGTGAGGAGTTGTTTGTTTCCCCTCACCCTAACCCTCTCCCAAAGGAGAGGGGATTGTCCGGTTTTCTCCCTATCCTAAAGGCTGTCTCTTAGTCACATCTTTGAGGGCCGCTTCCTGCCAAGCCGGACCAGAAATTCAAGGTCAAAGTCAAAAGCCAGAACGGTTTTGACCTTGTCCCCGGCTTCAATCGCGCCGTTTTTTACCCTTCAGTCGGGGTCACGTGGTCGGGAACCACGTGAGAGAGCGATCGTCGGGAACGGGTCGCGAACGACCCCGAATGTTGGGTGAAAAACGGTGTTTACCGCTTTAGCGGCGATTGATTTGCCGGGTGCCTGGATTATCAAGGTGTTGGCGTTAACCCCTTGATACGTTCACCGTTTTCTAGAATTAAAGAGATAACTGAACGCACGGGTGAACGGAAAATCAGCGAGGCTTGCAGATCTTACCCTGACAAAATTGCCAGGGCGAGTTGTGTATAAGAGACAGATCCTAAAGGAGAGGGGATTGTGCGGTTTTCTCCCTCTCCCGTGGGAGAGGGGCGGGGTGAGGGCAATGATCCCTAATCGCAGGAAACTTTCATCGCCAGGCCACCGCGTGATGTTTCACGGTATTTGGCGTTCATGTCCTTGCCAGTTTCGTACATCGTTTCAATGACTTTATCGAGACAGACTCGTGGTTCACTGGTACGGCGCAGTGCCATACGAGCCGCATTCACTGCTTTCACCGCAGCAATCGCATTACGCTCGATGCATGGTACCTGAACTTGTCCGGCAACCGGGTCGCAAGTCAGACCGAGGTTGTGTTCCATACCAATTTCAGCCGCAATACAAACCTGAGTAGGGCTACCGCCCAGTAACTCAGCAAGACCCGCCGCCGCCATTGAACAGGCCACGCCAACTTCGCCCTGGCAGCCCACTTCGGCTCCTGAAATCGAAGCATTCATCTTATACAACGAACCAATTACACCTGCGGCAAGGAAGTATCGTGCACAAGAGTTAGTGTTCACTTCACGGATAAATTTGTCGTAATAGGCCAGAACCGCAGGAACGATACCGCAAGCGCCGTTAGTCGGTGCGGTGACAACACGCCCACCTGCGGCGTTTTCTTCGTTCACCGCCAGTGCAAACATGTTAATCCAGTCGACAACTGCCATTGGATCGGAGTTGTTCTTATCGCTGCTGACCAACATTCTGCGCAATGCCGCAGCACGACGAGGTACGCGCATCTTCCCCGGTAGCACGCCTTCGGTGGTGATACCACGTTCAATACCGCTGCGCATCACATCCCAGACATTGGCAAAGTGCGCGTCGATTTCAGACTGTGGGCGCATTGCACGTTCGTTAAGCATCATCAAACCAGACAGCGAAAGCCCGGTATCTTTGCAATGACGCTGTAAATCAACCGCGCTTTTATACGGATATGGGACGGCAACTTGTTGAGTGTCTTCCACGCCAAAATGCGCTTCATCAACGATAAAACCGCCGCCGATAGAGTAATACGTTTGGCTGTAGATAACGCTTTCGCCCGCGAGCGCGGTAATGCGCATCCCGTTTTCATGCAGTGAAAGGTTGTCTTCGTGGAAGTTCATGCAGCTATCGACCGGGAATTCCACTTCATGCTGACCGTTGGCTAACAGCAGACGACCGTGTGTATTCACATCCTGAATGAAATCAGGGATAGCATCGATATCGACAGTGTCCGGCAGATTACCTGCCAGGCCCATAATAATGGCGATATCGGTATGGTGACCTTTACCGGTGAGGGAAAGTGAACCGTAGACATCTACGACGACACGCGTGACGTTGTGCAAAATCCCTTGCGTTTTCAAATCGTCAGCAAATTGAAAACCGGCTTTCATCGGGCCGACGGTATGGGAACTGGATGGGCCAATACCGATTTTGAAAATATCGAATACGCTAATCATGTTGCGTCCGTTGCCTGAGTAACTTTAGAAGCGAAAAAACCGCCCGCATGAGCAGGCGGTTTAGAGCGGTTAGATGAACAGAGAGTATAAAGAGTAAGAGATAGCAGAAATAGCGACCAGACCCATAATTACCACAAATACATTGCTGATATGACCACTGTATTTGCGCATGGCTGGGACTTTCTGAATCGCGTACATCGGCATCAGGAACAGAATCATCGCGATGATTGGGCCGCCGAGGGTTTCAATCATACCCAGAATGCTTGGGTTCAGAGTGGCAACAATCCATGTTGTCACCAGCATAAAGATCGCGGTAATGCGGTTCAGTTTACTCACTTCAATGCTCTTACCTTTACCACGCAGGGATTTGATAATCATCCCGTTGAAGCCTTCACGCGCACCTAAGTAGTGGCCGAGGAAGGATTTGGTAATGGCCACAATCGCGATAATCGGTGCCATCCAGGCAATAACTGGCGCGTTAAAGTGGTTAGCCAGGTAAGACAGAATTGAGATGTTCTGTGCTTTTGCTTCAGCCAGGTTTGCTGGAGACAGGCTCAGTACGCAGCTGAATACGAAGAACATCACGGTAATCACCATCATGATGTGTGCGTATGACAGGATGCGAGAACATTTCTTCTCAGCGTCTTCGCCGTATTCATTACGTTTTGCTACCGCAAAAGCAGAAATGATAGGTGAGTGGTTGAAGGAGAACACCATCACTGGGATTGCCAGCCACAAAGTCATCCACAGGCCGCTGCCTGTTGCCGGTGAGGCGCTGAAAGACATAGTTTCAAATGCGGCACTGCTCCAGTTAGGAATCAGATACAACGCCAGAACCATCAGTGCGGCAACAAACGGGAACACCAGAATGCTCATCGCTTTAACGATCATCTGCTCGCCGAAACGAACGATGGTCATCAGGCCAACGATTAGCAGCAGAGATAACAGCGCGCGTGGCGGTGAAACCATACCCAACTGGTGGGTGATGAAGCTATCGACGGTATTGGTGATTGCTACGCTGTAGACCAGCAGAATCGGGTAGATAGCAAAGAAATAAAGCAGAGTGATGACTTTACCTGCCCCCACACCGAAGTGTTCTTCAACAACTTCAGTAATGTCTTCACCAGGGTTTTTGCCTGACAGCACGAAGCGAGTCAGCCCGCGGTGGGCGAAGAAGGTCATCGGGAATGCCAGAATCGCCATGATGAACAGCGGAATCAGGCCGCCAACGCCGGCGTTAATTGGCAGGAATAATACGCCTGCGCCAATCGCTGTGCCATACAGGCCCAGCATCCACATGGTATCGGACTTGCGCCATGAGCTTTTGCTCTCGGCTGCGGCAATACTGCCGGTTTGAGTGGTTTCCATCTACTACTTCTCCAAAGGAACATATTGATTCGAAATCTGAGTCAACCGCGATGTATTGCCATTGACCACTGAAACTAAATGCTGTTTCACGGCGCTTTTATAGTAATTTTTGCCAGTGATAATCAGAGGGCGGAAAGATACATTCATGACGTCAATTCATCAGTGATCAAGATCGCAATTGTAAGAATCCACTATTTGTGTGGTTTTTTGCAGTTTTTATGTCTGCATTTGAGATTTTGATTGATATTTATACCCTTAAAAGTGTTTTATTTTAGATAATAAACCGTCGTTTCATTTTTATCGTGTAGCGTAATTGTCTGTATAAACACGGTTTCTGGAACGAGTGCGCACAAAATCATCACCTTTTGTGTAGATGAATATGCTGATACCGGTAACACTATGGTTGGAGGAATTGACGGTAATTTGTCAGAAAAAGTGGGAGAAATTCAGGAAAAAAAAAGGGCGGAGTTGCTCCGCCCTGGGGATTCAGGTACAGATTTCGTAGCAAGGAATGTAGGCACTGCCTGGTAATTTCATGCGGTGCTGGGCAACAAAGCCTTTCAGCAGATCGTCCATGCGCTTCATCATTTGTACGTCGCCGTGGATTTTATACGGCCCGTACTGTTCAATTGCGCGGATCCCACCTTCTTTAACGTTACCCGCAACAATGCCAGAAAACGCCCGGCGCAAAGAGGCGGCCAGTTGTTCTGCCGGTTGATCCGGGTACAACTTGAGGTTAGCCATGTTTTCATGGGTTGGCTCAAACGGGAGTTGTAGATCTGGCACAATACGAATCGACCAGTTAAAGCTGTAAGCATCGCCCGTTTCACGGCGATTCTCTTTCACTCTTGGCATCGCTTTTTTCATCTGACGTGCCACTTCAGCCGGGTCGTCGATAATGATTTGATAATGACGACGCGCCTGCTCACCCACGGTATTGACGATAAATTCGTCCAGTACGCGGAAGTAATCAGCACTCTCTTTTGGTCCGGTTAAAATTAATGGCAGCACTTGATCGTGATTGTGCGGGTTCATCAAAATACCGAGCAGATAAAGCAACTCTTCTGCAGTACCCACGCCGCCCGGGAAGATGATGATGCCATGCGCGATACGAACAAACGCTTCAAGGCGTTTTTCGATATCCGGCATGATGATCAGCTCGTTCACCAGCGGGTTTGGTGGCTCAGCAGCAATAATTGACGGTTCCGTCATACCGATAAAACGGCTTTCTCTGTAACGTTGCTGCGCATGACCCACCGCTGCACCTTTCATGGGCGCTTCCATCGCACCTGGGCCACAACCGGTACAGATGTTAAGTTCACGCAGGCCTAATTGAGTACCGACGCGACGCGCATAGAGATATTCGTTTTCGTTAATGGAGTGGCCGCCCCAGCAAACGACAAGGTTTGGCGCTTCGCCAACATGTAGTGCGCGGGCATTGCGTAAAATCGAGAACACCATATTGGTGATATTGGCAGGGTCTTCCAGGTCGAGATTCTGGAAGCGACCAGCGCTAGAAAGCTGGCCGTTGACGAACAAAATATCGCGCAACACGGCAAACAGGTTAGCTTGCAAAGCCCGGATGATTCGCCCATCGACAAAAGCGTCATCAGGCGGATTTATGAGTTCGAGTTTGACACCACGCTCGCGGCGCAAAATGTTGATATCGAAGTTTTCGTAACGCGACAACAGCTCTTTACTGCTATCCGTCTGGCTTCCTGAGTTAAGTACGGCAAGTGAACAATTGCGAAACAGTTGATAAAGGTCGCTACTGGCCGTGCGTTTAAGCATATCGACTTCCAGTTGCGACAACATATCCATTGAGCCTAGCGGGCTAATATGTGTAATCAAGTTAACTCCTTACGAAGCGTAAAGTGCTGCTCCCAATGATTACAATAGCCCTGGCGCGTTGAATTTAACAACCTGAAAACAACATTCCCTCCGCAGGCTGCGAGGTGTTTCGCACTTATTGACGAACCAGACGGCCAAATGCCGGATGGAAATCGGTATTTGTACGCCACGGGTTGATGTCCAGACCGCCGCGACGAGTGTAACGTGCATACACGCTCAGGCTTTGCGGCGCGCAGAAATGCTGGATGTCGTTGAATATGCGCTCAACACACTGCTCGTGGAATTCGTTATGCTGGCGGAACGAAATGAGATAACGCAGCAGCTTTTCGCGGTCGATACGTGGGCCACGGTAGCGAATTTGAACAGAGCCCCAATCCGGCTGATGGGTAATCAGGCAGTTGGATTTCAGCAAATGACTGACCAGCGTTTCTTCGACAATCTCATCGCCCGCCGCACCGCTCAGGTAATCGGCGTTAAATTCGTAATTCTCAATCGTGATATTTTGCTCATCAATACACTCGCCAGTGAACGCGGCGATCTCCTGGCCTTCAAGCTCATGCAGGCGGAATAGCACCACGCTGACGTCGCCTTGTGCACAGGCACTTAAATCGCGTCTTAAGGCTTCTTCGACGGCTTCCCAATCGGCAAATTGCGTCTGGTTAAAGCTGTTCAAATAGAGTTTGAAGCTTTTGGACTCGACCAGGTTTACGCTGTTGGCATCAAGCTGTACATGCCCAACGGCGACCTGCGGCAAACCGTTGCTGTTTAGCCAGGACAGTTCGTATAGCGTCCAGATATCGCCGCCACTAAACGGTAGGTTATCCGCCTGTAGGCCGAGTGGATCACGATTCAGGCTACGTGGTACGGCTTGTAATAACGACGGTTGGTATTGATCCTGGTAAGCGGTTGGCTTACCTAGCGTCAGGCCGCTCAGCGCCTGGTGTTTTTCATAAGACATGTGTCACCGATAGAATGCAGGTACAATTGGTCTTTATTGTACCGCACCTTGAGAGAGTGAGAAATTGGTGGATAACGACGTACGTCAGGCGCTGGAAGATTTTACGAATCGCTTTTGTCACGCATGGCGTGAACAGGCTGGGGGATGGCCCGCGAGTGAAGAACTCTATGGTGTACCTTCACCATGTATCGTGACAACAACCGGTAATGATGTGCGCTGGCAACCACAGCCTTTTACTCCTGCAAACGATCTCAGCGCAGTCGAACGGGCGATGGATATTGCTCTGCAAGCTGGTGCGCATCAGTTTTATACCACTCAGTATGCTGGCGACATGCCCGCTTTGTCTGGTCATCAGGCATTAACGCTTTTGCAGGCCTGGAGCGAAGAGGATTTTCAGCGCGTTCAGGAAAATCTGATTGGCCATCTGGTGACACAAAAGCGCCTGAAGCTCTCTCCGACTCTGTTCCTTGCTACCACGCCTGACGAAATGGAAGTGGTTTCACTTTGCAATCTCACGGGAGAAGTCGTGCTGGAAAAAATCGGCACTAAACAGCGGACAACACTCGCACCGTCATTGAGTTTGTTCCTTCAGGAGCTTCAACCGCAGGTTATTTAAGCGTTGATCGCTGCTGAGTTTGTGAGAGATCTCTTACACAAGCTGTAAGAGATCTCTAACTTTTCATTCGGAGTTTTATTAATAATTAATGTAATAGTTGTTATTTATTAATTAGTTGTGTTGATTTCTTGTCGCTTTTGAATGAAAGGAAACGTAAGCATTGGTTGTGAGTGCCTTGCGAGATTGAACGAAATAGAGGATTCTATGTCCGTCGACAGGATGTCGGGAAATGAAGGAGATGTCAGGATGATGTCACTTCATTGAAGAAGGGGAACACACCAGGATGGTGTTGCACGGAAGGCTTCATGATGAAGCAAGGAGCACTCAGGAAGAGTAAGGGACACCTCCAGGATGGAGAATGAGAGCCGAGCCAGGACGTTCGGTGGGTCTGGAAGACTAAAGGATATTGCATCAGGACGATGCCGGAACACCTCAGGATGATGGTAGCAGGACGCGAGTACGATGGATTGTAGGTCAGGAGACCACAGGACATAGTTGTCACGGACGAGCAGGGAGCAACAAAAGTAGCCGGATTAGCTGCGAAACGAACCGGGAGCACTGTTTATACAGTGCTCCCTTTTTTTATGCTTTTTTCACCCGCACTAAGAAATCATTGACTAGTCCTGCTATAGGTTGACACTTTTCGGCCTTACAACGCCCGATGAACTTCATCGGGCGTTTTGTATTTTAGCGACAGATGTGGCCGCCG
>NZ_SNVY01000017.1:0-37673 GCF_004361975.1 Buttiauxella sp. JUb87
ACCCTTAATTTCAGGATATTTGACTCTCATCGCCGCCGTTACTCTGTGATGTTGTTCACATGTTCCGTGTCGATGGAGGCGCATTATAGGGAGTTCTGCTGAGGCTGCAAGCCTAAATATGCAGTAATTTTACTGACTGCTGCATTCCACAGCAAAACCCCGCCTTATACGCAGTTGTGCACAAAGTTATCCACAATTGTGATGAAGTCCCAAATTTTGCGAGCGTGACGCAAACGTTTTCGCTACAATGCCCCCGCATTAAAAGGACACCCCGTTTTGGGGCGTTAGCTGAGTTTTAGGGAAAATAACTAAAATTCAGCTAACGCTCTTCTATATGCGAACCAAAGCTAAGGGATCAAACCATGCAACAACGTCGTCCTGTACGCCGCGCTCTGCTCAGTGTTTCTGACAAAGCCGGTATCGTCGAATTCGCCCAGGCGCTCTCCCAACGTGGCGTGGAGCTGCTGTCCACTGGCGGAACCGCTCATCTGCTAGCTAAAGCTGGCCTGCCGGTAACCGAAGTCTCTGACTACACCGGTTTCCCGGAGATGATGGATGGACGTGTCAAAACCCTGCATCCAAAAGTCCACGGCGGCATTCTGGGTCGTCGCGGCCAGGATGATGCCATCATGGAACAACACGCTATCTCCCCGATTGATATGGTTGTCGTCAACCTCTATCCATTCGCCCAGACTGTTGCCCGCGAAGGTTGCTCTCTGGAAGATGCGGTAGAGAATATTGATATCGGCGGCCCAACCATGGTGCGCTCGGCGGCGAAGAACCATAAAGATGTCGCAATCGTAGTAAAGAGCAGTGACTACGAAGCGATCATTAGCGAGCTGGATGCTAACGAAGGATCCCTGACGCTCGAGACTCGTTTCGATTTGGCGATTAAGGCTTTCGAGCACACCGCCGCTTACGACAGCATGATCGCCAACTACTTCGGTAGCATGGTTCCTGCCTATCACGGCGAAAGCAAAGATCCTTCCGGTCGCTTCCCTCGCACGATGAATCTGAACTTCATTAAGAAGCAGGATATGCGCTACGGTGAAAACAGCCACCAGCAAGCCGCCTTCTATATAGAAGAAGAAATTAAAGAAGCGTCGGTTGCCACCGCGACACAAGTTCAGGGCAAAGCGCTCTCTTATAACAACATTGCTGATACCGATGCGGCACTGGAATGTGTGAAAGAGTTCAGCGAGCCTGCCTGCGTAATCGTGAAGCACGCCAACCCTTGCGGCGTGGCTGTCAGCGATTCCTTATTTGATGCATACGACCGCGCCTATAAAACCGACCCAACTTCCGCATTCGGCGGCATCATCGCGTTCAACCGTGAACTGGATGCCGAAACCGCGCAGGCGATTATCTCTCGCCAGTTTGTCGAAGTGATTATTGCTCCGTCAGCCAGCGACGAAGCGCTGAAGATCACAGCCGCTAAGCAAAACGTTCGCGTCCTGACTTGCGGCCAGTGGCAGCAGCGTGTTCCGGGTCTGGATTTCAAACGCGTTAACGGCGGTGTGTTAGTACAGGATCGCGATCTGGGTATGGTGACGGCCGCAGACCTGCGTGTTGTCAGCAAGCGCCAGCCGACAGAGCAAGAACTACGTGATGCGTTGTTCTGCTGGAAGGTGGCGAAGTTTGTGAAGTCCAATGCGATTGTGTATGCCCGCGAGAATATGACTATCGGTATAGGTGCGGGCCAGATGAGCCGTGTTTACTCCGCCAAAATCGCCGGTATCAAAGCGAGCGATGAAGGCCTGGAAGTGAAAGGTTCAGCAATGGCGTCTGATGCCTTCTTCCCATTCCGTGACGGTATTGATGCCGCAGCGGCAGTTGGCGTGAGCTGTGTTATCCAGCCTGGCGGCTCGATCCGCGATGACGAAGTGATTGCCGCCGCTGACGAACATGGGATCGCGATGATCTTCACAGACATGCGCCACTTCCGCCATTAATCCTGGAGCATCTATAAATGAAAGTATTAGTGATAGGTAATGGTGGGCGCGAACATGCGCTGGCCTGGAAAGCGTCACAGTCGCCATTGGTACGCACGGTATTCGTTGCACCAGGCAATGCCGGTACAGCTCTGGAACCTGCTTTGCAGAACGTGGCGATTAACCCGACGGACATTCCTGCTCTGTTGAGTTTTGCGCAAAATGAAAAAATCGACCTGACGATTGTTGGCCCGGAAGCACCACTGGTGATTGGCGTGGTTGATGCCTTCCGTGCCGCTGGTCTGAAAATCTTTGGCCCAACCCAAGGTGCCGCGCAGTTAGAAGGCTCTAAAGCCTTTACCAAGGATTTCCTGGCTCGCCATAAAATCCCAACTGCTGAATACCAGAACTTCACCGAAGTGGAGCCTGCACTGGCCTACGTCCGTGAAAAAGGTGCACCGATTGTGATTAAGGCCGATGGCCTGGCCGCAGGTAAAGGCGTGATTGTCGCTATGACGCTGGAAGAAGCAGAAGCCGCCGTTAACGATATGCTGGCGGGTAACGCATTTGGCGATGCCGGCCACCGTATCGTGGTGGAAGAGTTCCTTGATGGCGAAGAAGCCAGCTTCATTGTCATGGTAGACGGCGAAAACGTGTTACCAATGGCCACCAGCCAGGATCATAAGCGTGTTGGCGATGGCGATAGCGGCCCGAATACTGGCGGTATGGGTGCGTACTCCCCGGCTCCGGTCGTGACTGATGAAGTCCACCAGCGTGCTATGGATCTGGTTATCTGGCCGACCGTGCGCGGCATGGCAGCTGAAGGGAATACCTATACCGGTTTCCTGTATGCCGGGCTGATGATCGACAAGCAAGGTAACCCAAAGGTTATCGAGTTTAACTGCCGCTTTGGCGACCCTGAAACCCAGCCTATTATGCTGCGCCTACAATCAGACCTGGTTGAGCTGTGCCTCGCCGCATGTGATGGCAAGCTGGACGTGACAACATCGAAGTGGGACGAGCGCCCATCTCTGGGTGTAGTGATGGCGGCTGGCGGCTACCCTGCCGATTACCGTCACGGTGATGTGATTCACGGTCTGCCCCTTGAAGAAGTCGCAGACGGCAAAGTATTCCACGCCGGAACCAAATTGCGTGAAGACGATATGGTGGTGACTAATGGTGGGCGCGTTCTGTGCGTGACCGCATTAGGCGATACCGTCGCACAAGCGCAGCAGCGAGCTTATGAGTTAATGAAGGATATCCACTGGGATGGCAGTTTTAGCCGCTCAGACATTGGTTATCGTGCCATTGAGCGTGAAAACGCGAAATAAGACTCGAAGTGCTCCTGAAAGACCGCCCGCGTGGCGGTTTTTTTATCTAGAATTTCGCAGGCTTCGGTTGCCAGCTACAGAAGTCCTGATTCGCCACCAGTAATAGTTGTGAACCTTCTGGTGCTTCCAGCCACGCAATGCTGACATCCATCGATGAGTGACGTTGTCGATTCGCAATATGGCTTAGCGCCGCGCTATCGAGATTGGGTTCGATTGTCTCGCCTTCACAGGTCGTCACTGTACCATTGCTGTGCCAGCGCCCTTGTCGCAAAACAACACGCCCAGTACGCAATGCTTCACTTGTGGCTTTCATCTGGCTCGCCTGATATTGATACAAGGCGATTTGGTCGTTAGAGAGCTGCTGCTTTTGACCGTCTACTTCGCGCTGCATAAAGCTCAGTTCGCCGTGATCGTCAAAACGCACTTTTACGTGCTCTGACGGCTGACTCAAAATCGTCATTTCAATCGAAATGAGTTGCTCACCCTGCCAACGGTAATCACTGGTGGTGGTTGCACCCTTCTGCCTCGGGCTAAACGCCGTAAGCATGCGGATAGTGTCATCATCACTGTTGTCTTTACGCCAAATGCGCACAACACCTTGATCGGCAATATAGCCGCTCGCGGTAAATGGCGGGAGAGGAGGTTTGCTGCTGCATGCCATTAACAGCAATGTACCTGTCAGAACGGCCAAAGGACGCCAGACAAACAAAAGGGGCGTAAACGCCCCCCTGCTAAAACTGTTCACTGACACTTGTTAACTTACTTAACAGCGTCTTTCAGTGCTTTGCCTGAAACAAATGCCGGCACGTTAGCTGCGGCGATTTTGATTTCATTACCGGTTTGCGGGTTGCGGCCAGTGCGCTCAGCACGGTGGTTTACCTTGAAGGTACCGAAACCAACCAGTTGTACAGCATCACCTTCTTTCAGAGACTCAGTAATTGCAGCCAGAGTGGATTCCAGAGCAGCTTTAGCCTGTACTTTAGACAGGTCAGCCTTGTCAGCAATTACATCAATCAGTTGAGTCTTGTTCATAAGTTATCCTTACAATGTGTTTATCGCTTGCTAAGCATCGAGTGCGACGGAAATGCCAAAAAAGCACTCTCCTGCATACACGCACCGATAGCCACTATTTTTCGCCCCACAAATGTAGACCAGACGGGGGGCTAATTGGAAGCCTTCAGGGGTGACAATTCGGACTGTAAGTCACGTTTTGCTGTCTTACTGCTGAAAAATTATACCAATATTGCTGCTACCCGCCTCGCGCAGGTCCGAGCGAAGCCCTTTGATCAACTCAATATCACGTTCTTCGCAGTCAGCCAACAGACGGAAAATCTCCCACTGAATGTCCCATTCCTCTTCAACAGCAGGGTTTTCTTTCAGTTCTTCGTCGGTCATTTCGCGACCAGCCTGGGTCATTTCTAACATAGCAACAGTGGTAATTGATGCCTTGCTGACTTCAATTGCATGTTCCAGCGTTTCCCCTGAAAGACGTGAATGAAGTAATTCACTCAGCGCAACGCAAGCATCGATTGCCGGATAGACACCGTAAATATCGTAGTCATCAGCAACTGGAATACCTTCTTCGAATTTCTCGAGTTGGCTATCAAAGTTAACTTTCGCATCTTTGACCGTCAATGTTTCCCAAATCAAATCGAGAATGCGGCGATACAGTTGAGGATCACCAAATTCGGTCTGCTGGCAGAACATGGCGTAATTCGGGTACATACGTTCGCATAAAGAAGCCATGAAAGTGACATGCTGCCAGCTTTCCAGTTTCTCAAGGCGCAGATGGATTGGGTTTTGTAACATAACGATGTCTCAAAGACGGAATATTAGCGGCAGTTTACCTTAATCACCCTTGAATTGCTTGCCACCGAGTGAAAGCCAGACGCCCCGAAGCTACGGCATCCGCCCAGCGAGTCGGCTCGGGTAAACGGTATCCTGCCAGGCAACGATTAACCCATAACAACGCGGTATCAAGGCTGACACGATGGCCTGTTGAGACAAACAGCGGGTTGCAGCGCTTTTTACTGCGCAGCACCCAGGCAAGCGCTTCACCTTTGTCGGTCAGCAACTGGCAAGCGCCAGGTTCTTCAGAGAGCGCGTCAAACTTCCCACACAAGCGTTTCTTGGCAACGCCAATCGTCGGCACATCCACCAGTAGGCCAAAATGGGCAGCAACGCCCAAACGCCGTGGGTGCGAAATGCCGTGGCCATCGACAAACAGCAGGTCAGGTTTTTGCGATAGCATTTCCCACGCGGCAAGCAGTGCGGGATATTCGCGAAACGAAAGGAATCCGGGGATATAAGGCATGGTGGTGGCGACACGCGCCACCTGATATTCAACCAGCTCGAGGGAAGGATATTTCAACAGTACGATTGCGGCTCGTGTCACATCACCGCCCTGCTCAAAACCAACGTCAGCCCCGGCGATTAACCGGGGAGGATCTTGATCAAAGCGATCCTCACGGCAGACCTGTGAAGCGAGTTCGATCTGTTGTGCGCGCAAGCTTGCAAGATCCATCCCCGATCCTTACTGGTGATACGGCTTCGACAAACGGTGCACCGCTTCGACAAATGCACCCGCGTGTTCTGGTGGAACATCCTGGTGAATACCGTGGCCCAGGTTAAAGACATGCCCTTCGCCTTTACCGAACCCAGCCAGAATAGTCGCCACTTCTTCTTCGATGCGAGCCGGTTGCGCATACAGCATGGACGGGTCCATATTACCCTGCAACGCCACTTTATGGCCCACACGACGGCGAGCGTCGGCAATGTCGGTCGTCCAGTCTAACCCCAGCGCATCGCAGCCGGTTTCAGCCATTGCTTCCAGCCACTGGCCGCCGCCTTTGGTAAACATCGTCACCGGCACACGACGACCTTCGTTTTCACGCAGCAGGCCATCAATGATCTTGTGCATGTAATACAGCGAGAACTGCTGATAATCACGCCCGGTCAACACGCCGCCCCAGGTATCGAAAATCATCACCGACTGCGCACCCGCTTTGATTTGCGCATTCAGATACAGCGTGACGCTTTGCGCCAGCTTGTCGAGCAGAAGATGCAGCGCTTGCGGGTCGGCATACATCATCTTTTTGATAACGGTAAAGGCTTTGCTGCTACCGCCTTCAACCATATAAGTCGCCAACGTCCACGGGCTGCCGGTAAAACCAATCAACGGTACTTCGCCTTTTAGCTCACGGCGAATGGTACGCACTGCATTCATCACATAACCCAGTTCATCTTCTGGATCAGGAATGGGCAGTTTTTCAACATCGGCGCGGCTGGTAATCGGTGCGCGAAAACGTGGGCCTTCACCCGCTTCAAAATAGAGACCAAGCCCCATCGCATCAGGCACGGTGAGGATGTCAGAGAAGAGGATCGCTGCATCAAGCTTGTAGCGACGCAGCGGTTGCAGAGTCACTTCGCAAGCCAACTCAGCGTTTTTGCACAGTGACATAAAATCGCCGGCCTGGGCACGCGTCGCTTTATATTCTGGCAAGTAACGACCCGCCTGCCTCATCATCCATACTGGCGTGGTATCTACAGGCTGGCGTTGCAGCGCCCGTAGGTAACGATCGTTCTTCAGTTCAGTCATGTTTAATTTCCTTTGGCTGTATGCCGCCAGTTTATCACTCATATTCCGCGCGACACAGGGCGACAGTATCTTCAATCAAACGGCGCGCCACCGTGCCTGGCGGAGGCAATAATGGCAATTGATCGTAGCGATACCAACCTGCATCAAGTAACTCTTTCGGGTCGATTTCAATCTCACCGCTGTGATATTCCGCCATGAATGCGGTCATCAGCGATTGCGGGAACGGCCACGGCTGCGACGTCACATAGCGTAAATTCTTCACGCGGATACTGCTTTCTTCCATGACTTCCCGTGTCACCGCTTGTTCAAGGGTTTCCCCGACTTCAACAAACCCAGCCAGCACGGTGTAAATCCCGTTGCGATGGCGTGTGTGCTGGGCAAGCAGGATATGGTCATCGCGGCGAATAGCCACAATGATGCACGGTGAGATTTGCGGGTAGTAGCGTTCGCGGCAATGGCTGCACAGCATCGCCCATTCGGTTTTGCTGACGTGCATCTCATGGCCGCAATAACCGCAGAATTTGTGCGATCGATAGAACTCCGCCAGTTGCACACCACGCCCGGCGAGCTGGAACAACCCCACATCCTGGTCAATGACCTGACGAACAGAGCCCATATCCGCACGGCGATTTTGCCGCACCAGCCATACCGGCTCATTTTCCCACTCACCGATGGGCATCCCCATCGCACCATCAAGCTGGAATTCTTGCGCTGCTCCGTGAGGTAGTTCACCTTTTGGTAACCACAATTTTTGCTCATGACTGACGATAAACCAGCCTTGATCTAACTTTTGAATTACACGTTCCATAACCTGGTGCACATCCCCGAGTTCGCTGGTATAAACAAATAGTCATAACTATTTTGGGTACGTTTGCGCTACATTTTACTCACGGAGTCAATCATGCTTAACCAGTTAGAAAATCTGACTGAGCGCGTTGGTGGTAGTAATGCGTTAATCGACCAATGGCTTCATGCCCGCAAACAATTATTGGTGGCTTACTACAATATGGTTGGGATAAAGCCTAACAAGGAATCCCATACTGCGCTCGATGAAAAGGCTCTGGATAATTTTTGCCACAACCTGGTGGATTATCTTTCATCCGGCCATTTCAATATTTATGAACGTATTATCAGTGAAATGGAAGGCAGTAACCCACATTTAGCCGCCACTCACCTCTACTCTCAGATTGAAGCCAATACCCAGCACATCATGGATTTCTACGATTCGCATCTCGAGAGCGCGATCGATGATGATAACTACATTGAGTTCCAGAAAGCGTTGTCCGGCATCGGTGAAGCGCTGGAATCACGTTTTTCGCTGGAAGATAAGCTCATTCTGTTAGCATCCAACCACGATTTAGATAACAGTGCTAATGAGAGCGGCGGGCTGGCACGCCCTGCTTGAGTTCTGCGTTGTTAACGAGTAGTTTACATAGCGACCCGTAGTAATACGGGTTTCTTCTTGTCGGAGTGCCGAGTGCGTCAAGCACCGGCTGAGACCGTTAATTCGGGATCCGCGGAACCTGATCAGGCTAATACCTGCGAAGGGAACAAGAGTAATTCTGCTTTTGGGTTCCCCCGTGTTCGGGCGGTCCACATTCATTACTCCTCCGTTGTTCTGACAAGCCACTTCCTGATAACCACTGGAATGAGCTATGTCTATTACTGAAAAAAAATCAAACCGCCGCGAACAGCGCGCTGCTGCCCAACATTTTATCAATACCCTGGAAGGCACCGCTTTCCCTAACTCTCAGCGTATTTACCTCACTGGTTCGCGTGATGATATTCGCGTGCCAATGCGTGAAATCCAACTAAGCCCAACCACCACGGGTGGCAGCAAAGAAAAGCCACAATTCATCCCTAACGATGCCATTCCGGTGTATGACACGTCTGGCGCCTACGGCGACCCGGCTATCAACATTGATGTGCTGCGCGGGTTGTCGCCACTACGGGAAAACTGGATTGCCGAACGTAATGATTGCGAAATCCTGACCGACCGCAGCTCTGTCTACACCAAAGAGCGCCTTGCTGATGACGGTCTGGACGAATTGCGTTTTGAAACACAACTCACGCCTCAGCGCGCTAAAGCCGGGAAAACCGTCACGCAACTGCACTATGCACGCCAGGGAATCGTGACGCCGGAAATGGAGTTCATCGCGATCCGTGAAAATATGGGCCGGGAACGCATTCGGGATGAAGTGTTACGCCACCAGCATCCAGGCCAGGGCTTTGGTGCCCGGCTGCCGGAAAATATCACGCCTGAATTTGTGCGCGAAGAAGTCGCGGCTGGCCGCGCCATTATCCCAGCCAACATTAACCATCCTGAATCCGAACCGATGATTATCGGGCGTAATTTCCTCGTTAAAGTGAACGCCAATATCGGTAACTCGGCGGTCACATCGTCCATTGAAGAAGAAGTAGAAAAACTGGTGTGGTCAACGCGTTGGGGCGCAGACACGGTAATGGACCTCTCCACTGGCCGCTATATCCACGAAACCCGCGAATGGATTTTACGTAACAGCCCAGTGCCAATCGGCACCGTGCCTATCTATCAGGCGCTGGAAAAAGTAAATGGCATCGCTGAAGACCTGACCTGGGAAATGTTCCGCGACACACTGCTGGAACAAGCCGAGCAAGGTGTGGACTACTTCACGATTCACGCTGGTGTGCTGCTGCGCTACGTGCCAATGACCGCGAAACGCCTCACTGGCATTGTCTCGCGCGGCGGCTCAATAATGGCGAAATGGTGCCTGTCGCATCATCAGGAAAACTTCCTGTATGAACACTTCCGCGAAATCTGTGAAATCTGCGCGGCTTACGACGTTTCACTCTCTTTAGGCGACGGCCTGCGCCCCGGCTCTATTCAGGATGCCAACGATGAAGCTCAATTCTCTGAACTCCACACGCTGGGCGAGTTAACCAAAATCGCCTGGGAATATGACGTACAGGTGATGATTGAAGGCCCAGGACATGTGCCGATGCAGATGATCCGCCGCAACATGACCGAAGAACTGGAGCATTGCCACGAAGCACCATTCTATACCCTCGGGCCGTTAACCACAGACATCGCACCAGGTTACGACCATTTCACTTCAGGCATTGGTGCTGCGATGATCGGCTGGTTTGGTTGCGCGATGCTGTGTTATGTCACGCCAAAAGAACATCTCGGCCTGCCAAACAAAGAAGATGTGAAACAAGGGCTGATTACTTACAAGATTGCGGCACATGCCGCAGACCTGGCAAAAGGCCACCCTGGCGCACAAATCCGCGACAACGCCATGTCAAAAGCGCGCTTCGAATTCCGTTGGGAAGACCAGTTTAATCTCGCGTTAGACCCGTTCACCGCGCGCGCTTATCACGATGAAACGTTGCCGCAGGAATCCGGCAAAGTTGCGCACTTCTGTTCGATGTGCGGGCCAAAGTTCTGCTCAATGAAAATCTCCCAGGAAGTCCGCGATTTCGCCGCCAAACAAGCCATTGAAGTTGGTATGGAAGACATGTCGCAATCTTTCCGTGCGAAAGGTGGCGAAATTTATCTGCGTCAGGAGGAAGTGTGATAAATCAATCCGCATTCCCCCCTGTCCCACGACGGCTGGGCTTGTATCCGGTAGTAGATAGCGTTGAGTGGATTGCCCGTTTGCTAGAAGCAGGCGTGCGCACTATTCAGTTGCGTATCAAAGATAAGCGTGACGATGAGGTTGAAGCCGATATTGTTGCGGCAATCAAACTCTCCCATAGCTACGAAGCGCGTCTGTTCATCAACGATTACTGGCAACTGGCAATCAAGCATCGCGCTTACGGCGTACATCTGGGCCAGGAAGATATGGACGTTGCCAATCTGGATGCCATTCGCGATGCGGGCCTGCGCCTCGGGCTTTCCACGCATGACAATATGGAAATGGATCGCGCCCTGTCGGCGCGCCCCTCTTACATTGCGCTGGGGCATGTTTTCCCTACCAACACCAAGCAGATGCCGTCGGCCCCGCAAGGGCTTTCGCAACTCGCAGCGCATATCAAAACGTTGGGCGATTACCCGACTGTCGCCATCGGTGGGATAAGTATTGAACGCGTTCCGGCGGTGCTTGCCACGGGCGTGGGCAGTGTCGCGGTGGTGAGCGCAATTACTCTGGCTCCAGACTGGCGAGCGGCAACCGCACAGCTACTGGAGCTTGTGGGAGCCGGCGATGAATGATGCCGATTTCATGCGTTACAGCCGCCAGATGCTGCTGGAAGACATCGCCGTTGAAGGGCAGCAAAAACTGCTCGCCAGCAAAGTGTTAATCGTCGGGCTTGGCGGACTAGGTTCGCCAGCCGCGCTGTATCTGGCTGCCGCGGGCGTTGGTACGCTGATTCTGGCTGACGATGACCTTGTGCATATCAGCAATCTTCAGCGCCAGATTTTGTTCACTTCAAACGATCTAGACCAACCAAAATCCCTGGTCGCCCAACGCCACCTACAGCAACTTAATCCTGATATCGAACTTCAGGTTATTAGTGAACGGCTGGCGGGAAAATTACTCAGGCAGACGGTAAAAAACGCCGATTTAGTACTAGATTGCAGCGACAACCTGGCAACGCGTCATGCTATTAACGCGGCGTGCGTTACGCATAGCAAGCCGCTGATTTCCGCCAGCGCAGTCGGTTTTGGCGGGCAACTGATGGTGCTGACACCGCCGTGGGAAAACGGCTGTTATCGCTGCGTGTGGCCGGATGAACACGAGCCGGAACGTAACTGCCGCACCGCAGGAATCATCGGCCCGGTGGTGGGTGTAATGGGAACATTGCAGGCACTGGAAGCGATAAAACTACTGAGCGGAATGCTCCCGGCCAGCGGTTCTTTGCGCCTGTTCGACGGCCGTCAACATAGCTGGCGCACCCTCGCTATGCAGAAAGCGGCGGGCTGCCCGGTATGCGGAGGGCAAGATGCACATTCAGTTTAACGACGAGCCGATACAATGCGTGGAAAACCTGACATTGGCAAAGCTGCTGGAACAATTGCGTTTCTTGCAGCCAGGCGTCGCGCTGGCGATCAACCAGACCATCATTCCGCGTGAGCAATGGGAAACTTATTTGTTGAATGATGGCGACCAGATCCTGCTTTTTCAGGCTATAGCCGGGGGCTAACATGCTAAAGATTGCTGATAAAACCTTCTCATCACGCTTGTTTACTGGCACGGGGAAATTCTCCTCACCACAGATGATGGTTGAAGCGATTCGCGCTTCTGGCTCACAGTTAGTCACGATGGCGATGAAACGTGTCGATTTGCGTAACCATAACGATGCGATCCTCGCGCCATTACTCGAATCTGGCGTGCAATTGCTGCCTAACACTTCCGGTGCAAAAACAGCTGAAGAAGCGATTTTTGCTGCCCAATTGGCACGTGAAGCGCTCGGCACAAACTGGCTAAAACTGGAAATCCATCCGGATGCTCGCTATTTGTTACCCGACCCGATCGAAACGCTGAAAGCGGCTGAGAAGCTCGTCAAACTGGGGTTTGTGGTACTGCCTTATTGCGGTGCCGATCCAGTTTTGTGCAAACGGCTTGAAGAGGCAGGATGCGCGGCGGTAATGCCGTTAGGCGCTCCCATTGGGTCAAATCAGGGCTTACAAACCCGGGCGCTGTTGGAGATTATCATCGAGCAAGCCCGGGTGCCGGTGATAGTTGATGCGGGAATTGGTGCGCCAAGCCACGCCGCGGAAGCGTTAGAAATGGGGGCTTGCGCAGTGCTGGTTAACACCGCCATTGCTGTGGCACGCGACCCAGTTCAGATGGCACACGCTTTTCGTTTGGCCGTGGAAGCTGGTGCAATCGCGGCGCAGTCTGGACTGGGCTCTCGCCACCAGCATGCGCAGGCTTCCAGCCCACTAACGCAATTTCTGCAATTCGGCCAGGAGGATGCGTGATGGCCCGAACTTTCACTGACCGCTGGCGTGAACTGGACTGGGACGACATCCGGCTTAGCATCAACAGCAAAACAGCTGCCGATGTAGAACGGGCATTGAGCAGCAGCAAAATTACTCGCGACGATCTCATGGCACTGCTTTCGCCCGCAGCCAGCCAATATCTGGAACCGCTCGCACAGCAGGCACAGCATTTAACTCGCCAGCGGTTTGGTAACACGGTGAGTTTTTACGTGCCGCTTTATCTCTCGAACCTGTGCGCTAACGACTGCACGTACTGCGGTTTTTCGATGAGCAACAAACTCAAACGTAAAACACTGGACGAGCACGAGATTGAACGGGAATGCGCGGCGATTCGCAAATTAGGCTTTGAGCATTTGCTGTTGGTGACCGGTGAACACCAGAGCAAAGTGGGAATGGATTATTTCCGCCAGCACCTGCCCACGATTCGTCGCCAGTTCAGCTCGCTGCAAATGGAGGTTCAGCCGCTGGATGAACATGAGTATGGCGAACTGAAAACCCTCGGCCTGGATGGCGTCATGGTTTATCAGGAAACCTATCATCAGGCAGTCTATGCGCAACATCATTTGCGCGGTAACAAACAGGACTTCTTTTGGCGGCTGGAAACACCGGACAGGCTTGGTCGTGTGGGGATCGATAAAATTGGCCTCGGTGCGTTAATTGGTTTATCGGATAGCTGGCGTACCGACTGTTTTATGGTGGCAGAGCATTTACTATGGCTTCAGCAAAACTACTGGCAAAGCCGCTATTCGATTTCATTTCCACGATTACGCCCTTGCGCAGGTGGCGTAGAACCGGCATCGGTGATGACAGAAAGCCAGCTGGTGCAGGTGATTTGCGCGTTTCGTCTGCTTTCGCCAGACGTGGAGCTTTCGCTTTCTACCCGTGAATCGCCCTGGTTCCGCGACCATATGATCCCGCTTGCGATTAATAACGTCAGTGCATTCTCCAAAACCCAGCCCGGAGGCTACGCCGATAATCATCCCGAGCTTGAACAGTTTGCGCCACACGACGGACGCACACCTGCAGAAGTTGCAGCCGCCTTAACACATTCCGGTTTACAACCTGTCTGGAAGGATTGGGATAGTTTTTTGGGAAGAGCCTCGCAGTAGCATTGCAAGTTTGCAGGACCAGCAAAATGCTTCCCGAGCCGTGCCGAAGAGTGGTTCATTCACCGTTGTCTTGATGGCTTCAGTAAAATATTGTCGCCCCTGTCGGAATGCGAACCCGGCTGGGGCGGCAACTCATCCCTTCTCATTGCCGCCCCACCTTCCCCTTAGTAGACGGTGACTTTCGCGACCTTCGCGACTTTACCATCACGGGAAGGCGTATCAGGCGTGACGCCCAGCTCAATAGCACGGTAAAGCCCAGCCAGTTGTGCGAACACCACATAAATTAACGTAGCCCACGATTCGTGGTAATCCGCCAGTTCCGGAGAGGCAAAATGAAAATAACGATCCCCCGGTTTAGCGCTAGCAGGTAGAGCATCATGACCGATGGCAATAATTTGCGCGGTGGCGCTTCGCTCACGTGTCAGCTCCGCCATCATGTCACTGTCATAGCGGTGGATGTCGGCACGCGCGGCAAGATAACCGATGACGGTGGCATCGCGGTTGATAATAAGCTTTGGCCCATGGCGGAATTCCAGCATTGAATGCCAGGCTGTCATCACCTGGCCGTTACCCATTTCCAGCAGTTTGAGACTGGTTTCACAGGCAACGGCTTTTAGCGACAGGGAACCCACCACCACGACATTGTTGCGAGACTCTGCCGCCCACTGTTCGATATCCGCGGCATAGGTGCCCAGGAAATGGTTCAAACCACGTTGCAAAATCGGCAGCACTTTTTCTGCTTCAGGCCAGCCAGCAGGAGCCACCAGCAACATCAAATACCACAGGGGAACCGTGAATTCGGAAGTGGCGGCAAAGCTACCGTTAGAGGTGCCCTCTGGTACCGGGACAAAAAGCCCTTCGGGATGCTGCTGCGCAAGCTGAGCCAGGCGGCTACTGGCATTATTTGTCACCGCGAGGTGGCGCATTTTCGGATACGTTGCGAGAGCACGCTCCACAACCTTAACGGTTTCTGGTGTGTTACCTGAACTACTCACAGAAACCAACACGGTATTTTCTTGTAAGCTTTCAGGCATGAGTACCAGATCGGTTGCCGGCACCACATCAATTTGATTTGGTACCACACTACGCAACCAATTCACGCTCGCCTGTGCAGCCAACAAAGATGAACCCGCGCCAGTAATGAGGATACGCATACCGGGATCGCATTTAGCCCAAAATGCTTCAACATCCGACTGACGCGCTTTGATTTGTGCCAGCCCTTCTTCCCACAGACGTGGCTGAGCCACGATGGCTTCAACGGTTAAACTGGCTCCCTTTTGCTGCCAGTACGCTTCATTATGATTTAACATGTTTATTTTCCACCTCTTATGGAACTTGCGCCGCGCCGGAAAATTGCTTTAGCATGCCGACACTCGCACTTTTATTCGTTAACAACCCTATCGGGGGAACCATGAAACCGGTGTACATCCTTATTCGCGATACGCTGAAAAGCGATATTCAGAACCAAAAGTACCCGGTTGGCTCCCTGATTCCTTCTGAACGCGAACTGGCGGAAACCTACCAGGTCACGCGTGCTACGGTGCAAAAAGCCATTGCCCATATGGAACAAGAAGGCCTGGTTAAAAAAGTGGTCGGCAAAGGTACCTACGTAAATCGCGCTTTTGCGCCACCGGTTTATTTGCTCAACCCAGACGGCGAAAGCAGCGCGCTAGGCGTCACGAAAGAACTCAGTGGCAAAGTCACCATCACCAGCCGGCTGATTTACCATGTCCAGCAACCTGCCGGTGATTACCTTGCAAACCAGTTTGGCGTGCCTGAAAACGAGCCTGTACATGCTATCCGCCGCGTTCGCCTGTTTGATGGCACGCCGGTGCTAGTTGAGGACAGCTACATTCCGTTAGCGATTGTCGATGCCATTGACGACGACGTTCTGCAAAACCACTCGCTTTACGCCTTCATCGAAGAGAAGTGCCAGCAAAAAATCGGCGGCACAGACTCAATGGTAGGAGCCAGCTTGTTTGACGATGTAATGGCGGCCCTGCTAGACATCCCCGTTAACTCCCCCATGTTGCACATCAAAGAGAGCACCTGGCTTGAGGACGGCACGGTGTTTAACTACTCGTGGAGTTACAACCGTGGCGACCTCTTCAGAATGCGCAGCCGTAAAAATCTCATTCCTTAAAGAATTGCGGCAGATATTCGCGGTGCGCTTCGAGTAATTCATCAAGCACCACTTTTGCTACTTTTCCCGAAGGAACCAACGGGTTCAGGGTTAACGCTTGCAAAGCTGCACCGTAGTCACCGGTGACAGCGGCTTCGACCGCCATTTCTTCCCAGGCTTTCATCAGAGAAACTAAACCTGAAACAGTGGCAGGCAACGGATCGTTGTTCAGCGGAATCGCACCGTAGCGCCCAATAACGCAGGTCGTTTCAATGGCGACGTTATCCGGCAGTGAACGAATTGCCCCGTTGTTGCGCACGTTAACTGTCATCAGGAGATTTTTATCGTTGTAAATTGCACTGATTAGCTCGCAGGCTGCTTCGGAGTAATAAGCCCCACCGCGCTGCTCAAGCAGTTTTGGTTTTTCATGCAGCTGTGGATTTCTGTACAGCTCAAATAACTCATGCTCAACCGCTTGCACCACTTCGCCACGCGTTCCATGTTCTTCGAATTCCTGAAGCTGCTTTTCCAGCACATCACTGGTGGCGTAGTAATACTGGTGATATGGGCATGGGATCACGCCAAGATGCTGGATTTGCTCCTGAAGCCAAGGAATGTCCGGGATATTTTTCGGTTTGTGTTCAGTGTCATATTTAAGGTTTTTCAGCACCTCTGGCATGACATCTTTGCCATCCATGTAGACATGGGTGCCATACAGGAAATGGTTTAAGCCAACGAGTTGCAGCAAGAAGCGAGATTTATCTACACCGAGAATTTCTGCCACCATGCGTTGCATTGACTGGGATAAATTACATAGCCCAACGCATTTAATTTTGCTGTGCTTGATAACCGCTTCAGTGACGATGCCACTCGGATTGGTGAAGTTAATCAGCCACGCGTCCGGACAAAGCTCTTCCATGTCGCGGCAGATATCCAGAATGACCGGAATGGTGCGCAAAGCTTTGGCCAGCCCGCCCGCACCGTTTGTCTCCTGCCCAATTAACCCATGTGACAATGGAATGCGTTCGTCTTTAATACGCGCATCAAGTTGCCCCACACGTAGTTGGGTGGTGACAAAATCAGCATCTTTCAGCGCTTCACGCCTGTCGAGGGTGAGATGTACCTGGCAGTCGATGCCAGCAGCCTCAACCATGCGTTTTGCCAGGTTACCAACAATCTCGAGCTTTTCGCGTCCGGCTTCTACGTCCACGAGCCAGATTTCTTTAATCGGCATTTCTGCATAGCGTTGGATAAAACCTTCGATAATCTCCGGCGTATATGAACTGCCGCCACCGATGGTCACTATCTTTAATTTATTATTCATTACGTAATCCTTCTTTATATTCCAGGGCTATTTCATCCTGATTAACGATATTTTCTTCCAGCTCGTTTTCTTCTCGCAGATACTGCTTATCCAGCGTCATAACGAACGGATAATAAATTGTCATCGCGACCGCGAGGTTAATGGCCTGGAACAACATACCTTTCCAGCCGCAGATTAAAAAACCGCTGATGAAAATAGGTGTAGTCCAGGGAATTTCCAGACCCGATGTCAATGGCAACCAGCCAAAAGCCATAGCGCTATAGGTTATGACGCAAAGCACAACCGGAACGATAATAAAGGGGATAAACAACAGTGGATTTAGAGCAATGGGAACGCCAAATATAATGGGCTCATTAATATTAAAAATGGCGGCTGGAGAGGCAAGTTTGGCGATTTCACGCATGCGTTTGCTCTTCGCACGGAACAACATAACCAACAGCATCGCCAGGGTAAATCCAGTCCCGCCACAAATCAAAAACACATCACGAAACTGTTGAGTAATGATGTTGACCGGTGGTAATCCTTGTTTCATTGCCTGCATGTTTTCAAGCGTTAATGAACGCCAGATTGGCCCCATGATGGCAGTCACAATAGAGTCACCATGCAGCCCGAAAAACCAGAAGAAGCTGACAAAGAACTCTGCAACCATCTGCGATGGTAGCGTGTTACCAAGATGCATCATCGGTGCTTGCAGCACTTTGAAAATCATCTCCTGGGCCGTACCAAACGGCGTGATTTCAAAGACCAGACGAAGCAGCCAGAAGATAACAACAATCAAAAATGACGGAATGAGCGAGCTGAAGCTATTGGCAACCGCTGGCGGAACGCTGTCCGGCATTGAAATCATCAGCCGTGGATGGTTGAACAACCTGTAGAGCCGAACCGCCACCAGCGTGACAATTAAAGACAGGAAAAGCCCCTGCGCACCAAGCGCAAAGGTCGGAATGACATCCGTGATTGCGCCGCCATTTTCTTGTGGCATTCTGAACGGCGTAACAATTAAAAAAGCCACCAGTGAAATTAACACACAGGATATTTCATTTAACTGCCAGCGCTTTGCGAGGCTGATACTGGTACTGACTACCACCAGCAATGCCATCACAGAATAAGTGGCATCAAGAATATAATTCAGTTGCCCAATAAAATGCTCTCCGAAAATTCGAATAATAAATTCGCTATAACCGGGAATAGGTAAATTCGCTATCAGCAAAAAGAAAGAACCAATAATTAAAAATGGCATAATCCGAATGAAGCCATCTTTAATGGCCGAGAGATAATCATTCCCTTCAATCTTCATTGCCAGAGGCAATATTTTCCTTTCCATAAAAGCAGTGAAATTTTGCATGTTGTGGCTCACTGTGCTGGTTTTGATGTAAGTGGTATATACCACTAAATTGAAGACTATGTAGTTCAGGGTTTTCTGTCAATGGAGCACAATGAGGTTTACCAGGATTAAGCTGGTTTTGTGAGCAGCGCCACAATCGCAAGCTACCAGGGAAACGCGATATGTAACCGGTTTCAGCTCATACGAGTTTCTTTTGTGATACCTCACACACAATCATCGCAAAGCGGTTGTTGTATCGAGGCGTCACGGATAATTATCTGTATATCCAACGGACACTGAGAGCAGATCTATGAAGAATATCGTTTTGTGTTGTGCAGCGGGTATGTCGACTAGCATTTTGGTCCAACGCATGAAGGACGCCGCTCAGAAGAAAGGTATTGAAGTCTCTATCAAGGCAGTGCCGGTTGCCGAATTCAAAGACAATATCGACACCGCCGATATTGTGCTGTTAGGCCCACAAGTTAAATATGAACACGCCAAGCTACAGGCGATTGCAGAACCCATGGGTAAAACCGTGGCTGTCATCGATATGATGGATTACGGCATGATGAAAGGCGATGTCGTGCTGGATAAAGCCATGAAAATGATGGAGTCATAAGACGTGGAAGATTTAGAAACGATTATCATGGAATTGTTGGTCAATGCCGGTAGCGCACGTAGCCAGGCACTGACAGCTCTGCAAATGGCACGCAAAGGTGATTTTGCAGCAGCTCAACAAGCGATGGAAGAATCCCGTGAGTTTGTGAAACATGCTCACAAAATCCAGACCCAGCTTATCGGCTTAGACGAAGGTACTGGCAAACTGCCAGTTAACTTGATTACTGTTCATTCGCAGGATCACCTGATGAATGCGATGGTGATTCAGGATTTAGCCGAAGACATGATTGAACTGTATCGTCGCCTGCCTTTAGCTAACTGATTTTTGATTTATTTCAGGCATAAAAAAACCGCTCTTTCGAGCGGTTTTTGTTTTTGGCGTCTCTAACGATTAATCGTTATCGCTTCCGCCCAGATTACCTGCATTCAACAATTCTGCCAGGCTGGCAGTTGCATCTGCTGCAGTCACCTGAGGTACAACTGGCGCTTCGCCCGCTGCACGACGGCGCATACGATCCTGGTGGTACGCATAACCGGTACCAGCTGGGATCAGACGACCCACGATAACGTTCTCTTTCAGGCCGCGCAGTTCGTCACGTTTACCCGCAACAGCTGCTTCGGTAAGCACACGAGTTGTCTCCTGGAACGATGCCGCGGAGATGAAGGACTCGGTTGCCAGAGAGGCTTTGGTGATACCCAGCAGATCACGCGCAAAGGTCACGTTGATCTTGCCGTTCGCTTCCAGTTCGCGGTTAGCGATCTTGACGCGAGAGTATTCAGCCTGCTCACCTTCCAGGAAGTCAGAACCACCAGCGCTAACGATAGTTGCTTTACGCAACATCTGACGCACGATGACTTCGATGTGTTTATCGTTAATCTTAACGCCTTGCAGACGGTAAACGTCCTGCACTTCGTTGGTGATGTAACGAGTCACAGCATACACGCCACGCAGACGCAGGATGTCATGCGGAGATTCTGGACCATCGGAAACAACGTCACCACGTTCAACACGTTCACCTTCGAACACGTTCAGCTGGCGCCATTTCGGAATCATCTCTTCGTAAGCATCGCTGCCGTCGAGTGGAGAGATAACCAGACGGCGTTTGCCTTTGGTTTCTTTACCGAACGAGATGATACCGCTGATTTCAGCAAGGATCGCAGGCTCTTTCGGACGACGTGCTTCGAACAGATCCGCAACGCGTGGCAGACCACCGGTGATGTCCTTGGTACCACTGGATTCCTGAGGAATACGCGCCAGGGCGTCACCAGAGTGAATCTGAGTACCATCTTCCAACTGAACAATTGCTTTACCTGGCAGGAAGTACTGCGCAGACATATCGGTACCTGGAATCAGTACGTCATTGCCCTGGGCATCAACAATTTTCAGCGCTGGACGCAGATCTTTACCACCGGTGGTACGTTCTGCAGAATCCAGAACAACCAAAGATGAAAGACCTGTCAGTTCGTCGGTCTGACGAGTAATGGACTGGCCGTCGATCATGTCAGTAAAGCGGATGAAACCACTTACTTCGGAAACGACTGGCATGGTGTGCGGATCCCAGTTTGCTACGGTCTCGCCCGCTGCAATCTGCTCGCCATCACCTTTACCCATTACCGCACCATAAGGAACTTTATAGCTCTCTTTAGTACGACCGAATTCGTCAATCAGTTTCAGCTCGGTGTTACGAGAAGTGATGACCAGTTTCCCGGCAGAGTTCACAACCGACTTAGCGTTGCTGAGTTTGAGGCTACCTTTGTTCTTAACCTGAATGCTTGATTCAGCAGCAGAACGAGATGCCGCACCACCGATGTGGAACGTACGCATCGTCAGCTGAGTACCAGGTTCACCGATGGACTGTGCCGCGATAACCCCGATTGCTTCACCTTTGTTGATGATGTGGCCACGCGCAAGGTCACGACCATAGCAGTGTGCACATACGCCGAAGTCGGTTTCACAACCCACAACAGAACGTACTTTCACGCTATCAACAGAGTTAGCTTCTAACAGGTCACACATTTGCTCATGAAGCAGAGTGTTACGTGTAATCAGGATATCAGCAGTACCTGGTTTCAGGACGTCTTCAGCCGTTACACGACCCAATACGCGATCGCGCAGTGGTTCTTTAACGTCGCCGCCTTCGATAACCGGAGTCATCGTGATACCTTCCAGGGTGCCACAATCGTCTTCGGTAACAACCAGATCCTGTGCAACGTCAACCAGACGACGCGTCAGATAACCGGAGTTCGCAGTTTTCAGTGCGGTATCCGCCAGACCTTTACGAGCACCGTGCGTGGAGATGAAGTACTGGAGTACGTTCAGACCTTCACGGAAGTTCGCGGTGATTGGCGTTTCGATGATGGAGCCATCTGGCTTAGCCATCAGACCACGCATACCTGCCAACTGACGAATCTGTGCCGCAGAACCACGAGCACCGGAGTCAGCCATCATGTAAATGCTGTTGAAGGAAACTTGCTGCTCTTCGACGCCGTCACGGTTAATCACGGATTCGGTTTGCAGGTTGTCCATCATCGCTTTGGATACACGATCGTTCGCCGCAGCCCAAATATCGATTACTTTGTTATAGCGCTCACCCGCTGTTACCAGACCGGACTGGAACTGTTCCTGAATTTCAGCAACTTCAGCTTCCGCTTCAGAGATGATTTCAGTTTTCTTCGCTGGGATGACCATGTCATCGATACCAACAGAAACACCTGAACGTGCCGCATAGGCAAAGCCGGTGTACATGGTTTGGTCAGCAAAGATTACGGTCGGCTTCAGACCCAAAATGCGGTAACAAGTGTTCAGCATTTTGGAGATTGCTTTCTTACCCAACGCCTGGTTGATGATGGAGTAAGGCAGACCTTTCGGTACGATCATCCACAGAATCGCACGACCAACGGTGGTGTCGATAATGCTGGTTTTCGCAACGAACTCTTCGTTTTCGTCTTTTTCGTACTCGGTGATACGCACTTTTACACGCGCATGCAGAGAGGCCAGACCTGCGCGATAGATACGCTCAGCTTCTTTAGGGCCAGTCAGCACCATGCCTTCGCCTTTGGCGTTAACACAGTCACGGGTCATGTAGTACAGACCCAATACAACGTCCTGAGAAGGAACGATGATTGGCTCGCCGTTCGCTGGTGACAGGATGTTGTTGGTAGACATCATCAGCGCACGCGCTTCCAACTGAGCTTCAAGCGTCAGTGGAACGTGTACTGCCATTTGGTCACCATCGAAGTCGGCGTTATATGCCGCACAAACCAGCGGGTGCAGCTGGATAGCTTTACCTTCGATTAGTACTGGCTCAAATGCCTGGATACCCAAACGGTGCAGAGTTGGTGCACGGTTCAGCAGTACCGGGTGTTCGCGGATAACTTCGTCCAGGATATCCCAAACGACAGCTTCTTCGCGCTCAACCATTTTCTTCGCAGCTTTAATGGTGGTAGCAAGACCACGCAATTCCAGCTTGCCGTAGATGAACGGTTTGAACAGCTCCAGTGCCATTTTCTTAGGCAGACCGCACTGATGCAGACGCAGGTATGGACCTACGGTGATTACAGAACGACCGGAGTAGTCAACACGTTTACCCAACAAGTTCTGACGGAAACGACCCTGCTTACCTTTGATCATATCAGCCAAAGATTTCAGAGGACGCTTGTTAGAACCGGTGATCGCACGACCGCGACGGCCGTTATCCAGCAGGGCATCTACCGCTTCTTGCAACATACGTTTTTCGTTACGTACGATGATGTCAGGAGCAGCCAGATCCAGCAGGCGTTTCAAACGGTTGTTACGGTTGATAACGCGACGATACAGATCGTTCAGATCTGACGTTGCGAAACGACCGCCATCCAGCGGAACTAATGGACGCAGATCTGGCGGCAGAACCGGCAGAACTGTCAGGATCATCCACTCTGGTTTGTTACCAGACTGAACGAACGCTTCCAGCAGTTTGATACGCTTGGTCAGCTTTTTACGTTTGGTTTCGGAGTTGGTTTCGTTCAGCTCTTCGCGCAGAGTTTCACACTCTTGCTCCAGATCCATGTTTTTCAACAAGGCCTGAATAGCTTCCGCACCCATCTTCGCATCGAATTCGTCACCGAACTCTTCCAGCGCATCCAGATACTGCTCTTCAGTCAGGATCTGACGACGCTCGAGGTTGGTCATACCGCCTTCGATAACCACATAAGATTCGAAGTAAAGTACACGTTCGATATCACGCAGTGGCATATCCAGCAGCAAGCCGATACGAGACGGCAGTGACTTCAGGAACCAAATGTGTGCAGTTGGGGAAGCCAGCTCGATGTGACCCATGCGCTCACGGCGCACCTTAGTTTGGGTTACTTCAACGCCGCACTTCTCACAAATTACACCACGGTGTTTCAGGCGCTTGTACTTACCGCACAGGCACTCATAGTCTTTTACTGGCCCAAAAATACGAGCACAGAACAGACCGTCACGTTCTGGTTTGAACGTACGATAGTTAATGGTTTCCGGCTTTTTAACTTCGCCGAACGACCAAGAACGGATCATGTCTGGCGATGCCAGAGCGATTTTGATCGCATCAAACTCTTCGGTCTTAGTTTGCGCTTTCAGAAACTTAAGTAAGTCTTTCACGGATTAGCTCCCGTCGGAGTGAGACTTCTCAGAGACGTCCGGTGTGACCCGGACATCCTGTAACCAGTACAGCAGATGCGAGTAATTACTCGTCTTCCAGCTCGATGTTGATACCCAGCGAACGGATTTCTTTCAACAATACGTTGAAGGATTCCGGCATGCCTGGTTCCATCTGATGGTTACCATCCACGATGTTTTTATACATCTTGGTACGGCCATTAACGTCATCAGATTTAACAGTCAGCATTTCCTGCAGGGTATAAGCAGCACCGTAAGCTTCCAGCGCCCACACTTCCATCTCACCGAAGCGTTGACCACCGAACTGAGCCTTACCACCCAGCGGCTGCTGAGTAACCAGGCTGTAAGAACCGGTAGAACGCGCGTGCATTTTGTCATCAACCAAGTGGTTCAGTTTCAGCATGTACATGTAACCTACGGTTACTGGACGCTCAAACTGCTCACCACTGCGGCCGTCGAACAGTGTGATCTGGCCAGAAGTCGGCAGGTCACCCAGTTTCAGCAGCTCTTTGATTTCCGACTCTTTTGCACCGTCGAAGACAGGAGTAGCAATCGGCATACCTTTTTTCAGGTTCTCAGCCAGACGCAGAACTTCATCATCAGTGAAGGTGTTCAGGTCAACTTTCTGACGAATATCAGAACCCAAATCATAGGCTTTCTGGATGAATTCACGCAGCTTGGAAACTTCTTCCTGCTTCTTCAGCATAGCGTTGATTTTCTCGCCGATGCCTTTAGCAGCCATACCCAAGTGGGTTTCCAGAATCTGACCGATGTTCATACGAGATGGTACGCCCAACGGGTTCAGTACGATGTCTACCGGCGTGCCGTTTTCATCGTAAGGCATATCTTCGATCGGGTTGATCTTGGAGATAACACCTTTGTTCCCGTGACGACCTGCCATCTTGTCACCAGGCTGGATCTGACGTTTAACGGCCAGATACACTTTAACGATTTTCAGCACGCCAGGTGCCAGGTCATCGCCCTGAGTGATTTTGCGGCGCTTAGCTTCAAGTTTCTTCTCAAACTCGTGCTTCAGCTCGTCGTACTGCTCTGCCAGCTGTTCCAGCTGGTTTTGCTTCTCTTCGTCAGTCAGACCCAGTTCCAACCAGCGATCGCGTGGCAATTTGTCGAGCTTCTCAGCTTCAACACCGCCAGCAACCAGCACAGCATGGATACGAGCAAACAGACCAGCTTCAAAGATCTGCAGTTCTTCAGTCAGGTCTTTCTTCGCCTGCTTCAGTTGCATCTCTTCGATTTCCAGCGCGCGCTTGTCTTTTTCCACGCCATCGCGGGTAAAGACCTGCACATCGATAACGGTACCGGAAACGCCGTTTGGTACGCGCAGAGAAGAGTCTTTAACGTCAGACGCTTTCTCACCGAAGATTGCACGCAGCAGCTTCTCTTCTGGAGTCAGCTGGGTTTCGCCTTTAGGCGTTACCTTACCAACCAGAATGTCGCCACCGGTCACTTCAGCACCGATATAAACGATACCGGATTCATCCAGTTTAGAGAGAGCTGCTTCACCCACGTTCGGGATGTCAGCGGTGATCTCTTCTGGCCCCAGCTTGGTGTCACGAGACACACATGCCAGTTCCTGGATGTGAATAGTGGTGAAACGATCTTCCTGAACAACACGCTCGGATACGAGGATGGAGTCTTCGAAGTTGTAACCGTTCCACGGCATGAACGCTACGCGCATGTTCTGGCCAAGAGCCAGTTCACCGAGGTCAGTAGACGGACCGTCTGCCAACACATCGCCACGTTCAACAGGTTCGCCCAAAGAAACACATGGCATCTGGTTGATGCAGGTGTTCTGGTTCGAACGGGTGTATTTGGTCAGGTTGTAGATGTCGATACCAGCTTCACCAGCCAGCATTTCGTCTTCGTTAACTTTGATAACGATACGAGACGCATCAACGTACTGAACAGTACCGCCACGTTTAGCAACCGCAGTAACACCGGAGTCAACGGCAACAGCACGTTCCATACCAGTACCAACCAGCGGCTTATCAGCACGCAGAGTTGGAACGGCCTGACGTTGCATGTTCGCACCCATCAATGCACGGTTGGCGTCATCGTGTTCCAGGAACGGGATCAGGGACGCACCGACGGAAACTACCTGTTGGGTAGAAACGTCCATGTAGTCAACCTGGTCGTTGCTGAACAAGCTGGATTCGCCTTTACTACGGCAAGTTACCAGGTCGTCTACGAAACGGCCTTCTTCGTCCAGATTGGTGTTCGCCTGAGCAATAACGTAGTTACCTTCTTCAATTGCAGAAAGGTAATGGATTTCGTCAGTGACAACACCTTCAACAACGCGACGATACGGAGTTTCTAAGAAACCGTATTCGTTAGTCTGTGCATAAACAGACAGGGAGTTGATCAGACCGATGTTCGGACCTTCAGGGGTTTCGATTGGACATACACGACCGTAGTGGGTTGGGTGTACGTCACGTACTTCGAAGCCTGCACGCTCACGGGTCAAACCACCCGGGCCGAGTGCGGAGATACGACGTTTGTGCGTAATCTCAGACAACGGGTTGTTCTGGTCCATAAACTGAGACAGCTGGCTGGAACCGAAGAACTCTTTAACCGCAGCAGAGATAGGCTTGGCGTTGATCATATCCTGAGGCATCAGGGTATCGAGATCGCCCAGAGACAGACGCTCTTTCACCGCACGCTCAACACGTACCAGGCCAACGCGGAATTGGTTTTCCGCCATTTCGCCTACGGAACGGATACGACGGTTACCGAGGTGGTCGATATCATCCACTTCGCCTTGACCGTTACGAATGCCGATCAGCTTACGCATTACCTGGATGATGTCGTCTTTGCTCAGGATACCTGAACCTTCGATCTCATCACGCAGCAGGGAACGGTTGAACTTCATACGACCAACCGCTGACAAGTCATAACGGTCTTCGGAGAAGAACAGGTTCTCGAACAGGTTTTCAGCCGCTTCGCGAGTTGGTGGCTCGCCAGGACGCATCATGCGATAGATTTCAACCAGTGCGCTAAGGCGATCGTTGGTTGGGTCGACACGGATGGTCTCAGAAATGTATGCGCCGTGATCCAGGTCGTTGGTAAACAGCGTTTCGATACGCTTATGACCACACTGGCTCAGTTTTGCCAACAGATCCAAAGACAGTTCCATGTTCGCCGGGCAAATCAGTTCGCCAGTCGATGCATCAACGTAGTCTTTAGCCGCGACTTTACCAGCAATGTATTCAACCGGAACTTCGATAAGCTTAATATCGTCTTTTTCCAGCTGGCGAATATGGCGCGCTGTAATACGGCGGCTTTTTTCGACATAGATTTTGCCGTTAGCTTCGATGTCAAAGGATGCAGTCTCACCACGAAGGCGTTCTGGCACCAATTCCATCTGCAGCTTGTTGTCACGGATTTCGAAATAAACTTTCTCAAAGAACAGATCAAGAATCTGCTCAGTGGTGAACTGCAATGCACGCAGAATGATAGTCGCAGGCAGTTTGCGGCGACGGTCGATACGCACGAACAGGTTGTCTTTCGGGTCGAATTCGAAATCCAGCCAGGAACCACGGTAAGGGATGATACGTGCGTTATACAGCACCTTCCCGGAAGAGTGGGTTTTACCTTTGTCACTATCGAAGAACACGCCTGGGCTACGGTGTAACTGAGAAACGATAACACGCTCAGTACCGTTGATAACGAAGGTGCCGTTATCAGTCATGAGTGGAATTTCACCCATGTAGACTTCTTGTTCTTTAATATCTTTAACGGTGCCTTCCGGCGCTTCACGCTCGTAGATCACCAGACGCAGTTTTACGCGAAGGGGAGCGGAATACGTCACGCCGCGGATCTGACATTCTTTAACGTCAAATACCGGCTCACCCAGACGATAGCTCACATATTGCAGCTCAGAGTTACCGCTGTAGCTTGCAATAGGGAACACGGAACGGAAAGCCGCTTCCAGACCGTACTGGCCTTCAGGATCTTGCTCGATGAACTTCTGGAACGAGTCAAGCTGGATAGAAAGGAGATAAGGAATGTCCAAAACTTGTGGACGCTTTCCAAAATCCTTACGAATACGTTTTTTCTCGGTATAGGAGTAAACCATTAGGGTTCCTCAGCTCGCTGACAAGTCGACCCATCTGCCCGACAAGGGGACAGTTTGTGCAACACTATTTTGTGGACCGGAAAGTGGAACACTTTCCGCAATACCTGTTTCTATCACTCTTAAACCATTTCGCTACGCTTTACCCCGGAACTCCCGGCGTAGAAAGTCGTAGTATATTAAGGCGTAGATAGAGACAAACATTGAATGGAAACCAGCAGTCAAACAGTGTGAAACGCTACTGGTACCCTACAGCGCAAAAAGGCTGGTGACTAAAAAGTCACCAGCCATCAGCCTAATTTCTCAGGCTGCAACCGGAAAGGTTGGCTTATTTAACTTCAACTTCAGCGCCAGCTTCTTCCAGAGATTTTTTCAGTGCTTCTGCGTCATCTTTGCTCACGCCTTCTTTCAGCGCAGCTGGAGCGGATTCAACCAGGTCTTTAGCTTCTTTCAAGCCCAGACCAGTTGCGCTACGTACTGCTTTGATGACGGCAACTTTGTTAGCGCCAGCAGCTTTCAGAATAACGTCGAACTCAGTTTTCTCTTCTACAGCTTCAGCAGCAGCAGCAGGGCCTGCAACAGCAGCAGCAGCGGAAACACCGAATTTTTCTTCCATTGCAGAAATCAGTTCAACAATGTCCATTACAGACATAGCGGATACTGCTTCAATGATTTGATCTTTAGTGATAGACATAACAATTGTTCCTGAAAATCAGAATAAGTTTATACGTAAGCAAATGCGTGAGAAAGAAAAGTGCTATTAAGCAGCTTCTTTCTGATCGCGTACAGCAGCCAGAGTGCGAACCAGTTTGCCTGCAGAGGCTTCTTTCATGGTTGCCATCAGGCGTGCGATTGCTTCTTCGTAAGTTGGCAGAGTTGCCAGGCGATCGATCTGGGCCGCCGGGATCAGCTCACCTTCAAAGGCTGCAGCTTTAACCTCGAATTTTGCATTCGCTTTAGCGAATTCTTTGAACAGACGAGCAGCAGCGCCCGGGTGTTCCATAGAATATGCAATCAAGGTTGGACCAACAAACGTGTCTTTCAGGCACTCAAACTGAGTACCTTCAACAACGCGGCGCAGCAGGGTGTTACGAACAACACGCATGTAAACGCCAGCTTCACGACCTGCTTTACGCAGTTCAGTCATTTTACCTACGGTCACGCCACGGGAATCCGCAACAACCGCAGACAGCGCACCTTTGGCTACTTCGCTGACTTCAGCAACAATCGCTTGTTTGTCTTGAAGATTTAAAGCCATTAGCTTTGCTCCTGGATATTAGCCGGGGTTTCCCCCGGAACTCACTTCATTCATTACCAAAACGATAATGAACGTCGACATACGGTGAGCAGAAACAAGCCAAAGACTATCAAAAATATTCTTCAGGTTCTGTCACCGTCTACGCAGGGGATTAAGTCTCTTGCGAAACTCCTGCGGTCTTGGACGGAGGCCTGGATAAGGCCAGGCTCCAACCGAAAATTCTGTGTGCCCTGCATTGCAAGGCAACGGGCGTAAGATTTTAGACTAATCGAACGCCCGCGTAAAGCAGTGAATCTTAGTTCACTACTGCGCTCAGACCAGACTGGTCGATCGCAACACCTGCACCCATAGTGGTAGACAGGCTAACTTTCTTAATGAAAACGCCTTTAGCTTGAGATGGTTTAGCTTTTTTCAGCGCAACCAGCAGAGCTTCCAGGTTTTCTTTCAGTTTGTCAGTGTCAAAATCCACTTTACCGATGGTGGTGTGAATGATGCCGTTTTTGTCGTTACGGTAACGAACCTGACCAGCTTTAGCGTTCTTAACCGCTTCAGCAACGTTAGGAGTTACAGTACCAACTTTCGGGTTAGGCATCAGGCCACGTGGACCCAGAACCTGGCCCAGTTGGCCAACAACGCGCATTGCATCTGGAGATGCGATAACAACGTCAAAGTTCATTTCGCCTTTTTTGATCTGGTCAGCCAGATCTTCCATACCTACCAGCTCAGCGCCAGCAGCTTTAGCTGCTTCAGCGTTAGGGCCTTGGGCAAATACGGCTACGCGAACTGAACGGCCAGTACCGTGCGGCAGTACAGTTGCACCACGTACGTTCTGGTCAGATTTACGAGCGTCGATGCCGAGGTTTACAGCAACGTCAACGCTTTCTACGAATTTCGCAGTGGCCAGCTCTTTGAGCAGAGCAACGGCTTCGTTGATGTCATACTGTTTAGTTGCATCAACTTTGTCACGGATCACGCGCATGCGCTTGGTCAGTTTAGCCATTTCTTAATCCTCCACTACCAGGCCCATGGAACGAGCAGTACCTTCGATGGAGCGAGTCATCGCTTCAACGTCAGAACCAGTCATGTCCGCAGCTTTGGTTTCTGCGATTTCACGCACCTGAGCACGGGTCACTTTACCCACTTTGTCTTTGTTCGGCTTGCCAGAACCAGACTTGATACCTGCAGCTTTCTTCAACAGAACAGCAGCTGGTGGAGTTTTAGTAACGAAAGTGAAAGAACGGTCAGCGTAAACGGTAATAACAACCGGAATTGGCAGACCTTTCTCCATGGAATCAGTTTTGGCGTTGAACGCTTTACAGAATTCCATGATGTTCACACCTTGCTGACCCAGAGCTGGACCAACTGGTGGACTTGGGTTCGCCATACCAGCTGCAACTTGCAGCTTGACGTAGGCTTGTACTTTCTTAGCCATCTTAATTTCCTCTAGTGGGTTATAGCGCCTTACACAATGAAGGCTCCCCGTGAATAAATCGTTTCATACGTACAAGACGCATAAAAACAAAAGGCGCGAAATTGTAGTCCAATCTCGCGCCTTGTGCAACGAATAATCGCTGCTTTTACAACCTAATTATTAGGCTTTCTCTACCTGAGCAAAATCCAGCTCAACCGGCGTAGCACGACCAAAGATAGATACAGAAACCTTCAAGCGGCTCTTTTCGTAATCTACTTCTTCAACCACACCGTTAAAGTCGGCAAATGGACCATCACTGACGCGTACCATTTCGCCTGGCTCAAACAGCGTTTTAGGACGCGGCTTGTCACCAACCTGCTGCAGGCGGTTCATAATCGCATCAACTTCTTTATCGCTGATTGGTGCAGGACGGTCAGATGTACCGCCGATGAAACCCATCACTCGAGGCACGCTGCGCACCAGGTGCCAGCTAGCATCGTTCATTACCATCTGGACCAGAACATAGCCCGGGAAGAATTTACGTTCGCTTTTGCGACGTTGGCCACCACGAATTTCGACCACTTCTTCGGTCGGAACCATGACTTCACCAAACAACTCTTCCATGTTGTGCAATTTGATATGCTCACGCAGCGATGTTGCTACGCGGCCTTCAAAACCGGAAAACGCCTGAACGACGTACCAGCGCATTTTAGGGGCTTCAGACATCTCAGAACCTCAGGCCAGTAATAAAAGAAACCAGGCGGACAAGAATACCGTCCAGCCCCCACAAAATCAGTGACATTACAGCTGTAACAGCCGCCACGATTAAGGTGGTGTGTAAAGTCTCCTGCCGAGTTGGCCAAATCACTTTACGAACTTCGGTTCTCGCTTCGCGGGCGAAAGCAACTGTCGCTTTGCCTTTCGTCGTTAACAGCGCGACACCACCCGCTGCAGCAATCAGCACAACCACTGCCAGGGCACGCAGAGGCAGAGACACATCACGATAAATGTAGTTGCCCACGATCGCCACAATAAGCAGAGCAGCAACTGCCAGCCATTTCATCGCTTCCAGGCCGCGCCCGCTTCCTTGAGCTTCGGTATTCGCACTCATAAACCAACCCGTCACAGTAATTCAGACAAACATTTTTGCCCCGCATATGCGAGGCAAAACCAAACCGAACGGCTATTACTCAGGTGCTATTCGGTATAACGCCATCTTCAGAGCCTGTCTCAGCAATGATTATGAGTAAAAAATCACTGATGAGCCAGGTTCTGGGTAGAGAGCGTACAAAAAGGGCATCAAATGATGCCCTTTTCTTGCGCGTTGCGTCAAATGTTATCAGCGATTAAGCGATAACTTTAGCAACAACGCCCGCACCTACAGTACGGCCGCCTTCACGGATTGCGAAACGCAGACCGTCATCCATCGCGATTGGGTGGATCAGGGTAACAACCATTTTGATGTTGTCGCCCGGCATTACCATCTCAACGCCTTCTGGCAGTTCGATGGTGCCAGTCACGTCAGTTGTACGGAAGTAGAACTGTGGACGGTAGCCTTTGAAGAACGGAGTATGACGGCCGCCTTCATCTTTGGACAGAATATAAACTTCAGATTCGAACTGGGTGTGCGGCTTGATTGAGCCTGGCTTAGCCAGTACCTGACCACGTTCGATATCTTCACGTTTAATACCACGCAGCAGAACACCAACGTTCTCACCAGCACGGCCTTCGTCCAGCAGTTTGCGGAACATTTCAACGCCAGTACAGGTTGATTTCACGGTATCTTTGATACCAACGATTTCAACTTCTTCACCAACTTTAACGATACCGCGCTCTACACGACCGGTAACAACGGTACCACGGCCGGAGATGGAGAATACGTCTTCGATTGGCAGCAGGAACGGCTTGTCGATAGCACGTTCTGGTTCTGGGATATAAGTATCCAGGAAGCCAGCCAGTTCGATGATTTTAGCTTCGTAATCCGCGTCGCCTTCCAGTGCTTTCAGCGCTGAACCACGTACGATTGGAGTATCGTCGCCAGGGAAGTCGTACATAGACAGAAGTTCACGAACTTCCATTTCTACCAGTTCCAGCAGCTCTTCATCATCAACCATGTCGCATTTGTTCAGGAACACGATGATGTAAGGAACGCCAACCTGACGACCCAGCAGGATGTGCTCACGAGTCTGTGGCATTGGGCCATCAGTCGCAGCAACAACCAGGATAGCGCCGTCCATCTGAGCAGCACCGGTGATCATGTTTTTAACGTAGTCGGCGTGCCCTGGGCAGTCAACGTGCGCATAGTGGCGAGTCGGGGTGTCATATTCAACGTGGGAAGTGTTGATGGTGATACCACGAGCTTTTTCTTCTGGTGCGTTATCGATCTGGTCGAAAGCACGAGCAGAACCACCGTAGGTTTTAGCCAGAACGGTAGTGATTGCTGCAGTCAGAGTGGTTTTACCATGGTCAACGTGGCCGATAGTACCGACGTTGACGTGCGGTTTTGTACGTTCAAATTTTTCTTTAGACATCGATTGTCCCTCTAAGACACGGATAAATCGGTGATATCACCACATCAACCAGGCGAAAGCCTGAATTTGTTGAATTCATTAACAGAAGAGAAACAGGAAGGATAAAGGAGGTGGTGCTGATAGGCAGATTCGAACTGCCGACCTCACCCTTACCAAGGGTGCGCTCTACCAACTGAGCTATATCAGCACATCTGGAGCGGGCAGTGGGAATCGAACCCACATCATCAGCTTGGAAGGCTGAGGTAATAGCCATTATACGATGCCCGCATCTCTGGAACTCGGCTACCTGCTTGAATTCTGTTTTAACTAAGGAGAGGCTCCTTAGTATTCGAGTCGACTAGTTGGATCTCGTCGCCTCGGGCTACGCATAGCGTTGCCTGAAAATGGTGGTGGGGGAAGGATTCGAACCTTCGAAGTCGATGACGGCAGATTTACAGTCTGCTCCCTTTGGCCGCTCGGGAACCCCACCAAGCACTTGATGGTGCCGACTACCGGAATCGAACTGGTGACCTACTGATTACAAGTCAGTTGCTCTACCTACTGAGCTAAGTCGGCATCAAGTAGCGCGCATTCTAGGAACACCGGCTCCATGATGCAACAAAAAAATTAAAGAAAATGCACTACCGCTTATATTTTGCGCGATAGCTCGTAAAACTGGTGGATTAATCATCATTACAGAGTGATTTTTGTACGCGGGATACGGAGGTGATGTATTCAAACTGCCTTTTTTCACGCTTTAATGCATCTTCGTCATGCATTCCTTTCTTTTCGATGTGCTCTTTTATGTAAATTTCGTGTCCGGTGTCTGGAAACAATGGATATACCCACTACGCGGCGTTTGGAACACTACTTGTTTGAGTGAGGCATGAGTTTGATATGCCCACCAAAGAGAAGGAATGAAGATACCGCTGTTTGGGGTGTTGCCTGACTATACCGGTTCGTCATACGGCTTTTATCTTCCCGCCGTCATCTATTACAAATAGCTTATACGCCGTTAATCAATTTGCGCAGCGCATAGCAAGTTGAAGTCACACCACAACGTGATGCTTTCCTCTGAAAGCATCATCACTTTGTTTTTTTCTTATTATTCTCACTCATCTGGTGTTACCCTCCTGCCCATTGTGAAAAGTAATATACGTTGCACGCCTTTGATTTCCTGAGATGAGTATCCTTTTCTCAGTCCGCGTACTACGTTCATTTTTGTCCTGAATTACAGGCAGAAGCATGCTTATGAGTAATAAAGAGCAAATGTTGACGACTCCTTATATGCAGTTCAACCGCAACCAATGGGCAGCCTTGCGCGACTCAGTACCGATGACCTTGACTGAAGGTGAGATCGCTCAGTTGAAGGGTATCAATGAGGACCTCTCTTTAGAGGAAGTTGCAGAAATTTACCTGCCTCTTTCACGGCTATTGAATTTTTATATCAGTTCAAACCTACGCCGACAGGCAGTGTTAGAGCAATTTCTCGGCACTAATGGGCAACGTATTCCCTACGTCATTAGTATCGCCGGAAGCGTTGCGGTCGGGAAAAGTACAACCGCTCGCGTGCTGCAAGCTCTGCTGAGTCGCTGGCCTGAGCATCGTCGTGTGGAATTGATTACCACTGATGGTTTTCTGCATCCGAATAAAGTGTTGAAAGAACGCAATCTGATGAAGAAAAAAGGATTCCCACAATCCTACGATATGCACCGTTTGGTGAAGTTCGTTTCTGATATTAAATCAGGGGCACCGAATGTGACTGCACCAGTCTATTCTCACCTTATTTATGATGTTATTCCTGATGGTGATAAAACAGTTGCTCAGCCTGATATTTTAATCCTTGAAGGATTAAATGTTTTGCAAAGCGGCATGGATTACCCACACGATCCACATCATGTATTTGTATCAGACTTTGTCGATTTTTCGATTTATGTCGATGCGCCAGAAGATCTGCTACAAGATTGGTATATCACGCGATTCCTGAAGTTCCGTGAAGGTGCATTTACCGACCCTGACTCTTATTTCCACAGCTATGCGAAGCTCTCAGAGGATGAAGCTGTTAATGTCGCATTACAGCTATGGAAAGAGATTAACTGGCGGAACCTAAAAGAAAATATACTACCAACTCGTGAGCGTGCCAGCCTGATCATGACGAAAAGCTCAAATCACGAAGTTGAGTGCGTACGGCTAAGGAAATAAAAAAGCGGGGGGATAAAATCCCCCGTGCGAATTAGTTAACGCCACGCAGTGATATTTCTCCACCCACCCAAGGTTTAACGACTCCGTCCTGCTCTAATAACAATCCACCTTGCTCGTTAATCCCTCTTGAAATGCCGTGTATTTCTCTATCCCCAATTATTAACTTCACCTGGCGATGAATAAAGTTATCCAGTGGCTCCCAACGCGGCAGGAAAGGTACTAAACCTTCATCTTCAAATAACTGTAATGCTTTTCGCAATTCTTTTATGATTCTAATAGCTAACGCATTACGATCTATATTAATTCCGGCTTCCTGAAGATTAATCCAGCTTTGATTAATCACATCCGTCGCTACATTACGCATTGCAAGATTAATACCTGCCCCAATAACAATCTGCGCGGCATCTCCAGTTTTACCAGTCAATTCAACCAGAATACCAGCAAGTTTACGATCGTTGAGATATAGGTCATTTGGCCACTTAACTCTGACATCTTCAGCACCTAGTTCACGTAGTACCTCGGCCATAACAATCCCAATGACAAGACTTAAGCCAACAGCTGCCGCAGGACCTTGCTCGAGTCGCCAGTACATGGACAGGTAAAGATTAGCACCGAAGGGTGAAAACCACTGACGTCCTCGACGACCTCGACCTGCCTGCTGATATTCAGCAATACAGGCATCCCCCGAGTGAAGTGTTTCAAGTCGGTCGAGTAAAAACTGATTGGTGGAGTCAATGACAGGGAGAACCGTAACTGAGCCTGTATCAATCTGCAATTTTATAAGTTCTTCATCAAGCAACTGAATGGGATCGGGTAGGCTATACCCTTTTCCAGGCACGGTAAAAACATCAACACCCCAATCTCTTAAAGTTTGGATGTGTTTATTTATGGCCGCCCGACTCATACCAAGCTGCTCACCTAACTGCTCACCAGAGTGAAACTCGCCATCTGCAAGAATACTAATTAGTGTCAGAGGAATTTTATTATCTTTCATGCAATGGTCTCCACAGCGCTAACTTCGCCACACGTACCTATGAAGCGAACTTCGGGTTCCAACCATACTTTAAATTTATCCCCGACACACTGGCGAACGTGATGAGCCAGACCCACAACATCCAGGCTGGAAGCGCCGTTTTCATTTATTAATACCAGAGCTTGCTGTTGATGCACTGTTGCACCACCAACCTTGTAACCCTTCAACTGGCACTGATCGATTAACCAGCCTGCCGCCAGTTTTATTGACCCATCGGGCTGAGGGTAATGTGGAATGGCGGCGAAAGTAGCAATAAGCACAGATGCCTGTTCGGCAGTAATGACTGGATTCTTGAAAAAGCTTCCCGCATTTCCGTTAACACGCGGATCCGGAAGTTTTGTCATACGCATATGGCAAACTGCATTAAACACTTCCTGCGGCGTGACATTTGCAGCGTCAAGCCGGGTTAAATCACCATAACTTAATACTGGCTGCCATAATTTTGGCAAACGTAATCCCACAGCAATAATTGCATAGTGATTCTGATATTCATGCTTAAAAATACTGTCGCGATAGCCAAACTGGCACTGTGAATTATCCAGGCGATGCATCTCACCGCTGAGCAAATCGACACAATCAACGTAATGACAGACGCTTTTGAGCTCTACACCATAGGCACCGATATTTTGAATAGGTGAAGATCCGGCACATCCAGGAATTAAAGCCAGGTTTTCAAGCCCTGGCATTCCTTGCTGTAAGGTATATTCAACCAGATGATGCCAGTTTTCCCCTGCGCCAACATGTAAATACCAGGCATCTTGCTCTTCTGTAACTTGAATGCCTGAAATTCGGTTAACAATTACGGTACCGGAGTAATCCTCAAGAAAGAGAACGTTACTTCCCTCACCCAAGATCAAAACGGGCATATTTGCTGCCACTGTCTCACTCCAGGCGTCTTTTAATTGCTGTACTGTTTCAGCAATGACAATACGTGAAGCGTTAGCCTGAATACCAAATGTATTGAAAGGTTTAAGAGAAGTGCTCATGTTGGGTATCTTTCCTGAGTTTAAACCCAGTTAGTTTACCTTATATGCCAGGGGTTCGCTTGCGTGACAGGGGTTATACCGTGAGGTTGATAAATTACTCATATCATCCTGGTACTCCCCTCCGGGACCACCGCCAGCGGTGTTCAACATTGTTCACGACTATTTTATTGCAGACAGCAAAAAGCCCTGTACGTCAGTACAGGGCTTTTTGCTTAATTGGAGCCTGGCAGTTCCCTACTCTCGCATGGGGAGACCCCACAC
>NZ_SNVY01000018.1:0-15660 GCF_004361975.1 Buttiauxella sp. JUb87
CGAGCCTCTGGCTGCCCACGTGGGAGTGGTATGGACATTCTGATGTCCAGAGGACTCAAAAGGGAACCGTCGTGAGTACAGAAAATGTCTGCGGATACGGAGGCACTTCAGTCAGATAACTACTCCGCTCGTTTCATACTCACAGGGCGTAAATTTTTCACCGTAGTGAGTGCAAGTGTTGGAAATATTGGAAGAGTGTCAGGTAGGAAAAGAAAAACCACGCAGGCATTTGCATTAACCTGCGTGGCACACCTGTGAAACTAGACCCTGTTAGATTAGCTTTTTACCCACCAGGAGACAACTGCAGAGGCATAATGAAAAGAAGACATTTCGGCACGGAAGCCAAATATGGATCAGCTCAGTTGATTGTTGAAAAATCAGATTCTGAGCCAAAGTTCCTGTAACAAGGCAACCTCTAAGGCATATAATCTCTGGCATTTCTGACCGTGTTATTTTGTTCAATACGTAAGCATGGCCGAAACTGACCATCATAATCCCGTAGAATCAGTGTATTGTTGATACAGTTATTTTACCCACTACATTACCGTTTCTACTATTGAACGCCAGCCGCGCATTGCTTCCTGTAAGGTGTTGATTAGAAACGTACCTGCACTGTCTGCAGGCGAGCCAGTCCGCAGGTGCCAGCACTGAGCCGGCGTTTCGGTCATCACGTACATATGTCCATAACCCCCCCCAGTATTCGTTTTCTTGTTACCTGGCAGTAACACCGGCACGGGAGTATCGTCGGCATGGAGTTTACCGTCTTCTGCTGGCAACAGCCTCGTCTCATCGTAAGCGTCCCGTCATCCAATAAATTATCGAATGATGGACACGCTTTTTTTATTTAATGGACACTATCGATGTCTGAGGGACGGGTTACAGACCGTTTTTGACGGACGGAAGCTTGATGTTCCAGGGAAGGAGATCACGTAGCCGTTTTGATGACCACTCGCTTATCTCACTTATCACATACCGCAGGTAAGCTTCCGGATCTACCCCGTTTAACCTGCATGTGACTATCAGCGTATACATGATTGCTGCGTTTTCACCTCCACTGGCAGACCCAACGAACAGGTAGTTCCTGCGGCCAACCGCCACCATCCGCAGGGCGTTCTCGGCAAGATTATTATCTATCTCCACCCAGCCATTACGGCAGAACTCGTTCAGCGCATTCCAGTTATTTTTCAGGTACGTGAACGCCTCTCTCAGACCTGAAGCTGACGACATTACGGCTGCCTGCTCTCGCCACCAGATGTTCAGCGACGCCATCAGCGGCACACTTTTTTCCCGACGGACGGCCAGACGCTCTGCCGCAGGACTGCCCCGGATCTCCGCTTCTATCGCGTACAGTTCTCCGAACCTCCTCAGGGCTTCCACTGTCACTGCTGTGGGCGTTCTGACATGTACATCATGGAACTTACGCCGCGCATGGGCCATACAGCCTGCTTCAGTTACCTGCCCGTTTGCGTAGAGCGCGTTGTAACCCGCATAAGCGTCTGCCTGCAACACCCCACTGTATTCCGCCAGATGCGCCTGGGGATGTATGCCTTTTCTGTCCGCTGACCAGGCGAACCACGCTGCCGGAGGCATCTGTGAACCTGCGCGGCGATCATCTCTTACGTAGACCCACACCCGGCTGGTTTTGCATTTCCCGTTGCCCGGAGCCAGCAGATTGACGGTTGTATCATCCGTACTCACTTTGCCGGGCTGCAGCACATAGCGGTTCAGTTCGTCATACAGAGGGCGCAGCTTGTCCGCCATTGCATCCACCCAGCGCTCGAGTGTGCTTCGGCTCAGCTCCACACCCTGTCTGGCGTAGATGACCGACTGACGATGCAGCGGGATGTGATCAGCATATTTTGCCACCAGGATGTGCGACAGGACGCCGGCCCCGGCGTAGCTGCGATCTATCGGTTTTGGCGGCATGGGTGCCTGCGCGATGTGATCGCACCGACCACAGGCCAGCTTTGGACGAACGGTTTCGATAACTTTGAAGGCGCTGCTGATAAGCTCCAGTTGTTCGGAGATACTCTCAGCCAGCGGTTTCAGTGTGCCACCGCAGTCCGGACAACAGGTTTCTTCGGGTTCGATGCGCTGTGTTTCCCGTGGCAGATGAGCGGGAAGCGGTTTACGACGGGCTGACTGTTGCAGTACCCGGGGGACAGCCGGATCAGGATCGGGGCCCAGGACAACCCCCATCTCCGCCTGCAGTGCGGTAAGCCGCTTCTCCACCTTTCTGAGAAGTTTTGTGGCCTTATCACGAGTTTTCTCGCTCCGGCTGCCAAACACCATCCGCTGGAGCTTGTCGATGTGTGCTTTCAGTTTGTCAATGTCGAGACGATAGCTGGTGACCAGCCCAGACAGGTGCTGGTTCTGTGCCCGCTGCTCACGCAGCAGGGATTTTAACAGGTTAATATCATCAGGAAGCTCATCGTTAATACCCCTACTTTACAACAGGTTATATTCGTAGTCCTGGTTGTTCCGTGCGTTTTGGATGCCGCCAGTCGATGGCTTCGAGGAGCATGGATAGCTGAGCCGGGGTGAGATATACCCTGCCATCACGGGATACCGGCCAGGCGAACCGTCCGCGCTCAAGACGTTTGGTAAACAGGCACAGCCCATCACGATCGGCCCACAGCACCTTGAGTAGCACACCACTTTTCCCCCGGAAGACGAACAGATGCCCGCTGAACGGGTCTGCGTTGAGGGTATTCTGCACCTTTGATGCCAGCCCATGAAAGCCACATCGCATATCGGTAATCCCGGCAACCAGCCAGATTTTGGTCCCGGTGGGTAAGGAGATCATCGGTGTTCCCCCTTCAGTTCGCCGAACAACATTCTCAGCAGAGCCGGGGAGACCGCTCCACTCAGTTTGACTGTTCCGCCAGGTAAAATGACCTCACAGCACAGTACATTGTCCGGCTCCGCCAGCGGAGGTTGTCGCGGAGTGACATCAACGATGGCAGGCCGGGTCTGAGCGATCTCCACGGGCATCAGCACGACTGAAGTCTCTGGCTTGTTTTTACCCTGTGCTTCCTGATATTTGCGTCGCCAGTTAAACAGCAGGTTGTCGTTAATCCCGTGTTCACGCGCGAGTTGTGCGATGTTTACGCCGGGTGGCATGGACTGTTCAACAAGATGGCGTTTAAACTCCGGTGTAAAGTTAGGCCGCCGGCGTCTTCCTGACGATGATTTATTGGCGCGGGGAGGATTGAGTTCTGAGGGATAGAGTTTTTGCTCCAGTTCGCCCGAGCTCATTCCATCGGGCAAAGGCCAGGGCAGGCCGCTCTTCTCAAAACGGCGAAAAAATTTATATCCCGTCGATCCACTCAGTCCCAGTTGTCTGCTTGCAGCCCCACGGCTGAAACCTTGTCCATAGTGAAGGCGCAAAAGTGCCTCCATCCACTGCTGTCTTTCCATAAGATAATGCCCATTAACTTGAAAAATGATGGACATTAATTTTGCAGCGTACAGGCGCATTTCTACCAGACGTCGCTGATGGGACGCTTACGTCTCATCGCGGGGACGGTTTTCAGAGAACGGTTTACGCGTCCGTGTCTGGCGCAGTGGACGGGGACAGACGGATCATCCACCCGCCCCGTCATAGTATCGCTTTTATCCTGGAGTGTTTTGAGGTCGGCTTCCAACTGAGTGATGCGCCGGGATATTTTTTCTGAACGGCTGCCGAAGTTCATCCGACGAAGCATATCCAGTTGTGCCTGTAGCCGGTCTATTTCGCGTTCACGTTCGTTCAGCTTTTCCTGCAGCACACGGTTCAGTGCCTCCTGTTCGGCAAGAAGGCGTTTCAGTTCATCGATTTCATCAGGAAGCGAGCTGTTCATAAACCGGTATATTACCAGGCTTATTCTGCGACAACCTGGATAATGAAGCTGACAGTATCGTCAGAGAGGTCAGCAGGCACAACCCGTTGCCGGTAGACCAGAGTAGCTTCACCTGACAGCCTTTGCGCGCCCGGAAGATAAAACGTGGCCAGACATTGGGTCATCTTTCAGCGTATCAGTACCTTTGCCCCCAGTCCATTGAAGTCGTTTCTCATGTCGGTAATACAGGCAACCAGCCATATTTTCGTTCCTGATGGTGGTTGAACAAGGGGTCCGCTTGGAAAATGGAATCTATGGTCACTCCCGTTTTTGCAACACCGATTTTGACGATAAGTTGGCTTGCTTGAATCTATCCGGCGTCTGAATGGGATTTTATTCCCGCGCCTCGATGAGTTCCGCGCCTGATGAACCTCTAGAATTCAATGAGCCTTTCCGATTTACAGGTTCCTCAACAGGCCGGAGGGCCGTTAGTATCATCAATATCAGTATTCGCAAAACCAGATGAGTGATTCGTTAAACCGGTGTATTTCTGCCGTTATGCTTCATAAGTTTGCTGTCGTGCTGTCAGTGCCCAGGCTATTCTGGCCAGCTTGTTTGCCAGAGCACAAGTGACGACAAAGTTGCTTTTCCGGCACAGTAAATCCCTGACCCAATCGGCCAATTTGCCAGACTGGTGTTCCAGTTTTTGTATGAATACTCTGGCGCATTGAACCAACAACGTTCGGATTTTTTTGTTGCCTCGCTTACTAATTCCCAGCAATGTCGTCCGACCACCCGTGCTGTACTGTCGAGGTACTAGCCCTGTGGCCGCCGCAAAGTCACGGCTGCTGGCGTACTGCTTCCCGTCGCCAATCTCAGTTGAAATAGTACTCGCTGTCAGTATTCCGACGCAGGGAATGCTCAGCAAGCGCTGTCCAACCTCATCCTCGTCCAACTTTCGTTTCAACTGGGATTCCAAATCTTTAATCTGCTCAACAAGATAATGATAATGCTGTTGTAATCTCAACAATAACTGGCTGAGATAAAGAGGCAAACTACTGTCCTCAAGAAGGGTACTCAGTCGGCTAATAACGGCAGCACCTCGTGGAACGCTGATGCCAAATTCCAACAGAAAAGCATGCATCTGATTGGTTGTTTTTACCTTATCCTGAACCAGAGATTCACGGACACGATGCAGAGCCCGCATTGCCTGCTGAGATTCCGTTCTGGGCTGCACAAAACGCATCGATGGACGCGATGCAGCTTCACAAATAGCTTCGGCGTCGACAAAGTCGTTTTTGTTGCTTTTAACGAATGGGCGGACAAATTGTGGTGATATTAGATTTGGGAAATGCCCCAACTCTTCCAACTTGCGTGCCATAAAGTGAGAACCGCCACAGGCTTCCATTGCGATGGTTGTAGCGGGGCATGTCGCCAAAAATTCGATTAACTTTGGCCGGGTAAATTTTTTACGGTAAACAGCCTTCCCGCGACGATCCTGGCAATGAATATGGAAAGAGTTTTTACCCAGATCGATACCAATGGGCGCAATGTTTTCCATGATAGCTCTCCGAATGAAAGCCAGTCCTCAGCATAGTACCGGGAAGGAGGGAGTGACCATCTTGTATCTTGAACGTGGTCTATTGTGGTTGTGTAGGGTTAGAAGCGATTGTGTAGTCAGATAACCATCAAGGGCCTACCAGAAGCCCGTTAATGAGCATTCGACACACGATCGTTATTTTTCTTCGATAAGCCCGAACAGTTGCTTGAGTCCGAATTCGTATTTGCAAGAATGGGAGCTGAAGAATGATGCCTGAAAATATTTTTGTTGGTATTGATGTCGCTAAAACTACGCTGGATGTTGCATTTGGTGTAGCAGGAAAAAATCATCACATTTTCAAATACCCCGGAAGGTCACTTTGGTCGTACTGGAAGCGACAGGGAATTATGAAGTACCGGTTGCCTGTGTTTTGCAGGCGTCAGGATTACCGGTAGCCATTGTAAATCCTCGCCAGGCGCGCGATTTCGCCAAAGCAATGGGTAATCTGGCTAAAACAGACCGAATTGATGCACATGCTCTTGCACAATTAGCCTCTGTTTTATCACAACGTACCGACATGGATAAGATCGTCAAAGAACTTCCATCTCCAGAGCAACGCACACTCCAGGCATTAATTGCGCACCGCCGCCAGTTGGTCGCCCTTTCCGTTTCAGAGCGGCAACGGCTTGATACGAGTCATCCGGAGGTTAAAGAAAGTGTGGTCGCAATGGTTAACGCTACGCAAGATCAACTTAAAGTGATCGATGTTGCGTTAGGCAAACATATCAAAGGCCTATCCTGGAACTGCTGTCTACGGTAAAAGGTGTTGGACCTGCAACAATAGCAACCCTGATAGCAGACGTACCGGAACTCGGTAAGTTGACGCGACGAGAGGTCAGCGCGTTGATTGGAGTTGCTCCTTTTAACCGTGACTCTGGATTCTTTCGGGGGAAGCGAACTATCTTCGGAGGGCAGGCTATGGTACGTAGAATGCTTTATATGGCCACTTTGTCAGCAATTCGCTTCAATCCTATAATTAGAATATTTTACAACAGGTTATTGACTACAGGGAAGCCTAATAAAGTGGCCATAATTGCCTGCATGCGTAAGCTGATTGTCATTCTTAACGCAATGCTAAAAACGAATAAGCCGTGGGACGAGTCCATCCACACGGCTTAAGTTGAAAGACAGTTGCTCATTAATTATTGTACGGCAAGCCTGTTTTTTGAACAGGCTTGCCTATAGCAATAGGGTGTACTCCCGCGCTATACGGCGTTTGGTAGGTTTTTTGGGTAAGTCGGAAAACATCAGCACGGTGGAAATAGCCAGCTCAGAATAATGTTGCGGGCGTCCATGCGAAGACGTTTTTGGCTCCTCAGATTTGTGTGTGTGGTAAAAAGCGCAGATATTTCTGCGCTTTTTACCCGGTATTTCCCGGTAAGATCTACAGCATCAGAATTTCCATGAGACGCCAAGGTTCACGGTCCACGGCTCATCCACCTGTTTACCGTGTGAATAACTGGTATGTGCGTTGACCGACAGTGTATCCGTGACCTGAGCATTTACCCCAACCTGATAGATACCGCGGGTACCGCTAAGGTCATTGGTGAACGCGTCTTCGTTGACTTTCACTTCGTTGTCGTCGATAAACTCGTTCGCCACTGCTGCCCGGAAGTAAGGCTGTATCTTCGCGCCGTTATACTCGAACTTATGCCCCATCTGCACACCGACTTCACCCATCATGGATTTCTGTTTGTCGACACGAGCCCGCATTCCGTTTGACAGCGTGTAATCACTGCTGTCACTGGTGAACGTACTTAACGCCGCATACGGGGCAATATAGGATTCACCAAACCAGAAATACTTCCCACCCTGCAGGTGCATACCAATACCATTGGTATTGTAATCACCATAGGCAGCCCCTCCGCTGGTCATCTGGGCATTGACGTTATTACCGAAGCGGTTAGCCTTCAGAATACCGTCGGCATAAAACCCGGTGTTGTGCAGATAGCTGGCATAAGCACCAATGGAATAAGAGTCCACATCGCCATTACCGCCCCGGTCAAAATCCAGATCAGAGCGGCTGTAGGACATGAATCCGCCGAAGGTGGCTATTGCCTCATCCAGCGCAATGGACTTGTCCATCCCCAGCGTCAGGCCGTTGATGTTCATGTCATAGCCTGCGCCCGCTGAGCTGCTGACACCAAAGTTGTTAAAGTTGTACTGTGCCCACAGGTTGGTGTCGTGTGACATATCCTCCCCGTGTGAGAAAGAGCGCACCTGGTCCAGACGTCCACGTACTGTGTCCAGTTCCGCTTTGAATATCAGCTGATCGGCCGTTGCCATGGAGAGGACCGCAGCCGTACTTGGCGAGATGGTCATTTCTGCCGGTGGCACTACAGGCTCCGGTGGGACTACAGGCTCCGGTGGGACTACAGGCTCCGGTGGGATCGGGACTATCTCGATAGGATGCGTGGGAACACCCGGCTCCGTCGGTGGGTCAATGGGGTCGACAGGTTGCGGAGAGAGCGACCAGGTATCGTTACCGTTGTCCACCAGGTGATATGAATAGGTCCCGACATCCACCACACCGCCAGTGTTGGCGAGCGTGAATTCTGCGTCGCCACCACCAGTCTTAATCATCTCCAGGCTGACATCGGACGTCGGGCTTACACCGGAATCGGCAATATAGACATTGTAATCGCCGTTTGCTTCACCGGTGACTGTCAGGTGGTCGCCCTGCTGGGTGGCAATTTCGGTGTTCATATAGAATGAACCAGTGCCTTCCAGGCTCTCCAGTGTCAGGTCAGCATAACCGTCACTCTGGTCAAAGTGCACGCTGCCACCATTCATGGTCATCGCACCCATGCTGTACTGGGTGTTGCCGGTAGCCATGGTGGCCGTCGGACTGTTATTCAGATACAGTGCGCCGGAGTCAGACAGGGTGATATCTGCGTTTGCCGTGTCCGCACCGGCAGCAATGGATAACTGACCGCCGTCATTGACGGCCACATCACCTGCGAGAGTCGCATCTGAAGGTGAGCCCCTCTCATGTGAGCCGACGTACATAGCCCCACCATTGATGGCTGTATCAGTTACCGTACCACCATAGATGTAGGCACTGCCGCCATCTATGGTCAGGCCTGAGGTGGTTGCAAGGGTGTTTGTAGCAGAGGTTGAATCGATGCCCTGGGAGTATAGACCTCTGCCGTTGACCACAACATTGCTGGCAGTACCAGCGATGTTGTAAGAGCTGCCGCCATTTATAGTGGTGTTGAAGGCTTTGCCACCGGAAGAGATGAGTTGAATGCCACCGCTGTTAACCATGGTGGAGTTTGCGGTGCCGCCGGAGTCGACGTGTTGGTAGCCATCGCTGTTAATCGTGGTTGCGTTCGCCGTACCGCCAAGGCCGACTATTTCATAGCCGCTATCGTTAATTGTGGTCGAATTTGCGGTGCCGCCAGAGTTGACGAATTGGCGGCCATCGCTGTTAATCGTGGTTGAGTTCACCGTACCGCCGGAGCTGACGTCCTGCCGGCCACGGCTGTTAATCGTGCTTGCGTTTGCCGTTCCGCCGGAATAAACGATGAGATAGCCCCCGCTCTCGAGCAGAACATTACTGGCAGTATGTGTGGCCGCATCAACAAAAAATGCACCCAGTGCATTGGTGCCACTGACAGTGGCATTGGTATTGGTTCCCAGCCCGCCGCCACTAATTTGTGTGACCTCAAGTGCTGTCCCCCCTCCAGAAACAATCAGATGGCCCTCACTGTTAATCGTGGTGGAGTTAGCGGTGCCGCCGGAGCTGACGCCCTGATAGCCGCCGCTGTTAATCATGGTTGAGTTTGCGGTGCCGCCGGAGTTGACGTCCTGATTGCCGCCGCTGTTAATCATGGTTGAGTTTGCTGTGCCGCCGGAGCTGACGCCCTGATTGCCACCAGAATTAATGGTGGTCCCGTTCGCCGTACCGCCACCGCTGACGTATTGAATACCTCCGCTATTCACTGTGGTGTCGATTGAGGTGCCACCGGAGCTGACGGTTAGTTCGCCCCCGTTATCGAGCAGAACATTACTGGCAGTATGTGTGGCCGAATCAACAAAAAATGCACCCAGAGCATTGGTGCCACTGACAGTGGCATTGGTATTGGTTTCCAGCGCGCCGCCACTAATTTGTGTGACCTCAAGTGCTGTCCCCTCCTCAGAAACGATCAGAGTACCGCCGGTGTTAATCGTGGTGGAGTTTGCTGTGCCACCGGAGTTGACGTACTGATAGCCGTTATCGTTAATTGTGGTCGAGTTTGCGATACCGCCGGAGTTGACGTGTTGACGGCCAACGCTGTTAATCGTGGTGTCGTTAGCGATGCCGCCATTGTTGACGTATTGATGGCCATATTCGTAAACCGTGGTGCCGTTCGCCGTACCGCCACCGCTGACGTATTGAGTACCTCCGCTATTCACGGTGGTGTCGATTGAGGTGCCACCGGCGTTAACTCTTTGATTGCCATCGTTAACCGTGGTGCCGATTGTCGTGCCACCACTGTTCACATTTTGCACTTCATTTGTGTTCACAACTTCATCGGTCACCGTTACGCCGTTGCCCACGTCACTCGTGTAAGCGCCAGCCACCGAGGGGAGCGTAACGATGGCCAGAACGACCAGTTTCCCGGTCAGCTTAGCCCTACGCATACCCGTCCTGCCTGCACTTTTGCAGTGCTCTGCCACCGGCACCCAGGCCTCCCGGACACTGTTCCAGACCAGACGATAGATATGATTTAAACCACTGTGCATTTGATTAACTTTCCTTTCATATTTTTGTCGACAAAAGTCGTGGGCAACACCGGCGCTGGCGTCACTTTCCCGGTTGTGTTCAGCGGCAACTTATGGTCTTTCATCAGGAGGCTGATTTACCCGGTGACCTGTCTGCCTGTAATAAAGCGACTGCATTCAAACTGTCGCTCTGTGTCCTTGTGGCGCGGACACCACAAGAAATCTTTATGGTCAAATCGATGCGCACGTCATCCCGGCATCCTTTGCAGACATGAGTGCTGAAGACACGGTAAGGGGTAGAAAATTCGCAGTTCGGCAGGGTAAAGCCGCTTATCAGCACCACCGGAATGCGGCAGGCCCAGGCCAGCCAGCTCAGTCCGCTGGATAACCCGATAAAAAAGTCGGCATGCTGCAGCATTGCCACCCGCTCAGGCAGGGAAATATCACCGGTAAAATCTTCGGCGCCGTGAGGAATGTGATCCCAGAACCTGGCCTGGCTGGAGGCCTTGGTGGCAATGCAGACGTAGAGTTCCTGAATGGTGCGCGGTGCAGTCAGTGACAGCTCCATCCGGTAAGATGCACAGGGCTGCTGGTCGGTGTATTTTTCCGGCTCCGTAAAGCGAATCTCAGGGTAACTGGCGGCAAAAATCTCGATAATCAGCGGCCCCATGGTGCATTCAAGCTGGCACTGGTGCAGCAGACGAAAGCGTTCGGCATAAGGGATCCAGCCGACAAGGTCACCTAACGTCCCTACCGGAAACGAAACCAACACCTCCTGCCCATTCAGGTCAAGCGTATGGTCCAGAACAGGTTCAGCATCCCGTATTTCGACATGCCACTGCCCGTCAGGGAGCCACACACGGGCACCATCATTAAAATCGTAGCGAATGCCAAGGGGGCCGGACTGTGCGGGTAATTCGGGAGGACGGATAAAAGCATCGCACGTTTGCTGAGCGGCGGAAGGCAGTGGCGGAGTTAACGCTGAATCATGAGACATTAATTTTTAATCTATTTGTTACGGAGACCGGTGGGGAACATTTGTTTACAGGCAAACATTCGCCGGACGCTAATAAAAGGGAATAAAGCTGATGCGAAGATTATCTGTCAGTGGGGTGAAAATTAACCACAATCATTGTGTCTAATTTTAAATTACTCAGGCTTACCCTGCCTTATTGCAGGCAGAGCTGGAGTGCTGTAAGGAAACGGAAATCACTGTTTTTAGAGGCAATTTTGATATCGAAAATTATTGTACATTAAGGATATTTTTTAACCGGTTCCCACAGCTTTATAAAGGGCCTGGATGCGGAAAATCTGCGAAGCACTGTATCCTGTTGCAGGCTAATAGGGGTTCCATGGCCAACGGTGCGAAAAACCACGTTAAGGAACTAACCGCATGAAATATCAAGACTAATAAGACTGCATGTTTGGCGCAAAAAAGCGATTCCAAATATCGTTTTTTGGTCATATTGAGACCGAACAATATCAAAATCGACTTCTGATTCCGCTTAGAGTGGTTTTTTACATCACTGAACTTCAAACCCCTTTAAAGCTATGTCTATACTCCAATACGCATTTACTCATTTGAGTTTATGAGTAAATGTGTTTTTACGGAACAATTTTCAGGATTTCAGCGGCGAGTACATCAATTTCACTTTTGGCAGCGCCGTCGTTGGTGTCAAAAACGGTTTCACCATCCAGCACAGACTTAACGTAACTCTGTCGTTGGGTTATTGCTGTTTAAAGCGAAGCAATAAACATGCTTCCCAGCTTACACAGGTGTCCCTACGGGAAGAAACCCTGAAAACAGCGGAATATGTTGAACCCTCTTTTGCCGAAAAACAGCTCCATCTGGATGTTGAGGGCGACGTCACCGCGCACATCGACCGGCGACTATTCCACCGTTCGCTGGCCAATTTACTGGAAAATAGTGCAAGACATTCGTTATTCGGTAGCACAGTTACGATACGGTTAAGCGAAAAAAACAATCAAGCCTGCATTGAAGTTTCTAACCCGGGTGATCCGATTGCACCAGAACACTTACACCGGCTTTTTGAGCGGTTTTATCGCGTTGATACATCCCGGGCCAGGAGTGATACCCATCATGGACTGGGTCTGTCGATCGTACGTGCCGTCGCCATTATGCACCAGGGGGACGTCTTTGCGCGTAGCGAAGGTGGCATCAATACCTTTGGCCTCACCTTTGCGATGCAAGCGGATAAAACGGCGACCAAGGCTCACTCCGGCACTGAGCCGGGACTAGGGTTTACTGACAGAATTGTCAGGGGTCGTCAGCCTGACGTCATCACCTCCCCGATAAAATCATCGCAGGTAATCCCCCTCTTCAATGATAAGGACGCTTTGCATGATCGGACATTTACGTTACCTCAGGCTGTTACTGCCCCTTGTAGTGATGTGATGGACGTCCCTCACTCAGCGCAAGTCCTGCCACACTTATGCAGAGTGTTCTTTTTTTCAGAGGTACTGCATCATGAACTCAATAAAAGTCATCGGTATCGATCTGGCTAAATCTGTCTTTCAGGTCTGCGTCTGGATGAGCGACGGGAGCATTGCATTTAACCGTAAGGTTTCCCGGGTTAAACTGCTGGATACCCTTCGTCAGTTTCCTGCCGGTTCGATTATTGCAATGGAGGCTTGTGCTACTTCGCATTACTGGGGACGCACTTTTCAGTCAATGGGCTTTTTCATCCGACTCATCCCCACCCGACACGTAAAAGCATTCACACATCACCAAAAAAACGATGCCAATGATGCGCTGGCAATTTGTGAGACAGCGCTTCGCCCGGGTATTCATTTCGTTGCTATCAAAGCGGTCGAGCAGCAGGATATTAAGGCTCTTCGAAGCGCGCGTCAGTTGATGGTGGAGCAGCGTACTGTTCAGGCAAACCAGGCCAGGTCACTGGCAGCAGAACAAGGGATTGAGATCCCTGTTGGTATTCATATTTTACAGCAGCGACTACCCGATATTATTGAGGATTCAGAACAGTTAATTTCCCCTGTAATACGCCAGTTGCTGTTCTCGTTGCTCGAAAACATACACTCACTTAATGAGCGTATTCTTTCTGCAGAACACTGCCTTGCGGCTCTGTGCCAACAACAACCCAAATACAAAGTGCTGATGACAATACCGGGTATTGGCCCACTTATTGCCGCTGCTTTTCTGAGTGAAGTGAATGCTGAACAGTTTACTAACGGGCGGCAATTATCCGCCTGGTGTGGTCTGGTTCCCAGACAACGTAGCTCCGGTGGGAAAAGCCCATGACCAGGAACGGCAATCGTGACCTCAGGACGCTGATTATTCATGGTGCCCGTTCTGTTATGCACTGGGCTCATAAGCGAGATGATGCATTAGGTATATGGCTGAAGCGCCTTACTGACCGAAGGGGCAAAATGAAAGCCGCGGTCGCACTGGCCAATAAACTAACACGCATCGTCTGGCGGTTACTGACTGAATCAACAAGTTTTAACATCAACAGGGCTTTCGCAATGAGTTAACCACTGTTGTGCCTGAGCAATAGCATTCCTCCTGAGTTTGCAGGTACTGATGAGAGAACGGTAAACCGACCCTGTAATAGCCTGAACTGTGCCGTGGTAGTGACCTACCGATGTAGTGATAAGGAAACAGGGTGCGGATGACATCATGGCGCGGGTCATTAGATCCACCAACGACGCCGGATATATGGCAGCAAACCGTATCAACTCAGGGCTTGCACAACGCGGGACGCGCTCTAAAGGTGGAAGAAGGTGGCAAGGACGGAAGATCCCTCTGTTTCGGCAGTGTCGCGGTCAGAGATGCGGCCTGGCCGAGATTTCCTCGGCCCTCAGGCCCGACTGGTCGCTACTGCACTGGGGCGTCATAGACATACAGCGTCGACTTGTCATCTTCCGGCATGAAATAGCCCCGCAGACCCGCTTCGCTCGGTTCGAACCAGACCGGGTTATGTGTCATGTCCATGCCCGACGGCGACCACAGCAGAATCGGACTCTGGAAGATCGGTCGCCCATCCGCGAGATTGACAAGGTCCACACCTCCGAGCCGGAATGGCTGCGCTTCAGGCGTCACTCGTATCTCCGTGACTCCGGTGCATAACATGCGGTTCTTGCCGGCATATTTGCAGTCCTGATAGTCGAGATAGTGCGAGGTGTTGAGCGTCCGCAGGGATTCTGGCGTCACATTGGCGTTGGTGGGTTTGCCGTCCTCGCCAAGGGGCCAGCGATAGAAGCGGCGGGAGCCCCAGCTCACCCCATGGAGGGAATTGTCATCGGTGTTGTAGACGACCCCACCCACATGATCCTTGAATCGGAACATCTCAGTCACCGTCATTGTCTCCGGATCAACCCGGTAGATGATGGACTGGCCGTTGGGGCGATATTCGGCGACCGGTACCCAGATGTATTTTCCATCGAAGTCGATGCCGCCAGGATGATAGATTGCCCCCTCTCCGAGCTTCAGTTCTCCCACGAGATTGCCCTTCTGGTCTATTTGGAACAGATAGCCCACGCCTTCTCCGGTATCGCGGTCGTAGCCGTCGACCGGCTGCGGGAAGCGCCTGGTCGGTGTTTTTATCTCGACGGAGGAGACAAAAAAGTTGTCGCCGATTTTCACCATACCCTGTGGGTGGTGTGTCACGAAGTTGATCGGCACGGACGACACCTGTTTCCACGCCGTTCCACGCGTCAGTTTGGTCACCTGTTCCGCAGCTTCCTCCGCGTTGTTCTCCTGGGCGATGGCGAGCGGCGCCATCATCATGCAAAAGGCCATACTGTACACACGTTGTTTCACTGGCATCTCTTCCTTACTAACAGCAGGCGGTCCCGGCCTGCAACAGGATTGCTCCTCGATCGCGAGGGCGCGCCGAGGACCATAGCATTAACGTATGACAGTCCTTTGACAGTAAGCATCGTTCCAGCACCGTCTGGCAGAACCTGACATTTCTGACAACATAGTGGACACCAAATATGGTGGACGTTATCCATGAATTCATTAACCTCTGTTCGTAAAAAACACCCCAATTATCCCGTTGAGTTCAAAAAATCAAAATGGTCTAACTCTCGTACAAATCCGGTGTATCAGTCGCGCGTGAGCAGGGTTTTAACGACAATCTGTTGTTCAAATGGCGGTAATACTGGCATGAGGGAAAGCTTCGCGCGCCTCAACTATCTGATACCAACATACCAGTGCTGATCCCTGTAACACTAGATGCTGATACTGCCCCCGTTGTTCAGCCTTCATCGGATGCGCATGACCCTGAAACACTCAGCGTCACCTGTGAAATAACCTTCCTGCCCGAGACGCTCCGGCTAAACGGAGCTATCAGCGAAAGCCTGCTGACAATGTTGATACGGAAGCTTAAACAGTGATCCCGCTACCGAAACGGTATGTTTTCCGGTCCTGACTTCAGTTACATAGGGAATGGAAAACACAGGGCTTCCGCCCTGTGTTTTCCTTCAGCCTGTCAGCATTCAGGACATCAGAATGACCAGGATACCCCCAGGTGCGCCGTCAGTGGCTCA
>NZ_SNVY01000019.1:0-8653 GCF_004361975.1 Buttiauxella sp. JUb87
CGAATACTTTATGAGCACTATAATGCAATACCGCAGGGTGAATGACAAAAACAGGTTTGTTTATTTTTAAATGAATTTTCTTGAGCGTTTCTTTGCCGACTGAATATCCATTCCCCTGGCCAACTAGAAGTTTCCTTCGGGTGTAAATCATCAATAAACACAGTGCATTACTATTATTATTTTTCATCAATGACATACAACCATCCAACTCACGATGCCCGCACAATCAAGAAATTGTTAATTTTAAACCTTAATTGTTTGCATTTTGTTAATTTTATAAGAGTAGCGTACCAATACTGTGCAGGCATTTTCTAATCGAATTCAATCGTTCTTCAGTCACTCCTGCCTATAGCCTGAGTCTGCTTAATGAACTGTGAATCACCGGACATTAAAAAATGGAAATTTAACAGGCGGTTGTTTTCAGAAATAAAAAAGACTCCACGCAATGTGGAGTCTGAATGCTAAAACCAAAACTCAATTCACAAATTCGTCAAATGATACAGGGAATGTATCAGACTGAACACTGAGCAATACCCCCCTGTTTGCAGTAAGCGCGTCATAGAAAAATCGCCTGGTGTGCAGTCTGATACCCTTCCTGACGCTGAAAATTAATCACATGGAGGGATCCGGTCATCCGTTAAAATATCACTGTTGTACTTCGTTATGACAATAAATATGCACCATGTAAAAACGTAATGAACGATCAAACAGGCTAATCAAGAAAAATAGTAAAGCAATCAACGGTTGAAAAAACGTGATTGCCGCGCACAGCGGTCAGTATCGTCAGTCTGAACGGATAATCCCAAGTAATGACGGATTCTTTGTGACATCCCCTGCATTAAGTATCAGATAAAAAATGTGAATACACCAAAGAAGATAAATTTATTTTTGAATGATTTAAATTCAAGAAAAACAGACAAGCTAAGTATGCTAAAAATAAGATGATATTCCTGATATGATCATTCACTTAACTTCACAGTTAACATTTCAATAAAATAATCAACTTTTATTTCATTGAATATCACACTGAAACTGTATATTTTTCGCCCAACCAAAATGGCAGTACTGGTTTAATTAATATCTCAGGGATAGTTTTTTTCCACAATAAAAGTCTGACAATGCCATTAAAAATCCTTATTATTTACTCTGTTCTATTTGCTGCTCTTCTCGGGAGCAACCCTTTATATGCTTTTAATTTACCGAAACATTTTAGCAGTGCTGATTTACCCAATCCGCCTCTCTTTGCTCCCCCCTCAGGTACAGTTCAGCAACATCCCACCACATCGCTAAAGAACAAGAATGGTATTAGCGACAAGCATGTTTTGTTGAAAAGTTACCATAACTGGAAAGGAGTAAAGTACCGATTAGGTGGGGATTCCAGACGAGGCATTGATTGCTCAGCCTTCACACGCCGTATGGCTAAAGAATTTTCAGTACATTTGCCAAGAACAACTGCAGCGCAAATGCGATCAGGGCAGAAGATCACAAAACAGCAGCTAAAAGTGGGTGATTTGGTATTTTTTAAAACTTCCAGGCAGGACCGCCATGTTGGTATTTATATTGGCGATGACCAGTTTATCCATGCATCACGAAAAAAAGGGGTTATCACGTCAAGCATGAATAACACCTACTGGATGACGCGTTACGAAACATCCGTGCGTGTGATTGGGTAACTCAACCAATCAGGAAAAACAGTGCCCTTACATCGCATGGGCATATACGGATTTCCGCGAGTAACTCCTCTACAGCAGATGTATCATGGCAAAACCAGCATAAATAACACACTTTACAAAACCTGCATACTTAATGAGTAGCATGATTTTCCGGACAATATGAGTGCAAAAATCTGCTGCTATTATAGTGCTCATCCAAAGCGTTGATTTCATTTTCTGAACGTGGAATATGTTCACGATGAACACTTTACCAGTCGTGACAGCAAACGACTGTGTTTGGTGATTGCAATAGATTCCGTCGGCACGATACCTGTACTGAGTACTTTTTTGGGTATTCACAAGTGAGTTCAAATAGTGCCATCATATATTTACACCAACATACAAATATATGAACCAATAAAACTGAAATTATTATTTTAAAATTTCAATTACATTTTTTGTTATTTTTACATAAAAATACGCATGAAAATACCCATCATTTATGGCATATGTATGCTTTCATATTTTTTTCAGGAGGGGCTTTCTTTTTTTATATTCATTGATATTATTTTCACAAATAAAGAAGTATGAATTCACTTTCCTTTATCTTTAGGTGTATAGACAGACAGTCAATATCAAAACTTTGGTTATGATGAAAATCATGATTGCAGTATGCATGAAACTGATCTGTGTCAATGTTAATTTCGTTGTGCGTGAACTATATACCACGTAATTATTTTTATATTGCCTGGTTTTCTGCAAGCACCTTCCTCTGACAGAAGGCCGCTATTTCAGCTGACGGGATAGTACATTCTTTGAGTTGTCATGGGCATAGTGAGACAAGTGACCGGAGCCCCCCGGAGAAAGACCAGATAACTATGGTTTAGTTGAGTGTTGTTCCCTTCCAGTGAACATCTTTGTACAGAATAAACATTCAGTGCTCGGTATTCAGGATGAATATGATATCAGGAGAAAATAATGGTTAAACCCTTTCTACAAATTATGCTGCTGTCCTTAATGGCTATGTATACCGCTTTGGCAGTAACCTTCATTTATCTCATTTGGGGTGAGTGGTGAGTGTTATAAAGCAACGAGCAATTCTTATGAGCACTGATCCGCTATCACTGCGTGGTTTGCAACTGATGATTATCGAGTCAACGCTTCCAGTGTTGGTTGCCGGTTCAGCCAGCGATAATGCCACCCTCCGCTCCCTGATACAGGCGGGTGACGCAGACGTGGTGTTATGTGAGATTTATGAGACAGAAGCAGCACTGCAGGAAACGTTGTTTGCATGGCTATGGACGACAAAAGTTCGGCCTGATATTCGTTGGGCTGTTTTCCTGTCCCCAAATATGCTGATGAAATGGCAGATGATTACAGAACATCGACCCCACGTACTCCTGGATAAAAGTGAACAAGCTTGTTTGACTGGCCTGCAGTATCTCCTTGGAGAGGGGACTTTCTGCAGTATTGAACTCCAGGCTGTCACAAATAACGCCTTTACCCCGAAAGATGAATGGCGGGATCGTGATATGGCCCGGGGACTAAGAGGTAATGTTTCGCTGCACTGGTGGCTGGCCCGGCAAGAGAAATGGATGTCCCGACTGGTAAACCCGGATGAGCCAAATCCGCTACCTGATGATATAAAGAAGAGGTGATCAATACTCTACCAAAAGCAAATGACTAGCCCTGCCGCGGGTTGAAACTTATATGTCCGCAAAACGCCTGATGCACTGCTTAGGGCGTTTTGTCGTTGTCCTGAACCAGGCCGACAACAAGATTGGCACAGGAAAATGATATTAACTCAAATAGTATGTTCGCATGGCGGCATATATAGCACTCAGGTTCTCTGAAGTCGTTGAAAGCCGTTTTTCAGCCTTACTCCCGGTAATATCTGATATTGAAACCGAAACGTCTAATCAACCATTTCCCCTTAAGCTTACTATCATCAGTGGCATCCTGCTCAGGTACGAAGCGCTCCGCTTTAATGACACTACCACTACGCTAATAAAAGAGCAGGAACGATGGGTTGTGATCTTACCCATCAATAGTAAACGTACGCAGAAAGCAGTATTGACGAAAACGGTTATTCAGTTGACAGAGAGGCTCGCTGCCCCGGCTTATCGACCAGTCATCAATCAAGTTGAGCGTGAGGTGAAAGCAGCAACCACTCGGTTTGCATATTCCGAGCAAGGTGCGCTACACCCAGCCCATGACCTGAGCCGAAGAACAGGGATGATGTCCAGCCAGACAAACCATTCACTGTGCATTGTCGGCAAGGCTATTCTCCGTTTCTGCCCACAACCTTACACAGAGTACGCCAGAACTGGGCACTGGTTCAGAGGCCTACACGTGCGCCTCTACCAACTTCTAATGCCGCGATTGCGTTTCATCTTTTCCCGCAGCCAGCTTCCTTTCTCCTTCGGTTTATCTCTAAACTACCATTAACCAGCACAACTCAGCTTCCGCGATATATCACTGGTCGATTCTATGCTGCCAGGGAGGCACAGACATACTGTATTGTAATAGCGAGATTCCATTCCCAGGCCTTCCTAAGGCTTCCCCCTTCCTTTCCCGCGTCACACGGCATGCTCTTCGCTGTACTTCAGCAAACTCAGCGTTCTGCTTCCGGCAGTTCTCTGGCTCCGCTGGTACAGGAGTCGGATATAGCCCCTCAAATTTATGGGTATATTCAACAGATAACACTCCGTTATATTTTCCTCATATATCTGCATTAGTTTTTAAAATATTAAAACAACCATAATCTTTATCATTTACTTCCTCCAAAACTAAAAATATATCTCCTTAGACCATAAACATCATTTGTATGGTTTTTTATTTTTGTTAAATCCGCGATAACATTAAATATTAACGCCCCATATCTCTACATTTGCCGTCGGAACTCAAAATCATGATATACACTATTCTCTGACTGCCCCAGAACAAACTGCCCGCTCACACTGATTTATCAAGACAGCTTATTGAGGTAATCCAATGTACAGTGGTTTAAATCATATCTATCGTCTGGTTTGGAATAATGTCAGGGAAACCTGGGTGCCAGTAGCAGAGTATTGCAAAAGCTACGGTAACGGTGTGGCGCGTCGTGCGGTCCTGACAAGAAAACTTTCGATTCTGGCAGTGACGGCACTTCCTGGAGTAGTGAATGCTTTCACGACTGAAGTGGGTGCGGGTATCACTGTGAACGGCGAGATCGTGGAGCAAGGTACGCAGAATATTAACAGTGGTGGTACAGCGGATACGACCACGGTCAATACGGGTGGCATTCAAAACGTCAACGATGGTGGTACTGCGATATTGACCACTCTTAACTACGGGGGGCGCCAGAACGTCAACACAGGTGGTACGGCGACATCGACCACTGTTAATGCCGGTGGCGCCATGAGCGTCAATAGCGGTGGTACTGCAATATCGACCACTATCTGGGGGACGGGTTCACAGGGCAGGCAGGATATCGCGGCTGGCGGTACAGCGATAGATACCACGGTGAATGCCGGTGCTTTTCAGGGCGTCTCAGGTGAAGCGACTACGACCACCATTAACGAGGGTGGCTGGCAATATACCTATGCAGGTGGTATTGCCAACGATACTACGGTTAACAGTGGCGGGATACTGGAGGTGGCAACGGGTGGTACGTCTCTCGGGGTCACGCAAAACAGCGGTGCTGCGCTGAAGACGAATACCGATGCCACCGTCGTTGGCACGAATGCCCTGGGTGCCTTCTCCATTGATGCAGCAACACACACTGCCAGTAATGTCCTGCTTGAGAACGGTGGGCTTCTCAACGTCAACAGCGGCGGTACTGCTTCTGATACAACGATTAATACCGGAGGCTACGTAACCGTTAATGTCGGGGGGGTTGTTAATAATACCACTGTCAACGCTGGCGGTATGAATGTCAACGGTGTAAGCAATGACACTATTTTAAATGGCGCCTATGAAGCACTCAAAGCTGGCACTGGCGCTATAGCCAATGGCACTACAGTGAATGGTGGTTTCCAGCAAGTCGAAAACGGTACCACAGCCAATGACACGACAGTCAACGCTACGGGCGAGCAAAGGATCCTCGCCGGCGGCATTGCCAATGACACAACAGTGAACAGTGGGGGAATGCTGAATGTTGCAGCAGGCGGAACAGCTCTTGGCGTAACACAAAGCACCGGAGCCGTGCTTGTCACGAATACCGATGCCACCGTCAGTGGCACGAATGCCCTGGGTGCCTTCTCCATTGATGCAGCAACGAGCACAGCCAGTAATGTTCTGCTTGAGAATGGTGGACGTTTCATCGTCAATACTGGTGACACGGCGACGGATACGACGATTAATACCGGAGGCTACGTAACCGTTAATGCCGGGGGCGTTGCTAATAACACTACAGTCAACGCGGGTGGTATGGATGTCCACGGCGTGACCAATGGCACCGTTGTAAATGGTGCATGGGAGGCACTCAAAAGTGGTGGTGTCGCCAATGGCACTATAGTGAATGGTGGTTTCCAGCAAGTCGAAAACGGTACCATAGCCAATGACACGACAGTCAATGCTACGGGCGAGCAAAGGATCCTCACCGGTGGCGTAGCCAATAACACAACAGTGAACACCGGGGGATTGTTGACTGTTAATACAGGCTCAACTGCTGTCGGTGTCGTTCAAAACAGCGGTGCTGCACTTGTCACGAATACCGATGCCACCGTCAGTGGCACGAATGCACTGGGTGCCTTCTCCATTGATGCAGCAACAGGCATCGCCGGTAATGTTCTGCTTGATAGTGGTGGTATTTTCACCGTCAATACTGCTGACACCGCGAACGGCACAACAGTGAACACTGGTGGGGCAGTTAACGTTAATGGCATAACCAATGACACCGTTGTAAATGGTGGCAATGAAGCACTCAAAAGTGGTGGTGTGGCCAATGGCACTATAGTGAATAGTGGTTTCCAGCAAGTTGACACCAATACCATAGCCAATGACACGACAGTCAATGCTACGGGCGAGCAAAAGGTCCTCAACGGTGGCACTGCCAATGGCACCATCGTTAATACGGGTGGCATTCAGACTGTCCAGGGTGGCACAGCGAACAACACAGCTGTGAACACCGGTGGCCTGGTTGACGTTAATGCTGGGGGGATAACCAGTGGCACGACTGTTAACGGTGGCCGGGAACAGATTTTGGCTGATGGCACAGCCAACGGTACCACAATCAACAATACAGGCCAGCAAGCTATCGAAATAGGCGGCATTGCCAATGCCACCGTTGTTAACGAGGGAGGCTCACAGGTGGTTCACGGCGGGACAGCGAACGACACTACAGTTAACAGTGGTGGCGCGCAAAATATCGAAAGCGGCGGCATTGCTAATGCCACAACAGTTAACAGCGGTGGGCTGTTGGCTGTTATGGCAGGTGGAACTGCTCTCGGGGTCACACAAAACAGCGGTGCTGCACTTGTCACAAATACCGATGCCTCCGTCAGCGGCACCAATGCTCTGGGGACGTTCGCCATCGATGCGATAACGCATACTGCCAGTAATGTCCTGATTGAGAACGGTGGAATATTTAACGTCAACACGGATGGCACAGCGACTGACACAACTGTAAACACTGACGGTCTGGTTAATGTTAACGCTGGAGGTATAACCAGTGGCACGACTGTTAACGGTGGCCTGGAACAGGTACTTGCGGATGGCACGGCTAATAACACCACAGTTAACAATACCGGACAGCAAACCATTGACAGCGGTGGCACAGCCAATGGCACCATCGTTAATGCGGGCGGGACTCAGGCTGTCCAGGGTGGCACAGCGAACAACACAACGGTGAACACTGACGGCCTGGTTAATGTTAACGCTGGAGGTATAACCAGTGGCACGACTGTTAACGGTGGCCTGGAACAGGTACTTGCGGACGGCACGGCTAATAACACCACAGTTAACAATACCGGACAGCAAACCATTGAAAGCGGCGGTGTGGCTAATGGCACCATCGTTAATGCGGGCGGGACTCAGGCTGTCCAGGGTGGCACTGCGAACAACACAACGGTGAACACTGACGGCCTGGTTAATGTTAACGCTGGAGGTATAACCAGTGGCACAACTGTTAACGGCGGTCTGGAGCAGGTGCTTGCGGACGGCACGGCTAATAACACCACAGTTAACAATACTGGCCAGCAAACCATTGACAGCGGTGGCACAGCCAATGGCACCATCGTTAATGCGGGCGGGACTCAGGCTGTCCAGGGTGGCACAGCGAACAACACTGCAGTCCATAGCGGCGGGTTGCTGACAGTTTCATCGGGCGCAACAGCCACAGACCTGACGGTGAATGGCGGAGCAGGCTACATCTATACCGGTGCCACCCTGGGTGGCGATGTGTCCGTCACGTCTGGTGGTCAGTTAACCGTGACAGCTGGCGCAAAGACTGATAGTGCGAATATGACCCTGTCGGATTCCGGTGCACTGTATCTGGACAACACCTCAGCAGTCAGTGGCAGCAATACGCAGTACAATATGGGTGCCATGACCATGGATGGCGGCAGTGTTCACTATGAACAAAGTGGCTACGCCGACCTGACCGTGACCAGCCTGGAGGGGACGGGAGCATTTTATATGAATACCCAAGTCGCAACCCTTCAGAGCGACACCCTGACAGTGACGGGCAAAGCTAACGGCGACTTTGATGTCTTCATCGCCGATACCGGGGTCAGTCCGGTGTCAGAGGACAATCTGCAGATGATAAAAACCGGGGGGGGTGATGCAGAATTCATCCTGGCCAACAATGGCGGAGTCGTGGATGTGGGGACCTACCAGTATTATCTGGTGGACAACGGGAATGACACCTGGTCACTTTCTCCGACAAAGCCAGGAGTTCCGACTGCTCCGCCAGTGCCGGTGGATCCGACGGCACCACCGGTAGACCCGACAACCCCACCAGTGGTCCCGGTAGAGCCAGCACCGCCGTCAGAAATGACGATATCGCCAAGTACGGCAGC
>NZ_SNVY01000020.1:0-8540 GCF_004361975.1 Buttiauxella sp. JUb87
GAAAACTGACGCGCTTCGCTTGTCCAGCGCCTCACGACTACGCAATAAATTGCGTACCCGTTCACCGCTTTCCGGGTGGTGGGCCCGCGGGCCCATATTGGGTAAAACAGAGGTTACAGCAGGCATTTCGCATCAAACCGCCCGCCATGCAGTTACGTGCATAGCCACTCACCCCCGCAACATTCATCCAGCGCGTTTTGCGGCGTTTTCGTCGGGTAAGCTGTGGTTTTCATCGCCTTCGGGCTGGAAATGCCATGAGGCCGTTTCAGCGGTGCGTGAAACAGATGTTATGTTCAATCCGGGTGACCGGCGGGTACAAAAAAAGCCCCGCAGGGCTTTCAGATTGTGCTGTATCATCAGCCGGTGTTGCAGGCGTTACAGCAGTAATAGCAGCCGTTGATCTTGTTGTTTGGCCAGCGGCTTTTTGCATCTGACACCGCGTCATGGCAGGAGGCATGGTAGCCCAGATTTATCTGGTTCTCCTGGTTCGGCATGTAATAGCAGCCTGTGGTTGTGTTGTGTACTTCATGATCGCCGTTTGACTGCGAGTTTTTGTTAATAATGTAATTAGGCATATTCTTCCCCATAACTTATTTAGATCGCGTGATCTTCATGACTTAAGGTCGCTTGGACCTTATTTGTAAAATTAATACTACGGTGTGTATTCCGTCTCAGAGCAACGAGGACATGGTGGCAGGCGGTCGTCCTGATCATCCAAAACAACTACTTCACCACAGTGATCGCAGCGATAAGCTCCTTGGCCTGGTTTTTCACCTGTTGTAGACATATCTATATTCCAAATAAAAACATGCGACATTACACGTATAAAGTATGTGGTCTTGTTCTGTTTTTTCAATCTATATCAACACCTTGTGCTTAGCTATTTGTGCTGATTTTTTTTTGCTGTGTGGGCTTTCCTGAGTCACTTCGATTAGACGATTTTCTGGTCTTTCACTATCGCTGATGTATAATTGATATACATGTATAGCAAATGGTGTTTTGGAGGTTTATATGCTTGCTATCCGGCTATCTGATGATATTGAGTCCCGTCTTGACTCGCTGGCGAAACAAACCGGCAGGACAAAGACGTTCTATGCCCGAGAAGCGATACTGGCGCACTTGGAAGACCTAGAGGATTATTATCTTTCAGCAGAAACAGCAGCGCGTATTCGTCGTGGTGATGAAGCCATGCATTCGTCTGAGGACGTGAGGAAGTCGCTTGGTCTGGACGATTAACTATTCTGACCGGGCGCTCAAATCGTTACGTAAAATGGACAAACAGACTGCGCGACGGATTGTGGATTTTATGGATTTACGCATTGCTGTTGCTGCCGATCCCCGGCAATCAGGGAAGCCGCTCAAAGGTGAGCTGGGGGAGTTCTGGCGTTATCGTGTCGGGGATTATCGCATTCTGTGTGAAATCCGGGATGACGAGCTTGTTATCCTTGCGGCCACGATCGGTCATCGCCGCGAAGTTTACGACTGAAGCCCGCATAGCGGGCTTTTTCATTAAGAGGGATTTTATGGAATGGATTATTGGTGGCGTTGTTTTGCTTGTTATTCTCGGTGCAGTTTTTAGACCAAGCAGCTGCGATGTCTGTGGCACTAGCTTTAAGAAAAAATATTACACCTGGACTATTGAAGGAAAAAAGCAGCATTTGTGCCCTAATTGCAATAGCAAAATGAGCCGAAGAGTCAGCAACCAACGATTTACTGATCGATTTGGGTGACCGGCAGGTACAAAAAAAGCCCCGGAGGGCTTTCAGATCACTCTGTGTTATCCGGAGTACGGTAAATCTGTAACCAGTGGCGGCCAGCAACGCTTGTTGGCGGTGCATACTCGTTGTCACGGATCGTACAGTAGCGTCCGTATTTTCGGATCACTGTGTGAGTGTTTGTATTGATATCACACTCCTGAAATGACCCGCCATCGCGCCCGACCTGATTATGTGGGCCTACGTAAATTGCCATTCTGCGTTTCCTTTCATGCCAATGAGGGGTGAAATTACCCATTGTCTACGTGGGGGTTTGGAACGGAGTTTCAATATTTTCTGGTTTGATATTTATCGTTATTCGATTGCGTTCACAATTCTGGCTAAAGCAGGGGGTTAGCTTAAAAATCCGTTTAATTAGACAGGAGTAAGGAGTGAAAAAAATTATAACTTTACTGATGATTGTGGGGCTTGGAGCTATGTCTGTGTCAGCAATGGCATGTCCGAAAGGCGAGCATCCGCATGGCGGAACTGGCCCTCATCACAAAGGAGGGTATTGCTCGCCTTAGATACAGACTCTATGGCCCGCACCTGCTGGCTTTTTCATGTCCGACACATAACGGATGTTATGTTCAATCCGGGTGACCGGCAGGTACAAAAAAGCCCCGAAGGGCTTTTCGGCTACTCGGTATGGGGTTTAAAGCCCAATGGAGCGGAAACGTACGTTAAGAACGTAACCATATGATTTTAAGTATATAAACTCGTAGTATCGTTGGGCTGATTTACGTTGATTTTATTACTGGGTTTATTAACACCGAAAGTGCCGGAAACCGCATGGTTACTGGCATCAAAGGAAAAAGTAAATAAAACCCTCGTTTTCTTTACCCGCAGTTCTGCTCAAAGAATGTACTTAACGTACGATCTCGTACGATTGGGCTTCAAACCCCAGAAAGAGCCGGGCGGTCTAGAATAATCCAGCTCCAGTCGATGTCTTTGTCTGCCATGACTTTTAATACAGTTAGTTCAATTTCAGTCGTCATAGTTAAGTGCATCCAGGTGACTGATGGGGTCACTCTGAACCGGGGCGAAACAGCCTGGACCAGAACCCCCGCTTTTTCTCCTGCGCCAGTGCGTCCGTCAGCCGGGTTATCTCGGCCTGCAGCTTTTCCTTATCTTCATCCCGCTGGCGGTTATCTGCTTCCCGGGCCGTTTTATCCTCAAGCATCAGGGTGATCGTCTGCTGCAGGGCGTTCAGTTGCTTCTGTATGGCGTCTAATTGGGGGTTTTCCGCCGATAAATCGTTTTTTTGTGGGTGTCCCTTGCTGTGCCTTTTCGGTGTGCCACCGGTGTCCAGCTCACCATAGGCCCGGATCAGCTCACTGGTCTCAAACTCCCGGCGCTCATCTTGCCCAGTCCGGTAGCTGACAAGGCCTTTAGCCATATCCCGGTATAATTGTGACCGCGAGCGACCGGTTAATTTTAGCGTGTCTTGGATAGTGTGCCATGCCATAAACGTGACAGTGTCCCGTTAGTGTCTCATGAATAAATGATACGCCATTTTCACCGGCGGCGGATCGCCGGTTTCTAGGTGAATGTGTTCTCTGCTGTTTCGTCTTTCTGTCTGCGGGCTTCCTGAGTCTGCTTTACTCTGCGTTCGTCTTTGATGGCGCTGAGTTTTTTGTGTGCCATATGTGTCTCCGGGACGCTCCTGTGCTCAGCAACATATTAGGGGGCGGCTTTGGAAAGGGAAAATAAACCACGCCAAGACTGTTTTTTCGTCAACAGGGTGTTGGTAACAACCTGAGTTGCCAGCGCTGTAGCGTTTCTCCGTCCGAAACCGAACGGTTGGCCCTCGCCGCCCTTTTCCGGAAAAAACGTGCATAAATTTCACTCCCGTTCCGGTTAAAACCCTGCGAGTATGAGGGTTTTGGCTGAGTAAAATAATTCAGGAAATCATCATCATGACAGACAGGATGTTGCCCGCAATCCGCTGGCCGGTACTGAAGAGAAACGGCCAGGAGTTTTCCTCCGCCGACGAACTGCTGCACGTGCTGGCCGGGGAAAGTTCAGGCCAGTTTCTGGTGGGGAGTCAGGGAATGTGGCATGGCGGTATTCACATTACCGACGCCACGGTGCCCTGGTGTGCCCTGAGCACCGGCAGTGAGGTGGAAATGGCCTACTGCAACACGAGGCCGTACCAGGGTGAGCAGTTCATTCGCTGCATGGCGGACGGCGAAATCGTGGCTTTTCGGGTGTGTAAGGATTACGCCAGTGAGGCGATCCCCTGGCGGGATGAGGAGCTGCACCTCTCCACCTCCTTTGTGTTGGTCAGGCACGTCCTGCAGCCGGATGAGAGTGCCGACAGTAAACTGACGTTTTACACCCTGTACATGAACCTGGCGCCTTTTGCGGCATATGCCTCTCCGGGCAGCGAACGGGAGCGAAAAACCCAGGGCAGCCAGCGCTATTATGCCAGCGAGGACGATGTGCTGGCGCTTCATGCCGTCGGGACGCTGGCGAAAGATACGCGGGTGATGCTGAGCGACCGGCTCATCACCCGGCACAGCGATCAGCGGCAGTTCACGGAAGTCACCCTGAGCACCGCGACAAAAAATGCGGCCGGGGAAGAGCTGGCCGCCGGCACCACCGTGTGGACGGTTTCCGACCAGGGGAGCCTGAAAACCGCGGGGTCGTCCGTGCCGGCCCCCGCGTGGTGGGCGATGTGCGCCCCGGCGTACGGCATCCCCTCCGGTGACAGCGTGCCCTGCACGTCCCGGACAGACTGGTCGTATTACCTGAGCGCTGAGGATGTGCGGCAAAGGAAGGCGGCCGGTAAGCTGTCTGCGGGGTTCCCGCTGACGTATGAGCCAGGGAATATGGCACAGCTGCTCATCCGTCCGGATAAACCCGTCACGCCCCCCAGGATGCAGGGGGCTGCCGCGATGAATACGTTCAGCCTGACCACGCCGACAGAGGGACAACAGACTCAGAAGACCGGCCCGGAGCATACCTTCAGCCTGGTCACGCTGGGGCGGGATACGGGGAAGCTGAAAAAAGGAGACCGTGTCTGGGTGGTGTCAGATGGGGACAGCCTGACGCCGGTCACGACGACGGGTGGTGAGCCGAAATTTGGTGAGGTGGTTCAGGCTTCAGTACCGATTAATGCCGGAGACAGTATCGGGCACATGGGTTTTTATGAACGGCCGGAAGAGAACGGCAAACGCGGCCGTTACCAGGTGCATATTGAGTGCCTGAGCATGGACGATATGGCGAAATACATCACCAATCCGGGACGTGCTGGCGAGCAGGAGCCGGCCCTGGTGAAATACCCGGCCGGGGCGACGCTGTTTATCAAAGATGCGCAGGGGAAGATGGTGGACAGCACCCGGAAGAGTCTGACTCAGGGCGTGGCGACGCGCTCCGCGGTGCCGGTGGAGAAGGTGGACGGACATGCGGCGTATTATCAGCTGCACCGGGAAAACGGCTGGCTTGCGGCGGCAGATATTGAGCTTATCTCGCAGTATGCCCTGGCTGAACGGGGGTTTGTGACGCTGAATAAGGCCGGGGCCAGTTTTGATCTGATAGACGGCACGCTGCAGCCGGATAACCTCGTGAAGGTCATTCTGGAACAGTTGCATCAGGCGGCGCAGGCGGAAACCCGGCCGGCGTACGCGCTGAATCAGTATAACTACCAGCGGTTGCTGGAGCACATCGACAGCAACAAGGACGGGCACTATTCCATTGACGAGTACCTGCAGGCGATTCAGAACGTCTCTTACCGCGAGCGCCTGCAACGGCTCATCGTGAAACACGCCAGCGAGTGGTATTACGGCAAGGATGACCCGCTGTGGAAGACGTATCTGGATACGCTGACCAACGATGCTCCTCTGTGGAAAACGTTCCTGGAAACCTTTATCGGGAAAATGGGTTGGATGAAGCAGGTGGAGGGTATGGGGCCGGAGCTGTGGCATATGCATCCGGTGACGTTTTTGGATGCCCTCACAGTGAAAAATAAAGGTAGTTTAAAAGGTAAGCTAACATATGATGCTGAAGGTAATAATATCCCAAGCTCTCAATTCTATAGCAGAGTCATCCATTGGCCAGGTGAAGATGAATCAGGTGTTACCTTAGGTCGTGGGTATGACATGGGAAATCGTTCTGAGGAAAGTATCTACCAAGATATGATTGCTTCTGGCGTTGATGATACCACAGCAAGAAAGATATCCTTGGCTAGGAGGTATAAAGGTTCTGAAGCTAATTCGTTTGTCACCAATAATAGGGATGATATTGGTGAAATAACGGAAGAACAACAAATAAATCTATTTAATATTATTTACCCTAGTTATGTAACTAGGGCAATTGCTAACTATAATTCTTGGACGTCCGGAGTTTCCACAGCCAAAAAATGGGAGCAGTTGGATGCTGTCATTCAAGAGGTTCTTGTGGATTTTGTTTATCAAGGTTTCACAAAAGGGCCAAACCCTATGCTTGCAGGCGCAAACAATGATAAGCAAGAGTTAATAAACTATATACGGAATACTCCGGGAATATCTAAGTATGAGCCTGGAAGGTATCGAGCTAATTATTTGGAGAAAAATTAAATGAAAAAAATATTGATGATTATTCTGGTCTTCCCATTATGGGCTAAAGCTGACTCAGTATGCGATAATATAACTGTGAGCGATCAAGTTTATACTTGCTCAAAGATTTCATTAGAGGAAAGCGATGCCAGTTTAAATAATGAATATAAAAAACTATTATCAAAAGTTAGCGCTGAGTATAATTCACATGAAGAATTAAAAAATGAATACATCAAAAAAATTAAATTATCTCAAAGGGCTTGGCTTAATTTTAGAGATAAAAACTGTGAGGTTTTTTCTTATCAAATAGAGGCAGGAACTCAAGCATATGAGACATCAATGAACTCCTGTAAAGATAAAATGACACAAGAGAGAACAAAGGACCTTGTATCAATCCAGAATCAGTAGTGGCAGCTCTATCATGGGAACCTAATTCAAAGGATCTTCTTGAGATCTGTTGTTCCTGCGCGTAATCTCTTGCTCAGAAACGAAAAAACCACCTGTTAGGGTGGTTTTTTCGAAGGTTAAGTCAGTTGGGGAACTGCTTAACCAAGGTAACTGAACCATGCGGGAACAGTCACCAAATCCGTTCTTTCAGTGTAGCCGTGAATAGCGGAACACTTCAAGTCAAATGTAGAGCTCTTCGGCTATACAGACCATCTCCCGCACTGTTTCCGTTACCAATGGCTACCGCCACTGGCGATTTTTCGTGTCTTTCAGGGTTGGACTCAAGAGAATAGTTACCTGAACGGGCGCGGTAGTCGGACTAAACGGGGAGTTCGTGCATATAGTCCAGCTTGGAGCGAACCACCTAACAGGAACCCAGTTGCACGGGTAGGAATGAGAAAACGCCACCACAGAGTAATGGAACGGCGGATTGCAACGGGTAAACCTCAGGGTGGGAACAGGAGAGCGCACGAGGGAGCTACCCATCGGAAACGGTGGGGATCTTTAAGTCCTGTCAGGTTTCGCCACTTCTGTCTACGTCAGCGTTGAGCTTTTGCTCCACTGGTTTAGGCAGGAGGGCGAAGCCTATGAAAAAACAGCCCCAGGGGCTGTTCCTTGCTGTCTTCCTGTTCCCTCTGCGTACACCTCTTCCCACAGCTTTATCCCCCGATTCTGTTGATAACTTCTTCCCATTTTTAGAACAGTACCGCTCGCCGCAGTGTTGACTAGCGAAGTCTGTCAACGCGAGGAAGTGGCATGTCGTCTGCTGCCGATTTTGCGCACGGTCACACCTTTTTATGCCTCTCTTTCATGACAAATCGACTTTGCCCACAACACCGGTTTAACATATAAGCCAGTATACACAGCGCTAGCGCACTGTGACTGGTTCGGCGCTGCGCCCGAAACCCGCTAAGGGCATAAGATAGGTGAAGTGTGTCGGTTCTGTTACACGTACACGTCAGCACATACCAAACATGCCTCAAAAAACGACTAATTTGTAATGCCGGTAATTTCGGCGGTTCCGGCACAGAACCCCATATCAGCCGTACTTACCCTTGGCTGTTACGCTCATAGCTCTGCCCGTCACTCCCCGAAAATTTCCTTCCTCCGCTCATCCGTCATTCTTGGGTCGTGGAGAATCCGGGTTTGTCTGCGGAAACGGTCTCTCTGATGGCTGTTGCCTTCGCTGCTTGTTGGATTCGTGGTTTTCGATGCCGCCGGATTTACTTTAGTGGCTGTCGCTTTGCCCTCGCTGAACTCCTTGTTCCAGATCCGCACGAACTGTGAGTAGGACAGCGTAGTTTTTCCCTCGAGTTTTTCGTACACCCGTTTGCGATCGTAACCCTGTGTTTTCAGCGTTGTGATCAGCTCTAGATTCGCCCGGAATTCGACTAGTCCCATGCCCCGTTGCGCCATAATTTCCCCTTCTGACGGCGTAATGTCATTTAATGATATTTAATGATATTTAATGCGAATTTATGCGCCTGACTCTGGGCACAATGACACTTAATGACATTATGTGCAATTAAGTGCGCTTATGTGCGAACGGGCTAAAGGTGACCGAAAAAGGGCGAAACGAAATGGCAAGATATGTGTTTGTAGGTACACGGGTAAACCCGCTCACCTACAAACACTCTTGTTCTGCGAAGCTGCGACTGCCGTCCGGGGATTCGCTTTCAGCTCATCCACCGCAATGCGGGCGATCAGAAAACTGACGCGCTTCGCTTGTCCAGCGCCTCACGACTACGCAATAAATTGCGTACCCGTTCACCGCTTTCCGGGTGGTGGGCCCGCGGGCCCA
>NZ_SNVY01000021.1:0-6171 GCF_004361975.1 Buttiauxella sp. JUb87
ACACACTCATTTTATCGACAAAGCTACAAGGGAAATCCAATGTACAGTGGTTTAAATCATATCTATCGTCTGGTCTGGGATAATGTCAGGGAAGCGTGGGTGCCGGTGTCAGAGCACTGCAAGAGTTGTGGCAAAGGTGTGGCACGTCGTGCGGCACTGACCGGAAAACTGTCGGTACTGGCGGTGGCGGTGCTTCCCGGTGTGGTGAATGCGTTCACTGCTGAAGTGGACGATGGGGTGGTGTTACTTAATGAAGTGGTAGCCGCAGGTACACAGAATATTAATAATGGCGGTATAGCAGCAAGAACGACAATCAATACCGGGGGCATTCAAAATGTCAATGACGGTGGTATGGCGAGGGTGACCACAATCAATACCGGGGGCATTCAAAACGTCAACTCTGGTGGTGAGTCAGTTGTAACCGGGATCAATACCGGAGGTATTCAACACGTCAACAGTGGTGGCTCCGCCTCAATGACGCAGGTGAACGGCGGTGGTACCCAGAACGTCAACGACGGCGGGACAGCAAACGACACCGTTAACAGCGGTGGTGTTGTAAACGTCTACGCAGGTGGCATTCTCAATGACAGCGTTCTTTCCGGAGGCTACGAAACCATCCACTCTGGCGGCACCGCGAACGGTTCAACATTATTCGCCGGTCAACAAAGTGTTAACGCTGGCGGCGTGGTTAATAACGTTACTGTTAAAAACTCTGCCAAGCAAGACGTTCTGGGCACAGCCAATGGTTCCATCCTTAATACCGGTGGTCATCAGGTTGTCCGCGATACTGGCATTGCCAATGATACTTTAGTTGAGTCCGGGAGTATTCAATACATCCAGACTACGGGCACAACGAATCGCACCACAGTCAACGCAGGTGGCAAGCAAGAAATACAGGGAGGCACAGCGAACGACACTACTGTGAATAGCGGTGGTATGTTGCGTGTTTCAGCGGGTGCGGCTGCTTTCGGGGTCACGCAAAACAGCGGTGCTGCGCTTGTCACGAATACCGATGCTACCGTCAGTGGCACGAATGCACTGGGTGCCTTCTCCATTGATGCAGCAACAGGCACCGCCAGTAATGTTATTCTTGAGAACGGTGGGAAACTCACCGTCAACACCGGTGACACGGCCAGTGGTACCACTGTTAATGCCGGCGGCAGCATGGACGTCAATAGCGGCGGTACAGCGATATCGACCACTATCTGGGGAACGGGTTCACAGGGCAGGCAGGACGTTGCGGCTGGCGGTACAGCGATGGATACCACGGTGAATGCCGGTGCTTTTCATGGCGTAGCTGGTACGGCGACAACGACCACCATTAACGAGGGTGGCTGGCAATATATCTATGCAGGTGCTACTGCCAGCGATACGACCGTTAACAGCGGGGGGCTATTTGAGGTTGTTGCGGGTGGTACTGCTGTTGGGGTTGTACAAAACAGCGGTGCTGCGCTGAAGACGAATACCGATGCCACGGTCAGTGGCACGAATGCCCTGGGTGCGTTTTCCATCGATGCGGCAACGGGCACCGCCAGTAATGTCCTGCTTGAGAATGGTGGACGTTTCATCGTCAATACTGGTGACACGGCGACGGATACGACGATTAATACCGGAGGCTACGTAACCGTTAATGCCGGGGGCGTTGCTAATAACACTACAGTCAACGCGGGTGGTTTTGATGTCTATGGCATAAGCAATGACACCGTTTTAAATGGTGCCTATGAGGCTCTCAAAAGTGGCGCTATAGCCAATGGCACTACAGTGAATGGTGGTTTCCAGCAAGTCGAAAACGGTACCACAGCCAATGACACGACAGTCAATGCTACGGGTGAACAAAAGGTCCTCGCCGGTGGCGTTGCCAATAACACAACAGTGAACACCGGGGGATTGTTGACTGTTAATACAGGCTCAACTGCTGTCGGTGTCGTTCAAAACAGCGGTGCTGCACTTGTCACGAATACCGATGCCACCGTCAGTGGCACGAATGCACTGGGTGCCTTCTCCATTGATGCAGCAACAGGCATCGCCGGTAATGTTCTGCTTGATAGTGGTGGTATTTTCACCGTCAATACTGCTGACACCGCGAACGGCACAACAGTGAACACTGGTGGGGCAGTTAACGTTAATGGCATAACCAGTGGCACGACTGTTAACGGTGGCCTGGAACAGGTGCATGCCGGTGGCATTGCTAATGGCACCACCGTTAATGAGGGTGGCAAACAGGAAGTCAAAACGGGTGCCACAGCGAACGACACAGCCGTTAACAGCGGTGGGGTGATGGATATTGCTGCTGGCGCAACAGCGGTCGGTGTTATTCAAAACACAGGGGCTGCTCTTGTCACGAATACTGATGCGACCGCCAGTGGTGCTAATGCGTTGGGGGATTTCTACATCAATGCGACAACGGGCATCGCCAGTAATGTCCTGCTCGAGAATGGTGGCATTTTCACCATCAATACCGGTGACACTGCGAACAACACAACTGTGAACACTGGGGGTAGGGTTGATGTTAACACCGGCGGCACAGCCACAGACCTGACTGTCAACGGCGGTGCAGGCTACATCTATACCGGTGCCACCCTGGGTGGCGATGTCTCCGTCACGTCCGGTGGTCAGTTAACGGTGACTGCGGGCGCAGTGACTGACAGTGCAAATATGACCCTGTCGGATTCCGGTGCACTGTATCTGGACAACACCTCAGCAGTCAGTGGCAGCAATACGCAGTACAGCATGGGTGCCATGACCATGGATGGCGGCAGTGTTTACTATGAACAAAGTGGCTATGCCGACCTGACCATGACCAGCCTGGAGGGGGCGGGAACATTTTATATGAACACCGAAGTCGCGACGCTGCAGAGCGACACTCTGACAGTGACGGGCGAGGCTAACGGCGACTTTGATGTGTTTATCGCCGATACCGGGGTGAGTCCGACGTCAGACAGCAGCATGCAGATGATAGAGACCGGTGGCGGGGATGCGGAATTCACCCTGGCCAACAATGGCGGTGTCGTGGATGTGGGGACCTACCAGTATCATCTGGTGGACAACGGGAATGACACCTGGTCACTTTCTCCGACAGCGCCGGTAGACCCAGTAGACCCGCCGGTAGAGCCGATAGACCCACCGGTAGAGCCGATAGACCCACCGGTAGAGCCAGTAGTACCGATAGATCCGACGACACCGGTAGACCCGACAACCCCTCCAGTGGTCCCGGTAGAGCCAGCACCGCCGTCAGAAATGACGATATCGCCAAGTACGGCAGCGGTGCTCTCCATGGCCACAGCAGACCCGCTGATATTCAAGGCTGAACTGGACACGGTACGTGGCCGTCTGGACCAGGTGCGTTCGTTTGAGCATGAAACCAGTGTCTGGGCACAGTACAACTTCAATAACTTTGGCGTGAGCTCTTCAGCCGGTGCCGGTTATGACATGGGTATCAACGGTCTTACCCTCGGGGTGGACAAGTCCGTTGAAGCCGGTGATGGTGTGTTCACCTTCGGTGGCTTCACCTCCTACAGTAATTCTGACATGGAGTTTGACCGTGGCGGGGATGGCGAGGTGGATTCCTACTCTGTCGGGGGTTACGGCAGCTACATGCATAACTCCGGTTTCTATGTGGACGGTGTGCTGAAAGCCAACCGCTTTGCTCACGATGTGAATGCGCAGATGAACAGCGGCAGCCGGGCTTATGGTAACTATGATGCCAACGGTATCGGTGCACATCTGCAGACCGGGAAGTATTTCTGGTTTGATGAGACCTATGTGGCACCGTATGTGGGCATGAGTGCCTTTGTCAGTGACAGCAGTAATTACACGCTGTCGAACGGCATGAAAGCGCAGGTGGATAATCAGCGTTCCATGGTGGGCGAAGTGGGTGTGCAGGTGGGGCATAACTTCGAGGTGAATGGTTCGAAAATCCAGCCTTACTTCCGTGCGGCGCTGGCCCAGGAGTTCATTGACAGCAATGATGTGAAAGTCAATGAAGACCACTTCACCAACGACCTGAGCGGCTCACGCGGTATTTATCAGGTGGGTGTGAATGCGAAGGTGACAGACACCATCAATGTGAATGTGAATGCCAGTTACTCACATGGTAAGCAGGTTGACGAGCCACTGACGGCGCACCTGGGGGTCTCCTGGTCATTCTGATGTCCTGAGTGCTGACAGGCTGAAGGAAAACACAGGGCGTAAGCCCTGTGTTTTTTATGGAGCTCTTAATAACGAATTGATATTTTTTGGCGGATATATGAATATTGAAAATAGCAGTGAATGATTTAACAATAAAAATACATTCACATAACTAAATTATAGTTTTGAATTTCATCGTGTCCCCATGGTTTTCTGAATTCATTTATCGTATTGCGGAAAGGCGCTTCTAACAGGCTGTACTGGATGGGATTCATTTCTGGAACTCTCATAAATAAACAAAAAAACAACATTTCAGTCGACAAAGAAACGCTCAAGAAAATTCATTTAAAAATAAACAAACCTGTTTTTGTCATTCACCCTGCGGTATTGCATTATAGCGCTCATAAAGTATTCGATTGTTGCCTCCCAAAGGCACTGTCATCCAGTTCGTTTTCTTAAGTTAGTGATTTTTTTTAAATATTCCGCAAATAATAATCCCGGGTGGTATTGGTCGGGGTTATTAGTGCGCCCGGTATATTGACAGAAGCCACCTGTATTTTTGCTTGCGTGGCATTTTATTATTGTTAACCCAGCGAGAGTATTTATTTTTAAAGTTAACTGTCTCGCCACCGTCGTAGGGTATTCAAAATAATAGTATTTACCTTTGCTTCAAAACAGCCTCTAGCAGAGTTACTCGTTCCACACACTTATATTATCAATTCAGCTATACAGGAAATCCAATGTACAGTGGTTTAAATCATATTTATCGTCTGGTCTGGGATAGTGTCAGGGAAGCGTGGGTGCCGGTGTCAGAGCACTGCAAAAGCTGTGGCAAAGGTGTGGCGCGTCGTGCAGCTCTGACAGGAAAATTGTCGATACTGGCGGTGGCGGTGCTTCCCGGGGTGGTGAATGCGTTCACTGCTGAAGTGGATACGGGTATAACTGTGACCGGAGAGACTGTGGCCGCAGGTACGCAGAATATTAATAATGGCGGTACTGCGTCAGCAACCACAATCAATACCGGTGGTATTCAACACGTCAACAGTGGTGGCTCCGCCTCAATGACGCAGGTGAACGGCGGTGGTACCCAGAACGTCAACGACGGCGGGACAGCAAACGACACCGTTAACAGCGGTGGTGTTGTAAACGTCTACGCAGGTGGCATTCTCAATGACAGCGTTCTTTCCGGAGGCTACGAAACCATCCACTCTGGCGGTACCGCGAACGGTTCAACATTATTCGCCGGTCAACAAAGTGTTAACGCTGGCGGCGTGGTTAATAACGTTACTGTTAAAAACTCTGCCAAGCAAGACGTTCTGGGCACAGCCAATGGTTCCATCCTTAATTCCGGTGGTCATCAGGTTGTCCGCGATACTGGCATTGCCAATGATACCTTAGTTGAGTCCGGGAGTGTTCAATTTATCCAGACTACGGGCACAACGAATCGTACCACTGTCAATGCGGGTGGTAAGCAGGATGTGCAGGGAGGCACAGCGAACGACACTACTGTGAATAGCGGTGGTATGTTGTTTGTTTCAGCGGGCGCGACTGCTCTTGGGGTCACGCAAAACAGCGGTGCCGTGCTGAATACGAATACCGATGCCACGGTCAGTGGCACGAATGCCCTGGGTGCCTTCTCCATTGATGCAGCAACAGGCACAGCCAGTAATGTCCTGCTTGATAGTGGCGGACGTTTCACCGTCAACACCGGCGACACGGCCAGTGGTACCACTATTAATGGCGGTGGCGCCATGACCGTCAATAGCGGCGGTACAGCGATATCGACCACTATCTGGGGAACGGGTTCACAGGGCCGACAGGACGTTGCGGCTGGCGGTACAGCGATGGATACCACGGTGAATGCCGGTGCTTTTCATGGCGTAGCTGGTACGGCGACAACGACCACCATTAACGAGGGTGGCTGGCAATATATCTATGCAGGTGCTACTGCCAGCGATACGACCGTTAACAGCGGGGGGCTATTTGAGGTTGTTGCGGGTGGTACTGCTGTTGGGGTTGTACAAAACAGCGGTGCTGCGCTGA
>NZ_SNVY01000022.1:0-2661 GCF_004361975.1 Buttiauxella sp. JUb87
ATGGAAAGCACCGCTGCCGTACTTGGCGATATCGTCATTTCTGACGGCGGTGCTGGCTCTACCGGGACCACTGGTGGGGTTGTCGGGTCTACCGGCTCAGTCGGATCTACCGGTCCTGTTGGTGGCTCAACTGGCTCTACCGGCTCAGTCGGATCTACCGGTCCTGTTGGTGGCTCAACTGGCTCTACCGGCGGATCTACCGGCTCTGTCGGTGGCACGATCTCAATAGGATGCGTCGGGACAGGTGGCACAATCTCAATAGGGTGTGTAGGCTCTACCGGGGTCGGGGCAAGCGACCAGGTGTCATTACCATTGTCCACCAGATAATACTGGTAGGTCCCCACATCCACGACACCGCCATTGTTGGCCAGGTTGAATTCCGCATCACCGCCACCGGTCTGTATCATCTGCATGCTGCTGTCTGACGTCGGACTCACCCCGGTATCGGCGATAAACACATCAAAGTCGCCGTTAGCCTCGCCCGTCACTGTCAGGGTGTCGCTCTGCAGCGTCGCGACTTCGGTGTTCATATAAAATGCTCCCGTCCCCTCCAGACTCGTCATGGTCAGGTCAGCGTAGCCACTTTGTTCATAGTGAACACTGCCGCCATCCATGGCCATGGCACCCATATTGTACTGCGTATTGCTGCCACTGACTGCTGAGGTGTTGTCCAGATACAGTGCACCGGAATCCGACAGGGTCATATTTGCACTGTCAGTCACTGCGCCCGCAGTCACCGTTAACTGACCACCGGACGTGACGGACACATCACCACCCAGGGTAGCACCGGTGTAGATGTAGCCTGCTCCACCGTTGACAGTCAGATCCGAGACCAAACCGCCGGAGTTAACGTTAACTGTTCCTCCGGTATTAACAATAGTGTCGAACGCGGTGCCACCTCCGTTAACGTCGACCAGCCCACCAGTGTTAACGGTCGTGCCTAACGCTATACCACCAAGATTAATATCAGCCTCTCCTCCGTTATTAACAGTAGTGTCGTAGGCTAAGCCGCCGAAGTTGATTGAGAAAAGCCCGCCATTCTCGAGCAGGACATTACTGGCGGTATGCGTTGCCGCATCGATGGTGAACGTACCCAATGCATTCGTGCCACTGACGGTGGCATCGGTATTCGTAACAAGCGCAGCACCACTGCTTTGAATGACACCGGAAGCTGTTGCGCCTGCGGCAATATCCAGCATCCCACCGGTGTTAACGGTTGTGTCGTTCGCTGTGGCACCCGTTTTAACTTCTTGTTTGCCACCCTCATTAACAGTGGTAGTGTTAGCCACGCCGCCACTTTCAATAGTTTGCAAGCCAGCATTAATTATGGTGTCATTGGCTATGCCGCCGTTGAAGACTTTTTGTAAGCCTGTAGCGTTAATTGTCGTACCATTGGCTGTACCGCCGCGGACTTCTTGCAGGCCACCCGCGTTAACGATTGTGTCATTGGCAACCGCACCAATTTCAACAGCTTGCAAACCTGTATTGTTTACGGTAGTGCCGTTGGCTGTGCCGCCGGACAAGACTTGTTCCCACACGCCATTAACAATGGTGCCATTAGTTATGCCGCCGTTGCTGACATACGAAGACCCACCGATAATAACGGTGTTATTCGTTATGCCGCCGGAATTAACATGTTGAGCGCCACCATTAACAGTAGTGTCATTCGCTATACCGCCGGAATTAACATGTTGAACGCCACCTTTAACAGTAGTGTCATTCGCTATACCGCCGTTGTTGATGTTTTGTGTAGAATCTGTCTGATTGAGAATATTGCCGGATGCTACACCGCCATTGACGTTTTGAGTGCCCCACCTAATCGTGGTGTCGTATACTACGCCACCGCTGTTGATGTTTTGTCTACTCGAACCATCGAGAATAGTGTCGTATGCTACACCACCGTCATTGACGTTTTGAGTGCCGTTGTAGCTAGAAATACCTATCGCCGTGCCGCCGTTAATGTTCTGGGTGCCCGTACCACCAATTTCGGTGTTGTTAACAACGCCGCCGGCATAGACATTTTGCACACTATACCAACCAACAAAAGTGTCATTGGAAATACCACCGTCGTTGACGTTTTGAGTGCCCCCATCAAGAGCATCACCGCCATCACCGTCATGATAGAATCTGGTCCCCGTCGCTACACCGCCACTATTAACGTTTTGAGTACCGGTAATAATAGTCGTCCCTATTGACGCACCACCATTATTAACGTTTTGAATGCCCCCGGCACTAACTGTGGTTGCTGACGCAGTACCGCCATTATTAATATTCTGCGTACCTGCGTCCACAGTCTCTCCGGTCACAGTTATACCCGTATCCACTTCAGCAGTGAACGCATTCACCACCCCGGGAAGCACCGCCACCGCCAGTATCGACAACTTCCCTGTCAGTGCCGCACGACGTGCCACACCTTTGCCACAGCTTTTGCAGTGCTCTGATACCGGCACCCAGGCTTCCCTGACATTATCCCAGACCAGACGATAAATATGATTTAAACCACTGTACATTGGATTTCCCTTGTAGCTTTGTCGATAAAATGAGTATGTGAAGAGCGGGAGGGGGTCTCACCGTCTGAGTTCAGAGTGGCAGGCACCGTGGCCTGCCGCAGTCGGGTGATATGCCCGATAACCTGCTTGCCGGTAATAAAGCGACTGCATT
>NZ_SNVY01000023.1:0-1320 GCF_004361975.1 Buttiauxella sp. JUb87
TTGCTCTTTAAAAATCCGGAACAAGCTGAAAATTGAAACGACATGTCGTCTCATTCCTCCGTAATAAGGAATGGGAATACGATATGTTCGAGTCTCTCAAATTTTCGCAACATACGATTGTGTCTTACGAGACATCTTCGGGTTGTGAGGTTAAGCGACTAAGCGTACACGGTGGATGCCCTGGCAGTCAGAGGCGATGAAGGACGTGCTAATCTGCGATAAGCGTCGGTAAGGTGATATGAACCGTTATAACCGACGATTTCCGAATGGGGAAACCCAGTGCAATTCGTTGCACTATCGTTAAGTGAATACATAGCTTAACGAAGCGAACCGGGGGAACTGAAACATCTAAGTACCCCGAGGAAAAGAAATCAACCGAGATTCCCCCAGTAGCGGCGAGCGAACGGGGAGCAGCCCAGAGTCTGAATCAGTTTGTGTATTAGTGGAAGCGTCTGGAAAGTCGCAGGGTACAGGGTGATACTCCCGTACACAAAAATGCACATGCTGTGAACTCGAAGAGTAGGGCGGGACACGTGGTATCCTGTCTGAATATGGGGGGACCATCCTCCAAGGCTAAATACTCCTGACTGACCGATAGTGAACCAGTACCGTGAGGGAAAGGCGAAAAGAACCCCGGCGAGGGGAGTGAAACAGAACCTGAAACCGTGTACGTACAAGCAGTGGGAGCCTCTTTTATGGGGTGACTGCGTACCTTTTGTATAATGGGTCAGCGACTTATATTCTGTAGCAAGGTTAACCGTATAGGGGAGCCGCAGGGAAACCGAGTCTTAACTGGGCGTTAAGTTGCAGGGTATAGACCCGAAACCCGGTGATCTAGCCATGGGCAGGTTGAAGGTTGGGTAACACTAACTGGAGGACCGAACCGACTAATGTTGAAAAATTAGCGGATGACTTGTGGCTGGGGGTGAAAGGCCAATCAAACCGGGAGATAGCTGGTTCTCCCCGAAAGCTATTTAGGTAGCGCCTCGTGAACTCATCTTCGGGGGTAGAGCACTGTTTCGGCTAGGGGGCCATCCCGGCTTACCAACCCGATGCAAACTCCGAATACCGAAGAATGTTATCACGGGAGACACACGGCGGGTGCTAACGTCCGTCGTGAAGAGGGAAACAACCCAGACCGCCAGCTAAGGTCCCAAAGTCATGGTTAAGTGGGAAACGATGTGGGAAGGCACAGACAGCCAGGATGTTGGCTTAGAAGCAGCCATCATTTAAAGAAAGCGTAATAGCTCACTGGTCGAGTCGGCCTGCGCGGAAGATGTAACGGGGCTAAACCATGCACCGAAGCTGCGGCAGCGACGC
>NZ_SNVY01000023.1:1411-2623 GCF_004361975.1 Buttiauxella sp. JUb87
GCGATTGTGGAGCTGAAGGCAGTCGAAGATACCAGCTGGCTGCAACTGTTTATTAAAAACACAGCACTGTGCAAACACGAAAGTGGACGTATACGGTGTGACGCCTGCCCGGTGCCGGAAGGTTAATTGATGGGGTTAAGCGCAAGCTGAAGCTCTTGATCGAAGCCCCGGTAAACGGCGGCCGTAACTATAACGGTCCTAAGGTAGCGAAATTCCTTGTCGGGTAAGTTCCGACCTGCACGAATGGCGTAATGATGGCCAGGCTGTCTCCACCCGAGACTCAGTGAAATTGAAATCGCTGTGAAGATGCAGTGTACCCGCGGCAAGACGGAAAGACCCCGTGAACCTTTACTATAGCTTGACACTGAACACTGGTCCTTGATGTGTAGGATAGGTGGGAGGCTTTGAAGCGAGGACGCCAGTTCTTGTGGAGCCAACCTTGAAATACCACCCTTTAATGGCTGGTGTTCTAACGTAGACCCGTAATCCGGGTTGCGGACAGTGTCTGGTGGGTAGTTTGACTGGGGCGGTCTCCTCCTAAAGCGTAACGGAGGAGCACGAAGGTTAGCTAATCACGGTCGGACATCGTGAGGTTAGTGCAAAGGCATAAGCTAGCTTGACTGCGAGAGTGACGGCTCGAGCAGGTGCGAAAGCAGGTCTTAGTGATCCGGTGGTTCTGAATGGAAGGGCCATCGCTCAACGGATAAAAGGTACTCCGGGGATAACAGGCTGATACCGCCCAAGAGTTCATATCGACGGCGGTGTTTGGCACCTCGATGTCGGCTCATCACATCCTGGGGCTGAAGTAGGTCCCAAGGGTATGGCTGTTCGCCATTTAAAGTGGTACGCGAGCTGGGTTTAGAACGTCGTGAGACAGTTCGGTCCCTATCTGCCGTGGGCGCTGGAGAATTGAGGGGGGCTGCTCCTAGTACGAGAGGACCGGAGTGGACGCATCACTGGTGTTCGGGTTGTCATGCCAATGGCATTGCCCGGTAGCTAAATGCGGAAAAGATAAGCGCTGAAAGCATCTAAGCGCGAAACTTGCCCCGAGATGAGTTCTCCCTGACCCTTTAAGGGTCCTGAAGGAACGTTGAAGACTACGACGTTGATAGGCTGGGTGTGTAAGCGTAGCGATACGTTGAGCTAACCAGTACTAATGATCCGTGAGGCTTAACCTTACAACACCGAAGGTGTTTTGGTTGAGAGACTAAG
>NZ_SNVY01000024.1:0-1070 GCF_004361975.1 Buttiauxella sp. JUb87
GTGCCCTTGTGGCGTGGGCACCAGAAAAAATCTTTATGGTCAAAATCAATACGCACGTCATCCCAGCAGCCGTTACACACATGCGGATTAAAGACGCGGTGTGCAGTGTCAAACTCACAGTTCGGTAGCGTGAAGCCGCTTATCATCACCACCGGAATTCGGCAGGCCCAGGCCAGCCAGCTCAGTCCGCTGGACAGCCCGATGAAAAAGTCGGCGTGCTGTAACAGTGCCACCCGTTCAGGCAGGGGAATATCACCGGTGAAGTCTTCCGCCCCGTGAGGGATGTGATTCCAGACAAACCCCTGACCGACAGTGGCCTGCTGGTCTATGCACAGGACGCGGTATCCCTGCGCTTTCAGGTAAGTCACCACCTCGTCCCAGCCGGTGCCGTTATTCCAGAACTTGGCCTGGCAGGACGCTTTGGTGGCAATGCAGACGTAAGGTTGCTCAATAGTGCGCGGTGCGTTCAGGGACAGTTGCGGAACGATTTCAGCGGAGTCGACGCCGAGGATATGCCCGGCCGTGCGGTGCAGTCCCACCATGCGAAAATCAATCGGCTGGTTATTCAAATCACCTTTGAAGAACAAGCCAATACGGTAGGTGGCATAAGGCTGACGACCGGTACATTTTGCGGGCTCAGTGAAACGAATATCCGGGTAACTGCCGGCAAAAAGTTCGATTATCAGCGCGCCCATCGAGCACTCAAGCTGACACTGGTGCTGCTTGCGGAAACGCTCTGCATAGGGCACCCAGCCAACAAGGTCGCCGAGCGTGCCCACAGGAAACGAAATAATGACCTCCTGGTCACGCAGTCCCAGGGTATGGTCGAGTACCGGTGTGGCTTCTCCGCGGATATAGACCCGGATATTAAAGCGCACAAAGAATTTTTTAGCGCTGGTCACCCACCCTTCGTCCACATCGCAGGCGAACAACATGTTATCGGTGTCCGCATCAAGGATTTCGACACGCCACTGCCCGGAAGGCAGCAACACGCGGGCACCATCATTGAAGTCGTAACGAATACCAAGTGGCCCGGATTGCGTGGGCACCTCAGGAGCAGGGACAAACAT
>NZ_SNVY01000025.1:0-1016 GCF_004361975.1 Buttiauxella sp. JUb87
ACACACTCATTTTATCGACAAAGCTACAAGGGAAATCCAATGTACAGTGGTTTAAATCATATCTATCGTCTGGTCTGGGATAATGTCAGGGAAGCCTGGGTGCCGGTATCAGAGCACTGCAAAAGCTGTGGCAAAGGTGTGGCGCGTCGTGCGGCCCTGACAGGGAAACTGTCGGTACTGGCGGTGGCGGTCCTTCCCGGGGTGGTGAATGCGTTCACTGCTGAGGTGGATGACGGGATGGCGGTATTTGACGAGGTGCTGTCTTCTGGAAACACTCAAAACGTTAATTCTGGTGGCACTGTGACAAACACCGCGATCTACACCAGCGGCCTTCAGAACGTTAACGATGGTGGTATCGCGATATCAACTACGATCTACAACAGTGGCAGGCAGAATGTTAACAGCGGTGGCATAACATCTAATACCGTGATCGAGAGCTATGGCAAGCAATCCGTTTACGGCGGAGGTGTAGCGATAGGTACTGTTATTCGTGGCTCAGACGGAAAATGGGGCAGGCAAGACGTCAATGGCGGTGGCACAGCGAACGGTACTACAATCTCTAAATATGGACAACAAGTCATTTATGGTGGTACGGCGAATGACACCGTAATTGAAGGTGGTATACAAAAGCTTTCCGGGGGTATTGCTAATGGCACAGTAATTAACGGCGGCGAACAATATATTTACAACGGAGGCATAGCTAATAGCACAGTAATTAACGGTGGTGGGCAGTATGTTGAAGGCGGTGGCACGGCTAATGACACAACAGTGAACAGCGGGGGGAAGTTACAGGTTAATGCAGGTGGTACAGCTCTCGGTGTGATACAAAACAGTGGAGCTGCGCTTGTTACGAATACTGACGCCACCGTCAGTGGCACGAATGCCCTGGGTGCCTTCTCCATTGATGCAGCAACAGGCATCGCCAGTAATGTTCTGCTTGAGAATGGTGGACGTTTCATCGTCAATACTGGTGACACGGCGACGGATACGACGATTAATACCGGAGGCTACGTAAC